>CAVRFZ010000031.1:0-200470 GCA_963720655.1 uncultured Acidobacteriota bacterium | reverse complement strand
GATATCGTATCGGGCCGGTGGCCGTCGAATGTTGCTGCCGGGCGACACGACGGAACAAGGCCTCACCTCTCCCCGCAGCACCGCGCGGGACGCAAAGGGCGCGGAAGAGGTGAGCTACATAAATGAAAGGATGACGATGAACTGTTCGAGACGGATTTTCAGCTTTGGCTTCGCTGTGATTGCCTTCGCCGTGATTGGACTCGCAGTGGCGACCGGGACGGTGCGAGCGCAGTCGAGCGGGCAGGGGGAGAAGCGAGCGGAGTCGAGCGCAAAAGATAACGGCGCACGGGTGAACGATATGGCGGCGCAGTGGAAGGCGCCGGAGACGGGGTTCGACTATGTGAAGCGCGTGGAGATGATTCCGATGCGCGATGGAGTGAAGCTCTACACGGTGATCGTGGTGCCGAATGGGGCGAAGAATGCGCCGATGATTTTGACGCGCACGCCTTACAACGCGGCGGGGCGGGCGCAGCGGCCGCACAATGCGGATTCGCCGTATATGGTGGACGAGCTGCCGCAGGGCGACGAGGTGTTCGTGCGGGCGGGGTACATTCGCGTGTTTCAGGATGTGCGCGGGAAGTATGGGTCGGAGGGAAATTATTTGATGGTGCCGCCGCCGCTGGGCCCGTTAAATACGACGGGGACGGACGACACGACCGACGCGTATGACACGATTGACTGGCTGGTGAAAAATGTGCCGGAGTCGAATGGCAGGGTGGGGATGCTGGGCTCGTCGTATGAAGGATTCACGGTGGTGATGGCGCTGATTCATCCGCATGCGGCGTTGAAGGTGGCGGCGCCGGAAAGTCCGATGGTGGACGGATGGATGGGCGATGACTGGTTTCACTACGGGGCTTTTCGGCAGAACAATCTGGATTATCTTACGGAGCAGACTAGCGTGCGCGGAGAAGGCAAGGCGATTCCGCGCATGAGCTACGACGATTACACGAATTATCTGGCGATCGGGTCCGCGGGAGATTTCGCGCGATATGGCGGATGCGAGCAGTTGGGGTTCTGGAAGCTGATGGAGGAGCATCCGGCGTACGACGCGTTCTGGCAAGGGCAGGCGCTGGACAAAATCATGGCGAAGACGCCGCTGACGGTGCCGGTGATGTGGGAGCAGGGACTTTGGGACCAGGAAGATATGTGGGGCGGGATTCACTCGTGGGCGGCGATGGAGCCGAAGGACACGGCGAACGACAGAAATTTTCTGGTGATGGGGCCGTGGCGGCATAGCGGGGCGAATTACAACGGGTCGTCACTGGGGCCGCTGATGTTTGATGGCGATACGGGGCTGCAATGGCGTCGCGATGTGCTGCTGCCATTTTTCAATCAGTATTTGGTTCCAGGCGCGCCGAAGGCTGATACGCCGCCGGTGTTGATTTACAACACGGGGGAAAATCATTGGGACAGATTTAAGTCGTGGCCGCTGGCTTGCGCGGAGGGTTGCGCGAATAAATCGCGGCCGCTTTATTTTGCGGCGAATGGCGGGCTTTCGTTTGACGCGCCGGGTGGCGGGACGCAGGGACCGGCTGTCGCGATGCATGAATATGATGAGTACGTTTCCGATCCGGCGAATCCGGTGCCTTATCGGACGCGTCCGGTGACGGAGGATGGCGACGGGTGGCGCACGTGGCTGGTGATGGACCAGCGATTCGTGGACGGGCGCACGGATGTGCTGACGTATGTGAGCGCGCCGCTGACGAAGCCGTTGCGCGTGAGCGGAGTGCCGGAGGTGAATCTGTACGCGTCGACGAGCGGGACGGATAGCGATTGGGCGGTGAAGTTGATTGACGTGTATCCGGGGACGGTGGAAACGCAGCCGGGGATGGGCGGATATGAGCTGGCGATTTCGCTCGACATTTTTCGCGGGCGATATCGGACGAGCTTCGAGCATGCGGAGGCGATCGCGTCGAATCAGCCGCTGCTGTATCGCTTCGGGCTGCCGACGGTGAATCATGTGTTTTTGCCGGGGCATCGCGTGATGGTGCAGGTGCAGTCGACGCTGTTTCCGCTGTACGACCGGAACCCGCAGAGTTTCGTGCCGAATATTTTCGATGCGAAGCCGGGGGATTATCAGAAGGCGACGCAGCGGGTGTGGCGCGCGCCGGGCACGGCAAGTTTTATCAACTTGCCGGTGGTGCCTTAGCGAGGTGAGGTGAGTATGACGCACGCGGAGGCTGGATCGTCAGGCGGCGCGCGCGGTGGTGCGGATCGTGGCGCGAATTGGCCGACGGCGATTGCTTCGCTCTGCGTGGGTGCGGGATTTTTGGCGCTGTGGTTCTGGCTGCTGCCGGGATGGCTTGGTTTTCGCGATTACGCGAGTGGCGCGGCGGCGGGCTGGCGGTTGATTTTTGCAATTCCGGCGGCGCTGGGATTTGCGGTGGCGATTAAGTGCATCTGGGATTTCGGATGGACAGGGCACGGAACGCCGGCGATCATGGCGCCGCCGCAGAGGCTCGTGGTGGTGGGGTTTTATCGCTACGTGCGGAATCCGATGTACACGGGATTTTTTGTGGGCTGGTTCAGTTTGTGGGCGCTGTATGGCGAAGCGAATCGCGGATCGTTGATTGTGGCGCTGGTTGCGCTGGTGATTGTGGAATTGTTTGTGCGGCTGTATGAGGAGCCGACACTGCGCGGGAAATTCGGCGCGGATTATGAGGAATATTGCCGCAATGTTCCGCGGTGGATTCCGCGGTTGCGCGCAGGGAATCCGGCGATGCGTTGAGCGCGTGAAAAATATTCAGCGCGAGAAAGCAAAGAGCCGGCGGGACGCCGGCGTTACGGAACGGCAGCGCGCGCGAGTGAGCTGCGGAGTCTGTCGCGGCGTTGCGAATTGCGATTAGCGGCGACGACCGCCGCCACCGCCTCCTGATGATCCGGCGCCGCCTCGACCGCCGCCTCCACCGCCGAATCTTCCGCCACCGCCGCTGCTGCCGGCGCTGCGATTTTGCTGATCGAGTTGATCGCCGCGAGCGCGGGAATTGGCGTCGTTGTTGAGTTGATTGCCGAGATTGGAGTTGCCCGAGTTGCCGGGCTCGCTCTGGCGATTGCGCGCCTCAGGAGTTTGCTGCGTCTGGTTCAGGTTGCCGCTGCCGTTGTTGGCGTTGTTGCCGCGCGAATTAGCGTTCGGCTGGGTGCCGTTGCCGGTTCCGTTGTTGGCGTTGCTGCCGCGTGAATTCGCGTTTGGTTGCTGCGTGCCGGTCGAGCCGGACTGGTTCTTGTTCGTCGCGCCGCTTAGATTACTGTTGCTGTTGTTGCCGTTCTTGTTGGTGGCGCCGCTTAGATTCTGGTTGTTGCTGTTCTTTGCGTTCTTCGTTTGCTGGGCGCCGGTGGAGGGATCGACAGGTTGCCAGCCGCCATCGCTCCACTTGCTCCAGTCACCGTTGGAATCTTTTTTGTAGACGTTGCCGTCGGCGCCTGCGTAGACGTTATTGTTGTTCGCATCTTTCGCGACGAAGCCGCTGTTGCCGTTCTTGGTGTTGAAGCCTGCGCCTTCGCTGCCCTTCGAGGTTTGGAATCCCGCGACGGTGCCGTTGGCGTTCGAGTAGTGGCCTGCTTGGGCCCAGTTGTCGCCGTTGGTGACGACGCTGCTGCCCCACTGCGAGTAGGCGTTGTGACCTTGCGATGTTTGGGCGTACGTCCCCGTCCAGGGATTGTAGGCTTGGGCGTAGGTGTGGCCGCCGTAGGCGTTTTGATAGGTGACTGCGCGGCCGTACGTTCCGGTGGTCGGATTGTACCAAGCCGCTGTGCCTGCAGAAGCGTACGGACCGTAGACGGCGTGAGCGACGCCGTAAGTTCCGGTGTATGGGTTGTAGTAGCTCGCGACGCCGTAGGTGTATGGGTACGGATAGTAGATCGGATAGCGCGGGCCGTAATAAATGTAGGGCGGGTAGTAGTAGCCGGTGCCGTAGACGACGCAGGCGCCGACCGCCATGCCGAGCACGAAAACGCCGAGGTAGCCGCTGGTGTAACTGGTCTGCACAGTGGTGGGCGTGGGATTTGAGACGACGACGTAGGTGACGTTGTAAACCGGCGAGCTTGGCGGAATTGTGTAGATGACGGCGGGAACTGTATCGGCGGTCTTCCATGGGCCCGACGGATTTACGGAGATGAACCAGATTCCCTGGTAGCAGAGGTAGTAGGCGCTACCGACGCGGATCACTCGGTTCTGCGTGTTCACCGCGTAATACATCGTAGTGCCTTCGATCACGACGAATTGCGGCTCGCCTGCGTAGACGACTTTCACGCTGGCTTCTGCTGCGGCGCGGTTTACAACGGCGGTGGTGGGAACTTGCGCGAGAAGCACGGCGTCACTGGCTTCCTGCGTTCCGGGGACGGAGACGAGAACGTTGGAGTAAGGCTTGCCGGTGGAAATTTTCGCGAAGTCGGCGGGGAGATCATTGCCCGCGTAGACCCAGGGCGCGTTGATATTTCCGGCGCGGAACCAACGTCCGGAAAGCAGACCGTAGACTTGATTATCGGGTTTGTGAAGGAAGACGCTGTCCTCGGTGTTTGTCGCGTAGGAAAGGCTGGTACCGGCGATGGGCGCATAGACTGGCGCGCCACGAAAGACGATCAATTCTGCGGGGTGCTCGGTGAAGAAAACTTTCGGCGCGGGCGGTGCACCGGCGGGCGGCGGGACCTGCTTCAGTACGCCATCCCAATTTTGTCCTTTGGGCAGCTTGGCCATTTCGGCGGGGAGCTTGGTGGTTGCGGTCCACGGGCCGGAAGGTTCTTTGGATTTGAGCCACGTTGCGCCGGTGAGAAGAAAATATTCGCTGCCGTCGAAGAAAAGGTCCCAGTTTGTGTTGACGACATATTGGAGCTTGGTGCCTTCGATGGGAACGAGGACAGGTTTGCCGTCAACCATCAGCACAATCGCCGGGGTGGTGCTGGCGAAAATTGTGGGAACCTGCGTGCTGACCGCCGCGGAGTTGACCGGCTCTTTGACTTTTTCGAGGCTGGCGATCATGTGATTGAGCGAGACGTTGAACGTCATGGTGGGGTAGACCTGGCTGATTTTCTGCTGGGCTTCGGCTTCGTGTTGGGGATCGAGGGTTGGGAAACGCGAACTGATTACCTGGATATCGCTGACGTAGACGGTTCGGGCGCTGACGTTGGCAACAGTGTTGGCGCGCCAGGAAATTACGCCCAGAAACTGCTTGCCTCCGGTGGGCGTAACCGAAATCGCGGTGTCGGCTACGAGCGTGCGGTATTTGTCCCAGGATTTTAGCTGCGGCTGGTAGACGATGATGTGGTTGCCGTCTCTATCGATTACTTTGGGCCATGCGGGGGCGACGGGAGCGGAAGCTGCGGGGGCTGGCGATGCGATGTGGGCGGTTGAGGCGCTGAGCGGGGCGAGGGGATAAGTGCCGATTAGAAGTGCGAGCGCGACAACGACTGACAAGGCTGCTTTCATTCTTTGCATTTCGTGTCCTCGATGGGAATTTTTCAAATGCGATTGGCGGTGATGGTCTGTGCGCAGGATGAGGCAGTGCGCTGTCAGGGCCAGTTGCCGTAGTTCCTTAATTTCGTTGGGTTGAGAGCGGGCGGATTCTACATCAAGTGGAGAAGGGGGAGGGAGTAGAAAACGCCGGGTAGCGAAGTTGGACGTTGAGATCCTTCACTTCGTTCAGGATGACAAGCGGGCGGCTGGGAAGGAGTTTCTAGAGTGGTTGCGCGGTGCCTTTTGCGCGTTCGGGCACGGCCCACCTTGGGTCTTCGACGTGCCATGCCCCTACTGTTGCTAGGTGCGAGTTACTCGTGGAGGGGAGTGTAGTAAGAGTCGCCGGCGCAGGCGCGGCAGAGGGTGCGGCCGTTCAGGCTGACTTCACGTTTGAAGTTTATGCCTTCGCCGCATTGGGCGCAGACGACGCGGGGGCCTTTGAAACCGGGGAGATCTTCGGGGTGAATTTCGACGCACACCCACTGCTTGTCGAATAAATCTTCGTCGGGAATCACGCGGTAGGCTTGCTGCTGACCTTTTTCTTTTTCGAGTGCGGGGAACATTTCATTGGCGCGTTTTTTGGAGTCTTCGCGGGCGACGATGCGGATGGCGCGTCCGCTTTCGAGATCGACGAAGGTGGCGGCTACTTTTCCCCAATCGAGAAATTTGAGAGCGCGCTTGCCGAGGCGGCAATTGGCGACGAGCGCGACGGCGTCCGTCATGCAGCGATCGATTTCGACATAGGTGACGATGCGCTTGCGTTCGCGGATGGGATCTTCGATGCCGAGTTCGCGGAGGCCGAGCATGGCGAGGCGCACGCCGAGGACTTGTCCGGCGCAGATGTGGCCGTGGGCGACGGTGGCGTCTTCGAGGTATTGATCGAGGGTTTTCATTTTGGGTGCTTGGTGATTATAGGACGGATTTGCGTGGGGACGTCGGAGTGTTGATTTGGGCGGGTGCTTGAGGGCTAAGTTGAGATCCTTCAGGGCGGGCATCCTGGTGGATGCCTTCCCTTCCTGCGTCAGGGCAGGCAGGATGACAGGCAAATGAAAGTCAAAAACAAAATGCAAAGTCAAAAGAGCCGGCGGGACGCCCTTCGCAGCTCAGGGCAAGCCGGCGTTACGGAATGGCCGGTGAGCCGTTGGTTAGTGCGGAGTGTGGGGCGTTGTTGCGGCGGTGGATTAGGAATGCGCCGACTGTGACTGCGATTGCCAGGGCTAGGAGTGAGCCGTCGCGCAACAGGGTCATGGGGCCTAGGCGCTCGCCTGGGCCGAAGCAGCCGCAATTAATTTCGAGGCCGAGGAAATAGGAGCGGACCATTACGGCGAAGAAAACTGTGAGCAGTAGAGTGGTGACGAGTGCGGCGTAGCGCAGAGCGATGCCGCTTAGGAGCCAGAGGCCTACGAAAAGTTCGAAGGGCGGGAGGAAGTGGGCTGCGGGGCTGACGATTGCGGGTGGCAGGAGTTGGTAGGAGTCGACCTGCATGGCGAACATGGAGAGAGATACGCGCATCGAGCCCATGGACCAGGGGACTGGGGCTTGGGGTTTTAGTTTCGCGTAGGCGGCGACGATGAAGATGACGGCGAGCGCTATGCGGCCGATGGTGAGGAGGATTTTTGCGGTTGTTTGTCGGGACGCGTCAGTCATGTTTGGTCAGCGAGAAGAGCCTCAATTTGGATTTCGGAGCTTCAGGGGCTAAAGCCGCCGTGCCCTGACGTAAACCTGCCAACCAGACATTGCTCGACGCGCGCTACGAGTTACTGGGCCATCAGGGAATCGAGATATTGCTTCATGATGGGCCAGGTGAACATGCCGGACATGGGCGGGTAGCGCTGGCCCTTATAGGTGATGACTATGGTCGGTGTGGAATTGACCGGGACTTGCTTGCCAAGGGCTACATCCTGCTGGATGAACGTGTCGAGCTCGCAGGTGTGGCCGGATGCGGCGCCGCCGGTGTTGCCGGGAGTTTGGGTGAGGCAGCCTGCTACCAGCTTTTGCACGCGTTTGAAATCCGTGGGGCCCAAGGCTGTGGAGATGTATTGTTCCATGCTTCCATCTCTCGTCCATTTGTCCTGATTGTCGAAGAGCGCTTCATCAACCGTTTCAAATCTGCCAATGCGAGCGGCGGCGTTGGCCCAGCGGGCGGCGTCCATTGAATAAGGGTGCATGGGAAGAGGGAAGTCGCGGTGGACCAGGTAGACTTTTCCGTTCGCTACATAGTCGTTGATCATGTAGCGCAGGGTGTTTTCGAAGAAGCCGCGGCAAGCGGGGCACTGATAGTCGCTGAAAACTTCCATTGTGATGGGGGCTGATTTTGTACCGAAGGTTTTCATTGGCGCCGGGAGGGATTCGGCAGCGGCGGGCTTGGCGTGTTGCTTGGCGCTGACGGTCTTGGTTTGCGCGTAGCTCGCGGAGGAGAGGATCAGCGCGAGGGCGAGTAGCGTGAGCGCGTGTGATGGGATCCGTCGCGCTGGATGAATTGAAAGATTCAACTGTGCCTCCCGAGCGTGGTCTGCGTATGACTCTAATCGATTCAGAATTTTAATTCGGATGACTATTGTAGCCCGAATTAGTTCAGCTTTGAACCGAGTGATGCGGCGGCGGTGCTCAGATGCAAAGTCGGCGGCCAATTTGACCGGGTAGTGTGATGCCGAGGTTGACGGGTTGGTTCGATTTGGGGCTGGGGGTGAGGAACGCAATCCGAGGAGACAAGTTTACTGGGGTGGCTTCGTTGCTAAGTGGGCATAGACAGGATTGGCGGTGCTACTGAACAGTAGCGTCAGAAGAAGAGTCAAAGGAGCCGGCGGGACGCCGGCGGTACGGAAGGGCAGCTTCGCCGTCAACCTGCTGCGCGATCTATCTGCGTTATTCGGCCTTGGTGTGGTGCAAGGTTAATAGATACAATAGCATGCGGGCGCATAGATAACTTGACAATGAAACACTCAACGTGTATTATTTGGGCTGCTTTGGCTGGCATGGATTTGAAAATAGGCGAGCGGAAAGCACTAGGAGCGATTTTATGAGCAAGATTATAGGTATTGACCTGGGCACGACCAACTCGGTGGTGGCCGTGATGCAGGGAGGCGAACCAACCGTTATCCCGAACCAGGAAGGGGCGCGAACGACCCCGTCGGTGGTGGCGATCACGAAGAGCGGCGAGCGCCTGGTGGGTCAGGTGGCGAAGCGGCAGGCGATCACGAACCCCGAAAACACCGTGTATTCGATCAAGCGATTCATGGGGCGGCGCTTTGACGAAGTGACTGAAGAGGCGAAGCGCGTGCCCTACAAAGTGGTGAAAGGGCCGAATGACGATGTGCGCATAGACATTTCGGGCAAGGTGTACACGCCGCCCGAAATCTCGGCGATGATTCTTCAAAAGCTCAAGACCGCCGCAGAGGATTTTCTGGGCGAGAAGGTGACGAAGGTGGTCATCACCGTTCCGGCATATTTCAACGACAGCCAGCGGCAGGCGACGAAACAAGCCGGCGAGATTGCGGGCATGGAAGTGGCCCGGATCATCAACGAGCCGACGGCCGCAGCGCTCGCGTACGGCTTGGACAAGAAGAAGGACGAGACGATCGCCGTGTACGACCTGGGTGGCGGAACGTTCGACATTTCGATTCTGGAAGTGGGCGAAGGCGTGGTGGAAGTGAAGTCGACGAACGGGGATACGCACCTGGGCGGCGACGACATTGACCAGAAGATCGTCGATTGGATTATTTCTGAGTTCAAGAAGGAGCAGGGCATCGACCTGAGCAAAGATCGCATGGCGATCCAGCGGCTGAAGGAAGCGGCGGAGAAAGCCAAGATCGAACTGTCGCAGGTGATGGAGACGGAGATCAATCTGCCATTCGTTACCGCGAATGAATCCGGGCCGAAGCACCTGCAACTGAAACTGACGCGCGCAAAGCTCGAGCAATTGATGGAAGATTTGCTACAGCGGACGGTGGGTCCGGTGAAGCAAGCTTTGACCGATGCAGGAATTACGGCGGACAAAATCGACGAGGTGGTGCTCGTTGGCGGTTCGACGCGAATTCCGCGCGTGGTGGACATCGTCAAGAACCTCTTCAACGGGAAAGAGCCGCACAAGGGCGTGAACCCGGACGAAGTGGTGGCGGTGGGCGCTGCGATTCAAGGTGGCGTGCTGGCGGGCGAAGTGAAGGACATTCTCCTGCTGGACGTGACGCCGCTTTCGTTGGGCGTTGAGACGCTGGGCGGAGTGATGACGCCGCTGATTCCGCGGAACACGACGATTCCGACGCGCAAGTCGGAGACGTTTTCGACGGCGGCGGATAACCAGACGTCGGTTGAAATCCACGTGCTGCAGGGCGAACGCCCGGTGGCGAGTGGCAACCGGTCGCTTGGTAAATTCCATCTGATTGGAATTCCACCCGCGCCGCGTGGCGTGCCGCAGGTGGAGGTGACGTTTGACATTGATGCGAACGGCATCTTGAACGTTTCCGCCAAGGACATGGCCACGAACAAGGAACAGAAGATCACGATTACCGCTTCGACCGGCTTGAGCAAGGAAGAGGCGGAGCGCATGAAGAAGGAAGCGGATGCGCACGCGGCTGAGGACAAGGCGCGGCTGTCGGAAGTGGAAGCTCGCAACCGGCTCGACAACCTTGTTTATCAGACCGAGAAACTGGTGAAGGAGAACCGCGAGAAGTTGGGCGAGACGGATGCGAAGTCGGCTGAGGAAGCTATCGAAGAGGCGCGACGAGCGTTGAACGAGGGCGGACTCGACCGGTTGAATGCGGCCGCGGAAAAGCTGACGAAGATCTCGCACACGATGGCGGAGACGATGTACAAGTCGCAGCAGGCGTCGGCGGGAAGTGCGGCTGGCGCGGGTGCTGGGGCTCCGGGCGCGGGGCACGATAGCGGCGGCGGAGCGAGCGGGCAAGCGGGTTCGTCGGGCGGCGGACAAGGCGATGTGGTGGATGCCGAGTTCGTAGACGTGGACGACTCGAAGAAGCCGAACTAAGACCGGGTTCTTCGACCGGGTTCTTCGCGACGGTTGAAGTTGTGTGGACAAACTGAATGCAGCAAATGGGGCGGGAGCTAGCGCGAGCAAGCCCCGCCCGTTTTGCTGTGCGGGCGTGATAGAGCAGCAAATTCGAGGAGAGCGCGTTGACGACGAGCGGGATTCGGCGGGCGAGTGCGCCGCAGGCGGTTACGAAGGTTCGCGATAATTATTTTCTGATTCAGGTGTCGATTACGGAGACGCCGAGTGCGGATTGGCGGCGGCTGTTTTACGACGCGCAGGGGCAGGATGTGCCGGCGGATTTTGCGCCGCGGTCGATTGAGATTACCGGGACGTTTTTGAGATTCAAGGCGGACCCCGCGACAGTGGAAGAGAAGATCGCGGTGCTGGATCGCTGGATAGGGAAGGCGAGCCAGAAAGAAGCCGCGATGGCGGGGCGCACGGAAGTGCAGAGACAAAAAGCGGAAGAGGCCGCGCGCGAGGCGCAGGAATTAGGTGAGTGGAACGCGCGCTGGGCGAAACTTTAAGGATTAGCGAAAGCAAGAATGGCTACGACAACCAAACAAGATTATTACGAACTACTGGGAGTGCCGCGCAAGGCGTCGGTGAAGGAACTTCGCGGGGCGTATCGCAAACTCGCGCGCAAATATCATCCCGATCTGAATCCGGGCGACAAATCCGCCGAAGAAAAATTCAAGCAGATACAGGAAGCGTACGACGTTCTGTCGGACACAAAGAAGCGGCAGATGTACGACCAGTTTGGATTCAACGTGCCGGGGCAGGGAGGAGTGCCGCCGCAAGGGGCGGGCTATGGCGGCGCGCCGGAAGATATTCATTTCGATTTCGGTGGATTCGATTTTGGCGGAGGCGCTGGCGGTGGAGCGGGGGCGGGTGGAGGAGGAACGAGTTTCCGCGATTTGTTCAGCCAATTTTTCCGCAGCCAGAATGCGGCGCAGCAGGGAGTGGAAGAGGAGCCGGGGACCGATCTGGAATATCAGATCGACATCACGTTTGCTGAGGCGATGCGCGGGACGGTGAAGAAGCTGAGTTTCACGCGGCTGGACGTGTGCAATGTGTGCCATGGAAGCGGCGTGGAACCGGGCGAGGCGAAGGTTTGTCCCACGTGCGGCGGGACGGGACATGTGACGCAGACGAGCGGGAAGATGCGTTTTCAGGTGAATTGCTCGCGATGTGGCGGCTCGGGACGGCTGCACACGATTTGCAAAAATTGCGGCGGCGAAGGGCGCGTGCCGAAGATGGAGACGATTGACGTGCGGATTCCGCCCGGGGCGCATACAGGTTCGCGCGTGCGTGTGGCCGGATATGGAAACGTCGGGACGAGTGGCGGGCCTCCGGGCGATCTCTACATCATCACGCGCGTGCAGCCGCATCCGTTTTTCGACCGGCGCGGAGACGATTTGTATACGGCGGTGCCGGTGACGGTGACGGAAGCGTCGCTTGGAGCGAAGGTGGAGGTGCCGACGATTGACGGGCGGGCGCAAGTGCGGATTCCGCCGGGGACGAATAGCGGGAAGAAATTGCGCCTGCGGGAGAAGGGTGCGCCGTCGTCGCGTCAACCGGGAAAGCGCGGGGATCAGATTATTGAAGTGCAGGTGGTGGTGCCGAAGCCGGAGGACGAGCGGGTGCGGAATCTCTTGAAAGAGCTGAGCAAGATTGATCCTGAGGATCCGCGCAAGGAATTGTTCGCGAAGGCGGCTGTGTAACGGATCGGATGTAGAAGGAGAAAGTGAAATGGCAGGGCGGCCGAGGAAAAAAGCGAAAGCGGGTTACATGATCAGCGCGGTGGCGGAGCTGTACCGGTTGCATCCGCAAACGCTGCGGCTGTATGAGCGCGTGGGACTGCTGAAGCCGTCGCGTTCGCAGGGTAATACGCGGCTCTACACCGATAGCGACCTGGAGCGGCTGGAAGTGATTTTGAATTTGACGCGCGAGTTGGGCGTGAATCTGGCGGGCATCGAGATCATTTTGAATATGCGGGACAAGATGGGCGAGATGCAGGCGCAGATGGAAGCGTTCATACAATTTGTACGCGGCGAGATGGCGCGCGGGTTTGCGGCGCCGGATGAGCGGAAAATTCGCAATGCGATTGTGCGATTGTCGCCGCGGCCGGCGATCAAAGTGGAGAAGTAGCGCGATCACCAGGAGCATCCGCGAAGTGCAGCCTCAATTCTTTCCATAGGTCTTTCCACAGGTTTGATTTCTTCCACAGGGACGAGTGTGCTTGCGCGAAGCAGACGCGGCGCATATTCTTCTTAGCGATGGCACGAGCGGATTGTCCTGATTGTCAGGGAAGCGGCTGGAAAGTTGTGGAGCGGACTGCGCCGGGAGCGCAGCCGGTGGCGGCGGATAGGCCCGGCTCCGGTGTTGGCGAGCCGAAAATGGTATGGGCTGTTCCTTGCGATTGCACGAAGGGCGAGCAGCCTGACCGGACGCTGGCGCGTGCACGCATTCCTGAACGTTACCGGCATTGCGATTTCGAAAATTTCGAAACGGACAACGACATCGAAAATGTAGCACGCGAGCAACTGCAGGTGTGGAATCGCAGTCTGGGGCAGGCAAAGCTTGTGGTGCAGCGTTTCGCGCAGGAATTTCCGTATCCCTCCGGCAATGAGAATGGCCTGCTACTGATGGGTCCATGCGGCGCCGGGAAGACGCACCTGGCCGTATCTGCGCTGAAGCAGATCGTTTCACGCGGCCACGCGGGAATTTTCTATGATTACCGCGATCTGCTAAAGCAGATTCAGGACAGTTACAACGCCGAGAGCCAATCGACGGAATTGAGCGTGCTTGAACCCGTATTGAAAGCCGAACTTCTGGTGCTCGACGATGTGGGGTCAAGCAAGCCATCGCTTTGGGCGCTCGAGACGGTGGGGCATGTGCTCAACACGCGCTACAACGAAAAGCGCGTGACGGTGCTTACGACCAACTACCTGGACACCGATCCGACAGCAGGAGCAGGCCCGCGTGTGGCGGGGATGCGTGCGCCGTCGATTGAAGACACGCTTACCGAGCGAGTGGGGAAGCGCATTCGTTCACGGCTGTACGAAATGTGCCGCACGGTAGAAATTTCAGCCCCCGATTACCGCAAAGAGATTCGCAACATCAGCCGCGCCGGGGCGTGAGCCGTTATCAAACCGAACCGCGCGGAGACATTAGGATTTCGTAATAAATCATTCACACAATGCGCGAGGGCGGCGATATAGAATTCCAGCGTTTTGTTGACAAGCCGCAAACCGGACGCGTATCATCGCTGCGATACGGCGTTTCTGGCGCGGACGCTGTTCCCCTTCATTGCTCGAAACCCAGCTGGGTGGAGTAACCGAGGCCAAACTCTCGGCACGCAATGAACGAATCCGTATGGAGGCCGTTCTCAATGTCACCCGAACACGACAATAATCTTCAACCGACTATGGAAATGTCCGCTCCCGAATCTTCGTCGGATGCGCCGCAGACTGCCGCGTCGCAGGCGAAGACATCGCAGGGAACCGGCGCCGCGACGGCTGCAGCACGCGCGCTCGATCCTGCGCCGAACGCTCCAGCGGTTGAAGAAAGTGCGGGGACAAGTGTGTCCGCTGACGGACACGGAGCGAGCGGAACAATCGCCCCTATCGCGCCGGTAAGCGGACCAGAAGAAAATTCCACTCAAGCGACTGAGACGCATAATGCTTCGCCTGCGGTTTCGAGCGACGCCCACCAGGATGGAGCTGGGGCCGAGGTTTCCCATGAGATGACCACCGAAGCGGAAACTGCGGAGAGCAGCGAGACGATGGATCAGCTGCTCGATCAGTTCCCGACGCCGGAGCCGGCGGTGACGGAAGGCGAAATTTTCGACGGGCGCGTGTTGGCCGTGACGGATGCGGGCGTGATCGTGGATGTGGGCGGAAAGTTTGAAGGATTGGTGCCGGCGCAGGAATTCGCGGAGTCAGGATCGGCGATTGAATTTGGCCCGGGCCAGACGATTGAAGTCGAGAGGCTGCACGAGCACAAAGATGGTTACGTGCTCCTGTCGCACGTGCGGGCGCACCGGCGGCGCGTGTGGGAACGAATCGAGAAATCCTACCGTCAACATTCGGACATCAAGGGCAAAGTATCCGAGCGGATCAAGGGCGGCCTGGTAGTTGACATCGGTGTGCGCGCCTTCTTGCCGGCTTCGCAGATCGAATTGCGGCCGGTGCACGACCTGGAAGGGTGGAAAGATCGCGAGATAGATGTTCGCGTCCTCAAGCTGAACCGCAAGCGCGGCAATGTGGTGGTGAGCCGGCGCGCGATTCTCGAAGAGGAGCAGAAGGCGAAGCGCGAGGCTTTGCTAGCGACCATGTCGGATGGCGCGGTGGTCACGGGACGCGTGAAGAACGTGACGGACTACGGCGTGTTCGTTGATCTGGGAGGCATCGATGGTTTACTACACGTGAGCGACCTCGTGTGGGGCCGCGTGCCGCATCCATCTTCGGTAATACAAGCGGGCGAAGAAATTCAGGTTCAGATCCTGAAATTCGACAAGGAAAAGCAGCGCATTTCGCTCGGCCGCAAACAGTTGCTGCCGGATCCGTGGGCCACGGTGCCGGAGCGTTTTCCGGTGGGGACGCGAGTGAAAGGCAAGATCGTGGGTGTGACGGACTATGGCGCGTTCGTGCAAATCGAGCCCGGTGTAGAAGGTCTCGTGCACGTGAGCGAAATGAGCTGGTCAAAGCGCGCGAAGCACCCGTCGAAGATTGTGAAAGTGGGAGACGAGGCGGACGTTGTTGTGTTGGAAGTGAAGACGGACCAGCGGCGCATTTCACTGGGCTTGAAGCAGACGCAAGCCGACCCATGGGAAGCGGCTGCGGAGAAATATCCGGTGGGAACGATGGTGAGCGGCCGCGTACGCAACCTTGCTGACTTTGGCGCGTTCGTTGAAATCGAAGAGGGCATGGAGGGGTTGATCCACATCAGCGATGTGAGCTGGACCGAGCGGATCAAGCACCCAAGCGAAAAGTTCAAGAAGGGCGACACGATACAAGCGAAAGTATTGAAAGTGGATTCGCAGAACCGGCGGCTTTCGCTGGGAATCAAGCAAGTGAATGATATCTGGGCGAACTGGTTTGGCGAGCACAAGATCGGTGACCTGATAAAAGGGAAAGTGGCGCGAGCGACCGATTTCGGCGCGTTCGTCGAGTTGTCCGATGGAATTGAGGCTCTATGCCACGTTTCCGAGATTGAGGAGCGCCGCCCGAAAGGCGATCGCGACAAGGAACGCGAAAAGGGTTCACGCGGCGCTCGCGTGACGGCCGTATTGACGCCCGGCCAGGAGTACGAATTCAAGGTTCTGCGGCTCGAGCCTGAACAACACAAGATCAGCCTGAGCTACCGGGCGGCACAGAAACAGGCCGAGAAGCAGGAGATTGAGTCATTTCGAGCGACAAAATCGCCGAAATCGTCACCCACAGCGACGATCGGCGACGCGATTCTAGCCAAGCGGCAAGCAAACTAGAACTTAGAGGATTGGAGAAGTCGGATTCGCCCAAGGTGGGGGTGAGCGGCCACACTCTTTTTCCCTGAATGAAATTCGTTTACCTCGACGTAATTTGATGATATGCAAAGGTATGCGGCGCCCCACCCCGGCTCGCAATCGGCCAGTCGCGCAGAGATATTGAATAGGAGGCTCACGTCCCCATGGCAGAAGCTGCGGGAGTCCACGAAAACAAAGAACATACGATGACCAAGGCGGAGCTCGTGGAAGAGGTGACGCGCGTCACCGAGCTGCCGCGGAAAGAATCGGAAGCCGTGGTCGAGACGATATTCGACAGCATCATCGCGGCGCTGCAGGCGGACGATAAAATTGAAATTCGGGGCTTTGGGAGTTTTCGGACGCGGCAACGCCGTGGCCGGACGGGCCGAAATCCGAAAACGGGCGCGAAAGTGGAAGTGCCGCCAAAGAAAATCCCTTACTTCAAGCCCAGTAAAGAGCTAAAAGATTACGTGAACCATCCGCGAGCGGCGGGCTCTTCTGAATCCGGCGCGCAGAGCTAAGAGGGATGGATTATCTGTGGACGCCGTGGCGGTATCGCTACATTGCCGACGCGGGGAAGGACACTGGGTGCATCTTTTGCGACGCGGTGGCTGCAAATGACGATGAGAAGAGCCAAATCGTATTCCGCGGCGCCACTTGTTTCGTAATCCTCAATCGTTATCCCTACACCTCAGGCCACGTGATGGTGGTTCCCTATGCGCACGTTGCTGATCTTGCGGCGGCAGATCCTGAGGCGCTGTCAGAGATGATGCGGATCGCGCAGCGCGTTCAGGTGGCCTTGAAGACGGCGTATCATCCGGATGGATTCAACCTGGGGATGAATCTTGGGCGGGCGGCTGGGGCGGGGGTGACGGGGCATCTGCATCTGCACGTGCTGCCGCGCTGGTCGGGCGACGCGAATTTTATGACGGTGGTTAGCGAGACACGAATTGAGCCTGAAGATCTGACGACAACGTATGAAAAACTACGAAAGGCCCTAAACGGATAACCTCACATGGAAACTGTAGATCGAGAACAGCTGTTGCGATTGTTGAGTGCGTCACGCAAGAAGCTTTTGGAATCAGCCGAAGGGCTTACGGACGAACAGGCGCGGATGCGTCCTGCGGAGGATCGCTGGTCGATCCTGGAATGCGTCGAGCACGTGGGCCTCGTGGAAGATGGGATGTTTGCTACGGTGAGGACGAAGCTGGTGCCGCCGGAGACCCCGATCGATCGCGCTCGCGAGCAGAAGATCATCAGCAGCGTGACGGACCGCAGCCAGAAATTTGGAGCGCCGGAGTTCGTGAAGCCGGCCGGGAAATTCGCGACTTTGGCGGAAGCTCTCGAGCATTTTCAGCAAAGCCGCGCGCGCACGATCGATTATGTTGAAAAATGCGATCAGGATTTGCGGGCGCTGGTGGGTCCGCATCCGGCGCTGGGGAAGGCCACTGGCCAGGAATTGATGATCGTGCTTGCGCTGCATCCGGCGCGGCATGCGTTGCAGATTCTCGAAGCGCGCGAGGCTCTCGGGCTGGATTAAAGCAGAATCTTTTTTCTTCAAATTTGTCTACTTCTAAATATCTAACGCTAACGTACCCTCTGTTATACTGTCTAGTTACTTGACTCCGCGTATAGAACTTGGCATCATCCCGCCAACCGACCATGCCTGATCCGCCTTCCATGCTTGACGCCGGGGCACCGACCTTGCCTGTTCGTCGTATCTCAGCACTATATCCAACTCACATTTTAGCACGGGCTTCGCATCTGGTGGGCCTTCTTTTGCCAACACGTATTTCCGCAATTTTAGGTTTTGCGATTGAGTTGGGGCTGCGAGTGATTTACGACACACAAACGTACCCGGGAATCTAATTGGCCCGTCATGAGATTCACTCCATACGTTATCAGTTATGTGATAGCCTTTTCATCATGGAGTACATTCTTCGCAAGAACTTTCACCATTCTCGGTTTGGTTTCTAATGGAGGTGGCCCGAACGCGCAGGATGTGCCCGCCACTTTTGCCCGCACCGTGCGAGTCTGGTGGACCTATTCGTGGCGAACGGTGTTGTATAGGATCATCATTACGTTCGTGGCGACTATTCCGCTGAGCGTGCTGCTTGGGATCTTCACACGAGTTCCCACAGCGCAAGCAATCGTGCCTTCGTTGTTGATGATCGCCATTCACGCTGTCTCTCGCCTTTTTGTTATCTATTCCAATATCCTCCACTACCACTTTCTCTATTTCCTAGTGTGCTTGCTGCCTCTTCTCAAGGATGCCTCCACTTCCCCTCACCTATCACCACCACTTACACCTACAAACTCCTCATCGCATTTCTTCTTTCTTATTCTCGTCACGCCCTACACTTTGTAAGCCTTTTTGTCAGCACACCATTACATTTTGGGGACGCGAGCTTGAACCTGGAACTTACTGACGAGCAGCAACTGCTGCAGAAGAGCGTGCGCGAATTTGCGGAGGCGGAAGTGAAGCCTCTGGCGAAGGAAATTGACGAAACAGGGCGATTCCCGCGCGATACGTTCAAGAAAGCGGCCGAGCTGGGACTCACGGGCGTGGCTTTGCCTGAAAATTATGGCGGCGCGGGGATGGATCACATCAGTTATACGATCGTGATCGAGGAAATTGCGCGCGTGTGCGCTTCGACGAGCGTGATTTTATCTGTGCAGAATTCGCTCTACTGCGATCCGATTTATCGTTTTGGAACCGAAGAGCAGAAGCAGAAATTCCTGGTGCCTTTTGCGCGCGGTGAAAAAATCGGCTGCTACGCGCTTACCGAGCCGCAAGCGGGCTCGAATGCGGCGGCGCTTCAGACGAAAGCGGTTCGCAAGGGCGATAAGTACGTAATCAACGGAACGAAGGCGTGGATTACGAACGGGGGCGCGGCAGATGCAGCGATCGTGTATGTGAATACGCAACCGGAAAAAGGCGAGAAGGGAATTACGGCGCTGGTCGTTGAGAAAGGCACGCGCGGATTCAGCGTCGGCAAGGAAGAGAAAAAACTCGGCATTCACGGCACGGCGTGCACCGAGCTGGTGTTCAGCGATTGCGTGGTGCCGGCGTCGAATCGCATCGGGGAAGAAGGCGAGGGGTACAAAGTGGCGCTCTCGACGCTCGATGGCGGCCGTATCGGGATCGCTGCGCAGGCCACGGGCATAGCGCAAGGAGCATTTGAGGCAGCGCTTTCCTATGCGCAGCAACGGCAGGCTTTCGGGCATCCGATTGCGGATTTTCAGGCGATTCAGTTCATGTTGGCGGACATGGCCACGGAAATTGATGCGGCGCGGTTGCTGGCGCGGCGGGCGGCTTGGAAACAGGATTCAGGCGCGCGTTTTTCGATGGAAGCGGCGATTGCGAAATTATTCGCGAGCGAAATGTCCACGCGCGTGGCGCACAAGGCGATTCAGATTCACGGCGGCTATGGCTATAGCAGCGAGTATCCCGTCGAGCGCGCGTATCGCGATGCGCGCATCACTGAGATTTACGAGGGAACCAGCGAAATCCAGCGCCTCGTGATTGCGGCGTGGGTTTTGAAATCGTACTGACGGCTGCAACTTTCCCGCACTGCCGCCCGGCAGTGTATTCTTTTCTCGATGCTTGAACTTGATTGCGGCCTGGATTTTGAGTCAGGCCATGACGAGATATTCTTCGCGGCGCTTCCTGCTCGCCCGGGTGTACTGATGATCGAAATGCGCGAGGCTGGGGCACAACCTTACCTCGCGCGCACCGCTGATATTCGTCGCGCCGCTGAGCGGCTGCTGCGAGAACCCGAGGCGGCTTCCAAACGGCTGAATCTGCGGAATGTTGCTGCGGGTGTGCGCTACCGCGTAACCGGATCGAAATTCGAGCAGACATTAACTTTGTACACGTGCGCTCGCGCCAGATTTCCGAAGCGTTATCGGGACCTGTTGCGTTTGCGGCCGCCGGCTGTGCTGAAGGTGAATCTGAGCAACGAATATCCGCGCTGTTATGTGACGCGGCGGATTTTTGGGGATGGCGGAGCTTATTTCGGTCCGTTTGCTTCGCGGAAGAGCGCGGAAGCGTTTGCAGAGGGATTTCTCGACCTTTTCAAAATCCGGCGCTGCCAGATCAAGATTCGGCGCGATCCGGAATTTCCGGGATGTATTTATTCGGAGATGAAAATGTGCCTGGCGCCCTGTTTCGCGGGGTGCACGAAAGAAGAGTACGACGTGGAGACGGGGCGCGTGCTTGCGACGCTGGCGAGTTCCGGCGAAGCGCTTACGGAGGAACTTGAGCGCGATCGCGAAGCAGCGAGTGAAGCGCTCGATTTCGAGCGTGCGGCTGCTGTGCACAAGCGGCTGGAAAAAGCCTCGGCGGCGCTGCGGGGGCTTCCTGAAGTGGCGCGGCGCATTGACGAGCTTGATGCCGTGGTGCTGCAGCGCGGGGCGGAAGAAAAATCGATTATTGTTTTTCCCGTGCTCGCGGGGCTTCTAGCCGAGCCGATATTTCTGCGATTTGGGGAATTGTCGAGCGAACCGCGTTCGGTGGAAGCGATTCTGAAGCAGGGGCTCCAGCCGCATGGTCAAGCGGATGTTTCGAAATTAACAGGCGAAGCGCCGCGAACCGAGTCAAATGCCACAGCGGGCGAGCCACACGAGTTACAAACCCCTTCAGGCGCGAGCTGGCGATCGCAATATGGGCTACCTGACGCGCCTCCGGAACGCTCCGAGCATCTTGGCGATACTTGCGCGATGGTTTTATTCGAAACCTCGCGACGGCGAAATTTTCTTCCGGGAGGACGACTGGCCCTACCGCCGCATTCTTCGAGCCTGCGGCCGACTACTTGCTCCGCCGCCTCCGAGTCCTTCCACAGAATCTTCCGCATAACAGCCCCGCATAAACGAAACCGGCAAAGCTGTGCGGCGTCGTACAATTAAAAGAGATGGCGACCCCGCCCCAGAAGCGAAACCGTGCGAATCCAGGGCTCGAAGACACGCGGCGAATTCCGCAGATGCTGCGCGCGCTGCGACACCGCAATTTCCAACTTTTCTTCAGCGGCCAACTGATTTCGTTGGTCGGCACGTGGATGGACAATATTGCGGAGGCGTGGCTCGTCTACCGGCTGACTGGATCTTCGCTGTTGCTTGGAACGGTGGCGTTCGCGGGGCAGATTCCCGTTTTCTTACTGGCTCCGATTGGCGGGATGGTAGCGGACCGGTGGAACCGGCACCGGGTGGTAATTGCCACGCAGGCGATTTCGATGGTGCTCGCCGGAATTCTTGCGGTGCTGACTTTGAGCCACCGCATTACTGTGTGGGAGGTGGTGGTGCTCGCAGCGCTGATGGGCGCGGTGAATGCTTTCGATATACCAGCACGGCAAGCATTTTTGGTGGATATGGTCGGGCGCGAAGACCTGATGAACGCGATTGCGCTCAATTCGTCGATGTTCAACGGCGCGCGCGTAATTGGCCCTTCGATCGCGGGGATTCTCGTTGCGAGCATCGGCGAAGGATGGTGCTTCGCGGCGAATTCGATTAGTTATATCGCCGTCATCATCGGTCTTCTGTTGATGCACGTGAATCGGGCGCCTGTGGAGGTGAGGCGCGTTTCGCCGTTCGAGCATATCGTCGAAGGATTCCGGTTCGTGTGGAATACGGGGCCGATACGAGCACTGCTGCTGCTGTTGGGACTCGTGAGTCTGGTGGCAATGCCGTACTCGGTGCTGATGCCTATTTTTGCGGCGAAAATCCTACACGGAAATGCGCGGACTCTTGGCGTTTTGATGGGTGCGACGGGTGTGGGTGCGCTGGGCGGTGCGCTGACGCTGGCCACGCGCTCTGGAGTGAAAGGCCTCGGACGGTGGGTAGCGGTTGCGTGCGCCAGTTTTGGTGCTTTCCTAATTTTGTTTTCGTTCTCGCGCTGGCACGTCTTATCCGTGGCATTGCTGGTTCCAGTGGGGTTCGCGATGATGGTGCAGATGGCGTCGTCGAATACGCTGATTCAAGCCATGGTGCCCGACCGGCTTCGGGGCCGGGCGATGGCGGTGTACTCGATGATGTTTATGGGGATGGCGCCGATGGGCGCGCTGCTATCGGGCTGGTCAGCGGAACACATTGGAGCACAATGGACGCTGGCGATTGGCGGAGTGGGTGCGATCGTTGGCGCGGCACTCTTCGCCCGCAATTTGCCTAAGATTCGAGTGGAAGCGCGGGAGTTGATTATCGCGCAGGGCATGGCAGGCGGCGAACCGGCGCAGGAAGTAACGGCGCGCAGCGCGCCGTAGAATGTTGTAAATTGGTTGTGAGGGTAGAAGAACGAATGTCATCTCCCGCAGCACACAATGATGGACGAATCGCTGGCTCAGCCACATCGCAGGGGACGCTTCGATACGCTGCGCGGTTCCAGGGGCGCTCTGCGCCAGGGCACTTTCGCGAGATTCCTGGCGGAAAAGTGCTTTCGTCCATCGGAATAGGAACTTATCTAGGCGAGCCCGATCCTGCGACCGACAAAGGTTATGCGCAGGCGGTGGTCGCCGCGGTGGAAGGCGGCATTAACGTAATAGATTCTGCCATTAATTACCGCTTCCAGCGCAGCGAGCGGTCTATCGGCGCGGCATTGCGTGAGCTCACGGCGAAGGGGTACGGCAGGGACGAACTGGTGCTTTGCACGAAAGCTGGATTCCTGACGCCCGACGGAGAAATGCCTGCTGATCCGAACGAGTATTTCGCCCGCGAATTTCTGGATCGCGGTGTTTTTCAGCCGGAAGAAATTGCAGCGGGGTGCCATTGCATGGCGCCGAAATATCTCGCGGATCAGATGCAGCGAAGCCTTACGAATTTCGGCGTCGAGGCCATCGACGTGTTCTATCTGCACAACCCCGAGACGCAGCTCACAGAAGTGTCCGCTCCCGAATTTCGAAAAAGGATTCGCGACGCTTTTGTATTCCTCGAAACTGCGGTGGCTGACCGGAAGATTGGCGCTTATGGAATGGCCACATGGAATGCGTTTCGCGAGGATCCCAAATCGCCGGGTTATCTTTCGCTCGAAGCGATGGCGGAGATCGCCCGCGAGGTGGGAGGCGCAGAGCATCATTTCCGGTTCGTGCAGTTGCCGTTCAATCTTGCGATGCCCGAAGCGCTTACGCGTCCGAATCAGACGGTGGCCGGAAGAACGATGCCGATGGTGCAGGCGGCGCGCGACCTGGGAATCAGTCTCGTTACCAGCGCGGCGCTATTGCAAGGCCAACTGACGAAGAATCTGCCTCCATTCATTCATTCCGCTTTGAAGCTGAAAAAAGAGTTCGAACTCGCCCTTCAATTTGCGCGATCGGTGCCCGGGCTTACCACGGCGCTCGTCGGTATGAGCCGTGTCGAGCACGTCCAAGCAAATCTAGCTCTCGTAGGCGTCGAACCGGCATCACGCGAGCAATTCATGATGTTGTTTGAATCGAAGGGCTAAGGCGCGTCCTCAGGGCGGGCTTGAATCAAGTACTGCAATCCGATTCGGGTAACGTTCGTCCATCCACGCGCCAATTGCTGCCGTCATCTGATCGAGCTTGCCGTGAAAAAATGTCTCAACCCCGAGACGCAGCTCACGAAGTGTCCGCTCCCGAATTTCGAAAAAGGATTCGCGACGCTTTTGTATTCCTCGAAACTGCGGTGGCTGACCGGAAGATTGGCGCTTATGGAATGGCCACATGGAATGCGTTCCGAGAGGATCCCAAGTCACCGGGCTACCTTTCACTCGAAGCGATGGCGGAGATCGCCGGCGAGGTGGGAGGCGCAGAGCATCATTTCCGGTTCGTGCAGTTGCCGTTTAATCTTGCGATGCCCGAAGCGCTTACGCGTCCGAATCAGACGGTGGCCGGAAGAACGATGCCGATGGTGCAGGCGGCGCGCGACCTGGGAATTAGTCTCGTTACAAGCGCGGCGCTACTGCAAGGCCAACTGACGAAGAATCTGCCTCCGTTTATCCATTCCGCCTTGAAGCTGAAAAAAGAGTTCGAGCTCGCCCTCCAATTTGCACGGTCGGTGCCCGGGCTTACCACGGCGCTTGTTGGTATGAGCCGTGTCGAGCACGTCCAAGCAAATCTTGCTCTCGTGGGCGTCGAACCGGCATCACGCGAACAATTTATGATGTTGTTCGAGTCGAAGGGCTAGGTTGTGCCTTCAGGGCGCGTTTGAATCAAGCACCGCAACCCGATTCGGGTAACGCTCGTCCATCCACGCGCCAATTGCCGCCGTCATCTGATCGAGCTTGCCGGTGAAAAAATGATCGGCCCGCTCGACGATCACGAGCTTCTTCGGTTCCGGCAGCGCGTCAAAAAGTTCATTCACGTTTTGCTGCGAGCCGAACTGATCGCTGCCGCCCTGGATGAAGAGCTTCGGCTTGCGGCACTCGTGCAAATAGGAGAGGCTCACGGAATTCACGGGAATCCCGAGGCCAATGAGGTCCGAAACGCGCTCGTCCTCGCAGCCCACGGCGAGCCCAACCCACGAACCGAAACTGAATCCTGCTAGCATAATCGGCCGGCCGGGAAATTCGGCGGAGAGAAAATCGAGGCCCGCACGCACGTCGTCTTGCTCACCGCGGCCCTTGTCGTGTTCGCCTTCGCTCTGTCCCGTGCCGCGAAAATTAAATCGAAGAACCGGAATCCCGCGCCGATGAAGCACTTTGGCAGCTTGGAATACTACTTTGTTGTGCATCGTGCCGCCGAATAGCGGATGCGGATGGCAGACGAGGGCTACGAGATCGGGATTCGCGGACGCAGGAGTCCACAGCATGGCTTCGAGGCGGCCTGCCGGCCCCGGCAAGAACAAGCTGCGATGAAATACTTCGGCCATGGAAAGTTTTTTTGTGAAACGTGACGCGAATCAAGTCTAGCTGACGGCGGTCGAGCGGGAAAGTGCGGGCCGAAATCCAATCGCTCATTTCTGTCGCATTCGGCGGCGACCATTGCCAGCATGGATTGTGTTATGCCGAGCATAAGTTAAAACCTCTAGCACTATTTCGCGAATGCGGAATTCGCTTGTATTTCGTGTCTGAAATCCACAGCAGGCCGGTAAATTCGATTGCGCCCGGATGAAAGCGGTGTTAGTTTTGGCTCAAGTGAGCGAATCTGCGGGAGGAGCGATGAACGACGTTGTGGAGCGGCGCGCCGCGCGACGTTTCTCGATGATGCTTCCCCTGAAGGTGCGATTCACTGCCGGCGATAGCGTTACGGAAAAAGACGGGGAAACCCGCGACGTAAGTTTCCGCGGCCTGTATTTTTTGATCGAACCCGCCACTCCCGATGCCGGCAGCTCCATTGAATTTGTACTCACTCTTCCGCAGCAAATCACGCTTGCTGGTGACGTTCACATCCGGTGCTACGCGCGCGTACTGCGTGTCGAACCGCACAATGGCCGCCGCGGTGTGGCCGCGCGTATCGAGCGTTACGAGTTCCTGCCCGCCTCCGCGTGACGAAATCTTCTGAACGCTTGTTCTTCAGTGGTCTCGCTGCATCACTCACTGCATCAAATAATTCGGAGTAGAATGCTGGTTTGCGTTACGTTCTGAGCTGACGGAGAAAGCGATGTACCACTACGATCCACACAGTGCTTTAGACGAATTGCGTGACGATGCCGTGCTGCCTCACCCCGTGCATCTGCGCGATATGATTTTGCGGACGAAACTCGATCCTACAACCGCGCTCGACCTGAACCGTGAGTTCCAAGACTATCTGACGCGTTTCGGCGAACTGCAAAAAGTGGCGCGCGAAATCCTGGAACGGGTCGCGGCAGGCGCGCGAAAAGCTTCCGCGTAATAGATTGCGGGCTGCTTAAGAACTGGCGTTTTTTTTGATCTCGCAGGTGTCGCGCGAAGGGAGCGCATGCTCACGTTGGAACAGGCAGGAATGCCTGTGCTACTTAAGGCGACCACGTAAGGCTTAACGAAAGAATCGGAGAAATAGCTGGATGGCGCGAAACACGCTTCTGATCGACGCGGACGACACACTTTGGGAAAACAATATTTTCTTCGAGAAGACGATCGAGCACTTCGTCACGCAACTCGAGCATCTTGGCTACACGCGGGAATATATACGCCACATCCTCAATGAAACAGAGCGCCGCAATATCCGCCAGCACGGTTACGGGGTGCGAAGCTTCCGGCGTTCTCTGGAAGATACGTATTTGAAATTAGCGGGGAACGCGGCTCGACGCGAAATCGTGCAGGAAATCGAGCGTATGGCGGTGGAGCTGGAAGCCACTCCGCCGCACATTCTCGAAGGCGTCCCCGAGACCCTCGCATACCTCGCGAAGCATCACCGGCTCATTTTGCTGACCAAAGGCGAGCCCGCCGAGCAGGCGGGAAAAGTGGAGCGGTCGGGGCTGCAGTCATATTTCGATGCTATCGAAATCGTGCTGGAAAAAGACGCGGGCACTTACGCACGAATGATCGAGCAGTTCAAAATCGTAAAAACGCACGGCTGGATGGTGGGCAACAGTCCGCGCAGTGACATCAATCCTGCGCTGCACGCCGGATTGAGCGCCGTGTTTATTCCTCATGCGGCCACATGGGAGCTCGAGAAGTGCGAACTTGAAAGCGGCGGCGGAAAGCTTTTGATTCTCACGAGTTTTCGCGAATTGCGCACTCACTTTTAACTGAACCCTCTCAGGAGATTTCATTGGCAACCGACCTTTCCGATACACGCATAGCTGTGATGGGCGCCGGAGCGGTGGGATCGTATTTTGGCGGCATGCTGGCGCGTGCGGGAGCGCACGTCACTTTGATTGCGCGTCCAAATCACGTGGAAGCGATCCGGAAGAATGGGCTACTGCTGGATACCGTTACATTCAAAGAGCACGTCGCGGTGAATGCGTCGACAGATCCTGCGGATGTGCGCGATGCGCAGTTTGTTCTTTTTTGCGTGAAGACGCTCGACACCGAAAACGCGGCACGAGTCATCGCGCCGCATCTCTCGCCGGATGCAATCGTCATCAGCCTCCAAAATGGCGTGGACAATATTGCTCGGATTCGCGCTGCATCCGGGATCGACGCGCTGCCTGCGGTTGTCTACGTTGCAGCGGCATTGCCTGAACCCGGGCACGTGAAGCATTCCGGGCGCGGCGAATGGATCGTCGGCGAATATGCCGGCGCAAATCCTCCCGCCGCTGGTGCGAAAAGCAGGCCCGAACGAGTCGCAGAGCTGTGCGCGGCTGCCGGCGTGCCCTGCCGCGTCTCGCAGAATATTGAAGTTGATCAGTGGACGAAAATGGTGATGAATTGCGCGGGGAATGCCGTCACGGCGATTGCGCAAACCAGCTTCGCTCACATTGCGCGCAATCTCGACACGCGTGAGGTGCTGCGAACCGTGATCAACGAATGCATCGCAGTGGCACGCGCGGCCGGTGTGGCAATGCCGGATGTGGATTGGACCGAGAGGGGATTGACGAACGCAGAGACGCTCGGCGAGGCTACTTCATCCACGGCGCAGGATATTGCGCGTGGCAAGCCTACTGAAATCGATTCGCTCAATGGCTACATCGTGCGGCGCGGCAAAGAGTTGGGCGTCCTGACGCCGGTGAATATGACGCTATTCGCGCTGATCAAGCTGATTGAAGAGAGTTCTGCGCGACGCAGCGGCAAGGCAGGTAGCGCTAGTTAAGATTCCATTGCGCGATCACTTCAAGCTTGCACCTTCGTGTTACTGATCGCTGGGATTGCGGAAGCGAAATGGAATGTGGACCACCATCTCGACATCAATCGGAACACCGTCGCGCGTGCCCGGCCGGAATTTCCAACGAGCCAGCGCTTCCATTGAGTTCTTATCCAGCTGGGGATCGAGCTTGCGCACCAATTGGATGCTATCGACCGAGCCATCCTTGCGAACAATCGCGTAGAGAACTACTTCGCCATCCACATGCTGCTCGATAATTGATTGAGGATATTTTGGATCCACCTTGTCGAGCGGCGCCGGGCCTGAGAACGCTCCCTGGGGCCTGTAACCCGTCGTATCGCCTTCGTCGAGTTGCGCGCAATTCAAAACCCAGCTCCCGGTGACGCTCGTGAGGTTCGGCATGTTGACGTGCACTGGATAAATTTCTTTGCCGGACAGTATCTTTTCTGGCGCAACGCTGGGGTCGAGATGAGTCACGTCAATCGGCGCTCGATGAGTAGATCGCGGCGATTCCGCCGAGGGCGCGAGCTTCAGATTCAATTTTCCCCCGGGGCGCGAACCTGCAGAACCGATCCCGCCGCTACCGCTCGTGCCATTGTTCGACCCGCCCGTGATGCTTATCGCCGCGGGCAGCGAATTCGCGTTCCCGTTGCCGCCGCCTCCGCTGCCGTGAGTGGCACCGCCCGCGCCATTCGAGCCGCCCGCCGAATCCGAATGCCCGCCCGTACCGCCATTGCCAGCCACGCCGTGCTCTGATCCGCCCGGAACGCCGGGCTGTTTGCCGTCCGGGGAAATCGCAATCCTGGCTGCGGCGTTTCCCTGGGGCACGCTCACTTCCGCGGCGGGTGGAGCTGGCGAAGCGGAAAGCGCGATCACGCGGTGCAGATCCGCGTCGCCTGACGCGGCTGCGCCGACTTCTGGTGCGGCGCCGGCATCTTGTTTTGTCGGGCGCGTATTTGCCGGTGCCGCGGCTGCCATCGGGCTGATCGGCATTCGCGGCTGTTCGTTTACGAGCGGGGTTGCAGCGACGTTAAGGGGCCCCGGATTTTTCTCGTTGTTCGCAATATCTGGTGCGGCAACATCGTGGGTAGATCGCTGCCGAACGCGGGGCGCGGCAGTGGAAGCGGAGAATTGAATCTGAGGTTTTGCAGGCGAGGGCGAAGCCCATTGCACCATATTCGGCATCGGCGCATCGATTTTTGGAGCGGCAGCCGGCGCATTGGGCTGGATCAGGGTTTGGTGCGGATGCGTCACGTTTACAGGCATTGAAAGTATCGTTTGGCGAGGGTGGTAAGCATCGGCGCCGAGTTGCGGCAGCGGCTTAGCGGGATCGCCTGGCGGGCTCGGTTTCGAAGGGGGACCGGGCAACGAGATGGGCGGCAGATCCCGAGTTGGCAAATACGTCAGCTCGATGCGCACCGGAGCGAGGTTATGCTGCGTCGCAGGCAGAAAACCCCAAATTGGTAGAATAAGCAGCACGACGACTGCAACGTGCCATAACGACGATGCGGTAAACGCCCAGCCGGACAGTTTTCCGCGCACCCACTCGACGTGAAAGACCGAATTACGAGCATTCTCGCTACCTTTAGGCGCGCGCGGCCCGGTGAAAAAATCGCGAACGCTGGTGCGAAATTCGCGCCACGGAGATTCCCAATCCACACCGAGGTCGAGCCTTGGAAGACGCGAATGCGGCGAGAGCTCGATGAGCTCGATATCTTCGTCGAGGGATCGTCCTCCTGTTAATGTCGGCATTTTCCCGGTCATTATACCCGCGAAATAAAATACGCCTGCGGAAATACTAAGCAACAGCTGGGGTGCCAAATGAGATGCATGGGACTACGCTGCGGCTGCCAGCCGATAAAAACTTAATGCGGCATCTCCCTGCTCGAGGATCCGGGAACATTCCAGCCTATCAAAACGCTCGGGAAGTTCCATCGAACTGCGGTGCTCCGCGATCACAAGCCCGCGGGGTGCGATCAGATGGGAGGTGTCGAGAAACTCGAGAACGCGGATGTAGTCATCCTCGTTTTCATATGGCGGATCGAGAAAGATAAAATCGGCGGCAAGACGCCGGGCCGAGAGGCTTTCCAGTCCTCTTATAGCGTCCGTTTCCATCACCTCCGCGCCGGCGTGAATTCCAAGCGATTCGAGATTCTGCCGGATGAGCCGCGCTCCGGCCGCGTGCGATTCGATGAAGACCACTTCGCGCGCGCCCCGGCTAATCGCCTCGATGCCAACGGCGCCGGTTCCGGCAAAAAGGTCAACGAAAAGCGAATCCTCGACTAGTGCGCCGAGAACGTTGAAGAGCGTTTCGCGCAGGCGGTCGCTCGTCGGACGCAGACGCAGCTTTAGCGCGCCTTTCAATACCCGGCTGCGATATTTGCCTGCGATCACGCGCATAGTTGTTTAATCGAGATTGAACGTTGAGCCTAGCCGACCGCCGCGAGCTGATATCGCTTTTGCCACGCGGGACTCACGGATTCTACCTTGGCAACAATTTCCTTCGCCGCTGCCGGATCTTCTGCAATAGCGAATGCCTCGCGGCGCGCGAGTTCCAAAAGCTCGTGGTCGCGCAGGGGCTGAGCCACCGAGAATGCGGCGTCGCCGTGCTGTCGTGTGCCAAAAAATTCGCCCGGGCCACGCTGCTTCAAATCGCGTTCCGCGATTTCGAATCCGTTGGATGTTGCTACCATCGCCTCGATCCGATCCCGCGCGTCTCCCGTGATCGCTTTAGGCGCAATGAGAATGCAATAGGATTTTTCCGCTCCTCGGCCAATCCGCCCGCGCAATTGATGCAGCTGTGCGAGGCCAAAGCGGTCGGCATGCTCGATCACCATGATCGTGGCATTGGGCACATCCACTCCGACCTCGATCACCGTCGTGGACACGAGAATTTGCAGCGCGCCGCGACGAAATTCATCCATCACCGCATCTTTCTCCTCGTTCTTCAGGCGGCCGTGAAGCAGACCCACCCGGATGCCCGGAAAGACGCTCTTGGCGAGCCTTTCATATTCCGCCGTTGCGGCCTTCAGTTCCTGTTTCGATTCTTCAATCACCGGGTAGAGAACGAAACCCTGGCGCCCGCGCGTCACTTCGCGCCGCATGAATTCCCACACGCCTTTCAGAGACGCTTCGTCACTCCATCGCGTTTCAACAGGCGTGCGGCCGGGCGGCATTTCGTCAATCACGGAAAGATCGAGGTCGCCATAAAGAGTCAGTGCGAGAGTGCGGGGAATCGGAGTGGCTGTCATCACCAGCACGTGCGGTGAGACGCCTTTCTCGATCAGCCGCTTTCGCTGGAGAACCCCAAAGCGGTGCTGCTCGTCCACAATTACCAGACCGAGCCGCTTGAATTGAACCGGATTTTCGATTAGCGCGTGCGTGCCGACGACGAACTGTGCCGCTCCGCTTTCCACCCGCGCTAGAGTCTCGGTCCTCTCGAGCCGCTTCTGGCCGCTAACAAGCAATTCGACCTGGTATCCGGTTGTCTTAGCTGGGCCATCACTGTGAAACACGCGCCGCGCAGAAAGATAATGCTGAGCGGCGAGAATTTCCGTTGGCGCCATTAGCGCCACCTGATGACCATTCTCAATTGCGATTGTGGCCGCTTCGAAGGCCACAATTGTCTTACCGCTCCCGACGTCTCCCTCCAGCAACCGATGCATCGGATAAGGTTGTTCGAGATCGGCCGCGATCTCGGCGAGCACTCGTTTCTGCGCCGCTGTCGGCTTGAACGGCAAGATTCGTTTCAATGCCTGGCGGATTTTGTCTTCGCGTACCCGCATCGCGATTCCCGTTCGGCGATGTTCTTGCTGCCGGCGTAATGCTAGCGCGAGCTGATAGTAGAAAAACTCTTCAAAAATCAGCCGGATCTGCGCCGGGCTGCGCCAGCTGTTGAGCAACTCGAGATTTTCGTTCTTCGGCGGGAAATGAGCATACAGCAGGGCCTCGCGGCGCGTCGGGAATTTGTAGCGTTCGCGAATCGCGGCCGGCAGCGGGTCGGGAACATTGGCATCGAAGTCGTTCAGCACCGAATAAATGATTCGCCGCAGCATTCGCGAACTGATTGCGCCGATAGCTTCGTAAATTGGAACGATCCGGCCCACTTCGGTGGAATCGGACGGCGCTCCGTCCGCGCTCCCAATAAGCTCGATCTGCGGGTTCACCATTTCAAGCCGGCCGGGTCTATGCGGATCCGCATCCACCTTGCCATGCATCACGAGCCGTTGGCCCTGCTTAAATTTCCCCTCAAGATAGGTGCCGTGAAAAAATCGTGCGTAGAGCGTTCCGGAGCCGTCACGCACAGCGATGTGAAACACGCCGCCGCGCCCGCGGGCAAACCGGATCGTGCCCCCGGCGTTGGCCACTTCGACCAAAATCGTGTGCGGCTGCCCCGGAATAATTTCGGCAATCGGGGTAAATCGAATGCGATCTTCATAACGAAACGGGAGGTAGGCCAGCAAATCTCCCACAGTGAAAATTCCGCGCTCTTCCAGGAGTGCAGCGCGATGAGGTCCCACTCCGCGCAGGTATTTCACCGGATTTGAAAGTGCGATGGCCATGACAGAAATGAGCAGCGCGAGGCTCACACACTCGGCGCGACAAACATGACTCACGTTTATACCATTCCTCCGAGGAAAAAATCGGAGTCGGAAGGCGAGAGGGGAGGGGCTACCGATGGTCGGGCGGCAACCCCTTTGCGGCAGAGAGAGAAGAGTTATTTCAGAAGAAAATCCTTGTACGTCTTTACGATTGCCTTATTGAGCTTGTACACGTTCTTCACGCTAGAGGGCAATGCAACGGCTGTTTCATTGAGTGCAGAGTCTCGAACACTGCGTCAGAATAGCCGTGCGCTGTGCCCGCTACTATCAGGATGAGTCCCTAAATTGGATAGGAAGAACGCCTTAAGGCTGCGCAAACCGTTACGCGTCTAAACTCGTTGAAAAAAAGGCGATGCACACGACCGAAGCCGGCCGTGTGCATCGTCACGCATTCGTAATGGCCTAATCTGCCGCTGTGGTTGTTGTCGTGGTCACGCCAACCTGCTGTCCGACAAGCACCGGTCCGTTGGGGGTTTGAAAGAGAAGACCTCCCATCGTAACGTTGTTGCCGCTGGCGAGCCCGGAGAAACCAGTCACGCCGGTGAAGGTGGTGCCGGTTCCGGTGTCAACGCTGACTTGATTGACGTCATTATTCGTAAACAAGCCGTTCAGTTCGTTGGTCGTGAAAGATTGACTGCCCGTGTTCACAGAATTGATGGTGCCCGTAAACTGCGTGGGAGCAAGCATCACCTGATCGGCAGTGATTGAGCCGGGTGCGCCTCCAGTCCCCGCCGTGAACGCTGTGGAGTCGAGCACGACTGACTGGCCCGCACCGACATCGCCGAGGCCCGCGAAATTCAGGCCGCTGGGCAGTGTCGCACCATTGGACTCGACGCTGAATGTTGTTTGCGGATTCGTATTAACGGTAACCACCTGACCCACCGTTACGCCCGAGTTCGCGGCAGAGAAGGCCGGTGTGACGCCCGTGATCACGACCTCGGCAGTGTTCGAGCCCGGATTTACGCCAATCACCGTGCCCGTCACCCCTTGCGTAATGCCGTTCTGCAGCGAAATGCTCGATATCGTCGGCGTTGCACCCGAAGCTCCAGTGGTTCCGAAGTTCAGGCTGACGATTTGGTCTTTCTGCACGCACCCAAACGTGTTCGCAGTCGTACAGGTGGAGGAGGTATTGAAATTGTTAAATACGGTGTTGTTCGTTGTTCCTAGCGTGAGTGTCTGGCCCGTCTCCGTATCGGTCACGGTGACTTGATTCGTGCCGATAGCGGTCACCTGGCCTGTCACGTTAGTGAAGTCGTTCAGGTTGCCGGTAGTCGCATTTGTTGTCGTGTTCGTCGTAACGGTCACGCTTGGCGCGAGGGACAGCGTGCCGTTGGAGTTGGCAAATGACTCGCCTGTGTTGAAGTCGATGTTGACGTTGATCGGAGTATTGGCTGTCAACGTGAGCGGGAACGGAGAAGTTGAAATCGTCACCGAAGTCGGATTGAACGCCGGTGCCAGCGTGCACGTGGTCGTATTCGAGGTAGCGGGCGGACAGGAAGTAGTTCCATCAGTGAATGTAGTGGTCGAGTTGTTTAGAACTGTTGCCGAAGCGTTCGCGAAGGTGATCATTATGCTGCTATACGTGCCTGCATCCGCGCTCGTGTTCGCCAGAAGTTCATTCATGGTTTGCACGTTGGAAAGATTCACGGTCACCGGACTCGACAGAAGCGATGTCGAACTTTGGCTTCCCGTGCTGCCCTGCAAGGTGACGCCGGTGACTTGAACCGAAAGCGAAACGACCGTTAAACCCGTCGGTATGGTTGATTGATCCTGAATTGTAAGAACAATTGGAACGCTATTGGCCGTCGTGTGATGGCCGGAACCGCCACAGCCAGCCATGAGTGCCATTAGAAAAGGTACTGCCGTGAATAGTACGAATACCTTGCGCACTGAGAGCCCTCCTCGGGGAAATCGGGTTTTGTACGACGCTTCATTGTCCACGTGCCCCACAACGGATGAATCCAGCGAATGGAGTATTCTTAGCTACGGAAGACACTGCACTCCGGCCGGGAACCTTGTAGAGAGGGTTGGAACTTAATTACGGGTTTTGTTACTTCTGATACATATACGTACTAAGTAAAACTAGGACTGTACCAGGGCCGGTGATTTGGGACACCACCGTCTCACCCTCACTCGTATTTCTTCTCGCATCGGATTTTTAGCCATTGGCCTGTCCGAAAGACTTGAACCGACAAATGCACTGGCACGAGTCTCGAAGAACTCGCCAGGGCTTTTCGCAAACCCCAGCAAGTGGCGCACCCCGTGCATTATTCCCTGTTGTAACGCTTCGAATTTCTTGTAAACGAGCAGGAGGCATTTTTGCAAGGCAATAACCTGCTCTGTTACAACAGGATGCGTTGTAAATGCATCCCATAGAAAGGCAGCACTTTGGGTCAGCTGTCCGATAGTGGGAAATCCGCGTTCGCGGATGCTCACCAACGGCCACTTCGGCCGTCTATGCATCCGGAACCTGCAGAAAGGGCTGAGGCCGGCACAAACGGCAATCGCCAGGCTGATCCGAAAGATCAGCACACAGGCGATCCGAAACCGGCCGTTAAAACCATGGGGATGAGCGTCGCACTCGACGGAGATGCGCGCCAGGCAGCGGCGGCAAGGATTGCGGAGGAGCAGGCTCTCGTCCGGAATGCGCAGGCGGGCGACCGTCTGGCGTTCGAGGAGTTGGTGCATCGCTATGACCGAGAGGTTCTACGGCTGGCCCTCAATCTGGTTCATCGTTCCGAGGATGCCCGGGACATCTACCAGGAAAGCTTCATGCGGGTTTACAAGAATCTGCACCGCTTTCGATTTGAATGCAGCTTCTACACTTGGCTCTATCGGATTGTCACCAACGTGGCACTCGATCACTTGCGCCGCCGAACCAGCCGCCGCGAAGATCAAGCACCTGTGCCGGATGAAGCGGAAGGCGGCACGAGAGATTTCTTTGATCGCCAACCGGAAGTTAGAGCCGCAGCCAACCCAGAGCGCAGCCTGTTGGGACAGGAGCTTGGCGAACATATCTCAGCGGCGCTCAAGCGGCTCTCACCGCGCGAGCGCATGGTTTTTGAAATGAAGCACTATCAAGGCTTGAAACTGAGGGCGATTGGCGACATGCTCGGCACCTCGGAAGAGACGGTAAAGAATTCGCTGTTCCGGGCGACGCGGAAATTGCGCGCGAGCTTGGATTGCATGCGGTAATGAAAGAAAATTGATCGGACGGATAGAATGCGGCAGGAAGGCCAAGACGACATTTTGAATTCGGCGGCGTGCGAAGAGTTTGATTCACGCCTCATGCTTCTCGCAGCCGGGGAATTAACGCCGGATGAGGAAGCGGATGTGGCCGACCATTTGAAGCACTGTGCGCGTTGCACCGAAGCTCTTGAAAGAGAGCGCGAGTTGGTCGAATGCTTCGCGGCAAGCCGCATCGAACCGGATGCCGCTCTCCTCGCAAGCTGCCGGTCCGGTCTTGAAGACGTGCTCGACCGCCAGGAAGAGCGCAGTTGGCTGCGCCGCATCGCGAATGTATTCCTTCCCGCAGGCGGACTAGCTCCGCGTCCTGCCTGGAGCGCAGCGCTGCTCATGCTCGTGGGATTTTCCGTTGGAATTCTCGGCCCGCGCTTTATCCAGCGCCCGGCCGCGGTTTCAGGCGATTCGGATTCAGCGGCTGCGAGTGACCCAGCTGGTTCTTCCAATTTCGCACCGCAGTTTCCCAACAGCGGATCATCTCCGATAGACATGCACAGCGCGCAGGTGGCCGGCATCAGCGTGATGCCGTCGGGTGGTGGCCAACCGCCTCAAGTGGAATTGCAGATGCGCGCACAGCAACCCTTCCGCGTGCAGGGCACGGTCAATAACGACAACGTAAAAAACGTGCTTCTGAATATCCTTCGCAATAACGATCGCTTCGATCCCGATGTGCGTCTCGATGCCGTGGATCTTCTTCGCGCCAAGAACGACGACCCCGAAGTGCGCGATGTTCTTTGTCACGCCGTCCACACCGATCCAAATGCCGCAGTGCGACTAAAAGCGCTAGAAGCGCTCAATGGCGCTGAGCCTCAGGATCTGGTCCGGAAGACGCTCCTCGACGCTCTCGTTGACGATCGAAATCCCGGCGTTCGTGTGGAAGCGATCAATGCGCTGCGCAACATGGCGGCACAAGGCAAAGTGGTTTCCGATGACCATATGATCGCAGTGCTGCGCGATCGCATGCAGAAAGATCCCAATACCTACATTCGGCTACAGAGCGCGGCCGCAATTCGCGACCTTGGCCCGCGCGAGAAATTCTAGATCATGCGCCCTCACACGCCGGGCTTTCGCCTCTCGCGATATTGGAACGTCGCGCTGAATGGCGTGATTTGCGCTCTTCCTCTGTTTTATCCCCATACTGGAATCGCCCGCGAAAAGCAGCCAGCGGAGTCAGCGAAAACCGGCCCGCGCGTCACTTCGCAATTAAACGGTTCTGTTCCCACGAAGAATGGTCAGCGCCTTCATCTCGTGATTGATCTGGGCAACGTGGTGGTTCACACCCAGGAAACGAACCAAGTTGACTATCGCGTGCGTCTCGAAACTGACTCTTCCCAAAAAGACGCGAAGCTGCTGCTGAAGAGTTTTTCGATGAACGCGCGGCAGACTGCCGATGGTGTCTACCTGCGCGGACAGACTGCCGGCTGCCAGTGTCGCGGCCGTTTGTGGGTCACGGTGGAAGTGAATGTGCCCAAGAACTACAACGTCGAACTCTCCACCGGCGGCGGCAATGTTGAAACCGAAGATCTCAACGGGCGGCTTGGAATTTTCACAGCAGGCGGCAACATCCTTACAGGAAATGTCGGCGGACCGGCGCGTTTGAATACGGACGGCGGTCACATCACGGTCAAGAATGTCTCCGGCGACCTTGTAGCAACCACCGGCGGCGGCCATATCACCACCGGTTCGATCGCTGGTAACGCCACGCTGCACACAGTTGGCGGACATATCCGCGTGGCATCGGTTGAAAATCTCGCTCGCCTCGACACCGGCGGCGGCAATGTAACCCTCGAGCATTCGGGCGGAGAACTCATTGCATCCACGGGCGGCGGCCAGATTGACGTGGGAGAAGCGGCTGGGCTGGTGAAAGCAAAAACTGCTGGTGGCGGCATTCGAGTGGTGCGTGTGTCCGGTCCGACTAATCTCGAAACTGGCGGCGGAAGCATCTACCTGACGGAAGTGGACGGCGCTGTGAAAGCCTCAACGGAGGCAGGCGGAATTACGGCTTGGTTCGTCTCCACCGCGAAACCCGGGACATGCGATTTTCAATCGAGCGACGGCGACATCGTAGTTTACCTGCCGCGCAAGTTTCCCATCACGATCGACGCGCAGATTCAAGATGGCGACGATCATCGCGTGATTTTCGATCCGGCATTCCCGGTGAAGATCACTTATGACGACGCGTCGAACGGCACGCGCAGGCTCCATGCAGCTGGCGAATTGAATGGCGGCGGCGAGGTATTGCGATTGCGAACCGTAGCGGGAAACATTCGGCTGATGCTCAGCGACGCCGATAAGCAGCTTGTGATGTACCGGCAGCAGATGGAGCAACTGGAGCAGAATCTGCGAATGCAGATGCGCTTGCTGGAACAGTCCATGGCGGCAGACAGCCGGCCCTGAAGCGCGCTCGGGATTTGTTTTCAGGTCAGTTGATGGGAATGCAGTCGAGGGGGCGTACCGTGAACAAGAAAATGCGGGAAACTCGGCTCCGGTCTCAGACTCTGCGTTTTTTCGAAATCGCAGGCTGCGCTGTTTTGTTGCTTGCGGGCGTTGCGGTTTTTGCGGCGCCTGGCTTCGGTGCGGTTACGAATCGCCAGACCTTCGAACACAGCTACCCATTGGCGCCGGGCGGGAGCTTTCTGCTCGAGAACGTGAATGGCTCCGTGCAGGTAGAAGGTTGGGATCGCGACGAAGTGGAAGTGGAAGCGGTAAAAACCGCCGACACGGACGGCCAGGACCTGGAACGCGTCAAGATTGACGTGGATAGCGCGCCCGGCCAGGTTTCCGTCCACACGCGATACCCGAAAGGCGAAGGTGTTGAAGTGGCCGTCGAGTACCACGTCCACGTTCCTTATCGCGTGCTGCTCGGAAGCATCGGTACCGTCAATGGCAGTGTGCTGGTACGCGGCGTTGACGGCGGTGGTGATCTGCGTTCGGTCAACGGGAACGTTGAGGTTCTCAATAGCGCCGGCCGTTTCAGCGCAAAGACTACCAACGGGGATTTGCGTCTGGAGCTTCACGAAGTGCTCGACGGCGCACCGATGAATCTCGAAACAGTAAACGGCTCCGTGATACTCGGGCTTCCCTGCGATGCGAAAGCAAATCTGAAAGTCCTGAGCATGAACGGTGAGTTCCACTCCGAGCTGCCAGTGACTTCAACCGTCGGCGAGCAGCCCGCCAGCGCGTTTCGCGGAAAGCTCGGCGCAGGCGGGGGCGAAATTTCCGTGCGCACCATCAATGGTGGCGTACGTCTGATTTTGCAGCGCCCAGGAGTCTAGCGCCAGGAATTGCATGGTAGCCACGGCGACGCATTTCTCGTCGTGGGCATTTGACTTCCGGTTTTACGGGGCGTAATCCAACTAAGAGGATGAAACCCATGAGACACTTCGCACGGCCGGGTCTTGCGGGCACCGGAATTCTGTTGCTACTAGTCGTAGGAGCCACCCAGTCCGCGTACAGCCAGTCGCAACAACAAGTTACCCCAACTCAGCAAGCCACCTCTAACGCTGCACCCTCGCCATCTGACGAAAAGTGCCAGGATTTCGATCGCTGCATGAAACAAATGGAGGCCCAGGTTCGTACCATCGAGAAAGAGATTGAAGCCGGGCTCCCCGAACTGGAGCGCGCAGCCAAGGAGGTGGAGATGAGTTCGCCCGAACTGAGCAGGCTGAGCAGCCTCTCCGCCAAGTTGCAGGCCAGAGGAGATGAACTCGCGTCGCGAGCGGCAGAATTGAGCGCCCACGCTGGAGCACTTGCTCAGCAAGTCCAGGAGGACGCCCAAGAGAAGGTCCAACAGGACCAGGATAAAATTCAGGAAAACGTAGATCGCCTCTTCAGCATGTCGCCGGGCATTGTCGTGTCCTCGACAGACGAAGGAGGGTGGCTCGGAGTTGAGATCGCAGAAGTCACAGCCGAAAAAGCAAGGGATCTGAAGCTCTCTGCCGTGCGCGGCGTCATCGTGGACGGCATCGAGCCCGATAGTCCTGCTGCGAAGGCCGGCATAAAAGAAAAAGACGTCATCACCCAGTATGACGGGCAGCCGGTCGAAGGCGCCGTGCAATTCCGGCGCCTGATCCGCGAGACGCCGCCTGGTCGCTCCGTCACGCTGGAAATTTCACGCGGCGGCTCGCTCCAAAATATTTCCGCAGAACTCGGCGACCGCGCTGATGTGTACGTAAGAAAAATGAAAGGAAAGATGCGCGACTTCGACGGTGCTTATTCTTTCTCGATGCCGAACGTCGAGGAGTTGCCTGATATGCCGGAACTTGTGGAGCCGCGTACACCAGTTTTGGGAATCAACGCGGAAGATCTCACCAGCCAACTCGGCTCTTATTTTGGTGCGCCCAATAATTCTGGTGTCCTCGTTCGCGAAGTTCGCCCTGGCACACCCGCTGACAAAGCAGGCCTGAAAGCCGGCGACGTTATCACAGGCCGACGGCAAAGAAATTCGCACTCTTGCCGACTTGCGCACGCAACTCCGCCAGAAGAGCGACCAAGCCTCGGTAAGCATGGAAGTACTCCGCAAGGGAGCGGAAATCGCGGTCACAGTCCCAATCGAAAAGCCGCGCCCGATGGAGCAATTGCATTCCGTCCATCGCGCCCAACTCTAAACCGAAACATTTTGCTTATTTCTTCGAAGGCCCGAGAATTTTTCGGGCCTTTCGACTTTTCTCTCACGCGCGCCACCGCACCAAGACTACAATAGTCACCTTTCAACGCCATTCCGCAAGCAGGAGGCCCGCATGCCACCAGCACCAGTGATCGCTTCGAAGGGATTTGGTCCACCCGTGTTCGCCAACTCCGCGGAAGAGCGACTGCATCGCAAACGAATGCTAGCCGCCGCGTTCCGTCTTTTCTCGCGTTTCGGGTTCGACGAAGGTGTCGCCGGCCACATCACCGCGCGCGATCCCGAAAAGCTCGATCATTTTTGGGTCAACCCGTTCGGAATGCACTTCGGACAGATTCGCGCTTCGGATTTGATTCTTGTGAATCATCACGGCGAAGTCGTCGAAGGAAAATACCCCGTGAATGGAGCAGCCTTCGCCATTCATTCCCGTGTCCACAGCGCCCGTCCCGATGTGATTGCCGCTGCGCACGCCCATTCGATGTACGGAAAATCCTGGGCTTCGCTGGGACGTCTGCTGGATCCCATCACGCAGGATGCCTGCGCATTCTATGAAGATCACGCCGTTTTCGCCGATTTTACCGGCGTCGTCTACGAAACTTCGGAAGGCGAGCGCATCGCCCAAGCCCTCGGCCAGCGCAAAGCCGCCATCCTCCAAAATCACGGCCTGCTTACAGTGGGTCACTGCGTCGAGGAAGCCGCGTGGTGGTTCATCACGATGGATCGCAGCTGCCAGGCACAACTGCTGGCGGAAGGGGTCGGCACTCCAAAAAAGATCGAGCACGCCACGGCCCTGGCCACCAGGGAACAAGTCGGAAGCCACTTGGCAGGCTGGTTCCAGTTCCAACCGCTTCTCGCGCGCATCACCCACGAAGAACCCGACCTGCTCGAATAGCTCCGCTCAGTTCGACGTCATCGTTGCGGCGCGAATGGTTGCCACCCAATTCGCTTTCTAATTCTTTTTGCCGAATATCGATTTAGTAGTTCGTCCGAAGATTCCGCCCACGTCCGCTGTTATAGAAGGATCATCCGGTGTGCCGATAATGCGGATCGGGACGCCCGATTTGCCGCCCGCGCTCCCATTTAACGTCGACAGCAAGCCCTACGCCCACCTTGCCGATTCCCTTCGCCGATGCGCCTTTCAGTATGAGATTAAAATCCAGTTGATCGGCAGGCGACACAGTTCCGCTGCCCGTCAGCTCGCCCATACCGCCGATCACGGCGTCAATATTTTCGGCTACCACGCCTGCGTTCGTCATTCGCATATTCAGGCGCAGTCTTTCAAATTCCGTCGTATCCCCGGTTTTCACTCCGCTCAGCGCCGCAATCCCATGAATCTTGGATCCCACGTCGAAGCCAACCAGTCGCGTGTTCGCGAGTGCAATAGGGCCGGAAATCGCAAGCGCTTTTGCCTGACCGTGGACAGCGAGATTGAGTGACAGCGTCCCGCCCTTGAGCACCGACCCATTGGGCATACGAACCGCTGCCGCCGTCATCAGTGGCTGCAGCTCATTGATCGGCAGATTTTCACCGGAAAGTTTCAAGTTGAACAGGGGCTCTTCTGCTCCCGACGGAATCAATTGATACGTGCCGCTTGCATGGATTGCGGAATCGCCCAGCTGTATGCTGGCGTCTTCGATTTGCCCGGAATTTTCCTTCAATTGATGCATCAAGCCGTAAGCGACGTCAATCGGCTTGCCAGCGGCCGCACCGCCTTTGCGAAGCTTCAAATTTTCCAGCTTGGCTGTGCCATTGGCAGTGAATGTTTTCCCGTCAGATACAGCGTGCGTTTCAACGTCCGCAACGAGCGAAATACCGGCTCCTGCATTGAGAAATCCCGCTGCCACAGGATCTAGATGTTTCAAGGAGATCTGCGCTTGTGCCGGAGTGGTGGCAACATCGTAGCCATTGATAGGCCCCAGTTGGCCTTTCGCGCTCACCGTTCCATCGCCAGGCAGGTTCGCGCTTACCTCGAATGGAAACTGCGATCCGAACGAAAAGTCGCGCACCGTAATATTTACGTGCTGGTAGATGCTCGGCTCGCCTTGCGCCGGAAGTGTCGCAACCGCCACGCGCGCGTTTTCAACTTCGATCAAGGCGACGGAGAGTTTAGGAACTGCGGGAGCCGTGGTTTTTGATCCCATCGATGCCGGATTTGGGGCGACCCTTCCATTGGGCGGGTCATGCCGGATCCGTTGGCGCGTCCGATGCTCGAGAAATTCCACGTGCCGTTTGCTGCTCGAATCAGATTGATTTCCGGCGAGTCGATCTCAAAGCCGCGGAGTTCAAGCTCGTGCGAGAAAACCAACGCTCTCAGCGAGACACCAATCCGAAGAGTTTTCGCGGTCAGAAAAGGCGCAGCGCTGAAGTTCGGATCGTCTGCCACGCTGAGGTCTTTGCTGAGCAGGCTTCCTGAAAAAGCCGACAGGCTCAGATTCGCCCACCTTCACGCTGCGTCCAAGCGTGCGTGCCAGCTCCTTCTCGACCGCGGGACGAAACGTGTTCGCATTCACGAACAAAGGAATAGCGGCGATCGCCGCAATGATGACAGCTCCAGCCACAAGAAGAATCTTCGCCCAGCGTTTCAAGTAACCCTCGGTAGGATGGCCTTGGTCTCGACCGAAATATTGAGCGGAAAGTATATGCCGGGTGAAGAAGCAGCGACAGCGGTTATGGCGCGGTTTGGATTGGTGAACTCAAATAAAAAACCGAGAGAACCTGAGGCAAGGCGACAGGCTCTCTCGGCAATAGGCTGGGTGGACTCTAAACTTAAGTATCTTTGGTTCCGCTTAATTTGCTTCCCGTTTGCGCCGGAGCAACACTATGCCGCCCACAGCCAATAGACCCGAACCCACGAGAATGCCAATTCCCGGCTCTGGAACGGTGGCTGCATCTTTCTTATCCTTCCCCACCCCTTCCCCCACTGTTTCGAGCCTTCGCCGCAGCCGTCAGCTTTTTCGCCACTGCTTTTGCAGCCCTGCTCGCTAGCGTCGGCGCGCGCCATTGCAGGCGCCAGCAGCGTCACGCCCAGGATCGCCGCAAGTAGAAGGTTCTTCATGGTTACCCCCGTTGGAAATGTTGCAAAGAGCAAAACAGCCCACTCCCCTGCAATGCCGCTGCATTTTAGGGCCCACTGGTACTCCCGGGGCGTAATTGCTTTAGAATCTTCACGTCGCTCGATAGTGACTCAGCCCTTCCCGGCCACGGCTTACCCAAAGGTTGCACATTCCCGCCTAAGATGTTCCTTTGGAATGACTTTATCACTGATTGAGCTGTGCGGCAAGTCTTCAACACAGACCTAGGGTTTGGACCGTGTTGACATCGGCATCGATTCGGGCGGAAACTTACCGAGTGACAGGTTTCGTGATTTTCCCCCGATGTCCCGTCGGAAACCCCAGCTTTCCGCGAAACTAAACCGCTAGAGAGAGGTGCCGAAAGATGCCAGGTAGCCAACACTATTTCGGCAGCATCAGTGACACGCGCGACCGGCGCCATTACTCGCGACACATCACGGCGCTGAACTACATCAAATTGGACGAAGGCAATGGCGGGATACTGCTCAACGTCAGCGAAGATGGACTGGCTTTCACCGCCGCCGAGCCGCTCGTGGGGGAGTTCGTCCCTCGATTGCGCTTTCAACTTGCCGACAAGACTGAGTGGATCGAAGCCAGCGGACGAATCGTCTGGTTGAATGATTCGAAAAAAGGCGCCGGTGTCCAGTTCGTTCAAATTTCAGAAGCCAATCGGCAGCAAATAAGGCAATGGATCGAATCGAAGATGCCTTTGTCCGAGAATCAGGAAACGGTTGGCATTTCTCATAGAAGCAGGGGCGAAGCGGAAATAACGCCGTTTCCAGCGCCGTATCACGACGCCGACAAAACCGAGGCCGAATACGAGATCCCTGAATCTCTTCGGAAAATGTTCCCATCAGAGAGTGCCCTCGAGGTGGAAGCCGCGCATCCCGCTCCGGCACCGCAAATTGAGACGTTCAGCGAGACTCAGAACGCTCCGCAAATTCATATGTCGGAGCCGCGGTTTTCCCAGGCAGTACAAGTGGAAACGCTGCCTGAGGTACATCAGGCTCGCCAACACAGGAAAAAGAAACGGCGCCGCCCCAACGTACCCCTACCGAGCAGTCAGACGCGCCTCTTGAGCCGACCCCTGATTCCGCCGCTCAAACGAATCCGTTTCAACCTAGCGATTTACCCGGCCGCGCGGTCCGAATTCCTAACTTCGGTTATCAAACCGCCTCCCTCCAGTCACCCGCAGCAGGAAGATTAACTGGACCAATTGGGTTGATCCCGCTGCCACCACTCACCGAGGCAAGCTCGGCTTTGTCGTATTGGCCGTTCTCCTCGTTGTAGCTGCGTTCGCGATCGGAATGGCTTTCGGACACGGATCGTTCGATGGGTTTGTGGAGAGCATTAAGAGCGTCTGCCGGACAAGTACCAACAAGCGAGCCCAAGCGACCCCAACGATGAGACGCCGCCAACGTCGAGTTCAGCTGTCGCCAATACCGGACCCAAACAACGCAAATGCCAATGAACAAACGCTTCTGCACCACCTCAGAGCCCGACCCCTGCCCCCCAAGCCTCCGAGACGCCGGCCACCTCAAACTCAGCGACGCCCATCTCGAGTACGGCAAGAGGGTAATGAGCCGACAACGTCGCGCACGGATAATAAGGAAACGCAGCCCGCCGGAGTGTCATCGGAGTCAGAAGCCGCTGCTACCCGAAGAAGCGAATCGGCGTCTACAGAATCGGGCAGCGCTCCGGTCTTGGTGTCCGTTGCTAGTTCTGGAAATGGGCCATTTCGCCTTACCACTCCAGAGACCGCGATCAGCGCCTCTTCGTCCGTTGCCATCAGCTCTCAGGCCACCGTGTTTGTGCCGCGTGAGGTGGGTGCGGAGGCAGTTCAAGAAGCGAAACGCCTGCAGCCCGGCGCCCTGGTTTTCCGTGTCGATCCGCAATATCCAAAGAAAATCGGCCGCAATGAAGTCGAAATCGTCAAGCTGCTCGCTACAGTGGGAGAAAACGGAGAGGTTACCAACGTCCAGCGCATCAGCGGACCGCTGCCATTTGCCACCGCGGCGATGAGCGCCGTTCGCGAGTGGAAATATTCGCCAACCCTATTCGACGGCCACCCTGTAAAGAGCGAACAAAAAATCGTAGTCGCCTTCCGTGCCCGCTGAGGCATCATCTCTTTCCGAATCTCTGGGTATCAAGACGCTCGAAATGCCAGTCCATTTGTGGTGATGCTAAACTGGTGTCCGTGCGAGTTGTTCGTGCATTGGTTTGCCTCGGCGCGGCGATCGTGGGAGTTTGGTTTTGCCTGCGCACCTCCGTTCACGGCGCGGAGGCGCCTGCGCTTTTTATCCCGATCCGCAGCATGTTTCAAATCGCCTCTACCGCCAACTGCACGTGCGCGCAGACCTCCACGGAAAAGAGCATGGCTTCGACTCGTTGGATCCGCTTCTTTGGAGCGAAACCGATTATCTTTTGAGCGGACGGTCCCACGCGCTAGCGCTTGCCTTGGCGGATGAGTTCCTTCGCACTCATGCCGAAACCCCAATCACCGATCCCATGAACGAGCAATTCTCCAGCGCGATCTCTGGGCGATTTTTGATTCGGCGGCCAGCCCGATCTTCCGCACCAACCCGAACGCCACGAACTCATGGCGAGACTCGCTCCGATAGTCGCAAGTCTCGCACTCTCGCCGGACCAATTGGCCCGATTGCCGGATACCTTGCTCGGGCGCTGCAGGACCACGAATTCCCGCCGGCGTACGATCCCGCCAACCCAAACGACGCATTCCTTCCGCCGGATCTTTTCGATCCAGCGGGCCCATGGGTTTGCCTTGGCGCTCCAAACGAGAAACTGGCAGCGCCGCTGCACGATCTTTCTTTTCCCGCCCGCTCTGTATTCTTTGTCTTTGCCCGCCTGCCCGGAGGGCGCGACGCCACGCTGGCATACTTCAAACAACTTGCAGAATGAAATTCGCTCTTTGTGCGGATGGAGAAGCAGGTTGGCCCCAGCCCATGACCGTCTGGAATCCCAAGGTGCGCAATTCCCAGTCGGAACCGAGTCGCATTGGTTCGAAGCATGACCCTGCCCGACCGTGATGGCCAACTGCGCCTTACACCGATTATCGAAAGTGTTCAAATCCGCCACTACACCGATGTTCCGAACGTCGACCCGATGGCGACACGCGATGTCAATCTCGCGCGCCGCTTTCAAGACCCGTCGGAGGTCGAGTAGTCGCACGCTCCTTTTTTCAGCAGCAAAGCGGCTCCGTGGCATCACGCAGCGATGAACCCTTTCTAATATTCCTGCCATGTCACACGTGATGTGTTCGAGGATCGGCGCATACCCGAACGAGCCTACTCGCCCTTCGTGCAATGCACCAGTGCCACCTGGCCCCGCATTCACCATGATGAGCTCTCGTTCCGCGGAAACCCAAACGAAGGCCTGCTCACCCGCGTCTGCCGAAACCACGACAAGCGAGAGCAAAAAAAGTAATGGAATGGGCCCAAACGCAGCAGAAGTGGAAAGATTTGCTTCAGTTTATTGCGACGCGCTCGCAGTAACGCCCAACAAAGACGCTTCGCTGTCGCCGCGATCAACACACTCTTGCCTTGATTTCTAATCTACGGTGGCGCGATTAAGTTTCTTTCTAAATTATAGAAAACAGGTCAAATGACAAATTCTGACCGGCAGGAAAATCGCGATTTGGGACTCAGCGAGTCACTCTTTTTGTGCCGGTAATCAGTACAAAAAGTCCGGCGAAAGTTACTCGCGGACGATTTCGGCGTTAGCGCTGGGCGACACGATTCGGACAAGGCGCTGTCCATCGACGAACAAGTTGATCTCGATATCTTCGGTTTTCACGCGAAGCTGCTCGAGCTTTTCGCCGCTGCCGGTATCCTGCTTGCCGAGGGATTCCACCGTTACGCTGCCCGGCGTCATTTCCTGCGGGACGATCACCGAAAAAGTTTGCGCGCCCTTCTTATCCCAATCATAGAGGCGAGCAAGAATCGCGTACTGGTCGTACATGTTGTTGTCGAGCACGACGACACGGTCGGAATTGAACGTGAACTGCTGCGTATAAGGCCGCGCACCTTCCATGCGGAGTTCCACATTGGCGGTGGCGCCGTTGAAGACGATCGTCGACGAGGCTTTCTTCGCGCCCTGCATCGTCCATTCGTAGCGTACCGGAACGCCGTCGGGCCGAAGTTCCAGATTGCCGGTGACGCGCGTGGCGCCCTGCGGAGTTTGAATTTCGGCGTTGCCACGCGCGATCCAATTGCCTCCGTTCGCGCTGAGCGAAAACTCTTCCGTGCCGGCCGGTTGGCCGTTGACGAGGATCTTGAATTTGCCTTTGTCGGGCGTGAAGGCGAGAGCCGCGGCGATTGTAGTGGCAGCCAGGGCAAAGACGAGAACAAAGCACGCGGCGCGAATGTCGAATCGCAGAATCGTAGCGCGTTGCGGCGAGTGCCTGTTCATGCGGTCACCTTTGGAAAGATGCCGAGCGCGAGAATCTGTTCGACGACGCGCAGGGGCTCGATGTTGGTTTCAACGCGAAAGTCGGCCAGCTCATAGAACGGCAAGCGCTCCTGATAGAGCTTGCGAAAGCTTGCTTCGTCGCGAAATAGCGGGCGATTGGTGATGTGCGCGCAGCGTGAGAGAAGCTCTTCGACCGGGCAATGGAGCCAGATGAGAGCCGCGCCGCTTTCGCGGAGCAGTGCAAGGTTGTCCGGCTGCGCCGTAGTGCCGCCGCCGAGAGAAATGATCCGCGGCTTCTGAAGCGCGACCGCTTCGCCGATGGTTTTCTCGAGTTGTTCGTGCTCGATTTTACGGAAAGCCGGTTCGCCCAGTTTCGCAAAAATTTCGGGAATCGTGGCGCCCGTCACTTCTGCTATCAATTTATCCAGATCGACGTATTGCCAGCCGACCTGGCGAGCCAGAAGCCGCGCAACGGTGGATTTGCCGCTGCCCATAAACCCCGTGAGACCAATGATGCGGCGCGGGCGAGTATCAGGCTTCATGTGTGGGATGCGTCGCTGGTGGATGAATGGCTTTGCAATCGCGAATCGGTTCGATCAATAACCGGAAACCAAGCCTGAAAATTATCCGCCCGAAAATCAATCGCGAAAATCAGGCACGCGAATTATTCTCGCTTCAGGATATTGATTGTACCATCGAACGAACTGAGCTCGACTTTTGCGTGCCCGGCATTAAATGTGCCCAGTATCGCATTCCCGAATTTAGAGTAGACGGGATGCGCATGAGCGGGAGGAGTGAGGTTGGCCTGGCTATTCACTTTGCCTTTAAGGGATGTGGCGCTCAGATCGAAAGAATCGCCAGGCGAAAAGTGGACTTCGATCACGCCGCTGTAATTCTTGAGCCGGTAAATTCCGTTGGGAAGAAACTCGCCGTCGAACAAAATGTTGCCCTTCGACGTTTGCGCGTGCACGTGATAGCTGCGCAAGCTGAGAAGCTTAAAGCTGCCGCTGATGGAGGAAACCTCCAATCGTCCCGCGCAGCGAATGCATTGGAATGAACCGCCCACTGTTCGCACGGTGAGATAACCGGCGGCATCTTCCAGGTCAACTCCAGCGCCTACTGTTTCCACATTCATATCGCCAAGCACATTTGCCACAGAAACCTCGCCGGAATCGTCATGAATCTGCAGCTCGGCATCTTCGGGGACATTGATTTGATAGTCGGCGCGAAGGTCGTCGGGTGAAATGGAATCGGAGATCTGATGGGTCATCACATCCACGCGATTGCCGGTCTGTTCGGCATCCACTTCCACCTTATCGCTCGTGTGCGTGGCGATAACCATGACCTCAGATTTCGTCCAGGCCTTGACGACCACTTTCCCGTTGGGATTGTGAATCGTCACAACGCTGCGAGGCTCCACTTTGAAATGCTTCTCAATATTGTGAGCAAAAACAGCGGAAGAAGTGACCAGCAGGAGGCCCGGTGCAAGAAGGCCCGTTTTCCAATTGAAACGAAGCGGTACGAATTGAGCGGTACTCATCGGGCTGGCGCCTCCGGGCTTGGTTGAAAACGTTTCCCGCTCATTGTTCGTTCAACTGAGCGAGCAAGTCGGCTTTCTGCTGATAGGCTTCGTACAGATATTCACGCGCGAGTTCGTTTTCGGGTTCCTCGCGCACGCTGTTTTCACACAAAGAAATATAGTTGTCAACGATCTCGAGGTTCTGATGAAGGGAAGCAGTCACCGGTGATTCAGATGCGGGGAGAGAGGAGAAAGAGGCTTTTTCCGCGGACATCAGCTGCGCGCTTAGCGGCTCCGTGGAAGACTGCGTTCCATCCAGCCAGCGCTGCCGATTGATCCGCGAATTGATTGGGCCGCTCAACCCAAAGGCAATGGCCAGAAGCGCAGCGAGATATCCGCCGGCGAGGACCGGCCTGGGGAGGGCCGTGAATCGCCCACTGAAAAGCTCGCGCACCCATGATTTTGAAGGAGCTTTGGAAGGAGTGTCATGGATAAGTCCTTCCTTTTCGAGTTCGGCGCGCAGCGAAAACCAGATTCGAGCCGGCGGCTCCGGATCGGAGGCAACCAACTGTGTCGCCGCGGCACGGATCTTTCCGAGGTCTTCGATGAAACTGCGACAAGAAGGGCAGTCGCGAAGGTGCGCCTGGACGCTCACGTCACCAGGGGAATTACTGCGCGGTGAATCCTCAGAGAGCTCAAAGCGCCCCTGAAACTCCTTGCAGGTCACTGTAGCCATTGCGTTTAATCCTCACCGCCGGCGTTCCCGGCAGCCTTCCGATCTTCGCGGGCTTTATCCCGCATCGATTCGTGAAGCAATTCACGCAGCCGCATCCGCGCTTTATGAAGCTGCGATTTTGAGTTTCCGATTGAGCAGTCCATGATCTCAGCAATCTCGTTGTGCTCGTAACCTTGCACGTCGTGAAGCACGAAAACGGCCTTATACCCGGGCGGCAATTGATCCACGGCTCTTTGCAGGTTGACGCGGTCGATCGAACCGCTCAACCTCAAGTCCGGCATACCGAAATCGCGCCGGGGTCCTCCGGACTCTTCGTCCGGTTCAGTCATTTCGTCCAAGGAGGACTCGGTGGCCGACTTCTTTCTCAGGCGCATCAGAACCACGTTTACTGCCAGCCGATGCAGCCACGTCGAAAAGGCCGATTCACCGCGGAAGGTAGCAATTTTTCGGAAGAGCTGAAGGAAGGCTTCCTGAGTCAAATCCTCCGCTTCGGCCGTATTCCCAACCATCCGCAGACACAGAGAATACACACGGCGGTTATGCAACCGGTACAAACGTTCGAAGGCCGCCGCATTTCCCGCCTGGGCTAACCGGATAGCTTCCGATTCCGGCAACTCGCCCGGCGTCTCGATTCGTCTCACGCGGGCCACGCTACCCGCTGGGACGCATCACCAATTGCGATGCGTCACCGGGGCTGGAAGTTGTCCTAGTGGTTCTTTTCACGCAAGTATCCGATTCGGCATTTCGAAATATAGCCTATAACGACGACCGAAGTGCCTGTTCGATGCTGCTTTGAGAATAAGGGCGCATTCATTCTCGCCGTAATTGAGTTAGACGTCCAGTCGGGTCCCAAATCTAATTTTTTTCTTCCATTTATGGGAGCGAATGGCGCGCCTGGGAAACTCAAACTGGGTAGGGAATGACTACTATCGGTCTCAATTTGCTACGCGGTGGCACGCGTGGCGCGCGGCACTGGACGCCGCTTCGCAGCCGTCCGAGGCCGGCTCAACTCTGTACCGAAAACGGCCAGCCGCTCTGCGGGCAGTGCGTGGAGGAACGATTTCAAGATCACCTCCGACTCGCGAAGACAAGTATTGAGGTCGTAGTGGAGCGAATCGAGCTGTTTCCAGCAGGCGGCGGGCTCAACGGACAACCCGGCGGCAATATCGTGGGCGTTCTGTTCAAACTCCATTCCGAGCTGCTCGACAGTGTTCGAGAGAATGCGAAGCTTATGAAAAAAACGCGAGCGGTGCCCAAGCAGTACGTTGTGGAGGAGACTGTTCCAGGATGCTGCACTCTGTCCGGTGTCTCCGCGGAAAAATTCCGTATGCAATGGCTGGACAAGCGGGAGATTAGTTATGTGTTTTCCGCTTTCCGAAAGGATGGCACAGGCATTGGCGAGCGTAGAAGTGAGACGGAGTAGGAGATCGGAAGTAATCGCCACCTGCTGCTGGGCGCAGACCAACTCGCCGCGAGCGCGCTGAGCAAGCGCCTCATCAAGCGAGACGCTCATCATCGCGTAGGAGCATTCCCAGTCGCGAACGGTCTTCTCGAAAAGCTGATTTTTCTCCCGTGGCAGCGTAGCCCGCCAATCATCGGATGCGCTACGTCGGACGGGGGAAGGGACCCGCCTTCGCTTGAACAACACGTGTCTCCGAAAGGCAGCGCATTATAGCACCACATTTCCGAGAGGGTAGATTTTTAGGACAAGGTGGTGCCAAGGGCCTGGTCTATCCGGCAATCTGGGCCAGGAGTTCGGGCGATTCGAACGGCTCGTGCCGATCTTTTTCAGAAAGCGGCTTCGAGGCGGTAGAGCTTACTGCTGATCCGATGCCGCTGCGTTGAGGACGATGGTGATCGGTGCGACGGAATCAGGCTTGACATAACGGTTGATGAGGAAGCGCTGACCGTCTCTGGTCGCGTCGTAGGTGAAGATGTCGGTGGATGAAATCTGGAAGCGGCCCTGGATTTGGAACAAAGAGACGGGCGTCCCGGTGGAAAAACCGGACTCTGTGCTGATGGGGACCGCGGTGAGCATGCCGGCAGGACCCTCGTAAAAAATTTCTTTTCCGTCGGCGCGCCAGCGGGGTTGAGTGCCGCCGCCCCGCGACACCTGCCATTTCCCCTGGCCTGCCGGGAATGTGGAGACATAAATCTCCCAGTTACCCGAGTCGGGGGAAGCGTAGGCAACCCACTTTCCGTCGGGCGAAATCATGCCGGTAGCCTCATTGCCTGCGCCGGGATGAAAACGAGTCGCGGGACCGCCGACGAGGGGCACAAGATCGAGAACGTAACCGGAGGGCGTGAAGTGGGTGCAAAGAATGGTCTGGTTGTCGAGAGTCCAGGAATTCGGGATCACGTCATCCGTCCCTTCAACATGCTCGAGGATTCTGGCGTCGCCCAAGCCGCTTGCCGGTTTTACGAGGACGCCCGCGCCAGCGCCAAGGTTTGAGCGGTAGGCGATCAATTTGCCGTCGCGCGACCAGACGGGGGCGACTTCTTCTTCTGAAGCGAAGGTAAAGCGGGTGTTGCCGCCGTCCTTGAGATTGAAGAGCCAGAGGTCAACATTATTGGCCTTCTGATCGGTGATATCGGCGGCGACGCGAGTGCCGTCGGGCGAGATGCTGGGGTTGCACATCACTCCCTGCTGACCCACCGTGCCCAGCCTTTTGCCGGAGCGATCGACCCAGACCAATTCCGAGAAAGAGCTGCCGGATTTTTCGTTGTAGACGAGGGTGCCGGACTCAGAGACGGAGAAGTCGGCCCAGTAGGTAGAGGGTTGAAAGCCGACGAGGTTGGCTACCGACGAAGGGCTGCCGGTTACATCGCCTTTGGAAGCGTCGAAGGGGACGCTGATGAGCTGATGTTCATCGTTGGCATAGAACAAGTGGCCGAGAGCCACGCCCCCGTTGGAATGGGACAGAGTCACCTGTTTTCTTTCTTTGCGGTCGAGCGAACTTAAATAAATTCCACTGACGCGATCGTCCCTCTCATTTCCGAAGTTTCCGTCCCAATACAGGAAGTGGTTGCCGTCGGGAAGAAAAAAGGGCCATCGATGGGTCTCATCATGGCGACCGCCGGCATGCACATCGGTAACGGATGCTGCTCCCGTACCATCGGGATTCACGCGCCAGATAGAGCTGCCAGCGTCGGGAGCGTAAATAATTACGTTGCGAGCCCCCCAGCTTCCGCCACGCGCGGCGAGGACATCCACCAACTTTTGCGGAGGACCACCGGAAATGGAAACGCGCTGAAGTTTTCCATTGGCGAAGAATGCGACCTTCGCTCCATCCGGAGACCAGAACGGATAGGTTGCGCCGTCGGTTCCCGGGAGGCGCCTGGCGCCCGGAGTGCCGATATGCTGGACGTAGAGAACCGGCAATCCAGTGCCCTCGTCGGGAGAGACAAAAGCGAGCATCGAGCCATCGCGGGAAAGAGCCATGTGGCTCACTTCAGTGGCGACCGGGATGGCAAACTGCATGCGGGTTTTCGGTGCTGATCGAGTGGCGAGGAACCAGGCGACACCAGCGACAGCTGCAAGGATTGCTAGAGCGATCGCCGACCACTTCCAAAGGGGGCTCGAAGCGCCTCGGGGCGCGGCCGAGACGAGTCGAGCAGCGGCGCTCGAATCGGTTCCTGAAAGAGAGGCGAGCGCAAAAGACAGGTCCTTGGCCGATTGGAAGCGCTGCTCCGGATTTTTTTCCAGGCAGCGGCGTACGATGCGGTCCAGCGCGGGAGAAATTCCAGGCGTAGAGTCCGCGAGGTCCGGCGGATCTTCTTTCAGGACTGCCGTCATCGTTTCAGGCACGGTGTCGCGCCGGAACGCCCGCTTTCCAGAAAGCATTTCGTACAGGATTGCGCCGAAGGAAAAAATATCCGTGCGAGCATCGACGGCTTGGCCGCGCACCTGTTCGGGCGCCATGTAGCTGGCTGTGCCCATCACCACACCCGCGGCGGTGTGCGAACTGGTTAGCGTGATTCCATCGGCGCCTGCTTCGGCTCCGGGTTTCTGTGCGAGCTTGGCCAGGCCGAAATCGAGGATCTTGATTCGGCCGTCTTTCGTTACGAAGACATTCTCGGGTTTCAGATCGCGGTGAACGATTCCTTTCTCGTGCGCGGCGGCGAGGCCTTGTGCGATTTGTACTGCGTACTCGATGGCTTTGCGCTGGGGAAGAGCGCCGCGATCGAGCACCGCGCGAAGCGTTTCACCCTCAAGGAGCTCAGAGACGAGAAATGGCGAGCCGTTGTGCTGGCCGACGTCGAATACAGCGAGAATATTTGGATGGTTGAGCGCCGCGACAGCGCGGGCTTCCTGTTCGAAGCGGACGAGGCGGTCGCTTTCGCGCGCGAAGGATTCGGGAAGGATTTTCAGCGCGACTTCGCGTCCGAGCCGCGTGTCGCGCGCGCGTACCACTTCGCCCATGCCGCCTGCGCCTAGTGGCGCGATGATTTCGTAAGGGCCGAGCTTTGTGGTGGGCGCCAGCGGCATATCAGCCGGGGATTATAACCTTGCTAAACCGGCAGCGATACCGCTCATACTTATGCGGTGGCTCTGTGTTATCCCATGTGTTGGGGGTTAGCGCAGCCCAACGCTGACAACCAGAAGTGCGAAAGCCACAATCAGCGCAATCGTTCTCACGCTGTGGTAGACGTCCCAGCGATGTTCCTGATTTCGCCAATCGCTGGGGAGCGATTCCGGCGTCCATTTTGCGATTCGATTATTGATTGGAACCGGGCCGATAAGAGAAAACACAATCGCCCCCACTTGGATGGCGAGAGCGATGGCGGCCAGCCGCCATGAAACTGTGTTCAGGCGCTCGAAACGAAAGAGCAGGAGCAGATTCAACAGAGTCGAACCTACCATCCAGAAAGGCATCACGCGGCCGAGCTGTGCCGCGAAGGAAGAGCGCACCGGAATATGTACTGCGACCGGTTGCCTGTTGAGTGTCGGATGGGCGAATGCGGCCACATTGAGCTCGCTTCCGCACATCAGCCCGAGAACTAAAGCAGCGGCAAATTGGAGCATCATGGAAACGCACCTCCTTTAATTTGGATGTTGTGGCTTGGGCGAGGGCACAAACGATTCTGCGGAAATTCGGGGCGTACTAAGGCGTTTTCTTGACGCTTCTCGAAAGCGACCGCTATACTGCGGACGACTCCCGGAAAGGACTCTTCGTTGGAATTTGAGCCGCTCGACCAGTTTCAACAACGCCGCAAAAAACTGACCGAAATTGAGGCGCTGGGACACGCGTCTTATCCGCACAAGTTCGAATGGACACACACGGCCAGACAGGTAGCCGAGAAATTCGGCGAGCGAACTGCCGAACAACTGGCTGCGGAACATGTGGACGTGCGCGCGGCGGGGCGCATCGTTGCACTGCGGCCGCATGGGAAGGCTGCTTTCGGGCACATTCTGGGTGACGGCGCGCGGCTGCAGTTCTACGTGAAGCTCGACGTAGTGGGCGCGGAGCAGTTCAAGCTATTTCAGTTGCTCGATTTGGGCGACATCATCGGCGTCAGCGGGCATTTGTTCCGCACGAAAACGAACGAGCTCACGGTTTGGGTGACGAAGCTCGAACTCCTCAGCAAGGCGCTGCTGCCGCTGCCGGAAAAATGGCATGGGCTCGCGGATATCGAACAGCGCTATCGGCGGCGTTATCTCGATCTGATTGTAAATGACCGGCCGCGGGAGATTTTCATCACGCGCGCGAAAATCATCCGCGAAATTCGGAATTTTTTCAACGACCGCGCCTACGTGGAAGTGGAAACGCCGATGATGCATCCGATTCTGGGCGGAGCCACGGCGCGGCCTTTCGTCACGCACCACAATACGTTCGACATGGATTTGTACCTGCGCATTGCGCCGGAGCTTTATCTGAAGCGGCTCGTTGTTGGCGGGCTCGATCGCGTTTACGAGATCAATCGCAATTTTCGCAATGAGGGCATCGACGCGATTCACATGCCTGAATTCACGATGCTCGAGTTTTATCAGGCGTACAGCGATTTTTCCGAGCTGATGAATCTTACCGAGGAACTCTTTCGAGGAATCGCGGAGAAAGTTACCGGCACAACGAAGATTCCTTACGGCGATATCGAAATTGACTTCAGCAAATTCGAGCGGCTCACGATGCGCGAAGCGATCGCAAAATATTGGATCGCTCCTGCGGAAGCAGGCGGCTTAGTCGCGGAGCTGGGAAGGGAAGGAGGGCCGAAGGCCGTCGCTGGGCGATACAACGCGTACGCGCGAACGCACAGTGCCGATATGATTGCCAATATCGAGAAGCTCTCTGATGGCGAGCTGATTGGCGAGATCTTTGAGGCGGTTGCCGAAGCTCATTTAGTCCAACCGACATTCATATACGATTTTCCTACGGCGATTTCGCCGCTTTCGAAACGGCGAGCTGACGATCCGTCTACCGCGGAACGCTTCGAGCTATTTATCGCCGGAATGGAACTGGCCAACGGATTCTCTGAGTTGAACGATCCGTTCGATCAGGAGAGCCGGTTCGCCGCACAGGTTGCGAAAGGCGGGCAGGAAGCGCCGAAGGAAGTGGACACCGATTATATTCGCGCGCTCAGCCACGGGCTGCCTCCTACGGCTGGTGAAGGTGTTGGAATCGATCGCCTCGTGATGCTGCTGACAAATTCGCGCACGATTCGCGAGGTGGTGTTGTTCCCGCTTCTGCGCACCGAATCGGCGGAACCGGATGTGCCGCCGGAATCCCCATCAGCCTCAGGCGGGCAGCCTGATGGGGCTGCTAGCGCGCACTCCGACGCAAAGACAAAATGAAGTTTGAATCGTTCGTTGCGCTGCGGTACCTGCGGTCGCCAAACCGGCCCGCGGTGCTGCGGCTTGTCACCCTGCTGGCAGTGATTGGCGTAGCGGCGGGCGTGACGACCCTCGTGATTGCGCTTGCGATGAACACCGGTTTTCGCCAGGCGATTCGCGACCGGCTACTCACCGTCACTGCGCACGTAAACCTGAAGCCCATTGGCCCTGAAGGCATTCGAAATTATCGCGAACTGATGGCACAGCTTGCAGGCACTCCAGGCGTCCGTTCAATTGAGCCGGCGATTTACGACACAGTGCTGCTTTCTTCTGGCAATCACGCGCGAGGGGTGGTGCTGAAGGGAGTGGACCCCGAGCTCGAGCGCAACGCAAGCGAAGCGTTGCACCGCATCGTGGCTGGCTCCGCCGATTTTCGCGCGGACGCAGATGGAATCCCGGCCATCCTTGTTGGACGTCTGCTCGCAGACGACCTGAAAATATCCGCAGGCGACTATCTTACGCTGACGAGTCCGCAAGGAAGCCTGACGCCCTTCGGGATGCTTCCTCGCTCGCGGCGTTTTCACGTAACGGGAATTTTCGATTCGGGCTTTTATGACTACGACGCGAATTGGACTTTCGTGACGCTTGCATCCGGCCAAGCGATGGCTGGCATCGGCGACGTGGTGAGTTTGCTCGAAGTGCGCGTGAACAACCTCGACGATGCGGGCAAGGTTGCAGAAGAGATTTCGAAGCGCGCCGGCAGCGGATTCACGGTGAGCACCTGGATGGACGAGAATCGCGCCCTGTTCCGCGCCCTCAGTCTTGAAAAGCTCGTTACTGCATTGTTTATCGGATTGATCACCTTCGTGGCCGGGTTAAACATTCTGGTGGTGCTTACAATGACGGTGACCGATCGCTCGAAAGACATCGCCGTGCTGATGGCGATGGGGGCTCGCCGGCAACAAATGCGGAAACTATTCGTTTTGCAAGGCTTAGTCGTCAGTCTTGTGGGAACCTTTGCCGGCCTCGTTCTCGGATATCTGCTGGCGTGGGCAGCGGACCGGTGGGAGTTGATTCCTCTGAATCCGGAAATTTATGCGATTCCTTATGTCCCTTTTCACGCCAACGGATATGACGCCCTGTGGATCGCCGCTGCCGCGCTCGCAATCAGCATTGCGGCGACGACGCTACCCGCGCGCTCGGCATCTAAGATTCTGCCCGTAGAAATTCTAAGGTTCGAGTAAAGGGCTCGGTTCTTGCCATTCTCGGGGAAGAATCGACGAAGTGTTAGCGCTAATGCCGGAACGGCATGAATCTGCGGCGACAACGTGTTAGAATACCTGCAAGGGCGAAGATTTAGCGTAGGACGTTCTCTCGAAGGCGCGGTACTCGCGGACGCATAGGGGTAACAGTACGGCGCAAATGTGAAAGTCTTTAGAATCAGTTCCACTTCGGGAAAGAGTAGTCGTAACGAAATGAAGGACATACGGTTGGTGCAGTTCGGCATCTAACGTGAAATAGACGATGCGATGAGGGGGCAAGCCACCTTGGGCGTCGCGGTGATTGACGAGACTCATCTTCAGGCCGTCACAGGCTCGGGAGAGCTTGTGCGGGTTGAAGGCTTGCGGAAAACCTTCCGATCCGGCACACAGGAAATAACGCCTCTTGATGGAATCAGTTTTTCGATTGAACGCGGCGAAATGCTCGCTATTATCGGCCCTTCAGGCGCGGGCAAAAGCACTTTGCTACATATTCTGGCCGCGCTGGACACTCCAACAAACGGTGCAGTATACTTCGGCGCGAAATCATTAAAATCTTTGAATGAAGCCGAACTCGCCGAGTATCGAAACAGCGCAGTGGGTTTTATCTGGCAACGGCACCATCTCCTGCCAGATTTCACTGCGGCTGAAAACGTGGCGATGCCGATGCTGGTTCGGGGCGAACCAATGACCCAAGCGCTCCGAGCGGCGCGCGAGTGGCTGAGTGAAGTTGGGTTGGCCGATCGAGCCGGGCAGAGCGCGGGGGAATTATCGGGCGGGGAACAGCAGAGAGTTGCGATTGCACGTGCGCTGGCAAACCGGCCGGCGCTGTTGCTGGCCGACGAACCTACAGGCGATCTGGACGAGGCGAACGCAGAGAGTGTTTTTGAGCTTTTGATGCGGCTTCATCGCTCTCACCATTTGACTTCCATTCTCGCAACGCACAATCTATCGTTAGCGCGTCGCACAGGGCGCATTTTGGTCTTGGATCATGGCAAGCTAGTGCCGGCCGCAAACGTACCTGCTGGAATGGCGAGTGCCTCGACGGAATATTTGGCGACCGTCGGGGCGCGGATCTCAGGAGACCTTGGGTGAACCGTGTTTGAACGCTATACAGAGAAGGCTCGACGCGTAATATTCTTTGCTCGCTACGAGGCGAGCCAATACGGCAGTCCGTTCATCGAGACGGAGCACCTGTTGCTCGGCCTGTTGCGCGAGGATAAGGCGCTGGCGAACCGTTTTCTGCGCACGCACGGTTCGATCGAATCGATTCGCAAGGAAATTGAATCGCGGATCACCGTCCGCGAACGTATTTCCACCTCCGTGGAAGTGCCGCTCAGCCAGGAGTGCAAACGCATCCTGACCTTCGCCGCGGAAGAAGCCGAGCGTCTTGGCCACAAGCACGTCGGCACCGAACATCTGCTCCTCGGCGTTCTGCGAGAAGAGAAATCCTTCGGCGCCGAAATCTTGCTGGAGCGTGGACTTAGGCTTTCAACCGTGCGCGAGGAATTGGCGCGCAGCACGGGAGAGAAGGTGCCAGTGAACCGGCCAAAAGAAGCGTCGTTGCTAGCGGAATTTAGCCGCGATCTTACGCAGGCGGCGATGGAAGGCCAGCTCGATCCTCTGGTTGGGCGAGACCGGGAACTCGAACGCGCCATCCAGATCCTGTGCCGCCGGACGAAGAATAATCCTGTTCTAATCGGCGAGCCGGGCGTGGGGAAGACGGCAATCGTCGAAGGTCTGGCGCAGCGGATCGCCGATGGTGACGTGCCGCCGTTTCTCGCGGACAAGAGAATTCTTTCGCTCGATCTTTCTCTGATCGTCGCGGGCACGAAATATCGCGGGCAGTTCGAAGAGCGGCTGAAAACCATCATGAAGGAATTGATGGAGAGCCAGAACGCGATTGTGTTCATCGACGAATTGCACACTCTCGTCGGCGCAGGATCGGCGGAAGGTTCGCTCGATGCTGCCAATATTTTGAAGCCTGCGCTGAGCCGCGGCGAAATTCAGTGCATCGGCGCAACCACTCCCGCGGAATATCGCAAATCCGTGGAAAAGGACCGTTCGCTCGAGCGCCGCTTCCAGTCCGTGAAAGTTCCGGCGCCCGGGGAAGACGAAGCGATTCGCGTGCTTCAGGGCGTACGCGACCGCTACGAAAAATTCCACGCCGTCAGCTACACGGAAGACGCGATTCGCTACGCTGTTTATCTTTCGAATCGGTATATTCCGGACCGTTTCTTGCCCGACAAGGCGATCGATCTTCTTGATGAGGCCGGCTCGAGAGTGAAATTGCGTCAAGCCATGCTTCCGGATGAAGTTTCCGAAGTGCAAAAGCGCGTGAAGTTCATCACCCACCGGATGGAAACGGCGATCGCGAATCATGAGTTTGAGAAAGCGCGTTTCTATTCCGAAGAGGAACGCAAAGAGAAAGAGCATCTGCGAATGCTGCGCGAGAAGCTGAAGATTGACGATTCTTCCACCGGCATCGTCACGCGCGAAGACATCGAGGATGTGGTTGCGCGATGGACGGGCATTCAAGTCTCCGCGATCAAAGAAGACGAGCAACAGAAGCTGCTGCGGATCGAAGAAGAGCTGCACCGCCGGGTTATCAGTCAGGATAAATCCATCACGGCGCTGGCACGAGCGATTCGACGCAGCCGTGCTGGTCTCAAGGCTCCCGGTCGTCCGGTTGGGTGCTTCTTGTTCCTGGGTCCCACGGGCGTCGGCAAGACGGAAGTGGCTCGCAGGCTTGCCGAGTTTCTATTCGGCAGCGAGAAGTCTCTCATCCGCTTCGACATGTCGGAATACATGGAGAAGCACTCGGTGTCGAAGTTGATCGGCGCGCCTCCGGGATACGTGGGATACGAAGAGGGTGGCCAGTTGACCGAGCGTGTGCGCCGCACTCCGTATTCGGTGATGCTCCTCGACGAAATCGAAAAGGCGCATCCGGACGTCTACAACATTTTGTTGCAAGTCTTCGAAGACGGGCAATTAACCGACGGGCTTGGAAATACAGTGGACTTCCGCAACACAATCATTATTATGACCTCGAACATCGGAGCGCGGCAGCTGCAAAAGCAGGCGGGATTGGGATTCCAGTCCCCGGATGATTTGGCGGCAGCAAAAAGCCAAGACGACATGGTGATGGGCGAGGTAAAGCGAGTCTTCAATCCTGAGTTCTTGAATCGATTGGACGAAGTGATTCTGTTCAATTCGCTCACGGACGACGACCTGCTGCGGATTATCGATTTGCTCGTCGGCCAGATCAACGAGACGCTGGTGCATCGTCAGGTGCAGATTGCTCTGACACCGGAAGCACGCCAGTGGATTCTCGAGAAAACTTGCAGCGATCGAAATTATGGCGCGCGGCCGCTCCGGCGCGCGCTGCAGAAATACGTCGAAGACCCACTGTCGGAAGCTCTCATTCAGGGCGGACTACAGCGGCCGGCCACGCTCGAGATTTATCTCGCAGCGGACGGTCTCTTGTTCCGACCTGTTGTGGAAGCAACCCCGGTGGCCCACTAGGAATCCTACACGCGCAAGCTGGACGGAGCGGTCCGGCGGGGGAGCCAAATATCTTGGGCGGGGAAGTGCGGCCTTGACCAGAACCATGGCCGCAGGCAGGAAAATTTTTCTGCGCCGATTCCAATTTCCCGTCGTTGTGTATCTCTTGTGGTTTTCAATCGTGCATCCCGTTTGGGCTCAGCGATCTCAGCCGCCCCCGGTCCCGCAATACACAATCGATCACATTGAATTTCAGGGGAATCGCCGCATTCAACGCGACACGCTTCTCGCGCGTATTTTTTCCCGGCCCGGCGATCCTTACACCGAAGAAGCGGTTCACCGTGATTTCCAGGCGCTCTGGAACACCCAGTTTTTCGAGGACATTCGTCTCGAGGTTGAGGACGACCCTCAGAATCCGAACGGGAAAATACTCGTTTACTATGTAACGGAGCGGCCCATCATCCGCCGGATCGAATATAAGGGAAATAAATCCGTCACCGAGTCCGACATCCTCGACCGATTTAAGGAACAAAAAGTCGGTCTCTCCGTGGAGAGCCAATTTGACCCCACGAAGATCAAGCGCGCGGAGGTGGTGCTGAAGCAATTGCTCGCCGAGCACGGACGGCAATTTGCAACCGTGAAGCCGACATACGAACGGATTGCAGCGACAAACGCGGTAAAGCTTGTATTCAATATCGACGAAGGCCCTAAGGTGAAGGTAGGCGAGATTAAGTTCACTGGCAATAAGGCATTCTCAGATCGCAAGCTGATCCGGGCAATGAAACACGATCGTCCCTACTCGATCCCTTTGGGCTTTACCGAGATTCCCGTGCTCAGCAAGACATACGACCGGCAGAAACTTGACGAAGACCTCGAAATCGGGGTACGAGGTCTCTATCAGAATAATGGCTACTTTAAGGTGCTCGTAAAGGATCCAATTCTAAAAATCGTTGATGAAGATCGCGGGGGAATACCAGGACCGTGGCCTGTGGTCGGTTCGAAACATGGGAAGTCGACAAATATTACGATCCCGATCGAAGAAGGTGAGCAGTACAGGATGGGAATAGTTAGGTTCCGCACCAGTGATCCGGAACAGGGGCTCGTTTTCAAGCCGGAAGCCCTTGCCAAAGTTTTTCCCCTCAAAGAGGGAGATATTTTTTCCACCGACAAAGTCCGCAAGGCCCTCGACGATTACAAGAAACTGTACGGTGGATATGGTTACATCAACTTTGTGGCTACGCCCAACACCGAAGTGAACGATGCAAAAAAACTGGTCAACATCACGATGGAATTCGACCAGGGCAAGCCATTCTACGTTCGCAGAATTGAATTTTCCGGCAACACAACCACCCGCGACAAGGTGATTCGCCGGGAGCTTTTGATTGACGAAGGCCAGGTGTTCAATAACCGGCTTTGGGAATTGAGCCTGCTACGCTTGAATCAGCTGAATTATTTCGATCCGATCAAGCCGGAAAATGCCGAACTCAAGAAGAACGAGAAAAACGGCAAGGTGGACATCAAGCTCAAGGTAAAGGAGAAGGGGAAACAATCGATCAGCTTCTCCGGCGGCGTCAGCGGAATCGCCGGCACGTTCGTCAGCCTTTCTTATCAGACGAACAATTTTCTCGGTCTCGGCGAGACCCTTACGATTTCAGGGCAGCTTGGCAATTTGCAGCAGGGCGCCACCTTTGGCTTCACCGAGCCATATTTGTTTGACCGCCCAATCTCCACCGGCTTCACCGTCTTCTACAGCAAGTTCAACTACAACCAGGCGAAACAGGAAGGACTGCTGCTCGGGCAGCAGGTTGCCATCGATCCAGCACTCCAGCAGAACTACACCACCGACTCACACGGCTTCACTATTTTTGCCAGCTACCCCTTGCGAAAGTATCGGTTCACCAGGGTGGGCGTCACCTACGGTTTCTCCACGACGAACATCACCGCCTTCAGCCAATCCGCGCAATTGCTGTTTGAGTTCACACAGTTCCGGAGCTTGGCGGGCCCCTCGGCCTTAAGCGGAATTCAGTCCAGCAAGATTACGCCGACGATTTCCTACAGCACCGTCGACAATCCACAGAATCCCACGCACGGGAAAAGCTTCTATTACGGGCTTGGCTGGGAGGGGGGACCCTTAGGCGGAAATACGAACACGCTTACAAATACTTTCACGATGACGTATTTTCGTCCTCACCACCATAAACGCAACGTGATCGGCGTCCGAGTTTTGACCAGCATGATTACGGGCTACAACGGAACCGACGTTCCGCCCTATAGCCGCTTCTACCTGGGCGGAGAAAACGATGTGCGCGGATTCGATTTCTACACGATTTCGCCCTTCGTCGCGATCCCGAGCGCATCCACCACCACGGTGACTTATTTCGATCCCACGCGACTTGGTCCCGGTGGGAACCCCATTCCGGTGGCCTTGAACGTCCCTATCGTCACTTTTCTTCCCACACGCCCCGGCGGCGATTTTCAAGGCGTTGGAAATTTCGAGTACCGGATTCCGATTGCCGGGCCTGTCAGTATGAGCCTGTTCAACGACATCGGTTTGGACGGGATTATTCGTAAATCTCAATTGGCTTTGAATCCCGGAGCGCTCAGTACACTGCAGCAGCAATATCCGAATCCGGATTTCCCCGATCTGGTGATTCCCAAGAACCTCGAGGTGCTGTCTGGCACGAACTTCAAGCCTCATACTTCGGCTGGAATCGAATTTGTTGTTCAGTTGCCCATTGTCAATGCGCCTTTCCGTTTCTATTACGCCTATAACTATCTGCGTCTGAATCAGACGCTCTCCGGACCGCGGGGAGGATTCTTTCTCTCGGATGCCCAGAAATCCGCGCTGCCTCCGGGAGTATTTGAAACTCAAATTGCTCCACAACTGGACACGATTCTGGATAGTCAGATTCAGCGGATCCCGGCCGGCTTGATCGAACCGAAGCAGACATTCCGGTTCACCATCAGCCGGACATTCTAAATGGATGTCGATCGAGGAAAGCTTGTGATGCCAATGATTCTGGAAATCGAAATTTCAACAGGCGGCAGACGCTCGGAGGAAGGGCGATGAGATTGGAGAAACTGAGCGTCGCGGTGTTAATCGCCGCTTGCGTGGCGGGATGTGGTAGTAACGCTGCTATGGTGGGCATCACGATAGCGCCCACCACGGCAACAGTGGTCGAGCGAGGAACCCAGCAATTCAGCGCCGTGGGATCTGGCTCCACGACAACGACCGTCAACTGGCAGATTTGCCTTCCACCGCCCACCGCGGGAAACCAGCCTACCAACTGCACCCCGCTGCCTGGCCAAACAGGAACTGGACCAACCGGCGTGGGAACGATTACGCAGGTTTCGGCCACTCAATCCGGAGGGCTTTATACCGCGCCACCGGCCGTGCCTTCTACGAATCCAATCCTTGTTGTGGCGACCAGCACGATCGATTCCACAGCGTTTGCATCGGCCATGGTCACAATCACGTCGGGAATCACAGTGCAGATAACGCCTACCACGGCCACGATCGCGCCGCTGGACAGATTCACATTCACCGCCACCGTCAGTGGCCCCACCAACGATCACGGCGTTACGTGGTCGGTGAACGGCGTCGCTGGGGGCGATTCGGTACACGGTTTTGTCTGCCCGAATCCTTTGGTTCCTACGCCCCCAGCTTGTCCGGCAGGAACGTACGTCGCGCCGGCACAACCCCCGGGCGCGATTACCGTGACCGCCACTTCATCTGCCGATCCTACGCAGTCCGCTTCGGCAACTGTATCGGTCACCGCTGCGTCCCCGAGTCCAACCATCGCAAGCATTGATCCCACCACCGCCGCCCAGGGGTCTGTACAGCAGGACGTCTATATAAACGGAAGCTCCATCTCTGGCACCGACTTTTTTTCAACCTCTGTCGTGCTCGTGGACGGAGTTCCCATCGTTCCGACGTTTATCACCTCTACGCTCCTGCGTGTAACCATTCCATCCGTGCTGCTTCAGCAGGCAAAGGGAGTAAACATTCAGGTGCGCCAAAGCAACGGAGATACGTCACCGTCGGCAACTCTGACCGTTGCTCCCGTGCGTCCGGCGGTAATCTCTTCTACGCCCGACAGTGTGTCGGCAATGGCTTCGAGCGCAAACGTGACTCTCTCTGGAGGTTTCTTCTTCCCGCCACAGACTGCTTCGGGTGGTACCACGGCGACATTCAACGGCGTAAGTATTACGCCAACCGTGGTCAATAGCCGCCAGTTGATAGTGCCGACTCCTCCGAATGGTGTGGCAACCCCTGGGCTGTATCCGATCGTAGTTCAAAATCCGGGTATCTCCCCGAATCTGCCGTCCATTTCCGCTGTGAACTTGGCAGTGACGCCCAATCCGGCGTCGATTCCCAGTGCTCCCAGCGCCAGTATCGCGGTGGGAGCGAGCCCTTCTGCTATCGCGATCGATCAGGTATTGAATCTCGCGGCCGTTGCCAATACTGGAGACGGAAGCGTTTCCTTAATTAATTTGGCGACCAACTCGGTCGTCAAGACGATTCCCAGCGTAGGAAATATGCCGACCGGGATAGCGATCGATGATCAGTTGCCAGGCCACATCGCACTTGTCGTCAACAGCGGTGACAACACTGTCTCCACCGTAGATCTAACCACTCAATCAGTTGTAGGAACGCCGTTTTCCGTCCAGATTGGCGCGCCACCGCCGCCGGTTGCCGGTCCCGTACCGATAGCAATCGGGATCAATCCTCTTACGCACCGCGCGGTTGTCGCCTACCAATCAACCAATCTGGCCACCGTTCTGGATACTTCCACCGGAGTTCCTGTTTTCGTTGCGCAGATTGGCGGCACTCTCACGCCGTACAGTACCGGCGTTAGCCCGGCAATAGGAATTGACCCTCTATTGAACTGGGCAGTCATCACCCCGGGCGGCGCGGGCTCCATAAATCTCGTTGACCTCGGTCGAGCTCCCCTTGCGGGTGATGGCGGGAGACCCCCACAGGTGATCGGAAGCCTATCCATTTCGACGAGCGTTCAGGGAGTCGGGATCAACACGGAAACCCATCAGGTGCTTTTGACAAATCCAAGCGGGGGCACACTTCAGACGTTCAGCCTGCTCGATAACACGGTGGGCTCGATTTCCTTTACGGTCGGGCAATTGGGTTATGCCGCAGCTGCAGTGAATCCGCTGACCAATGTTGGAATCGCGGTGAACTCTCAGACGTCGACGGCGGCGGTGGTCGATCTTGGAACTGGTGTGATCTTGCAGCCGACAGTTTCGGGACTCGGAACTATGCCTCAAGCTGTCGCGGTGGATCCTGCGCTGAACGAAGCGCTCGTAGTGAATCAAACTAGCGGCACCGTCTCAGTCGTCTCTCTCGGTAATTCCTTCAGGAATTTACAAATTACGGGGTTGAATCCTGCCGTTGCGTTTGCTCCCGCTGCAGCGAATCTCTCCCTCGCGATCAACGGTTTCGGTTTTGTGCCGGGAAGCTCGCAAGTGTTTCTCGACACCACCGCGCTGCCGTCCGGAGACGTCACGGTATCAAATGGCGGCAGGCAAATCGTTGCCACGGTCCCTGCGAACCTGCTGCAAGCGGCGCGGCGTTACAGCGTGACCGTTCAAAACCCGGGTCCGAATGTTTCAAACACCACTGAGCTGACGGTTGTGCAACCCGTGGTTGTCGGAAACCTTCCGTCCAGCGTCGCGGTTGATCCCGATCGCGACATAGCCGTCGTCACAAATAATGGTGACGGAACGGTTTCGCTTGTAGACCTCACCACCGGAACTACTCTTCCGCAAAGCCCCCTAACGGTCGGACAAGGCCCGATCGGCGTCGCTGTTTTGCCACGGCTCGCCCTGGCTGCGGTTGCGAACAACGCGAGTAGCGATGTGACCGTCGTCGATGAGAATGGAATCAATCCTCCGCAGACAGTGCCACTGTGCGTCGGATGTACCGGTCCGACCGGAGTTGGAATAGAGCAGGACTTAGCCATCGCGATCGTTGCTGCGTCAGGGCCGGATCCGTCCTGCTCCACCGTCACCAGTGGTTGCGAGGTCAGTTTCGTCAGTCTCGCGCCGACAGGCTCAGCTGCGGGAACGAATATAGGGGTGAATCAAAGTCCAGTGTCAGTTGCGACGGACCCAAATGGCGACCGATATGCCGCTGTCGGCGCTGCCTCGCAAGCAGGTAGCATCGACATCATCGATCTCCTAACCTCAAGCGTTACTTGCCGTGTGAGCAATGTTCAGCTTCCGAGTGGCGTTGTGTTCGATCCCGTCAATCAGGTTTTTGTAGCGGCCAACAGCCTGCAGAATAATATTGTGATTGTCGATCCGGTTACTTGCATTCCGACCACGGTGCGGGTGGGCATCAATCCAACCTCGCTCGATTACGACTTCCAGACGAGCACCCTCGCCACCGTAAATTCCGCGAGCAACACAATGTCGTTTCTGGACTATATGTGCCCTCCAGCGGTCGGCGCTCCAGTAACCTGCACGGCTCCTCAAACGCGCGGAATCTTCGGTTTGCCAAGCTCGGCGAAGTTTTCGCAGAACCAGCAGTTTTCGGTCGCAATTGATGCAAAGTTGAATCTGGCTGTGGTTGTGGACACAAACAACAGCCGTGTTTTGCTGATCCCTCTACCCCATTGATGACGATGCCGGCTGGTTGCGAGCAGGCCAACCATCGAGTCTCGCCGCGCATCCGACAAGGCCGGGCGAGTTGAATCCGATTGACCGTTTTCTCCGTGCCCAGCTATAATCGCGAGTTTGCGTTTCATGGATTTTACGAATAAGGAGTGAGAATGAGGATTCGATTGGCAGTTCTGGCCTTGGCGGCGTTGTTAGCAGGACCTGCAGTGTGGGCTCAGTCTAGTGGCGCAGGTGCTGCGTCGGCGGCTGGAATGAAGGTAGGAGTAATCAACGTGCAGGTGGCAATCACCAGCACGGGGGAAGGCAAGCAGGCGGCGGGTGAATTGCAATCGCAGTTCGCTCCGCGGCAATCCGAACTCGACAATCTGCGCCGGCAAGTCGAAGACATTCAGACGCGACTGCGCACGGGCGCGAGCACGCTGAGCGACGACGAGAAGGCGCGCCTCTCGCGCGAGGGCGATCAGCTGAGCCGCCAGTTTCAGCGCAAGCAACAGGATTCGCAGGACGACTTCAACGAAGCGCAGCGGGAAATCGTCGATCGGATCGGCCGCAAAATGATCGACGTCCTCGATAAGTATTCGAAAGAGAACGGATACGGCGTGATTTTCGATACCTCGGCGCAGAACACGCCCGTGGTTTACGCTGCGAACCAGATCGACGTGACGCAGGAAATCATCCGCCTCTACGACCAGAATTATCCGGTGAAGGCGGGCGCAGCGAAGTCATCAGCACCTCCGAGATCAGCTGCCCCAAGGCCGGCACCGGCAACCCCAGCACAGCCGAAGCAGTAGTCCCGCTTCGCTCCGTCTAGGAGATTTTCAAAGGCCTCCCTCATCGGGAGGCCTTTTTGTTTTCCCACTTCCCGCTTTCGCGCCGTCAGGGCTTGGCAACGTACAGATTGGGGAACTGCTCCCGCAGATTATTCATCTTCGGAATGTCGCAGATCTGGATGTAGGGGTTTTCTGGATGATGTTCGGCGTAATCTTGATGGTAGCTCTCGGCCGGATAAAAACCGTTAAGCGCGACGACTTGCGTCACGATCGGGCGAGAGTAGATTTTCGCCTGGGTCAGTTGTTCGATATAGGCCTTTACGATCCGCTCCTGCTCGGGGCTATTGAAGAAAATCGCAGAGCGGTACTGCGTGCCGGTGTCCGGCCCTTGGCGATTCAGCTGCGTTGGGTCATGCACCACCGAGAAAAAAACTTTGAGCAGTTGCCCCAGAGTGATCACCGACGGGTCGTAAACAATTTCCACCGACTCGGCGTGTCCCGTCGAGCCGCTGCTTACAGTTTCGTAGTCCGGATTTTTCAGTGCGCCGCCCGAATAACCGGCGGTGGATCGAATCACACCTTTCACATGTTTGAAAACCGTTTGCACGCCCCAAAAGCAGCCACCCGCGAGGACGAGCGTTTCCTGTCCAGGCTTCGCGGCCAGTCTCTCATCCACGGCGGGATCAGGAATCACAGCAGCCGTTGCAGCTGCGGCAGCCACCGCGGTAGCCGCTTGGTGGCGCGACGTCACGAACAGCACCAACGCAGCCGCGCACAGAACCACAAAAATCATCACCGATCGACTCATATCTGTTGCTCCTTCTCGAATCTCACCCTTAGTACGCAAAACCGAATCGCCTTGGATTGTTTCATCCAAGACGGGGCAGGTGGACTGGGATCCAAGTCTATCTGGTCCCGCACGCCTCCCGTCGAGCCAAATCGACCCGCCTTGCGTTTTCCGACTAACCGAGCTTATACTTAATTGCTTCTAGATAGGTCGCTCGCCAAGTGGGCCGCAAGCCCACTTTTTTGTTGGGCGCAGAATTGGCGCGGGGGTCGAGGTATCGGCGGAAGGTGACACCAGATAAACGCCGCGCCTAGAACAGAATGGACTTGGAAAAGATACGTGAGGCGGCGGAGCGGGTGGCGCGCTCGCAAGGCCTCGAGGTTTTCGACGTAGAGTGGAAGATAGGCAAGCAGCGACTGCTGCGCGTCTATCTCGACCGGCTACCCGGCCCGGCCAACCCAGATAACCTGGGAGTGAGCCACGCGGATTGCCAGCGCGTGAGCGAGCAGTTGAGTGTAATTCTGGACGTGGAAGATCTGGTTCCGGGGCCCAGCTACATTCTGGAGTTGAGCTCGCCGGGCATGGATCGAAAGTTGATCAAGCCGGCTGACTACGAGCGATTTGTCGGCAGACTGGCGAAGATTTGGCTGGAACCGCCTTTCGAGAACCAGAAGTATCTCGAAGGGCGGTTGGCCGGTTATGCTGACGGCAACGTGAAGTTGAAGTGGAAAGACCGCGAAATTGAAATTCCGTACGCCGGGATTCGAAAAGCGAACCTGGTGGTAGAACTCTAGGGAGAACTTGAATGGCGAGTCTGCTGTACCAGACAATCGAGCAGATCAGCCGGGAGAAGCACATCGAGCCCGAGGTGATTGTTGCGGCCATTGAGGATGCGATGGTCGTAGCGGCGCGGAAATACTATCGCACCGAGGAAGATCTGCGCTCGAAGTTCAACCCTGATACCGGGCACGTGGATGTGTTTTCGGTGCGCGCGGTTGTGGAAGAGGTCACCGACCCGCTGCGCGAAATTTCGATCGGCGACGCGCGGAAGAAGCAACCGGAAGTGGAAGTGGGCGGCGAAGTTACGGAAGCGAAGCCGACCGACGTGCTGGGAAGGATCGCGGCGCAGACTGCGAAGCAGGTAATCCTGCAAAAGGTTCGCGAGGCTGAGCGCGATACAATTTACAACGAATTTCACACGCGCGTGGGCGAGCTGGTGAACTGCATCGTGAAGCGGACTGAAGGTCCGGACACGATTGTGGACTTGGGCCGCACGGAAGCGCGGCTGCCAAAGCGCGAGCAATCGCGGCTTGAGGCATATAACGTGGGCGACAGGTTGCGCGTGACGATTCGCGCCGTGGAACGCGCGGCAAAAGGACCGCAGGTGGTGGTCTCGCGCGCCGATCCCGCCCTGGTGCAGCGTTTGTTCGAAATGGAAGTGCCGGAAATTTATGACGGCACCGTGCAGATTCGCGCCGTGGCGCGGGAAGCGGGCGAGCGCACAAAAATTGCTGTGGAGAGCCGCGATAAAGACGTCGATCCAGTCGGCGCATGCGTCGGCATGAAGGGAATGCGCGTGCAGTCGATCATTCGCGAATTGCGCGGCGAGAAAATCGACATCATTCCGTACAGCGAAGAGACGGTGGCGTTTGCGCAGAAGGCGCTAAGCCCTGCGAAAGTGACGCGCGTGCAGATCGTCGATCCCGAAGAGAAGCGTCTCGAAGTGATCGTCGAGGACACGCAACTCTCGCTGGCGATCGGCAAGAAGGGACAAAACGTTCGCCTCGCGAGCAAACTCATCGGCTGGAACATCGACATCAAGAGCGAGGAAGAGAAGCGCCGGGAAATCGAAGCGCAAATGGCTGCGCTGACGGCGCCGGGAACTCCGCTCACGCAACTCGCAGGTGTGGGACCGAAGACAATCGAGAAGCTCGAGGCGCACGGCGTTACTTCGATCGAGAAGCTGGCCGACATGACGCCCGAGCAACTGGTCGAAATTCCGGGAATCGGCGAAAAGATGGTGGAGAAGATTCACCAATCCGTGGCGCTGTATTTCGAGGAACTCGAAGCACAAGCGGCGGCCGGTCCTGAAGCTGCGCCCGCTGACGGCGAGGTCGCAGCGGAAGGGGAAAGCGTCGTTGCGGAAGCGGAAGTGAGCGCGGAGGGTTCCTCCGAAAGTGGCGAATCGGTAGAAACTGCCGGCAATTCCGAGACGGCGGAAGGCACGGAAACTCGCGAAGCGGAATCGGTAGAGGATGCGGAAGCAGGCGTAGGTGCAAGCGTTGAAGCGATTGAGACAGAGGCAACCTCCGGCGGAGAAGCGGATTCGGAGTCGGAAGATGGCGCTGAGAAATCGGCGGGTACTGATTAGTTTGGAGAAAAATAGGGGCTGATGGCAGATTCCAATCAGATTCGAATTAACGAGCTCGCGCGCGAACTCGAGGTTAAAGCGAAAGTCCTGATCGATTTCCTGCCGGAAATCGGCGTCACGGAAAAAAAGACGCATTCGAGTTCGCTCGATCTCGAACACGCGGAGCTTGCGCGCAAGCATTTTGCCGGACTAGCGGCGAAGGAAGCTGCCGCGGAAGCCGAGAAGCAAGCAAAGGCGACTGCAGCGAAGAAGCCTGCCGCGCGTCCTACGGTCACGGCTGCGCCCACGCCATCTGTTGTTAAGCCCGCAGCGGCACCGGCAAGTGCTACTTCTCCCGCGGCTGCGAAGCCCGCGGTGCCCAGTGCGATTCCTGGAACCCCGGCGACGCGTCCTGCAGCCGCGCCATCCGCATCTGCGCCGGCGTCTTCAGCGCCGAGTGCTCATCCACCCGCACATCCAACTTCTCAAGCACCTGTCGCTGCGAAACCTGCGGCAGCTCCCGCAGTCGCCGCGCCTGCGGCTCCAGCAAGACCTGGAGTTGCGCCATCTGCGCCGCGTCCGGGAGTTCCGCTTCGGCCTGCCGCACCAGGTCAGCCGGGTGCCCCTGCCTCGCAGCGACCTGCCGCAGCAGCTCCAACGGGAAGTCCCGCGTCGGCTTCAGGAACCACTTCGGGTGCGCCGCGTCCTGCGGGTGCTCCTCCTTCGCAAGGCCAAAGATTTCCAGTGCGTCCCGGTGGACCACCATCTGGTGGGCAACCACGTCCCGGCGCGCCTCAGAGTTTTCGTCCCGCGGCGGCACCTGGCCAAACTCGTCCGAGCGGCCCGCGCCCCGGCATGCCATTGCGCCCGGGAGGCGGACCTCCGGGAAGATATCCTCAGCGTCCCGGTGGCCCCGGCGAACGAGGTGGCAGGCCCAATCAAGGGCCCGTCGGCGGACAGCGTCCCGGTGCAACCGGCGGAGCTGGAATTCCGAAGGCTGAACCCGGCAAGCCGCTTTACGCGCGCAAGCCGCCCGCGTCGCGCGGCCGTCCTCTCATCGAGAAGCGCTATGCGGAAGGTGAACGCAAACTCCATCCGGTGCGTACCCGCGCGGGTGCGGGCGCAGGACGGACGGCGCAAGCCGAACCTGTCGCGCCAGTACAGCGCGAGCCGCGGGAAGTAACGGTCACCGAAGGAATCACGGTTCGCGAGCTGGCAGAAAAGCTCGACATTCGCGCCAAAGAATTGCTGAAGACGCTTCTCGACCGCGGCGTTTTCGCCAGCATCAATCAAGCGCTAGACGCGCCTACCGCAACGAGTCTGGCCGAAGCGTTCAACGGAATCGTGCAGGTAGTCAGCTTCGAAGAGCAGATCGTTCAGGAAGAAAAGGTCAAGGAAGTTCGCACCGGCAATCAGCAGCCGCGTGCGCCGGTAGTCACCGTGATGGGGCACGTGGATCACGGCAAAACCAGCCTTCTCGACGCGATCCGCGAAACCGAAGTGGCCGCCGGCGAAGCAGGTGGAATCACGCAGCACATTGGCGCGTACGAAGCACGCATCGATGGACGCCGCATCGTGTTTATCGATACGCCGGGCCACGAAGCATTTACACGTATGCGTTCGCGCGGCGCCAAAGTTACTGACATTGTTGTGCTCGTGGTGAGTGCGGACGATGGCGTGATGCCGCAAACGGAAGAAGCAATTGCGCACGCGCAAGCTGCGAACACAAAAATCATCGTTGCGATCAACAAGATCGATAAGCCGGGCGCCGAACCGGAACGCGTGAAGCGGCAGCTCGCCGACCGCAAATTGATGCCTGAAGAGTGGGGCGGCGACACGGTGATGGTGGAAGTCTCGGCGAAAACGAAACAGAATGTGCCGAAGCTCCTTGAAATGATTTTGCTGGTCGGCGATCTGCTCGAGTTGAAAGCTGATCCGGATGCGCCTGCCAGTGGAACTGTGCTCGAATCGCGCGTTGATAAAGGCCGTGGCCCGGTGGCGACCGTGCTCGTGCAGAACGGCACACTTCATGTCGGCGATTTCTTTGTTGTTGGCGCCGTGTACGGAAAAGTACGCGCGATGTTTGACGACATGGGCCATCCGATCAAGCAAGCAGCGCCGTCAACGCCAGTCGAAGTTCTCGGTCTGCAAGGCGTGCCCGAGGCGGGCGACCAGTTCCAGGTAACGGACGAAGCGAAAGCGCGCCACATCGTCGAATATCGGCAAGGGAAGCAGCGCGAAGCTTCTCTTGCGAAGACAGCTTCGGGCCGCTTGACCCTCGATCAATTGCACGAGCAGCTTCGAGCTGGCGAAGTGAAGGACTTGCCGGTCGTTTTGAAGGCGGACGTGCAAGGGTCGGTGGAAGTGCTGAACGACATGCTGCCGAAGCTTTCGAACGATCAGGTGAAGCTAAAAGTAATTCAGGCGAGCGTCGGCGCAATCAGCGAGACGGACGTGCTGCTGGCTTCGGCTTCGAACGCGATCGTCGTGGGATTCAACGTGCGGCCGGAAAGAAAAGCGGCGGAACTGGCGCAGCGCGAAGGCGTAGACATCCGGCTGCACACGATTATTTACGAATTGCTGGATGAATTGAAGAAGGCCGTCGCCGGCCTGCTCGCTCCGGTCATCAAAGAAACCTATCTGGGCCGCGCGGAAGTGCGCAACACGTTCCGCGTAAAGGGCGTTGGAATGATCGCCGGCTGTTCGGTGCAAGACGGCATTCTGAAGCGCGACGCGGATGTCCGCGTGTTGCGCGACAACGTGGTGATCTACACGGGCAGAATCATTTCGCTGCGCCGTTTCAAGGACGATGCGAATGAGGTGCGCGCCGGATTTGAGTGCGGCGTGGGCGTTTCGAATTTCAGCGACGTGAAAGTGGGCGATATTCTCGAATGCTTCAAGATCGAGAAAACCGTCGCTCCGGAGTTCGTCAACGTGGGGGATCGCGGGCGGCCGCAGGAAAGCGCGGAAGCCCGGCGAAATTAGTCAGCGAATTTTGAATCGTCCGTTGCTGTTCTCTCGTACGAGCGCGGATATGCCGATCGGCCTTCTCACCCTGGAAATTCATATCCCCGATGCGCAGTCCCTCAAGGACAAGCGGCAGGTGCTCCGGAGCCTGAAGGACCGGCTGCGCGCGCATTTCAACGTGGCCGTGGCGGAACTGGAGCATCAGGAGCTATGGCAGCGCTCGCGCGTGGGCGTGGTGAGTATTTCAGGCGACGGCAAACATCTCGAGGAATCGCTTGAAGCAATTGCCTCGGAATCCGAGCGAATTCTGGGACGCGACCTGGTATCGCGCGACATTGAATATTTTGAGGATGGAGAATGAATACGGGAGCGAATCGTACCGGAGGGCACCGCGTGGAGCGGATCGCCGAAGAAATCCGGATCGAAGTGAGCCTGATGCTGGCGGGGGAGCTGAAAGATCCGCGTCTGGCCGGAACGGTGATGATCACGGAAGTGCGCGTGACTCCTGATCTGCGAACCGTGCGCGTCTACGTGAGCCTCTCTGACGAAGACGAAACCGAGCGGGCGAGCACGCTCGCGGGATTGCAGGCGGCAAAAGGCTACGTGCGCCACGAACTCGTCGAGCGCCTGCAACTTCGCCGCGCTCCGGAAGTGCTGTTTATTCTGGATCAGTCTGAAGAAATCGGCGATCGCATCGATCAACTGCTGCGAAACGCGAAAAGTCCGGGGAAATAACCGAAGCGTATGCCCCGGAAGCCACAGCCTCCTGCCATCGACGGTATCCTTGTCGTTGACAAGCCTCGCGGAAAAACTTCGCACGACATCGTGGAATCCGTGCGCAGGCTCGTTGGATTTCGCCAGATAGGCCATCTCGGCACGCTCGATCCGCTCGCGACTGGAGTGCTGGTGCTGGCGCTGGGACGGGCAACGCGACTCGCGCGCTTCTACGCGGGTCGTCGCAAACGATATAGCTGTGCCGTGCGGTTCGGTTTTGCCACTGATACTTACGACGCAGATGGCGAGCCGCTTGGTGCGGATTCGGCGCCTGTGCTTGATGCCGAAAAGATTGCCGCTTTAGCGGCACAATTTGTCGGAAACATTCAGCAGACGCCGCCTTCGTTTTCCGCCAAGAAAATTCACGGAACTCCGGCACATGAGCTGGCGCGAAAACACAAACCGGTGAATCTCGAGCCGGTGGAAGTGGAGGTGTTCGAATTTCGGCTCACGGGCGTGGAAGGGTCGGTGGCTCGCTTTGTGGTGGAGTGCGGCGCCGGCACGTACATCCGATCGCTCGCGAACGATCTAGGCAAGCTGCATGGAGCAAATGCGCATCTGGCAGAGATTTCGCGCACGGCAGTGGGCGAGTTCACGCTGGATCAAGCGACGTCGCTGGCGGAGCTGGAGCAGGATGCGAAGGCTGGACGCATCGCCGAGCGGGTAATCAAACTCGAAGGCATGTTGCCGGAGCTGCCGCGAGCGACCGTGCTGCCGATCGTTGAGAAGCGCGTGCAGCACGGAGCGAAATTTAATTTGTCGCTTGCGCAGATTCAGCCGGGCCATACCACCGTCGCGCAAGGCGCGCCCGAGCATTTGAATTCAGGTGAATGGAAGCCCGCGCGGCTGCGTGTGTTCAATCAACAGGGCCAACTAATTGCGATTGCCGAGCCGGTGGTGCCTCGCACGTATCAGCCGCTCGTTGTGCTGGAAGGAGCGTCCTAGACATCCAACTCAGCGCGGCTATTTTCGTAGCTGCGTCACTGCTAGGGTCGCGGCGGAGGCTGCGGCGGCGTTTCATTCTGAGGGTTCGGATTGGGCTGCGGCGCAAGAGGTTGTTGGGGCAGAGGCTGAGCCGGCGGCTGCTGCGGAGGCTGGGGAAGTTGGACAGGAGCTTCGCTGCGGTCGATCCCGCGCCCGCCACCGCCGAAGGATCCGCCCTCGCCTTCCCCTGTGCCGCGGCCTGCATAGATCAGGCGATCTTTGCGCGGTGAAAAATCGACCAAACGCGGCGTGATCATCACGATTATGTCGCTATCCTGATCCGTCTTGCCCTGCACGCTGCCCAGCATTCCGATTCCTGGGACTGAAGAGACGTACGGCCAGCCATTCAGCGTGGTGGAAACCTCGGGCTGCCTGATCCCCATCACCATCGTCGTCTCGTTTTCGCGAAGCCGAATGGTCTGCTCCACGGATTCATTCGATATCACGGGTATCCCGTTAAACGATTGCGTAGCGATGCTGCTGATTTCGAGATTCAAGTGCAGCGTCACTTCATCGTTGGGATGAATGCGGGCCGTCGCTTTCACTTTCGTTCCGATATCCAGGTACTCGACACCCGGAAATGCAGTGGCCGCCAACGGATTGGTCGCTCCACTGAAGCTTGTGTTGTTCAGAATTACCGTCGCGGTGTTTGAACCTTTATCCGCGGTAACGGCGTCCGCTCTTCCGTTCGCGTCAAAATCCGCGGTGGCGACGGCAACGGGCGTGGTTCCGACCGGCAACTCGAAATTAGGCCCGAATAATCCGCTACCCAGATTGAGCAGGACAGAAACCGCATTGTCGTTCTCGTCCGCGACTAGAAGATCGAGCCGGCCATCTACGTTAAAGTCAGCGACGGCAAGCGAAGTAGGGCCATTTCCGGCGGGAAATACACTCTGCGTCTGGAATGTTCCGTCGCCGACGCCGTTGAGAAGCGAGACAGTGTTGTCGGTATTATTCGCGACGGCAAGATCGGGGAAGCCGTCGCCACTAAAATCGCCGGTCGAAACCCAAACCGGTGCCGTTCCAACTGCGTAGTCGGTGCGGCTTCTGAACGTTCCGTCACCATTTCCGATAAAGACTGAAACGGTGTTGTCGTTTTGATTGGTTACGGCTAAGTCGATGTGGCCGTCGTTATTGAAATCCGCTGCCGCGATCGAAGAGGGTGCGTGGCCGGTGGCGATGAAAGTCGGTGCCTTGAACGTGCCATCGCCATTACCCAGGAAAACGCCCAGGGTGTTGTTCGCGTTATTCACCACCACAAGATCGGCGAAGCCACTACTGGTGAGAGTGGCCGCAACGGCAGCGACTGGTCCCGTTCCGTTGCCGGTTGAGATGTCTACTTTGGGCTTGAATGTTCCGTCGCCATTACCGAGAAGAATCGAAACTGTGTCGGCGGTGCGATTGACGACCGCAAGGTCGAGATTCAAGTCATTGTTTACCGTTGGATTGAAATTCGCGCTGGTGATCCAAACCGGACCAGCTCCGGTCGGGATGCCGGTCGTTGGCGCAATGAACGTGCCATCGCCGTTGCCGAGGAAAAGGGAAAGCGTGTTGTCAGTGTTGTTGGCGACGATGATGTCCTCAATGCCGTTGTTGCGCACGCTGCCGGTGGTCACAAAAACGGGCACTGCGCCGGTCGGCAGGGCAGTGGTGGGTAGATTCCCCGATATCAAGCCTGCTACGCCCGTGCCGGTTCCCGCGAGGCTGGGTGAAAACTGCGCGAGGGCCACCGGAAAACGCTCACCCACGAAGAACGTCGCCGGCTTTCCGTCTTCGGCACGCATTAGAATGCGCCGTCCCGTGCGTACCAGCGAAAGCATCTCGGAAAAAGTTGCGCTGGCGCCCGGCACCGTCGCGAGAAATGTAGTTGAGCCACCGCCGAACGCGACGAGGGGGGGAACCAATGATCCAATGCCGACCTGGCCTGAGCCCAAGAGCGCGGCAATTTGAGTGGCCGTCAAACCGGCGAGCGACGACGGCGTGCCGAAGAGCTGGGTTATGACGTCGATCAACCCTTGCTGCGATTGCAGGGCCTCCTGCACTTGCTGGCGGCTGAGTGTGAATACTTTGGTGCTTTGAGGCGGAGTGATTCCCAGGTCCCGGGCGTAATTGCGATCCACTTCCAACACTTCAATTTCGAGGATCAGTTCTCCGGCGGGATTTTCGAGGTTCTCGATCAAACTCGATGCGACTGTGACTGCCTGCGGAGAAGCCCGCATCGTGATCGTGCCGGTGCGCGTATCGAGGTCAGCGCGCGTGATGCCGGCGATTTCACGCACCAGGCGGAAGATCTCCGTCATTTGCTCGGGAGTTTCTGAAGCGGGCAGGATCACGGTGCGCACCACCGAAATCGCATAGTCCTTGCGCTTTTGCACCGTATTTTCGGCGACGAGGAAAAGATGCTTGGTCAGGGGTCGCCAAAAAGTTCCCGTTTCCTCGCCGAGCAGTCGCATCGCGGTGGGGAAGTCCAGATCATCTATGTGAAACCGAACCGTTCGCGAGTGGAGGTCAACGTCGAACGCTACTTCGACCCCGAATTGTCGCGCGATCTCGTTGTAAGCGCTCTGCGTGTCTCCTCGGATATCAAAGTTCTTTTTTCCAGGCGTGTATTCGAGATGAACTTCGCCTGCCAACTCTTGTGCGCTGGCCGCCGACTTGATTTGTCCTCGGAACAAGGCACTGAGTTCGGCGTAGCGAGCCTGTAGCACGCGGTTGGAAGGGTCGAGTGCGCGAACTGAAATCAGAACCCGAAGCGCCTCGGAGAGGCGTCCGGAGATTGCTTCGCGCTCGGCAAGGTCCATCTTCTCCTGGACGACGTGCCCTTTGGCGATCTCCAGACTCGAAAAGTAACCGGCGTCGTTGGGAGCCCAGCTCACGGCATCGGAATAGGAGTCGAACGCGGCCTGCCAGTTGCCTTCATGTTCGGCACGCAAGCCTCGCTTGTAAGCAGCCAGGGCCTTATTGGCGTCGGGCTTAAAGGCCGGTTTTGCAGAGGGGGAAGTGGACGACGAGTTTTGTTTTTGAGAGGAGCCAGCCTGCTGCTTTGAGCTCAGCGGACGTGCGGATATCATTAGGCAAAGGCAAAAAGCAGCCACAATCGGAATTCGAGTGAGCCCTCGCCGGTTATACATAAGAGCTTCCATTCTACAGGAGTGAGATGGCGGCGCGTCTGCCGAGTGGCCGAAAGCCCTTGATTTTAACGATACGGAGGAGCTAGACTTGTCTTCGTAGTTGTAACTGTGTTTCAACTGGAAACTCCATGCTTTCCGCTTTACTGGTGGCCCTTCGCGAGGGTGTCGAAGCCGCGCTCGTTGTCGGCATCGTCCTGGTGTATCTGAACCGGACCGGCCGGCGGGCGCTTACCAAATACGTGTGGGCCGGTGTTGCACTTGCCGCCGCGGCGAGCGTTGTGGCCGCCATCCTGCTCGATCGCTGGAAGGTGAGCGAGGACGGCTTCGAAGGATTGCTGATGTTGGTGGCCTCGGCGCTCGTGGTGACGATGATCGTATGGATGAACCGCGTGGCGCGAACATTGCGAAAGGATATCGAATCGCGCCTCGAAACATACGCCCAGCAATCCACTCGCACGGCCGGATGGGGAATCGGAGCTTTCGTATTTCTGATGGTTGTGCGCGAAGGCGCGGAGCTTGTCCTGATTTTGCGAGCGGTTGAACTATCGAGTGCGGGAGTAGAAGTCTGGATCGGAACGCTGCTGGGAATTGGACTTGCGGTGGCGGTGGGTCTCTTCTTCTTCCAGGGCACGCTGAAGATTCCGCTGCACCGTTTTTTTGCTGCGACGAGCGTGATTTTGATGGTTGTGGCTTTCCAGCTGGCACTTACTGGGCTGCACGAATTGAGCGAGGCAATGTGGTTGCCGTCGAGTAAGACGGAGATGGCAACGATTGGCCCCATTGTGCGCAATGAGGTTTTCTTCTTCATCGTGATTCTTGGCGCTGCAGCACTTGTGGTGCTACGCGAATGGTTTGGATCAAAGGCGCCCGTAGCCGAGCAGGCTGCGAACCCGGCCGAGCGAAGAAAGTTGCAATGGGAATTTCGACGCCGGCGAGCCTGGAGTTTTGCAGCGGCGAGTTTGTGTTTGCTCGTTGTGCTGGCTCTAACGGCCGAATTTGTATATGCGCGCAGCGTAAATGCACCCGTACAGGCCACGGCGCTGGTGGCGGAAAACGGCGAAGTACGCATCCCCCTTTCGCAGTTGATGGATTCAAGTCTTCATTACTACTCTGCCGAAGTGAATCAGGCCGACATCCGCTTCTTTGTGATTCACAAGTCGGGCGGCGATTACGCAACCGCTCTCGATGCCTGCCAGATTTGCGGTGCAGTTGGATACCGGCAGGAAGGGCAGAATGTAATCTGCCGGAATTGCGGCGCGGCGATTTATATCCCGTCGATCGGACAATCGGGCGGCTGCAATCCAATCGCCGTGAAATCGCAAGTGGAAAAGGGAGAAGTGGTGGTCGACCTTTCGGCGCTGATGGACGCGGCCTCGACAATTCACGCCAAATAGAATGTTTGCCCGCCTCGTAGGTGAATCCTTCGTTCGCAACCCGCGCCGCAAGATTCTTACGGCTGCGGCGCTCGTGGTAGGCATGGCTGTTGCGACTGCCACTCTTACGATTGCGCTGGATGCCGGCGACCGGTTGGCGCGCGAATTCCGCAGCCTCGGTGCGAACCTTCTGGTGAGGCCGCAATCGGATACGCTTCCCGTGGAAATTGGCGGCGTGGACTATCGCCCTGTGGACGAGGGCGCGTACCTGCAGGAAGCCGATCTCGGCAAGCTGAAGATGATTTTCTGGCGGCACAATATTCTCGGCTTCACGCCCTTCCTCGATGTGCCGGCAGTCATGGATACCTCCCAACCGCCGGTGGCAACCACGGTCATCGGCACGTGGTATGAGCACGAGGTAGCGGTCCCCGACGGGACGCACTTTCGCACCGGGCTTAAAACCACTCATCCTTCGTGGAAGATCACTGGCAAATGGTTTGCGGACGGCGCGAAGGAATGCGTCGTAGGAGCCGATTTGGCGGCTGCACATCCGGATTCGATTCAAGTGGGGAAGACGATCGATATTCGTTCGTCGATGACCTCGCAGGCTGGAACTCAGCTCTTGGTGACCGGAATCGTTTCCACCGGCGGCGCGGAAGACCATTCTGTGCTCGTTCCCCTGTCGGTAGCACAGGATCTGTCGAATCATCCCGGCCAATTTCGGCAACTTTTTGTCAGTGCACTCACGAAGCCCGCCGACGCGCTTTCTGCCCGCGATCCGCAATCTTTGACCCCCACCGAATACGACCGCTGGTTCTGTTCGCCATACATTTCTTCGATCAGCTACCAGATCGGCCAGGCGATTCCTGGCGTCGACGTGCGCGCCATCCGCCGCGTGGCGGACACAGAAGGTAGGATTCTCTCGCGCATCAGTACGTTGCTATGGATTGTGACTTTAGCGGCACTTGGTGCGGCGGCTTTGGCGGTAGCGGCGACGTCCGCGACGACCGTTCTCGAGAGGCGCGCTGAGGTAGGAGTGATGAAAGCGCTCGGTGCGCGGAACGCTATCGTGGGCGGAATTTTTCTGGCCGAACAGTTACTGCTCGCCATGATGGGCGGCGCAACGGGTTATTTGCTCGGGATCGTGCTCGCGCGAGCGTTGGGACAAAGTGTATTCGGAATGCCGGGCTCGCCGCGAATGATTCTGTTTCCCGTCGTATTGGGACTTGCCGCACTCGTAGCAATTCTCGGCAGCTTGCTTCCGTTGCGCCGCGCCGCGCATTTCGAGCCGGCGGCGATTTTGCGAGGCGAATGATGTTCGGTCGCCTGTTGTTACAACTGTTGCGCGGGAGCCGCGGTCGTTTGGCTGTCGCGCTGATTGCCATCGTAAGCGGCGCGGCCGTAATTTCTGCGCTACTGAACCTCGATCTTGACGTCGGCTCCAAGCTCACTCAGGAATTCCGCTCACTCGGTGCGAATGTCGTCATCGCACCACGCCAGCCCCAAGGAAGCACGCCGGGAAAGACGAATGTGGCCGGTACGCCGAGCACGGCGGGGCTGATGGACGAGAATGCAGTTGTCGAGCAGATGAAATCGGTGAAGACAGCGCAAATTGTCGCAGCACCCTACCTCTACATAATTGCTCGCGCTGAAAAAACTCCGGTGGTTGTCGCCGGCACGTGGCTCGACGAAGTTCAGAGACTCTCGCCAACGTGGAAAATCGAAGGAAACCGAGTCGATTCGCGCGACGACCAGATGCATGCGCTCGTCGGGCGGAACGTCGCACGCGAGCTTCATCTCACGCCCGGGAGCGAATTCGCGTTGGATTACTTGGGCCGCACGGCGAAGCTCACCGTCGCGGGGATCGTCGACTCCGGCGATGCGGAAGACAATCAAGTATTCGTAAATCTTGCCGTTGCGGAGCAGCTATCAAATCTAGATGGTCAAATCGGGCTCGTTCAAATGAACGTCGGGGGAGGCTCGAAAAACGTGGCCGATGTAGCTTCAAAACTCGCTGCGACGCTACCGGAATATGATGTGCATCCGATTCGCCAGGTGACGGCCGCAGAAGGAGCACTCCTCACTCGGCTTCGCCTGCTGATTTTTTCCATGGTTGCACTAATTCTGGTGCTCACGTCGCTATGCGTGCTCGCAACCATGGCCGCGCTTGCGATCGAACGCCGCGAGGATGTGGGCCTGATGAAAGCGCTCGGCGGTTCCATTTCGCGCATCGTGGGACTATTTCTCGCCGAAGTGGGCGTGCTCGGCGCGGTGGGCGGTGCGATAGGCTGCATCGTAGGGATGGCGTTAACGCGCTGGATGGGGCATCGCGTGTTTGAGGCGACGATTTCGATGCGCTGGGAAATAATTCCGCTCACAATCGCGCTGATGATCGCAGTCGCGCTGGCAGGGGCTTCTCCGCTGCGAATGCTTGGAAATGTGAAACCGGCCGTGATCTTCCGAGGAGAATAGTGGCGCCACTCGTACAAGTGGAGGGACTGCAAAAAGAGTACGGGCACGTGCGCGCGCTCGATGGAGTTTCGTTTCAGGTGGACGCAGGCGAATGGATCGCCTTCATGGGCCCGTCGGGCTCGGGCAAGACGACGCTCATCAATATATTAGGAGGGCTCGACACGCCGACCGCGGGGCAAGCGGTGGTGGATGGCACAGATGTCGCGCGGCTCGACGAAGCTGGCCTCACACGATTTCGCGCCGAGAAAATCGGGTTTGTCTTCCAGCAATTCCATCTCGTGCCGTACCTCACGGCGCTAGAAAACGTGATGCTCGCGCAATATTTTCACAGCACGACCGATGAAAACGAAGCGCGCCTCGCCCTCGAGCGCGTGGGATTAGGCGACCGCCTGAAACATCTTCCCTCGCGGCTTTCCGGAGGCGAACAGCAGCGCGTTGCAGTGGCTCGCGCTCTGATCAACCATCCGAAGCTGGTTCTCGCCGACGAGCCAACCGGCAACCTGGACGAAGCCAACGCCGAAATGGTAGTCCGCCTGCTTCGCGAACTGCACGATCAAGGGCACACAATCCTGATGGTCACGCACGATCCAGCCATCGGGCAACTAGCCGACCGCCGCATCGATCTCGCTCACGGCCGCATCGTGCAGATTTCGGAATTTTCGGAAGAGGACGAGATCCGCTTCGATCATCTGCTCGAGCAAGTGTGGATCTGCGGTGAAGAGGGAATCGCGCCGGCGCTCGAGAAAATCCGGCAATCGAGCGGTCCTGACCCGATGCGAATTATTTCGCGCCTCGCAGACTTGAAACTGCTCGAATTGCGTGGCAGCGAGGTCTCGCTCACCGCACACGGCGAGAATCGCGCACGCGATATCGTGAGGCGCCGCCGTCTTGCGGAACGGCTGCTTACCGACACATTTTCAATTGCCGACTCCGAGGCTGACTCGCACGCCTGCAAATTCGAACACATCATCAGCCCTGAGCTCGACCAGCGCATCTGCGCATTCCTCGGCCATCCTCAGACCTGCCCGCACGGCAATCCCATTCCGCCGGGCCGTTGCTGTCCCTCTCGCTAGCGCAGCGCCTGTGTCTGTTAGAATTGAGAGGATGCCGATACCACAGGACGTCCGCAAGAAACCAACCGACGTAAAGGTACGCGTCTCGACCGGTGAGGGAGTCGATGTCGTCTGGTCAGACGGGCACACGAGCCACTACCCGTTTCCGTATCTCCGCGATTTGTGTCCCTGTGCATTGTGCAATGATGAACGCGATAAAAAGGCTCGCATGGGAACTTCGCCCGTCGCGTCCATCGAGCTACCAATGTTCAAGCCGCGCGTTACGGCGAAAAGCGCGCAGGCCATGGGCAATTACGCGTTGCAAATAACATTCTCAGACGGCCACGCGACCGGAATTTATAGCTTCGAGCATCTACGCGAGATTTGCCCCTGCGAAGCCTGCGGCAGGGATTTCCGGGACGCGCAGCCATCGCAGCCTGAAGCAGGCCCTGCGCCTGCTCGGACGAAGGTTTGAAGCCGACCCTCGAAGTCAGTGAGAAACCTTTAGCCGCAGCGCGTGTTGCGGCGCTTTCCTTGGGAGCCTGTTTCAACGTATAGTTCATCCCCTCATCATTTGATAGCGTATGGCATCAAACACCACGGGTAACACATTCACGCCGGGTAGACCCCGCCCCGTAGCCAAAGTCCTCGTGGCCACTACGGCCATGCTGGCGTTCATCTCTTTCTGGCGGGCCGCAGCGATCGTCCTCAACGACCTTGCTTCGTCAGCCTATTACGCTGGCGGCGAGGCCGAACAGTTCATCGGCAAGACTGCTCCCTGGTTCATTCTCGGCATCATGCTGTTTTCGTATGCGGTGCGAGCCGTGTATGTCGAGAGCTGCAGCATGTTCGTGCGCGGCGGTGTGTACCGCGTGGTGAAAGAAGCGCTGGGAGGAACTCTCGCGAAGTTCTCCGTTTCGGCGCTGATGTTTGATTACGTCCTCACCGGCCCCATCAGCGGCGTTTCGGCAGGGCAGTATCTCGTTGGCGTCCTTAACGAATTGCTGGCCTACGCGCACGTTCCTCTGCACCTCAACGTCAACGCTACCGCCGCGGCTATCGCTATCGCCATCACTCTCTATTTCTGGTGGGAGAACATCAAGGGTGTTCCCGAATCGAGCGGGAAAGCCCTTCGCATCATGCAACTCACCACTGTGATGGTGGTGATACTCATTGGATGGTGTCTCTACACCCTTTATGCACGGCCCGATTGGCACCTTCCTCCGTGGCCGCATCCCTGGAATATGAAGCTCGACAAGGGATCGCTCGGCTGGCTCGATCGCTATCAATGGGCGCACATGATTACGCTGATTGCGATCTTCGTCGGCCTCGGACACTCGGTACTGGCGATGAGCGGCGAGGAGTCCCTGGCGCAGGTCTACCGCGAAATCGAGCACCCAAAGCTTAAAAACCTTAAGAAGGCCGGTCTGATTATTTTCATTTATAGCCTGGTCTTCACTTCTTTGGTTTCGTTTTTCGCCGTGATGATCATTCCGGACAACGTTCGCCCTGCATTCACCGAGAATCTAATCGGCGGACTTTCGATGCATCTGGTGGGAAGTTTTCCGGTGCGTCTGGTGTTCCACGTGTTCGTAGTGGTTGTCGGGACGCTGATTCTGGCCGGGGCGGTAAATACCGCCATTGTTGGTTCCAACGGCGTCCTGAACCGCGTCTCCGAAGATGGAGTACTCACCGACTGGTTCCGGCATCCGCACCCGCGCTTCGGGACGACGCACCGGATCATCAATCTTGTCGTGGTCTTTCAGATTCTGACCATCGTCGCAAGCCGTGGCGACGTGACTTTCCTTGGCAACCTGTATGCGTTCGGCGTGATTTGGAGCTTCTCGATGAAGGGGATCGCCGTCCTCGTGCTGCGCTACACGCACCCCCAGGATCGCGAATATCGAGTTCCGCTGAACCCCGTAATTTTCGGAATTGAAGTTCCGATTGGTCTTGGATTAATCACACTCGTCCTGCTCGCGATAGCGATCATCAACTTATTTACGAAGCCGGATGCCACGATCGCCGGACTTACTTTTTCGGCGTTGCTTTTTACGGTTTTTGAAATTTCCGAGCATCGCGTCCGGAAACGGCAAGCAGGCGCATCCCACGTCGAACTCGACCAATTTAATCTCGCGCCGGAAGCCGAATTGACGCCGACAAGCGTGGGCGTGGCGCCCGGAAACATTCTGGTGCCGGTCAGCACTTATTACGCGCTGTATCACCTTGAAGCAGTGTTGCGGCGCGTGAGAAGTCATGACGCGGAAGTTGTCGTGCTGCACGTGCGCATGCTGCGCCGCGCCGCCTCAGGCGAGTACGATCTGGCACCCGATCAGCTCTTCAGCACAATCGAACAGCTGCTTTTCACCAAAGTTTTGGCTGTTGCTGAGAAAGAAGGCAAACCGGTCCGTCTCGCGGTGGCTGCGGCCAACGATCTGTGGGAAGGCATTCTGCGCACAGCTGCCAATCTCGAATCGAGCAGCATCGTCTGTGGCAGCTCATCAAAAATGCCGGTCACTGAGCAGGCTCGCGCAATCGGCTTGGCTTGGGAACGAATGCCCGAACCGAGACCGCGCGTCACTTTAGAGATTTTTACGCCTTCGGGTCAGGAGCAGATTTTTTACCTTGGCCCTCACGCGCCTCGGCTCACGCCGAAAGAGATTGATCTACTGCACAAGCTCTGGCTGAAGCTCAGCGACAAATTGCCGGGCGAAGAAATCCATCACCACGATATCGTTCACTTCGCGCTCGATGAGGTCGAGCGCGAGATCGATGAAGGGCAGGAAGACGCTGTAATCCAGAGGCTTCGCGACCATCTTCACGACATCGAAACTCACCGGCCGCAGCTTCCTCCGGCCAAGCCGCAATCGTAGCGCTTCTAAGCAGTCAGTTCCGATGTGCAATTCGGGCAGCGCTTGGCTGCGATGGGGATTGCCGTCGCGCAATAAGAGCAGTCCTTGGTCTTCGGTGCCGCGGCCGGCGCGGGCTTGTTCCAACGATTCACCATGCGGATGAGCAGGAAAATCGCGAACGCTACAATTATAAAATCGATGATGTTGTTCAGGAACAGGCCGTAATTGATCGTAGGCGCTCCCGCAGCTTTCGCGGCCGCGAGGCTGTCGTACGATTTTCCGGAAATGTTGAGGAACAAATTCGAGAAATCCACTTTGCCCAGGATCAGGCCGAGAGGCGGCATCAAGACATCGCCCACGAGTGAGGTGATAATTTTTCCGAACGCGGCGCCTATGATGATACCGACGGCCATATCGAGCACGTTCCCGCGCATTGCGAATTCTTTGAATTCCTTCAGCATGAAGTTTTCTCCTGATCGCTTTTGGATCGGAAGTCAGCCCGGGCTGGTTCGGGCCTGCGCGTGATAGTCGCGCTGTGGATATTACGGGGCGGAAGGTTAGACGGAACAAGACCGGGTAGCAAGCTCAAAGCTGGTTTTTTCAGAAGGCGCCTCAAGCCCGCCGGAAATCTAGATTCAGCTCACAATCGGGAAACGAGAGAGGTCACTTCATCGAGAAGTCGCCGCGTCGTCTCGGCCTTATCGGTCTCCGCATAGACTCGCAGCATCGGTTCCGTCCCAGAGGCTCGCACCATCACCCAGCCAATCTCTTCCAGATATACTTTGGCGCCGTCGAGATCCTCGCGGCGCGTGACGGCCCAGTCAAGCAGACGTTTGAAACTTCCATTCGCAAAATGCTGGAGCGCCTTTTCCTTTTGCCCCGGCTTCACAGTAAGATCCACGCGACCATAATGATGCGCTCCGAATTCACGGTGTAGCATCGCAATCAACTCGCCGAGCCGCTTCCCGTGCCAGGCCATCACCTCAGCCAGCAATAAAGCGCTCACCGTCGCGTCACGCTCGGGAAGATACAGCTTCGTTCCGATCCCGCCGCTTTCCTCGCCGCCGAGGAGGACGTCGCCGTCGAGCATTCGGTCGCAAATATATTTGAACCCGATCGGCGTTTCCCACACTTTGCGTCCGAATTTCGCGGCGATCTTGTCGATCATTTTCGTGGTGGAAAATGTTTTGGCCACGTCACCGGTAAGCTTGCGCGTGCCGGCAAGATGCCAGAGCAGTAGCGAAAAAATCTGGTGCGGCGTCACGAACGTTCCGTCGGCGTCCACGGCACCGATGCGATCGCCATCGCCATCCAGAGCGAATCCGGCATCGTATTTTCCCTCTCGCGTCGCTTTGCGCAGCGCTTCCACGTGAGGCTCGATCGGTTCGGGATTGACGCCACCGAAAAGCGGATCGCGATTTCCTCGAATCTCTTTGCACTCGATTCCATTTCGCCGGAAAAGCTCGCTTAGCAGCCCACGCCCTGCGCCGTGCATCGGGTCGACGACGAACCGGAACTTCGCCGCCCGCAGCCGGTCCCAGTCAACCAATCCCGAAATTGTCTCAAGGTAGGGCGCTCGCACGTCGAGCGAGTGAATTATGTCCATGCGCGGCGGCAGCGTGGGTACGCCGTCTCGCAACACCTTCTCGAGCTCGTTTTCAATTTGCGCAACGATGGCGGGCGAAGCGGAGCTTCCATAGCTCGCCTTGTACTTCATGCCATTCCACTGGTACGGATTGTGGCTGGCCGTGATCTGAATTCCACCGGCGGCATTGCGAAGCCGCACGAGCAGAGAAAGCGCGGGCGTAGGACACGCCTCGCTCGCCAGCCATACAGGCGTGCCTGTGGCAGCGACGGCCTCCGCCGCCGCGCGCGCGAAGCGCTCAGAACCGAAACGCGTATCATAGCCGACTAAAACGCCGCTGCCGGGTTTCTCGGCGCGTACCACGTAACGCGCGATCGCGTGCGCTACCTTCCGCACGTTATCGGCGGTGAAGTCCTCAGCGATTACCGCGCGCCAACCGTCAGTTCCAAAGCGAATTTGAGTCATCTGCAGAAGTATAAGCGATGCGCAAACGTGAGAGAAGCAACTCGGAGAAACTCGGCGCGGCTAGTCGCCCATAAACTTCAAGTACAGCCCTTCGCCGTCTTTGCAGCGATCAGCCATGCCCTCAATCGCATCCACGAACGCGCGCTGCTCTTCGGTATCTGCCTTTTGCCGGATGCGACGCAACTCAAAAATAAGCTCGTCCATTTGAAGATGGTTGAACACGGTCTCGCCCCAGGGGTCAATGTAACGCAGAAAATGATAGGTAAGGTCATCCCACGATGGGAAAAAGCGGCTCAGCAGACTTTCAAGGTCCGGAATCTCCTCGACCGCCTTGCCGTCTTTATTTTCGAGCCGGATACTCATTCCCATCAGCTGGCCATCCTCTAAAGCAGGTCTCGGCGCCGATTTTCTTCCAGCCACTTCACGATTTTTCCCACATCCTGCGAGCGCTCGCGGCGGCAAAGTAACACTGCGTCATCCGTTTCCACCAGCACCAAATCCTGAACGCCGATCGCGGCTACGAATTTCTTCGGGCTCCAGAAATAATTGCCGCTCGCGTCCAACGCGTGAAACGGCCCGCTCGACACGTTCACTCCAGGCTTTTGCGCGAGCAACTCGTACACCGCCGCCCAGGATCCGATGTCACTCCAGCCAACCTTCGCAGGAATCACGGAGACATGAAAAGCGCCCTTCACCCGCGTTGCCGGCTCCATCACCGCGTAATCAACGGAGATATTCTCAAGCCGCGCGTACGTACGTCTCAGCCGCGCCGCATATTGTGGCTTGCCGATAAACCGGCCCAGCTCCACAAGAGCATTGTGGGTGGAAGGAAGGAACTGTTTCGAGCGCATTAAGAAACGTAGAGGCGCGCCAGAAAAACATCCCCGCATTCCAGAAATAGCGTCGAGAAGCCACATATCGTTTCGCCAGGGGCAGCGCAGGCTTCTCCGTGAAGCGCCGCACCTCAAACGCGTTGATCCCTAGCGAGCGCTCGCGACCCTTGCCTCGTTCAATGTAACCGTAGCCGGTCTCTGGCCGCGTCGGCGGAATTCCCATCACCACCAAATTTCCAGACACCTGCGCCATCTGGATCGCTGCTCGAACGAGCTTTCGATAGCGTGCGACATCCGCGATGTAGCTGTCGGACGGCAAGACGGCCATCACCGCATCGCCACGCTCACGTTCGATATGTATCGCTGCAAGACCAATGGCGGCAGCGGTGTTGCGGCCAAGCGGTTCGGCCAGAATATGCGAAGCCGGCACTCCACGCATTTCGCGGCGCACCGCGGCTGCCTGCTCCACGTTTGTTACGGCCCAGCAATTGTTCACGCCGAGCACCGGCTGAAGGCGGCGCAGTGTGGCCCGCAGCATTGTGTCGTCCCCGGCGATGTTCAAGAGTTGTTTCGGTGTGCGCATTCGGCTGCGCGGCCAAAAGCGCGTGCCTCGTCCCCCGGCAAGCAGCACCGCACAGGCTGGCAGCTTGGACCGTGTCACTTGTGCACCAGCCGCGACCACTTCGATTCCTCAACGCCCGACTCCTTCAAGCTCCGTAAAAATTCGTCGGAACCGCCGGGAACGTAGGTGCGCAGAAGCGCTGTGCGCGACAGACGGCTCGATTCGATAAGCGCCTAGCGCCGCCGGAATCATCCACACTTGCGCAGGAGCGTATTCCGCTCGCGAATCGCCCCATGCAAAGTTTCCGGCGCCTTCGAGAATGATCATCAAATCGAAATGTTCGTGCGAGGTGGTGGCCGCAACGGACTCCGCAAACTCCCATTTCTCAGTCGCAAAATAGCGGCACGAAACAAAAAGCGTTTCCGTCACCGGCCCGCGCGTAATACTCACCGGCTCAATCTTCCCGCCGCTTTGGTTCCCGAAACGAATTACCTCGAGCGCCTTCTCAATATGCAATTCCCGCGCCCGGCCCTTCGCGTCGCGCCGATTGTAATCGTAAACGCGATACGTCAAATCCGAATGCTCCTGTATCTCGCAGAGCACCAATCCCGCGCCAATCGTATGCGCCGTTCCCGCAGGAACGAAAATCGCATCGCCCTCACGCACAGCCATTCGCTCCAAACACTCCTCCGCGGTTCCGTTGCCGATGGATTGCTCAAATTTCTCGCGATCAATTCCCGGTTTCAATCCCACCAGCACCTCAGCACTGGCCCGGGCCCGCACTGCATACCACATCTCCGTCTTCCCGCGCCCACCCGCGGCTTTCTCACGTCTCGCCGCATACTCATCATCGGGGTGCACCTGCACCGAAAGCTTGTCCTCAGAGAAAATGAATTTCGCGAGTATAGGAAACGCCGAACCGCGATCAGCCTTCGTCCCAGCCCATTCGGCAGGCATCTCGGGCCACACGCTCCCGAGCGCTCTCCCCTCAAACGGCCCAGAAGCGAAGCGGCACTCGCTGCCCGTCAACCAGGCTTCGCCCAGCGGTTCGGTGAGATTTGATTTTTCCGGAAAGAATGGCGCGAGCGAAAGCGAACCCCAAGGCCGCGGACTAAAAATCGGCTCCAGACGCGCCGGACAGAGAATCACGCGGCTCGACCGAAGAAGCGCGCCAGCCGTCGCAGTCCTTCTTCGATTCGCTCCATCGAAGTCGCGTAGGAAATTCTCAAATGACCGGGCGCGCCAAACGCATCACCCGGCACCACAGCCACATGCTCGCGCTCCAAAAGCACGCGCGTCATCGTGGTGCTGTCAGGCATATCGGCATTCAGATGCGCGGAGATATTAGGGAACACGTAGAACGCGCCTTCCGGCGTCGTGCACGTAACGCCCGGAATCGCCCGCAAGCCGGCCAGAATCCGTTCCCGCCGCTGCGCATATTCTGCAAGCATCTCCACCACGGAATTCATCGGACCACGCAACGCTTCAAGCGCAGCATATTGCGTAATCGAATTGGGATTCGACGTTGACTGGCTCTGCAGCTTCGTCATCGCATCCACCACCGGTTTCGGCGCCAGCGCATAGCCGATGCGCCATCCTGTCATCGCAAATGTTTTCGAAAGCGACCCGGCCACGATCAGCCGCTCCTTCGACCCCGGCAGGCTCGCCACAGAAAACGGTTTCGCCTCACCGTAAGTGAAATGCGAATAGCATTCGTCCGTCAGCAGCCAGGTGCCGTGCTTCTTGCATACCTCCAGAATCCGCGCGAACTCATCCGGTGGAATCACCGCACCAGTCGGATTGCTCGGAGAATTGGCGATTACGATCTTCGTTTTTGGCGTGAGAGCCTTCTTCAGATCAGCCGCGCGCAGCCGAAAGCCATCTTCCGCCCGCGTCTTCAAAAACACCGGCGTGCCATCGTTCACCTTCACGATGTCGGGATAGCTCACCCAATATGGCGCCGGGATGATCACCTCGTCGCCCGAATTCAGCAGCGCACACGCAGCGTTGTAAATCGCGTGCTTCCCGCCAGACGTGACGATGCACTCCGTCACCTGATACGACGACCTGAGCTGCGCCGCGTGCCAATCGCAAACGGCCTGGCGCAATGCCATGATGCCCGGAGTCGCAGTGTATTTCGTGCGATTCTCTTCGAGCGCCTTGATCGCCGCCAGCTTGATGTGGTCCGGCGTTGGAAAATCCGGCTCACCCGGGCCAAAATCCGCCACGTCAACTCCGCGCGCCTTATAGCGCTCCGCCTCCTGCAGCACCATCATCGTCTGCGACACGCTGATCTGGTTTACGCGGTCAGCCAGCTCTATAATTTCTTCCGTTTTCATTCCCGTAGCGGATTCCATTCGGCTCCTCATTTCGGCACTCACATCAACGTCAATTTCATTCAGCAAATCGTACCGCTACTCTCATCCCACCTTCGCTCGCAATCGCTCTTCCACCAGCGCCGGCACCAGATCTTTCACCACGGGTGCACCAAGCCGCGCCAGCTCCCGTACCAACCGCGAACTCAAAAAGCTGTAAGCCACCGCCGGCAGCATGAACACTGTCTCGATCTGCGGCTCAATCTTGCGATTCATCATCGCCATCTGCAATTCATATTCGTAATCGGAGACAGCCCGGATCCCCCGCAGGATCACCCGCGCATTTTTTGCGCGCGCATAGTCCATCAACAACCCATCAAACACTTCCACCTCGACGTTTTTCCACTCGAACGTCACCGCTTCGAGCATCTCCACGCGTTCCTTCACGGCGAACAGTGGGTCTTTTTCGAGATTCCGCGAAATCCCCACAATCAGGCGGTCGAAAATTGCTGCTCCGCGGGAAATGAGATCCAGGTGGCCGTTTGTCACAGGGTCAAACGTGCCGGGATAAATTGCAACCACCGGTCGGTCGAATTCGTGAGCCATCGGTTGCTGATTCTAACCTAGAATTTCCAGCGTGCCCGAGAAAAAGCGGCACTGCGGGTGAGAGCCTGGCAGCGCGGCGCAAGAACCGTTCAGCCGCTCCAAATCCCCGCTCGGCGCCTTTTAGCAGCGCTTGGCTGGCCGTGCATTGACCTAGTATCGACCAATAGGACTAAACTAGTCGTAGTTTAACTCACTGTCTGGCATAGAGTTGTCTGCATCGCTGGCACTTGACAGATAGTCGGCCCAAGCGCTAAAATTCAACTGCGACCGATTCAGTCGTATATGCATCCATGATGAAGCTGTCCAAGAAAACAGACTACGGACTCATCGCGCTGAAGCATCTCGCGATGCGGAATGGTATGAACGACGGAACCTCCTGCAGCGCAGCGGACATCTCTGAAATGTACAAACTCTCCGCTCCGTTGATGGCGAAAGTGCTCCAGAAACTGGCCAAGGGCGGCCTGGTTGCTGCGCGACACGGTTCGAGCGGGGGATACGCGCTGGCGCGGGATGCGGCTCATATCAGTGCGCTGGACGTGATTCGAGCGATTGACGGTCCTTTATTCATCACGTCGTGCGTCACCTCTCATGGCACGTGCGACCTTACAACCACCTGCTCGATCCGCGAGCCTTTGCGCCGCGTGAACGACAGCATCTTGGAAGTCCTCGAGAAGGTGAAGATTTCGCACATGACCGACGAATCGCCGCTGCACGAAGTCGTCGAGCTGAGAGTTTAGTTTAGGGGCTAATAGATTTAAGAGTGAGGGAGAAAGCGAATGGCAATTAAGCTTCCGGTTTATTTTGATAATCACGCGACTACGCCGGTCGACCCGCGCGTCGTCGAAGCCATGGTTCCATATTTCACGGAGAAATTCGGCAACGCAGCGAGCCGCAACCACGAATTCGGCTGGAAGGCCGAGGAAGCCGTGGAGAACGCTCGCGGGCAGATCGCCAAGCTCATCAACGCGACGCCCAAGGAAATTGTTTTCACCAGCGGCGCTACCGAATCCACCAACCTCGCAATTAAAGGCGTCGCCGAGATGTACCGCGAGAAGGGCAATCACATCATCACGCAGGTCACCGAGCACAAAGCCACGCTCGATACCTGCAAGCGTCTGGAGAAGTATGGATACGAGGTCACGTATCTGCCGGTCGAAAAGGACGGGCGCATCAATCTCGACGATTTGCGGCGCGCCATTACGCCGAAGACGATCCTGATTTCGATCATGTACGCGAACAATGAAATCGGCGTCGTTCAGCCCATTGCGGAAATCGGAAAGATCGCCAAGGAAAAGGGCGTCTTCTTCCACGTGGATGCGGTGCAGGCCGTTGGAAAGATTCCGGTCGACGTGCAGAAAGACGGCATCGACCTGATGTCCATCTCCGGCCACAAGATTTATGGGCCCAAGGGCGTTGGCGCACTCTATGTTCGCCGCAAGAATCCGCGCGTGCAGCTTGCCGCCATCATCGACGGCGGCGGCCACGAGCGAGGCATGCGTTCCGGCACGCTCAACGTCCCGGGAATCGTCGGCCTGGGCAAGGCCTGTGAACTTTGTCAGCAGGAAATGTCAGCAGAAGCGGAAAAAATGAGCCGCCTGCGCGATCGCTTGAAAGAATCGATCATGTCGCGCCTCGATGAGACTTTCATCAACGGCTCGATGGAGCATCGCCTGCCGAACAACATCAACATCAGCTTCGCCTACGTGGAAGGCGAATCGCTGCTGATGGGCATCAATGACGTGGCTGTCTCGAGCGGTTCGGCCTGCACTTCCGCCACGCTCGAGCCCAGCTACGTGCTGAAGGCGCTCGGCGTTGGCGAAGATTTGGCGCACACTTCGATTCGCTTTGGTCTTGGCCGCTTCAACTCGCAGGAAGAAGTAGACTACGTGGCAGACCGCGTCGTCGAAACCGTCTCCCGCCTGCGCGAACTTTCGCCGCTCTACGAAATGGCGAAAGAGGGCGTCGATATCAGCAAGATGAAATGGCTGGCAGCATCGGATTCGCACTAGAGGTTCGTCAGGGCACGGCTTTTTACCCTGGGATGCGAAGGGCAGCCGTGCCGGGGCAGGGTCAGGAAATTCGGCTTTAGCTGCTGAGGTGAGTTTTTAGTTCTTCAAAGGAGCAAAGATCACATGGCTTATTCAGACAAAGTAGTCGAGCACTACAACAATCCGCGCAACGTCGGCTCTCTCGATAAGAAAGACCCGAACGTTGGCACCGGCCTCGTCGGCGCGCCCGAATGCGGCGACGTCATGAAGCTTCAGATGAAGGTTAACCCGGAGACGCGCGTCATCGAGGAAGCGAAGTTCAAGACGTTCGGCTGCGGCTCGGCCATCGCCAGTTCGTCGCTCGCCACCGAATGGGTGAAGGGCAAAACAGTCGAAGAAGCGCTGGCGATCAAGAACACGGACATCGTCCGCGAACTTTCGCTGCCGCCGGTGAAGATTCACTGCTCGGTCCTCGCCGAGGACGCGATTAAGGCTGCGCTCGGTGACTGGAAGAAGAAGCAGGGCGAGGCCGAGGCAAAGCCGGCTGAGTCCGCCACCAGCGCGCATTAATCGAATCGACGCCCGAAGAGCTTGGTCCGCTGGCATGGATCGCAGCGCGACATCGGCTTGCCTCGCGGCGTCACGAGAATAAATATGATTCACGTTACTGAAAAGGCGGCTGCGAAAATCCGCGAGCTGCTGCAAAAAGATGGCGTCCCCGCCGAATCCGGCGGGCTGCGCGTGGGTGTGCAGGGCGGGGGTTGTTCGGGGCTTACGTACGCGATGAGGCTCGATACGGAAGCGCGCAATCGCGACAAGGTGTTCGAAGAAAATGGCGCGCGTATTTTTGTCGATCCCAAAAGCTACCTCTACCTCCACAACACCACGCTCGATTACCTCGAGGATCTGATGAAGCAGGGTTTTGTCTTCCAGAATCCTCAGGCGACGCGTAGTTGCGGCTGCGGAAGTTCCTTCACCGCCTAGAATTTTCCCTTGCGGCGCTTCGGAGGGCCTGGCGCTTTCGCGAATCCCAGTCCATCCGGGTCCATTCGAGGATGGGTACCCAGCAGCGAGTGATTTGCCATGAGTGTGACAAAAACCCAATCGCAAATAATCCCCGGCGCTTCTTGCTGGAATTGCAAGGCGGCCCTCTCCGCCGGCCATTTTTGCTCCGCATGCGGCAAAATTCAGCCGATGCCGGAAGGCACGGACTTTTTCGCGTTTTTCGCACTGCCGCAAAAACTCACGATTGACCCGATCGCGCTCGAAGGCGAATTTCACAAGCTGAGCTGGAAGCTCCATCCCGATAATTTCACGCGCGCCACCGAACACGAGCGCAATCTCTCGCTCGAACGCTCTTCGCAGCTCAACGACGCATATCGCACCCTGCGCGATCCGCTCGCTCGCATCGAATACCTGCTTCTGCGTCTCGGCCTCCGAAAAGAAGGCGCCACCAAGCAGGAGGCGCCGCCTGAATTGCTCGAAGAAGTCTTCGAGTTCAACGAATCGCTCGACGAACTCCGCGAAGCGCGCGCCGAAGGCGGTGACGTTGCCAGCCTCCGCGAACGCCTTGTTGAAGCGCAAAATAATTTTAACGAAAAGCTCGGCGAGATGGACGAAGAACTAGCGGCCGTCGCCCGCGAATGGGATGCAACGCTCGACGCCCAAGCGAACGACGCAACCCGAAACGCCCTTCTCGCTCGAATGAACGAAATCTTAAATCGCCGCAGCTACATCCGGAATCTGGTAGCAAGCGTGCAAAAAGAATTGGCAGAGGCTTAAAGCATGGGACGCACGGTAGGAATCGATCTCGGCACAACCTACAGCCTGGTTGCTTACATGGATCCGCAAACGGGCGCGCCGGAGTGTATCCCCGGCCCTCACGGTTCAACCCTGTGCCCCTCGGTGGTAAGCGTCGATATGGATGGAAGGATTCTCGTCGGCAATCCCGCCCGCGAACGCCTTCTGACAAATCCCGACCGTACAATCTATTCCGTAAAGCGCCTGATGGGCCGTGGCGTCGCGGATATTCAGGACGAACTCACGCGCTTCCCATTCCGCATCGACGAGAAAAGCAGCAACGTAATCCGAGTTCGCCTGGGTGACAAACTTTTTACACCGCCAGAAATTTCTGCCTACATTCTTCGCGAACTCAAATCCTGGGCCGAAAAATATTTCAACGATACAGTCGACCGCGCAGTCATCACCGTCCCGGCCTATTTCAATGATGCGCAACGCCAGGCCACCAAAGACGCCGGCCGCCTCGCCGGCCTCGAAGTGCTCCGTCTCGTCAACGAACCGACCGCCGCAGCGCTCGCCTACGGTCTGCACAAAAAGAAGCGCGGCCACGTTGCCGTCTACGATTTCGGCGGCGGCACATTCGACATTTCGATCCTGAAACTCATCAGCACGAGCGAAGGCGATATCTACCAGGTGCTTTCAACGAACGGCGACACGCATCTCGGTGGCGACGACATCGACAACGCGCTGATGGACGTCGCGCGGCGCGAAATTCAGTCACGGTTCAGCATGGAACTCGACCGCCACGGCGAAGCCGTCCAGGAACTGCGCCGCGCGCTCATTCGCGCAAAGCACGAGCTCTCTTCGCGCGAGATTGCGACCGTGAAGTGCCGAATTTCGCCAACACAAACGTACAGCCGCGAATTCACTCGTGCCGAATTCGATAATCTGATTCGCCCCATCGTCGCGCGCACCATGGCTCCCGTGAGGTTAGCCCTCGCCGATGCGAAGCTCACCCCGAAAGAAATGGACGAAGTCGTTCTCGTAGGCGGCTCGACGCGCATCCCGCTCGTCCGCAAAACCGTAGGCGATTACTTCGAGCGCCCCCCGCACTGTGAGCTAAATCCCGACGAAGTCGTCGCGCTCGGCGCCGCTGTGCAAGCCGATATTCTCGAAAGTGGCGTAAAAACGATGCTGCTCCTCGACGTCACCCCGCTCTCCCTCGGAATCGAAACGATGGGCGGCGTAGTCGCGAAAATTATCCCGCGCAACTCCACGATTCCCGCCAGCGCCCAGGAAATGTTCACCACCGGCGTCGAGAATCAAACCGGCATCGACGTCCACGTCCTGCAAGGCGAACGCGAACTCGCCAAAGATTGCCGTTCCCTCGCCCGTTTCCAGCTCAAAGTTCCGCCCGGCCCCGCAGGCCTCGCGCGCATCGAAGTAAAATTCCTGATCGACGCGAACGGCATCCTGCAAGTCGCCGCAAAGGATCTGCGCTCGGGCGGCGAGCATTCCATCGAAGTGCAGCCGAGCTACGGCCTCTCCGACGCCGAAGTCGAGCACATGCTCGAAGAATCCATCGAATTCGCCGAGCAGGATTTCGCCGAACGCCAGCTGATCGAAGCGCGCACCGAAGCGGAAGCGATTCTCACAGCCACGGAAAAAGCCTTCCGCGATCCGCGCTCATCCGAAATCAGCTCCGCCGAGCGCCGTTCAATCGACAATTCCGTCAACGCTCTTCGCAGCGCAATGGCAAGCACAGATTACAAACTGATACGCCAGCGCATCGACGAACTAAACCAGGCAACCACGAACCTGGCAGAGATCCTGATGAATAGCGCATTGCAAACGGCCCTGGAAGGCAAGCGCCTGGACGACGTATAACGTTGTCCCGTACCGCCGGCGTCTCGCCGGCGATTTTGAATTTGACTTTGTACCGCTGGCCTCCGGCCGGCTCTTTTGAATTTGGGTTTCGAATTTGATTTTAGCTCTCGCCTTAGATTTTTGTAGCGCCGCCCTTCAGGGTGGCAGGGTTTTGAATTCGGTTTTGTAGCGGCGGCCTTCCGTGGTTTCTGCGTCCCGGTGATTTTCACCGGGGAGGCCGGCCAGCTTTCTGGTTTCAAACGAAGGAGCAAAAATGGGCGGCAAGAACCCCTACATCGAAGAAACAAAATTCACGCCCGCGACGAAGAAGTACAAAATCACCTTCATCAAGGACGGCCAGCCGATCGAAGTCGACCCGGACAAAGTTCCCTACGGTCACGACGGTCTCCCCGGCAGCATCCTCGATATCTCGCAGGGCTTCCACAAAGGTCTCGACCACGCCTGCGGCGGCGTCTGCGCCTGCTCCACGTGCCACGTGATCGTTCACGAAGGCCTCGAATCCTGCAACGAAGCCACGGACGCCGAACTCGATCAGCTCGACGAAGCGCCGGGCGTCACTCCGAAATCGCGCCTCGGCTGCCAGTGCGTCCCCGACGGCACAAAAGACATCGTCGTAGAAATTCCCGAATGGAATAAAAATTACGCCAAGGAAGCCGAACACTAAAGAGCGTTAAAGTAAGAGAGCATCCGTCATCCTGAGCGGAGCCGCTCGCGTCTTTGCTTCCCTCGCGGAGCGAGGGCGCGCGGCGCAGTCGAAGGATCTCTCTCAGGATTTGTGATTTGGCGAAGCGGTCATCAAGGAGGCTCGTAGACGCATGCCCCCCACATTCGATTGGGACGACGTAGAAGAAATCGGCATCCAACTCGCCGAAAAATACCCGAACATCGACCCGCTCACCGTCCGCTTCACCGATCTCCACAAATGGGTCTGCGAACTCCCGAATTTCACCGGCGACCCCAAGCTCTCCAACGAGGGCAAACTCGAAGGCATCCAAATGGCCTGGCACGAGGAATACACCGATCGCCAGACCTAACGCCGCAAAAAGCCTCACGGTTTTTGCGGAATCTTGCCTCACCCTCTTGCATCCAAAGAAACCGGATCGCCCAAAAACCGTCTATACGCTTGCAGCACCTCAGGAGGGCAAATGGCCTTCGTCACCGAAACAGACCTGCGTTACCCAATCGGAAAATTCGAGCGCCCCGCAAGCCTCACCGACGACCAACGCCGCGCCTACATCACTCACATCGAAGAAGCCCCGGCAAAAATGCGCGCCGCAGTCGCCGGCCTCAACGACCAGCAACTCGACACGCCCTACCGCCCCGGCGGCTGGACCGTCCGCCAATTGGTCCACCACGTCCCCGACAGCCATATGAACGCCTTCATGCGTTTCAAACTCGCGCTCACCGAAGACATACCAACGATCAAGCCGTACCTCGAAGCCCGCTGGGCCGAACTTGCCGACGCGAAATCTCCTATCGCCCCATCCCTCGATCTTCTCGACGCATTGCACAAGCGCTGGGTCGTCCTCCTGCGCTCGCTCGCCCCCACCGATTGGCAGCGCGAATATCTTCACCCCGAACACAACAGAAAAATGTCCCTCGACCAGACCCTCGCCCTCTATTCCTGGCACGGCCGTCACCACGTCGCACACATCACCGCTCTGCGCGAACGCAATTCCTGGCGTTAGCTTGTGAATGGATTGAGAAAAGTAATGGCGGCGGCGCTACTTCGCAGCGGAAGTCTCACGGTTTGTCGCGCGCCCCATCGACGTACAGCGGTACTGAGCACGCCCGACCGAAGATCCCGTAGCTCAGGTCCCATTCTGGCCGACCCTCGGCCAGAATTGACCTGAGGCCCCGGCCCTACGGGCTCGACTAACTTCTCACGTCTGCCAATACGGCCGAAACCCGTAATAGTCGTACACCTCGGCGCCCCACGTCTGATTCGCCAAATCCGGCCAATCATCTTTATCAAATCCCGGCGCGTTTTTCAGCCGGTCCTTATCCATGTCCAGCACCGCCACCTTTTGCGACAGATCAAAAGTAAGCGCTTCCCACGGAATCGCGAAATGCTTGTCGCCCAATCCAAGCACACCGCCGAACGACAAAATCGCATATGCCACCCGGCTGTTCCGCGCGTCAATCACCAAATCCTCGATCTTGCCCAAATCCTCCTGCGCGGTGTTAATCACCTTGGCTCCCAAAATCGACTTCTTCACCACCACCGTAAACGCTCCCGGCGCCTGCCGTGCTCCCGTACCCATAAGTCCTCCCGTTTGAGTAAACGTATTACTTCTATGCCACGCGCTCATCCGCCCGGCGAATACGTGAATTCGCGTATTTTGCCGAAGGAGTTTCCGCACGACGCCGAAGATCAGCACAATCCGGCTCTCTCAACTTACTGACACGCAAAGACTATCCGTCTCGCCGGCGCCAAATACTGCTTACTCCCCCTTTTACTACCCGCTTCTGCGTATGGCCGCATCGCCGAAAATAGGGTCTATTGATTCGAGCGCACGCTCTCACGTTCTCGTGATCGAGTTACAAAGCTAAATCTGCAAAGGCTCTTCGCAGCGAAAGGACGAGCTCAATGGACAGAAACAAAAAAACCGCAGTCTTCGGAATCTACCCGAGCCTCGAGGCCGCAAATAGCGCCACGGATGTGTTCGTTAAGAGCGGGTTCCCATCTTCCGACATTTCCGCCCTGCTGCCCGATAATCTGGGCTCCCGCCCCATAGCCACAGAAAAATCTACGAAAGCACCGGAAGGTGCGGCCGCTGGCGGGGGCTCAGGCGCAGTGGTAGGCGGCGCAATCGGCCTTCTCGCCGGTATCGGTGCTCTCGCAATTCCCGGAGTTGGCCCGCTCATCGCAGCAGGACCGATCATGGCCACTCTCGCCGGAGTTGGCGTCGGCGCAGCGGTAGGCGGAGTCGCCGGCGCGTTGATCGGACTGGGCATCCCCGAATACGAAGCGAAGCGTTACGAGAGCCGTTTGAACAAGGGCGGCGTGCTGCTCTCCGTTCACTGCAACACGTCCGACGAAATCAAACGAGCCAAAAATCTGATGGAAGGCACCGGTGCCGAAGATATTTCCTCCACCGGCGAAGCAACTGTCTCGAGCAGCACCAAAACACGCTCCGCAAAGTCGTAGCCGGTTCGCGACTGAAATTGCGCGCAGCCTTGCGCATCAGCAGTAGCCATTAGCTGTCGCACAGTTCGGTGGGCATCAAGCAAAGCCACTAGCTCAGGTCCCTCCCGATCGATTTTGGATCGGGATGACCTGAGGCTTTTCACCTTGGCTGATTTTTTCGCACCAGAAATCAAAAGGAGGCGACATGCTTCTTCTAATCATAATTCTTGCCCTGCTGTTCGCCGGTGGCGGCGGCTATTACGGATACTCTCGCTGGGGCGCAGGTGGTGGGCTCGGCATCGTCGGAACTGTGATCGTCATTGTTCTCGTCCTGTACTTGCTCGGCGCTGTGCGTTAAATCCGCCGCTCGAAATAGCTCTTCGAAGCCGCGGATCGGGTTCTCCCCGTAAGAATTAAGTTCGTGCAGGATCGAAGGTGCATATGACTCCAGCCTACGACATTTTCAAGAAAGCCTCCGGCGCCAATATCTTCGTATGGATTGAAGCCGCCGAAGATATCGTCGCCGCCAAAAAGCGCCTGTTCACTTTGGTCTCCACCGCTCCGGCAGAGTACCGCCTCTGGGATTGCGGCCAGGGAAAATTCGTCAATCCCATGGACGACTGCGCCTAGCGTACCGCACGCTCGCTTCCGCTCCTTGTCAATTCCGCCCCTTTCCCCGATAATTGAATGTCTCATTTCCCTGAAATTCCCACTGTGGCGCTATGGTGCAACGGTTAGCACGCGGCCCTTTCAAGGCTGAAATACGGGTTCGATTCCCGTTAGCGCTACCACCTGTGAACAATCATATTTCCATTTGCCGATTTCTCCGGCCTGGCCTTGCAGTAGCACAGGCAATCCTGCCTGTGCCCCAAGCCACTACACGGCACCAATCACAAATCCTTGGCTCAAACGCCATCACGTTCTTTCGCATTCAGTAGTAGACATATTCTGCGATCGGTTGTACTAATCCAAACGAATCAGAATCCCTATAACAGCTCACCTGCCGGAGGGAAAATCATGTCTTGCCCCGCAACCCACTCGAACCATTTGATGGGTACTGTTCTATTGGCTTGTTTGCTGTCCTTCACCAACACAGCCGCTTCCGCCCAGGGCCGCCCCAAAGCTGAAACCATCGAAGCCACCGCCTCGGGAACCGATTTTCAATCCGGCCAACTCGTCACCATCACCTTCAGCATTTACGAGTACTCCCCGCTTTCCGACCAGCAAATCCTCAATGACGCGTTTCAGAAAGGCAAAGATCAAGGTCTGTACAACGCGCTCTCCAAAATGCGCGCCGTCGGCCACATCGCAATCACTGGCACGATCGGCTACGACGTCAGCTACATCCGCATGATTCCCACGCCCAACGGCCGCAAGATTCGCTTCATCACCAACCGTCTTCTCCGCTTCGGCGAAGTTTACTGGGACACCCGTTCGGAATCCTACAATCTCACCGCCGGTGAAATCGATTTGAACGATGAAGACAAGTCCAAGAGCACGGGCGTTCTCTACCCCGCCGCCGAGCTGGTGATCGATAATCAAGGCAAGCTGCAAATGAACCTGATCGGCAGCCCATGGAAATTGAACGACATCATCGACTGGAAGGGAACTCCAGGCGTGAATTAGCCTTCCAGTGGCACAGGCACTCTTGCCTGTCCTGACGTAGGAAGGTCCTGTGCGCTTTTACTACGCAGCAATCCATTCCAATCTCAACCGCTCACGCGACATCGCAAAAGCTCCAGCATCGCGCATAGCTCAGATCCCATTCTGGCCGACCCTCGGCCAGATTGACCTGAGGCCGTGCACGTCACGCCCAAACCCGCGAATCTTTTCTTTGCCTTTCCACTCCAACCGCCTCAGAATACCCTTTACCCAAAGCCCTAATAGCTTCCCTCAAATCGGGTGTAGCGCCTCTGCGCTCCGCTCGAAAGCTGCAGGTGCCAAATGACCAACGCCTGGAAACAACAGGAAGGCCAGATTGTCGACGGACGATACCGTCTCGTCCTCTACCTCGGCGGCTCAGATCACAGCGCCGTCTTCCTTACCGAGCTGCCCAATACCCGCGAGCGCGCCGCGATCAAATTGATCGGCTCCGACCCGGCCGAAACCGATTCTCAGCTTACCCGCTTGCGCCGCGCCGCAAAACTTTCCCATCCTCACCTCGCCCGCATCCTCGAAATCGGGCAAGCGCAAATCGGCAGCGCGCACGTCGTCTACCTCGTAACCGATTACGCTGAGGAAGATTTGTCGCTGATCCTACCCGATCGCGCCCTCTCGCCCGAAGAGGTTCGCGAAATGCTGCCACTGATCGTCGACACGCTGCAGTACCTGCACTCACACGGTTTCGTGCACGGGCGAATGAAGCCCTCCAATATTCAAGCGGTCAATGATCAACTGAAGCTCTCGATTGACGGGGTCTGCGCTCCGCATGAACGCGGCTCTTCGGGCGAAAAGCCGACGCCTTATGATCCTCCCGAGTTCGCGCCCACGGGTCCTTCTCCTGCCGGTGACATCTGGTCACTCGGTATGACGATCGTCGAGGTGCTCACGCAGCGTCTGCCCATTTGGGAATGGACGGGTCATGCCGATCCGCCCGCCCCGCGCACCCTGCCCGCGCCTTTCCTGGAAATCGTTCGCAACTGTCTGCGCCGCGATCCCGCCATGCGCTGCACGCTGCGGGAAATCTCAGAAAATCTCGAACCTCAACCAGTTCAGCAGGCCGAATCGGCTCGCATTGCAGCAATAAACACAGCGCCAACCTTGAAGACCACTTCTTATCGAGCTGCATCGTCCCAACCCGAACGCGCGCCCGCGATGAATCCTCTTCCGCAGAAATCAAATTCGCGTTTCATTGTGCAAGCAGCGGCGTTCGTTCTGGCTCTCGCGGCCGTCATCGCCATCCCCCGATATTTTCGCCACTCCGCCAAGGCCACCGAATCAGAACCGATATCCGCCAGTGCCGCCGCACCCGACACTGTAAAAACCGACGCCCCTAAAATTGAAGTAGCATCGCAGCCCATAACTCAACCGGTTAGTCAGCCGGTGTCCCAGCCGCCGATTCGGCCTGCAGCTCAGCCCACGCCTCCACCATCCCCGAAGCCCGAGCCAGCACCCAAGACAGCCGCCCATGTGAGTGCACCCCGCGTGAACGCTCGTGAACCCGAGCCGTTCGCAGCCAAAAAGCCAGCCGCTCCCGCAGCCGCTTCGCCAAGTCCGCACCCGGCCGTCACCGCTCCCGCCGTCGCGTCGCCAAGTCCGCACCCGGCCGTCACCGCTCCCGCCGTCGCGTCGCCAAGTCCGCGCCCGGCCGTCACCTCGCCCGTTTCAACACCGGCGCGTGGCCAAGTCGCACACAAAGCAATGCCCGACGTCTCGCAAAAAGCCCTCGAAACAATTCGAGGCAAAGTACGCGTCAGCGTAAAAGTGAACGTCGACGCTTCAGGCAAAGTCACCAACGCCGCGTTCGAAGCTCCCGGCCCAAGTAAATATTTCTCCGACGCCGCGATCCACGCCGCCAAAAATTGGACCTTCGCTCCGCCCAACTCCAACGGCGAAAAAGTCCCAAGCGAGTGGCTACTCCGCTTCGAATTCGCCCCAGCAGGCACAGAAACATTCTCAGCGGAGCTCAATCCCTAAAGCAGCGCACGCTCCAGTAGGGGCGGGTCTAAGAGACCCGCCCGCGACGCCCGCCCCTCCCAATTTCCGCCGCAATCCTCGGTCCGTTCCCACCGCGCCACGTTTTCCATTTCCCGCGCATTCTGATACGCTCTCTCTTTACTGAAACCGTCGCAAAGTGGAGCAGGCCAATTGTTTCGATTAGAGCGGCGCCGAATTTCTAATAGGAACAATCGAACTTTCAGAAAAATGGTCAAGTGCTTGCAAAGAAGCGGCTTAGCGATTTTCTAATGGACACAAAAACGGCATTTTCGCGCAGCAGGCCAATTCCGCGCGAAGGAGACAATCCGTGGCAGATCTGATGAGAACTTCGAATCCGGCCCTCAACGAGCGCGCATTTCAAGGCGAGCGCGCCGTCCTCGGCGACACGATGACGCTGCAAGGCACCGTCAACAAGACAGGCGTCCTGTTGATCTGCGTCATCGCGACGGCGGCTTGGACCTGGAATCTTTTCCTGCATTCGCACTCGCAGCAAACCGTGATGCCGCTTGCGCTTATTGGCGGCATCGGTGGGCTCATCGTCGCGATGGTCACGATTTTCAAAAAGCAGTGGGCCGGAATCACAGCGCCGATTTACGCGCTGCTCGAAGGTCTCGTGCTCGGCAGCATTTCGGCGCTTCTCGAAGTTCGTTTTCCGGGAATTGCGATTCAGGCTGTCAGCCTGACGTTTGGCACGCTCGTGGTTTTGCTGCTCGCGTACCGCTCGGGACTGATTGCCGTCACCGAAAAGTTCCGACTCGGAATCATTGCCGCGACCGGCGGCATCGCGCTTTTCTACATTGTCGAAATTGTTCTCGGATTCTTCGGCATCCATTTCACGGCCATCAACGGTTCGGGCGCGATCGGAATCGGCTTCAGCGTTTTTGTCGTGATTATCGCGGCGCTCAATCTCGTGCTCGATTTCGATTTCATCGAAACGGGCGTCCGCGTCGGCGCGCCGAAATACATGGAGTGGTACGGCGCGTTCGGCCTGATGGTCACGCTCATCTGGCTGTATTTTGAAATCCTGCGCTTGCTGTCAAAGCTTCGCAGCCGCGAGTAGCTCGCGGGCTGCCATTGTTAGATGCCTGTTGACCGAGATCTCGCAGTCAATCTTCTGCGGGATCTCGTCGCAATCGATTCCGTAAATCCGACGCTCGTCCCGGGCGCGCGCGGCGAGGCGGCCGCATCAGAATTTCTCTGCAAATTTCTTCGCGAACGCGGAATTCCGGCAGAGCTCGAAGAAGCGGCGCCTGCCAGGCCCAACGTCGTAGCGCTGCTTTCGTCCCCGAACGCATCGAAACAAAGCAGCGAAAAAAAATCGGCGGCGCTCGCGATTCTTGCTCACATCGATACGGTCGGCGCAGGCGACATGCCTGACCCGTTCACGCCACGCGAACGCGAAGGCCGTCTCTACGGCCGCGGCGCGCTCGATATCAAAAGCGGCGTGGCTGCGATCTGCGCCGCGGCGATTGCGGCACGCGACGCAGGAGTGATTCAGAAGCCGTTGCTGATCGCAGCCGTGGTCGATGAGGAGTGCGACAGCATCGGCACCGAAGCGCTGCTGAAACGATACACGGCGGACGCTGCCATCGTGATCGAGCCAACCGATTTGCGCCTCACGATCGCGCACAAGGGTTATGCCTGGTTTGAAATTGTGACGCATGGCCGCGCGGCGCACGGCAGCCTGCCGTCGGAGGGGCGCGACGCGATCCGCATGATGGGCCGCGTGCTGAATATTCTGGATGCGCTCGATCGCAAACTCGCGTCGCTCACGCCGCATCCGCTCCTCGGCCACGGTTCGCTGCACGCTTCTGTGATTCGCGGCGGCCAGGAATTTTCGAGCTATCCTGCGGAGTGCCGTTTGCAGCTGGAGCGCCGCATGTTGCCCGAAGAATCCGTGGGCGAGTTCGAAGTGGAATTGCGCACTCTTGTCGCCGGACTTGCGGCTCGCGATCCGGATTTTCGCGCCACGGTGCGCGGGCTGGGCTCGCGTCCGGCGTACGAAATTTCTCACGACGCACCGATCGTGCAACTCGTCAGCAACGCGATTCGGAAGATCCTCGGACCAACCGTTGCAGAGCAGTTCGTCGGAATGGCGGCGTGGACGGACACCGCACTTCTTGCCGAAGCCGGCATTCCTGGAATCGTTTTCGGCCCCACCGGACGAGGACTGCACGGAAAAGAGGAGTACGTGGAGCTGGATTCTGTTGTTCAATGCAGCGAGATTCTGCTGGAAGCCATCCGATCGGCCTGCAGCCAGTAGCCGTCTGGCAACATTTCAAAATCTGTACGTGGTGTTCAAATCGGTAACGTTTTCTCCCCACCAAAACCAATCTGGCTTCTGACACTTACTGCTCATGTCCGCAAATGACAGCATTTTAAGCAGTTGCGCGCTTCTGCGGCTGGCCTTCCGAATGCACTTCTACCGCCGACTGAAGGCCTCGCCCACCGGGAGTTTCATGCACGGGCGAGCCGAGGGTGTGAGCGTGAGCGAGCAAAACACAAAATTGAATGCGCGCCGAGGTGGGGACCAGGCCCGCGGCTTTTCGATGATCGAGATGTGCGTGGTGATTGCGATCAGTCTCGTAATCGCAGGAATCGCAATCATCCAAGCGCAGCCGGCGCTAATACAAATTCGCGCCAATACAGCGAAAGACCTGGTGCAGGGTACCTTGCGACGAGCGCGAGAATCGGCGATTTCCGACCGGCGATCCGTGAAAGTGGAGTTCCTGGTAAATCCTCCTGCAACTCCTCCTGGGTCCTACGTGAGATTGACGCGGCTGGGAGGAGGAGTTGGCCCGGACACAGTGATAGAGACGATCCCGATTCCGGGTAGCGTGACCTACACAACCTTTCCTCGAGAGCCCGACACACCTGATGGTTTTGGAAATGCGGGGCCGATTTACTTCGGCGGAGTGAATAACGGGCCGGCAGCTGGAATGGTTTATCAAAGCGACGGCACGTTTGCGGCGGCCGGCACGGGAATTCCTCTCAATGGGACAGTCTTCATGGGTATTCCGGGGCAGGCGACTACAGCTCGAGCCGTGACCATTCTTGGAACCACCGGTCGAATTAGGTCCTATCACATTTCAGGGACGACGACATGGTTCGACTACTAAAGAGCCTGGAAACAAGCGGGGAGGCGAAGATGCGTCGGAATTCCAGCGCGGGATTTACGCTGATTGAAACGATGGTTGCAATCGTGGTCCTGGCGATCGGCGTATTGGGTCTCGCCGCGATGCTAGCGAGCAGTGTGGCGCACATGAACGTGTCACAGGACGAGTACATTGCCCAGCAGAAAGCGGCGGAAGCAGTTGAATCGATCTTCACGGCGCGCAACACCGGTCAAAAGACGTGGAATTCGCTGTGCAACATCGGATCGGCCATCTGTCCTGCCGGTATTTTCACAGCGACTCCCACACAGCTTTGCGATCCCGGCCCAGATGGAATCGTGGGAACGGCTGATGATAATTGCGCTCTCCTGGATAGCATCGTGACACCCGGACCGGACGGGAAGCTCGGTACGGGAGATGACGTGTTCATCGGCCTTTCGAATTTCACCCGCACGATCACTATCACAGCGATACCGGGCACCACGGAAGTGCGGCAGATTGCGGTAACCATCAACTACACGGCAGGCGGGTTCAATCGAAACTATACCCTGACCACGAACATTTCGGCGTTCTCATAGAGAACTGCGAGGGAGACAGAGAATGAAACGCCAAGCCGGATTCAGCCTGATGGAACTGCTGGTGGCCACGGCCCTAATGGTCGTCATCGTGGGAACAACTCTGCGTGCGCTGTCCGATGCGACTCACGCGAATGAGGCGGTGACGCTGATGGCAGACTCGCAGGAGAACCTGCGAGCCGCGATGAACTACATGACGAAGGACATCATAGAAGCAGGAGAAGGGCTGCCGCAAGGCGGCATTCCAATCCCGAATGCTGCGACGGTCTTGAATCCGGCTCCCGCGCTCGCTTCCGCAGTGAACCGCCCCGGCCCGATTGGGGGACCGGCGACTTTTCCACCGAGCTTTTTGACGCTTCCCGCGATTACGGATGGGTTCCAGCAAGGTCCTCAGGCCGTTACGCCCAACCCGAATGTGCCGGGAGGCGTGTTGCTGGGCACGAATACCGATTTCATTACAGTGATCTATGCCGACAACACAATCGTCGATACGGTTCACAACACTACGCTTAATTCGCTTCCGATATTCCTGGCAGCAAGCGGTGGGAACCCAGGTTGTCCGGCGGGCAGCCTCGATCCCACGGGCCTCACCGCAACTTTTGACGCAACCTGCATAACGTTGCCCGCCGGCAACACAGCGATCACGCCCGGCGATCTGATCATGTTCCAGAATGCCAATGGCGCCACGCTTCAAACGGTAACGGCAGTCGCGGGTCAAACGCTCACTTTCGCAGGCGGCGGAGCGGGAGACGCTTTCGCGCTGAACGGATCCGGGCAACCAAGCGGAACGATCATCAACATAAGGAACGCCGACGGAACATTTCCCCCCACAACGGCTTCGCGCGTTTGGATGATTACGTACTACTTGGATACGACGAATCAGCAACGGCCATTGTTAATGAGGCAGGTAAATTTCCGTCCAGCCACGCCCGTTGCCGAAGTAATTGAGGATCTTGCGATTTCGTACGATATTAACAATGGTCCTCCGAATGCAAACCCCGTTGAGCCCCTTTATTCGCCAAACGCGATTCGGAAAGTGAATCTCTCGCTGGCGGCCCGAGCGGACAACGCCTACAGCCAAAACAAGCAGTATTTCCGGAATAATTTGCAGACTCAGGTCAGCGTCCGCAGCCTGGCCTTCTTTAACTCATTTCAGTAGTCGCAGCAAAGGAGAAACTCCGTGAGGAATCGACGCGAACAAGGCATGGCACTAGTAACCGCGCTTCTGGTGCTGCTGCTAATTTCGTCCATGATCGTCGGGATGTCGTTTCTGGTGCTGACTGACCAGAAACTCGGCGGAAATAACGCCGATAGACAACAGGCGTTCTACGGCGCTGAAGCCGGCATGGAGTCTCTCACGACATCGTTGCAGGACGCCTTCGCCAACAACTATGCGCTGAGCGCGGCCGACATCACCACTATTGTGAACAACACACAGACCACGACCACGAACCTTCCCGGCATGCAGTTCCTGAATCCGGATGGGACGAATGGCTTCATGATCAATTTCACGCCGGATACGGCTGCAAGTAACCTCGGTAATCCGACCGCCGTGAATCACACGATTCTGTCGGGCACGTATGCAGGCCTGGTCGGTCTCTTGACCCCGTACACGTTACAAGTAACGTCGCGCACAGCGTTTGGGTCTGAAGTAAGGCTGCAGCGAACGGTTCAGACCGTTGCGATCCCTGTATTTCAATTCGGAATTTTCTCCGATACTGATTTGAGTTTCTTCGCCGGACCTAATTTCGATTTCGGCGGCCGAGTACATACGAACGGCAACCTGTGGCTGGCCGAAGGTGATGGCTCCACGTTGACGATGAGAGACAAGGTAACCGCGGTCGGCGAAGTGGTGCGTACGAATCTCGAGAACGGCTGGCCGCTCACAACCGCTTACAACGGCGCCGTCAGCATTACCAAGAACCCGGGTTCGGGCCCCTTCAATGCCTTGGCGCAGGGTCAGGGAAGCACTACCGGGACGAGTTGGTTCGGCAACATCGCGGGAACCCAGGAGCCGGCCTTCCAAATCGTGTCGAACAGCTACAACGGCAATGTGGGCGATGGCGCCACCGGCGTGAAGACGCTCGACCTCACCATTGCGACTCCGGCCATCGGCGGAACAGCGATCGATATGCTTCGCCTCCCACAACAGGGTGAATTCGCGGCGAATCCCGGCAAACTCAAAGAACGCTACTACAGCCAGGCCAGCCTGCGGGTCATGCTGTCTGATTACGGAGCGGACGGGACCTGTGCGACGAGTGACCTGAACTTCCTGGACTACGCCTCGCCCAATGCGGCAGGCGACCCTGTAGACCTTGCGTCGCTCGCATGGGACAACACTTCGCCAAATGGCGCTGGGGTGGGACCCGTGGGTAAGGTGCCGACCGCTGCTTGGCTGGCCAACAAGGGCGTTAGCGTTTTCCCGCTTCCCGTCTCCGATGCGCAGGGCGGAGGCGCTGGATATAAGCCGGCGGACGGCTATTGGGTGCAGAAATGGTTTCCGATCGAAACAGGCTGTATCAAGATCGACTACCAGACAAAGGCGGGATTAGTCTGGGTGGACGTGACACAGCAGATTCTGAATCTCGGCTTCACAGGTCGCAACCTGAACTCACAAACCCCAGCAACGATGGCCATTGCAGGCAACAAGGTTCCGAACAGGCTGGGGCTTCCAGGTGGTCAGATCGGAGCGTCGGCGTGTGCGGATCCGAGCCCGAATGCGATCATTCGACTAGCGCGAGTGCGTGACAATCCTTCTACAGCTAACAACGTAGGCGGATGTGGTGCTCCGTATTCGATCAACGGAACGGACTATGTGCCGAACGTCCTCTACGACACTCGCGAGGCCATCCTCCGCGATGACGCGCTGGCGGCCACGCAACTGCCGCTGGCGGGCGCGATGCATTATGTGGAACTGGACGTGAACAATCTGGACCGCTGGTTCACGGGCGCACTCGCGGGCAGCGGCGGACTGGCCAATAATACAACTGGCTACACGGTGTATTTTTCCGACCGTCGTGGAGACCGCGTAGATCCTGCTCCGCCGCCTTCGGTCGGTGTGGGAGCCAAGAAAAGCGGGGCCTGGGGTTACGATGACATCGTCAACCCGAACGATAGCAATTCCTGTCCCGACGGCGTCCTACAGGGAGCGGAGGATTTCGAGTCGGACTTCACTCATGGCACGGACTTGAACCCACCGCCGGTCGCGCGAATCTACGACACAGGCTTTCCGTCAGATCCAACAGTATTGTTAAACAACCCGACTCTGTGGACCGTTTCAGCGGCCAAGACCCCGATATGGATCAACGCGGGCACGCTAGCCTTCGGGGTGGGCGCGACGAATCCGATTCAAAATTCTCCGAAGTGCGGCGCGAAGGGAAACAACTGGCCCTACGCGATCGCGCTCAACTCGGGTGACTTGCGGCTCAATCCGCCGGTCTATTTCCGTCGCGCACTGAAATTGGTGAACGGCAGTACCATTTCACTCGGTGTCTGCGACGGCGTGTCTTGCGGCTTGAGCGTGGTGTCAGAGAATCCCGTATACGTCCAAGGCGACTACAACGCGGGCGCGAACGGGAACTTTGCCACTCCCTTCGTTGCTGCGGCCGTGATGGGAGACGCGGTGACGCTGCTCTCGAAGAGCTGGAACGACGTGAACTCCTTTGCGTTCCCGTATGCCCTGGGCAGCCGCGCGGCCGGCACTACCACATATCGCACGGCCATCGTGGGTGGAAAAACGATTCCATTTAAGCAACCCACAACCGGCACCGTCGGACAGGACTTCGGTACCGACGGCGGCGTTCATAACTTCCTGCGGTACCTGGAAAACTGGGGCGGTCAGACACTCTGGTATAAAGGATCGATCGTGGCTCTTTTCTATAGCCATCAGGCTGCAGGTAGCTTCAAGTGTTGCAACACCGTTTACAGTCCGCCCACTCGCGGATACAGCTTCCAGACAGAATTCCTGACTCCGAGCCTGCTGCCGCCGCGAACGCCGATGTTCCGCGACATCAATACGCTCGGGTTCACGCAGCTGATTCTGTCGACGGAAGGTGTGGATTAGTTTTCGATTCGAACGCGCTTTACCCCGCAACACCCCTAGCGGCTCCCGTTCCCCCCGGGAGCCGCTTTTATTTTGGGGGCATTGCTTCGCTGGTGAATCAGGGCGACGCGGGGCGGGTGCGGGGGTTGAAATTTGTATTTGCGGCGGGCGTGGTGCAAGTGGGCGCGGACTGGCGGCCCGCACAGGCTTAAGAGCGGATCGCTGAGATTGGCCGGCGTTACAAGCCTTCGAGAGGCTCGGCGTAGATTTTGTAATTGTGATTTATAGGGAGGCGCTCGATTTCGTAGGAGCCGTCGAAATGCAACTGCTGGGTGGCTGCATTGCAGCTCCAGCCGCCCAGCGTGGCGGCGATCACTGAGCCGGTGTCGGCGTCGACGGCTACTACGTGGGCGCCGAAAATTCCCGTGACGAATGATCCGGTTGCTGGGGCTGGGATATTCGCGAGCGCGAAAGGATTGGCGGGGAGAATTCGGCCGCTGATTGTGCCGATGTTTATGGAGTCGGCGGGATCGGGATAGAGAAAGCGGATGCCGGCGCGGTCGTCGTCGGAGAGGGGGCCATCGGGCGCTTGCGCGGTGGGGCGATCGCCGAGGAATTGTCCGGGTGGAGGCGCGTAGGGAAACATCAGAGCGCGCCAGACGGCGGAATGGTCGAGGCCGAACCAGTGGCCGAGCTCGTGCGCGAGAAGCGATTCGAGATCGTAGGCGCCCTGGCCTTGAGGAGTGGCGAGAGCGGCGGGAGTTGCGTAGGTGGCTTGGTTGTCGTTGCGGAATAGGATGTCGGCATCGAGGATTTGGCCGGCGAAAGAGGCGGGTCCGCTTGCGCCTACCGAGACGCCGGGGGCGTTGGCGGTGATGACGCGGGTGAAGGCGAGGACGCCGGTGGTGAATGCTACGCTCGGCTGATTGAAGCAGATTGTGTTGAGGCCGTCGATGTTGTTTTCCTGATCGTTCGAGCAGGAATTTGCGGCGGCGACGCGAGCGAGTGGGGCGATGAGGCCGGGATGGGTGGTGGTGTTGAAGGTGGTGCCGGGGACGGCGGTCCAGGCTGCGAAGGAGGCTGAGATGGATTGCTCGATTTCGTTGAGTTGGGCGGGCGTGCCTTGAGCGGCGACGGTGAGGATCGTGGTGCTGGTGAGCGGGAGGGAGGTGCTCCAGCGGCGATTCAGCGGGCGAGGCGAGCGAGAGATTCCAGTGGTTTGGTTGCGGGCAGCCGCCGGCTAGCGGGACGGTGGAATCTGTGGTGTAGCTGAAGGCGTTCGGAGTGCTGATCGCGGCGGAGATCAAAAGGCACAGAGTGGCGAGCGCGATGGGACGCTTCGTTGTCAGCTTCACTGGCGGCTTCCTTGTGCGTCTTGGGCATGGACTTCAGCTGAGGCTATTACCAGAGTGCGGAATGCGCTGACTGGCATTTTGCGGATGCCGGTGGTTTCAAAGTTGTGCGATGCGGGGTCGAAGACGGGGAAGGCGGCGGTATCCTGCGTGACGATTTCTTCGCCGGTTGTGCGGCTGTGGCCGATTCGGAAGGTGCCTTGCATCCAGCTGACGATCGAGAAATCCTGGGCTGGAGTGCGCTCGAGAAACAGAATTAATTCTTCGCCCGGCGCGAATCGGGGGACGCCGGAAACTGTGGACGTGAAATTTCCGGCTTGGCCGCCGAGCAGACGGACTGTGATTTGCGCGGGGGCGGAGCCTTTCCAGGTTTCCTCGACGTCGAAAGTGGTGAAGGTCCAAATTTCGCCGGCGTCCCAGCGGGTGGAGTTGGTGACGCAACGCACGCGGACGATTGTGTGAGCTGCGCGGGATAAATCAGCGACGGACATGCGCTTGAGCGTTGTGGCGCGGGCGGATGGGTGGATCGCCGCAGATAAGGCGGCCACGAGTGCTAGCGCGGCGAGAGTTCGGATTGCTTTCATTATTTCACCTCCAGGATTCCGGTGGCTGAGGCGCGGTCGTTATTCAGCGAAGTGATAAAAAGCGTGCGGACGCCGGGAAGAGTTGTGCTCGAAATCTGCAGATCGAGTTCGATGGTGTTGGGGAAAAGGCCGATGATGGCTGATGCGGTGACGGGGATGTCGCCGGGCGATGTGCCGGAACCTGCGCCGGGGCCTGTGAATGCGTAGGTCATGGTGGGATCGAGGCCGTTGCCATGAATGCAGAGGCTTACCGTTTGCGTACCGGAGAGCGGCCGCGTGACGGTGAGCGGCGTGCCTTCCACTTCGCAGGTTGCGTTCGTCAGCGGGCCGTCGAAGTCCACGTCGAGCGGAACGGAGATGGCGGCTGTGGTTGGTTCGACTACGGTGATGCTTTTGTTGGAGGCGATTGGTTGCGAGGGATTCAGCGCGATGACGTCTTCCGAAGCGTCGAACGGCACGACGACAAACGGGACAGGATTGGAGAGAAGAGCGGGGGCGCCGGGATTGGAGATTTGCAGAGTGAAGGTTGCGGCGGTTTGCAGGTCGGCGGGAGTGAGGGCGATCGCGCAAATTGTGGCTGTGGAGCACGTGGTGGGACGCGCGGCGCCGTTGAGGAGAATTGAGGAGCCTGTGCCGGCGCTGCCGGGCACAAAGTTCACTCCTTGCAGCGAAACGGGGAAACCTTCTATCGCGCCAGCCATCGCGCTGGATGGGAGCATCACTTCGATGGTCGGGCCGGATGTGATGGCGATTGTTGCCGAGGCGGACTTCGTATTGTCGGCTTGGCTGGTGGCGATGATCGAGATTGCGTTGGGCGAAGGGGCTACCGTGGGTGCGGTGAAGACGCCGTTGGCATCTACGGAGCCGCAGGCTGCGCCGCCGCAGCCTTGGCCGGCGATTGCGGATTGAACGCTCCAGGTGACGGCGGTGTTGCCGCTGCCAGTGACGGCGACGAAAAATTGGCGAGTGCTGAGAGTGCTCGTGGAATGCGGAACGAATGCATAGAACGGAGAGATGGAAACCGAGAGCGGAGCTGAAATTCCGGTGACGGACACGATTGCGCTGCCGATTTTCGAAGGGTCTGCGTGGCTCACGGCGGTGACGGTGACAGGATCGACCGTGGGCGGTGCGGCGGGCGCCAGATAATCTACGCTGCTGGAACTTGGTCCGGTTGGCGCGACGCAAGGATTGGAACCTGACTGGCAGATTTGTCCGACGGTTGGATTTCCGTTCGGGAACGCTGTTTACGAGCCAGGAGACAGCGGTGTCAGACGCGTTGGTGAGAGTTGCTGCGAAGGATGCGCGCTGGCTGGTCTGAACGGTTGCCGATGAGGGCGACACCGTGACGATGATGTTGCTGACGAGAGTGACGGACGCGGATGCAGAGAGCAGACCAACCGTAGCGTGAATCAAGACTGTGTTCGGCGAGGGCAAATCTGTGGGCGCTGTATACAGAGCCGTATCTGCGCTGCTTGTGACGATAGTTCCGACCGTCGAGCTGCCGCCGGAGACTCCGTTGACGTCCCATGCGATGGAAGCGCCTGCGGCGAGACAGAATGAAGCGGTGAAGGTTTGCGTCTGCGCGAGAGATACCGTGGCTGCGGATGGTGAGATCGTGTTTGTTGCCGCGCAGGTGATGGTGACGCTTGCTGAGGCGGACTTCGATGAGTCAGCAACGCTGGTGGCGGTGACACTCACGGTCGAGGGCGAAGGCGTAACTGCGGGAGCGACATAGAGCGCGCTGGTGGCTCCATTCGAAGTGATGGTGCCGAGGGTCGAATTGCCTCCGACGATGCCGTTTACGCTCCAGGTGAGAGCATTGGAGGCGCCTGCGCCGGTGATACTTGCTGTAAATGCTTGTCCGGCGCCGGTTGAAACTGTGGCGGACGTCGGCGAGATCCCGACTACGATTCCGCCTGTGAGCGTGACGAGGGCGGAGCCAGCGGCAGTGCTGTCGGCGTTGCTTGATGCGGTTACGGTGATGGTCGGAGGCGAGGGCATTGCGCTTGGAGCGGTGTACAGGCCGCTCGGTGAAATTGTGCCAACGCTTGCGTTTCCACCAGCAACGCCGCCTACAAACCATGTGACGCTTTTGTTCGACGTGCCTGTGACTGTGGCCTGGAATTGCTGTGACTGGCTCAAGGGGACGCTTATTTGTGTCGGCTGCAAGACTACGGTGACGACCGAAGGACCTGTCGAGGTAATTCCAGCGCAACCTGGCATCGCCACGGCAGCGATGCAAAAGAACGCAAGCAAGAGCAGATTCGGCGGACGATTCGATCGGTCAAATGGAGTGGCCGCCCGACTCAAAGTCGTTTTCAGCCACCGGCATTTGATTGAGCGCGTCATCTGTGTGACGGCTTAACGCAAGGGATGTGCCATCGCGGAGCATTGCGAGCGCGTCGGCATTTTTGACGCGGCTTGTCGCGCCATTGGCGGAGCTAAGCCTTATTGCTTCATCAGAATAGGGAAGGACCGCGAAGCGAAAACGGATTGCGGCGCGATAATCAAAGAGCTCTGCGCGCAGGGCTAATCGTCCCAAATCGGCATGCTTGCAATTCATTTCGGGACGCGACCGGCGAACTTACGAATCGAATAGGCAATCGATAAATACGGGTGATCTACGGCCCAAACGAGGGTGACGAGGTTGACAGCAGCGCAGAACCCGCCAAATAATCTTGGCATGGCAAAACCGGAGACGGTTCGGCGGATCAAAAGTTATTCAGCGGAAAGCGGCTACGTCTACCAGTATCAATTTCAAGACGCGCATCCCGCGCAGCAGGGAAGCGCGAAGGGAAACGAGTACGTCTATTACGTGTCTGCGGATCGAAAGAAGATGTTTCCGGTGCGCATTTTTGTGGGGCAGGACGCGATCAAGAAATGGGGCGAAGCAACGGGGCGCCCTCTGACGGGAACGGAAGAATACGCGGCGGCGAAGATGCGGCTATTTCAGGCATTCGATGAAGGCGAGGAGCTTTCCGCCACGGGGCCGGCGTTGGTCGTCGACGAATCGAATCTCAATGCGCTGCTGCAACGTCTCGATCTTTAGCCTTCCGGGCTGATTACATCCGCGAGAGCACCGCCGCGCGCAGTGCCGGCTCCAAAATCTCGAAACGAAATTTATATCCGGCTGCAAGCATTCGTTCCGGTTTTACGCGATCACTGCTGAGCAAGACGGCGTCGGCCATTTCGCCCATCGCGAGGCGAAGCACAAATGCAGGCGCTGGAAAAATTGCCGGACGATGCAACATGGCGGCGAGGAGTCGCGTGAATTCCTCGTTTCGCACTGGGTTTGGCGCTACGACATTTACGGGGCCACTCACCTGCTCGTTGGCAATCGCGTGGCGGATGATTCCGAGCACGTCTTCGATGGCAATCCACGACATCCACTGCTGGCCGTCGCCGAGGCGTCCACCAACGCCGAGCTTGAAAGGCGTGAGCACTTTCGGAAGCGCACCACCTTTTCCGGAAAGTACGACTCCGAAGCGCAGCATGACAGTGCGGATGCCCATCGCAGCCGCGCGGCTGGCTTCGGCTTCCCAGTCACGGCATAGCAGAGCGAGAAAATCCGTCCCGATGGCGCTCGATTCGGTGAGAATTTCATCGCCGCGAGAGCCGTAGTAGCCGATCGCCGACGCTACGATCAGCACACGAGGCTTTTGCTTCAGGCGTGAAAGCGAGTCCACAAGCACGCGAGTGGTGTCGATGCGGCTGCTGCGGAGAATCTGTTTGCGCGCTTCGGTCCAGCGGCCGTCGGCAATTCCGGCGCCGCTGAGGTGGATCACGACATCGACGCCTTCGAGCCCCGCGACGTCAACAGTTGCTCGCATCGGATCCCATTGGACGTCTCCCGCTTTTGCCCCTTTACCTGGCCGGACCAGACGGACGACGCTGTGACCATCCCCCTGCAGCGCTGCGGAGGTTGCCGTGCCGACCAGGCCTGAGCTTCCCGAAATAAGAATCTGCATGTGCTGTGTTTTCTCCCGCTTTGACCACGGAATCTACCCTAAGGTGCGCGGTGCCGCGCGTCAAGCGATTGAAGCATCCGGCGAAGATGCACCCTTTGCCTGATTCAAAATTCGAGAAGGCCGAAACCGCTTTGTGGCTCGCGCGTCCATCTAAGATAAACTCATCGGCTGCTTATGAGGTGACGATGAATCGTTTGGCGAAGAAATATGGTGCAGCTGTTCTTCTGGCGATACCGCTGATGCTGTCGTTTGCTTCTGACAAAGCTGCCAGCGGAGACATCCGCGGTTTCTTTCCTGAGCGAGTGAAGGCTGAACGCGAACTGGAATCGAAGCTGCAGGGAATACCCGACGCCGCACACGCGGAGAGCAATCTGCGCCATCTAACGAGCCAACCGCACAGAGCCGGCACGGAAGCGAGCCATCAGGTGGCGGAATGGCTGCGAGATCAGTATCGAAGCTTTGGCTTCGACGCCGAAATCGTTTCGTACAGCGTGTGGATGGCCGAGCCTCGCGAAGTGAAGCTCGATCTCGTTGCGCCGGCGAAAAAAGCACTGGCTACGCCCGAGCAGCCGCTGGAAGTAGACAAGGACACGGAGGATACCCGCGCGGTGATGGCGTTCAACACCTATTCCCCTTCGGGTGAAGTAACGGCGCCGGTGGTTTACGTGAACTATGGAACGCCTGAGGATTATGCAGAGCTCGATTCGCTAGGCGTGAGTGTGCAGGGAAAGATCGCCATTGCCCGTTACGGCCACAATTATCGCGGCATCAAAGCAAAATTGGCGGAAGAACACAAAGCGGCCGGCTTGATCATCTTCTCCGATCCAGCCGACGACGGATATATGGCAGGCGACGTGTTTCCGAATGGGCCGTGGCGGCCGATGAGCGGGATTCAGCGTGGATCGATTCTTTACACGGAAGATTATCCCGGAGACCCGTTGACGCCGGGAGTGGGAGCGACGCCTAATGCGAAACGAATCGCGCCCGGCGACGCGACCAACCTGCCGCATATACCGACGATGCCTATCAATGCGCAGGACGCCTGGGCGATTCTCGAGCACCTCGGTGGGCGACACGTTCCGAGAAATTGGCAGGGTGGCTTGCCGTTTACGTATCACGTGGGGCCGGGCAAATCGGAAGTGCACATGAAGCTGGTGATGGATTTCGAGCAGCGCCCGATCTATGACGTTATCGCAAAATTGCGGGGCACCGACGACGGTCAATGGATTCTGTTCGGCAATCATCACGACGCGTGGGTATACGGGGCTGCCGATCCAAGCAGCGGCACGGCTGTGATGCTTGAAACAGCGCGAGCGCTTGGTGAATTGGTCCGCAGTGGCTGGAAACCACGCCGCACAATCGTGATGTGCGAGTGGGATGGAGAAGAACCAGGGTTACTCGGTTCGACGGAATGGGTAGAAGCGAATCGCGCTGAGCTTCAGGCGAAGGCCGTTGCCTACATGAATACCGATGTGGGCGTAACCGGGCCGAATTTCGGAGCCGCGGCGACGCCGTCGTTGAAAGAAGTTGTGCGCGACGCGGCGCGTGAAGTGCCGGATCCCGAGACCAAACGCAGCGTCTATGAAATGTGGCGAGAGCATTCCTCGCAGAAGAAAGGCGCGCCCAACGGTATCGCGCGGCCGGAGCTCAAAGCGGAGACTCCCGGCGAAACACCTGTCGGCGCTTTGGGAGCGGGCTCGGATTTTTGTCCATTCTTCGATTTTGCGGGCATTCCTTCGCTGGACATGGGTTTCAGCGGCGACTACGGCGTCTATCACTCGCTGTATGACGATTTTTACTGGATGAAACAATTTGGCGACCCGACGTTTGTCTATCACGCGACGCTCGCGCGAATTCTGGGTACGGTGGCCCTGCGTCTGGACGAAGCCGATGTATTGCCGTTCGACTATTCGGCTTATGCGAGCGAAATTGCACGCATGACGAGCGACGTGAATGCTCGAGTGCGAGCGCCGCAGGGAACGGAAGCGCCCGATTGGAAAGCTGTATCTGAGGCGGCAGACGAGTTGACGGCTTCGGCTGGTCGCACTTCCGTAGCGCTGCGTGCGATTTCACCGGCAAGGCTCAGCCCAGCCACCCAACGCGAACTCAATCGCGCGCTCGCAAGTGTGGAGCAGTCGCTTCTCGTTCCTGAGGGGCTGGCAGGCCGGCCCTGGTACAAGCACGCGATTTTTGCGCCAGGCAGTTATGCCGGTTACGCGGCGGAGGTGTTGCCCGGCGTGAATGAAGCACTCGATCGAAACGATCCCGCCACTTTTCACCGGGAAGCTATTGCGCTGGCTGCGGCATTAACACGGGCCGCTGTGCGACTCGATGAGGTGAGCGGTATGGCGAAGACGGCCGCGGGCGCCCATTCAGGCTTTTGATTGATTGTTATGCTGGCTTCTGTGCACCAATTTTGCGCCTACTGCGCGAGGTCGCGTTAGAATGAGGGCCATGCGTGTTCGCGTCCTGTTTTTCGGACAGCTGAAGGATATTGTGGGACTCGCTCAGGACGAGGCCGATCTTTCCGACGGCGCTCGCGTGGAAGATCTTTTCGAGCGCTACGGAAGGCGGTTTCCGAAGCTGGCGGAATTTCGTCCTTCGATTGCGGCTTCGGTGAATCAGGAGTACGCGGGTTGGCGCGAATCGCTTTCTGCGGGTGACGAGGTGGCGTTCCTTCCGCCCGTTAGTGGTGGGGAACACGTGGCGACCGTTGAAGATATCTTTCAGCTCGTTCGTGAGCCGATTCGCCCGCAGGAATTGGTTGAAAGCATCAAAGCGCCGGAGGATGGCGCGGCGGTTGTGTTCGATGGTTTCGTGCGCAACAATTTTCGCGGAAAACGGACACTCTACCTGGAATATGAAGCCTACGAAGCGATGGCGTTGGCGAAAATGCGCGAGATCGGCTCGCAGATGCGGGAGAAATTTCAGATTCACCGGATCATCATCGTGCATCGCCTGGGACGGCTCGAGATTGGCGAAACCAGCGTTTGGATTGCAGTGAGTTCGGCGCACCGTGCTGCCGCGTTTGACGCGTGCCGTTACGCGATTGACACCTTGAAGCGCACCGTGCCCATCTGGAAGAAGGAATATTTCGCCGGCGGTGCGGTGTGGGCCGAGGGCGAAATCGCTGGGGAAATACCGGCACAGGAAGCCATTTCCCGCGCAGATGAATCTACCTCTTAGATGAAAATATCGGCTCGAACGTTCAGCGCCTTGCCGCTGGCTGGAGCGGTGATGTGTGCGGGATTGTGTGGTTCGTTGCCTCGTCCATTGATCGCGCAGGAACAGCAGAAGCCTGCGATTCGCGTGAATGTGAATCTCGTCAGCATTCTCGCGAGCGTGATTGATGCGAATGGGCGGCCGGTTCCCGATCTCACCCAGGATGCGTTCGAATTAAAAGAAGAGGGCGTGCCGCAAAAAATTGAGCGCTTCGAGGCGCAGACGAATCGGCCGCTGGACCTTGCGCTTATGGTCGATTCGAGCATGAGCACGTTCAAGGACCTGAAATTCGAGGCCGAAGCAGCGGCGCACTTCATCAAGCAGGTGGTTCGGCCGGCGGATACGCTCTCAGTTTTCGAATTTTCGGATTCGGTGATACAGCTGTCGGAATTTTTGGACGACGTTCCGAGGTTGCAGGCCGCTGCGGAGAGAATCAGCCCGGGTGCGGGAACTGCCATGTATGACGCGGTGGTGCTCGGGTCGAACGCGCTGCGAAAGCTCCCGCAGGAACGGCGGCGCGCGATCGTTCTGGTTACTGATGGCGGGGAGACGACGAGCGTTTCGAAGTTTGACGACGCGCGGCGGGCGGCAATCCGGTCGGGCACGCTGCTTTATTCGATCATCATCCGGCCAGTGAAGAACGAGAATGGCCGCAACACGGCCGGCGAGCATGCGCTCATCACCATCACCGATAGCACGGGCGGCGCGTTCTTCATGCTGGACGATCTTCAGCAGCTCGATGCGATGTTCGATCGCATCAATCGCGAGCTGCGCACGCAATATTTGCTTGGTTACTATCCAAACCCGCCGCCGAAACCCGGCAGCACGCGGCATGTGGAAGTGACGGTAAAATCGGGAGACCTGGTGAGATACCGCAAGGAATATTTCACTTCGGCGATGCCTCGATAATGAACCAATTCCTCGAAGTCGCGATTGACGCGGCGCGCGAAGCGGGTGCGCTGTTACGGACGGAATTCGATCGCCCGAAGCAAATTACTTACAAGGGCGAAGTGGATATCGTCACGGAATCTGACCGGCGCTCGGAGGAAATTGTGGTCGGAAGATTGCGCCGCCATTTTCCGCAACATGAGATTGTGGCCGAGGAGGGAAGCGGCGGTCCGACGGGAAACGCGCGATATCGCTGGCACGTGGATCCGCTCGACGGGACAACGAATTTCGCGCACGGATATCCATGCTTTTGCGTTTCGATCGGATTGCTCGAAGATGGCGAGCCGATTGTGGGTGTGGTGTTCAATCCGGTGAGCGGGGAGATGTTCTCGGCTGTGCGCGGTGAAGGCGCTTATTTAGAACACAAACGCATACATGTTTCGCAGATTAATACGCTGGCCACGAGCCTGGTTGTCACAGGATTTCCGCCCGATCAACGCAGCCAGCAAACGAACATAGCTTACTACGCAGGTTTTACGCTTCGAACGCACGGCGTGCGGCGCGACGGATCGGCTGCGCTTGATCTTTGCGGGGTTGCCTCCGGCCGTTTCGAGGCTTTCTGGGAATTTGGCCTGAAATCCTGGGATACAGCTGCGGGTGTGCTGCTCGTGAAGGAAGCCGGCGGAATGGTCACCGATTTCTCCGGCAAGCCTTATCATCCTGGCGATCGCGAGCTGCTCGCATCAAATGGCCGGATCCATTCGGAGATGCAGGCAGTGGCAGCCGATATTTCTGAGCGCGCCGCAAGCAGCTAATTTTGCTGCAACCTGTGTCCATCCCGTAAAATTCGCTTTAACCTAAGTCACAAATGGAACTATTTCTAAATCTTCTTTGGGTTCTGATTGCCGCAAGCGCCGTTGGCCTCTGGCGCACGTGTTGGCGGCCTCAGAGTGCCTCGTGAACCGTCGTGAATCGCTGCGCGAATGGACCGCCATGGGTTGCTCGCTCATTTTGCTGTTCTTCGCAGTGTCGCTCACCGATGATTTGCATTCCGCAGTGATGCTCCTCGACGAATGCTCAGCGAGCCGCCGCCATTCGATGTACAGCCACCATTCTCAGAGCGGTCGCGACAGATTGTCCACGAGACGTGGCCCCGCGATTCTTCCACGGATCGCGTCGGCTCGAATCCCCGCTGACTTATTTGCTGCGGAATTAGCTTCGGTTCTTATTCAGTGTTTCTTCGTTAGGTCTTTGCCGAAGGCCGCGCCCCTCCTCCATCGCATTCTCTGATCCTGCGTTCGGTTAGTGAGCCGACCCGTCGATCGACACGCTCACTGAGTCTTTGCGTCCTAAGCATTCTGTCAGCCGATGGCCATTGTGCTGAGCACCAAGCTGCGATACCCAGTCCCGACGGCCAAAACAAGCCCCCAGCACAGGAGTTTTTCAGATGAAGTCAGCAGTTTTTTTTGTGGCATTATCGCAGTCGCCGCTGCTGCCGCGGTTGCGGCAGCTCGAGCAATCCTTCGGATCAAACGCAGGCTGCGAGCTCAGCTAGTCCGCAGGGAGCGAACTACGTCGCGCCTGATGCCAAAGGCATTCAGACGATGACAGTGAAGTCTTCCAGTGTCCCTGACTATCTCGAACTCTCTGCCCACATCGAAGCCGGATCCGACGCGCGTGGTTCACGTATTCGCGCCTGCCGGCGGACGCATCACCGAACTGAAAATCCGCCCCTGGCAGCGCGTTGAAAAAGGGCAGACGCTCGCTCTGCTTCAAAGCAGCGACCTGGCCCGCGCTGTGGCCGATTATCACACGGCGCCCTCGCGGACGATCGAGGTGAAGCAGAAGCAACTCGCGCGCGCCCACGATCTTCTGGCCCACCATGCGATCGCCGAAAAGGATTTCCAGCAGGCGCAAGCTGATTCGCAGATCGGCGAAAGCAGCGCTGGACGCGGCCCGAGAACAAATTCTTGTTCTTCGGAATGGATCCTGACCAAGCCGGCACACAGTTGCGCGTTACAGCGCCGCGCTCCGGCGTGATTCTCGATGTCGGACGCCTCTTCCGGCGAATTCTCCAAATCGCTCGACGCCCCGATGCCTCTCTGCACCATCGCCGACATCTACGACCGTCTGGGCGCGTCGGAGATGTCTATCGAAAAAGATCGTGACCGCTGTGAAATCCGGCGAGCCAGCTCAGGTGACGCTGAATGCCTATCCCGATGAACACGTTGCCGGGACGCATCAGCGTCGTATCCGACACGTCGATCCCGTCACCCGCACCCTGCAAGTGCGCGTGGTTCTGCCGAACGGCAACATGCGCATCAAGCCGGCGATGTTCGGCTCGATCCGCATCCTGCGCTCCATCGTCACAAGGAATTCTGGTTCCCGCATCCGCAGTGATTCGCGAAGGCAACGAAGCGTATGTTTTCGTGGAGAAAAGAAAATGGCCGCTACCAGCGTCGCAACGTGAAGCTCGCTCGCTCGTTCGATGGTTCGGTCGAAATCGCGTCTCGGGCATCAACGCAGGCGACACGATCGTCTCCGAGGGAGCGCTTCTCCTGCGCGAAGGCGCGCAGGACTAGCCGCACGATGCGCAACCTGATCGCTTCACTTCTGCGTTATCGGCCGCTGATGATCATTGCTGCTCGCGGCGTGGATTGTCGGCGGCTTCATTCTTTTTCTCCGTCTCGATATCGAAGCGTATCCCGATCCTTCGCCTCCGCTCGTCGAAGTCATCACGCAAAATCCATCCTGGTCGGCGGAAGAAATGGAACAACAAGTCACCGTCCCTGTTGAAACGGCTCTCTTCGGCATTCCGCATCTCGAAGAAGTCCGCTCGATCAGCATCTTCGGCCTCAGCGACGTGAAAATGTATTTCAGCTACGGCAGCGATTACTACTGGGACCGCCAGGAGGTTCTGAATCGCTTGCAATTGATTCACGCTTCCCGTCGGACTTTCAGCCGCAGCTCTCGCCCTGAGTCTCCCGTGGGCGAAATCTATCGCTACCAACTGTATGGCCCAGCGTACAGCCTGAACGAATTGAAAGCCACGCAAGACTGGTTCGTCACGCGCGAGATCAAGCAAGTGTCCGGCATCATTGACGTAACTGTCATTCGGCGGCAGCACGCGCGCAGTACATCGCCGAAATCGATCCGCGCAAGCTTCTGCAATTCAACGTCACGCTCCCGCAGGTTGTCGCCGCCGTCGGCTCGAGCAATGCCAACGCAGGCGGAAACTACCTCTCGATGGGCAGCCAAAACGTCAACGTTCGCGGCCTCGGGCTCCTCCACAACATTCCGGAAATGAAGAACGTCCTCATCACCGACGCGCAACGGCGTCCCCGTCTATCTGCGCGATGTGGCCGATGTGACACGAAGGCTTCCAGCCGCGCCTCGGGCAAGTAGGCGATCAATCACAACGACGATGCCGTCGAAGGCATCGTGCTTCTGCAGCGCGGCGAGCAGTCGGTTCCGGCGCTTGCGCCAGCTCAAAGCAAAAAGTAAAAGCGCTGAACAATGGAATGCTGCCGTGCCGGCATGAAGCTCGTCACGCTTTACAACCGCATCAATCTGATTCATCTCACCACCGAAACAGTGCGCACGTCGTACTGAATGGCCTTGTCCTCGTCACGGCGATCCTGATCGTATTCCTCGGCGACGTTCCGAATTTCGCTGATCGCCGCGCTCACGATTCCTTGCTCGCTGCTCTTCGTGTTTTCGCTGATGGTGCTCACCGGACGTTCCGCGAACCTGATCTCGATCGGCGCGATTGATTTCGGAATTCTCGTGGACGCGTCCGTGATCGTTCTCGAAAATATGTACCGGCGGTTTCAGGCGGCGACGTCGAATGCATCCACGCTCGATCGTGATTGCGGATGCGACCGCGGAAGCCGTCCGCCCCGTGATCTTCTCCGTCCTCGTCATCGTCGTCGCGCTCATTCCGCTGTTCACGATGCAGGGAGTTCCCGGAAAAATTTTCGCGCCGATGTCGGAGACCTACGGTTTCGCTCTCACCGGGCGCGCTGCTGTTTGCGGTGCTTTTCGCGCCCGGTCCTCGCTTCGTTCATGCGCCCCGAAAAGGTGCGCGCGCTCACCACACGATCCTCGTCACCTGGCTTGGCAAACGATACGCCGCCGCGCTGAAATGGACGATGGCGCGACGCAAGACGACGCTTGCGATCGCCGGAGCCGCGCTGCATCATCACCCTGGTCTGCTCACCCGTTTTCTCGGCGGCGAATTCATGCCCAAGCTCGAAGAAGGGAACCTCTGGGTGCGCGCCACGCTCCCGCAAGACGTCTCCTACGAAGCCTCGCGCGAAAATGGCGCACGATATCCGCGAAATCCTGCTCGGGTATCCGGTCGTCACGCATGTGGTCTCGCAGTTTGGCCGGCCGACGACGGCACCGACGTCACGACATTCAACAACATCGAATTCATGGTCTCGCTGAAGCATCTCAACGAGTGGCCCAGCGGCTTGACAAAGGAAAAACTCGTCAGCAGATGGACTGCGCAGCTTGAGAAATTTCCCGGCATCGATTTCAATTTCTCGCAGAACATTCAGGACAATGTCGAAGAAGCGATGTCCGGCGTGAAAGGCGAGAACTCCCTGAAGCTATTTCGGCGACGACATCAACGTGTTCGTCGAAAAGGCACGCCATATTGCGACTAATGTTGCCGGGGTTCGCGGCCGTCGCCGATTGGGACGTTTTTCAGGTGACTCGTCAGCCGCAGCTGCTCGTTTCCATCCACCGCGCCGCCAGCGCCCGCTAGGCCTGATGGCTGCGGACATGAATGCCGCCGTGCAAGCAGCCATCGGCGGGTTTGCCGCCACGCAAATTCTGGAAGGCGATCGCCGCTTCGATTTCGTGATTCGCTACCAGCCGGAATTTCGCCGTACTCCCGAAGCGATTCGCAATATTCTGCTTCCCACGCCCGATGGCAGCCGCATTCCGCTCTGGCCAAGTAGCCGACGTCTCGCTTGCGCGAAGGCGCTTTCATGATCTACCGCGAGAACGGCCGCCGCTACATTCCGGTGAAATTCAGCGTGCGCGGCCGCGATCTCGCCGGAACTATCCAAGACGTGCAAGCCCGAATCGCGCAGAAAGTTCATTTGCCCGAGGGCTAGCACTACGAATGGCCCGGCGAATTTGACAGTCTCCAGAAAGAACAGCGCCGACTGATCATATCATCCCGAATCATCTTGATTGTAATTGTGGCGCGCCATTCACCGCGTCTCAATTCTCTTCGCCACAATCCTCCGGTTCTGACGATGCTGCCGTTCGGTCTCACCGGCGAGAATCATCTCTCTGCTCGTCACGCGCACGCCCTTCAGCATTTCAGCCGCGTCGGATTCGCTCCGTGATTGGTGTCTGCACGCTCGGCGGCGTCGTTTTCGTTTCTGGCATTCGTCGCAAAGAGCAGGCCGCGCACACGCAAACTCGGCGCAATCGAACTCGGCGGCATGGCCGAAATGCGTCCCGTACTGATGGCGTGCGTTGCTGCGGGACTCGGCCTGCTGCCCGCCGCGATACTTCTGGCGTCGGTGTTCAGGCGCAACAGCCCCTGGCCCGCGTCGTGTCGGCGGCATGGTCACGTCACCGCTCGCCATTCTCTTCATCATTCCTGTGCTCGCCAGCTACTGGCTTCCCACGCCGCACGCGCCCGACGCGCCCAAAACGAATACGTAGCAGGCCGATAGCAATCTTCCCTGGCGGTTTCGTTGACTCAGTTCCGGCAGAATGCTAGCCTTCGCGCTCGATTCCAATCTATGCGCGCTGTTGACATCATCCGCAAAAAACGCGATGCCATCGAATTATCCCGCGAAGAAATTGATTTCCTCATCGAAGGCGCTACGCACGAACGCATCCCCGATTACCAGATAGCCGCGTGGCTGATGGCCGTTCTGTGGCGCGGCATGACGCGCGCCGAACTCGCGGCTCTTACCGAATCCATGCTGCACTCGGGCTCGGTCCTCGATTGGTCGAGCCTTCCCGCGCCCAAAGTCGACAAGCATTCTACCGGCGGCGTCGGCGACAAAACCTCTCTCGTGATTGCTCCGGTGGTTGCTGCCGCCGGACTTTACGTCCCAATGATCAGCGGGCGCGGCCTGGGCCACAGCGGCGGCACGCTCGACAAGCTCGAATCGATTCCGGGCTTCAACGTGAATCTCAAGCTGGATGAATTCCGGCGCGTCCTCGAGAAATGCCATTGCGGCTTGATTGGGCAAACTCCCGAAATCGCGCCGGCCGACAAAAAGCTCTACGCCCTGCGCGACGTCACCGCGACCGTCGAAAGCCCTTATCTGATTTGCGCTTCCATCATGAGCAAAAAAATGGCGGAAGGCATCGACGCGCTCGTTCTCGATGTGAAGACCGGCGTCGGCGCGTTTATGAAAAAGCAAGCGGACGCCGAATATCTTGCCGAGTTGATGGTCGAGACCGGCACGCGCATGGGCAAAAAAGTTGTCGCGCTCATCACGGACATGGAACAGCCGCTCGGCCGCAAAGTCGGAAATGCGCTCGAAGTGGAAGAGTGCATCGAGATCATGAACGGCAAGGGCCCGGCAGACTTGCGTGAAATATGCATCGAGCTTTCGGCGTGGATGTTTTTGCTCGGTGGCAAGTCGAAATCGATCGCTGATGGCCGCGCGCTTGCGGCGGAAATGATTGCTTCCGGGCGCGCACGTGATACATTCCGCGAGATCATTCGTTTGCAAGGCGGCGATGCGGGTGTCGTCGACGATCCGCACAAGTTGCCGCAAGCGCGGCACGAAGCGCGAGTCACCGCGCCGGCAGACGGATTCATCACCGCGATTCAGTGCGAGCAGTTGGGCGTGGCCAGCATGATGCTCGGCGGCGGCCGCGAGAAGAAGGAAGACACGATCGACCCTGGCGTCGGGCTTGATCGTCGAAAAGCGGCTTGGCGATTCGGTGAAGGCAGGCGAGACGCTCTGCACCGTGCGCTACAATCTCGACTCTCGCCTTCCGCATTCGATGGGATTGCTGGCGAAAAGCTTTGAAATTGGGCCGAAACCGCCTCACGTGTTGCCGCTCGTGCGAAAAGTGATTGGCGCGGAAGGAAACCTGTGATGCTGGCTGCAGTGCGGGGGGAGCACATCGAATGCATCGCCTGATTGGCTTGGTTGGAATGCTCGTTCTGATGGCGCTTGCCTTTCTTTTTTCGACGAACCGCCGCGCCATCCGAAAAAAGACCGTCGCGTGGGGCCTGGGGCTTCAGATCGTCTTCGCATTTCTCGTAATGCGCTGGGAATATGGCCGCTGGATCTTTCACCAGGCGGGCGAAGGCGTGAACTGGATGCTTGATTTCTCGTTTTACGGTTCTTCCTTTGTATTTGGTGACCTCGGCAAAAAAGGCTCGCCGATGGGCTTTTTCTTCGCGTTTCAAGTGCTGCCCACGATCATTTTCATCGCAGCATTTTTTGCGGTGCTCTATTACTTCGGCGTGATGCAGTTCATCATCAAGATTGCCGCGCGTGGTGATGACGCGATTGATGGGCGCGAGCGGCGCAGAATCGCTCAACGTTGCCGCCAGCATTTTCATGGGGCAGACGGAAGCTCCGCTCACGATTCGTCCGTTTCTGCCGGAAGTGACCCATTCGGAATTGATGACCATCATGACCAGCGGCATGGCTCACGTCTCGGGCGGAATGATGGCCGCTTACATCGCATACGGCGTCGAAGCGAAACACGTGCTTGCGGCCGTGATCATGACGGCGCCGGGCACGATCCTGCTTTCGAAGATGCTGGTGCCGGAAACTGAAAAGCCAGTCACGTCCGGCCGAGTGGAAATGGCGGAGGTCGAGCGCGACAAGAACGTGCTGGCTGCTCTTGACCCGCGGCACTACCGATGGGCTTGAGCCTCGCTCTCAACGTGGGCGCGATGCTGATCACTTTTATCGCGATGATTTATCTGGTGGATGGCGTGTTCGGCGCGATCCACAATGCCTCGCCTTCATCGGCATTGGATGGTTTCCCACCAGCGTGGAACAAATTTTCGGCTGGATTCTTCGCCCCGATCGCGTGGCTGATTGGAATTCCCTGGCACGACGCGCCGGCGATCGGAAATCTTGCTCGGCCTGCGCATGGTCACGAACGAGCTCGTCGCCTTCCAGCGCCTCGGCCCGATGAAAGACACGCTCGATCCGCGTTCCTTCACCATCGCCACGTTCGCGCTTTGCGGCTTCGCGAATTTCAGCTCCATCGGCATTCAAATCGGCGGCATTGGCGCGCTCGCGCCGAATAAGCGAACCGACCTCGCGCGGCTCGGGCTTCGCGCGATGCTGTGCGGCACGATGGCCAATCTCATGTCCGCTTCGATCGTCGGAGTCATGTTGCAATGACGCCGTCGCGGCGACGGCCGCGGCGCGAGACACGGAATTCGCGCGAGCCGAGCGCGCCGCGAAATTCATCCTCTCGAAAACAAAGCTCCGCCCCAAAATCGCGTTGGTTCTTGGCTCAGGACTCGGCGCTTTTGCTGACGAGCTTGCCGGCGCAACAAAAATTCCCTATCAGAAAATTCCCGGATTCCCGCGCTCCACGGCCGTAGGTCACGCAGGCCAGCTCGTAATCGGCAAAGTAGGCAGTATTGACAGTCGCAGTGATGCAAGGCCGCGTCCATTTCTATGAAGGCTACACCGCGAAGGAAGTCGTCTTCCCGATGCGCGTGCTTGGCAGGCTTGGAATTCGCTCGGCGATTCTGACCAACGCCGCCGGCGGCATTGATCTCGGATACAAGCAAGGCGCGCTGGTCGTGATCCGCGATCACATCAATCTGCAGGGAGCGAATCCGCTGATCGGGCCGAATGATGAACGCTTCGGTCCGCGCTTTCCGGACATGACGCATGCCTACTGGAAGCAATATCGTGAAATCGCGCTCGCCGAAGCGAAACGCCTGGGCATCGAAGTGCACGAAGGCGTTTACGCTGCGCTTTCGGGCCCGAGCTATGAAACGCCCGCTGAAATTCGCTATCTCAGAACGATCGGCGCCGATCTGGTGGGCATGTCCACGGTGCCGGAAACGATTGTCGCGCGTCACATGGGCATTCGCGTCCTGGGAATCTCCTGCGTCACGAATATGGCCGCGGGCATTCTCGATCAACCGATCAATCACGCGGAAGTGATGGAAACCGGCGAGCGCGTGAAAACTCAATTCATCGCTTTGCTTCGCGCCGTGATTCCACGTATCGCCGCAGAAAAGAACTAATGAGGATCAGAGAGCGTAAATAAATGACCGAATATGACGCATTGATCGCCGCCGCCAAGCAGGCACGGGAAAACGCGCACGCACCCTATTCGAATTTCCGGGTAGGGGCTGCGCTGCGCGCAAAATCCGGCCGCGTATTTTCAGGTTGCAACGTGGAGAATGCGACGCTCGGCTTGACCTGTTGCGCCGAGCGCACCGCTATTTTCAAAGCCGTCTCCGAAGGCGAGCGCGGCTTCGAGGCGATCGCTGTCGTGGCAGACACCGACACGCTGACGCCACCCTGCGGCGCCTGCCGCCAGATCATCTGGGAATTTTGCGGCGACGTCCCCGTGATCATGGCGAATCTGAAAGGCAAAGTGCTGCAGGAGAAGATGTCCAGCCTTCTGCCGCGAGCCTTCGATTCCTCGTTCCTATAAGAAATTCTTCACAACACGACTCAAGAATAGGCGGGTTCATGATTCGGCAATTCTGCTGCGCGATGCCTCACTTTCTCCTTCGATTCCGTTCGCCCGTGTTTATCTGCAGTTTCATCGCGTTGCTCGCGGCGTTGCCAGGCTTCGCGAAGGATAAAGCCGACCTGCTCGTCGTCCACGGAACCGTTGTCACCATGGACGCGCAACGTCGCGTCATCGACGATGGCGCGGTCGCCATTCGCGGCGATTCCATCGTGGCGGTCGGTAAATCAGCCGAGATTGAATCTAAATACGAAGCGCCGAAAATAATCGACGCGCACGGCGGCATCATCATGCCCGGACTGATCAACGGCCACGCGCACGCCGCCATGAGCCTTTTCCGCGGCATCGCCGACGATCTTTCGCTCGACGAGTGGCTCAACAAATATATTTTTCCCGCCGAAGCGCGCAACGTCACCGAGGATTTTGTCGTTTGGGCCACGCGGTTGAGTCTTCTCGAAATGCTGCGCGGCGGAACGACCACCTATTGCGACATGTACTATTTCGAAGATGCCGTCGCGCGCGTGACAAAAGAAGCCGGCATGCGCGGCGTGCTCGCCGAAACGATCATCGATTTTCCCGCTCCAGACAACAAAACGACGCAGCAAGCCTTCGACTACACGCAGAAATTCCTCGACCACTGGAAGGGCGACCCGCTCATCACCGCCGCCGTCGGGCCGCATTCCATCTATACGCTGTCGGAAAAAACGCTCCAGGATTCGGCCGCACTCGCGCGCCGCAACCATGCGCCCATCGCGATTCATATCGCCGAAGCTCCCTTCGAGCTTCAGCTAAGCCGCGAAAAACATGGCGTCACGCCCGTCGCATACCTCGAACGAATCGGCTTACTTGGGCCTGACGTGATCGGCGCTCACTGCATCTGGGTGGATGCTGCCGACATCGCGATCCTCACCCACTTCGGCGTAGGCTGCACTCACAATCCCTCGAGCAACATGAAAACAGCCGCAGGCGTGATGCCCGTCGTAGATATGCTCGCGGCCGGCCAGGCGATCGGTCTCGCCACGGACGGCGCCGCCAGCAACAACAATCAGGACATGTTCGAGGAAATGGATCTCGCCGCGAAGCTGCAAAAAATCGCCCGCCGCGATCCGCGCGCTTTGCCCGCCCAGCAAGTGGTCGAGATGGCGACAATCGGCGGTGCCCGCGCGCTGCACCTCGAAAAGCAGATCGGTTCGCTCGAAGCCGGCAAGAAGGCGGATTTGATCGTAGTCGAGACCGGCGCCCCGCACGCCACGCCGATGTACAACGTCTACTCGAGCCTCGTCTATGCCCAGAAGGCCGCGGACGTGAGAACCGTCATCATCAACGGCAAAATCGTAGTCGAAGACCGCCACATGCTCACACTCATCGAGCCCGAAATTCTCGCCAAAGCCGAAGAGTACAAAAAGAAGGTCGAAGCTTCGCTCGCAGCGCCCGCCGCAAAATAGGTCAGGGAAGCCCGCCGCGTCAAACTATTTCAAGGTAGAGATCGTGCGCTGGCGCTGCATCTTCACCGCGATCGATCGCAACGTGTCCGGAATGTTCTTATTCGTCGTCAGGAGTTTCAGATCGTTAGCGTTCAGCCGCGGGATCAGGTGAAGCGAGATATCGAGGGGCGTTTTCGGATTGTTCACCAGATTCTTCATGATCACATAGCTCTTGATGAATTTCCGCGTCAACGAAATCACCCGGAACACTTCTTCCGACAGATTCGTCATCTTCGCGAAGCTTTCCACTTCCATATCCGTCAGCCGCGGCGATTGCAGCACGCAACGCTGCACCAGTTTGTTGGGATCCTTGATCAGGATCATCCGCGCCTCGCGGTTTCCCTTCAGAGCCAGCGTGAGCCGCTGCACCACGTTCATGTGCGCCACTTGCTTCAGCAGCGTCTCGCGCTTAACAGGATCGGGTTCCGCATCCTTGGCCGCGTCTTCAAGATCCTTCGCAGGAATCGGCTCGTTCTTGTGAATTTCCGCCAGAAGCGCCTGCTGCTCCGCGGTTGCGCCCTGAGACTGCGCCAACGCTACCGCCAGGTGCCCGTCCGAGCTGAGCCGCTCCATATTGTCGAGCAGGGCCTGAATTCCGGCCGCAGTCAAATGTCGCGCCACGCGCGTGACGAGCGCCGCCGGGCACGCCTCATTTTTCGCCAGCGCGTCGGCCACCCCGGGCTTCTCGCCAATCTGATCCGCACAATATTTGAACAGGTGCGCATCCGCATCCGGCCGCCCGAGCGCCGCCAGAAAACCTTCCGGCGGCAGAGTCACCAGCACACTCCTTGCGCGCTCGGCGATCGCGGCATCGGCGTCCGCGGCAAGCACCGCCAGCAATTCCGCCCGATCTTCCGGCGAAAGCGAAATTCCGCCCGAACACACCGCAAGCTTCCGCTCCGGCCGCGCGTGCCCCGACCGGATCTCCGCTCGCACCTCAGCGCTAATGGGAATCTCCGGCGGGCGCTTTCAAATCATTGCGCGTGAGCTTGATGCTACCCGGCAGCCCGAGTTGCCCGAACGCGCCGACCGGCTGCCCGTTCAACTCGAGAACGATCGCGAGCGCATCGCTCGAAGTAACCTCAAACACCTCGCGCGCCTCAAACTGCCGCTTGTCGCCCGCATCAATCGGCCCGTTAAAAACGGTCGCCCCATCGGCCAGAATCGTCACATCAACCAGCTTGCTCGTTTGCAGCGTGAGTTCCATCGGATCAGCCGCAGCTGCACCCGCACCCGCAGCCGCTCCGTCATTCGCCTTCGAGTTTTGCGCCGCACTATTGCCCGCCGTCGCAGCAGCGCCACCAGCAGAATCATTTGCCCCGCGTGCCGCATCTCCCGACGGCCCTGAAGCCACAGGCCCCACTGGCACTGTCGCAGCAGCCGGCTTCCAGTGCAGCCGCGCCGCAATCTTCCCTCCGTATCGCGCATACGCGAAGCCGACGCCCGCCAGAATCACCACCAGCACAATCGCCGCCACGATCGCCGGCTTCCAATCACGAGGCATCGCCATCGGCGCGTCCGGCACCACCCCGGCTTCCACTCTGCCTCGCGTCTCCAGCGCATACTCCGCCACCATGCTGTCTTCATCAAGCCCGAGATAACGCGCCACCGACCGAATGAATCCGCGATTGAACACTCCGCCCGGCAGCGATTCCCATTTGTCGCTCTCAATCGCTTCCAAAAATCGCGTGCTGATTCGCGTCGCCGCAGACACTTCTTCCAGCGAAACGCCTCTCATCTCCCGCTCGCGCTTCAAGTGTTCGCCAAATGGTGTCGACGACATTCCGGGGGGCCGCAGCCAAAGAAAATATAGGCGTCGGTCGCAGGTGTGTCAATCACACCAGGCCGAATAATCGCCAATGCACGCTGATTGGCCTTAGGTCAAACCCCTCGCGATGTCCATTGCAGTTACTGAAAATGGCCTCTTATAATGTCAAGGTTGCCCGACAAGACCCCAGACCCGAGCCCACGTCCACCGACTGAACCGGTCCGCAGGGCGAATGACGGCAAGCCTTTCGGCGGCGTCGAACGGCGCCGAAGTCCGCGCGCAGTGCCCGAAGCCGCGGAAGCCGCCCAAGCCACCGAAGTCACCGTTTTCCACGAGCTTGGCAAAGCTCTCACCTCATCCCTGCAGCTCGATCAGGTTCTGCGCACCATCATGGAGAAAATTAACGAAGTTCTCCGCCCGGATACCTGGTCGCTTCTCCTGATGGACGTGGATAAAGGCGAGCTCTATTTCCAGATCGCTACCGGCGTCGGCGCTGAAGCCCTCAAAGACGTCCGCATCAAACTCGGCCAGGGACTCGCTGGATGGGTCGCACAAACCGGTGAAGTCGTCGTCGTTCCCGATACCTCAAAAGATTCGCGCTTCTTCGCAAAGGTGGACGAACGCACGAAAATGGAAACCCGCTCGATCGTCGCCGTTCCCGTGCGCTTCCGCGATCATTGCCTCGGCGTCATCGAGCTCATCAATTGCATCGGCCCGGAAGGTTTCAGCAAACGCGACCTCGCTCTGCTCGAAGCGCTCGCCGACTACGCCGCCATCGCAATTGAAAATGCGCGCCACGTCCAGCGCATCCACGAGCTAACCATCACCGACGATTGCACCAGCCTCTACAATGCGCGCCACCTGAATTTCATGCTCGATACTGAGCTTTACCGCTCGCACCGCTACGCCTTCGAGTTCTCGCTCATTTTCATCGATCTCGATCACTTCAAAAATGTAAACGACACCTACGGCCACCTGATGGGCTCGAAGCTTCTCGCCGAAATCGGCTCGGCCATCAAAGAAAAATGCCGCATGATCGATCTCGCCTTCCGCTACGGCGGCGATGAGTTCGTCATCCTGTTGCCGCAAACTTCCAAAGAAAATGCCCTCGGTGTAGCCCGCCGCCTGCACATCCTCATTCGCGAAGCCGTCTGGCTCAAGGAGCCGGGCCTCAACGTGCAAATCACCGCCAGCGTCGGCGTCGCCTCCTATCCCACCGACTCGCGCACCAAAGCCGAACTCCTCCACCTCGCCGACGAAGCCATGTACCTCGTCAAGAACACCACGCGCGACAGCGTCGCAGCCGCAGGCGTCGGTCTCCTCCAGCACTCCGAGTAGCCGTTCCGGCCATTCGCAATGAGCGTTCGATCCGATCTCACACGCCTGTCATCCTGAACCGATCCGACCAGGATCGGTGAACGATCTCAGCGCCAAATACACGCACCACTGTAGGCGACGGAGTGCGTACAGCGCTGCTTTCCTCCCCTCACGTCGCCACGAAGCGCCTTTTTTGCACAACTGCCGCGCCGCTCCTTGATTCACCCGTGTCACCGTGTTAGTCTGCGCCCACGCTAACACTTACATTTGCAACAAAATCAAGCCGGAGGCGAGCGAGAATTCATGGCTAACGAAGCGCTGGGAATGATCGAGACCAAAGGCCTGGTGGGCTCGATTGAAGCGGCCGATGCCATGGTGAAAGCCGCCAACGTGATTCTCATCGGCAAGGAATATATCGGCGCAGGTTACGTCACAGTGATGGTGCGCGGCGATGTAGGCGCAGTAAAAGCCGCCACGGACGCAGGCGCCGCCGCAGCCAGCCGCGTCGGTGAACTCGTAGCCGTCCACGTAATCCCGCGCCCGCACGAATTAGTAGAAGACATTCTGCCCGGCGGCGGCCTCTCGCGTAAGAAGTAGTTTGGATTTTGGTCGCTCGGTCGGAGCTTGAGCAGCGCAGAAGTAGCTTTGCTTTGAGCCTTTCGGTGGGAGCCCCCCGCTTCAGCGGGGGGAGCTGGACTTCAGTCCAGCGAAAAAAGCAGTCGCATCGAAATGGGCTTTAGCCCCGGGAACTTTCTTTGAGCCTGCGCGATCGCGACCTGATTTCCATCCAAGAAGCCCGCCATGCCCTAGAGCGGGCCCACGAAGCCCAAAAGAAGTTCGCCGCATTCTCCCAGCAGCAAGTTGACGCCGTCGTCGAAGCCTGCGCCAACGCCGCCACCGAAGCCGGCGAATCGCTCGCCCGCCTCGCCGTCGAAGAAACCGGCTACGGCAACGTCCCCGACAAAATCACCAAGAATCGCCTCGCTTCGATTGACGTCCCGCGCGCCATTCGCAACCTGCGCACCGTCGGCATAATCCGCGAAGACCGCGAAAAGGGAATCATCGAAATCGCCGCGCCAGTCGGCATCGTCGCCGCCGTGATTCCTTCCACGAACCCCACTTCCACCGCCATCTACAAGACACTCATCTCGCTCAAAGCGCAGAACGCCATCGTCCTCAGCCCGCATCCCACCGCCATGCGCTGCATCTGCGAATCCGCCGCCGTGCTGCGCCAAGCCGCGCTGAAAATGGGCGCGCCCGAAGGACTCATCACCTGCCTCGAGCACCCCACCATGCAGGGCACGCAGGAGCTGATGAAAAACCGGCTCACCGGAGTAATTCTCGCCACCGGTGGCACAGGTCTCGTCCGCGCCGCCTACAGCTCAGGACGCCCCGCCTACGGCGTCGGCCCTGGCAACGTTCCCGCGCTCATCGAGCGCACCGCCAACGTGAAGAAAGCTGTCGCCGATATTTTCGCAGGTAAAACTTTCGACTACGGCACCATCTGCTCATCCGAACAGGCAATCGTCACCGAAGAAGCCATCCGCGAACAGGTGCTCGAAGAATGCCGCAAGCAGGACGCATATTTTCTCTCCGCCGATGAAATCAACCGCCTCGGCTCACTTGTTTTTCTCGGCGGCGCGCATGTACCGAACACGCAAGTCGTCGGGCGCCCCGCCACAACGATCGCCGAAATGGCAGGCATCAAAGTTCCGCCCTCCACGCGCGTCCTGATCGCCCAGCTCAATGGCATCGGCCGCGACGTTCCTCTCTCCGCCGAAAAGCTTTCGCCAATCCTCGCATTCTATTCCGCGCCGAATCTGGCAGTCGCGATCGACATCTGCGTCCGCCTGCTGCACCACGGCGGCGCCGGACACACCGCCTCCATCCACTCGCAAAGCGAAGCCGCCGTAAAGCAATACGGCCTCGCCGTCCCCGCCTTCCGCATCGCTGTCAACACCTCATCGGTCCACGGCTCCATCGGCTACTCCACCAATTTATTTCCAGCAATGACGCTCGGCTGCGGCTCCCCTGGCGGCAACATCACCTCCGACAACATCGGCCCGCAGCATCTGATGGACGTAAAGCGCGTCGCCTGGGAATCCCGCCCCGTCGAGCACCGCACCATCCCAGCCGATCAGCGCCTGGCAGCATGCCTGTACCGGTGCAGAAATCCGCCGCCGCAAGCGCTGGTTTTTCGGATGTTGGTTTTAAGGGTCTTGGTTCTTCAGTTGCGGGTGCCCCATCCTTCGCGTCATCTGCGAAGGGTGGGGGTTTTGACTCTGCTGTACGTCAGGGCACGGCTTCAGCCGTGCCGAAAGCTGAGGCAATTGCTTTGAAGTCGACCCTTTCCCCAATCGTCGCCGCAGCCGCCGCACTCGCACCGGTCCCCGACCGCCAGACAATCGCCCGCATCGTCGAGCAAGTCTTCACCGCACGCGGCATCCCCCGCCGCGGGAACCCGCCGAACACATCCACCGAAGCTGCTCAAAGTACGGCATCGGTGCCGAAGAATTCGCCCTCTGAGGCACCCGCGCCGAAACCCGCGCCAATTCCAACCGCCGCTCCCCCAACACCCCACCCACTCCCTCCACCCATCGAAGTCGCCGAATTCCTCAGCGAAAACGACGTCCGCATGGCCCTCACCCGCAATCGCAAACTCTACATCGGCCCCAAAACAATCCTCACTCCCTCCGCACGCGATCTCGGCAACGAACACGACATCTTCATCATGACCGACATCATTCCGCCACAAAAAAGCGCTACTCCGAATCCTGACAAATCGCGCATCACGCCATCGAAACACCCATCAACCTCATTCATCACCCGCCCATCTTTTTATGCTTGAATAGACCCGGGCAAACATCCGAGGGAATCCATGGCCGCACTAAACGACGATCGCAATAATCGCAACAACGAAGACCGCTGCGGAAAATGTGGCGCCGATATCGACTCAACGCGCCGCGTCGACTTCACCCTGAAAGACGGCACCCGCGTCTGCGACTCCTGCTTCGTGAAAGGCACCCGCAGCCCCACGCACGCAAAGGAAACGCCGTACAATTATTGGCTCGTCGCACTACCGGCTCCTGACTTGGAGTGCTGGTCGTGAATTCACATCGCATTCTCGTCAAGATTCCGTTCTCGCGATCCCGATTTGCAAATTTCTTCATCGCAACCCTGTGCCTCGGCGTTATTTACTTCGTTGACGACCGCGATGGTCGCCGCACAGCGCCCTCAGCAGAGCCCGCACGCGGTCTTCCTTGATGCTGCCGCGCAGCGGTCTACGCCACCGATCCCAGCGATTCCTGGAACAAGATCTTCTTCTATCTTTTTTCGCGCCGCGTCGAAACCCGCATAGCCGACGAATTTCCGGAATCTCGCGGAAGCCACCACTTTCACTCGTCAAGAAGATCCCACGGGCCGTGATGCTTCCTTCGGCCATCGGTATCAGTGCAGCGTGCCTTCGAGCGCGACGAAATCGGCGACCGCGCTATCGATCCCCTGTACCCGTCGTTTCTTCGCTCGACGGGCGCTCAAGTAATCTTGAACGATCCGGCGTACTCGGACCTCTCGAAAGCGCTCCAGCAGGCGCTTGGCGAAAACGCAGCTCGCTCCCCCGTCGCACGTGCCTTGATGCAAGCGGATCTTTGGTCTGCCTACGACACTCTTTACTCAACCACGATTCAGCCAGCTGGCCGAGGGCCGGAAGCCGAACGGCGCAGCGTGGTGACAGACCTGCTGGTCGCGCATTGATCCGGAAAATCGCTCTCACGGATCGACGAAATTCGAGTCGCCTACCCCGCAAACTATTCCGTCGCAGCGTCAGCTCGAATCGCTCCCCGATCTCTTTCGAAAGGACGGCGAGTGGCTCGAAGTAAGGTGGATGCCGCACGCTGCATGACTATTCCGCAGGCAACCGCCGCGTTCACCCGCGTCTTTATTAAGCCGGTGCATGGCCTCCACGAGATGTGAATACTTTCCTCAACTGGCCTGCCTCGCAGATGAGCACCCTCTCGAGGATCTCGATGGCGCCGCGCTGGTCACGCAACTCCATGCTCATCGATCCGAAGGGTCAGGCTGCTGCCCACAAACACTCACCACCGAAGTTCAAGTCCGCCTCTTCGAAAAGAAGCCCGATGGAGCTTTCAAAAGGACGTCAATACAAGTTTCCGAGATCAGCCGCCGGCTGCTTGTCACCACTGATCCATCGGGAGGGCTGATTGTCGAGAACGAGAACTCTCCCGCCTATCTGGCAGTCGCCGGGAACGATTACACCTTCGCGTCTCCGCAACCTCCATTTAGATATGCCGGTTCAGGTCGAAGCTTCGCACACGGTGCACGGCTTGCCACGGAGAAGATCTCAGCCACCGTGATGACGTTCGCGTTTACAAATTATCCCAGACCGTCCCATGCCTCCCGTCCAGCAACTGAATCCCCTCGCCCACCAGGCCGCGGATGCGGTAATGGAAAAGAAAGCTAAACAAAAAGATTTCGAATCCCTGCGCGCATTCTTCAACGGCGACAAATAGCACCGGTTCCTTTCATTGGGCTCGTTCCTGCCTCTTTCTTACCGCAAACGCGTTTCTCACGTTTGACCGCAACAGATAGATCAAGAGCGCCCCTGCGATCACCACCCCAACGCTCCCTTTCAAAAACTCCCCTCGCACCGCGTTGACCAAATCACCGAGCACCTGGCTCGCGATGATGATTACAGCGAGCGCCCAACCCCAGAAGCGCCGTCTGATCCACCCAATTGCAGCAGCGACCATTGCCGCTCCCAAACCTAGAAATGCGATGCCGATTCCGGGGCCCAATTGACGCAGCTGCTCGCCCGCCTCGGGATTGAGTCGCCAGATCGGATTAAGGAAGCTGCCCGGAAAAAGCAATGTAATTCCAGCGAACGTCGCTATTGCCGCCCCGAAAAACAGGAATACCGCCATCGCCGTCAAACCGAAATTTTCATTGCTGCGTGTTACACCGGCCCTTTACTTACAGATTTCTGACGCCTTGAAACCAATTCATACATGCAAGTCCGTATTGTAACGATTGCTAGACTCAAACTGTGCGATTGTAGGCGCTTGCCAAGGGGCGAATCGTCAGGCGCATAGTCATGACAGCCAAAATGCCAGTGCCGACTCCAGAGGCCGAGCAGCGTCCTAAGGTCCCCTGCAGCACGCCGAAAAAAGCTCGCAGCACAGCAAGCCTTACAAAGCTCTGCGTCGCTTCTTCGCGATCCTGGGCCCAGGCCTTATCACCGGCGCCGCGGATGACGACCCCTCCGGAATTTCCACCTACTCCGTCGCCGGCGCAGCCTACGGTTACGCCACCCTCTGGGTCGCCCTGCTTACATTTCCGTTGATGACTTCCGTGCAGTTGATGTGCGCGCGCCTCGGTATCGTTACCGGCCGCGGGTTAGCAGCTTCAGTCCGCATGTATTACCCGCGCTGGGTGCTATGGGGTGCATGCCTGATTCTCGCCGTCGCCAACATCATCAACATCGGCGCCGACTTGGGCGGTATGGCGGAGGCAACGCAACTCGTCACGCATGTCCACATGCTGATCTGGATTCCAATCTACGCGGTCCTCATCGTCGTCCTGATGTTCTGGGCTTCCTACAAATTGATGGCGGAAATCTTCAAGTGGATGACGCTCGTTCTGTTCGCGTACGTCTTTGCCTCATTTTACGCGCAAGTTGATTGGAGGCGCGCGCTGATGGTTACGTTCGTCCCCCACCTCGAATTCTCGCGCGGCTTCCTCTCGGTACTCGTAGCAATCCTCGGAACGACCATCTCTCCTTATCTCTTCTTCTGGCAAGCCGCCGAAGAAGTAGAAGAAAAGCGCGAAAAAATCGAAGAGCACGCGCCCAAAAAGTCCGCAGGCTACCAGTTGCAGTGCGCGCGCACAGACACGCTCTCCGGAATGCTGTTCTCAAATCTGATCATGTATTTCATCATCCTCACCACCGCCGCCACATTACATGCCCACGGCAAGACTGACATCACCACTGCTCGCGAAGCCGCCGAAGCGCTTCGTCCGCTGGCCGGGAAATGGCGCATACCTCCTCTTCACCCTCGGCCTGATTGGGACGGGAATGCTGGGCGTGCCGGTTCTCGTGGGATCGTGCGCCTACGCGATCTCCGAAGCGGCAGGCTGGCGCGCGTCCGTAGCCGACAAGCCATATCAAGCGCGCCAATTCTATGCGGTGATGGCAGTCGCGATGGTGCTCGGTCTCGCGCTGAACTTCCTCGGCTTGAACGCCGTAAAAATGCTCTTCTTCTCCGCAGTAATGAACGGCCTCCTCGCCCCGCCCCTGATCCTGCTTGTGATTCTACTAACGAGTAGCCGGAAGGTGATGGGTCAACGCACCAACTCGCCACTGCTAAAATCTCTAGGTTGGGTGACGTTCGCGATCATGACGGCCGCCGCCGTCGGCATGCTGGTCACCTGATAGGGGCAGGGTACGTGGTATAATGTTCAGTAGGGTTTGGCACGGATTTTGGAAGCCCGCTATAACGTGCCGTTTTAATCTACGGTACCGCGATTAAAGCTCCTCCCAAATCACCTAGAATCAGCAACTTGTGATTTTTTAATCGGCGGTAAACCGCGATTTAGGATTTGCAGCAACCGCTGATTTTTCGCGCCGCACAAGCAATCACAAAGTCCGCAACCTTCACCATTAGCGTAAACGAAAGAATCGCAAACGCGCGAGCTGCCGCTTGCGCTCCAACCGCCGCTATTCCTGAACTGTAAGTTGTTCGAAGAAAACCACTCGCCTATACTCAGCTTCTAATCGGACCGAGGAGAATCGCAGTTGCGAAACCAAGAGGCGGCGCGATACGCGCGGTGGGCGGCTGTGACGGCCGCCGCAATCGCGCTGGTTGTCGCCGGCGTCTACTCGAAGCGCGCGATTCAGGCAGCACGTGCCCGCCACTCCGCGCCCACTTCGGTGCCTGCCACCGTTCAGCAGCAATCAGCAGAATTCAAGTTCACCAAGATGGAGCAGGACCGCGCCATCTTCACGATTCGCGCCTCTACCGCGACTCGATTCAAGGACGAAGATCGCAGCCTGCTCGAGGATGTCTGGATCACGATCTACGGCCGCGCCGGCGATCGCAACGACAACATCCATACGCGCGAGTGCAGCTACGAACCGAAATCCGGCGAGGTTCATTGCGCGGGCAACGTTGAGATCGATATCCAAGGCGCGAATCCCGCCTCCGGGAAACCGGCTGACAAGCAGCTGCAAGTGACGACGAGCAATCTCTCTTTCAATCGCGACACCGGCGAGGCATCGACGCCCGAGAAAGTAGAATTCCAATCGCCGCAAGGGCACGGCTCAGCGGTCGGCGTGTCGTACAGTTCGCAAACAGCAGTGGTTCGCCTCGAACACAACGTAGCGATGGAAATGATTCCTGCGAATGGGAATGCCGGGAAAACGGATAAGCAGCCGAGCAATCCAAACAGCCCTCTCATCGCCGGAGTTCCTGTGACGGCTACTAGCAGCAGCTTGGAGCTGCGACGCAACGAGCGGATCGTGGTGCTGAATGGGCCAGCGACGGTAAGACAAGGAGCGCGCGAGCTGTCCGCCGAGAAGATATCGATGGAGCTCGATCCCGCGTTTCACGCGCAACATGTGACAGCGGAAGGTCATCCCGTTGTGAAGTCGAACGAGAACGGCGCCACCATGAACGTGACAGCCGAAAAATTCGAGGGCTTTTTAAGCCCATCGGGCTGGATGCAGCGCATCATTGCGGCCGGCAACGTGAACGGAAGCCGCGCCGCCAAAGCCGGAACCGACCATTTCACGGCCGCGCAAGTGGAAATCGCAATGCTGCCGGAAAAAAATCTGGTGCGCGAAATGACGGTGAAGGGCGGCGTCACAATGGATTCACGCCAGGATGGCGCGTCTCGTTCGCTCAAAACGGAAGCGCTGCTTGTAAAATTCGGCGCAGGCGCGCAGCCGGACCAGCAAAAAATCGAAATCGCGGAGACACTCGCTCCCGCCACGATCGAGACGAAAACAGCCGATGAGACAACGCAGCTCCGCGCCAAAAGGTTTGTCACTCAGTTTGGATCGAGCGGCCGGCTCGAAAAACTCACAGGGCATTCAGCCGTCGAAGTGCGGCGCACGATCGGCAAAGGTGCGCCGCAGACGAGCTCGTCGGAAGAGCTCGCGGCCACATTCGGCGCGAACGGCGAATGGGACACGCTCGACCAGAGCGGCAACGTCCATTTCCAGCAGGCAGACAAGCGCGCGACCGCTCAGCGGGCCAAAATCGTCCGTACCAATGATCTGATCGCGCTCGATGGTTCACCGGTGATATCGGATGCGACGAGCCGCACCTCGGCGGGCAGCGTGACCATCAACCAAAAGTCAGGCGCCATCACCGCCACGGACAATGTGATCTCCACATATTTCTCCACCGGGCAGGCCGGCGCCGTGAATCTCGGCAGCGGTCCGGCGCACATTTCTGCGGACGCGCTCGCAGGCTCGTCGTCTTCAGGCCATGTGTTCTACACCGGCCGAGCGCGATTGTGGCAAGGTGACTCGGTGCTGGACGCAAATCAGATCGAAGTCTGGCGCGACGACAAGAAGCTTCAAGCGACTGGCAACGTGACCGCCGTGTTTCCACAGAGCGGGTCGAGCCCGATAAGCACCGGATTCGGTATGCCAGTCAACAAGCCAGCGGGGAAGGTATCTGCGGCCGGGTCAGCACCAGCGGCGAGCCCATCGGCAGCCACGTCGAAGGCGAGCCCGACGGTCTGGGTGATCCACGCGCCATCTCTCACCTATTGGGACGACCAATCCAAGGCGCGCCTCGAGGGCGGCGTGACCGCTACTTCACAGCAAGGCGAACTAACATCGAAGACGCTCGATGCGTATCTCGGTCCAGCTCCCCCTGCCGCTGGGGCGAAAGGTGGCTCCGCACCGGCCGGTGCCAGCGCCGGTGCAGGGGGCCGCCAGCTCACCCGCATCGTCGCCCAGGGGCAAGTGGTGGTCCGGCAGGGCGATCGCCGGGGCACCGCGCAGGAGGCGATTTACACCGCCGCGGACCAGAAATTCGTGCTTTCCGGCGGCGAACCCACGATTATTGATGCGAATAGCGACACAACCACGGGCCATTCGTTGACCTTCTTTGTTGCGAATGATACGATTTTGATTGATTCCCAGGAAGGTTTACGCACTTTGACCAAGCACCGGGTTGAGAAATGAACCGGCATGTTGAGACTCCAAGCGGCCGACCTAAGTAAAGCTTACCGAGGGCGTAAAGTAGTTGATGAAGTCAGCTTGGATATTCATCAGGGCGAAGTAGTTGGGCTGCTGGGACCAAACGGGGCGGGAAAGACCACCACATTTTACATTCTCGTCGGTCTGGCGCGTCCCGATTACGGGCGCGTGCTTTTGGACGGCGAAGACATCACTGACCTTCCGATGTACTTGCGGGCCCGCAGTGGGATCAGCTACCTGCCTCAAGAGCCTTCCGTTTTTCGGAAATTGACCGTCGAAGCGAACCTGATGGCGGTGCTCGAGACGTTGCCGCTCACAACTGAGCAGCGGCGTGACCGTGTGGAGGAGCTTCTGGCGCAGATGGGGTTGGAGGGTGTGCGCGAAAGCAAAGCGTACGTGCTGTCTGGCGGAGAGCGCAGGCGACTGGAAATTGCGCGCTCGCTGGTGCTTTCGCCGTCATTCGTGCTGTTGGACGAGCCGTTTTCCGGTATCGACCCGCTTACGGTGGTCGACATCCAGAAAATCATCGCGGATTTGAGCGCGGCGGGAATCGGAGTGCTGGTGACGGATCACAACGTGCGCGAAACGCTGGCTGTGACGAATCGCGCGTACATCATCAGCGATGGCAAAATTTTATTTGCGGGCACGCCGGGCGAGCTGTCAACAAATGCCGACGTTCGCCGCATCTACTTAGGGGAGAGTTTCCGGCTGAACTGAAATTATGAACTGGCTCCAGCCAAAATTAAGCTTGCGCGTGGCGCAGAAGCAGATTCTGACGCCGGGCCTCGTGCAGATGGTCAGCGTGCTGGCGCTGAACCGTCTCGAGCTGCGGGAGATGATCAATCAGGAGATCATGGCCAATCCCGTTCTCGAAGAAGCAGCGGAAGAAACTCCCACCCAGGACAGCTATACCGACGAAGCGTTTTTGAAGAAGGAAGTCGAGAAACTTCCCGAAACTCCCGCCGCGAATCCTTTCGACGAATTCGATTTCGGGTCGTTTTTCAATCAGTACCTCGATACGGGCGCCGAGCGTACGGCAGGCAGCGAACGCGAGGAATCGGAAAAGCCTTCGTTTGAGAAATTTCTTTCGTCCGCGCAGAGCCTTGCCGATCACCTGAGCTGGCAATTGAGTGTTGCGATTTGCACTGAGGTGGTTCGCAAAATCGCCGAATCCATCGTCGGGAACCTCGATGAGAACGGTTACCTGACGGCCACGCTCGATGAGATCGCGCAATCCGGAAATTATTCGATGGAAGACGTGGAAGAAGCTCTGGCAATGGTGCAGGAATTCGATCCGCCCGGAGTGGGCGCGCGCGACTTGCAGGAATGCCTCACTCTGCAACTGAAAGTTATCGACCCGCAAAATACGCTGGCGCAGCAGATCATCGCGGAGCACCTGAAGCTGCTGCAAAACAATCAGCTGAAGGAAGTGGCGCGGGCGCTGAACCGTCCTGTCGAATTAGTGAAGCGCGCCGTGGACGTGATCAAGCGGCTCGATCCGAAGCCGGGGCTGCGCTACAACAAGATGGAGCCGCGGCTGGTGGAGCCGGATGTGCAGTTCCGCAAAGTGGACGGCGAGTGGCAGGTGTTCATGAACGATGACGACCTGCCGCAACTGCGCTTGAATCCCACTTACCGGCGCCTTCTGGCGCGCGACGCGGCCGATCGCGACGTTCGCAACTACGTGAAGGAGCGGTTCACGGCCGCGATTCAGTTGATGAAAAATATCGAGCAGCGCAAGCATACGATTTTGCGCGTTTGCCAGTCGATCCTGCGAAGGCAGGGCGATTTTCTCGATTACGGCGCCGACCACCTGCGGCCGATGATGATCAAGGAAGTAGCGGAGGAAGTGGGCGTCCATCCATCCACCGTCAGCCGCGCTGTGGCCAATAAATATGTGCACACGCCGCAAGGCGTGATCGAGCTGCGCTATTTCTTCTCCGAATCGGTGAACGGGCCGCAGGGCAGCGAAATGTCGCTGCTTTCGTTGAAGCGGCGCGTGAAGAAAATGATCGAGGATGAAGATGCGACGCAGCCGCTCACCGATGAACAGATCACGAAAAAGTTGAGCGACGAGGGAATCCACGTCACCCGCCGCACCGTCGCGAAATATCGCGAAGACCTTCGCATTCCCAGCACCCATCGCCGCAGGGTTAAGAGCTAGGCACGCCCGCTGCCGTGAAGCGCACCCGCCAGAAAAAAAACCAGAATTCCAAGACAAGAGACTCCAGACAACTCGTGATTCTTACGGGGCTTTCCGGCTCGGGTAAAGGGTCGGTGCTGAATACATTCGAGGACCTCGGCTATTACTGCGTTGACAATCTTCCGGTCGCGCTGATTCCGATGTTCAGCGAGATTTACGGGAGCGGCGCGGGCGAAATCGAGCGCGCTGCGCTTCTGGTGGATGCGCGCGAGGGCGGGCAGATCGAAAATCTTCCTGGAATTTACCGCGCGCTCACGGCTGACCGTCCTGCGACGCTGGTTTTTGTGGAAGCAAGCGACGAGGTGTTGATGCGACGCTTCAGCGAAACGCGCCGGCCGCATCCGATGGGAGATGGCCTGTCCGTGGCGGAAGGCATCCGGGCCGAGCGGCGGAGAATGGCGCCGATTCGGCGGCTTGCGAATGTGGTGATCGACACGTCGCGATTCAACGTGCATGAGCTGCGGCAGTACGTGACCCGGAGTTTCCAGAAAACCGCTCCGCGACCGCTGCTGATTTCCCTGGTGAGCTTCGGATTCCGGTACGGAATTCCGTCGGATGCGGACCTTGTATTCGACGTGCGCTTCCTGCCCAACCCGCATTTTGTGCCGCGCTTGCGGCCATTCAGCGGGAAGAATCCCAAGGTAGCGCGCTACATTCGCTCGTTTCCGCAAACGGGCCAGTTTCTGCGCCGCATCGAAAATTTGCTGGCGTATTTGATCCCTCACTACATCGGCGAGGGGAAAAGTTATTTAACCGTCGCGCTGGGATGTACCGGAGGCCGGCACCGTTCGGTGATGCTCGCGGAAGTGATTCGTCGAAATCTGAAGAAGCGGGGTTATGCGACGAAAGTTGTACACCGCGATTTGGAGAAATCAGGCACATAAGAGCTGCAGGGCATTTTGCCGAAGCACCGTGACACGGTACTATCTCGGCAGACAACCACTGCGCGGGTGACGGGTTCGGATAAGCACGGGCGTTTTGGGGCGTTAATTCAAAGGATTCTTCGACCAAAAGATGGACGGACTTCCGCGCTTGAAACATCAGGGTGAACTTCGCCGGCTGCTGCGCTATTTGCGGCCGTACACGCCGCTTCTCGCGGGCGGCATTTTTCTGATGATGGCGATGGGCGCGATCGAATTCCTCACCGCGTTTTCGATTCGGCCGGCGCTGGACGTCGTCTTGAATCCGCAATCGACAGTGCAGAAGCTGACCCTCTTTCAGATTCCGTGGAATGGCCACACGGTGTATTTGAATTCCTTCGTACCCACTCGTATCCACCACGTCTGGAGCGTTTTCGCGTTGGCGCTCGTTTCGTTGTTTTTCATGAAGGGTCTCGCCGAATTTTTCGGCGGCAGCCTGATCGAATACGTGGGGCTTTCCGCGATCACGGATTTGCGCAATCAGGTGTACGGCAAGCTGGTGCAGCAGCCGGTAGGATTTTTTCACCACAATCCCGTGGGACGAGTGATGTCCGCGGTGATCAGCGATGTGGAGCAATTGCGCGCAGTGTTCTCGGATCACCTGGTGGATTTCTTCCGGCAGATTTTTTCCCTTGTCGCGTTTGTCTGCGTGTTGCTCGTGGTGGATTGGCGAATGGCGATCGGCGCTGTGGTGCTGATTCCGCTGGTGCTTTACCCGGTGGCAAAATTTGGCCGCAAGATCCGCAATTCGTCGCAACAGAGCCGGTCGCGGCTCGCCGACCTGAGCCAGATCTTGCAGGAGACGATCAGCGGCAACCGCGTGGTAAAGGCGTTCGGGATGGAAGGATTCGAAATCCGCAAGTTCCGCGAGGCTTCCCGCAAACTGCTGCGCGAGAACATGCGCTGGGTACGCGCCTTCCTGATGACGTCGCCGCTGATGGATTTGCTGGGCGCGGCGGTGCTCTGCATGATTTTGCTGTACGCGCGCGATGAGATTAAGGTGGGGCGGCTGACGATCGGCTTGTTTGGCGCGTTCACATTTGCGCTCTTCAAGGCCTATGAGCCGATCAAGCATCTCGGCAATATTTATCAGCTCTATCAGCAGGCGCTCGGGACATCCACGCAGGTGTTTTCGTTCATCGATCTGCGCGAAGAAATGATGGACGCCCCCGATGCGAAAGTTCTGCCGCGATTTGCGCGCCAGATTGAATTTGATAATGTGAGCTTCGGCTACGACGGGCCGCTGATTCTGAAAGCGATTAATTTAACGGTGCCGGCGGGGGCCGTTGTTGCGATAGTGGGCTCGAGCGGGGCGGGGAAGACGACGCTGGTAAATTTGCTGCCGCGCTTCTATGCCGCGAATTCCGGGTCGGTGCGGATTGACGGACACGATTTGTGCCACGTGACGCTGCGTTCGTTGCGCGAGCAGATGGCGATCGTGACGCAGGAAACGATTCTCTTCAACGATACGATCTGGAACAATCTTTGCTACGGCCGTCCTAATATGCCGGAGAAACAGGTGTATGCTGCGGCGCAAGCGGCGTTGGCGCACGACTTTATTATGGAGATGCCGCAGCGCTATCAAACCGTTGTCGGCGATCGCGGGCAGAGGCTTTCGGGCGGACAGCGGCAGCGGCTGGCGATTGCGCGTGCGCTTTTGAAGGATGCGCCGATATTGATTCTCGATGAGGCTACTTCGGAGCTTGATTCTGAATCGGAGATGCTGGTGCAGAGCGCGTTGAACAATTTGATGGCGGGGCGGACGGTGTTCGTCATCGCGCACCGGCTCTCGACGATTCGGCGCGCGGACATGATTGCGGTTCTCGAAGGCGGCACGATTCGTGAATGCGGCACGCACGATGAACTTCTCGCGCGCGGCGGCGGATTGTATGCGCGGCTCTACGAAATGCAATTTCGCGACGCGGAACCGGCTGCGCGAACGGCGGGAATCGTATGATGGCTTCTTCTTCCGGCGCGGGGCCAAAACCTGTGGCGAGCGAAGATTCGCAGCCGCGGTCGGCGCGCTCGGGTGGACTCAAGTCGATGACGGGGTATGCGCAGACGCGCATCGTCGAAAACGGCTGGAGCCTGCGCGTTGCGGTGCGCAGCGTGAATCATCGTTTTCTCGATCTGCATTTGCGAGTGCCGGAGGGATTCGAGCCTGTGGAGCCGCGGATTCGGCAGATCGTGCGCGAACGAGTGCGGCGCGGGCATCTGGATATTACGGTGCATTACGAATTGGCGGGGCCGGCGGCGGTGGGAGTGAATCGCGAAGTTGCCGCGGCGTATTTGGATGCGGTGAATCAGTTGCGACGCGATTTTGAAATCGAGCCGCAGCCTGATTTGGCTGCGATTCTGCGTTTGCCGGGGGTGATTGGTCCCGCTGCGGCATCGCTCGAAGACAAAATCGCGGAGATCGAGGCCGCGGTGGCGAAATGCCTGGTGGAATCGCTCGATAAACTCGATCGCATGCGCGCGGACGAAGCGAATGCTTTGCGCATCGAAATGTCAGAGCGGCTGCGCACGATCGCCGAGCTTGCGACGAAGACCGAAGCGATTGCAGAACGGGCGCAGGGCGCCTTTGCCAAGCGGCTCGAGGCGCGCTTGAAGGAATTGCTGGGCGAAGCGCAGCTCGATCCGGCGCGGCTTGCGCAGGAAGCCGCGATTGCGGCGGAGCGCAGCGACGTGAGTGAAGAGATCACGCGCCTGCGCAGCCACGTGCAACAATTCGAAGCGCTGCTCGCCGATGCGGGCGACATCGGCAAGAAGCTCGATTTTCTTTTGCAGGAAATGCAGCGCGAAGCGAACACGCTGCTCTCGAAAACTCCGGGCAACGACGCGGAAGGACTCGAAATCACGCGGCTCGCGCTGGAAATCAAATCCGAGATCGAAAAGTTGCGCGAGCAGGTCCAGAACATCGAATGAGCGACCGCGAGCCGCTCGTGCTGATCGTGTCGGGGCCGTCCGGCTCGGGCAAATCCACGCTGGTGGAAAAGATTCTGGAGCTGCCCGGGACGATGCTGTCGATTTCGTGCACTACGCGGCAGCCGCGCAAGACGGAAGGCGACGGCAGATGGTACAATTTCGTTACTGAGTCCGAGTTCCAGCAGATGGTGGCGCGGGGCGACTTTCTGGAGTACGCGCAAGTCTTCGGCAAAAATTGGTACGGGACGCCGCGGAAGTCGATCGACGAAGCGCTGGCGCAGAAAAAAGATCTCGTGCTCGAGATCGACGTGCAGGGCGCGTTGCAGGTGAAGCACAAGCTGCCCGGCGCGGTCGCAGTCTTTGTGCTGCCGCCCTCGCGGGCCGAGCTCGAAAATCGCATCCGGGCGCGCGGCCAGGATTCGGAAGATGAAATCGCGCGGCGCCTCGAGCGGGCTCGGCAGGAGATGTTGAACTACAGCAGCTACGATTTTGCGATTATCAACGACGACCTCGAGCGCGCCGGAAAAGAAGTGCAAGCCATCGCGATCGGGTCGCGTTGCCGGGTGGAACGGAACGAAGAGCGGATTCGAGAAATTCTGAAGTCCTTTGGAGGCTGATCTTCCTATGGCTGTTTCACGCGAAGCACCTGAAAGCCAGTTCGCCTATGTGGTAGTGGCGGCGAGGCGCGCCCGGCAGTTGATGATGGGCGGCCGGCCCATGGTTGATAACCCGCAAGCGCGCAAGACCACGCGCATTGCCGAAGAAGAATTGCAGCGCGGTCTCCTCGAATATCAGACGACCGAAGCCATGGACGCCACCGAGGACAAAGACAAGGACGGAAAGCGGCGCAAGTAGCTGGCCGCCGCTGTTGCGATGAAGATTGCACTTGGGGTCACTGGTGGAGTTGCGGCGTATAAAGCCGCCGAACTGGTGCGCCGTTTGCAGCAGGAAAAGCTCGACGTGCAAGTGGTGATGACGCGCGCCGCGCAGCAGTTTATTACCCCGCTTACGTTTGCCGCGCTCACCGGCCAAAAAGTAATCACGGACATGTTCAGCGCGGCCGATTCCGCGCCGGCTAATGTCGAAAGTGCGATCGAGCATATAGCAGTTGCGCAGCGCATCGATCTTCTGCTCGTAGCTCCCGCCACTGCCGACATCCTCGGCAAATTCGCGCACGGCATCGCCGAAGATTTTCTCACCACGCTTTATCTCGCCACAAAAGCTCCCGTAATCGTTGCGCCTGCGATGAATGTAAATATGTGGGAGCATCCGGCGACGCAGCAGAATCTCGCAGCGTTGCGCGCGCGTGGCGTGAATGTGGTCGACCCCGACGAAGGTTATCTCGCCTGCGGCATGACCGGCTCCGGCCGCCTCGCTGCCACCGAAACCATCGCCAGAAAAGTTTGCGAGGTGCTCGGCTTGCGCCACGATCTCGCCGGCCAGACGGTGCTCGTCACCGCCGGCCCCACTTGCGAAGACATTGACCCGGTGCGATTCCTCACCAACCGCTCGTCGGGCAAAATGGGTTACGCGCTCGCGGAAGCCGCCAGCCGCCGCGGTGCGCGCGTGGTACTCGTCAGCGGGCCCACGGATCTGAAAATTCCAGACGGCGTCGATTGGGTGCCGGTGCGCGCCACCGAAGAAATGCGACGCGCTGTGCTCGACCGCGCGCGCGATGCGAATATCGTCATCATGGCCGCGGCTGTCGCCGATTATCGCGCCGCCAACTCGCATGACAAGAAAATGAAGCGCGAAGGCAGCATCACGCTCGATCTCGAGCCCACGCCCGATATTCTCGCAGAACTCGGCCGTGCCGCACAGGACGCGCACAACCGCCGCATCCTGGTCGGGTTCGCCGCCGAAACCGATCGCGTGGCCGAAAATGCGCGCGGCAAGCTCGAGCGCAAGGGCGCGGACATGATCGTCGCGAATGACGTGACGCAGGAAGGCGCCGGCTTCGACACGGACACCAACATCGTCACCATGTACCTGCGCGATGGCCGCGAAATTGCACTGCCAAAGATGAGCAAGTTTGACGTGGCCAACCGCATCCTCGATCAAGTCCTGATTCTCGCTAGTACCGCCAAAAGGTTTCCCACGGTAGATTCGCAAACTCCGCATGTTCAGGATTTGTTCGTTTTTCCGCTGCTACGCAATTTCGACGTAATCGGTTACACTCCCTGCGGCGAAAAATTTCCAGTCGGCGGAAAGTGGGGAATCGATGGATTCAGCGAAGCGTAGCCGTGTGGAAGCTTGGCTTCAGTACGGCAACGATCTCGGCCTCGGGCCTTATTTTGTCGCTCGAACGGAATCGGTGGCCTCGTCGCCAGCAGGCACCAGTTCCGGCTCCATCAACGCCAATGAACATGGCCTCCGCCGCGAAATCCTCAACCAAGTCCGCCGCCGCAGCTGCAGCAGCATGGCGTGCGCATCCCGCTGGCACCAAGGCCGCCCCATCGCTGCCGATTATCTCCGTCCCGTCCGGCCCCACGCTTTTTGAAGCGGCCGAACGCGTACCGGGCGAAACGCTTGACGACATTCGCGCCGATCTCGGCGAATGCACGCGCTGCCGTTTGCACAAAGCCCGCACCAAGCTCGTATTCGGCGTCGGAAATCCCAAAGCCGAGCTGGTTTTCGTCGGCGAAGGCCCCGGGCACGATGAAGACATCCAGGGCGAACCCTTCGTCGGCCGCGCAGGAAAACTCCTCACGCAGATGATCGAAGCAATGTCGCTCCGCCGCGAGGACGTCTACATCTGCAACGTCGTGAAATGCCGCCCGCCTGAAAATCGCCTCCCCGACAAAGACGAAATTGCCGTCTGCTCCCCGTTCCTGCTACGGCAGCTTGCGGCCATTCAGCCGAAAGTGATTTGTTGCCTCGGCGCATGTTCGGCGCAGACTCTGCTCGCCACCACTCAAGGCATCTCGCGATTTCGCGGCGAGTGGTTTGACTTTCGCGGCTCGAAATTAATCGCCACCTATCACCCCGCCTATCTGCTGCGCAACCCGCCCGCGAAAAGCGAAGTCTGGAAGGATTTGCAGAAAGTGATGGCGTTCCTCGGGCTTCAGCCGAAGAAACGGTAGCGCCCTTCCTTGCAACTATCGCTCGCCATCATCCTGGGACTCACCGGCGCCCTGTGCTGGGGCGGAGCCGATTTTGCAGCGCGATTTGCCTCCCGTCGCGTCGGCGCCTACCGCACACTTTTCTTCATGCAATTCTTCGGTTTCATCGCCCTCAGCGTGTATCTGAAATTTCGCGGCGGATTTTTCGAAGGCATCGCGCCGGGATGGCATCCGTGGGCGCTCGCAGCGCTCGCCGGCGTGATCAACATGATCGCGTCGCTCTCGCTCTACTATTCGTTTCAGATTGGAGTGATGAGCATCGTCGCACCGGTGTCGTCAGCCTATCCGGCGCTCACGGTGGCGCTTGCGATTGCGAGCGGCGAACGAATCACGGCGCTGCGAGGCGTAGGCCTCGCCATCACGCTGGTGGGAGTGATCCTCGCCGCGACAACTTTCACGCCGAGCGCCGCCAATCCCGTGAATGAAAGTGCCGTGAAGCAAATGGGTGAGATGGGGAAGAAAGGCGCGAAAGAAGCCGACGCGAAGGAAACCGCAGCGAAGGAAACCGCGCATCTGTCGAAAGGCGTCGGCTGGGCTCTCCTCGCAGCTCTCGGATTCGGCGTGCTCTTCTGGTTCCTCGGCTTCTATGTCGTGCCCGCCGTCGGCCCCACAATCTCCGTGTGGGTGATCCGCCTCACGTCGTTTTCGGTCCTCGCACTCGCCGCCATCCCCGCGCGCCAGAGCCTCAAGCTTCCGAGCGGCAGCGTCTGGTGGCTGCTCGCAGCCGTAGGCTTCCTCGATACAGCTGCATTCGTCGCCAATAACGCTGGCCTGCACACCGGCCAAGTCTCCGTCGTCAGCGTCCTAGCCTCGCTCTACGGCGCAGTCACAGTCCTCCTCGCCTGGATTTTCCTGCGCGAGAAACTCGAACGCACCCAGTGGCTCGGCATCGTCCTCATCTTCGCCGGAATTGTGCTCGTGAGCATTTAGGCCTGAAGCCTCACATCGTCTATCGCCTTTTCCATTAAGGCCGCCGAGAAATGCGGTCAGGATTCGCTCGCGTGCGATGAGAACCGCTTGTCAGGGACTGCTACACTATCAACCTCCATGGCTCAAAGATTCTGCGAAGTGGCGCTGCCGGTTCCCCTGCGCTCCACGTTCACGTATGCGGTGCCCGCGTCGTTCAACGGCGAAGAATTAATCGGCCGGCGAGTGGTGGTGCCATTCCGCAATCGCGCAATGGTCGGCGTAGGCCTCGCGCTATCGGATCGGGCGCCGGAAATCGCCGGCGGCAAGAAATCCATCAGAGAAATTGTCGAGTTGATGGATACGGTTCCGGCGCTGCCGCCGAAGCTGATTGAGCTCGGGCAATGGATCAGCCGCTATTACGTCGCGCCGATTGGCGAGACGATGCGCGCCATGCTTCCGCCGGAAATCGAAGTACGCCACGATCGCGAATATTCGCTGAGCGATGCGCGGACGCGCCTACCTCGCCCAGTTAACTTCCGGCGTCGAAACCACTGAAGAAGAATCCACCGAGCGCGCTTTGCTCGAGCGAGTGAATGACGAAGGCGGCGCCGCCTCATCCGCTCAAATTCGCCGCTGGCCCGGCGGAGAAGCCGCTGCCGAACGCCTCGTTCGCCGAGGCTACCTCAGCGCTCGCGAAGTGCTTCGGAAACGCCGCACTCGCACGCAGAAAATTCTGGCCTGGAATCCGGCGCACGCAGATCCGCCCGCGCAAACTGATCCGCCTGCGCAAAAAGATCCGCTTAAAAATGACGCGGAGGAAAGAATCAAAGAAGTCCTCACAGCCGTGCGCGGGCCGCTGCCGCTCGCGATTCTCGCAGCGAAAGCAGGCGTTTCGCGCGCGGTAATCCTGCGCCTCGAGAAAAAAGGCCGCCTGCTCTCCTGGGAAGAGCCGCTCACGGTCGAGGAAGACTCCTGGGACACGGACTTCACCCCGCCCACGAACGTCCTGAATGCCGAACAGAAACGCGCGCTCGAAGAAATCTGGCGATGGATCGTAACGGGCAAGTTTGCCGCGGCGCTTCTTCACGGCGTCACGGGCAGCGGCAAGACGGAGGTGTATCTCGGCGCAATCGAAGCGGCGCTCTCGCGCGGGAAAACGGCAATCGTGCTCGTGCCCGAAATCGCGCTCACGTTGTGGGTAGGGCGCCTGGTTCGCGCGCGATTTGGCGCAAGCGTCGCCATCCTGCATAGCGGCCTGCCGGATATCGAACGCGCCCGCGAATGGTGGCGCGTACGGCACGGCGAAGCGAAAGTGGTCGTCGGCACGCGCTCGGCCGTTTTCGCGCCGCTCGAAAATGTCGGCTTGATCATCGTGGATGAGGAGCAGGAGTCGAGTTACAAGCAGGAAGAAACGCCGCGCTACAACGGGCGTGACACCGCGGTATACCGCGCGCAGCTCGAAGGCGCTGTAGCACTCCTAGGCTCCGCGACGCCGTCACTCGAGACCTACCACAACGCGCGCGCAGGAAAATATCACCTGCTCGAACTGACCTCCCGCGTCGAGAATCGCTCGCTCGCCGACGTCCGCATCGTTGATCTGCGCGAAGAATTTCGCCGCGAGCATCGCGCCATGCCGGTATCCGAAACATTGCGCGCCGCAATCCAGTTGCGCCTCGAAGAAGGCACGCAGGCGATGATTCTGATTAATCGCCGCGGATATTCCTGGTCGCTGCTGTGCCGCAGCTGTGGCGCGATGATTCAATGCCAGAACTGCAGCATCGCTCTCACGTATCACAAAAGCCGCCAGCGGCTCGAGTGCCACTACTGCGGCTACTCGATTCGCCCGCCGAAGGAATGCCCGAAGTGCAAGGCCGAGTATTTGTTTTTCGTCGGCGATGGAGCTGAGCGAGTGGAAGAATATCTTCGTGAGCAGTTTCCGAAGGCGCGCATCGCGCGGCTCGATCGCGACACGGTGCGAACGAAGCGCGAATATCAGCAGGTGCTGGGCGCTTTTGCGGGCGGCGAAATCGACATCCTCGTCGGCACGCAAATGGTGGCGAAGGGACACGATTTCCAGCGCGTTACTTTGGTGGGCGTGGTGGCTGCCGATTTGGCGCTGGGCCGCCCTGACTTTCGCGCTGCCGAAAAAACATTTCAACTTTTGACGCAGGTTGCGGGGCGCGCCGGCCGCGGCGAGCTTTCAGGCGAAGTCTTCGTCGAAACCTATTACCCCGAGCACTACGCGATTCAGTACGCGGTGAAGCAGGATTACGTTTCGTTCTATGAAAAGGAAGCGCACTTCCGGCGCATGCTGCACTATCCGCCGTTCGCCGCGCTCGCGAGCATTCTGATTCGCGACCGCAAGATCGAGAACGCGATTCGCTGGTCGCGCGCGCTGGCCGGATTCTTCGAGCCGTTCGAAAATCGCGGCGTGAAAATCCTGGGCCCGGCGGCTGCTCCGCTGGCGCGTTTGCGCCGCGAATATCGGTTTCAATTCGTGCTGAAATCGCCAAAGCGCTCGGCGCTTTCGAGTGCGCTCAGCGGATGCCTCGATTTCTGCGCCTCGAAAGATATTCCGGAGACAGCTGTGATTATGGACGTTGATCCTGCAAGCTTGTCGTGAAGCTGCGCGAGCCGGGCGATTCCGGACTTACTGCGGCGTGATTAGTGGCACCAACGTAAAGCAGAGGGCAAAAATCGCCACCGCAACTACCGCAAGTAGCCGCCTCGAGCCATCGAGATATTCCCAGCGGTTCATCACCGGCGGATGCCGGAAGCGCAGCGTGAGCACCAGCAGAATAAATCCCCACAACGCCCAGCCGAGCCACTGAAATCCCAGCGCAATCAGCACCAGCGACAGCGCGATCGAAATTCTGCGATGACCTTCATTCGCGAGGCTGTAGAGGATGTGACCGCCATCGAGCTGCCAGATCGGCAGCAGATTCAGCGCCGTGGCGAAAAGGCCGAACCACGCCGCGCAGCCGACGGGGCTGAGCAGCAGCCATCTCACCGGCACGTTGGGATGGAACAGCGCGGCGAAAATTTTCACGAGCGGCGGAACCCCGAGCAATATTTCAGCGTTCGTTTGCAAATCGGGCACGATTTTCGCTGCGGCAACTGCGTACGCAATCGCGGGAATCGCTACGATGAATCCTGCGATTGGCCCGGCAATGCCGACATCGAAGAGCGCCCGCCTCGTGGGAAACGGCGAGCGAATGCGAATGAACGCCCCGAAGGTGCCAAAGAGATTTGGCGCGGGGATAAACATCGGATAGCTCACATCGATTCTGTACAGCTTGCACGCGATGTAATGTCCCATCTCGTGAGCGAACAGAATTCCCAGCAGTGTGAACGAGAAGGGAATTCCGGTGAGCAAAATAGCTGGGTGTGCGATCGGCTGCCAGATCATCGTGAGCGGATTATCGACGTTGGAAAATGGCGCCTCATTATTTGCGTAGGAAGCTGCGAGCTGGGCGCCGACGGCGAGTGTGGTGAGAACTGTGAGCAAGAACATGACGCTCGCGGGCCAGATCGGAGGCTTCGGAGACGGCGGAGGCGGAATATCGACCACTTGCGGGAATTGCAGGTCGATGACGTCAATCGGGAGGCGGCTGTGGCCGTTGCCGTGGCTCATGGGAATTAGATGTGCGGCGTGAAAATATGTTTCGGGCGACGACTCTGCCTAGAAATGCTTCTTGATGACAGCAACTGGCTTCACCCTGCGCTTCCATTAGGGCGCCGATTCGTGGCCCGCCGACACTTCTATCGTAGCGTGATTCAAGACGCAGCGCTTGTTCTCTTGGATCAGGGTTTCGAAGGCGGCGGCGCCGGCAGTGCCTGCAGTTCCTTGCCTGGCTTGAATCGAACAGCTTTGCCGGGCGGGATGCTAACCTGCTGTCCGGTGCGCGGGTTACGGCCGATGCCGGTCTTGCGCGGCTTCACGTTGAAGACGCCGAAGCGGCGCAGCTCGATGCGTTCACCGCGGCCGAGCGCGTTCTTCATAGCTTCGAAGACGGTCTCTACGGCCTGTTCGGCTTTGGTACGAGTGATGTTGGTTTTTTGAACGATGGCGTTGACGATATCGAGCTTGATCACGCTAACCTCCCGCGACAGCACCGGAAGCCCATGCTAGACAGGGACTTGCGGGTTGTCAAGCATCGAGCGCTGTAATAAACTCCACAATTCCTTTTTAGCCGCACCATGAAAAGTGGCTGCGGTTCGCGCTTTTCGCCCTTACTTTGCGCGAGTCACCAGCGGTAGCAGGCTCGGGAGGCCAGGAATGTCGGTGAAGTCTGACAAATGGATTCGTAAGATGGCGCAGGAACACAAGATGATTGAGCCGTTTGCGGGCGCGCAGGTGCGCGAAGGTGTGATCAGCTACGGCGTGTCGTCGTATGGCTACGACCTGCGAATCGCGGATGAGTTTCGTATTTTCACGAATGTGAATTCCACGATCGTGGATCCCAAGAAGTTTGACGCGAAGTCGTTCGTCGAGTTCAAGGGCGACGTTTGCATCGTGCCGCCGAACTCGTTCGCGCTGGGCCGCTCGATTGAATATTTTCGCATCCCGCGGAATGTGCTGACGATCTGCGTGGGTAAATCCACGTATGCACGCTGCGGGATTATCGTGAACGTGACGCCGTTCGAGCCGGAGTGGGAAGGCTTCGTTACGCTGGAAATCAGCAACACGACGCCGCTGCCTGCGAAGATTTACGCCAACGAGGGACTCGCGCAGGTGGTGTTCTTCGAGTCTGATGAGCAGTGCGAAACTTCCTACAAAGATAAGAAGGGGAAGTATCAGGCGCAGCAGGGAATTGTGCTGCCCAAGATTTAGCCTGCGCCTGCCGCGTTATTTCGGCGAGTGTTCGCCGGATTTTATCTTCCATAGAATTTGCCGCAACATGCCGAGCCATAGTTCGCTGTCGCGCGCGGGCAATTTCAGGCGGCGAACGAGCCGGCGGATTCTTTCGTCGACGTCTGCCACTCGCCGGAGATCGACGTAACCGCTCTCGCGCAGCACTTCGAGCAGCAGCGTTGTGATCCGCTCCAGCTCCACGGCGCTCGCGACAGTCACCTTCTCCGATTGGCGCGCCGTCTTTTGATCGCGAATCAGTTCATAGAGACAAACAGCGACTGCTTGTCCGAGATTCAGCGAAATATTTTGCTCGCTGGTGGGGATATTGAGCAGCCAATGGCAATGGCTGAGGTCTTCATTCGAGAGGCCAAACTTCTCCGACCCAAACAGAATCGCTACAGGGCTTCGAGCGAGATGCTTGCGTATCGCGCGAGCGCCCGGCTCGAGGCGCCGCAGCGAATGCTGCAAGTCGCGGTGACGGACGGCAGTGGTGCCGACCGCGAGCGTGCAGTCGGCTAAAGCGTCCGCGACGGAAGTGTACTCCTCGGCGCTGGTCAGGACCGCAGCGCCGCCCACGGCGGAACGCGCCTCACGAAAGGCGCGTTCGAACGGATTCACAACCCGCAAGTGCGAGCACCCGAAGTTGCTCATCGCGCGGGCAGCCGCGCCGATGTTTAACGGATTTCGCGTCGAAACGAGCACGACGCGCAGGCGGTCGAGTTCGCGCGGTAATGGCACTGCGTTATCTTATGCCATTACCGTTTACCTCTCACGTCATACCTCGCCGCAAATGATCGAGCCGATGCGATCGTCGGCGCGCTCTAGGCGTCGAAAATTACTTCTTCGCGACGATCGGCGATGGTTTGCCCCAATCGCCATCGAAGACAAACGACTCGAGCGCCTTTCGTTGACGGGGCCCGTGCTCCTGCGCGCGAAGTTGTTCGGGCAACGAATTCGGATCGCCGGGATAGCCAATCGCAATGCCCGCGACGGCTTCGTATCCGTCGGGAATGTGGAACAGTTCTTTGGCTTTGTCCGGCAAAATGCCGGCCATTTGGTGAACTTGCAAGCCAAGGTTCGCCGCTTCAAGGGCGAGCGTGGCCGCGGCTTGGCCAACGTCATGAAACGCATGGCGATTCGGCTGCCCGTTGTGTGCAAAATTCAACGCAGCCACACTGATCGCCAGAACCGGAGCGCTCTTCGCCCAGCCCTGATTAAATTCGACGAAGCTCTCAAGGATTTTCTTGTAACTCTCGTGCTCGTCTTTGGTGGCGACGAGGAAATACCAGGGCTGCGCGTTGTACGAGGAAGCCGCCCAGCGGGCCGCTTCGAAAATACTCCGCAGCTTCGCGGGTTCCACCGGCCGGCTATCGAAAGCGCGCGGACTCCAACGCTTGCCGATGATGTCGTGAACAGGTGCGCTTGTTTCAGCGTGCTTGTGAAGAACTGCCATGATTCCTCCTTGGAATTTAGATAAAGTGCCAGATTCGTTTCTTGCCGGAAAGCGAGAGGCTAACTGGGCCTCTCGCTCGAAGTATTCGATTAGGCCTTTCGCGCGCGAGACGCATCCAGGGATGCGCCACCCGCGCCGTTGGCCGCCAAAATGAGCAATCCGCCCATGATCGCGACGTTTTTCAGCAGGTGGATCTGATTGTCGATCCGGTTCATTCCGTCCATCGCCCAGAAATTGTGAAAAAGAAGCGTGGTCGGGATCAAGTAGAGAAACACGATCCATGCCGCCAGTTTCGTCTGAAAGCCGACGAGAATCCCGAGGCCGCCGAAAATTTCAATCACGGCAGCGATCGCGATCGCGATGGATGGAAGCGGCAAATGCGCTCCGACCGCCCACTTCGTGTACATCTGGAACGCGAACACCTTGTTAATGCCGCTGAAAATAAAAATCGCGCTCAGAAGAATCCGGCCGGCAAGCGATACCACGTTGTTCGAAGAATTCATTCGACTGCTCCTTTTTTTTGGCGCTGCGTTTTTCGATTTCTAGAACGGGGCCAAATTACGCCAGGTCAAACAGCAATACTTCAGAGCTTTCTGGCGCTTCCACGCGAACTTCGCTTTCTTTCGAAATGGCCGCACCGTCGCCTTGCTTCAGCTCCGTTCCGTTCACGCGCACCGACCCGCGCGCCACCTGAAGCCACGCGTGGCGGTCTTTCTTGAGTTCGTGCTTCGCTTCCTGGCCTTTATCGAGGCGCGCGATGTAGAGATTCGCGTCCTGATGAATCGTGACGGGCGCTTTCGGGCCGGCCACGAGCTGGAATTTCCCGCGCAGTTCGGAATCTGAAAACGAGAGCTGTTCGTATTCCGGCTTCAATCCGTTGCGCTCCGGCAGAAGCCAAATCTGCAGCAGGTGCACCGGCTTCTCCTTCGAGGGATTAAATTCACTGTGCATAATCCCCGTGCCCGCGCTCATGTGCTGCAGTTCGCCGGGACGAATTACTGCGCCGGTACCCATGCTGTCGCGGTGCTCGAGCGAGCCGTCGATAATCCAGGTGAGGATTTCCATATCGCGATGCGGATGCATCCCGAATCCCTGGCCCGGAGCGACGACGTCTTCATTGAGCACGCGCAGCGAGCGAAATTGAACGTGCTCGGGGTCGTAATATTGGTCAAAAGAAAATGTGAAGTGAGTGTCAAGCCACGAAAGCTTGTTGCGCCCGCGTTCTTCACTGGGTCGAATCTGAATCATGTTGATGCTCCTTCTTACGTCTTTCCTCGCAGAGTTTCTCCGCGTCGTTCGTGCCCAGCTTTCGGCAGATCCGCCGCAAAGTCTCTTGTTCGTCCGGCGTTAACCGGTTCATCTCCTGCGTAACGGCTTCGGCATGTTCAGGAAACACGCGCGCGATCAGCCGTTTGCCTTTTGGCGTCAGATAAATCTTCACAAGCCGCCGGTCGTCTTTTTGCCGCTCGCGCCTCACCCAACCGTGCTTTTCGAGATTGTCGATCACGAGCGTCACATTGCCGCCGCTACGCAACAGCTTCTCCCCGATTGCGTATTGGCACATCGGTCCCAGGTGCAGCAGGGCTTCGAGCACGCCGAACTGCCCCATCGTCAGGCCGCTCTCCTCGATCTGGTGGCTCATGTGCGCCGCCACCGAGTCCGAGGCGCGAATCAGGTTCACGTAGGCGTTGAGCGCCCGGATCGTCTCTTCGCGGCCTTTGAAGTGAGTCGGCATATCGTTCAACATCGAATCGTTTGAACTTGAATGATTCGATGCCCGCCTGCCGCAAAGGATTCAGGCGAGATAAGTCCAAGGAAATCAGGGCTTTTGAGTAGGGCGAATCAGGACTTCGCTAATGAAGCTTTGCGGTGCCTGCGTGACGAGCATCTCGACGGCGTGGGCGATGTCGTCGGGTTGCAGCATCTTCTGCGGATTCTTCTTGCTGGCGGGCGAGCCAAATTCGGTAGCCACGGAACCGGGGCAAATCACGCTCACTCGAATGCCATATTCCCGGAGATCTTCCGCCATGCACTCCGTCAAACCCATCAAGCCCCATTTCGAGGCGCAATAAATCGAGCCGTTCTTGAAGGCATTCTTGCCGGCCAGCGAGCCGATATTGATGATGTGGCCTGTGCGCCGCTCGATCATTCCGGGCGCGACGGCTTTCGACAGCAGGAACACGGATTTCAAATTGGTGTCTAACACCAAATCCCAGCTCTTCTCGTCGGCTTCCTGAACGGGACCGAAGTAACCGACGCCGGCATTGTTTACGAGAACTTCGATCGGACCGAGCGATTTTTCTGTTTTGGACGCAAGCGCGCCAATATCCTTAGGGCTGGTAACATCCGCCTCGATGGCGAGCACCTCCACGGCTTCGTTGCGCAAGCGGCCGGCAGCGTCGTCCAATTTTTTGGCGTCGCGGGCACAGATCGCAACTTTGGCGCCCATGAGTCCCAGTTTTCGAGCGATTGCGAATCCGATTCCGCGGCTTGCGCCTGTGACGAGCGCCGTTTTTCCTGCGAGAACTTTTTCACCCATAATTTGCTCCGGCGAGGCGACAAAAATGCCTCTATTCACCATCTTATCATCGGGGCGTTGGCGTCACGACAGGGGTAGGCCCTATTCATCTTCGCAATCCGCGACTGCATTTCACCTTGCGCGTTCGGGATGCTTTTCCCTATAATCCCGAAGATTTTGTTGCGCTCGCGCGTCTCGACGGGTGGCGCGGTCCTAAGTGTCGATGCTCGCCTGATGTAAACTGGTCCAGGAGGCAGGGAAAGAGATGATACGAAAGTGTTTACTCACGAAGGCGATTCTGCTCAGTGCTCTCGTTTGGACCTGCGTGCTCGCACACCCGGTCGCGACCCGCGCTCAACAGGCCCAGGATCAGGCGGCGAAGCCGACCTACACGATCCCCGAATACAACGCATTTCAAGCCGCCAACGCAGAAAAGGACCCGCAGGCGCGGCTCAAGCTGCTCGACGACTTCGTCGCCAAGTTTCCGAACTCCACGCTAAATCCCTACGTGTATCAGCTTTATATCAAGACTTACACCGACCTTAAGAATTATCCCAAAGTAATCGAATACGCCGACAAGGTGATCGCGCTTGGCGACAAGGTAGACGCGGGAGGGAAGCTGCAGGCGCTCCAGGCGCGTTGCCAGGTGTTCCCGTACGCGTTCAATCCGAAGGCTCCTGACGCCGCAGATCAGCTGAATAAAGAGCGTGACGCTGCCCAGGAAGGCGCGAAACTGCTGGCTGCGTTTCCCAAACCGGCTGGCGCCACGATGACGGACGCGCAATTTGAAGAGCAGAAGAAGCCGGGAATTGCGTTTTTCCAGAACGCTGCCGGATTTGCATGTTACCAACTGAAGGATTATCCGTGTGCGATCACTGCTTTCAAGGCCGTGCTCGCCTTGACGCCTACTGATGCCGTCGCGTCCTATCGCATGGGAGTTGCATACCTCGAAATGAAGCCGCCGCAGCCGCTGGACGGTTTCTGGGCTCTAGGCCGTGCGATCAACCTGAAGATTCCGGACAGCGACAAGATCAAGGATTATTTGCGCCGCCAGATTCTGGCATACGAGCAGCCCGGTTGCGATTCACTGGCTGACGCGCAGCTCAACGAACTACTGCAGCTATCCGCAAATTCGCCCGAGCGTCCCGCGACGTACACGATTCCGAGCGCGGACGATCTGAATAAAATCCGGACTTCGAGCAATATCCTCACCGTTCTCGCCGACCTCAAGGCTGGTGGGGACAAGGCGAAAATGACGTGGCTGGCGCTGTGCGGCGCGGAGTTTCCGGAAGTAGTCGGAAAGCTGATCGACATCACGCCGGGAGCCGATTTCGTCGAATTGAAGCTTTACACCGGCGCGACGCCTGAAGAAATTCAGGCCGCTACGACTGCGAACCTGGATGTGAAAGTGGTTGGCCAGCCGGAAGCCTCGCGGCTTGAGAAAGAGCAGGGCGTTCGCTTCAGCGGCACGCTGGTTGGCTACGATCCTGATCCGAACTTCATGCTCCACTGGGACAAGGCGAAAGTGAACCCTGAGGATATTCCGACGGAAAAGGGCGGGGCTAAGAAGCCAGTCCACAAACCGGCGGCAAAGAAGAACTAACTTCACTGGGAAATTCTGGAATGAAAATGGCCGGCCCACCAAGAGCCGGCCATTTTTATTTTCGGGGTCGTTGGAACGAGAGAGCATTGATCGCCGTTTAGTCCAGGGGCGCACGTTTCAAAGCTGAGATCCTTCACTTCGTTCAGGATGACGGCCTTAAGGATGGGACGGGGATCTTTCTGGTTGTGCCTTAGGACGGGTGGTGATTCCGCTAGCCTCGGTGGCCGTTGCGGCCCACGCGTTCGAGTTTGTACTCGCCTACTTTGCGGCTCAGCGTGTTGCGGTGAATTCCCAGCTCTTTTGCGCAGCGGGATTGATTGCCTTTGCAACGTTCCAGCACTCGGCGGATGAATTTCTTCTCGAATTCACCCACTGCCTCTTCGAGCAGGATTCCTCGCTCGACCATCATTCCGACCAGAGATTCCAGTTGATCTTTCACGATTGCACGCTCCGCAATGGTGCTTCGGAATGAGCTCTTCCCTGGCTCAGTCGAGTGCGTGGCCGGTAACGCGTTGATAGGCTTCTCGGTACTTGTCCGTTGTAGCGGCGACGACATCGGGCGGCAATGCCGGCGCCGGAGGCTGCTTGTTCCAACCAATCGTTTCGAGGTAATCGCGAACGTATTGCTTATCGAATGAAGGCTGTGGCTTGCCGGGCATGTACAGGTTTCCCGGCCAGAATCGGGACGAGTCCGGAGTTAAAGCCTCGTCAATCCAGATGAGTTCGTCGCCAATCAAACCGAATTCGAATTTCGTGTCGGCAATGATAATGCCGCGGACTGAGGCGAACTCGGCTGCGCTCTTGTAGATCGCCAGGCTCGTGTCGCGCAATTTCTCGGCAAGCGGACGGCCGATCCGCGCGACGGTTTCATCGAAGGAAATATTTTCGTCATGACCGGTGGTCGCTTTTGTCGACGGCGTGAAGATCGGTTCGGGGAGGCGGTCGCTCTCGCGCAGGCCTGAGCGCAGCGCAATCCCGCAGACAGCCCCTGTCTTCTGGTAATCTTTCCATCCCGAGCCGGAAATATAGCCTCGCACAACACATTCAATCGGAACAGGTTCGGTGCGCCGGACCAGCATGGCCCGCCCTTTGAGCGCATCGGCGTAAGGAGCGAGAGCGCCGGTGAAATTGCTGGCGGAAATCACATGATTCGGCACGATGCCTGCGAGCTTATCGAACCAGAAAAGCGATAGTTGTGTGAGTACTCGGCCCTTATCCGGGATTGGCGTGGGAAGTACTACGTCGAAAGCGGACAGCCGATCGGTGGCGACGATCAGGAGTTGGTCGCCCAGCTCGTAGATATCGCGCACTTTGCCGCGGGCTCGAAGCTTGAGCCCGGCAAAATCCGTTTGCGAAATCACAGCGCTCATTTGCGGAGAAGCCACAGGATTAATCTTTCCTTACTGAGAGGGCGGTATTCTAGCGCAGAGTCGCGGCTTGTCAACCGCTAAGAGGTACAGGTGGAAGAAATATTTTCCACAGATGAACGCGGCAAAAAAGTTTTGCAATGCGCTGCTTTTTGGGTACTACGCAGCGTTGCTCGCAGCTTTCGGCGTGCTGGCCTGTTCCGCTTCTTCCCATTTCACGGAAACCAGCTTCGAGACGCCAGGCTCCTGCATTGTTACGCCGTAGAGCACCGAGCCCATTTCCATCGTCTTGCGATTATGCGTCACGACGATGAACTGCGTCTGCCCGCACATGTCGGCGAGCATTTTGTTGAAGCGGCCCACGTTAGCTTCGTCGAGCGGCGCGTCCACTTCGTCGAGGATGCAGAAGGGGCTCGGCTGGTAACGGAATACCGCGATCAGCAGCGCGAGCGCCGTGAGCGCCTTTTCGCCGCCTGAGAGCAGCAGGATATTTTGCAGGCGCTTGCCGGGCGGCTGGGCGACGATGTCGATCCCCATTTCGCCGGAGCTGTCTGGTTCGCCGAGGCGCATTTCGCCGTGGCCGCCGCCGAAAAGCGATTGGAAGGCCACCGCGAACTGGCTGTTGATGAAGTTGAACGCTTCTTCGAATTTCTGGCGCGATACCTGGTCGAGTTCGGTGATCGTCAGCTGTGTGTTCTCGATGGACTGCACCAGATCGTCGCGTTCGCGCCGCATGAAGATCTCGCGCTCTTCGCATTCCTTGAATTCTTCGAGGGCCATCATGTTCACGGGCCCCATCGCGTCGACGCGCGCCTTCATTTCGTTGTAATTCGTTTCGGCTGCGATCAAGTCTTCGCCGATCAGGAGTTGGCTTTCCTGTGCCATCAATTCTTCCGGCTGGGCGTTCAGTTCGGCCACGCAGGTCTGGCGCAGATAGTCGCGGTCGGCATCGTTGCGCGCTTTTTCGATCTGGCGCTGGCTGCGTTCGGAGCGGAGTTCGTCGAGCGATTGCCGTTTGCCGCGCAGCGATTCATCGAGTTGGCCGGCGCGCGCACGCGCTTCGTCCCATTCCTTTTCGAGGGACGCTTTCAATTCCTCGGCGCGCACTTTTTCCTTGCGCAGATCTTCCACTTGCAACGCAAGCTGCTCGCACGCGGCCTCAAGGTCGGTCTTTTCCTGAAGCAGTGTGCCGTGCTGCTGGTGCAGCGCGATCGTTCGCTCGCCCGCGAGCGCTATCTCCTCCACGAGCCGCTGCTCGGCGGCCTTCGCGCTGGTAAAGCGCTCGGTCATGGTGGCGAGTGCTTCGCGCTGCGCTACCACCTGCTCCTGCAGCGAATGGAAATCGCGGCGTAGCTCAGCGAGCCTCTCGGCCGCGCCGGCGGCGTTGGCTTCCGCGTTGGCGCGCGAACGAAGCGCCTCCGCGTGCTCATTGCGCGCTTGCTCCACGCGATTGCGCGCCGCCTCGGCTTCCTGGTGCAGCCACGCAATCTCCTGCTGCTCAGCGGCAAGCTGCTGCTCCACACGCCGGTGCTCCGCGCGCGCCTGATCGCGCGTGTGCATCGCGCCTACGAATGACTTCTCAGCCTCCACGTGCTTGGCGCTCGCCTCGGCAACTTCAATTTCTCCTCCCGCGATGGCCATCTCGATGCGCGTCAATTCCTCTTGCTGCTCCTGAGCTACTCGATCGAGCCGCGCGGCTTCCGCTTCATGCTGGCGCAATTCGCGCTTCAGAGCGAGCGGCCCCGCGTCGCCCTGGCGTCCGCCGGAAACCATCCGCCCGTGATAACAGGTGCCATCGAGCGTCAGGTAATAGCTGTGCGGATTCTCGTGCGCCAAAGTTTCGGCCGCGGCGCCCGTTTCAACCAGGTATGCAGTACGCAGACGCGTGAGAAAATGCTTCGCCGCCGGACCAAGCGGGTCGCGGAAATCCACCAACCGGTCGAGCCGCGCGATCACGCCCGCAGCCATCGGCAGGGAACCATCCGCTTCGGGTATCTGAATGTTCAGCTTGCTGAGCGAATCGACGAAAAATGTCGCGCGTCCGCCCATCTCGTCGCGCAGCAAGGCAACGCCAGCCCGCGCCTGATCGAATGATTCGACCACTACATACTCGAGCTCGTCGCGCAGGAATTGCTCGATCGCGCCTTCATACTGCTCCTGCACCTCGGCGTAATCGGCCAGCAAACCCACGGCATGGAACCCTTGCGTCTCCGCCCCGCCGCCTGCGTTGAAAAGCTTCTGCACTGCGTCAGCCGTGTAAGCCCGCTCGCTCAGAATCTGCTCTACCGACGAGTGCCGCGCCCGCTCCGCCGCAAGCGCCTCGCGAGTCTGCTTCAGTTGCTGCGCGTTTTCCTGTTGCGCGCCTCGCAGCGCCACGAGCCGAGCCTGCGCATCTCGCGCCGCTGCCCCGAGTTCCCCAGCGCGCCGCTCCGCGTTCGAATAGAAATCTTCTTCGTTCTTCACGCGCAGCGCCAACGCCGCCCATTCGATTCCCATCGTCCGCGCCGCTTCGGATCTTTGCTCTTCAGCAGCAGTGTGACGTGCCGCGGCTTCTTCGGCTTGCAGCGATTCGGCCTGCATCCGCGCCGATTCCTCCACCAGCTTCCCGGCCAGCGCGCGCAATTCCGAAATACTTGCTTCCAGCCGTTCCTGTTCCGTCGTGCTGAGGCCGACTTTCTCCGTGGCCTCGCGCAACGCCGATTCCACCGCGCCAGACTGCTCCCGCAATTGCGTCACCGCATCCCGCTGCGCATTCATGCGCGCCGCCAAATCGGTCGCCTGCCTTTCGGCCTGCTCGATTTCGAGCGTCACGCGCGTCGAACGCGACGCCAGCTGCGCCAGTTGCTCCCGATTAAAAGTAATCCGGTTTTCAGCGCGATCGAGATCGAGCGATGTTTGCCCCAGCAAGTTATGCGTCTGGCGCAACTCTGCATCGAGCTCATACGTCCGCGCGTTGAGCCGTTCCTGCTCGGCCTCGAGCTCGTGCACCGAACGCGCATCGCGCTCTTCCGCCGCTTCCATATCGCGCAACAGGTTTTCAAGCCGCGCCGCGTCGATGTCGAGATGCTCCGCCTTGCTCGCCAGCACAATTCGCAGCAGTCCGCGCATCTGCTCGCGCAACTCCGCATAGCGCCGCGCCTTGGAAGCCTGCCGCTTCAGCGACGCAAGCTGCTTCTCCACTTCCACCAGAATGTCGTTCACGCGCGAAAGATTAATCTTCGACGCCTCGAGCTTCGCCTCCGCCAACCGCCGCTTCGTCTTGTACATCGTGATGCCGGCAGCTTCTTCGATAATGGCGCGCCGGTCCATCGGCTTCGAATTCAGAATCTGCCCGATGCGTCCCTGCTCGATGATCGCGTAGCTATCCGGGCCCAGCCCCATGCCCATGAAAAGTTCCTGCACGTCGCGCAAACGCGCCACGCGCCCATTGATCACATATTCGCTCTGCCCGGAGCGATAGAGCCGCCGCCCCACCACCACTTCGCCCGGTTTCAGGCGCATCGCAGGTTTCTCGGCGCCCCGCTTTTTCCAGGGCTTACCTTTGCCGTCCGCTTCGGGCTCGGTGACCGCCAGCCCCTCACCAGGCGCGCCTGTGTCGGAGAATGTGCCGGAGAATGTGTCGGAGGAATCGCTCACCGGCGAGGGCATCATAAGAGTGTCTTCGCTCGTCGCGGAATCTTCAGGCACCGTAAACGGCGCCCCCACAGTGTGGTTTTCCGGCGCAGCCAGCACTTTCGCCACAGCGTCCGCCAGCTCCGGGTCCACAAGCGTCAGCGTAACCTCCGACAGCCCCATCGGCGGCCGCTTCGCCGTCCCGTTGAAGATGCAGTCCGACATCCGCTCAGCCCGCAGCATCTTGTGGCTCTGCTCGCCCAGCACCCAGGAGATCGCATCCACCACATTCGACTTCCCGCAGCCATTCGGGCCCACAATGCAAGTGATCCCGCTTCCGCTGAACGTGATAGGCGTCTTCTCGCAGAACGACTTAAACCCCAGCAACTCGACCTTACGCAGTTTTAGCACCCGTACCCTCGCACAGTTTGCTCCATTAGCCTCATCGGCTGGAGAAGCTTCAGTTTAATCTTCCTCGGGAGGAGTTTTGAGACAACAACGCTGGAAGGGTCGGTATGAATGGCCCTGCCGCCTGGCGCTTCGGATCGGCGGTTACGGGAACAAAAGTTAACACGCGCAGCAAAGCGTGTAAAGCGTGAATCGCGAAATGTTTAACGCCATGGAACTACGCCGCCGCAAGACCGCTCGTTTCTTCCGGGTTGGGATTTTGCATTTGCCGTTCGTACCGCTGGCCTCCGGCCGGCGCCTTTGACCTTGTAGTTTCTCTGTGCAGTTCGGTGGGAGCTCCCGCATTCATGCGGGGGAGGAGCGCTTACAGCGCTCCGAAAAAGCTCCCGCTCAAGTCACGCGCTTCAGCGCCGGGCCTCAAAACCGCCGACGCCTCGCCGGTCCTCTCGCTCTGAATCTGGATTTTGCAGTTTGTACCGCTGGCCTCCGGCCGGCGCCTTTGCCTTCCAGTTGTCGTCCCGAGCGCAGCGAGGGATCTGCTTCTAGGTTTTCTTCGTCACCGCTCCGAAAACAGCTCCGCTCAAATCACGCGCTTCAGCGCCGAGCCTCACCCCCTCCACCCCCCGCCGCGCGAAACACCGCGAAATAAGACATCAGCCGACGCCTGAATCCCAACCGCTCATAAAGCTGCACAGCCCGTGCATTCTCCGCCCGCACATGAAGAATAGGAATCTCCCCCCGCTCGCGAATGCGCTCCGCCAGAATCGTCATCAGAAAACCCGCATACCCACGCCCCAAATGCTCAGGATGCGTGCACACAGCGCTAATCTCCGTATAACCAGGAAGCTTCAGCCGCTCGCCAGCCATAGCGACAAGCTTTCCGCCCTCGCGTATCCCCAGATACGTCCCCATCTCCCGCGTCCGCGTATCAAACGGCCCCGGCTTCGTCAACGTAGCCAGCTCGACCATCTCCGCCACATCCGCCTCCCCAAGTTCGATGAAATTATACGAGTGGCGATTAGGCTCAAGCCGCGCATCGTCCTCCAAAATCATCTGCAGCAAATCGCCGTCGAGCACAATCTCAAGCCCCTCAGGCGCGTCCATCCGCTTCGGAAGAAACAAACCCAGCCCGCCGCCCCCCGCTAGCAACCCGCGCACCGCCGCGAATCCTTCCGCATTTGGCTCGGGAAACCCACCCAGCGGCGTAACTTCCGGCGGAAACCGCCGCAACACGCCATAAGTCTCAGCAAAATTCGCCTGGCAAGTCCCCAGCGCATTAAAAATTGGATTATCGAGCGGATGCATCCGCCTGCTCCAAAGCGCCGCAAACATTCCCGGCGCCGTCACTATTCTCGATGCTCTCCACCCGACCTTAGACTCCGCCCGCCCCCTCCCGCTCTCCGTTATTTGCGCCCAAATTGGCCCGCCACATGGGCAGCAAACCAAACACAGAAATCCCCACCGAAGGTCATTCTTCGAGGGATGTTTTAAGAAGGGCAGCAGACCAACGCAGAAGTCCCCACCGGAGCGCACTCCTCGAAGGCGTTCTAAAAACAAAGCGTCCTAAAACTAGGTCGCTTTATTGAGTTCACCTAGACCTAGCTCCGTAGGAGCGGCACAAGTTAGCCCAGGCCGGAAGGCCTGGGTGACCATCGCGCGTCAGCGCTTCCTTTTGCGCAGCCTCACCCGCGCAAAGCATTCGTTCGTGCCTTCGTTGTGCCGCCTTCACGGTTGCGAGCCGGAGATAACCTAAGTTGGAAAATGTTAGATCCGGTTTTGGCGGGTCAGCTAGGTCGTGATAATCCCTATTATCGACACTTATTAAACTGGGTCGATCATAAACTACTTAGGCAACAATTCTTGGATCGTTGGGGTCTAACTCAATTAGGTAGTTCAAGGTCGCTTCTCACAATCGCAGCCAGTGCAGTCCAAGGGGGTAAGCGCAAAACATGAGGCGCACCACGATTGCCGTCACGTGCTTGCTATCGAGCGCCTTCATCTCGGCTTCAGCCCAGGAGCCACCGTCAAATCCTTCGTATGACTATGAGGTCGCGCACACACACGAAATTAAGCCGCATCGTCGCACGATTGCACTGGCGGGCGTGCGCCAAGGTTTCAATCAGCTGCACCTCACGCTCACGGTGTCGCCTTCAGGTGAAGTGGTAGCTGCTGAAGCAAGTGGCGACACTCAGATTCTGAAGTTCTGGCCCCAACTAGAGGAAGAAGTACGTCAATGGAAGTTCACTCCGTTCGAAAAGAATGGGAAGGCATTGACGGCAGAGGTCGAGGAATACCTGGACCTCGTTCCGCCGGAGCGACTTCCGCAAAAGCATTTGGCCGCGCCCATTCTGCATCCCGACTCGGAAGTCGCGATTTCGCTGACAAGATCTGGATGTTTCGGCAGTTGCCCCTCCTACACAGTTACGGTTAGTACGGAGGGTATTACGTTCGAAGGCCGAGGCTTTGTGGTTGCTTCGGGAAGACACTCGGATACGGTAAGCGCAGATGAGGTAAGAAAGCTCGCGGCGAGATTCGTCGCAGCTGACTTCTATTCCATGGACGCGATGTATAGAGCGTCAGTGACGGACTGCCCGACTTATGTACTCTCCATTGAAATCGATGGCCATGCAAAAGAGGTCGAGGATTACATGGGTGCGTGGGAGGGAATGCCTGAGGTCATCGCCGAGCTGGAAGATGAAGTCGATACGGTCGCACGCACTTCACGCTGGATTGAAGGCGGTGACGGGCTTGTTCAGGTGCTGGAGGCCGAGAAATACAACTTCAAGACCTTTGGCGGCCAGATTATGGCCAAGGAATCCGCCGCCCGAGGCATGGCCAATACAGTGCGGGACCTTCTAGAAGCTGGTGTGCCTCTTGTCCCCACGCCTCCTGCAAAGCCGGTAGAACAGTACAGCACTTCTCCTTTTGAAGATGTCGGATGGCTCACTGCGGCGGGTAGTCAGCCGCAAGCACTGCAAGTTCTGATCGACGCGGGGGCAAGTAAATTCGATCAAAGCGATAAGGACCTAGCTCTGGTGGAAGCTGCTCGGTCAGGAAAAGTACAAGCGGCTCGGGCGCTCATCGCCTATGGGGCGAATCCGAACGCCGATCTCAGCAGGCTCACAATCACTCGAAGCGGAGGCGGAATGACGACGCAGGGACAGGGTGCGGGGAATGTGCTCATCTATGCTGCGGAGTCAGGGAATCCCGAGATGGTGCGGGAGATCCTTTCCTATAAGCCACAGCTGGAAATGCGAGATCGCACAGGGAAAACCGCAATATTCGCAGCGGCGGAATACCGCTATGGAGATGAAGACGGCGCACGCGTGGAATGTGTGAGGCTGCTAGCTAAAGCCGGAGCCGATGTAAGTGCACGTGATAACGAGGGGAATACGCCACTCCACGAGACGTTTCTGACTGATGTCGAAGAGGAGTTGTTGAAGCTTGGCGCAGACGTGAATGCGCGTAATGACGATGGTGAAACCCCAATCTTCACTACCGTTGATGATCGCGCAATACCCCTTTTTATTCAGCATGGTGCTGACGTGACTATCCTCAACAACGAGGGCGAGACGGTAGTCGAGGCCGCCAGACGGCAGGGACCTCTTCGGCAAGAGGCTCTCCGTGACGCAATTCAAAAGTCGAATCAGCCTTAACAGCCCCACGGCTATCCCCTTGCAAAAAACGTGTTGGGCGTTTGGCCCACCCATCACGTCGAACCACCCGCAGTCTCCGGAGGCAACAATGCATTCATCGCCGCAAGCATCCTCGATACCCGCCGGTTTTCAAAGCGCCATGCCGTACCTGATCTTCGATGGCACGGCGGCGAAAGCGATTGCATTTTATTGCGAAGCTTTTGGCGCCACCGAGCTGCCGGGCAGGCTCATGGATCCAACTGGAAGAGTTCTAGACGCCGGGATCATGATCGGCGACTCGGTTATCCGCCTCGGCGACGACGCGCCCTGGCGCATTGCGAAGAGTCCCCGGACACTTGGCGGCGCATCGTCATTCGTTCACCTTTACGTGGCCGATGCGGACGCGGTGATCGGGCGCGCTGTGGCCCTCGGCGCGAGAATCCTATTGCCCATCAAAGATCAATTTTACGGAGACCGCGTCGGAAGTATCGCCGATCCATTTGAGCAGGCCTGGACCATCGCCACCCACAAAGAAGACCTATCTCCCGAAGAAATCCAGCAGCGCTTTACTGCTTCTCTGCGCGGCTCATAAGTGTGCGTAAGTCTGGCACGCTATTGCCAAAGATCCACTCACTGTTTCTTCGCTGGCACCGAAGAAGGCGCGCGCCGGCCACGTTTTCCCGCTCCTGATTGTAGGTGCCGAACTTCTTGGCCACCGGTTTCAACGTAGGATAGAACTGCACAAATGTATGCTCCACCGCAGCATGCGCATCGTGGCAGGCGAAGCATCCTTCTTTGGCGTTGATCCGCGCAGTCTTGCTGTTCGCATCGAAGGCGAAGTAGCCCCACTTATCCGGCAAGCGCGCATCCTTCACCTCGACGGCAAGTCCCATCAGATCCGTTTGGAAGTGGCCGTCCTTATTGATTGAACCCTTGCTCTGCGCGCTTCGCTCCTCGACCACGAACATGGTCTGCTCCGGCCAACGTCCTGAGCCCATAAACTCGCGATAAGCCCACTGCGGCACGAAGACGTTGGTGAACTGAGGATTTCCGCCGGTGCTGTAGGTCATACCGTAGCCTGCCGAGAGAAAGACCCAGGCGCGATAGTTTTCCGGGCGAATCAGATCTTTTGTCCCCGTAAACTCCGGCCGGTCGGTCGTACCCGAGCCCGATGACTGCGTTTTCACCGCCCGAGCCGCAGCCAGCACAGAAAGACACAACGCTGCCGCCATGAACCAAACGCCACTCTTCATGTTCTTCCTCCGCTGCGACCTTATCGCCAAGAAGCTCCTGTAGCTCAAGGTGCTCACTATGTCGTCTAGCGATATAGTCGTGGGCAAGTCAGCCGCCATGCCTGCAAAAGTGATAAGTCACCGAAGCATAGTGACTTATGGCACTCTCCGCCGACTCCCACGTTGCGAAGGATGTCCTATTGTGGGATTGCCCTGTCCGCTAGGGAGCGAGCCCCATTCTATCTTGACCAATGGTTACCAGTAAGCTAACATGGGTCGTGCGAATTAGCGGCGACTCGACTCGGTGTCCACCGTCAGCCGCCAATCTCATTTCGGCGGTTCTAATCGCAAATCTGGAATTAGAATTCCGCATAACCCCCATAAGAATCAGCGAACTAAAATTTTCTAATCGCAAATTTTTGACGATTTTGTGTCTCGCATCTCCGACCTTGTTCAGCCTCGAGCTTCAAGGTTCCAGCTTCCCGAGTCCTTGGCCGCCGAAGCCTGGCCGCTGGCGTAGGCGGCTAATCGAGAACGCGCGATTAAGAACCCACCTAAGCCCCTTGAAAATCAGCCAACTACAAATTTCTAATCGAGAACGGATGGCGATTTCTCATCTCGCGCCGAGTCCCGCAGGTCTGGCCTTGCTAGCCACTCGCCACTCGTCACTAGCCACTGCCTTTCTCCAACACATTGACTTGCCGAGCACTTACGGCCTAGCATGGCGCGCACAGGAGGTCCGCTTGGAGCCCAGAAGCGTACCAGGAGTTCGCCGAGTCCTGTTTAGTGTCGCCGTTATTTCTGGCGTTTTTCTTCTTTCGCTGCTCGCATCGCGCCCGCCTTGGCCCAAATCCGCCAAGGTCCCCGAATCAGAATTCTCCGCGGGTCGCGCTCGCGTGATTCTCGATCGACTTGTAGGTGATGGATTCCCGCATCCCACCGGGAGCGCAGCAAACGACTCGGTTCGCGCGCGAATCCTCGACGAATTTTCAAAGCTCGGCTACGCGCCAGAAGTGCAAACCGGATTTGCTTGCGACGAATATGGAACCTGCGCAACCGTGAATAACGTCGTCGCTCGCCTCGACGGCTCCGAGCCAGGCCAGTCCGTTCTAATCGCAGCTCACTACGATTCCGTGCCCGCAGGTCCAGGTGCATCCGACGATGGCGCGGGCGTCGCCACCGTTCTCGAATGTGCGCGCGCGCTAAAGACCCGGCCATGGCCGCGCCATTCCATAATTTTCCTGGTCGACGACGGCGAAGAAGCCGGCCTGATTGGCGCGCGCGTGTTCGTCAATCAGCATCGCTGGGCCAAGGAAATCGTCGCGGCCGTCAACGTCGATACGCGCGGCACATCCGGACCGAGCCTGATGTTCGAAACCGGCTCCGCCAATTATTCGATCGTGCAGCTCTACGCGAAACACGCCAGCTTTCCTGCCACGAATGCATTCGCCTACTTCGCTTACAAACTTCTTCCCAACGACACAGACTTTACCGTGTTCAAAGCCGCCGGCTACCAGGGCGCGAACTTCGCTTTCATCGGCAACGTCACGCAATACCACACGCCGCTCGATAATCTTCAGAATTCCAGCTCGGCAAGTCTTCAGCACGATGGCGACAACGCGCTGCCCATGCTTCTCGCTCTCGCGAATGGCGACCTCTCGAATTTTCCGCCCCGCGAAGCAGCGTATTTCGACATCTTTCAGCGCTGGACGATCTACTGGCCGGCGTCGTGGACACTCACGATCTCCATCGTCGCCACCTTGTTTCTTCTCGTTGAAATCGGCTGGCTCATCTGCCGCCAGCGGCTCTCATTTTCGGCGCTGCTGTGGGGAATTTTCGCGTGGATATCCATCCTCGCCGTTACTGCGTTCAACGCTTTCGTCATCAATCGCGCATTGACGCGTGCCGGTGCGATGGCGGTGAACTGGGTCGCTCATCCGGTCGCGATTCAGGCTGTGTTTTGGTTTCTGGCGCTGGCCGTTGTTTCCACCGTGGCGTTTGCTTTTTGCCGTCACGCGGGATTTCTCAGTCTTTGGGCCGGCGTATGGCTAGGCTGGGCGATCCTTTCGATCGCTTCCGCGATTTACACGCACGGCATCGCTTACCTATTTCCGCTGTGCCTATGCGCCAACGTCTTGTCGGCCATACCGCTCGTTTTCAGCCGCGTGGAAACTTTTCGCCAGGGATTGGCCGCCGGAATTGTTCCGCTGGTAGTCGCCACCGTCTCCGGCTTCGAGATCGCGATCCTTCTTTACTCGGCGCTCGGCAATCGTCTCCTCATGGGGATCGCCGTGGTTGTCGCGCTTTTGCTCACGCCCTTCGCTCCCTTCTGCGCGGATCTGCTGGAAGTTCGCGGCCTGTCGCGCATCGCCTTGCAGACAGTCGCGATCATCGCCACAGTTCTGGCTGCGCTTGCCTCCGTGGTGGTGCCCGCTTTTTCGGCGAAGTCGCCTGAACGCATCAACATCGATTTCTGGCAGGATGGCGACTCGGGAAAATCGGTCTGGATTGTCGAGCCGGAATCGCACCGCCTGCCGGAACCAATCCAGCTGGCCGCTCATCCCACGCGCCAAAATGCGGGGCCGTTCCCATGGAGCACCACCACGTCATTTGTCGCGGACGCGCCCCACCAGGATCTCGCTCCGCCCACGTTTACAATTCTGGAATCATCCGAGGAGGGTTCAAGGCGCGCCTATCGCACGCTGATGCGTTCCGAGCGGGGCGCTCAAAACGTGATGGTTTTCTTTCCGCCCGATTCCGGCGTCGAATCGGTGCGCATGGAAGACGAACCGATCCCGCCTCAATCCGAGCGTCTTCGAAGGTATCTGAAGGGCTGGATTTTCTTGAATTGCCTGACGGTGCCTGCGAAAGGCGTGGAGCTGAGCTTTACGCTGCCGATTGGAAAATCGGTCGTGGTCCAGACGTTCGACGAATCATACGGACTTCCACCCGAGGGCACCTTTCTAATCAAGTCGCGCCCTCTCACGGCAACTACTTCGGGCGACGGCGATATCTCGCTCGTCAGCCGTCGTGTGGAACTGAATCCGTAGCCGCCGGCGCGAGACCGAAATGCGATCGGTCTCGCCACCGACCTCGCGCACCGTCCCGCTACGGCTGCGCCTTTACTTCTTGCAGCTTTCCTTCGACGTCCTGCACCACAACAAATCGCGCCTTTGCCGCTGACGTTCTCTGCTCCTGCGTAACTTTTGCCACCTCGACCACAGTGGGTTCGTGGATGGCTACTTCCGCCTTCCCCATTTCGACAGCCTTATCGTAATTCTGATAGGTTGAGGGAAGGAACGGGCCGTCGTTCTTCGCGCTCACATTCGCGGGAGGCACCCACGCTGGGTGATGCGTTACGCCGGCGATCGCCCCGCCGCCACCACCCCCGCTAAAACCGCCGCCACCGCCCCCGCCGGAGTTCGTAGGGCCTACGCCGCCTCCGCCCGCCACATTATTGGTGCCACCGGCCCGTTGCGCGTGTGCCGTTCCCACTCCGAAACAGAGAACAAAAACTGCCATCACAATTAGCTGTTTCATCTGCGCCCCTTTTCGGGGGCTCCGCCGCCGGGGACGCCCGGCAAGCCCGCAACATCTCCTCGTATACTAAAACAACACAGCAGCGAGAAAATGGGCCGTCCGTACCATGGGTACTAACAAAATTCCGCCGCAATTCCAATAGGACTAGGCAGAGCCTTTTTATTCCATCGGCCGAATGCTGGTGCTTCTTGAGAGCGTTACATCGTGCGAGATCCGTTTGACTCCAAAAACGTAGCTCAGGGGCGCGACTCTTGCGGCGATTCCGCTCCGGCGCTGCTGTCCGGGATAGTTCGGTAGCGAAGCAAGTCCTCCAAATCGCCAAGCTTGTCGCCGAGCAGATTCATCTTTCGCGCCAGGCCCTGAATTTCGGACTCCGCGCGCCGGTTCACATCGAAATCCAGTTCGCCGCGCAGCCGGTCTTTCGTGTCCTGGCGGTTCTGGCTCATCATGATCACCGGTGCTTGGATTGCCGCGAGCATCGAAAGGAACAGATTCAGCAAGATGAACGGATAGGGATCCCATGCCCGATTACGCAGGAAAATATTGATGCCGGAATAGATGATGATCGCGGCCGCAAACATGATGATAAATGCCCAGGACCCGCCAAAACCCGCCACCGCATCGGCAATGCGTTCGCCGAATGTAGTTTTCTCTTCGATCAATACGTTCGGGTTGCGGCTCGCACGCAAACGCACAAGTTGTTGAGATGCATGAAACTGCCGCCCCAGCACCGTGAGCATGTCCATTCCTGCGTGCGGTTTGCGCTGCAATAAAATCAGAATGTCGTTGCGGTCCACTTCGATCGCCACCGTGTCTTCTGTGGCCACCGCGTTCGTCTGGTGCGGAGTCTGTTCGAGCATCGAAGCGAAGCCGAAAAATTCTCCGGCTGCGGGCTGATCGACGATCACTTCCTGATGGTCTTCGTCTACCGTCGTCACTTGCACGGCGCCGGAGACGAGGATGTAGGCTTTGTCGCCCGGGTCGCCGATCTTGTAGACGCGCTGCCGCGGCGCGAATCGCCTGAGCTCTACCTGTCCCGCCAGGACGGCGGCTTCATCGTCATCGAGCAGCGCGAACAGCGGGACCTGCTTCAATGCTTCTGGCGTGCACGACATGGTTCACCTCTCGCACCTGAATTGAATTTCCGGCGCCCAATGCGCGAAAGCCTACCACGACGCGCATTTCCGCAGTAGGGCCACGGCTCAAACGCGTTACTCAGAAACCACCCGCGCGGCGCAATTGCTTGCCATGCGAAGCGTCAGCTAGAATGCTTGGTTCTGTGACCGCGCAAAATCATCTCGACATTCGCTTCCACGACACGCTCACCGACCGGCTCGAGCCTCTCCAGCCTGTCCACAAAGATGAAGTCCGCATCTACACTTGCGGGCCCACCGTCTATGATTTCGCGCACATCGGCAATTTCCGCACCTTCGTGTTTCAGGACATCCTGCGCCGCTTCCTGCGCTCGGCCGGCTACCGTGTGCTGCAGGTGATGAACTTGACCGACGTTGACGATCGCATCATCGCCAATGCCGCCGCCGCGAAACTCACTCTCCGCGAGTACACCGAAAAATACATCGAAGCCTTTCTCGAGGACATGCGCTCGCTCAACCTCGAAATGCCCGAAGAGCTCGTCCGCGCCACCGATCACATTGACGATATGGTTGCCCTCATCGAACGCCTCTCGCAAAAAGGCTTCACCTATCCGAGCGACGGCTCCATCTACTACCGCATCGCGAAATTCCCTGATTACGGCAAGCTTTCGAAGATCGACGTCAGCGGCATGAAAGCCGGCGCCCGCGGCGATACCGACCGCTACGAAAAAGACGACGTTCGCGACTTCGCTCTCTGGAAAGCTCCCAAGCCCGGCGAATTTTTCTGGGAAACAGCCGTGGGCCCGGGCCGCCCCGGCTGGCACATCGAATGCGCCGCGATGTCCATGAAATATCTGGGCGAGACGCTCGATATCCACACCGGCGGCATCGATCTCGCCTTCCCGCATCACGAAAACGAAATCGCCGAAAGCGAAGCCGCCACTGGAAAACAGTTCGCAAAACTCTGGTTGCACGCCGAACACTTGATCATCGAAGGCGAAAAGATGTCCAAGTCGCTCGGCAATTTCTATACGCTGCGCGATCTTTTCGCCAAGGGCTACAAGCCGTCGTCCATCCGCTTCCTGCTTCTTTCCGTTCCTTACAATCGCCAGCTGAATTTCACGATGGACGGGCTGAAGCAAGCCGAGAGCTCGGTCGAGCGCATGCGCAATTTCGTCGCGCGCCTGAAATCAGAAAAGTTTGGCGCCGGTTCAAATCCCGAAATGCCCAAACGCGCCGCGGAAGCGGAAAAGGATTTTGCCGCAGCGCTGGCCGACGACCTCAACACCGCTGTTGCTCTCGCCGCTGTGTTCGACCTGATCCGCGATGTGAACACGGCCATGGATCGCGGCGAATTTCTCCAGCAGGATGCGCCTCGTCTCGTCGCGGCAATGGAAAAATTCGATGAAATCCTCGCTGTGCTCACTGATGACGATGCCGAGCGGCTCGCCAAGCTCGGTTTCGGCTCGTCGAAACCGCGCATGGCGCCCGAAGAGATCGAAGCTCTGATCGAAGAGCGCCAGGCCGCCAAGAAGCGCCGCGATTTCAAGCGCTCCGATGAAATTCGCAAACAACTCGCAGACTCTGGTATCATTGTCGAAGACGTAAAAGACGGCACCGCTCGCTGGAAATATAAATAATGAGCAGCTTCAAAAAACACGAACTCTCCCTCCATAGCCAGCCGTCGCACGAACGCCCCAACCTCTACGGCGTAGATTAAGTCCTCTTCCTCTGATGGTTGTTCCCGGCATGCGCAGGCAGGAATCCGTGCGCGCGCCGAACAAAAATCCATTTTTGGAGGAAGCAATGCCAGCGATCGATACGAAAGATCCAAAGATCTCCGCAAAATCGAATGGTGCCGCGGCGAAACTGCCGCACCTCGTTACCGAATTACCCGGACCCAAAGCAAAGCAGCTTGTCGAACGCGATCGCGCCGTCGTGTCGCCGTCCTACACGCGCGATTATCCGCTCGTCGCGAAGATCGGCCGCGGCGCCACGATTGAAGACGTTGACGGCAACACGTTCCTCGATTTCGCCGCCGGCATCGCCGTTTGCGCCACCGGGCATTGCCACCCCGAGGTTGTCGCCGCGATTCAGAAACAAGCCTCGGAACTCATCCATATGTCGGGCACGGATTTCTATTATCCGAATATGGTGGAACTCGCCGAGAAGCTCGCCTCCATAGCACCCGGTAAGGAGCCGAAGCGCGTTTACTTCGGCAATTCCGGCGCCGAAGCGCTGGAAGCCGCCATCAAGCTGGTGAAATACCACACCAAGCGCGACATGCTCATCGCCTTCCACGGTTCCTTCCATGGCCGCACGATGGGCGCGCTTTCGCTCACCGCCAGCCGCTCGATTCAACGAAAAGGTTTCGGCACATTGCTCTCCGGCGTCTTCCACATGCCTTTTCCAGATACCTATCGCGGCACCTATGGCATCCGGCCTGAATCTGCCTCCGCAGATTGTTTGAGCTATCTCGAAAACGAACTGTTCCGCCGCCGAGTGGATCCCGAAGAAGTGGCCGGAATTTTCATCGAGCCTATTCAAGGTGAAGGCGGCTATCTGCCTGCGCCCGCGGATTTTCTGCAGGGCCTCCAACGCATCTGCCGCAAGTACGGCATCATGTTCGTCGCCGACGAAGTGCAGTCCGGTATGGGCCGCACCGGCAAGTGGTGGGCATCGGATCACGCAGGAATCGAACCCGACATCATTTGCACAGCGAAGGGAATCGCTTCCGGCATGCCGCTGAGCGCGATCATCGCTCGCGCGGACGTGATGAACTGGGTTCCCGGCGCGCACGCTTCCACCTTCGGCGGCAACCCGGTCTGCATCGCCGCTTCGATTGCCACTCTCGGCCTGCTCGAGCGGCAATACATGGCCAATGCCGCGCGCATGGGCGACTACATCATGAAGCGCACATCCGATTGGACCGAGAAGCACAAAATCGTCGGCCAGGTGCGCGGCAAGGGCTTGATGATTGGCATCGAGTTCGTCCGCGACCAGAAGACCAAAGAGAAAGCCACCGACCTGCGCAACAAGCTGGTTCAGATGGCGTTTCACAAAGGCCTGCTGGTTCTGGGCTCAGGCGACACAACATTGCGCCTCTGTCCTCCGCTTCTGATCGACGAAGCGCAAGCCGACTTTGCGCTAGACACGCTCGAAGCGTGCATCACCGAACTCGAGCGCAGCTTGTAGGCAACGGGAAAAAGAGCCGGCGAGACGCCGGCGTTACGGAAGTGCATCCTTGGCGCTAGCTAGCTGCGGAGTCTGGGGCACTCTCGCTTCTCGACAAATAAAAGTAGAAGCCGAGACAGATCTCCACCATCTTGATGGCGAAGCTGCCATTCCGTAACGCCGGCGTCTCGCCGGCTCTTTGGAATTTTTCGCGGCCGACGTGCACCTATTCGCGAACGGCTACCAGCGTTATAATCCCGCCATTAACCTGCTATGTTCGCGCGTCTAATCTTCGCTGCCGTTAACTTTGCCGCACGCAACGGCCTAAACGAATCGCGTCACGAATCGAACTCAACCACTAAAGAGCTTGCCCGCACCACCGGCATCCGCGGCGAAACCTTCGCCTATTGGTACCTCCGTCGCCACGGCTACACACTCGTCGCCCGCAACTACACCGTACCCGGCATCAAAGGCGAAATCGATCTAATCGGTTACGACGGCCGTGCCCTCGCCTTCGTAGAAGTAAAAACCCGCTCAACGGCACACGCCCAATCCACGCCGGAAGACGCCGTCAACGCCGACAAGCGACGCAACCTCGCCCGCATGGCCCGCCAATTCCTACGCTCGCGCCGCATCGATTCCGCCGCGTGCCGCTTCGACGTGCTCGCCATCGAATCCCACGCCGGAAAAAACCCAGTCGTCCGCCTGCACAAATCCGCCTTCGGCATGGCGGCCGAGTTGCCACACCAACACCGCTGACTCCGGGGCACTGCGCCACGCGCGAAAATGGCACACGATTTGCTATAACCTCGCTTGGCCCGTAATATCGCGTAGTAAAATAGCCGCAACTTGGCAGAAACATTGGCCTCGGTCAGCGGCGAGGCAAAAATCTGGACGAGGAGGGAAGTTTGCCGGAGCTTCGCAGGGATCCAATCACCGGGCGCTGGGTAATTATTTCCACTGAGCGTGGGAAGCGGCCGCTCGATTTCGTTCGCGAAAGCGTTCAAATCAAAGGAACTCCTGCCTGTCCCTTCTGCCCTGGCAATGAGGGCAAGACGCCTCCGGAAATTCTCGCCTACGGCCGCAACGGCACCGGAAAGGATACGGCGGGCTGGTCGCTGCGCGTTGTCCCAAATAAGTTTCCGGCCCTGGGAATTGAAGGCGGCCTGGACCGCGAAGGCGAAGGCCTGTTCGATCGCATGAATGGTGTTGGCGCGCACGAAGTAATCGTCGAAACGCCCGACCACATGAAGACGCTCGCGAACCTGGGCGAGAAAGCGGTGGAAGAGGTTTTCTGGGCCTACCGCGATCGCATGCTCGACCTGAAGAACGATCGCCGCTTCCGCTACATCCTGCTATTCAAAAATCACGGCGAGCCGGCTGGCGCCACGCTCGAGCACACCCATTCGCAATTGATCGCGCTGCCGATTGTTCCCAAGCGCGTCCGCGAAGAAGTGGACAGCGCCAAGCACTACTACGACGAAAAAGAGCGCTGCATTTTCTGCGACATGATTCGCCAGGAAGTGGAAACCGCTTCGCGCGTGATTCTCGAAAACGATTACTTTATCGCCCTCGCTCCCTACGCGCCGCGTTTCCCGTTTGAAACCTGGATTCTTCCGCGCCGGCACAGCTCCGCATTCGAAAATATGCCCACGCCCTACTACGGCAGCCTCGCGAAAATTCTTCGCGACTTTCTCGCGCGCCTCGATAGCGTGCTGGCGTTCCCGTCGTACAACTACGTGATCCACACTTCGCCCATCGGCGAAGAAATCAACGACCACTACCACTGGCACATCGAAATGATGCCCAAGCTCACAAAAGTCGCAGGCTTCGAATGGGGGACGGGCTTCTACATCAACCCGACCCCGCCCGAAGAAGCCGCCCGCTTCCTACGCGAAGCGAAGTGACGATCCTCAGTAGCACAGGCACTCCTGCCTGTGCCAGTAGCGCGCGGCACGCCCTCCCCACACCTGCAATCAACACGGCTTCGTTCTTTTCTTTTTTTGGAGGCGAGATTAAACGAGAGTCAAAAGAGCCGGCGGGACGCCGGCGTTACGGAATGGCAGGCCGGGCAGGAACTCACTGCGAGGTCTGTGTAGATCGCGCCTCTTGTTGTGATGATATTCCCACTGCGTGAAGGATGCGGCAGACCTCAAAAACAAAAGCGCCCGCGAAGAAAACTCTTCGCGGGCGCTAAGATGAATTACTGTTTTGTTATGCGTTATTACGTCTGCGCCTCTGCACTATCCTGCACCCTCGGCGCCGGTATCGGCTCGGGCGTGGGATTCGCCGCCGGCGTCGTCCCGCCGTCACGACCCGCACCCGGATCGCTCGAAGCCGTGCCAGTGCCATTCGGCCGCGGCGCAGGAGTGGAATCCGGCGAAGCCGCCGGACCATTGCGAGATGGCTTCAGCGTGAACGTAACGCCGCGCTTCGCGTTCTCATCCACCGTGCGCTGCAAGTCCACCTCGTCCATGTCCACGACGCTCTCCGTGCTGTAGCTCGTCAGGTAATGGAGTTTCCCGTCCACGAGCCAGTAGTCGCTCGCCGTGTACATCGTGCCGTCCTTCAGATAAATCAGCGCTGTGGGCGTCGAGGTCGCCACGTTGCCCGTGTCCGGGTTCGTGTTTGGACTCCCTTGCGAATCCGGCACCTGCGCATCGAGTGATCCGCCGAACGACGGCCGCTGGAAATAATCATCCGAAGGCGCCACGTTGTTCGACGAATCGTTGTCGTAATTGCCGCTGTCTGAATCCGTGCTCGAATACGGCGGGGGATACGTCACGTTGTAATTGGGATAGACCGGATAGGGGTACGCATACGCTGCAGGGTAGCCCCAGCCCCATCCGTATGATGGACCCCAGAGTCCCCAGCCTCCCCACCACCAAGGATTCCACCATCCGCCCCAGCCCCAGCCGCCGCCCCAACCCCAGCCGCAGCAGCCGCCGCGCCAACCCCAACCGCCATGCCAGCCGTTGTGCCAACCATTATTCCAGCCGCCATGCCAGCCGTTGCCGTGCCAGCCCGATCCGCTCCACGATCCGTTATGCGAGCCGTTAAACGTCGTGTTGTGGAAGCTGTTGCCGTGGAACGCGCCGCCGTTCGACGTGCTGTGCACTCCCGTCGTTGAGCTATGAAAACTCGAGCTGCGGCCGCCGCTGAATGAACTATGTGAAGAAGAACCGCTCTGACCAAATGAAGTTCCGAGCGTGTGACCGGAGCCGATGTGACCGGTGTATCCGTGGCTGCCGCTTACCGTCCGCGAAGTGCCGCCGAACGAAGAGTTGCCGGACCGCGCGAACGACGAGCTGCTCGAACCCGATCGCGAACCGCTCATCGAGTTATTGCTAGATGCGCTCGATCCGAAATGCGAGCCGGAAGTCGAGGAGCCGCCGAAGTGCGAGCCTTCAATGTTCGATACGCCGCGATTGGGAGAAATTGAGTTGCGCGACGATCCCATCATGTTGCTGCGTCCAGAAGTCGCTGACCCGCTATTGAAATTTCCCGCGTGCGAGTTCGACGCTACGGACGGCGAATTCGATCCTCGCGACGCGCCTGCTGCGCCCGAGGCACCCGAATTGCCCGCGAACGAACGACCCGTTGATCCACCTGCGGCCGCATTTCCGCCCGCGTGTGTGCCGGCTGTGTTTCCGGTGTTAGGGCCGCGCGCGCTGCCGGTATTACCGGAAAACGAATGCCAGTTGCCGTCCGCGTTCGCGCGAGTCGCTCCGCGACCCGCCGGCCAGCCCGACGTGCGTGCATTCAAAGAATTCGAACGCCCTGCACTCGATGCCGCGCCGTTCCGCGCGTTCGACGAGCTTCCACCCGCCCGGTTTCCGTTCGCTCCGTAGGAGCGGCCGCCACCGTAAGCGCCATTGGATCGCGCCCCGCCGTACGCACCGTTGGAACGCGAGCCGCCGTACATGCTGCCGCCGCCGCGTCCATAGGAACCCATGCTGCGAGCAGAGTTACCCGGCGATCCGCCGCCGCGGTAAGCACCACCGCCGCCACCGCGATACGCTCCGCCGCCTCCGCCGTGAAAACTTCCGCCACCGCCTCCATGGAATCCGCCACCACCACCGCCGCCACCGTGGAAGCCGCCTCCGCCTCCACCTCCATGGGAACCACCGCCACCACCGCCTCCGTGTCCGCCTCCGCCATGTTGCGCGAATGCAGGATTCGGAGCACACGCCAATGCCACCAACGCAATAAATGCAAATATGAATTTAATATAGGTGGAACGCCTCATATATGTCCTCCACCGGATGACTGGGAGCCGGGGACAGCTCCGCTCGATACCGGTGATTTTACACCTAATTAGATTGCCCGCACATCATTATGGTTGCAGTTTTCAACTCCATGTATCAATGACCGTTACCTTTTCATGCGTCCGGGCCGCGAACCCCGCGAAACCGCCGCGGAATACACCCCGTCGTAACACTTAACACCGCGCTGCCAATTTAGTTGCGCGACAAATATCGCGATTCAGTGTTTTTTTTATCGATTCGGTGTTTTTTTATCGTTGATGCCGCAGAAAGAAAGGCCATGATATAATTGAATTGCCGACCCCCGCCCTCACGGCAAAACTCCAACTAGCGTACACACGCAAAAGGAACCCCTGTGGATCGCAACTACGACCTCTTCGAAATCCTTCCCGACGGCTCGCCCATCTGGAAGTGCGCCGTCGCCGGCCACGAAAACGCAGTTCAGCAACTCCGCGAATTAGCCCGGCACACCAGCAACGAACTCCGCATCATGCACCTCTCATCCAACACAATCATTGCGGTCTTCAACGCCCCTGCCCAACGCACCGACCCGGCCTCTTCCATCCCGCCGCCCAAAAACACCTGAGATTTTCCGCCCCCCAGCGCGTATCATTTCGCAGCAACCTGGAATTATTCAACGTAGCTCAGGTCCCTCCCGACCGCTTCATGGCCGGGATCACCTGAGGCTGTTGCCTTGTCCCTTGTACCGCTGGCCTCCGGCCGGCTCCTTTGAATTTGTTTTTTCTTAGCCTGTCATTCTGAGCGAAGCGAAGAATCTCAACCGTCACGACGGTGCCGCGCAACAATCGCCACGCGACGCGCATTCACCGAGGCCGAACAACCAAAAATGTCCTTCGCCGCCACCGACTTCGAATTCAAGCAACGCTTCTGGATCATCGGCGGCGTCATCTTCCTCGCCTTCTTCTGCTACAACCTTGACCACACCAACATCGCCTTCGCCCTCACCGAGAAAATCCTCGGCCCTACGGTCAACCCGGACTCGCCCATCTTCGACCGCTACCAGCTCGCCATCGTCACCATCGGCTCGCTCTTCGTCTACCTCGCCGCGCTGCTGCGCTCCTGGGCCGAATCCTACCTCCACAGCTCCATCGTCCACGACGCAGCCATCCACTCCGACCAGCTCGTCGCCGAAGGCCCCTACCGCTACGTCCGCAATCCGCTCTATCTCGGCAACGACCTGCTCGCCATCGGCCTCGGCACCCTCGCCAGCCGGCCTGGCTTCATCGTCATGGTCGTGGGCATGTTCATTTTCACGTACCGGCTTATCCTCCGCGAAGAAGCCGGCCTCCTCGCCACGCAGGGCGAAAGCTACCGCCGCTATTTCAACGCCGTCCCTCGCCTCTGGCCCTCGCTCCGCCCACGCATCCCCTCCGGCGGCGCCAAGCCCAACTGGCGCGACGGCCTCACCGGTGAAATCTTCATGTGGAGCATAGCCATAGGCATGACGGCCTTCGTGGTAACCCAGCGCATCTGGATGTTCTGGCTCGTAATGGCCGCAGGCTTCGCCATTTACTTCCTGCAAGCCTACCTCCGCAAGCGTCCAGCAACTGAATAACTGGATACTGGCTAGTCATCCCAAGAAGTAATTTGTCATCCCGGGCGAAGCGAGGGATCTGCAGTTCCGCCTTTGCTTTTCGTACCGCCGGCGTCTCGCCGGCTCTTTTGAATTTGTCTCTTGCCTTATGTACCGCTGGCCTCCGGCCGGCGCCTTGGCATTGGCCTCTGCGTTTTCCTTTGTATCGCCGTTTTCTCCATCAACGAACCGGGTGTCCGAATTTGGACGTTGCCTGCCGAAAACGACCATCCCCTGTGACGCAATTGCTGGTAAGTGATTTACAATGTGGGTCTTTCTGTTGGCACGCGTGGTGCGGATAGGACGAAGGCAAAATTTCTCGGGCGATTTGTCGAATTCCGGTTAGGCCGTTCGTCTATATACTGAAGGCGGGCAACCGGCCCTCCCGAAGACAGTTGCAGGGGAAGCAGAAATCATGATGCCGGGGGAACAAGAAACATGTCATTTTTCCGCGATTTAAGAGTTGCCCTCCACTCCCTCCGCCGCACGCCAGGGTTCGCTGTCATCGTGATCCTCACCCTGGCGCTCGGCATCGGAGCCAACGCGGCCATCTTCACTCTCGTTCGCGGCGTCCTGCTCAAGCCTCTCGTCAACCGTGATGAGAACCGGCTCGTCTACATCCGCCAGAGCGCGCCCGGCCTGCGCGACGAAAACACCACCTTCTCCGTCCCCGAAATCAAGGACATTGAGTCCAGCGTTCACTCCATCCAACAGTTCGGCGATTTCTCTGAAATCGGCTTCACCATGATCGGACTCGGCGAGCCCCGCGAAATTCAGGGAGGCGTGGTAAGCGGCACCTACTTCGACGTGATGGGCCTCCATCCTATTCTCGGCCGTTTGATCGGCCCACAGGACGATGGTCCCAACGCCGCCGGTGTCGTCGTTCTCACCTACCGTTTCTGGTCTACCGTCCTCAAACAAGATCCCAACGTACTTGGCAAGACGGTTCGCCTCGGCAGCATTGGCGACCGCACCGGCACGGTGATCGGCGTCCTCGAACCCTCCACCCCTTATCCGGCCGATACCGACATCATCGCCAATATCGTCACCAGCCCGCATCACATGTCTGCCACGATGGTTACGGGCCGCGTCCATCGTATGACCGAACTCTTCGGCAAGCTCGCTCCCGGCGCCACTCTCGATCAGGCGCGTAGCGAGTTGCGCACCGCCTACGCCTCCATGATGAAAGACCACCCCGAGGCCTATCCTGCCAGCGCTCAGTTCACCATCAGCACTAAAATGCTTCGCGACCAGATCACCTCCGGCGCGCGCACCGTCCTGCTTGTCCTCCTCGCTGCATCGGGCCTTATCTTCATCATCGCTTGCTGCAATGTGGCCAACCTGATTCTCGCGCGCACCGTCCGCCGCGAAGGTGAACTCTCGATTCGCGCGGCCCTCGGCGCCAGCTCTGGCGCGCTGCGTCGCATGCTCTTAGCCGAGAGCCTTATTCTCTGCGGCGCGGGCGCGGCAATCGGCGTGATCATCGCGCAGCCGCTCGTCTCGATCCTCGCTCGCTACGCCTCGCGTTTCTCGGTTCGCGCGATGGATCTGAAGGTCGATTCCAGCTTGCTCCTGGTCGGTGCGGCGCTCGCCATCCTCGCCGCCGTGATTCTGGCCTTCGTCCCGCGCCTGCCTTCCGTTGACAAGGCCAACGGCCTCAACGTATCGAGCGGCAGCGTCCGCATGACCAGCAGCACTAGCCGCCGCCAGCGCGCCTTCGCCATCACTCAAATCGCTGCCTCGTTCGTGCTTCTGGCGGGCGCTGCTGCTCTGATCACCACTCTTCTCGCTCTTCAAGCCACCCAGACTGGTTTCGAGACGCAGCGCGTTCTCGCCATTGACGTCCCCGCGATGACCTACGGTAAAACGCCGCAGCAAGTCATCGATTTCTACAAGGAATCCATCCGTCAGATTGACGCCCTTCCGGGTGTCACGGGCACGGCCTTCGCTGAGACGGCGCCCTGGCGCGACGCGCAGAATTTTGGCCCCGGCCTTCAATATTCTGGCGACGGTCACACGCACACCCTCGAAGACCCGCGCGCCATGATTCGCACCATCTCGCCAGGCTTTTTTGCCGCTCTCGGCGTTCCCCTACTGGAAGGACGCGATTTCAATGACCTCGACGATGGGAAGAGCGAGCCCGTCGTGATCATCAGCAAGACTCTGGCTGAGCGCATGTGGCCTGGTCAAAGTGCCGTCGGACGCCACGTCTACTGGACCGATCCCGTCCTTGAATTCCTTCCCGGTGATGATGCCGAAAAGGCACGCGTGAAAGCGCCGCACCGCATCATCGGCGTGGCAGCCGACGTAGACGACATCCACGTCGTCCCTGAACCGACACCTTCCGTCTACGACACGTTTGCCGAAGGCGGAGGCCTGTATGGAGGCCATCTCTTCATCCACACGACTGCGAATCCCTATTCGCTCGTTACCCCTGTTACCCGCATCATTCGCGACATGTCCGTGGATCAGCCCGTTGAGCATGCGGCGACCCTCGAAGACATACGCGCGAAAGTTCTCGCGCCCGACCGCTTGAACACGCTCGTCTTTGGAGTTTTTGCGATTGTGGCGCTGGCGATCGCCGTCGTTGGAGTCGCCGGTGTGCTGGCCTTTTCCGTCAGCGCGCGCACGCGCGAATTTGGCATCCGGCTCGCCCTCGGCTCTCAGCCGGAAAATATTCTGCGTGCCGTCGTTAGCGAAGGCGCCATCATGGCCGCGGCAGGTGTGCTTGCCGGCGCCGCGTTCGGCTTTATCGTGGCTCGTGTTGCCGCCAGCTATTTCGGCGATCTGCAAATGCCCGGTGCCTTGCCCGTACTCGTCTCGGCCTTCGTGCTGCTCGCCGCCGCAGTGATTGCGTCGATCCTGCCCGCCTCGCGCGCAGCCCGCGTCGATATCATCCAAGCCCTCCGCTCAGAGTAGCGGTCGGAGATTGTGAGCGCCGTGCTCCCTTGTAGCGCGGTCGCGACGACCGTAGCTCAGGTCCCTCCCGGCCGCGAGGCCGGGAGGACCTGAGGCTTTTCTCGTACCGCCGCTGCTCAACGATTGTCATCCCGAGCGCAGAGAGGGATCTGCAGTTCCGCCTTCGCCTTACGTACCGCCGGCGTCTCGCCGGCTCTTTTGAATTTTGCCTTTCGCCTTACGTACCGCTGGCTCGTCCTGAGGAACGAAGGGCCTCCGGCCGGCACCTTTGAATCTCGCCTTTGATCTTCTCCCTTGTAGCGCCGGCATCCTGCCGGCTCTTTTGAATTTGCCTTTCGCTTTTCGTACCGCTACCTCGTCACAAAAAATTCGGCAATTCCGTTATCCAGGCCTATACTCCCGCTGCGAACACCCCATATGGCCCTCGCGAAACCTCTGCGGCGTACCCTCGCGATACTCGTATTCGTCCTGTTTCTCGCCGTCGCGTTGTGCGCAGCAGCACTCATTCCCTATTTTCTAGCCGCGCATTTTGCGAGCATTTGGTTCCTCGCCCTGAGCTCCGTTTTTTTCTTCACCGTTATCACTTGGTGTGGCGCATGGCTCAGCGCCAAAGTCTGGCGCGCATTGCAGCCCGCTCGCTTCCGTTTTCGTTCAACCGGAATCAGCGCGGTACTCTTCGTCGCCGCGCTCTACGCTCTGATTCTGCGGCCCCATCCGCCGCGGCTTGCCGAAACCAATCCTTACGACGACACGCGCTACTGGCAATTGCCCACCGGCTCTCGCATCGCCTATTCGGAATTCGATCCTTCTCCCGGTGTCCCCGTGAAACCCGATCCCATCGTTTTCCTCCACGGTGGACCTGGCCTGCGTAACGCTCCTTTCGACCGCGACGCCTACAGTTCTTTCGCCGCTAACGGGTTTCGCGTCATTCTCTACGACCAGGTCGGCAGCGGCCTCTCCGGCCTCCTGCCTCACATTCGTGACTACACGATTGCGCGCGACGTAGACGATCTCGAAGCCATTCGCAACCAGCTCCACGTAGATCGCATGATCCTGATCGGTCATTCCTGGGGCTCCACTCTCGCGGCCAGCTACATGGCGAAACACCCGGACCGCGTCGCGAAAGTCGTCTTCCACTCTCCGGGCGATCTCTGGAATCTCAGCTCCGACACGTTCGATTTCAGCCGTACCGAGGGCGGCGAGCAGGGATTTCCTCCCCTACGCCTGCTCACCGCTTTCTTTCTGCAGCTTCGCAATCCCGACGCTGCTGAAAATCTCGTTCCCCAGAGAGAAGCCGAAGAGATGCTCGCCCCAGCCATGGCGCCCACGACAGGAACACTGGTTTGCAAAGGCGATTTCGCCAAGCTCCCCCCTTTCCTGGCGCAGATCAACCACCTTCCCGACAATCCCGGTTTCAATCCTTACGTGTTGCAGGCGATCGCTTTGCAAACAGTCATTCCGGCAGGCGATCCGCACGCCTCCCTGCGAGGCAATTCCACGCCCGCAATCCTTCTCTTCGGTGAGTGCAACTACATTTCCTGGGCGGGATCCCTCGACTACCGCAAAACATTTTCGCACCTGAAGATTTTCTACATTCCCCGCGCTGGCCACTACATCCAGTTCGAACAACCCGAATTAATGCACCGCGTAATCCTCGCCTTCCTCCTCGATCAACCCGACCCCATCCCTCCCTACGTCGCCGACGCCGATCCCCGCGGCACCCATCGCTAACGAGGAGTCACATACCTATATCCAACCGCCCCAAATTCGTGCTACCCTAGTACGTTTTTATATGCTGACGAACGTGACACTATCGGCCGCGACTCCGGCTCACCGGAGAAACGAAACCTCCGCGCCAGCAGTTTTAATACACGGTAGCGCGATTAAAACTTCCGCTAACTCACCCGGATTCAGCAACATGCGATTTTCTAATAGGCGGCAAACGGGGGGTCTGGCGATCGCGTCGCCCAGCCTTCTCACGAAGTCCCGCTGCACAAATGTAGCTCGGGTCTTCAGACCCGAGGCTTTTCCGCCGAACCTTGGCTTTCCCCCCGCCGAATGCTACTTTGTTTGCTCCAACCGAACGAGGCAAACATCGCCGAGAGCGCCCAAATGAAACCTGCGAGAATCGAATAACATGAAAATGAGAATGAAATCGAAGCCGATCGCGCCCGCTGCGCTCCTACTCGGCATCGTTCTATTTTGCGCGCCGCAAGCTGGCCTTTCCGCCCGCGACCGCTTTATCCCGCCCGACGTCACTTCGGCGACCGACATTCCGTATCCCGTCGAAGTGCTCGCTGCCGGGCTTGTGACGCTCTCGGTGAATGTGAGCGCGAGCGGCCAACCGGAAAAAGTACAGGTGCTGCGCGATATTCCGGGGCTCACGTCGGTGGCAGCTCCGCTCGTGAAAACGTGGAGCTATGCGCCGGGCAAACTCGACGGGAATCCTGTTCCGTCGACGATTACGATCGAGGTGGTGTTCAACCCGGGCGACACGCTCAACGAGAATCTGAAAGTGGGGCCCGTGGCGCCCGTGCCTCCTCCTCTTCCCAAGGGTTATCTTCCGCCGGAGATTGCGGTGGCGTCGTATGTGGCATATCCGGTGAATAGCGTAGGGATCGGCGCGGTGGTGCTCGACGCGGCGGTGGACAAATACAGCCAGGTGAAAAAAGTCGACCTGCTTCGCGACGTGCCTTCGCTTTCGCCGGAAGCGATCGCCACGGTGAAGCGCTGGACGATCAACCCGGCGACGTTCAGCGGGAAGCCGATCGCGTCGAAGCTGATCGTGGCGTTCGTATTCCGCTCGCCGACGATGACCACGCGATAATCAGCAAGGACAGCAAGAAAATGGCGACCACTAAAATGAGGCACTCGGTTCGAGAGCAGCTAGCAACTGCGTTGGTCGGGCTATCGCTAGCATGCATCGCACTGGGCGCGCAGCCCGCCGGAGGCGAACGATTTGTTCCGCCCAATGTGACCGCAGCGGGTGACATTCTCTACCCGTTCGAGGTTGTGACTTCAGGCCTCGTGACGCTCTCATTGACTATCAATGGCGATGGACGACCTCCTAGCGAGTGGGTGGATCTCCGAGACATTGAAGGGCTCACGCCGCTGGTGACTTCGGTCGTGACGAGCTGGACCTACTCGCCAGGAGTGCTCGAGGACGACAGGACCCGATCCACGATTAACATCGAGGTAGTGTTCAACCCGGCTGACACCCTTGGAGAAAAGTTGAGAGTGCCACCCGTGGCGTCCACACTGTCGTTATTCCCGCGATTCCCGCGCGGTTACGTTCCGCCGGATGTTGTGGCGGGGTCCTATGCGTCGTATCCGGTGAACAGCGTGGCCAGCGGCACAGTGGTGCTCGACGTGACGGTCGACAACAACGGCATCATCAAAAAAATAGGCGTGATTCGTGATGTGCCGTCACTTACACCGGGGGCAATGGCTGCGGTAAGGGAATGGACGATCAAGCCGGCAATTCTCCTCTCAAAGGCGATCACGTCGAAGCTAATCGTTGCGTTTGTGTTTCGTCCGCCGAATATTTCAAAGTCATAGCGGAGCCGAAACGCTTGATGCTCAAAAATTTAGAAGGAAGGCGGAATATGAGAAGCGAAGTTGAGCGAGAGGAACGACGATGACCTGGGGAAAGCGGCGAGCGCTCGTAATCGGATTCTTGATTTTGTTTTTCATCATCGTCATCTGGGCGGCTTCGAAGCCGGCGCGGCTGCCGTCGAACGCCGTGCTGGTGATTGACGCGGACGGTGAAATCAACGAACAGCGCGCGCCCGATTTCTTCGCCGACCTCAGCGGCGGCGGCACGCCCGTCCTTCACGATTACCTCGACGCCATTGACGCAGCGCGCGGCGATTCTCACATTCGCGGACTTGTCGTGCGCGTCGCTCCGCTCGCCACCGGCTGGGCCAAGCTCGAAGAGATTCGCGCTCACCTGATCGAATTTCGCAAGAGCGGCAAGCCCAGCATCTGCTACCTCGGCTACGACGGCGTCGCCAACCCTGAATATTATCTGGCGAGCGCCTGCCAGCAGGTGTGGGTGGTGCCGCAGTCGTCCGTGATTGTTCACGGAATGATGGCCCAGGCGCTTTTCATGCGCGGCACCCTCGACAAACTGAAGATCGTGCCGGAGTACTACCACATCGCTGAGTTCAAAACTGCCGGAAATATTTTCACCGAGAAAAAATTCACGCCTGCGCACAAAGAAGAGGTGGAAGGCCTGCTGAACGGCTTCTATAACCAGTATTTGACGGATGCTTCTGCCGCGCGTGGCATCGATCGCGCGAAATTCGAAGAGCTCGTAAAGCAGGGGCCGTTCTCTGCGAAAGCGGCGCTGGATGCGAAGCTGGCCGACAAACTCGCCTATTGGGACGAGGTGCAGGATTACTTCAAAGCGCACGAGGGCAATTGGAATCCGGTGCCGCTCGTGCGTTACCGCAATTATTTGAAGTCGGGCAGCGTCGCGCTCGGAGGCGATCGCATCGCCGTGATTCATGCCACCGGGCTGATTCTGTCAGGCGAATCGCACGAATCGCCGACGCAGGGATTCATCATGGGCGGCGACACGGTGGCGGCCGATGTGCGGCGCGCGCGCAAGGATTCGAGCATCAAGGCGATTGTGCTGCGGGTGGATTCGGGCGGCGGCTCGGTGGTGGCTAGCGAAGTGATTCGCCGCGAAGTGGAGCTGGCGCACGATGTAAAGCCGGTAGTGGTGTCCATGTCGGACGTGGCGGCTTCGGGCGGCTACTGGATCGCGGCGCCGGCAAATAAAATTGTCGCCGACCCCAACACGATCACCGGCTCGATCGGCGTGATCATCGGCAAATTCAATGTGTCGGGCCTCTACAATATGCTGGGCCTGAGCACCGATTCGGTGATGACCAGCGACAACGCCACGCTTTTTTCTTTGCAGCAGAATTTCACGCCGGCACAGCGCGCCTGGGTCGAAAAATCGCTGCACGATACCTACGATCAATTCATTAAAGGAGTTGCCCAGGGCCGCGGAATGACCGTGGATGCCGTGGACAAAATCGGCAAAGGCCGCGTCTGGACCGGCGCGCAAGCGAAAGACCTCGGGCTGGTGGATGAATTGGGAGGAATCGACACGGCGATTCGCATCGCCAAACAGCTCGCGCATATTCCTGCCAGTGAGCGCGTGAACATCGTGCGTTTCCCAGAGGAGAAATCATTTCTGGAGCAGCTCTTCGAGCGCGAACGGGAAATGACAAGCGGCGAAGCAGCAATCGAAGCAGAAGCCGGTAGCTCGGCGTACGGTCTGCCCACCGCCGATGCAAAAACAGTAGACGCCATCGTGCGCCGCATCATCGGCCGCATGGACATCGTCCAAGCCCGCATAGCCTATGAGCTGCACATTAATTAGCGGGATTCGCAATCTCGGTCGGCACGGATAGCCACGACGACGCATTTTTCGTCGTGGGCTTTTCTTGTCGTGGGCTTTTTCTTGTTTTTCATGGCGACGCGCAACGCCGCATGCGCGGTTATGACTTTCGCCGTGGGCGGAACGCTTCGCGGCTGAAACCGCCCGCGACTTTCGCTATACTAGCTAGCTCGAGGGCGCGGTACCCAAGTGGTAAGGGAGAGGTCTGCAAAACCTTTATACGTGGGTTCGATTCCCACCCGCGCCT
>CAVRFZ010000030.1:0-163648 GCA_963720655.1 uncultured Acidobacteriota bacterium | reverse complement strand
CGCCTCCATCGAATCATCAATAAAAACGATAGTACTATTGACCCTCCGCAGTTTTTGTACTGAAATTGTACGCCATGAAGCGAATCCAGAACAAAGACCTCATCTGGGTCAGGCCCGATGTCCGCTTTGATGGCGATCATGTAATCGGTTCAAAACCGTCCAATCAGATCGGCCCGGATCACACCGAAGTCGGTAAATCGAAGTCTAAGCGCGCACGGCCGGCTGAGGGCGATTACACGGTGAGCCAGCTTGCCGAAGAGTGGGGTTTTTCCACGGATAAGATTCGTGAGCTATTCCGGAACGAACCAGGCGTTGTAAAGCTGAGGGACGAGAACGCCAGCAAGAAGCGCAAGCGTAGCTACGTGACGCTTCGAATTCCACCCGAAGTGGCGCAGCGTGTAAAGCGCAGACTCTCCTGATGGCACTCACCATCTACCGTCGGCACAATCCTCGAAAGTGCAGTTCTAGGGATTCACAGCACTGCTCGAATAAGCGCCGTCCTTGTCCTATTTGGGTTCGAGGCTCCAAACTCGACGGAACTTACATTCGGGAGCCTCTCAAATATCGGGATTGGACAAAAGCGCAGGACGTGCTGCGGGAAATGGAAGTAACCGGCAGACCCCCGAAAGTGATCCCATCCGCGGAGGACAGGAGGACCACGATTGAGACTTGGCGTGACCGTTTCCTCGAGAACGCCCGGACAGAAAACATAAGTGAAGAGACGCTGAGAAAATACAGGCTGCTGTTCAAACAACTCCTGGCCTTTGCGCAGGAACAGGGAATCCGGTTTGTAGCCGAATTGGATCTGCCTACCCTGCAAGATTTCCGGACGACGTGGAAGGACAAGCCGCTCTCAAAGTCTAAGAAACAGGAACGGCTGCGCAGTGTTTTCAAGTTTGCCGCAGCTCACAAATGGATCGAGGAAAGCCCAGCCCTTCAGTTGGGAAAGATCAAGGTTGAGAGAACCCAACAAATACCGTTCAGCACCGATGAAATGGAAGCGATTCTGGCGGCCGCGAGGGAAGTCGGGCCGGAAGTTTACACGTTTATCATGACGATGCGCTTTTCAGGATTGCGGATCAGCGACGTATGTATGCTCCGAGTCGATAGCTTGCAAGGTGACCACTTAATTTTGCGGACCGAGAAAACGGGGACTCCCGTCAAAGTGTTGCTGCCCAAGGTTGTAGCCAACGCGCTTCGTACAATTCGACAAGAAAATTCAGAGTACTTCTTTTGGAACGGTCGATCGAAGCTGGCGTCCGTTACTGACTATTGGCGCGCTCGCCGGATCAAGGTTGTGTTCAATAAGGCCAAGATCAAGAACGCACGACCGCATCGCTTCAGGCACACGTTCGCCGTAGAACTTCTGAAACAAGGTACGCCGGCCGGAACAGTAGCGATCTTGCTCGGCAATACTGAACAGATCGTTATCAAGCACTATTCGGCATGGATCGAGGCTCGGCAGAAAGGACTGGATGAGGCCGTGAAGAAAGCGAACGGATACCACGACATTCAACCATTGGTCGTGAGGCATTAACTTTTCAGATGTGCGACTTCCCGGTGTCTCATTGAAACTGTACTTATCCATGCCGTCTGGCAGAGCGCCTTCATAAGCAACCATGCGCTGTTCGAAGAAATGTCGCTCCTTAGGCTCCCTGCGAGCGCCGACCCTGTTCTGAAACGCACGCGCTTGATTTGGTCCCTGCGACTTCGACGTCAAACTGGCGAGCATGGCGTGGTAGAACGGTGAACCTAGGACCAACGGATTATGAGTTCTCCGGAGCCCTCGGAGGCGAAAAAAGTTAAGCCCTTTAGTCCTGCAAAGCAAGGAAAAGTCCGGCAGAAACTGCAACCAGGGCGCAACCGAGATGCCGAAAAGGAGTCAGGTTACGGGCATGCTGCGCTGCTACACATCGCGCGTCGAGAACAGTCACACTGTTCCGTCACTCGATACGCTTGCGAAGTACGCGCAGGCACTTGAGATTCCCATGTATCAGCTTTTCTACGATGGTGACGCCGAGCCAAAGAAGATCAAGGGGCTAAACCTTGATGGGAAGAAACTATCTCTCAGCGAGCAGCGCGAGATCGAAAGTCTGGGCCGGAAGTTCACGAAGCTGAAGGAGCGCGATAAAGGGCTTGTGCGGCTGTTGGTCGCGAAGCTTGCGCAGGCCAGCACCACGTAGCGCAGCTGAAACACAATAGAACTTGACATCTTCGTTAACCAATCCCATACTCCGCGCGAGTTCCCCGAATTACACGGTTTGTTAATCGTCCAGAAGAAATTAGGCAGACTGCTTGGATAGGAGGTTCCGCAATGATTCGCTCACTCGCCGCAACTTTAATTCTCTTGGTGATGATGGGTGCGCTCGCCGTGCCAGTTCAAGCCGATACGACACCTGTGTCCGGGACACTCATGGGAACCTCCACCCTCACACCCACTTCCAACCCCGCCGTTTTTGACTCGTCCTTCACCGGGTCCGGAGTGGACTCGGTGTCCGGTCCCTACACCACGACGAACACGAGCATCATCACCTTCACCAGTCTGACCACGTTCATTTCGACTGGGACCTTCGTGGACGTCCTTGCCGGAGGGACCACGTTCGGCACCCTTTCAGGAATGGGGACGGTGACTGCAACGGGAAGCGACACCACTGTCCTCGACCTGATCACGGGTGGGACCGGGATTTTCGTGGGGATTACAGGCGAAATCACCGTGACGGGTACGAACACGGCGGGATCGTTCACTGGAACCTACACAGGGTCAATTACGACCGTCCCAGAACCGGGTTCTCTAGCCCTACTGTTCGCGGGAATGGGGTTCCTGCTGATGGTGCGAGGACGCATAGCTCTGGGCCTACGAATTTGATTTGCAGGAAGTTTTTGAGGTTGAAGGAATTCAACAAAGTCTTCCGCGGTCGTGATTGCCAAGCTTCGTATTTTCAGTAACGGAATTGGAAATGCTGCTCGACATTTCCCCGCTGTGCCTCTACCACAATGTCCCGATGTTGCTTGCTGAGGAGAAGCGAAATCCGGAACGCATTCTCGATCCGGCTTACTACTATTATTCCTGTTCAGTAAGAGGCTGCAACCTACGCTACGACATGACGCACGGCTACTATGGGACAGCAGATGACGAGCTAGATCCCTCCGCAACGAACAAGAGACCATGTTATGAGTGTTCCCACCGTCTTTATATGGCCAAGCGTGGATCAACTCTAGCACTCACGGTATGGCTCTGCGCGAATGAGGAGTGTCCTTCTAACAAGCGGAAGAGCTAGGCACAGAGTTGTATCAATTGGCGCGAATTCGGTATACCGTCAATGAGTCTCACTAGCATCCTGCCGTGCCCCGCGGTGTTACTCCGGCTCCTTGCAAATCAGACGCTCGGGAATTTGAACCAACCTTTCGCTTGGGGTGAAAGCCATGACAGTATCCGCAACGAACTTGAAGATGCCGCTCGACATCCGTCCATTGTGTATTTATCACGATCTTCCAATGATCCCCGCTCAGGAAACGCGACATCCACGACGTTTTCTTGAGGAGACGTATTACTGGTTTTGCTGCTCTGTGCCCGGCTGCAATCAGCACTACGATATGGAGCACGGCTACTACGCGATAAGTAACGGCAAGCGACAGTACGGAGCAAACAAGCCCCCATGTCCCGACTGCTCAAACCGCCTTTACTTGGTGACGCGGGGTGCACTAGATGAAGCCACAGTCTGGCGCTGCGCCAACGAGATCTGTCCGTCGAACAGAAGCTGAATGGCTGTGAGCCACGACTTTCGATTGTCGGCTCGTGGCTGACGCGCGGCGCATCCTGATAAATAGGCCTCTATCGCGGGCGAGACAGGTAGTTGATGAATTCAGCCCGGACTTAGGGAATCAGGTGTGGAAAAGTCAAAAATTCCCGTTTACTGCCCGCATTGCAAACAGAAACAGATTGTTCACGTCTATGTACGACTGGGACGAAGTCCGATGAACAACCAGACCGTCAACTGCATGACGTGCAAGAAAGAATTTGACGTGTTGGTTTCCGACCCGATTATCGGCGGGCCATTCCCAGAATAAAAGTTCTGATAGGCGAAGGTGCGTTTCACCCTTTGGTTGAATTCATCCCTTGAGCGAGCAAGCAGCATTCAATTCTCAGCGTTCTCCAATACCTTGCGCGCCTGTTCTATATCGTCTTCTGACCACATTCGGCCAGTTGAATTAGTCTCGGAGTCGAATACGATCGGCGGCGCTTTAATTTTTCCCTGCCGCAACAACAGTCGGAGCATAGTTGGTTTGATCCCCAGAACTCTAGCTGCCTCCTGCGTGTTGATTCTTATCTTGCCAGTCATCCTTAGGCTTCCGAGACGGCGATTCTGTAAGAACTAGGCTGGGGCGAGCGCTTTTACGTGTTCCATAAGCGCGAAGGCGTCGGTCTTCGGAACGATTCGATCAACGCCCATTTCGATACGAAGTAGAGCATTCGCATGCTGGCTGAATAAAATTATGGGAACCTCGGGCATCATCTTCTTCAGTTCACGCGCGGCGTTTAATCCATTTAAAACTGGCATAGCCCAATCAAGGATGATCAGGTCGGGGCGATACTTCAAAGCCAGATCAATCGCTTCTTGGCCATTGGTTGCTTCCGCAAAAATTTCGTAGTCTTCTTCGCGTTCAAAGAGCTTACATAGCGTCCGGCGAATTAGAGCATTATCGTCTGCTACTAGAATGCGCTTGGCCATGATGCCCTCACGCGAAGGCGGGGGCAAACTGACCTTGGCCTATTACCTAACACACTGGCCGAAAAGCGCGTGTGAGGCTATCAGGTTTTCTCTCTAAGGGCGACGCCCCTCGGCACAGGAGCCATAGGGTTCTTTCTGTAGACGCGCTGTGTAGGGTGCGCGACCGACAGAGGCCGTATTCTGTGTGGTCGGACTGATTTGGGATTCCCGACAAGAGGGAGAAGCAATCTGGCCATATCCGTATTGCTGGCAGACGATTCCAAGGAACTCCGACGGGCAATACGTCGCCGTTTCGAAAACCAATCCGAGATTGCTCTAGTCGGGGAGGCTCGTGATTTCTCCGAGGCAGTTCGATTGGCCGAACAGCTTCATCCGGATGTGGTCTTGCTCGATTTGCGCATGAATGACAGTCACGGGCTGGATGCGCTGGCGGCAAGTCCAAGGCTCATTTCAAGCGGGGCAACAATCATCGCAATATCGTTTAGTATTGATGACGACGCAAAAGCTCTCGCCAAGCAAATCGGCGCTGTAAAGCTCCTAGATAAATTGAGCCTCTACACTGAACTCATACCGACGATATTGGGATTGAGAAAGTGATCGAGTTGCTTTCGTGGTTCTGCACGGAGTGTGATTCATGACGACTTCTGGGTCTGACGCTATGGGATCGTCTCTGACTGCGCGTTTGCAAGCAACAACTGCGGGACTACAAGCATTGGAAAAAGCAGTAGTATCTGGCGATCTTGACCCTCGAGTGCTCAGCGAATTTCGCAACGCAGTAGACCACATTCGCAACACCGCATGGGCCGTTCAACAGTGGGTCGGCGCAAAGGAGCAATCCGGAGACCCATACGCGGTTTTGCCTGCCCTAACGGCACAACGTGTCCAGCGTGCGACTCAACTTGCGAATGATCTGTGCCTCGATCTTCAGACTGTGGAAGTAACCGCAGACACCTACGGAGTGGGCGGTCTCCACCGAGCGGTGGATGACCTACACAGACGGTTGGATCTTCTTTTCAAACGCGAAATATAGTTGCTAGGATGACGATTCGAAGCGTCCAGCGGTTATGAAGAAGAAAAATCCGCCGCAACCAACAAATCGGCGCTCAGTGCGTCGCTGCCCGCTCGTTGCATCTGCTGAGATAACTGACTTACATTCTGGCACTAGGCTCTCGGCCCGTATTTCGGAACTGAGCGTCGGAGGCTGTTATGTTGACGCGCTGACTCCGTTCCCCGAGGGAACGATGGTCAGGTTGCGGATTGTCAGGGATCAGGGCGCGTTCGAGAGCACCGGCAAAGTGGTTTACACCCATGCGAATTTTGGCATGGGCGTTGCTTTTGCGGACCTAGCAACAGAGCAGCGGTCAATACTAGAAGGTTGGATAGCCGAGATCATCAGCAAGCGAGCCTGATGTTAATTTGCTTTGGCGATCGCAGGCGGAGTAGCATGTGCGTTAGACATATCTTTAGTAACGGAATCGCAAATGCTGCTCGACATCTCCCCGCTATGCCTCTACCACAATGTCCCGATGTTGCTTGCTGAGGAAAAGCGAGATCCGGAACGCATTCTTGACCCCACCTATCACTGGTACGCCTGTTCGCTAAGAGGTTGTCTCCTGCGTTACGACATGGGACGCGGCTATCACACGATCGAGCATGACGATTTGGATCCCTCTGCAACGAACAGGGAACCATGCTATGAGTGTTCTCACCGTCTTTATATGGCAAAGCGCGGAGGAATGATTGGGGATACGGTCTGGCTTTGCGCAAACGAGGAGTGTCCTTCGAATAAACAGAAGTCGTAACTCAAGATCGATACAGTAGGTCAGTGCGTTGGTACGTCGCGATTGTTCCACAGTTAGGGCATTGAAGTTCGCTTCCACCCGCCGGAAAATCAGGTTTGGTAGGGGAAAAGAAATTCATCACTGTTGCTGCGATAACCGAATGTTGGAACGGCAATCGACAGTTACTGCACTCCACAATCCAACTGGCCATCTGACACCTTAGCGCCACTGTAGGCGTCAACAAAGACCAGTGAAATACCCGGAAATCCCTAATGCAACAGAATCGTCAAAAGCAGAACAGCGGGCCGATTGTCAGACGGCCGCAAGAAACGCAAATCACGGCGCTGATTGTTTTCACGTCGCCGCTTCCATTGACTTTCTCGTTTCATCGGCGCCTAATCCCTGTAAGGGCAAGAGTGCACAGCGACCTACAGTCCGCGAGTGGTCTGAGTCGTTTTCGCAAAGAGGCGATGAATCCGCCCGGAACTTGGACTTACTGGGTATTTCCTTATGCCGGCGCAGTGATTGCAGATGCCTTTCGTGCGCTCTATGCACGTCTGCGTCGAGTCCGACCTTAAAATTTCTTAGTCTTGTCAACCTCTGCCCGCCCTTCGGATCAACTCCTCGTCCGACATCTTACGAAGGCGCTCGCGCTCTTCCTGTTCATCGAATTCACTGAAACCAACTGACCTTTCTAAGCGCAAACCGCCTGCCGGCACACATTCACATACGAGTGATGGCTACGACCACCGCTAGTCCAGACACAATAACGAACCACCAGCAGGCGAACCGTGCAATCCCATGAAGCTCGACGCGCATGATTCGGCGTTCGACTATGGGAACGTCTTTGCCGTCTGGCCGACGGATGACGGTCGTTTGATCCCGCAGGCATGAACCGAGTAGTTCCGGCAGACTGTTTGTTGATTCGTCTATCGTTTTGGTTTTCTCCCATCGGGGTTTCACCTTCTGTCTGTGTGATTAAGGCACGGTAAAGCATTTGAAGTCGAGTCGCCGGCAATCTCAAAAGCCTTCCGCAAAATAATCGGCAGCACGTCATCCGATAGATGCCCAGCTTCGGCACAACGCCTTGAACCCTTGTAGACCCCGCGACTTCGCGTCTCATCTCCGAATGACAAACAATTGACTCGCTTTGCATTGATGTTTTGAACTGCCCGCGCAAGAGTGCTATCAGCCTGTGAGCTTCAGTTGATGTTCATGGGTTGACGGCGGTGAATTTCACCGCCGTCCGCGACGAAAATGCAGGAGAGGAGGAATCACATGAAAACGAAACTGTTTGCGGTAGCGGTAGCTTTACTGCTGTCCGCGTTAGCAACTGGCACTTCCTACGCGCAGCAGGCCGAGTTGTCCGTGAAGATTCCTTTTGCGTTCCAGGCGGGGAATCACACGATGCCAGCTGGAGAATATCTTGTGAAGTCTGTGACGGATGGATCAGGAACAGTTCAACGACTTCGCCAGGTAGATGGCAGCGCCGTAATGAACGTCCTTACCTTGTCGGTTGAGACCCGGAATGGAAACCCGAGTCCAAAGCTGGTCTTCAATCGTTATGGCGAAACCTATTTCCTCGCTCAGATTTGGACAGGATCCCAAGGGCACCAACTATCTAGGTCCAACCGGGAGAAGGAAATTGCACGCGAAGAAGGGAGAACCGAAATTGCGCTGTCACTTCCACCGGCTGCTGTCAAACCGTAACTCAATCGTGCTGTCAAGAGTTTCTGCCCTGAGACTCAGGCAGAAGTTGCAAACAGCCGAGAGACGACAACAGCCACAACAATGGGAAGCCGGATCGTATATTTCGGCTTCCCATCTTGATTCAGCCCTTGTGCCGTCCTCCGCTTGCTCGGTGAGAATTCGTTGCTTCCAGGGCAGGAAAAGTGCCTCAATCGTGAGGAGAACATGTGGCCGCGCAAGATTGCCGCAGGTCGTCTCGAAAGTGGCGCTCGGACTTATGAGAAGAGGTAAACCCGATGATGAATCGATTGACGGCGATCGGAAAATATCGCGTCGGTGTGGTTGGGAATGTTCTCGATTGCTTCGGTTTTTACCCAAGAGTAATATGAGTCCAACAAACTCCTAATCAGCGAACGCGCTAGCGGCAAGAAGTATCGAGCCTTGGATCTTATCCTATGGCTGAACCAAGGACGCAAACTAATCCGGCCTCTCCAGCAACATTCGATCTCGCTGGAAAGACGGTGGGCAGGTTTGTCGTACGCGCCCGTCTCGGCGGCGGCGGGATGGGCGAGGTATATCTGGCCGACGATACAGGCCTGAAGCGCCAAGTCGCTTTGAAGCGTATTGCACCCACAATGCGTGCCGATGCAAAGTCCAGGCAGCGCCTATGGAAAGAGGCGGAATTGGCTTCGCGCTTGAACGACCCCCACATCGCCGCAGTCTACGACGTGGTCGAAGACGGCGGCGAAGTCTTCGTCGTTATGGAGTACGTCGAAGGGGAAACGCTGCGACGTCGGCTGACCCGGTCACTCAAGGTGGCTGAGTTTCTCCCCATCTCGACGCAGTGCGCCGCGGCGCTCGCCGTCGCACATCAAGCAGGGCTGTTACACCGTGACATCAAGCCCGAAAACATTATGTTGACGGGATCGGGACAAGTGAAAGTACTCGATTTCGGCGTGGCTCGCGAAATGCCAGGCGTTGACTGCGCAAACACTCGGCAGACATTCGAGAGCGCACGCTTCTCCGGGACATTGGCATACATGCCCCCCGAGATACTCGAAGAAAAGGAGGCAGACGCTCGCGCCGACATCTTTTCACTTGGAGTCGTCTTCTACGAGGCATTGACCGGACATAACCCGTTTCGTCGAGCGGGATTTCTTGAAACCTGCAACGCAATTTCGCATGAAGACCCGCCGCCACTCCGCGAACGGAATTCACAGATACCGAAAGAGCTCGAGCGCATCGTCGCGAAGATGCTGGCAAAGAATCCCGAAGAGCGATACGTCACTGCTGCCGACTTGCGCGTAGATCTCGAAGCGGTGCGGCGCAGTTTGGAGCAGCCCATTGCGCTGGGGACTGCCAAAGTGCGCTACAAGAAGCTGCTGAAAGGGCGGTTGGCGCTCGCGATTCTCGCTGCGGCTCTTCTTGTATCCATTGCCGTAAGCGGAAGGCTCATTTATGAACACTACCATTCCCCGGTCTTGAATGAGCACGATTCAATCCTCCTTGGCGAGTTCGAAAACCATACGGACCAGACGATTTTCGACGATACAGTAACCGAGGCAGTGAGACAATCACTCGAACAATCCCCCTTTGTGCATCTCGTTTCCCGCCCTGAAGTCGCCGAAGCAGTGCACCGAATGGGCCGCGTCGAAATTGCCCCGGTGGATGTAAACCTCGGACGCGAAATCTGCCAGCGAGAAAATTTTCGCGCACTGCTGGCGGGCCGCATCATAAGATCCGGTTCGAGTTTTCGTGTGATTGCGGAGGTCGTCGATCCCTGGCGGGCACACACGGCCCTTACAGAGGAAGCCGCCTTCGAATCCCCCTCCGATTTGTATCCCGCTGTGAATGAACTCACGCGCCATCTGAGAGCTCATCTGGGTGAGACTTTAAAGCAAATCCAGGAACACGCCCAGCCACTTGAGCGCGTCACGACAAGTTCTCTTGAGGCGTTGCAACGATATTCCCGTGCACTCGATTTCTTCGCAGCGGGGGATCTGGAAGAATTTTTTCCGCTCGCCAAAAGCGCCACTGATCTCGATCCCGATTTCGCTATGGCTCATCTGTATTTGGCGCTCGCCTACGATCGGCTCGGCAACGAGAGGGAAGCGCAAGCGCACATGGCCCTCGCTGAGAAAGGATTGGATCGTGTTACCGAACGCGAGCGGTACTTGATTCTAGCGACGCATTACCGATGGCAGCGGCTCTACGAAAAGGCCGCGGAAAACTACCGGCTGCTTACGGACCTCTACCCAAATGATCTCGAAGCATTTCAGGGTTTGGCGTCGGCTTCTTACGATGCCGGCCGGGTCGAGGACGCGATTTCCTCGGAGGAAATGGCACTACGAATCAACCCTAACAGTGCAAGCGATCATGTGGGCTTGATGCTTTATCTGAATCGCGTCAACCGCTTCCAAGAAGCACTCGCGGACTACGAATCGGCGAAGTCACGCAATGTAAAGCACCCGAGGATTCACTGGGTCGCTGGACTGAGCTACCTCGGTCGGGGCGATACGATATCGGCAAAGAGGGAATTTCAGCTACTAAGCGAAGAGGGAGGCCCTCACGATGCGAGTTTGGCCGCACTTTGCCAAGCGCGAGTCCTGATGTACGAGGGACATTTGCGCGATGCGGAGGACGTTTTGCAAGCAGGGCTGGTTCTGGACGAGAAACTCCACAGCGAAACCTGGATACCCGTCCGACGATACTTGCTGGCCGTTGTACAACGAACCCGCGGTCGAATGACCGAAGCACAGATGCAGGCTCAGCGTCTAGCCGATGCGGCGCGAGCAAGTAGTGATCCAGAGGAGTTGCGGCGCGCGGGCATGTTGAAACTCAAATTGGGCGACCTGGGCACAGTGAAAGCGTCGCTGGCGCGACTTGCTGATCTGCGGAACGCCCAAGGTGCGTTCACACAGGCATGTTACGAAAATCTAAAGGGTGCCTCGGAACTCGCCGCGGGCAGGAGCCAAATTGCGGTTGAGACCCAGCGCCGCGCCTCGGCTTTTTTCTCCTTTTTCGCGCCTGATCTATCACTGGGCGAGGCTTACGCCGCTCAGCGTGACTGGAATGATGCCGCGGAGGCGTATCGACGGTATCTTGAACGCAAGGGAGAGGTGTTCACTGACGACTCGCCAAGTGATTGGGTCCTGGCCCATCTGTCACGTGCTCGGGTGCTTGCACAGGCCGGAGACACTCAGAACGCGCTCTCTTCCTACGATGAATTTCTTCGTTTATGGGCGGACGCAGACCCCGATTTACCAGACCTCCGCAAAGCGCGTTCAGAGCGCGACAAGTTGAGGGCAGCACCAAGTGTCAGGTCCCTGAGTAAGAACGAGGGGCTCAGGACCCCGTAATTCTCACGAGGAGGATGTATGAAGCCAAAACAAGTAAGAGAAAGTGGGTACTATGGAGAACCGCTACCGCCAGATCAATTCAAGGCCTTGGTTGAGGCTCGGATAAAGGCTTTCACGGACCATGGTTGCATCACAGTGGTCGTCTCCGTCGTTGACAAAGTCCAGGAGATGGAGATGCAGGGCGGACAAGCGCACGCCGCGACGAGCAGCACGGCTCCCTCGCCCGGGCCCTGCGGCGTTGGTGCGGTGCCCGTGATCGCTAGCTTGATTGTTTGCAATCACGCGCCGTGCTGGTGAGGTCATCCGTGCCTTACCGAGACACAGGAAAGAGTTAGCGGCCTCAAAAAAAAAAAAAAAAAGCGTTCCGAGGAAGATCGCCCGAACCTCCCAGGCGCAGCCACCGCTGGGCGGCGAAGAACAAGTCTAGCGGTCACCGCTCCAAGCCTTGTGAAGCGGACGATAAACGTGTCTTAGGACGCCCACCAGTGCCGACGGGCATGACGATCCACAGCTCTCGCGATGTTGCGCTGAGGGCTGCGCATTTTTGTACGGAAAATTGTACGGAATCCGGCAAATCGGCACAATTTCAACCGATTTAATATGCTTCTAAGTTCTGTAAATCCAATAGATACGACGCTATTTGGGGTTCGATTCCCACCCGCGCCTCCAACGTTTTTTGATTTCCGCACGACGCGAAAAAGGCGATCGATTTTATCTGCCCGCGCTTTTTGATTTACCGGGCGCGGCTGTGCCTGACGGCCGCGGGCCGCCCTGTTCCACAGTATTCTCGGCGCCGGGCGGAAGCTCCGTGGTCGGAGTGTCATCAGCCGGCTCGAGGTCGCGCGGATTGGTTTTTTGTGCGCCGAGATTTGTTTTCTTGTCCATTACGTTGTGAACGATTTTCCTGTGCTCTTCGTGTTCTGCGCTCGTGCCAAATTCTTTTCCGCACAAGGGACACACAACTCGATTCGTTTTCTGACGTGCCATTCCTCACCTCCTGAATGCATCTGCTGCTTAACTCACATTTGACCGCGCTTTTGGGCCTCGCTCCATACACGAAGCCCTGCATTTTTTCGGCCTAGTACCGCAACTGAATGCAGCCTTCTGTGTTCGTGGCCCGACGATCCGATTTTAGAACGTTCGTCGTTATTCGGAAAACAGTGGGGAAGCTTTGGCAGCCGACTCGAGGGGAGAGATCCTTCGACTGCGAGTCGGCCGTCCCGCTCGGAGCGGAACGAAAGCAAAAGCGGGCGACTCTTCGCTCAAGATGACGCAGTTTCCTCAGACGACTTTATTGGCGCTGCGTGTGACGCCGCGTCCCGAGTCAGCTACTGGCGCTGGCCGTTGACTCGCGTGCCGGTGGTGATTTGGGTGCAATTGGCATGAGGTCTGGCACCGGTCGTGGGGGGCGGGCAAGTTTGAGTTTTGCTGACGCTGCGGACCACGGCCGTCGCTACGCCTGCAGCGACCGCTGCGCCGACGCCTACTGCCGTGGCGGTTCCCGCGCCGATGCCACCTCCGGCGGCTCCGGCTCCTGCTGCACCTGCGCCAGCGCCTGCTCCGGTGGTGTTCGTCGCGCTAACAACGGAAGTGAGAGTCGCGGGGCTAACGGGGGCAGGAGTCGAGGGCGAGGAATTGCCGTGGATTCCAGTTTCTTCGCCGCCCTTCATCAGCACGCACACGCCAGCAAGGTCGCAAACTTTGCACGCACCTTCCATGCAGACGACTTGCATGTTGCCGGCCGCGTCGAAGAGGACGACCATTTCGGTGCCGACGACGCCAGCGACGCCGACGGGAGTGCGAATCTGGAAACGGGCGTTGGGCTTGACGAGTTTCACGGCGCGGGCGCGGACCTGGCCGTAAGCGAGATCGAGATCGGTTTGCTGCTCGCCGGTATCGTGCTTGGCGATGGTGAGATTGGAATCGGAGCCGACGCTAAGGACGGAGCCGTCATCGAGGGCAACGCGGGCGCGGGCGAGATGGCCGGTGTTGATCACGTCGCCCCAGAAAACCTGCTGCGATGTGGAGGCGGCCACTTGCTGGGCGCCGCGGACGACGTTGACGATCGGCACGACGGCCGTGATTTTCCCGGCGCTTTGCGACACCTGGGCCGAGACGCCTGTGGGAGCGGCGAGAAGCAGACAAATTAGAATTGCGATTACGGCTGAGAATGGCTGGCGCGCGTTCATCTTGCTTTTCCTCCGCGGATTTCGTGCGGCGCTGGCGGCGGGTTCGATTCAACCCCAGTGCTTATAAATCCGTTGGAAACTTAATCGTGGGGACTGGGCGAAAAGCTATCACAGAACGGGCGAAGCGGCCAGAAAAAATCCGCGAGGAACGCGAGCCTGGTCTTGGCAAGTAAATGTGGAATAGCCGGGGAAGGAATGAGGGGCGGCGCGAGGCCGCCCCTTAAAAGAGCACTAAAAGCCGGCGCCGGATTTTCTCTGCGCGGCTAGTTGCTCCATCTGGGCGCTCATGGCGCGCATGGCCTCGGTGGAACCGGGGGCGCGCTTTTCACGCCACCGGTCCATCGCCGCGACGTGCTTTTCGAGATTGGCGAAAACCATTGGGTTCTTGAACATTGTGCGGAAGGCAGGGACGACGGGCTTGAGGCGTTCCCAGACGACCCATTGCTCGCCGGAATTTTCGAAGAAGAATTCCTCGTCAATCAGGCCGCGATTCACGATGCTCGCCACCATATCCCAGTAGCTGAAGACCATGCGCATGAAGGCGTTCTCCTGGCTTCCGGGAGGGCACAGTGTCATTACTTCCTCGGGCGACTTCGGATTGAAATGCGACATGTACCATTCGCGGGCTTCGCGAAGGCGTGGCTCGCGGCGGATGTCGTAGAGCCGCAGCATGAGATTCACCTGCTCGTGGGTAACGTCGGACATTTTGAAGCCTCCTGTTATTCGAAAAATTCTTGATTCAAAAATGAAGATCGCTTCGATTTTCTGCCGGTCAACCTATTCGACCGGACGGCATCTCACTGGATTGTTGAGCCGGCTGCGGCAATTCGCCCTGTAGCGTAACTCTCTGAAGCTGGCTGGTGGGGATGCGCGATTGTTCGAATCCGAGTTTGATGCGGCGGCGAAGTTCGCGGGCGACGTCGTCCTTGCGATTGAGCACGGTGCGGACCTGGGTGCGAAGCACGTTGCCATCGAGCGAAAGCGATTCGACGCCGAGCACGCGCGGGCCGTCGACGAGAGCTGGGGACCAATCGGGATCGTTGCGCAGATCGCCGGCGACTTTTTCGAGCGTGGCGAGGGCGCGGCCGACGTGTTCTTCAGATGGAACTGTGACGTCGACGAAGACCTGCGACCAATCGCGGCTGAAATTGGAAACCTGGCCGATGAGGCCGTTGGAAATGGTGACGAGAGCGCCGGCGGTATTTCGAATCATGGTTCTGCGCAGGGTGAGATATTCGACGCGGCCGAGTTCGGAATTCACCTGGATGAGGTCGCCGACGACGAATTGGTCCTCGAAGACGATGAAGAAGCCGTTGATGAGATCCTTCACGAGGTGCTGCGCGCCAAAGCCGAAGGCGAGGCTGGCGACAGCCGCGGCCGCTTCGAGCGGGGTGACGTTGAAGCCGAATTCGGGAAGCGCGGTTAAGATGGAAACTGCAACGATGATGAAAATTCCGGCGCTATAGAGGATGCCTGCCATGGTGCGAGTTTGTTGTTCGCGCATTTGGGCGATGCGTGTGGAGGATTTGGCGGCTTCCACCAGGCGATTGGTGAAGGCTTTGAGGAGCCGCGCGATGATGAACGCGATGATAACGATCGCGAGTATTCGCAGGCCGCGGGTTTGCGCGATCTGTGTCCAGCTCTTAAACGATTCGGTCATAGAATGAGCGGCGGAATTATACCATTCGCGCTGCGAGAGCCCGGCGCAAGATGTAGGCGCAGCTTTTACAGCGGGGAGTGAGGAACATGGACCATCAAAAACGCGATTTTCTCGGCGCGATTTGTATCGCGGCGGTAGCGGCGCTCGGCGCCTTATTCGCGCGAGGCGCCACCGCGCATCAGATGGGACGAAGGCCGGGGCCGCCTGACCCGCTAGCGGATCCGATGAATCAGCCGCCGCCTTTCGACCCCAAGAAAATTCAGGAGCACAACCAGAAGACGATCGTCCAGGACATCCAGAGGCTCTACAAGCTGGCGGGTGAATTGAAGGACGAGGTGGAAAAAACGGATTCGACGATTACGCTTTCGCTGCCGATGATTCAGAAAGCGAAGGAAGTGGAGAAACTCGCGAAGCAAATCGCGACCTTGGCGGTGGGATAAAATACCGGATAGGTGATGCCGGGCTCGCGGCGGACTGATGCCGGGTTAGCGAACGAGCAGTCCGGTGATGCCGATTCCGAGTCCAATGAGACCCAGCGCCGTGCCGAGATACCAGAAGAACCGCTTGCGAGTGAGCACTGTGATCGAGCAGATCACGAGAGCCGCTTCGAGTAGAACTTCGCCGAGATCGAAATAGTTTGCGTGGCGACGCTCGGCCTCCACTTCGCCTTCCAACTTTTTCGCTTCGGCCTGAATATCCTGGCCTTCTTCCTTGTACCGCTCGATTTCCTTTTCGTATTTCTCTTTGATTTTGTCGGCTTGTTCGGATTTCTGCAGCGCGAATACGGACATTTCATCCACGAAAAGCTCGTAATTGCGGCGGCGGATCTCTTTCGCCTGGTAGTAGGCCCAGTGATCGGTCGCTCTCGTTTGGTTCAACATTTCTTCCGTATGTGCACGGTGGCCGAGCAGCGATACGGCGGCGACGAGCACGGCGAGAATCGCCATCGTCACGGTGACGGGCGCGAGATTGTGCTGGGCAGCCTCTTCGGCCTGTTCTTCCAGCTCTCGAAAATCTTCAGCCATTCAGGCCACCTGATTCCGAAACGGAATTTATTTGAGAGATTGAAACGCGAGGGATTGTAGCGGGAATCGAGAAAATCGGGAAGCGCAAACTCGTCGCTGAAGTGCGGGATGCCAAGGTGGAACGTCGGAAGAATCCAAATCGCGAGAAAGTGGCGCGCCCGGGAGGATTCGAACCTCTGACCTTGTGCTCCGGAGGCACACGCTCTATCCATCTGAGCTACGGGCGCGCAGGTTGCGCCGCGAAGGTCTTCGCGAACGCAAGTGGGAAGCTTACTCGGCGATTTTACTCTGCTTCTGGTGCTGTGGCAAAATCAATCGCGATTCATCCCTACGGAACGAAGGAAGCCGGCCCGCATAGAGTTCGTCGCAACAGTTTCAATTTCGGCGCCGAGAGGACTGGGTATGCCCGAGACGCTGCACGAGTACCTCAAGAGATTGCAAAGCTACCTGGGCGATCGAGACCCCCTCAAAGTGCAGGCCGCGACACCAAAGAAACTCGCGCAATTAATGAAGAGGGCGCCGCGCCGGAAGCTGATGCGGCGACCGGCTCCCGGAAAATGGTCCGTCGGCGAAATCGTCGCGCATCTTGCCGATGACGAGCTTGTAGGCGCCTATCGCATTCGCAAGATACTGGGAGAGCCGGGTACGGCGATTCAGTCGTTTGACCAGGATAAATGGGCCGCCACCGGGAAGTACGCTCGCTGCGATCCGAAACAATCTCTTGAGCTATTCCGCACGCTGCGGCAAGCAAACCTCGCGCTTCTAAAGTCGCTCGACAAGCGGCAGTGGAATCACCACGGAGTCCACGCCGAACGAGGCATCGAAAGCATCGCGGTGATAACGAAACATTTCGCGTGCCACGACCTGAACCATTTGAAGCAGATTGAAACAATACTCCGCGACTCCTCTCACTCTTAGTCTCACCTTTGCTTTTTATTCCCACGAATGGCCACTCGCTCGCTTAACCGCGCGTGGGCAAACCAATCGTTAGATTTTTCTTAGATCGCGGCGTACCAAAACTCCTACTCAAAAACCGCGCCAGGGAAATAGTGCGAAGGCAGTTCGTTAAGGTTTATGCGCTGCCGCCGATTGATAGAAAAGCGGGAGCGCATACATGAAAAAGCAGGCACTGCTGTGCAATGGCAAGGTTGTCGCCGTCGGGCTCTTTCTCACCATCTTACTGGCGTTCACGGCGCGTGCGACTGACGCTCCGCTTCTGAGCGACGCGCATATCAGCAGCGCGCACCCCGGCACGAATTTCGGCAGCCTGACGAACCTGGCCGTCGGCAACGGGAACACGGCGCTGATCCAGTTCAACCTTGGATCATTACCCGCTGGAACCACTTCCGGTGAAATTGCGGCCGCCACGTTGCGCCTGTATGTGAACCGCGTGAACACGGCAGGCGCGCTCGACTTGAAGCCGGTGACGAGCGCGTGGAACGAGCTTTCGGTGACGTTCAGTTCGGCGCCGTCATTTGGCGCGGTGGTTGGTTCGCCGATCGCGGTGACGCAGGCGGATACGGTAATTCTCGTTGATGTCACTTCACTTGTGCAGGGCTGGGTGACTACCCCTTCGTCGAATAACGGAATTGCGCTCACGGCTTCCGCTTCGGCGGCGTCCACGTTCGTTCTGCTCGACAGCAAAGAAAATCAGGAGACGAGCCGCCCGCCGGCGCTCGACATTACTTTGTTTGGGCCGCAGGGTCCGCAAGGTGTAGTCGGTCCACAAGGGCCTCAAGGTCCGATGGGCGCCACGGGAGCGCAGGGTGCAGTTGGCCCGGTGGGTCCCCAGGGCCCGATCGGTCTGACCGGCGCGACGGGAGCGACCGGAGGCACAGGAGCTGCGGGGCCGCAGGGTCCGCCGGTTACGTTTCGCGGGACGTGGGACATCGAGCTGACGTACGCGATCGGCGACAGCGTTTTCTTTCAGGGAACAAGTTACGTCTCACTCGTAGCCGCGAATTTCGGACACCAGCCTGATACGGATGTGACGAATAGTTCCGGCAACTGGGCGGTGCTGGCGCAACAAGGCGCGATCGGAGTAACGGGGGCTACTGGCGCGATGGGGCTGACGGGTGCGACTGGCGCGATCGGCCCTCAGGGTCCCATAGGATTGACGGGTGCTACGGGAGCAACGGGAGCGACTGGCGCGACAGGTCTGACGGGTGCGACTGGCGCGGTCGGCCCTCAGGGGCCCACGGGACTGACGGGCGCTACCGGAGCAACGGGAGACACAGGCGCGACTGGCGCAACCGGTGCGACAGGCGCAACGGGTCCGCAAGGGCCGCCAGTTACGTTTCGCGGGACGTGGGACATCGAGACGCCGTACGCGATTGGCGACAGCGTTTTCTTTCAAGGCACCAGTTACATTTCATTGACGATCGGGAACACCGGGCATCAGCCGGACACGGACGTTACGAATAGCTCGGGCAACTGGGCGGTGCTGGCGCAACAAGGCGCGATTGGCCCGACAGGAGACGTCGGCGCAACGGGACCGGCTGGTCCACAAGGCCCCATCGGATTGACGGGCGCAACCGGAGCTACCGGGGCTACTGGAGCGACAGGCCCAACGGGAGCAACCGGCGCAATCGGTCCGCAGGGCCCGATCGGAGTGACGGGTGCAACTGGCGCTACTGGTGCCACGGGCGCAGCGGGACCACAAGGACCCATCGGAGTGGCGGGAGCCACAGGGCCAGTCGGGCCACTAGGACCAGCAGGTCCAACGGGAGACACAGGCGCGACTGGCGCAACCGGTGCGACTGGCTCAACTGGTCCACAGGGGCCGCCTGTCATGTTTCGCGGGACGTGGGATATCGAGACGCCGTACGCGATTGGCGACAGCGTTTTCTTTCAAGGTACCAGCTACATTTCATTGACGATCGGGAACACCGGACATCAGCCGGATACGGATGTTGCGAATAGCTCAGGCAACTGGGCGGTGTTGGCGCAACAAGGCGCGATTGGCCCGGCAGGAGACGTCGGCGCTACGGGACCGGCTGGTCCGCAAGGCCCCATCGGCCTCACCGGTGCCACGGGTGCAACAGGACCGGCAGGCGCTATCGGGCCACAGGGCCCAATCGGCCTAACCGGAGCCACCGGTCCAGATGGTCCGCAGGGTCCCACTGGATCAACAGGAGCAGCAGGGGCTCAAGGTCCAGCAGGTCCGACAGGTGCAACCGGCGCTACCGGGGCGACAGGAGCGGCGGGCACGACAGGATCAACAGGCGCGCAAGGTCCTTCTGGTCCGACGGGAGCCACGGGCCCGCAAGGACAGTCGTTCGTCTTTATCGGAGCTTGGAATTTTGCCAGCAATTACGGCGTGGGCCAGACAGTGTCTTACCAGGGATCCAGCTACATCTCGCTGGTCAATGGGAACACTGGGCATCAGCCGGATACCGACGTGAGCGGTGGCGGTGGCCACTGGGCTCTGATCGCTCAGCAGGGCGCCACGGGCGCATCCGGCGCCACCGGGGCACAGGGTCCCGCTGGAGCTACCGGAGCGATGGGGACTATCGGGCCGCAGGGTCCTATGGGTGCAGCGGGAGCGACAGGCGCGACGGGTTCGCAAGGTCCTGTCGGCGCTACCGGAGCAACAGGAAATACCGGAGCGACGGGGGCCACAGGTACCACAGGGGCGACAGGCGCAACCGGAGCGACGGGCCCAAGCGGTCCACAAGGTTCTACGGGAGACACCGGAGCCACCGGAGCCACCGGTGCCACCGGACCGCAAGGCCAATCCATCAGCTTCGTCGGCACCTGGAATCTGATTACCACCTACGCAGTTGGACAGTCAGTTTTCTTTCAAGGCTCGACCTACATTTCGTTGCTCGACGGAAATTTCGACAACGAGCCTGACACGGACGTCACCAACCACACCGGAAACTGGGCGCTCATCGCGCAACAGGGAGCGCCGGTGAGCTTTCAAGGAACGTGGAGCGGCTCAACGAACTACGTCGTCGGCGGCGCGGTATTCTTTCAGGGCTCGAGCTACATTTCGAAGGTAAACAACAACCTGAATAACCAGCCGGATATTTCACTCGCGCAGTGGGCGCTTCTTGCGCAACAAGGTTCGGCAGGCGCTGCGGGTTCAGACGGCGCCACCGGTGCTACCGGCGCACAGGGACCACAGGGAGTTCAAGGTCCCGCTGGTGCAGTCGGTGCAATGGGCGCGGTTGGAGCGACAGGCGCAACTGGCGCTCAGGGAGCAACCGGGCCGGCGGGCCCGATGGGAGCAACTGGAACCGCAGGCGCTGCTGGTCCTCAAGGGCCAGCAGGTCCGGACGGAGCGACGGGCGCAACTGGCCCAACCGGCCCTGACGGAGCCCAGGGTCCGCAAGGGCCCGCGGTGAATTTTCAAGGTGCATGGGATCCCGAGATCAGCTATCCGATCGGTGGCGCTGTGTTTTTCAACGGGACAAGTTACATTTCGCGGGTCGCCGGAAACATGGGCAACCAGCCGGACACAGACAATGGAACTCACTGGTCCGTCCTCGCGCAGCAAGGCGGCACGGGTCCACAGGGCCCGGCGGGAGCCGACGGTGCGCAGGGCCCAATGGGGCTGCAGGGTTTCGAAGGTCTGCAAGGACCTCAGGGCTCACAGGGTCCGCAAGGGTTTCCAGGTAACCAGGGCCCTCCAGGTCCAAATGGACTGGATGGGGCGCCTGGGCAGCAAGGACCACAAGGTCTGCAAGGCAACATGGGACAGAATGGCAACGAGGGCCCTCCGGGGCCTGCAGGCCCGAATGGCATGGACGGCGCGCCAGGTGCGCAAGGTCCTACCGGCCCGACGGGCCCGACAGGGCTCAATTTCCTCGGACCGTGGAATATCGCGACCCCGTACGTCGCAACGAACGGCGTTTCCTTCGGCGGCTCCAGTTACATTGCGCTGCAGACAAATACCGGTGTCGAACCGGACACGGACGTCGCGGGTGGCGGCCGCAATTGGGCGCTTCTTGCACAGCGAGGCGCCATCGCTACAATCCAATCGCTGCACGACCTTTCCAATGTTTCCGTGGGAACAATCAAGTATCTGAACGCCTCAGGCTCGAAGATCGACGACGCCACAAATGAAGTAGGTGAAGACGTCACGCTCGCGCCGCTCGCCTGCACAGCGACCACAATTACAGTCAAGGCCGATTCCGCAATCGATCCTTCGGTGGCCGTCACCTACACGCTGCGGGTGGGGACAACAATCACCGCGGTGGATGTCGGAGTCGCCACATCCGATCTCGCTGATACAGCACTGTCCTGCCAGATGTCCGGCACGAATGCCTGCTCGGCTTCCGCGAACGTCACAGTTCCCGCGAATGCCATCTTCGACGTGAGCGCGAACGTACAAGCCGTGGGGGAAGGCACAACCACCACACCGTTTGTTCACGACGTCGCCATTGCGCTGGTTTGCCAGTAACCGCGTGAGCCGGGGAGAGCGCGATGACGATCGACGCAGCGGAGAGAGCGCGATGAAGATTGGTCGCATCGGGGAGAGCGCGATAACGACTGATCGCATCGGCAAACTGAGGGCTGCCGTTGCGCTGTGCGTCGCTATTCTCGGCGTCGCGCTCGGAACTGCGGCGCAAGCTCCGATCATTTCGCTTTCTCCCGGCGACACGATCAACACAGTTGCAGGCACGGGCGCAAAAGGATTCTCAGGCGACGGCGGCGCGGCGATCAGTGCGGCGCTGGCCAATCCTTTTTCCATGGCTGCCGATGCAGCGGGCAACGTGTATATCGCTGATCGCGACAATCATCGCGTCCGGCGCATCGACACGAGCGGAAATATCACGACGGTAGCGGGGAACGGTGAGCAAGGATTTTTCGGGGATGGCGGCCTAGCGACAAGCGCCAGTCTGAACACGCCGACGGCGGTTGCGGTCGACTCGAACGGGAACGTCTACATCGCGGACAGCAACAACAACCGCATTCGCGTGGTTTCGAACGGCAACATCAACACGTTCGCGGGCAACGGCACTGCTGGGTATTCCGGTGATGGCAGAGCAGCAACGAGCGCAGCGCTCTACACGCCGCGCGGCGTGGCGGTGGATGCGAATGGCGTGGTCTATATCGCGGATACAAACAATCACGTCGTGCGCAAAGTAAGCGCTGGAACAATTTCAACCATCGCAGGAAACGCTCAACAACAGGGCTTTTATGGCGACAACGGCACAGCCAGCTCCGCCGGTCTCGATACTCCCACGGGCGTCGCAGTAGACGCGACCGGAAAAGTGTATGTCGCTGATTCGAATAATCATCGCGTGCGCTTGTTGAGCGGCGCAACACTTTCCACATTTGCAGGCAATGGCACGGCTGCATACTCCGGCGATGGCGCGGCCGCCACAAGCGCAGCAATCGCTTTTCCGCTCGGCGTTTCGCTCGACGCGATGGGCAACATCTTCGTCGCTGATTCGAATAACCACGTGATTCGCCGCGTCGGCAGCACGGGGACAATCACAACGATCGCAGGAGAAGGCGAGCAGGGATTTTTCGGCGACGCAGGCGGTCCAAATGCCGCCGTACTCGACACGCCTTCGGGCGTTCTCCCGCTCAACGGCAACGTTTATATCGCCGACTTGAACAATCAACGCATCCGAAGCACCAACGCGACCCTGCTGATGTTTGCGAATCAAATTGTCGGCACGCAAAGCCCGGTTCAAACCGTCACCGTGACGAATTCCGGCAATGCTGCATTGACGCTCTCTTCCGTCGCGCCCTCTTCGCCGAGTTTTGCTCTTGCACCGAGCGGCACATGCGGGGTCAGTTTCCCGGTCAACGTTCCGGCCAGCATGAGTTGCACGCTGGACGTGGTTTTTGATCCGGCTACCGCCGGATTGATCGATGCGAGTTTCAGCGTGGTCAACAACGCCGCCGGCAGCCCCGATTTCATCACCGTAACCGGCACCGGCTTGCAGGATGGCACCACGCTGGCGATCGTTTCATCCCAACCAGTATCGAACGTAAATTCACCGGTCACTTTCACCGCGACAATTACGCCCACCACGCCCACGACGGCGCCGACGCCCACCGGCACCGTCGTGTTCACAGACGGCGCGACGAATTTGGGAACTGTCAACGTGAGCGCGAGCGCCGCAAGTTTCACCACCTCGACGCTCGCTGCCGGGACGCACACCATCTCCGCAACCTACAGCGGCGACACGTTGTATGCGGGCAGCACCGCGAACCTGACTCAGAAGGTAATCGGGCCGCCGAATATCCAACTCGTTTCAAGCCTGAATCCATCGACGCCCAACGCGAACGTCACGTTCACCGTCACAGTCAGCTCGTCCAACGGCACCCCTACCGGAACCGTGATATTCAACGATGGCTCGACGGCGCTGACCATCGCGCTGCCGCTGGACGGCTCGGGAGTTGCGGCGTTCAGCACCGCTACCCTCGCAGCCGGCACACATCCCATCACTGCCGTCTATAGTGGCGATGCGAACTTCACCACCGTCACGTCGCCAATCGTTTCTCAGCGCGTGGAGGACTACACGATCGTCGTCATGCCGGCTTCGGCCAGCATAAGAACCGGCCACTCCGCGAACTTCATGATCACCACCACGCCGCTTGGCGGATTCTCCTCGCCGATCACGCTGCAGTGCACGAACCTGCCGCTGTACGCCTCGTGTGAGTTCGAACCGGCCGTGATAACGCCCAACGGAGTCGCTATCACTTCGAAGCTGGTGGTCAAAACTGAAATGTTTCAGGCGCAGGTCCCTCAGCAGCGCGAAAAATACCCGTGGAATCCGGGATGGCCGGTTTCGACCCTGGCTGCCGCAGGAATGGCTTTCCTCGCCGCGTTCCGGCCGCGCGCGTTCCGCCGCCCGGCAATGGTTTGGGCCACCATCACCGTCGTCGCGCTTATCACATTGACGAGTTGCGCCGGCATCCCGCCATCGGCAATCTTGAAGACGCCGCCGGGCGACTACACCATCACTGTGAACTCTTCCGGGAATGTGGGTGCCGTACCCGAAATGCACACAGTGAATGTGACCGTTACCGTCACGCCGTAAAAACAACCGCAAGGCAAATAGTTTTCTTCCGGGTAAGTGGCCGAGATTCCCCATGGCCGTCGCGAGAGCCGGGCTGCCCAATCCCTGCGCTATACTCGTACCGGCGAATCGCAACATGCCGCAGTTTAGATCCTCCACGAGGCCTCGATGCCTGCCGACAAATTCAAAGTTCTCATTGCGGAAGGGAACAGCAGCGCGTACAAAGTCGCCTTCAAAGAACTGACTAACGACGAACTTCCCAAAGAAGATGTGCTCATCGAAGTGCAATACTCGTCGCTCAATTACAAGGACGGACTCGCCGTCACCGGCCGCGGCAAAATCATCCGGAGATTTCCCATGGTGCTCGGGATTGACATGGCAGGCCGCGTTCTCGAATCGACCTCGCCGGAATTCCGCGCCGGCGATCAAGTGCTCGCTGTGGGTAATGGCTTCAGCGAAACGCGCTGGGGCGGCTATTCTCAGCGCCAGCGTGTTCCATCCGCTGCGCTGGTTCACATTCCGAAAGGCCTTACCCTCAAGCAAACGATGGCGATCGGCAGCGCTGGTTTCACCTCCATGCTCTGCCTGATCGCGCTCGAGCACTACGGCGTAAAACCCGGCGAAAAAGAAATCATCATCACGGGAGCGGGAGGCGGCGTCGGTTCCACCGCCGTGGCGCTTTTTGCGGCGAAGGGATACAAAGTTGCCGCCTCTACCGGCAGGCCAGAGCTGCACTCCTTCCTGCGTGAACTCGGCGCCACCACAATCGTCGATCGCGCCGAGCTCGCCCAAAAATCGGCGCCACTCGCCTCCGAGCGCTGGGCAGGCGGCGTCGATTCAGTTGGCGGGCAAACTCTCGCATCGCTCCTCGCAGCCACCGCATCTTACGGCGCGATCGCGGCCTGCGGCCTGGCCGGCAGCACCGAACTTTCGACCACGGTTTTTCCGTTCATCCTGCGCAACGTCGCGCTGCTCGGCATTAATTCCGTCCTCACGCCAAGACCCCTCAGCATCCAAGCCTGGGAACGCCTCGCCCGCGAATTGCCTCTCGATAAACTCGATTCGCTCACAACCACCGAGTCGCTCTCCTCCATCTACGATCTGGCTGAAAAAATCCTGGCCGGCAAAACTCGCGGCCGTGTCGTAATCGACGTCAACGCATAACCGAATAGCGAAATCGTCAATTTAGCAGCGCCGTTCGAGCAGTTTATATGACCGCACACTCCCCTCAGGCGGCCGAGACCGCCAAAAAGATTGTGCTAGAGTGATTTAGGTAGGCGTCAACATGACGGAAGGAAGCTAATGGCGATCCTGGTCACCGGCGGCGCGGGCTATATCGGGAGCGTCACTGTCGAGCGACTTACGAGTAAAGGTGAAAGTGTCGTCGTCCTCGACGATCTCGCCCACGGCCATCGCGAATCCTTCGACGCCGCGATTCCGTTCTATCACGGTTCTGCCGGCGATCGCGCCCTCGTCGCTCGAATCGTGAAAGAGCACGCCATCGAATCCTGCATCCATTTCGCCTCATTCATCAGCGTCGGCGAATCCCAACAAAATCCCGCCAAGTATTTCGAAAACAATGTAGGCCAGGGAATTTCGCTCGTGGGCGCTCTGCTGGATGCCGGCATCCGCCGTTTTGTCTTTTCCTCTACAGCGGCTGTCTACGGCGAGCCCGAGAAAACACCCATCAGCGAAGATTCCCCGCAGTGGCCGAAAAACCCTTACGGCTGGACCAAGTTCACTCTCGAGCGCCTTCTCGAAACCTACGACGCAGCCTACGGCTTGAAATCAATTTGCCTGCGCTATTTCAACGCCTCCGGCGCCACCCAGCGCTGCGGCGAAGATCACGATCCCGAAACTCACCTGATCCCCAACGTGCTTGCCGCCGCCGCCGATCCCCACAAAGAAGTCCGAATATTCGGCAATCAATATCCCACTCCGGACGGCACCCCCATTCGCGATTACATTCACGTGGCCGACCTCGCCGATGCGCACATTCGCGCTCTCGATCATCTTCGCCAAGGCTCCCCATCCGACGCGCTCAATCTCGGCACAGGCCGAGGCTATTCCGTTCTCGAAGTTGCCGAAACAGCCCGTCGCGTCACGGGATTGCCGATCCGCACTCGAATCGAGGCTCCACGCGCGGGCGATCCGCCGCGTCTGGTCGCCGATGCCACTCGCGCCAAATCCATACTCGGATGGTCTCCCTCTAAATCCGATTTGCCCTCGATCATCCAATCGGCGTGGGATTGGCGGAAAAAATTTCCTTACGGTTACAAATCGCTCGCCAGCACAAGGTAGCGCCATCCTCAGCGTTCTAGCCTCGATATACTATTAGGACAATCCCGCCCCAAAGTTCGCTCCCGCCTCGGTTCGCAAGAGTATCTTTGAATTGGGGGCCCAGCTCGGCTCGATGAATCGCCGCCCGAAAGCGAATTTCCAAGCGCTCCACTTCTTCGCACGCTCAACCACATTTCGCAGTCACGAAGGGGCGCGTGAACTGCCGAGTCCGGGTTTCCACGAAAAGTTCATCAACCGCATCTCGTTCGATCGCTGTGAGGCGTGATGAAAACTGCAACCTATCTTTTCTGCGTGAGACTCGTGGCCGCCGCATCCCTCCTCTTCTGCGCCGGTCGCGCTTCCGCGCAATCCGACTACTCCGTAATCAAGGTGGAGAACGGCGGAACCATCACCGGAACGGTCAAATGGTCCGGCCCCGCTCCCAAAACCCCAAAACTTCCCATCACGAAAGATCCAGGCGTTTGTGATCCCGCGTCTCACAAGATTCGCGACCTCGAACGCTTGGAAATCGGCTCCGATGGCGGCGTTGCGAATACCGTCGTGTTTCTGAAGGACATCACCAAGGGCAAGGCCATGGACCTTCCCGACTCGCGTCAGCATCTGGACCAAAAGAATTGCCGTTATCTCCCGCACATCATGCTCGTTCCGCAGGGCGGCAACCTCGATATCAAAAGCAGCGATCCGGTTCTGCACACCGTCCACATGACGGGCGCCGCTTCCAACAACATTCCGTTCCCGATGCAGAATCAGATGATCCCCGTCAATTTACCGCGCAGTGGCGTCGTCGAACTCAAGTGCAACGCCGGGCACGTCTGGATGAACGCGGAAATCCTCATCGTGAAGCATCCTTACTATGCTGTCACAGATGAACATGGTTCCTTCAGGCTGACCGATGTGCCCGCTGGAGAATATGAAATTGAAGCGTGGCACGAAGGCTGGCAGAACATGTCCGAAGAATCGGTTCTCGATGTCGCCGCTCAGGTGAGGGTAAAACGGCCGGTCTATAGTCCGCCGGAAACTTGGGCGAAAAAAGTCACCGTGAAACCGGGAGACACGTCCGAAGTCAATTTCACTATCAGCGCAGAGAAACAGGTGCGAAATTAGAAAAGCCCCGGCGTGAAGTCGGGGCTTTCTCTGAATTGCTTCCTAATCCGCCCTACTGCCGGCGGCCGTTGTGCTTCTTGTTGTAGATGTTGCGTGATGCTCGATTCTGCTGCTGGTTCACCACCTTCTTGTCCGCAGCCGTCAACTTGCCGCCATTCGCTTCGCGCATTCCCGCCGTTTCGCGGTTAATGCCCTGTTGCTGCTTCTCGAGCTTGGCGGTTTCGCCCGGCGTCAACTGGCCGCTCTTCACTCCCTGCGCGATGCGGTCCTGCTGGTTCTCTTTGCGCTGGCCGATCTCTCCTGTGCCGCTGTTCTGCACCGCACCATTGTGCTTGTCGTCGTAGATCTGGTTTGACAGGTGATTCTGCTGGTTGTTCAGTTTGGATCGGTCAGCTGCCGTAAGGTGGCCGTCGTCTTCTGAACGCATCGTGCGCTCTTCTTTGTTCAGCCCGGCTTCCTTGGTTTCGAGATTCTTCGTTTCTCCGGCAGTGAGCTGGCCGCTCTGCACGCCCTGGCCGATTCGATCCTGCTGATTTTCCTTGCGCTGCTGAACGGTTTGCGGTGGATCGTTCGTCGTAGCCGATTGCGCGAAAATGGCTGGCGTCGACAGAACGAAGAGCGCCGCACCCGTTAGAACTGCATTCATCACTTTCATCTCATCCTCCCGGTGTATAAGTGCGTTATTTCCGTTTGGCCTTCCGCCTTCACCACAAAGGCCGCATGCCGATGAAACACCGCCTTGGGGGTAAAGTTGCGTGGTTCGATCAGGACTGTTCCTAAGCCCCATGAAGGCAGGGCCTTGCAGGAAAAGTGGGATAGTTCCAAGTGGCCTGAATGCGCATCCAACTCTGTAGCGAATGCGTACTCACTGTGTACTCACAATGTCTAAGATATAGAATGCCGTCAGGAATCTTTCATGCCAAATAAGAAACGCTCGGATTTGACCTACGCCGATGTCACCCCCAAAGGCGTTTACATGGGGCGGCGCAATTTCCTGCTGGGCTTGCTTGCCACAGGTGTCGCCGTAGAAGGCTACAAAAAGCTCTCTCATCTTCCGTCCGCATCTGCGGGCGGAAACGTCCCTGTGAAATTGACCGGTTACACAAAATGGCCGGGCAGCACCACCGAAGAGCAGACACCCCTCGAGAAAACCACCCACTACAACAATTTCTACGAATTCGGCACGGGCAAAGGCGACCCCGCCGATAACTCGAAAAATTTCGTCACCGTCCCATGGACCGTATCCGTGGAAGGCGAAGTAAAAAAGCCGCGCAAATTTTCGATGGATGAAATCATGAAGCTCGCGCCGCTCGAGGAGCGCATCTATCGCCACCGTTGCGTGGAAGCCTGGTCCATTGTTGTTCCGTGGATCGGATATTCCTTCAGCGCCCTCGCCAAGCTGGTCGAGCCTACTGTCAACGCCAAATACGTCGCCTTCCAGAGCTACTACGACGTGAAACAGATGCCCGAAGGCCCGATGGCAGGTATTGAGCTGCCCTATGTCGAGGGATTGCGAATCGACGAAGCGATGAATCCGCTCACGCTTCTCACCGTCGGCATGTACGGCGAAACCCTACCCAATCAGGACGGCGCGCCGGTGCGCATGGTGATCCCGTGGAAGTACGGTTTCAAGAGCATCAAGTCGCTCGTGAAAATCCGCTTCGTCAAAGATCAGCCGCCCACTACCTGGAACATCGCCAACCCTCGCGAATATGGCTTCTATTCCAATGTGAATCCCACCGTGGACCATCCGCGGTGGAGCCAGGCCCACGAGCACCGCCTGAAAGGCGGCCTCGGCTTATTCGATAAGCCGATTCCAACTCTGATGTTCAACGGATACGGCGACCAGGTCGCCAGCCTGTACACAGGCATGGATCTGCGCAAGAACTATTAGGGCTTTGCAGTTCGGCGCGAACCTCATGCATTAGGACTTTGCAGTTCGGTGGGAGCCCCCTGCTTTTAGCAGGGGGAGCTGGACTTCAGTCCAGCGGAAAAGGCATCAATCACTAAATGGGGCTTTAGCCCCGGGCCCTTGACGTTGTCCAGCCGGAGCGCTCGTTGAACTCAATCCTCACCAGCAAATGGACGAAGGCCCTCGTATTCCTGACCTGCCTCCTCCCGCTCGCAATTCTCATCTGGCGCGGCCTGCACAACAATCTGTCCGCCAACGCCGTTCAGTTCGTCGAACACTGGACCGGCGATTGGACGCTGCGCTTCCTGATTTTCACGCTCGCCGTCACGCCGCTCCGCAAGATCCTGAAGCTGCCGCAACTCATCCGCTTCCGCCGCATGCTCGGCCTTTTCGCGTTTTTCTACGCCTGCCTGCATTTCACCACTTGGCTCTGGCTCGATCGCTACTTCAATTGGCCCGAAATGCTGAAAGACATCGCCAAGCGCCCCTTCATCACCGTCGGCTTCACCGGTTTTGTGCTCATGATTCCGCTCGCCATCACCTCCACAGCCGGCTGGATTCGCCGCCTCGGCGGCCGCCGCTGGCAAATGCTCCACCGCGCAATCTACCTCAGCGCCATCGCTGGTGTAATCCACTACTACTGGCTCGTGAAATCCGATGTTCGCAAACCGCTGCAATATGCGGCAGTGGTTGCGGTCCTGCTGGCATGGCGTCTTGGCTCTTGGTTCAACGGTCGCCGCCACGATGCCGGTGCTCCCGGAACCATTCGCCGGGAAGAGCCAACCACCGCCGAAACTGCCTAGGGTTTTGTCGCGCCGTTCATAAAATCCGCTGATATCTCCCATTACTATTTGCCTATTGCGCCGGCCGTCGCAACAGCGAAGAATGAAATCGAGCATCGAAATGCGCCCCACTCGCTCCGCAACACACATCGAAGAATTGGCCAACAGCATTACGCACGGAATCGGCCTGCTTCTCAGCGTCGCCGGTTTCGTCGTGCTGCTGGTGTTCGCCATTCTGCGCGGCGGCGCCCTGCAAATCATCAGTTGCGCTGTCTACGGGAGCACTCTCGTTTGCGTTTACGCCGCTTCCACGCTCTACCACGCTCTGCCGTCGCCGCGCACCAAGCGCGCTTTGAAGATCTTCGACCATTGCGCGATTTATCTGCTCATCGCTGGCACATACACTCCGTTCACACTTGTGACTCTTCGCGGCGGCTGGGGCTGGTCGCTTTTCTCGATTGTTTGGGCGCTCGCGATGGCGGGAATCGTCTTCAAGTTCTGGTTCGTTGATCACTTCCAAATCCTGTCCACCGTCGTATACCTCGCCATGGGCTGGATCGCCCTGATAGCGATGAAGCCGTTGCTTTCCTCCATCCCACCGCATGGAATCTACTGGCTACTCGCTGGCGGCCTCCTCTATTCCGTCGGCGTCGCATTCTTCGCCGCTCGCCGCCTTCCCTTCGGCCACGCGATTTGGCACGTCTTCGTCATCGCAGGCAGCGCCTGCCACTACTTCGCCGTTCTCTTCTACGTTATCCTTCGCTACAGGATTTAGATCCCTCGCCATACAGTAATTCTCCACTCGACGGTTGGCTGGCCCGCAACTAGTCTCACGTACAGGTATGTTGGGAGCGCCCTTCCTCTACAATAGATAGCAGACGGTTGATCAGCTCAATCATGACAAAACTTATCAAGCTCATGGCCAAACATAGCGCGGGAGCAGATGGCATCACTTGCACGGTTCAAGCCCTAATCGATACCCGAGGCCGATTGCACTCTAATAGGAACAATCGATTATTAGAAATTTGCGTAAGTTCCTGCAAACAAAGCGGTTCGTTAAACCCTAATAGGGACAAAAACGCACTTTTCGCGATTTTACCGATTTCGATTTTCTTGGTTCTGTGTGCATTGCTCGCTGCTTGCGCCGGCACTTCGAGTGCGCCCGCCACCGCTCCCGTCATTACCGCGCAGCCTGCCAATGCCACAGTCACCGTCGGCCAGACGGCCACCTTCACTGTGGCGGCCACCGGCACCGCACCCCTCAGCTACCAGTGGACCAAGAATGGAATGAACGTCGGAACGAACTCTGCGACATACACCACTGCGGCGACTGCTTCGTCCGACAACGGCGCGAAAATTCAGGTCACCGTCAGCAATTCGAAGGGAAGCGCGCCGAGCAGCGTCGCCACCCTCACCGTCAACGCCGCCGGGACGAAACCAGCGATCACCACACAGCCGGTGAACGTCACCGTCACGGTCGGCCAGACCGCAACCTTCACTGTGGTTGCGACGGGCACAGCGCCTCTAACTTATCAATGGACGAAGAACGGAACGAACGTCGGAACGAACTCCTCGACCTACACGACTGCCGCGACCACTTCGGCCGATAACGGCGCGCGGATACAAGTGAAAGTTAGCAATTCGGCGGGAAGCACTTTCAGCAGCATCGTTACGCTTACCGTGAATGCCGCAGCGACGAAACCAACGATCACGACGCAGCCGGTGAATACAACAGTGTCAGCCGGCAATGCTGCGACGTTCACAGTAGCGGCAAGCGGGACCGCGCCACTCAGCTACCAGTGGACGAAGAACGGCGCGAACGTCGGAACGAACTCAGCGACCTACACCACTGCCGCGACCTCCTCGTCCGATAACGGGGCCCAGATTCAGGTAACGGTGAGCAATTCGGCCGGCAGCACGCCGAGCAATACAGTCACGCTCACCGTGACGAGTACTCTGCCCCCGCCGAGCAGCGCCAATGTTCTCACTTACCACAATGACATTGGCCGCACCGGTCAGAATCTCAACGAAACGATCTTCACTCACAGCAACGTGAATTCAACCAATTTCGGCAAGAAAGCTTTTCTCACCACCGACGGGCTGGTGGACGCCGAGCCGCTCTATGTTTCGAATCTACAAATTGGCGGCGCCGCTCACAACGTTGTGTTCATCGTCAGCGAGCACAATTCTGTCTATGCCTTCGACGCCGATACATTTGCTCAATTGTGGAAAGTCTCGATGACTCCGTCGGGTGAGACCACCAGCGACCCGGTGAATGGTTGCGGCCAGGTTTCGCCGGAAATCGGGATCACTTCCACTCCTGTGATCGATCTCAAAGCCGGGCCGAACGGAACCATCTACCTCGTCGCGATGACGAAGAATGGTTCCACTTACTTTCAGCGCTTGCACGCCTTGGATCTCACCACCGGCGCGGATTTGGCAGGCAGCCCTGTGACGATTCAAGCCACATACCCGAACAACAGCGGGACGACAACGTTCGCTCCCAAGCAATACAAAGAGCGTGCCGCGCTGCTGTTGTTGAATGGCGTGATTTATACAAGCTGGGCTTCGCACTGCGACATCGGTCCTTACACTGGCTGGGTGATGGGATACAGCCAGAGTTCGCTGCAGCAAACCAGCGCGATCGACATCACGCCCAACGGTTCGCTCGCCGCCATCTGGATGGCCGGCGCGGGGCTGGCCGCCGATTCCACAGGCAACATTTATTTCCTCGCGGGCAATGGCACGTTCGACGACACTCTGAATTCCAGCGGCTTCCCGGAGAACGGCGACTACGGCAATGGCTTCATAAAACTTTCGACCACGGGTAACAAGCTTGCGGTCGCCGATTATTTCAACATGTTCAATACAGATTCAGAATCCGGATCCGATACGGATCTCGGTTCGGGCGGCGCGATGGTCCTTCCCGATCTGCAGGACAGCGCGCAAAACACCTGGCATCTCGCGGTGGGCGCCGGCAAAGATTCGAACATGTACATCGTAAATCGCGACATGATGGGCAAATTCAACGTGCAGAACGACAACGCGATTTATCAACAGCTTAGTGGCTCGCTGCCCGGTGGCGTTTGGGCGATGCCCGCCTATTTCAACGGCACGATTTACTACGGCTCCGTGGGCGCGCCGCTCAAAGCTTTTCCGATCACGAACGCGAAAGTCGCAGCGTCGGCCTCGTCCAGTTCTTCCGCCTCGTTCGGTTACCCCGGCTCGACGCCAAGCGTCTCAGCAAACGGCACATCGAATGGAATCGTCTGGACCGTGCAGAATGGCGGAACGGCAGTGCTCCACGCGTACGACGCTGGAAATCTCGCCACTGAACTTTACAATAGCAACCAGGCCGCAAGCGGACGCGATAATTTCGCCGGCAACAAATTCATCACTCCGATGATAGCCAATGGCAAAGTCTTCGTGGGCACTCCCACGGGCGTGATCGTTTTTGGCGAGCTGCAGTAAAATTTCGAAATGAGCGCATGGCGTTCGGTTTGCGTAGTCAACCCGTCAGTCGTCGGGATGGACGCCGAGCCGGTCGTTTAATTCGCCGGCCGCAAGCGGGCGAATGCACAGCTCGGTCCAATCCTCGTTGCACTGGTAGATCTGGTAGGCTGGCAGATCCTCGGGCAGCAGCTTGTACTCTCCGCCTTCCATCGAAGCCACGTCTTCAAAATCCGTCATCGCGTATTTGTTTCCTGGCAGCGATCTAATTCGAAACACGCCCGAAGCCGGTTCATAATTTCCGTAGCTGAAGCAGCGGCCGATGCATTCGCGGTCCACGATGTGCTGCACCAGGACGCGCGATTCATCCGGCTTGAGAATCGTGGCGAGCACGCGCTGATTTGGCGGCAGAGTTTTCACCAGAGCCGCCACCTCTGCTTCCATGCGGTTGATCAGCGCCGTGTCCTGGTAGAGGAAGGTGAAGAAGACCGCTGCGATTCCAGCGAGGGCGAGCAGGTGCCATTTGCGCGGCAGCATTGCGCCCAGCACGCAGCAGACGAGCACTGCCGAAAGGGAGGTGAGCCGTTCCGTGATGAGTGCGAGCGCTGCGGGTTGGTTGGGCACACGCACACCGTCGGGGAGCAGGAACACTGCGATTTCCGCGATCACGTAAAGCTCGAGAGGAATGAGGTAGGCTTGCCAGAAGCCGCGCTCGCGGCGCCGAGCAAATACGTCGGCAGCAATCGCGACCGCGACGAAAATTCCGCACAGCGCTTCGACAATTTTGTACCGGTCGCTGAACAGCACGAGTTGATCGCCGGCATTGAACAGGTAGAGCGGGTCAAATGCTCTATCCACGACGAAATTGCGGGATAAATATAGACGCAGCAAGAGGACAACGCCGGCCGCGACGGCTACAAGCAAGATTTGAAAACGCGGCGGAATAAATGACGCGACGCGAATGTAGGCAGCGGCGGCGACGAGCCAGATGACGCCGAGCGGGTGCGCCACGTAAATCAGAGGAATGAGCGCGATCGCAATCGCCCACTCGCAGACGGAATCTCGTGATGTTCCTGGCCAGAGAATTGCCAGCGCGAAAAAGGAAAGCCCGAGCGCGATGTAATAGTTGAAGAAGCCCATCTCGAAGGTCCAGCCATAGGCCGCCATGGCGATCAGCGGAGTCAAGAGCCACGGCGGGCGCTTTGTCGCCGCGGCGATGAGCGCAAAAGCTCCCCAGAAAAAAATCAGAACCGCAAGGGCGACCGAAAGTTTCTCGGCGATCAGCAGGCCAAAGATTTTCGCGAGGCCGCTCAGCAGGTAATCGAACAAAATGTTCGTCGAAGGGTGAGCGATGCGCAACCCGGGCGCATGTCCCTGCTCGATCAATTGAGCGAGCCACGCATTGTAGAGGTGGCTGCCAAGGTCGCCAGCTTCGATGTGGCGATGCCAGAAGCAGGGAATCAGGAGCAGCCCCGAGATTGCGAGCAATCGCACCCGGTATTTGGCAACGAACGTGGCAGCCACCGGCAAGACGCGAAAGTTCGCCCGGACTTCGACTGAAGATTCCTGCTTTTTCTGAGGAGCTGAGATCAGCACGTCGGAGCGATTCAAATCAAGAAGCCTGTACAAAGCCTTTCGTTCAATAAACATACCATGGCATCGAGGCCGAAGGTGGGGGTGCGATCAGAAGTTGTGATACAGGTCACATCCTCGGGTGACGCCGCGTACCGCGACCGCCCGGGAACCGGCCTATACAAGAAACAGAAAGAAGGAGGTGGGCCGTGAAAGCACTTGAAACTGTCACCCGTATTTCTCTTAAGAATATCCTCTATACAACCGATTTTTCGCCGACTGCGGAAGCGGCCGCTCCTTATGCCTGGGAACTTGCCCGGCGGTACGGCGCCAAGGTAATCGCACTGCACGTTCGGCCTCCGGAAGTGAACGGCATGGTTCCTCCAGAATCATGGGCTGCAGTTCACGAGGCCAATCTAATGCAAGCGAATCAACAAGCCGGGCACCTGAAAACTCTCTTTCGCGGAGTCGAGAATGAGACGGAAGTCACCGAGGGCGCTGTCTGGGATGTGATCTCACGAAGGATCGAAGAAAAGAAAGTGGATCTGGTGGTGACCGGAACCCATGGCCGCGAAGGATTGGGAAGAATGGTAATGGGATCCCACGCGGAAAATATTCTGCGCCACTCACCCGTGCCGGTTCTGGTGGTAGGGCCATACGTTCGGAGGGAGCCGGAAACGACGACGCGCATGAAGCGCATTCTTTTCGCGACGGATTTCTCGGCAGCGTCTTTGGCAGGCCTTCCTTACGCGATCTCGCTGGCGGAGGAGAACGAGGCTGAGTTGGATATTTTGCGGGTTGTCCCGCCGCCTAAGAGCAGAGAGCTGGTGCATCCGAGCGAGCTGATGGACGCCACGGTGAGGCAGATGAAGCAGCTTGTTCCTATGGAAGCAGAGGCGTGGTGCAAGCCGCGGTATCTGGCCGAAATCGGCGAGCCTGCGCAAAAAATCCTGCAGGTGGCCGAACTGAGCAAAGCTGATTTGATCGTACTGGGAGTGAAGCGGGTTTACCGCGCACTGGGAGTGACACATATTCCGTGGACGACCGCGCACAAGATCATCGCGGAAGCGTGTTGCCCGGTTCTCACGGTACGAAGCTAAAGAATGGCTGTATGAATCCTGTCGGGAAGTGGGAGGCGCGGCACTTGGGTCCCGGCGAAATAAAGTATCCGTTTCGCCACGATGAAGACGCGACCCAAGAGCCCCGCCTCCTTTTTCCATCGGGAAGCGATCGAAAGCCGAGCATGCAGCCGTGGTGGAGTGGAGAGACGTGGATAGCGCTCATCGCTCTCCTCGGAATCGGTCTGCATCTGCTGTTGCGGTTTGGCTTGGCTGTATCTTCCAACCTAACTCTCGCGCCTCTCTGGTTCGCCCTTTTAGTGGGCGGCGTTCCGTTGTTATTCACTCTCACCCGCAAGCTCTTACGCGGTGAATTCGGTTCTGACCTTCTTGCCGGAATTTCCATCGTCACAGCCGTGCTTCTCGGCGAGTTTCTGGTGGGCGTGATCGTCGTGCTCATGTTGTCGGGCGGCACTGCCCTCGAGAAATATGCCACGCGACGCGCTTCATCCGCGCTCGATGCTCTGGCCAAGAGGGTGCCCGGCAGCGCGCACCGCAAATCGGAGAATCGTCTCGAGGACATCCCTCTTTCCGAAATTGCGGTGGGCGACCGGCTGGCCATACTTCCTTATGAGATCTGCCCAGTGGATGGAGTCGTCATCGAAGGCCACGGCAAGATGAACGAAGCGTATCTGACCGGCGAGCCGTTCGAAATCTCCAAAACTCCTGGTTCGCCGGTGCTCTCCGGCGCTGTTAATGGTGAAACGGCACTCACCATCCGAGCGGAAAAGCTGCCGGTGGATTCCCGCTACGCTCGAATTATGCAAGTGATGCGGGAAACCGAGCAGCGCCGGCCGCGACTGCGGCGCCTCGGGGACACACTTGGCGCCTGGTATACGCCTCTCGCCGTAGGTATCGCCATTCTCTCTGCCGTCTGGAGCGGACAGTCCGAGCGTTTCCTGGCCGTATTGGTGATTGCCACTCCGTGCCCGCTCCTCTTGGCGATTCCCGTTGCCATCATAGGCGCGATTTCATTGGCCGCACGCCGGGGCATCATCATCAAGAATCCAGCAGTGCTCGAGCAGATCGACCGCTGCCGTGCCGTCATCTTCGACAAGACCGGCACGCTTACCTACGGCAAGCCGGCCCTAACTGAGATTGTCTGCTCGCCTGCATTTCAGCAAAAAGACGTCTTGATGCTGGCCGCCAGCCTCGAACGCTACTCCAAGCATCCTCTGGCAGGGGCAGTGATTGAGGCCGCGCAGAAGGCTCTTCTGCCGATGGAAGCGGCTTCGGAAATCAGCGAGCGGCCCGGCGAAGGGCTACACGGCATCATCGCCGGCAGAAACGTATTGCTGACGGGCCGGGACAAGGTGAACGCGAAGGAGTGGGATTTGCCTCCTGTCGCAGGAGGCCTCGAATGCGTGGTATTTGTCGACGGCGCATTCGCTGCTGCCATCCGATTTCATGACGCGCCTCGAATTGACAGCCGCCTGTTTCTTGCACACCTGGCGCCCCGCCATGCCGTACGCAAGCTGATGCTTGTGTCTGGTGATCGGGAATCCGAAGTCCGTGATATCGCCAAACAGGTTGGAATCGACGACTTGCATTTCAGCAAGAGTCCGGAAGAAAAGGTGGAGATCGTCCGTTCCGAAACGAAACAGCAGAAGACGCTCTTCCTCGGAGACGGAATCAACGACGCACCAGCCATGCAGGCCGCCACCGTGGGCGTGGCGTTCGGGCAGGCAAGTGACATCGCGGCCGAAGCGGCCGACGCCGTAATTCTCCAGCCTTCCCTCAGTAAGGTGGATGAGCTCATTCACATTGGCCGGCGAATGCGATCGATTGCCCTTGAGAGTGCGGTGGGAGGCATGGCTTTAAGCGTTCTCGGCATGGTGGCGGCAGCTTTCGGATACTTGCCACCGATAGGAGGAGCAATCGCGCAGGAGATTATCGATCTTGTGGCGGTCCTCAACGCCGTGCGCGTGGCGCTTCCAACCAAGCATCTTACTGACTTCTAGGTGGCGCAGACGCTTCGCTGCTCGTAAAATCCTCACCGAGCCGATTGAGATGCTATGAGCCGACGATCCGCGTTCGAATGCATGTTCGTGCCGCAATCCGTGACGGTGATTGGAGCGACGGATCGCGAATCGAGCGTGGGGCGGACGCTGCTGGCGAATCTATTGAATGGCCTGTATCACGGCAAAGTGTTCGCGGTAAATCCGAAGCGCAAAGAAGTTCTCGGCCTGCATTGCTACAAAAATATCGGTAGCATTCCTGAAAAAATTGACCTCGCCGTGATTGTCACGCCGGCGCCCACTGTTCCGGCAGTGGTGGGCGAATGCGTGGCGGCGGAAGTGCGCGCTGCAATTGTGATTTCCGCCGGATTCAGGGAGATGGGTGAAGCCGGCGCAAAGCTTGAAGCGGAGATTCAAGAGCAACTCAGCCGGGGAACGATGAGGCTGATCGGCCCGAATTGCCTGGGAATTATGAATCCCCTGGCAGGGCTGAACGCAACATTCGCGCACGACATCGCGCGCCCTGGAAATGTGGCATTTCTGAGCCAGAGTGGCGCGCTCGAAACGGCGATCCTGGACTGGAGCATCGAGGAGCAGGTGGGATTCAGCGGGATTATTTCGACAGGTTCGATGCTGAATGTGGGGTGGGGAGACCTGATCGACTACTACGGAGAAGATCCGGACACGCACAGTATTTTGATTTATATGGAATCGGTGGGCGACGCGCGATCGTTTCTGTCTGCGGCGCGGGAAGTGGCGCTGAGGAAGCCGATTATCATCATCAAAGCGGGACGTTCCGAGGAGGCTTCCAAAGCTGCCACGTCGCACACCGGGGCGCTGACGGGCAGCGACGAAGTTTTTGACGCCGCCTTACGCCGTTGCGGAGTGTTGCGCGTGCAGAGCATTGCCGACCTTTTCTACATGGCGGAAACGCTTGCGCGCCAGCCGAGGCCGCGCGGCCCAAGGCTGACAATCATTACGAATGCAGGAGGCCCGGGCGTGCTGGCGACAGACGCCCTGATTGCGCACGGCGGGGAACTGGCGCCTCTTTCCTCGGAGACGATAGGCTCCTTGAGCGAATTTCTTTCGCCGCATTGGAGCCATTCCAATCCGATCGACATTCTTGGCGATTCGGGGCCCGATGAGTTTGCACGAGCGGTGGAAATCGCGATCCGCGACCCCAACAGCGACGGCCTGCTGGCCATTTTGGCTCCGCAAGGAATGACGGACCCGGCGCGCGTGGCGGAAAGGCTGAAGCCTTACGCGCGGGGATATGGAAAGCCGGTATTGGCGAGCTGGATGGGCGGCAAAATGGTTGCGGCCGGCGTCGAGGCGCTGAACGCGGCAGGAATTCCTACTTTCTCTTATCCCGATACGGCAGCGCGCGCGTTCGATTACATGTGGCGATATACGTATAACCTGCGCGGCCTGTATGAGACGCCGAGCCTGGCGATGGAAGTAGAGGAAGGCAGCAGCGCGCACGCGAAAGCGGAGGAGATTCTGGCCAGTGCGCGACGGGACGGGCGCACGCTGTTGAACGAAGTGGAATCGAAGCAGGTTCTCGCCAGCTATGGAATCCCCGTAGTTGAGACGCGCGTGGCTTCCTCGGAAAAAGAGGCGGCAGAAATCGCGCGGGCTCTCGGCTTCCCGGTGGTGCTGAAAGTATTCAGCGACACGATTACGCACAAGACAGACGTCGGCGGAGTGGTTCTCAATCTCACCGGCGAAGAAGCCGTGGCGGAAGCGTATCGAAAAATCGAAACGGCGGTGCGGGAAAAAGCGGGGGAAGGAAAGTTCCGGGGAGTTACGGTGCAGCCGATGGTAAGCAGGGAGGGATACGAACTCATCCTCGGCAGCAGCGTGGACCCGAATTTCGGGCCTGTGATTTTATTTGGTTCGGGCGGCCAACTGGTGGAGGTGTACAAAGATCGGGCACTCGCACTGCCACCGCTGAACGCCACGCTGGCCGAGCGGCTGATGGAGCAAACGAACATATTTGGGGCATTGAAAGGGGTGCGAGGACGCGCCGCTATCGATATTGCGGAATTACAGCGAATTCTGGTGCGTTTCAGTCAATTGCTTGTTGACCAGCCATGGATCAAGGAGATTGACATCAACCCGCTGCTAGCCTCGCCAGGAAAGATCATTGCGCTGGACGCGCGGATCGTGACGTATCCCAGCGACACGGACGCCGCAAGGCTCTCAAGGCCGGCCATTCGTCCTTATCCGACCCGGTATATCGGCCGGTGGACGACCAAGGATGGAACGCCGGTGATGATTCGTCCCATACGGCCGGAAGACGAGCCTTTGATGGTGAAATTTCATGGAACGCTGTCCGAGCAGTCCGTATACCTGCGATATTTCCATATGGAGAAACTGGACTCGCGAGTGGCGCACGATCGTCTGCTGCGGAAGTGCTTCATTGACTACGACCGCGAGATGGCGCTGGTGGCTGACCGGCAAGATCCCTCGACCGGCGAGCACGAAATACTTGCAGTAGGCCGGCTCACGAAGGAACCCGGTTCACGCGAGGCGGAAGTGGCAGTGCTGGTGAGCGATCGAGCGCAGAAGCAGGGCCTGGGTGCGGAGTTGGTTGGGCGCCTGATTGAAGTGGCGCGTGACGAAAAGCTGGAACGGATCATTGCGGTGATCCTGCCGGAAAACTATGGAATGATGGCACTAGCGAGACACTTTCAATTTACTATCCGTCCGAATCCCGACCCAAGTGTGGTCATCGCAGTCCTGAATCTCTAAGCCGGAGTTGCCGAGCGCTGTGGGTGCTTTGTGATGGACGTCACGAGGTCGCGTGACGCCCGCTACAGCATCCATGTTTGATTTCAAGGAACATATTCACGAGCGGATTAATTCGCTCACAGGCCTGAATATGTCACCCAAATCGTTCTGGTACTCACAACCACCCGAGAGGGCTATAATCGCGGCACACAAGACAATGCGAGCTCCTTACGGACTCGAAATTATCGAGAGCTGCATGAACTGTCCTCATCGGGAGGAGCGGCTTTTCTGTAATCTTCCGGCTGCGTCTGTGCAGAAGCTCGCCTCAATCACATCTCCCGCTACTTATCCAAAGGGAGCGACACTTTTCGTGGAAGGGCAGTCGCCGCGGGGCGTGTTTATTTTGTGCACCGGCAAGGTGAAGCTTTCCACATCGTCCGCTGATGGCAAGACTTTGATCCTACGCATATCCGAAATCGGAGAAGTGCTCGGGTTGGCGGCGGTGGTTTCGGGCAAGGCTTTTCAAGCGACGGCCGAGGTGCTCGAGCCGACACAGGCGAATTTCATCAGTGCCAACGAGTTTCTTCAGTTTTTGCGCGAGCATGGAGAAGCTGCGGTGCGCGTGGCGCAACAGTTGGCTGAAAACTACCATCACGCCCTCAGTGAAATGCGGACGATCGGTCTTTCGCATTCCGCAGGCGAGAAACTTGCGCGATTCCTGCTGGATTGGATTGCCGAGCATCACACGGGAAATGGCGAGATTAAAGTGAAGCTCACTTTGACGCATGAAGAAATCGCGCAGATGATTGGCGCGTCGCGCGAGACCGTGACTCGGCTATTTACGGACTTCAAGAAAAAGCAGCTGCTGCAGATTAAGGGTTCGACGCTGGTGATCCGCGATCGAGCCGGCCTCGAAAAAATTCTCGACAGCTAGTCCTCACACCGATATTTTAGCTACGCGCAGGATTTCTGCTGGAGTTTGCTTCGATATTGGAATCTGGGAAAACTTGTGGAGGGATTTCGAATCGCGTGCAGACAAAAAAAAGGCGGATCAGCGTAAGCTGACCCGCCCTTTTCGACTAGAGGCTAGTGACGTTGGCTGCCTGCAGACCCTTGGGGCCGCGGGTAACTTCGAATTCAACCGCCTGGCCTTCGTTCAGCGACTTGTAACCTTCCGCCTGAATGGCCGAAAAGTGGACGAAAACGTCCTCGCCGGACTGGCGCTGGATGAACCCAAAACCCTTGCTGGCATTAAACCACTTCACTGTTCCTTGTTCTCTCACTGATGTACTTCCTTTTTCTTAAGCTATTTGTGCTTCTCGACCGCCTCCAGCCGTAAAGCAAAAGAGGCCGCAAGTTTGAACTTGCAGCCCCTTCAATCGAATCTAAAGGTGTTACAAGAGCAACAAACGCAGACTGAACATAGCATGGTTTAGGGTGGATGCCTAGCGAAATCTGAGTGCGGTGGACGCATGAAGGTTAGTGCTTGCTTGCGCCGCGGGTGCGTGTGGTTGGGATTCGCCAGTTTTGACGTTGAGATCCTTCGCTTCGCTCAGGATGACAACGACGCCTCCTTGTCTGCCGAGGATCGAATCACGCCGCGCTGCGGGAAGCCAAAGAACGATGCCGCGATGTGGGGCTGGGATTTGGGTTCGTGCTGCTTTTTACGGGTGGCGCAGGCTTCCCGACGCAACCTTCGCATGCCAAAGACGCAGAAGCCTGCGCTACCGAGCGTATCCGTTGCGGCAACTATTTCAGCGAGTAATTCACGCTGAAATGTGGTATTTGTTTGCTTCAAGCTGCGACCCGCCTCGCAGCTCGTGGTCCCCCTCGGAGGCACGAAATGAACAAGAAGATGCTTACCATTGTCGGCGTTATTGTCGCCGTTCTGCTCCTCGTGATCCTCATCCTTCCGTCGTTGATCGACGCGAACCGTTACAAACCGGAGATCCAATCGAAGCTTGGCACCGCGCTGGGGCGCAACGTGCAGATCGGAAACATCAAGCTATCCATTTTTTCCGGCGGCGTCGTGGTGGACGACGTTGCCATCTCCGACGATCCCGCCTTCAGCAACTCGCAGTTTCTGGCGGCGAAAGAACTGACCGTCGGCGTTCATCTGATTCCGCTGATCTTTTCGAAGCAGCTTGAGGTCGAGTCGATCACCATCAAGGATCCGCAGGTGACGCTGCTCCGCAACAAAGCCGGCGTGTGGAATTATTCGAGCATGGGCGGCTCGTCGAAAACAGAGGCGAAATCCTCCACCCCAGCCTCGAGTCCGGAGGCTCTTTCTATCGGTAAGATCGAAATCACGAACGGAAAAATTTCCGTGGGTAACCTCGGCTCGCGCGCGAAGCCTTTGGTGTATCAGGACGTGAATCTCACGGTGACCGACCTTTCGACCACGTCGCAATTTCCATTCAAGCTGACGGCCAAGGATCCCGGCAATGGCGCGCTGAAAGTAGAAGGCAAAGCGGGGCCAATCGATCAGGCCGATGCTTCGCTCACGCCGCTGAACGCCACAATCGACGTGCAGCATCTCGATATCGCCACCTTCGGAGGCCTTGCGAGCCCGAACGCCGGAATTGCAGGCTTAGTGGATTTCAATGGTTCGCTCATATCGGATGGTAAGCAGATGAGCTCGAAGGGAACAGTGAAGACGACGAAGCTCAAACTGTCAGCCTCCGGAAGCCCTTCGACAGTTCCCGTGAACGTGGATTACGACACGGATTATCAGCTGAAGTCGCAGTCGGGCGTGCTGAAGCAGGGCGACATTCACGTGGGCAAAGCGCTTGCGCGATTGACTGGAACTTACAACATCGCGGGCGAGACGCCGACGCTGCAATTGAAACTGAACGGGCAGGCGATGTCTGTGCCGGACCTCGAAGGCGTGTTGCCCGCCGTGGGCGTCACGCTGCCATCCGGCTCGGCGCTCACCACCGGCACACTTGATGCGAATCTGGCAATTGCGGGGCCGGCGGACAAGCTGGTGATCACGGGCCCGATCAAGCTGGCGAATGGCACGATTAAGGGTTTTAGCGTGAGTTCGAAATTGGGAGCGCTCGGTTCTTTCGCGGGGCTCGGAGGAAACAAGAGTTCGGATACGGTGATTGAAAGTTTGACCACGAACGTACGCGTGGAGCCTGCGGGCACGCACGCGCAGGATCTCAACGTGGTGATTCAGGGAATCGGCTCGATCACGGGCGATGCCAACGTTGATGCTGCCGGAAAACTCGATTGCAAGATGGTGGCGCACGTGAGTGGCGGCGCGTTGGGAGGAGTGTCCAAGGTGGCATCGCTGCCGTTGGGTGGTGGTGGCAAAGGGGACAGTAGCGGGGGAGGCATACCGTTCCACATCACTGGCACTACTTCGAATCCAGTTTTCGTTCCCGATGTCGCCGGAGTGGCGGGAGGATTGGCGAAAGGAGGAGCGGGCGCAGCTCTCGGTGGAGGCAAGGCGCTTGGCGGCGCAGCAGGCGGTGCTGCCGGTGGTGCGACGGGAGCGTTGGGCGGCTTGCTGGGCAAGAAGAAATAAAACGCAAATTTGGAGTGCGAGAGCTTGCTCTCGCTTTCATAGGGCGCGGCTTGCCGCGCCCGGTTTTTGCGCAGCGTTACCGTCGAAGAAGGCGGTGATGTCCGCCCCGGGCAAGCCGAGGGTAAAACAAAGCGGTGGCAAGCCACCCTGCGGCTCCGCTCAGGACAAGCCGCACTCCATAGACTGCTAAGAAGTCAGCGTTCGCTCGGCTTCCGACAGCAAATTCCGCAATGCGCGCACGACCACGCGAATCATAAATACGATTACGACCGTGGCGATGAGGACGATCGTAGCTGCGGCGTAAGGATGTTTGGTCGCGAACCAGATCAGGAATACCACCGCGGCATCCTCGCTAAGGCTTAACGCAGCATTCGAAATCGGCTCCGGCGAATGCAGCACAGCTGCGCGAGCCGCCGTCTTCCCGCCGTGCGCTGCGAGTGCGATCAGCGATCCAGCCAGCGTTGCGAGCAGCTGCTGCCATTGCGGCAGCTGTGAAGTGGCGGCGAAAGTGATCAAGGCTGCCACCGGTACGCGAACGAAGGTCTGCAGCGCGTTCCACAGCAAATCGAAAACCGGAATTTTATCGCCCACAAACTCCACGAGAAACAAAACCACGCAAGCGCCAATCACATACCAGCTTTCGACGATGCCGATTGACGGCGGAAGTATTACGACATGAAAGCGTGATAGCAGACCCAGCATGGCGACTGTGGCGTACACGTTCAGTCCCGATGAAAAGCAGATGACGACCAGCAGGGCGGTCAGGGTGTGACCGTCGGGGATGAACGGCGAGACTGCAGAAGCGGTCATGCTGGATTGATTCTCCGTATGGAGTGCGGCTTGCCGCCGCTTTGGCTTCACCAGGAAGCAGCTCGCTAACTCTTGCGGCACGCTCACCCCTGCCGCAAAGAATTATGCACTATAATCTATGATGTATTCAGGCTCGCGGAGTTTTGCTGCTGTTTGGCGCCCCGCGAAAATCCCTCTCTTTAGATTTACTCCTCTTCCTTTTTGAGTGCCGGGGCGTTAGCGCGTTTGCGAGGCGAAGCATTCTCGCCACGCTGCGGGTCTGACGCTGTTAATTTCAGCCGGTTCAATCTTAATTAGTTCAATTTCAGGCAGTTCCATACGAATACGGGAAATGGAGTGGGGATGAAACGAGTTCTTTTCGTAGACGACGAGCCCAAGGCTCTGGAAGATCTGAAGGTCATGCTGCAGGTGCAGGAATTTCCGTGGGAAGCGGCCTACGCGAGCAGCGGAAAATCGGCGCTCGATCTGATGGCGGAAAAACCGTTCGACGTGATCATTTCCGACATTCGAATGCCGGAAATGGACGGCGCCGCGCTGCTGAAAATTGTTTGCGAGCGCTTTCCCGGCGCGGTGCGAATCGTGGTTTGCAGCCAGGAAGAAATGAATGGCGCGCTCCGGGCCGTACCGGTGGCGCACCAGTTTTTGCTGAAGCCTTGCGATCCGCACATGCTGCGGGTGGCGGTGGAACGCGCCACGAGCCTTTCGGACGTTCTCAGCAACAAGATGCTGGCCAGCATCGTGGGATCGGTGAAAGATCTGCCCGTATTACCGCGCACCTTCATGGCGCTTCGCGAAACGCTGGCTGATCCCAAGGCCTCGGTGAAACAGGTGGTGAAGCTCGTGGAACAGGATATTTCGATTTCCGCGAAGATTCTTCAGCTGGTGAATTCGGCGTTTTTCGGATTGCCGCGCGAAATTTCCACGATGAATACCGCCGTGAGCTACCTGGGAATCGACATGATACAGAACCTCGTGTTATCGGCGGAGGTGTTTCGGGTTTTTGAAAACGCGGCGAAGCTACCAGGATTTTCGTTTGAGGAGTTGCACGAGCATTCCCAACTCACCGCAAAGATCGCGTCGCACATTCCCGTACCGGCGGCGGTGCACAGTGCGGCGGTAGTTGCGGGCTTACTGCACGATGTTGGCAAGCTGGTACTCGCCACGCGATCGCCGAAGCATTTCGCGCGCGCACTCGTGGGCGCCGCAGAGGAAAAGAGGCCGCTCTTCGCCGTGGAACAGGATTTGATGGGTGTGTCGCACGCGGAGGTGGGCGCGTATTTGCTGGGTATCTGGGGGTTGCCATGCCCGGTGGTGGAAGCGGTAGCGCATCATCACCATCCGCAGCGCGTTCCGCAGGCGACGCTCGATGCAGTCGCGGTGGTTCACGTGGCGAATTACTTGGCGCACGAGAATCCCGTGCGTCCTGCCGCCGAGGGCAATTCAGATTCGTATTCGTATCTGAAGCCCGATCCGGAATATCTCGAGAATCTGGGCCTCACGGATCAGATTTCGGCCTGGAACGAATTCGCGGAAAGCGCCGCGATTGAAATGCGCGGCGGCCCGAAGCGCGAAACTCGCCCTGCAATGGAAACCACCAGTAAATAGCCGGCCTCGAAACTCGGCGCAGCAATGCGCGCGAGTCGATTTGCTCCTTATTGCACGTTAATCGAGATCGGCACCGCATGCGTTGCGGTTCCAATTGTGAACGAGACGCTCGCGTTGGGATCCAGCCCAACGGGCGTTCCTGGATCATGAACGCCACCACCGCCGCCACCGCTACCCCCGCCGCAGGCCGCAAATGTCAGTAGCGCCGCGAATGTGATTATAGTGAAAGCGACTTGAATTCCGCGACGCCCCCGCCGCAGGCCAAGTAGCGACAGAAGACCCAAAAACCCAATTACGAATAATACTCCCGGCCGATTGTTCGTCGGCTGGAAGCGCCGGGTAGCGGGAGCGCTCGACGGAGCTCGCGTCGAGACCGTCAGCATGACGGCAGCCGTCGTCATAGTTGAGCTAAAGGTGACGCTCGCAGGCGACACGGCGCAGGTGCTCTCGAATGGCAAATTGGAGCACTGGGGAACCAGAGTAAACGTGCCAGTCAAGCCATTCATCGCCGTGAGCATCAGGGAAGTGCTGCCGGTTTGCCCGGGCTTGGCGATGGTGATCGAAGAGGGATTTGCGGCGATAGAGAAATCCGGCGCGGCTATGACCGTCACCGTCGTGCTTCCCGATGAGCCCGTATAGGCGGTGTCCCCCGCATAAGTAGCGACGATGGTGTCGTTTCCGATCGGCATGTTGTTGATCCCGACTGAAACCTGTCCGGCCGCATTCAGATTTGGCACAAAAACACCGGTCGATGACCCGTTCACTTGAAGGGTTGCGGAGCCAGTCGGGATGGGTCCGCCCTTCTGCACTGGCGAAACGGTTATGGTCAAGGTTACGAGCTGCCCTTGCTGAGCGGATGAGCTCGAAGCCATCACCGAAGTCATTGAAGTAAGTGAATTTATGGTTTCGAATATGACTACGCTATTGGATTGACCGTTGTTCCCGTCGCCTGAGTAACGAGCTTGGATTCCATGGGTGCCGGATGGTAGCGCCGAGGTAGTTAATGCGGCTTGCCCGCTCACCAGCGTTACCGGAGCGCCTAGATTCGAGCCGTCCAACAGAAACTGTACTGTTCCGGTAACCGGAGCTCCTCCCGAGGGCGTCGCGGCCACGGATGAGGTGAAAGTGACACTCTGGCCAGCCTGGATCGTTGCATTGGACGAAACCAATGTAGTGGTGGTGGCGTAGAACGCCGTAATCGTGCCGGTTGCCGTCGACGCTGCATAACTCGCGTCACCGGAGTATGTGACTGTAAAAGTATTCGTGCCTTGCTTGAAGACGTTGGGCGGAGAAGAAAGGTTCGCTCCTGCGTCCACTCGATGGGCGTCGATGAAATCGCCGGAGACTGGGGCGCTTCCGATAACAGTTGAACCGATCGACCATGTCATTGTTCCAGTCGGCGTGATATTCGAATAGATATTCTGGACAATGAAGGCCGCGCCTAACACGACACTCCCGTTGACCAGTGTGGTTTGACCTGTTTCGGCGGCGACTGCCGTGGCCACCGGTGTGAGGGTGATCACGTCGGTGGCCGGCGTAGCGGCGGTGTAACTCCCGTCGCCCGCGTAAGTGACTCTCAGGTTGTGCGTTCCGCCAGACAGATCAATCAACTGGTCTTCGACGTAACCGTTGCTGTTCAACGTAAATGTCCCGCCGTCCAGCGGTTTCGTGTTGTCGGTAACCGTCACAGTTCCGGTGGGACAGCCGGTGGCGCCCTGCGTGTTTCCCGCGCACGCGTCACCTGCAAGACTTGTGACGTTGATTCGCAGGACTTGCAGAGAGGCGCCAAACAACCCCGACGTAGCGTTAGGATTTGTCAGGTTTCCGGTATTTGGATCGAAAAGTTCATAGGCGATCGTCGCGGTGCTCGCTTCAGGATTTACCTTTACAGAAATGGGGGTTGAGTCGCTTGCCGCGAACGTCGCGTCTCCCGGATAGTGTGCCGTTACTGTGTACGAACCGCCGGGCAGATTGTTGGTCGTTCCGGTGACAGTGCCGTTTGCCAGCAAGAAGCTGCCGGCGCCCAAGCCCGTGCTCGTCAGCAGCGCCACTTCGCCGCTGGGCGTGCCCGTGCCGCTGGGCGCTGGAGCGACCGTGACGTTCAAATTCGCCGTGGCACCGTGTGTAATTGTGAGCGGCGTTGGCGTCATAGAGAGCGTCGTGACGCTGCCTTTGGATCCAACAGCGCCGCCCCAGGCATTGACGAGATTGGCAGCGTTGACGGTGCCAAGGCCTGTTGCGAGGTCATAGGCAGTGGTTGTTGCGTAACCGGTGAGCACGCCGAATTGATGCGATTTGACGCTTGTGCTGCAATCGGCCGTGCTTCCCGTGAAACAGGGCATTGCGATGGTACCCGAGGTGACATCGTAGAAGACGCACGTGCTCGCCGGGTTCGAACTCGAGTTGCAGCCAGAGGCAGCCTGCTTGGCGGCGAGACTGTACAGAGTGTAATTCGGGTTTCCTTGGCGAGAATTGGTTTTCTGATCGATCAGCGCCATGATTCCGGCGAATGCCGGGGTGGAAGCGGATGTACCGCCGATGCCGACAATCGTGCCGTTCGGGTCGTTTGGATCGCAATAGGACTCACTGATGTTCTTGGAGCAGATCACGTAGAAATTGCCGTTGAATCCGTTGCTGGCGAAGAGTGACACGTCGGGAATATCCCGCTTGCCGTCATTCGGCACGCCAGTTCCGGTTTGCCACGAAGGCTTGGGGTAGCCGCCGGAGCAACTAACGATGTCCTGGCCGGTCCCGGTGGTACAGGAACTCTTCCCTCCGCTGCCGCCGGTAGCGACCACCGCACCAAAGATTTGGGGATTGTTGCAGTTGGTTTCAGCGTTCGTACTGCCAGTGACGGTCGACCACTCCGCGTTCGTGCAGGAATTATTCCAGGTCATTTCCGGGATGTACGATTTGGCGGATGCCTGGTGAGCATCATTCGTCGGATTGAAGTAGGTCGTGGGATTTGCCAGGTCGTTGAAATCAGTGCCACCCACCGTTGTCGTGTAAGGAGTGGATGCGAAACCGCTCACCTGCAAGCCGAATTGTGCGGGATTATCGCGGTCGCAGCCAGCCGAGCCGCTGTCTCCACTGGATAGAAAGACAGACATTCCCTGCGCGGCTGCCTGTTGCCACAACTGATTGAAGAACTGATTTCCAGCGGTGCCGAGGGCCGCTTCGCAAATGCCGTAGCTTTCGCTGACAATCGGGGCGAGGTTGTGGTCAACGATGTACTGCGCCGCCAGATCAACGCCGAGAGTCGTGTCCGTCGTGGCTGCAACGACGAATTTGATTGCAGCGCCGGGAGCGACGGCACTCGACCATTCGAGATCGAGATCGGACTCGATCTCATCAGGTTGCAGGCCCGGATCCGGGCCATCCACGATCATGGTCGGGTCGGTCGACGTGATGCCAAACAGGGCTCGGAATTTTTCCAGGTCTACGAAGTCAACGTCAGTCTCGCCGACGATTGCGATTGTTTGTCCCGTGCCATTGATCGCGGGCGTCGCGTTCCACAGCGGAGACACATTGTAGATGGTCGCGAAATCATAAGGGCCGACACCATAGAAGGTCAGGTTGTCGGCAAAATTCGGCAGAGTGAAAAGCGGACCAACCGGTGTTAGCGCGCTGGTTCCCTTTGTGCGCTTGAAGGTGCCGACGACGTGGTTCATGGCGTGGCGAGGGAAATTGTGGAGCGTGAGAACGCCGGCCACTGCGGGCACGAGCGCCGTCGGAATCTGGGGGTCGCTGGCATTGGCCCAGTGGTCGGCTCCGTTGACCGAATACTTGTGAATCTCGGTGTGGAAGGCGCTTTGTACTTGGGCGGCGGTGCCGGAGAATTCGATTACGGTGCGGCCGTTCGAAACTTTTGCTACCTGGAATCCCTGGAGCTGGAGCCACGACGTGATGGCCTGAATGTCGGCGTCGGCGGGACCGAATTGCTGGCCGAATTGTTCGGGAGTGAGCCAGGCGTGGTAATTCGGTGAGGATTTGTCTTGTTGCTGATCGAGCAGCGCCACGAGCGAGGCTTCCAGCTCCGGGCTGCGCTTCAAGACGAGAAGCATGCGCTGCATCGGCAGGCTTGCCGGAGCGGCGCCGCGGTCGTATTTCGCGAGGGCGAGCGGATACGTGTTGCCGCGCAACACGGTGAGTTTCGATTCTTCGATGGGTTGCGTGATGAGCGCGGGCTTGGGCGGCGCAGTCTGTGCGAGGCTGAACGCCGGAAACAGTGTGGCGAACAGGAGCGCTAAAGCGCCTTGCACGAAGCGAACGCAAAAACGGCGGAAGACACTTCGGGTGTCGCTGGCTGGGGCTGGGAGCCTCATCGTTTCACCTGTCTTGAACCGGGAAAAGCGTGGGTGTATTTATAATAAGTTCATAGTCGAAATCAAGTAGTAATTCGAGGATAAGTTTCGATCCGTGGCTCTTTCGCCGGACTTTCGCCGTGATTCAGAGTTTCGGGGTTCTACAGCATTTGGCGAAGGACGTATTGCAGGATTCCGCCGTGCTGGTAGTAGGCGACTTCGAATGGCGTGTCGATGCGGGCGATAGCGGTGAAATGCTTCTCTTTGCCTGAGGCGTCGCGGGCGCGGACTTTCATTTTTTTGCGGGGCTCGAAATTATTAGCCAGGCCTTCGATTTCGAAGATTTCGAGGCCGGTGAGGCCGAGCGTTTTGGGAGTTTCGCCGGAGAGGAATTCGAGCGGCAGGACGCCCATGCCCACCAGGTTCGAGCGGTGGATACGCTCGAAGCTCTCGGCCAGCACAGCGCGCACGCCGAGGAGGATCGTTCCTTTGGCGGCCCAATCGCGGGAGGAACCTGAGCCGTATTCTTTGCCTGCGATCACGATCAGCGGAACCTGCTCGTCGCGGTATTTCATGGCGGCGTCGTAGATGCTCAGTTTTTCGCCGCTTGGCTGATGAATTGTCCAGCCGCCTTCGGTTCCGGGGGCGAGCATATTTTTCAGTCGGATGTTTGCGAACGTGCCGCGCATCATCACTTCGTGATTGCCGCGGCGGGCGCCGTAAGAGTTGAAGTCTTTGGGTTGAACGCCGTGCGCGATTAAATATTTTCCTGCCGGCGTATCGTGGGGAATCGAGCCGGCAGGAGAAATGTGGTCGGTGGTGACGCTATCGCCGAGAACTGCGAGCGCGCGCAGGCCATGCAGGTCGGATAGCGATCCTGGTTTCTTGGGCATTCCTTTGAAGTACGGAGGGTTCTTGATGTAGGTGGATTTTTCGTCCCAGGCGTAGAGATCGCCCTCGGGAATGGGGAGCGCGCGCCAGTGCTCGTCACCCGTAAAAACGTCGGCGTATTCTTTACGGAACATTTCGGTGGTGACTGAATCGCGCATCGTGGTTTCGACTTCTTGTGGCGTGGGCCAGATATCGCGGAGATACACGGGCTTGCCGGATTTGTCGTTGCCGAGCGAATCGTTGACGATATCGATGTCCATGCGGCCGGCGAGCGCATAGGCGACAACGAGCGGCGGCGAGGCAAGATAATTGGCGCGGCAGAGGGCGTTGATGCGGCCTTCAAAATTGCGATTGCCGCTGAGGACGGAGACGGCGACAAGGTTATTGTCCTTGATCGCTTTGCCGATTGGTTCGGGGAGCGGGCCGCTATTGCCGATGCAGGTGGTGCAGCCGTAGCCGACGAGATGGAAACGCAACTTTTCGAGATAGGGCCAGAGGCCGGCTTTCTCGATGTAGTCGGTGACGACTTTGGAGCCGGGGGCGAAACTGGTCTTGACCCACGGCTTGGAGCTGAGTCCGCGCTCGACGGCTTTTTTCGCGAGCAGGCCTGCGCCAAGCATCAGCGATGGATTCGAAGTGTTGGTGCAGCTGGTGATGGCGGCGATTACTACGGAACCATCGGCCAGATCGAAATTGTCGCCGTTGTTTTTTACCTGGACGTGCTTTGGCGCTGCGCCTGCCAGGGATTTTTCGAAGGATGTTTTCGCCTGCGTGAGCGGAACGCTGTCTTGCGGACGCTTGGGTCCGGCCATTGTGGGGACGACTTTTGCGAGGTCGAGTTCCAGACGATCCGAGAAAATCGGATCGGGAGTCTGGTCCGTGCGGAACAGTCCTTGTTCTTTCGTGTAGGCCTCGACGAGGCGGACTTGATCTTCGCTGCGGCTGGTGAAGCGGAGGTAGGCGAGTGTTTCTGCATCGACAGGAAAGAAGCCCATCGTGGCGCCATATTCGGGCGCCATATTTGCGATCGTGGCGCGATCGGGAAGGGTGAGGCTCGAGAGGCCGGTGCCGTAAAACTCGACGAATTTTCCGACGACGCCCTTCTTGCGCAAAATTTCGGTGACGGTAAGGACGAGGTCAGTAGCCGTTGCGCCTTCTGGCAAACGGCCGTGAAGCTTGAATCCGACGACAGCTGGAATCAGCATCGAAAGCGGCTGGCCGAGCATTGCTGCTTCCGCTTCGATGCCGCCGACGCCCCAGCCGAAGACGCCGAGGCCGTTGACCATCGTGGTGTGCGAATCGGTGCCGACGAGCGAATCGGGGAAAGCGAGCCAGGCGCCGTTTTCCTGTTTTTTGAAAACGACGCGAGCGAGATATTCGAGATTCACCTGGTGGCAGATGCCGGTGTCCGGCGGAACAACTTTAAAATTCTGAAAACCTTTTTGTCCCCAGCGCAGGAAAGCGTAACGCTCGATATTGCGCTTCATTTCGAGGTCGGCGTTGAAGAGGAAGGCGCCGGCCGCGCCGAATTGGTCCACTTGCACGGAATGATCGATGACGAGTTCAGCGGGAAGCAGCGGATTAATTTTCTTTGGATCGCCGCCGAGGTGGCGCATCGCATCGCGCATGGCGGCAAGATCGACTACCGCCGGAACGCCGGTGAAATCCTGAAGCAGAACGCGAGCGGGCATGAAGGAAATTTCTTTTTCGCTGGCGCCTTCGGCGCTGGTGGGATCCCAGCCGGCGAGGGCGCGAATATCTTCGGCATGAACGAAGCGGCCGTCTTCATGTCGCAGAAGATTTTCGAGGAGAACTTTCAGCGAGAAGGGAAGCCGCGAGGGCTTGCCGACGCCGGAGCGCTCGAGCGCGTCGAGGCGGTAGATTTCAAAGGATTCGCTGCCCACTTTGAGAGCGGCGCGGGTGGCGAAAGAGTTTTTGTGCGATGGGCTCATGCCGGGTTGGAAGCTCCTGTGTGAATAGCAGGATATTGTATCGCACGCGCAGGCGGAAGGTAACAGCGACGGAGGGAGAATGGGATAAGGCGTGGTCGAGCGTGGGTCAGAGCCTCGGAAAAACAGATAGACAAAAGGCCGTTTTTGTCTCGATTAGAAAATTCGAAGTTATTGAAATTGGGAGGGTTGCTCGGATTTTTAATCGCGGTGTCTCGATTAAGATTTTCGATGCTTTCCGGGCTTGATCCTCTCTGGGACAGTCGCGAGCGGCGCGAGCTTTGTCGAAGTAGCACGCGCCATGTTAGCATATGGGTTACGGGTTGTAAAGTAACAAAATGTTACACGCGATTGGGCCGAGGTCCGTGGGTGAGCGAGAAATAGCAAAAGCGCGCCCCCGAGGGCTGAAGCCCCTTGATATTGCGTCACTTGCGGCACGACTAAAGTCGTGCCCTGACGGAAAACTATGAGAAAGCGTGGGATAATTTCGCGCAGATGAGAGTTGTACTGATTTCGACCTACGAGTTGGGGCGACAGCCTTTTGGGCTGGCTTCGCCGGCGGCTTGGCTGCGGGCTGCGGGGGCGGGCGTGACTTGCGTCGATCTGTCCCGTGAGGCTTTGCCTGAGGATGCGGTGAGGGCGGCGGACTTAGTGGCGTTTTATGTGCCGATGCATACGGCGACGCGGTTGGCGGTGGCGGCTTTGCCCGCGGTGCGCGGCCTGAATCCGGGGGCGCATCTGTGCTTCTACGGTTTGTATGCTCCGGTGAACGAAACCTATCTGCGCGGATTGGGTGTGGAGACGATTCTTGGCGGGGAATTCGAGGAAGGATTGCGTTCACTTGCGGAGAGGCTTGGCGCAGGGAACGTGGCGGCGGCCGCGGTGAAAAACGGACAGCGCGAACCCTTGCGCGCGCCACCCGCGCCTCAGGGCGAGCCTGTGATTTCGATTGCGCGGCAGAAGTTTGTTACGCCCGATCGGGCCGGGATGGTGGCGCTCGAAAAATATGCGCGGCTGATGATGCCTTCAGGTGAGGCGCGGACGGTGGGATATACGGAGGCGAGTCGCGGGTGCAAGCATTTGTGCCGGCACTGCCCGATTGTGCCGGTATACAACGGAGTGTTTCGAATTGTCGATCGCGAAGTGGTGATGGCGGACATTCGGCAGCAGGTGTCGGCTGGGGCGCGGCACATTACTTTCGGTGATCCGGACTTTTTTAACGGCGTGGGGCACGCGATTCCGCTGGTTACGGAGCTGCATCGGGAATTTCCGGGCGTCACGTATGACGCGACGATCAAGGTGGAGCATTTGTTGAAGCATGCGGATTGCATTGGCAAGCTTCGCGATACGGGATGCTTGTTTGTGACGAGCGCGGTGGAAAGCGTGGATGATGCGGTGCTGGAGCGGCTGGAGAAGAATCACACGCGGGCGGATTTTTTGCGCGTGATCGAAATGTTCCGGGAAATTGACCTAGCGCTGCAGCCGACATTTGTGCCGTTCACGCCCTGGACGACGCTTGAAGGCTATTGCGAATTGCTGGAAGTGTTGCGCGAGGAGGAGTTGGTCGAGAACGTGGCGCCGATTCAGCTGGCGATTCGATTGTTGATTCCGGCGGGGTCGCGGCTGTTGGAGCTCGATGAGATTCGGAGGGCCGTGGGCGATTTCGATGAAGCGGCGCTTGTGTATCCATGGAAGCACGGCGATCCGCGGGTGGATCGCTTGTGCGAGCAGATTCAGGGAATCGTTCATTCGGGCGAGCAGATGAAGCTGAGCCGCGCGCAAATTTTCGAGCGAATTGAGGATGCGGCGTTTGCGGTTGCAGGCGGAGGCATAACGCGGAGCGCTTTGCCTGTGCTGGCATCGCGGGCGGCGGTGCCGTACTTGAATGAGCCCTGGTATTGTTGAGCGGAGCCTACCGGGGACCAGTTGGTTCCCACTCACTTAGATGGAAACAAAAGCTTTATATAATTAAAACGCATATTGTTACCTTTGTATTGCAAATTGTTGCCAGTTTGTGGTAGCCTCCTCTGAACACAGAGGAATCCAATGGCCACACTCATGGCAGGCATCAAGGGCAAAGACGGCAAGTTCTACCAGAAGGCAATTGAATGGGACAAACGCGGCCGACCGCTGGAGCCGAAGCCAGGCACGCGGGTTGAGACCAAAGAATCCAAGTTTGAAATCGCAGAAGTCACTCGATATTTCGTCGTCTCCCGTGAGATGCGCGGTGGAAAATATCGCCGCATTCAAACGGGTTCGTTCACTACGCTGGAAGACGCGCAGGTCGAAATGCTGAAGGTGGAGAGCATCGAGAAGGCCCGTAAATTGACCAAAGACTTTTCGCGCCATGTTGTGGAACAGCCCTCCGAACCGATGCCGCCACCAATGGTCGCTCACGTTGAAGATGTTGCGAGCGTCACCTGGGAGCAGCTTACGACTGAATACGGGGATGTTTGCCGCCAGTCCATCAAGAAGGGCGGCATGAAAGCGTCCTCGCTTCGGAAATACAACGAGACCATCCGATACTTCAGCGAATACCTTACGCGGAAGAAAATATCATTGCTACGCGATATCACCTCGAAGCTGCTTGAAGATTTCAAGGAAAGTCGGATTGATGGCGGGGCAAAGCAGGCGCACGTCACGACCAGCAAGCGCTTGAATCCCGTGCTTGAATTGGCGGTCAAGCGTGGATGGATGTCCAAAAACCCGCTCCAATACGATTCACCACGCAAACGCGAAGACGCGGAGCGTGGGGCGCAGCCCTACTCTCGCGAAGAACGTAAAGCACTCGAATCGGCCATCAAAACGCCATTCGAGAAGCTAGCGTATTGGCTGCTATTTAGAACTGGGATGCGACGAAGCGATGCCATCAAACTGCGCTGGAAAAACATCAACGGGCATATTGAGTTTATCGCGCAGAAGAACGGTCGCAAGGTCCGCCTGCCCATCCTGTCCGACTTAAAAGAAATCCTTGATGCGGAGCGCGAGGCCACGAAGGGTAGTTTCCGAGCCTCGAAAGGATTGGGAGTCGCCAGCGAAAATGATTACGTGCTGCTCAATCCCACGACCAAGAGTCCATTTTCGACAGGCGACAATTTTTACGAGTACATTGCGAAGTTGGGTGAGAAGGCAACCCCCCGTGTTCACGCTTACCCCCATCGCTTCCGTGATACCTTCGGGGCAGATGCTTTCTTGAGGGGATGCGACGTTTCAGAAGTTGCTGCGTACTTGGGTGACACCGTGAAGGTTGTGGAGGACCACTACTCGGATTTCATCACTGAACGCCGGGACAGGGCAGACGCGAAAATGCTCACCGGGGCGGGCCTGCAGTAGGCTCCAGGGGCTCGTAGGACGCGACCGGAGCCCTTGGGACGGCCCGGGGCTCATGCACCAAAAAATAATTTGAAAATATTGTATTGTTGCAAAAAGGGCGAAAGGTGGCGAAGAGATTACCGAAACTAAAGGACTTAGAGGCCAATTCGTTTGCAACAATACGGTAAACCTGAGCACTTGAAGAGCCAAACGCGAAATTGTTCTTGACAAATATTCGAACCTGTGATACTATTGGTTTGTAGTTGAGGAGTGCGCCGTTCGCATAGCCTCAGACTTTGTGACAGTATTCTAGCCTGCGAAACAGGCCGTGGTCACAAGGACATAACCGCCAGGAAGTTCCCCCCTTGTAGTACCGAACCCCCTTAGAACCACCAAAATTCGAAATCTCCAAGTTGGCCAACTCCCTGGCGGAAACCAGGGAGAGCCAAATGGCTAAGGAGTCGAAACAGCAACCCACAACAGCGGTACCAACGGGACAACCTCGCACGCTCGAATCTCCCGATGATTTGCTATCCACTAAGGAGGCAGCGCGACTGTTAAACGTAAGTCCGAAAACCGTTCAACGCCTGTGCCTGGCCGGAAAAATCAGTTATATCACCGTTACTCCCACGCTCTTTCGTATCCGCCGTTCTGCCCTCTCTTATTTTCTCTCGAAGCGCGAGATTAAGGCGGCGGCATGAACCCCTCCAAGAAAACGCGCTCGAATCCACGGGACCGCATAACGATTTGGTTGCCGGGGAACCGGAACCTATCGTTGAAGGATTTCGAATTTGAAGAATCCCCTGTTGTTCCGCTCCAGCGGAGGTCGCTCGAAACGGCTTCCGCTTCCTCCCTTTCGAATCGTAGTGCCCGGCCTGGCCAATTAGCGCAGGCGGGAAAGGATAGAACATGTTTCCCCAAGAAATAGCATCGACGCTTACAACGCTTTTCAAACAGGATGCCCGCAACATTGTGGTGCTGTTACAAGGGCCTCCAGGAATAGGCAAGACCGCTGCAGTAGGTCAGGCTGCCCAGAACGTCACCAAAAAATTAATGACGTTCGCGCTGCCAACTTGTGAGTCCGTGGACCTGCGTGGTCTACCACTAGTCGAGAAGAACGCAACGCGATGGGCCTCTCCGTTGCCAAAGGATGGTCAGGGTGTTGTATTACTGGATGAATTATCCAGTGCCGCACCCGACGTGCAAGTTGCCGCACATCATCTGGTTCACGCGGAACCCGGCTCAGACATGTCATTGCCTATTGGTTGGCATCTGGTGTTGACCGGGAATCGTGCCGCCGACAAGACGTTATTCCGCGCAACATCGGGACCGCTTCGGAATCGGCTGACCATTATCAATGTCGAGGCCGATGTCAAACAGTGGGCGGAATGGGCCATGAACAACAGCATTTCGCCCGTGGTTACTGCCTTCGTAAGATGGAGGCCCGAACTACTTATGGCCAAGGAAATACCTGGAGAAGGTGGTTTCCCCTCACCTCGGTCATGGGAAGCAACCTCGAACATTCTGGCCTTGCAGATGGGCGCTAACGTCGAGCGCGAAATGATAGTGGGCACCATTGGTGAGGCCACGTCAATCGAGTTTGCCGCCTATCTGCGGACGGCTCGTGAACTACCTGCTCTTGAGTCCATCATCGAGAATCAGGCCAAGGCACAGTTATCTAACCCAGAGCAAGTCACTATTCTGGCCATCCGGCGAAGTGGCGCATCTGCGCTCTCGAAGTACGGGTGAAAACTTCGATATCTACGGTCGCCTGGTGCTTGTCATCGAAATATCCGACCCGCCGTTTGCTGATTTTATCATCACCGACGAGGGCCACTATGTTCGGAAATCATCATGGGTGGCTCGCTCTTATTGGGTCGAGGAGTTATCGGCCCGAATAAAAGATATCGAGAAGCGTGACGTTGACAAAGAACTGTATGCTCCCACGCTCAAAGCCTGGCGCGAGGAAGTAGCTCTTCTTGAAAATGACCACTTTACGATTCCGGTCGAAGTCGCAGTAGAGCCACCAATCGAGCCCATCAAGCTGCCGCCAATTCCCGACGAACCAGCCCAGCGACCGCAGCCACCTCCTCGGGTAGACGTGCTAAGCCGTCAAACTCGAAACGACATCGCCCGAAGCGAAATGATGGCCGATGGTCTTGATGTCGTCGCAGACGGCGGATATGGCGACGTGGAATCGACGCTCCGGGCCAGCACCGGATACATCGACAAAATCAGTGACCTAGAGTTCGCACGGGGCACAGTAATCAGCGAGAAGCCGGAATCATATCTGGCTCAGCGTCGTGAAATTGCGCGAGCCAAACGCAGATAGGAGTAATTATGAAATCCGTATTAGACAGATTTGATAGTCGTGTGTCCGAACATGTAGGTCCCAGCAGCGTCGGTGGAATGGATGCTGTGCCCCCAGATTTCGAGGACGAAGTTGCTGCGCCTTCCGGGGACCCTGATGCTGAACGACGCTATAAATTGATTAAAGCAATGCTTCGTTATGACCCCAAAGCAGCCGAAGCCCTGCTGCTCGAATTTCAACTGATGGCCCGAACGGCCTTTGCTGAATTGGTGGTCATGGACCCACTCGACCCTCAGGTCTCAATCACCCTGACTCGTTTCCAAACATTCCAGTCCGTTGTGCAGAAGATTCAGAGTCTGAAGTAAGTAGTAATTCCAAACGAGGAGAAGCCACCACAAGTACAAGTGTGCCTGGCCATATGAATGAGTTCGATTATCACCTTCGAAGATGTACGCAAAATGGATTCTCAGCAGCGGGCCGAATTGAAACGCAGTTGCCAAACGGACCCCTATTTGTTGGCCGACCGAATTCTTCGTCGTCCCGGTCAGAAACCGCTGGTTCCAAATTGCCATCTAAGAATTCTTGAAACGCTGCCCACGCCTTCACCTGACATTCCTTTTGAGGAGTGGAGTGCGCTACGAACGTCTGTGATATTGGCCCCCCGAGGCTCTTTGAAATCAACGTTGATTTGTGCCTGGTGCGTGTCAGCCATTCTGAGTTACCCCGATATCGAAATCATGGTTATTTCGGGAGAAGGCTCACTATCTGAATCCCTATCGCGCAAAATTCAAATGTCGTTGCGCCACAAAATCCTGGAACTGTTGTTTCCAGAGTTTCAGCCCGCAAAGAGTAAGGTGTCCAAGCTGGCCAAGAAGGTGAACGTTGACGAGTATTTCTGTCCGGCCCGCAGCGAAGACAACCTATCCCGTGACGCCACGGTTCAGACAAGCTCGTTGGGCGCAGCCAAAGCTGGTGCTCACGCCATGGTTCTTATTTACGAAGATGTTTGCAACGAAAAGAACCAGGCCACGGAAGAGAGCGCGTTAAAAGTTTTGAGCCAGTACGAAGACTGCGCTCCGATTCTTTCGCCGGGCGGTTTGGAAATATTCGGTGGCACCCGCTGGCAGGACGACGACGAGCTTGACCTAAGCCAGGTCATCGTTTCCAACTGCGAGAACGATTTCAAAATGACTGGTGAGCGCACCCTGAACTACACATGCTTGCCAATCTGGGAACTTCGTAAGGACGGTGGCCCCACCGAATTGGCCGAAAGATTGGAACGAGAGAAGGCGCACAAGTTGAAGCCCACAGACGTTGTGTGGCTATGGGATGCTCTTCGTAGTCCCAAGTTGATGCGGCTGTATCGAGAGAGCTACAAGACTTTTGCTTGTCAGTATCTGATGCAGCCTAATCTTGCCGCCGTAAAGCGCGTGATATTCGGAACAGGGTTACTGGATTCGCAGACGGTGGATTCCTACCACTTGCCTCTTCCGCACCTTTCAGACTTGCTGCTGAACGCCGATTTGGCAGGAGTAAGTTCCGAATATGGTGACGACTGTTGCGCCCAAGTTTTGATGCGCGATTTCACAACCGGAAAACTCTTCCTTATTGACGGCTTTTGCCGACCCTTCTCGAACAGCACTGAGCTATGCTTTGCTCTGGTCACATTGATTCGGGATTACAACGTTAAGCTGGCTCGCATTGAGAACTCGCTGGGTTCGAGAATGCTTGAAGGTGAGCTATTGGCCGTGGCCGAAAAGATGGGCCTCAAAAATCTGGCCGCTAAGTTGGTGTGGGAAGTCCCCGAAAATACTGCCGACGCCAAGCGCAAGCGGATTTTTGCTCTGGCCAACGCAATGCAGCGCGACAGAATCCAGGTTTACTCGGGTTACAAAGACCTAGATATTTTGCGAACTCAACTTTCTAAGTTCACCTCAGTCTCAAAAATTCGAGGCAAGGACGACGCTGCGGACTGCTTATCCGCCGCCTGGCAGTGGACATCAGAAATGGAACTGGTCGAAGTTACGCCCGAAATGTTGCTGGCTCCTCCGCCGCCCGACTTCGACCCTGTGCCCGTACCTTCAATTCAAGATGTGCGGCCCCCAGATACGTCTGCTCAAGATAACGAAGCCAGCGTAGCCAAGTTTTTGACCGATTGGTTCAATCCCTTCGGTAGGAAGTAAATCCACTAGGAGAAGTTTATGACCGTAGCTCGCACACCAAACGAAGTACCGAAAGGCAAAGGTAACGTCGCAAAAAAGATGTTGAAGTTCGGCATCGCAGGCGACGACGTGGAAAATGCGCGTCAAGCGATGTTGGAAGCGAAGGAGCCATTCGTTTCGAAAATTTCTGGGCAAGTGATTCAGCCTAAGTTTATGGGGAAGGGTCCCGCGAAGACCGCACGCCAGGCGCAGGTCCCAGCACAGCCAGCCCAGCCCGACCTTTCTGATTTCATCGAGGAAGGTTCTCCAGTCGTGGCCGCACAGCCCGTGGCTCAGGCACCAGCCAAACCCGTGGCTCAGCAAGCCCGTGTAGCACTCGACTCTTGGGATACTTTCTATGCGACTCGCGGCTTAGCGCAGGCCGACGTGGCTAAACTGGAACGCCAAGGCTCAAGAGACCATAGTTGATGCACTTCAGGTGGTCCAAATTCAATCCTTCATGAATGCTAACCCAGGTTTCGTCCTGAATTTGACAACATGGAAGCCCATTGAAGATTTTTTGAAAAAGTACAACGCTCCCATCACCCAGAGAAATATCGAATATGCTTGCCAGGAATTGAATATTTCTCTAGCACCCGCTCCAGCAGCTTCGGCTCCAGCAGTTACGCGTGCACCCGCACCTTCAGCAGAACCACGCAAGCGAACGAGCTATTCAAGTTCAATTCGTCCTGGTCAATCAAGTGCAGCAGGGATTGACGCGGGACAATCTGAGGGCCGTCAGCCCCAAGAGACGGAAGAACAGCGGGCAAAAAGACTTAGCCGGACCAAGGAAGGGCTAGACCAACTTCGGCGCGAGGCAATTCCTTCGCTCGCGAACGCCCGAAGCCGCCGATAGCCGGAGCCAAGGGATTTTGTCGCATTTTGAGATAGATGGTGCGAAGCGGATTTCGCAACATCTATCTGGAACGGCTGGTCCTGCCCGTTTGCGAACCCAGCGTTCTGTTACGCGACTTATCGGGAGTTAGGCTATACGAATACTGTCGACACGGTGATGCCACGATTATCTTTCTAAGTGTCGCGCGTACGCGGTCAGTTGCCTTAGTTTGAGCCGACCTTCGTCAGCATCGCGGACGCGCGCGCTTCCAACGGTTCAGCTTCTGTCGGCCGATTCGTCTTCCGCAACAACACGGCGTAATTCCTAAGCGTCTCGGCAGCATCGGCATTCTCGGGATACAGGCACTTCGCCCAGGTTTCCAGCGAACGCTTGTAGAGCGCTTCAGCCTGTTCATATTTTTCGCCGTCTCGAAGCAGAGTCGCGTAGTTGTCGAGCATTTGAGCCAGCTTGGGATGCCCTGGGGCCAGATGCATGTGTTCGGTCATCTCCAGAGAACTCTGAAAGAGGGGCTCGGCCGCAGCGCTATCGCCTTTTTCGCGATAGATCTCCGCAACTTCGTTTTGGCTGAGCCAAGACCAAACGGATGGAGCGCCTGATTGCGCTTTTGATTTCCCAAACTTGGAATTCGCAATTGCATCGTCAGCCGCTTCGGATCGCTTCATGATTTCCAGAGCTTCGTCGTAGCGATGTTGGTTGCGATAAACCCCTGACAAACCTATTAAATCGTCGGTCAGTGACATTTGGTCTCCCACTTTGTCGCGCATACTGTCCGTCTCATCCGCGGATATGATCCGCTTGTACATTGCTTCCGCCTCTTTGTCATTGCCCGCGCCGGCGTAGGCCTGGGCCAGCTCTCTCTGGAGACGGAGCAAGTCCGAAGCGTCAAATCGCTTGTCCATTTTAGATTCGTGCTCCGGCAGGGGCTTCGCTTGCATGATTTGCAGACTGTACTGCAAAAGCGGCAACGCCGCCGTATATTTCCCCTCACGCAAGTAGAGATTGCCGAGCGCTTGCTGGTCTCCGCCCGTCTTGCTGTCGTCCGGGCCATAGAGCCTCTTGTCGATTTCCAGTATGCGCAGGTAATCCTGTTCAGCGTCCGCGCCTCGCTGTGTTTTCGCAAGACGCGCCAGCTCGGACCTCAAATCAGCGTCCGAGACGCCCGTGGACTCTTTGAGGTCGACAATGAATTGGTGAATCTGTCCAGCAGCGGCGGGGTGAAACTGCTGAATAAACGAAGCGTGGAAATTCAAATTCGATATCTCGCTTGGATCCACTCCCTCCGAATTCTTGAGGATATCCAGCGATCGCTGCCATATCGGAGCCGCTTGCTCGGTTTTGCCTTCCGAGTCGTAAATCAGGGCCAAGTGGGTCAACGCGTAGCCTAACCGCGCGTCGCCGGGCTTCGCGGGTGCTTCCATCATTGCAATCGCTTGATTCCCCTTGCTCTCGGCGTCGGCGTATTTACCTTCCTCCATGTACACACTTGCCAGAGTGCCCAGCGTTTCTGCCGTCCGTATGTCTCCGGCCGGAAAGTTTTCGGCCTGCGCCAGAGCGGCGAGAAACTCCCCCTCGGCTTTCGCAAACTGAGGGTTCGGGCCAGCGTTGCCCCACCCGTGAAAATACTTTTGCTTCATGCCGTCCGTATAGGCTTTGCCGCCGGCTTTCATATGTTTGTCCCATTGATCCTCCTGAGCCCACAAGGATGGCGCCGGCAGAGCTATGAAGGGAATCAGCGCGAGTGGCAAGAAGGCTCTGGCGGGCGAAGCGTAAGTCGGCACGGAAAGTCCTCCTTCCCCTTCTACGAAATTGTTGAAATTGAAAAAATCGGCCCAGAGTCAAAAACCGAGCAACATAGATTGGAATTTTCCGTGTTGCGCTTTTCGTTAGTCGAGAGCCTATTCCCCCGGGCTACTCGTGTCAAATGCGAGTTGCCTTTGGACGGCTTCCGGTGCAACGGAACTCGTTATCGGGATCTTATGGAGCGCCGTGAGGGTACTGCAAATTGCAGTAGCGCAATAACTTCGAGTCCGTCCCGCAATCACGGGATTCGTAACTGTTGCGAACAGGGATTATCACTACTTATCTCGTTTTGAGATAGCTGGTGCGAAGCGGATTTCTCAACAGTAATCCGAACAGGACACTCGGCATCGTCCGCGATCACAGCCCAAATTGCTATGGCGCAGGTGCAAGGGAATCGTGAAGGAGGACGATGTCGGAGGATGAATCGAAACGGAGGATGGCGAGGCGTTTGCCGTCGGGCGACCAGCGGAAGTCCTGAATCAATTGGGAATCAAATTTGGTCATTTGATACGGTTTTGAACCATCCAAAGGCTGGATCCATACGTTGTCTGCGCCATTTTGCAGGACCACAAAAGCGAGTGCTTTTCCGTCCGGAGTAAAATGCAATCCGCTGTTAGTGGGGGCGCCTGGTTGCTGGAAGTCGACATGAAGCGAGGGGTCGACAGAAATGAACCGGGGCTGTGTACTAGCGTCGGATTGCAGGTTGAGGAGCTGAATAGAATCCCGATATGTCCTCGATTGCGGAACAAGTTCCTGCAAGAATGTGGCGAGAGTCTTGCCATCGGGTGATAGCGTCAAAGCTTGAGGGGCAGCATTACTGACGACACTGCCGGGAACAACCTCGGGTGTTCCTCCGTCCACGGACAAGCGGAGGACTCCATTCGTTTTGGCAAAATCCGTATAGTAGAGGAATCTTCCATCGGTCGAGCAAGTCCACAGAACTGCGCTTCCTGAAATGACCTGGAGCGCACTCGGAGCCGAGCCATCAGAATTCGCCCTCCAGATGCGCCAGAAGTTTCCACCGCCGTGAAAGATCCAGACGAACGCCAGCAAGCTACGCGCATCACAGGAGACAACATCCTGAATCCAGCCATCGGAACTCCGCAGAAGAGTAACGCTATTGCGGCCATCGGCGTTCATCCGCTGCAAACGAGCCCCATCCGAAACGATCAATTGATCATCGATGGTCCATTCAAACCCACTGAGATACTGATTCCGAGGAAGGCCAGGGACAGAAGAGGACGGGCCAGTCCCTGAAGGCGAGAGGGCTGTCAACTCCGAGGCAACACGCGACTGCACCGTAGCGACCGTGAGGCCATCGGACGAGAGCGAAACGGCGCCGTAGTCGTTCGTATCGCTAGTTATGCGTCGAAACTCTCCGCCGGGATATGAGAATACGCCGATTTGGTAATTAGGGCTGCTGCCGTCCAGGCGCGGGAGGAATGTCATGAAGATCGACCGCCCGTCCGGAGACCAGGAAATCTGGAAGGGCACCTTATCGTTCATTCCAACGAAACGTCGCATGCGACCTGCATCAAAATCGAAGACGTCAATCTCACCCAGGACGTCAGTGCCGAAGGTAAAGGAGCTGACCGCAATGTGCGCCCCATCAGGAGACCAAGTAAGGTAAAGCGGAGAATCAGCACTATCCGGATGTGTGAGCAGCACCTTTTCGTTGCTACCGTCGGCGTTTGCCTGTATCAAGCGCCATTTGGCAACTTCTGGATCATTCCTCCGCAAATAAACGATACGAGCGCTATCGCGCGAGAACGCTGCATTCGAATCCACATCTTTCGCAACAAGTTCGGGAATGCCGCCGAGGATGGGGACCCGGAGAAGATTGTAAGTAAAGATGGCTCCCGGCGAACCTTCGCGAAAATAGATGTAATTCGCGTCGGGAGAAAAGGAAGGGCTCTTCAAGCCCTGCGCTGTAGGCGCAACGATTTGCGTATCACTTCCGGTTGGAATGTTACGAAGCCAAAGACTCGTTTGACCGTTATCAGCCTGAACGCTCACGGCGAATTTCCCATCCGGCGAGATCGCTGCGGCGTCGGCTTTGCCGGTGGCGGTCAATTTTGAAATCTTGAAGGTCTGGAACGGAGAGTGCGCGCTCCTGCGGAGAAAAGAGAAAATTCCGTAGCCGGCCGCCGCAAGCAGAATCAAGGTCATAAGAAATATGGAGACCGTGCCGAATTTGTGTTGCTGGGCGATTGCGACAACGCTGGACGAGTTTGAGACCTGCGGCGCGACTCCGGAATCTTTCGAAGGTGGCATTTTTGTGGAGCTGGAAGTAGGAGCTTGCTGGAGCTCCTGCGACTTACTAGATCGGTCCAAATCAAGATCTCGCCTCAAGCGCTTCAGATCGGCGCGCAACTCTGCCGCGCTCTGGTAACGAAGATTTGGATCTTTCTCGAGCGCCTTATTGACAACGTCTTCGAGCTTTGCGGGAAGGTCGGGATTCAAGCGCAGCGGCGGAACAGGAACGCGATTTAGGATTGCCTCAAATATGACTGCAGAAGTCTCGCCACGGAAAGGTAGGCTCCCGGTAGCCATCTCGTAGAGAACAACTCCGACAGAAAAAAGATCCGTGCGAAAGTCGAGGTCTCTACCCCGGGCCTGTTCGGGTGACATGTAGGCGACGGTTCCGACTGCCGCCCCCGGGCTAGTCAAATCCTGCACTGTAACGCCAGTCGAAGGAGGAGCAAGAGCGGCAGTCGGCTCCTGCACGTTGCCCGATATGGCATGGTTCATCAGCTTGGCCAGCCCGAAGTCCAAAACAACGGCATGGCCACGTTTGGTAACGAAAATATTGGCCGGCTTTATATCGCGGTGAATGATGCCGCGGGCGTGAGCGGCATCGAGTGCGTCGGCGATTTCGATGGCCAGATCCAGCAACTGGTCCACTTGAACCGGCTTGCCGCCAATCAGGTTTTTGAGGGTGCAGCCGTCCAAGAACTGCATCGAGATAAACCTGCGATTTTGGTGCTCGCCGATTTCATAGATCGTGGAGATATTCGGATGATCGAGCGCCGAAGTGGCCTGGGCTTCGCGCTCAAAGCGCTCCAATGCCGATGAGTCTTCCATCAGACCATCCGGAAGGAACTTCAAGGCTACGAAACGCCGTAGGCGGGTGTCCTCGGCTTTGTACACAACTCCCATGCCCCCGCCACCCAGTTTTTCGACGATCCGGTAATGAGAAATTGTCTGGCCGATGATGGAAGGGGAGTCGGTCACCGGATGTGCATCTTACGCCTGCAACAAGATAAGTGTCGAGAACAGGGTTTATCACTACCTATCTCAGAATGAGACTTCTCCCAAATCGTGAGCAGGCAGGAACAACTCCGCCTAAAGCAAGCGCTTTGTCCGGCCTCGCGCCACGTCGTTTGATTGGTGGTCGATGAACTAGCCGACCATTGAGGCTAACGGCGTCGAGCTTGATTGCGTCGTCTCGCGGCTTCTTTCATGGCAGGGGTAACATGCAGGACTATTTCGTGGGTCAATTCAGGCTGGACCAGCTTTTCGAGTTCATCCACTTCCGCGCACTCCTCCAAAATCTCCTCCAGGTCCGCGAGCGCTTCTCCATCCAGTTCCACGGTATCACCCATGTAATTGAGAGCAACAATCTCCTCTACAGTTGGCTCAATGCCAGCTTCATTCAGCAAGTTCAGAACTGTGTTATTCATCAGTATCCTCGTAATCGGGTTCTCCGCAATCTCCAGCCATCATACTCTCCACTGGGTTTAAGCGCCGCTCCAGCGCTCGATGATACCAAATTCTCCAGTTCCACTCAGGGTCACGCGCTGAAGCACCCGCTGGTGGTCTCAAAAGAGCAAACAGCAGATCGGCACACGTGGCGCATAAATCGTGCTGCCCATACTTTGGGTCCAGTGGCCAACTGCAGTCCACACAACGCAAGTTCATTTGTGCCGTCCTCGCAAAATAAACGCAACTACGAATCCCTCAATCACTGCCTCAGGCGCAAGTAGAATCAGAATCAAAAGCAAAATTACCATCGAAGAATCCACCGTGTGAGCGAAAAGCTTCCCCAATAAATGCTTGAGGTCCAGATTACGTTATAGAGAAACTTTTTCATTGAATTCTCCCGCTATGGTCAGGCACAACACCTTCTCTCCATGCCTTTTTCTTCCATTCCGGCCAGGTCCGAATCTCACCACAAAACCACTCCGTAAACTCCTCCATAGTTCCCACAACATGTCCGCAAGGAAACGTCGCCCAGAATGCCAGCCGTCCGCAGACCGAGCACTCGCGTACCCGTGCGCGTAGCCGCTCTCTCCTGGCTGCTTCTTGTTCGGGATTACCTACCTTCCGTATCATCCCTATGCCTTCTCGCCAGTACGAGGATTAAAAAATACACGTTCGCCGCGATTGATGGCCTCGGCCATTTTGACGGTCCAATCATCTTCGCGGTCGGCCTTGATGCCCATGGTTTTCAGCAAGGCTTTGTCGTCTTCACCCAGCGTAAATTCTTTCATGTGGTCCTCGCATCCTTCGCCTAGAATCATCAGGCACCCGTGTTTGCACCAAACCACCGAAGGCATGGTCATTGGACACTACCTTGGCCGCGTAGGTAGCACCACGCACATTGCTCAACATCGTTCAGGCGGATCGTGATGTTAGTGCGCCCGCCGCAAACCGGCACTGGTACACCCACTGGTGACGTTTCGCTGGTCCTCAGTCTTACGGGTTCTTCCGACGGGACACCTTTTGGTGGAATTGAAATCGCTCATCCTACCTTGACCAACGGAAGCGTAGTTGCTACTACCAACGCTCTTCCCGGTGGGATTTTTTCACTCACGGCCCACTATGAAGGCGACGGCACATTCCTTCCAAGCGATTCCACGCCTTTTGGTCCCATCACAGTGTCTCAAGAAAGCAGCCAGACGAGTGTCCAGCTCGTGCTGTTGAACCCCAATACTGGAGTGATAACTTTTCCAACTTCTGTTCCTTATGGGTCGAACGACGCTATCCGTGTCAATGTCTCCAGCACTAACGCCTCGGCGCCCTGCTCACAGAACGCACCGGGGAACTTTGCTTGCCCCACTGGCAATGTCACCATCGACAAAAATGGCAGTATGCTCGATGGCGGCACTTTTCTCTTGAACAGCTTGGGATACACGGAAGATCAAGCCATTTCCGCTACGCTACCTCCCGGTTCCTACAATTTGCAAGCCGCGTATACGGGTGACAATAGCTTCAAGGGAAGCAGCGGATCCGAAACGATAGCCATTACGCAGGCAACGAGTGCAATTACCGTGTCCGCTAGCCCAGCGAGTATTTCCTCGACTGCTTCTACAAGTCTGACAGCTGTCGTCTCGACTCAAAGTTTTGGCAATCCACCAACGGGCAGCGTAGTTTTCACCCTTAGTGGCGGAACCCAGCTCGGTAGCTCGGCCCTCTCTGGCAGTTTTAACGCCAGCACAGGTTTCAGTCAGGCAACCGCCGTTTTGACGGTACCCGGGAGCCAACTGCAAAACGGTTCCAACAGCATCACGGCCTCCTACGTAGGCGACGTGAACTATTCCGCTGCTCCAACTTCTTTGCCCATCGTTGTGACGGTCAACGCCGTGGCAAGTTTCAATATCGCTTTGGCACCTTCGGCCGTTTCTATTGCATCCCCGGGAAGCTCGGGGCAGGCGATCCTCACTGTCACTCCTGTGAACGGTTTTAACGGCACAATTTCACTGAATTCTGGAGTGTGTACCGGGCTTCCTGCAGAAAGCTCGTGTAGTTTCAGCTCTTCATCTATCAACGGAAGCGGTTCTGCGACCCTTACGATCAGCACTACAAGACCGAGTGCCGTTGCTCGCCTTGGTCTGGGCGTCTTTGACTGGCGAGAGCCCCTCGCTATTACTCTTGTCGTATTCTGTGCTGCATTGTTATATCGCCGCCAGCCACGACTGCGGCGTTTCGCCTTCGTCGTTAGCGTTGCTGTTGTGGCAAGCCTTGTCATTATGGGCGCGTGCGGGGGAGGTGGTGGTGGCGGTGGTGGTGGAAATACAAACCCTGGTACGCCGGTCGGGAACGATGCGAACGCGGTGATCACCCTGACGAGCGGGCCGGTAAGTAAGTCGATCACATTCTCGGTCAATGTGCAGTAGCTGCATCATATGCACCGAATCGCAGCCATTGTCACATTTGGGAATAATTTTAAAAGTGAGGCTCGTATAAATACGAATATTCACTTGACAAATAATTTACATACATCGTATACAGCGTCAGTGTTTTTACGGAGGCGCTCATGCACGCAGGCATCGCGCTGTTCCGAGCCCCGGTTTTTCCTTCCTTGAGATTTTGCTGTCGTTACGGGTAACAGTCCGTCTTCTGAATTTTCTCGAAATCGTTGGTTGCGTATTCAGCGATTCGTCCGTCGCCGCACTGCATTTGTGTCGTCACGGCTCTTTGGGAGGATGCTATGAAGTTCGCCTCGTTGCTCGTCTCGCTCGCGTTCCTGTTTTGCGGCGCCAGTCAAGTCTACGCCCAAGATGGAGCCGGCACAGAGCAGGGACTCAAGCCTTACGGCTCATTCCATGGGGGCGATATTGATTCGATCAGCATGGTGAATCTGAAGCCCAATATTCATATACCGTTAGTTTCCTACCCCCAGCGTGGGAACCTGAACCTAAGTTTTTCGATCATCTATCAGAATCCCGTTTACACCCCGAACGCGATTTGCCAAAACCAGTTCAGACCGCCTCTGTGTTCCGCTACCTACTTCACGTCACCTGGGCCGCAAATCCAGATCGTCCCCGATTTCATTCCGTCGATCGGTTGCGGACATTGGTACACGCCCCCGAATTGCCTCTACTACACCGTAACGGAAGCGGACGGAGCACTTCACCGGACGGGTCAGATCGACACGAATGACTCGCGATCACTCGATGCCACGGGGTACATATTCAACTCTTCAACGTCCTTACTGACGGATCGAACGGGCACAAGATACCAGTATGCATATTGCTGCAACCCTTTTGTGAATCAGGCTTTCTGGTATCCCACGAAAATAGAGGATACGAACGGCAACGAGATCACGCCGAGCTTGGATTCAAACCACAACGTCACCAACTGGACGGACTCTCTTGGGCGTTCGGTGCCGCAGCCCCCGACTCTGTATAGCGGCGGAACCCAGCCTCCAAGCACTGGTAACACTGCTCTTTGCCCAACTGGCGGAAGCCTTTTACCAGTGTACAGGGCTTACGCATGGACGGTTCCCGGCTATAACGGCGGAAGTATGACCTATACGATTTGTACGGCCGCACTCACTATGACCTACACGCCGCCGGGCTGTAATCAGGAGTCAGGGAACTATAACTGCGATGGCTTTAACGGCGTGGTGGTCTACCCGACTCAAAGCATTGTTCTCCCCAACGGAACCGCTTGGAGCTTTGAGTATGATGGCGCCGGAGCTATAGCAGAAATCATTTTCCCGACCGGCGGCACCATCTCATATGTGTCGGGCGAATATGCACTATGCCTTCCGGTCCACAGCATCTGGAACACGTATGCCCGAGCGATATCAAGCCGGACGGTAAACGCAAACGACGGCACCGGCGCGCACACGTGGATGTACGTCCAGACTCAGACGAACCCGGGCGTGGTAACAACGGTGACTTCGCCGTTGGGCAACACAACAGTTCATACAATGACGCAGTTCTCGTCGACCCTGGGGAACACCTGCTCGTATTACGAGACGCAGGTGGACCACTATCAGGGTTCCGTCTCTACAGCAAATCTCCTTGAGACAACCAAAACGGCCTACAACTATGTGGGAAACCCCTACGACACGAATGGAGGCGGAGCTTACCTAACAGCGATCAACGTGGTTCCTAAGAGCGTCACGACGGTCTACCCTAACGGAAAAACGAGCCAAGTGCAGACCGACTACGACACAGGCGTAGCGATGATCGGAAGTGGAACGGGCGCCAACGTGATTTATGGCGTGCAGCTGGCGAAACGGGAATACGATTTTCCGAGCGGCACAGCGTTATTGCGGACGACGACGAATGCTTACAAGTTTCAGTCCTTCCCTGTGTATTTGACGGCTAACCTACTTAATTTGCTGTTGACTGTAACAGTTACGGATTCCGGTGGAACACAGCGGGCATTGACGACATATGACTACGACAACGGGACGCCACAAAGCTCGGGCGTGACGACGCAGCACGATTCGGCGCCACCGAACGGGAACACGCGAGGGAACCAGACATCGGTTACGCGGTGGCTGAATTCGCCCGCAGGGAATTTGATCAGTTCGAAGGTGTTCTTCGATACGGGCGAGGTGTACACGTCGACGACACCGAAGGGAAACATTACAACGTTCAATCCTTATATGTGCACGGGCGCGTTTCCGCAGGTGGTGACTAACGCCAAGAGCCAGCCCACGACATACAACTATGATTGCAATACGGGGCTTGTGCTTTCGGTGAAAGACCCGAATAACCTGACGATGAGCCACACATATGATGTGATGTGGCGCCTGACGCAAACCAGCTACCCGAATGGCGGTCTGGATACTTACTGCTACACGGACGAGACGGGCGGGACAGGTTGCTCGCAGGGGGCACCGCCGTATCAGGTGGTGACGACATCGAAATTGCTTTCTGGCAACATGATCAAAACCGAATTCTTTGACGGCCTCGGTCGTTCCTACGAGAAGGAATTGAATACCGACCCATCTGGCCCCGATTATGTCGTCACAACGTACGATGCTGACGGCCGCGTGGCGAGCGTAACGAACCCTTATCGGAGTACGAGCGACCCAACATACGGCGTGACGACGTACACATACGACGCGTTGAACCGCAAGACGCTTGTGACCGAACAGGACGGCTCGACGATTCAGACGGCATACTGTGACCCGATAACACTTGTGACCGACGAAGCGGGAATTTGGAGGCGAAGCACCGTCGACGGTTTGGGTAGGCTCATAAAGGTCGAAGAACCCACTGCGAAATTCTCGACCACATGCACGCAAACAGGTCACACCAATATCACAACCTATGCGTACGATGCGCTCAATAACCTCACCAGCGTGACGCAGAATGGCTCGCGACAGCGCAGCTTCGTGTACGACTCGGTGTCGCGGCTGTTGACGTCGAACAATCCGGAAATAGCCTCGCCCACGACCGGCACATGCCCGATTAGCTATACCTATGACGGCGACAACAATCTGGCGACAAAGATTGCTCCTACGCCGAATCAAACAAGTTGCGCAACAAACGTTACGACCACTTACAACTTCAATGATCCTCTTGACCGGCTTCTCGGAAAGACCTACTCGAACGGCGATCCGTCGGTGACCTATACCTACGACGGGGCTTCATGTCTTGGGCTTTCGACATGCGCGAACATCGGGCACCGAACGAGCATGACGGATGCGGGAGGCTCGGAAAATTTCGCGTTCGATACGGTGAACCGAAAATCTACAGACCAACGGATAACGAACGGGATTACCAAGACTACCAGTTACGCGTACGACTATAACGGCGCTATTTCGACGCTGACGTATCCTGACAGCCGGATCGTGACGTATACATACAACAACGCGGCACAGGAAATTTCCGCTGTAGACACGGCGAACAGCATCAACTACGCGACTGGAGGGACATATGCACCTCCAGGAGGGCTTTCTGCACTAACGCTGGGACATACGGGCACCTTCACAGGAATCAACGTCGGCAACACGTACAACAAGCGGCTGCAGCCGACGGAGCTGAAGGCGTGGTCAACGGCGGGGACCGCCTTTGATTTGACATATTGCTTTACGAATTGGGTGAGCGGGGCGTGCCAAACGACGGGCGGAAACAACGGAAACGTGAACGGAATTACGAACAATCTGTATAGTACGCGGACGCAGGCGTTTACGTATGACCAGTTGAACCGGATTGCGACGGCGACAGCGTCGGCGTGGAGCCTGACGTTCGGGTACGACTCGTGGGCGAATCTGCTGACGGCGACAGCGACGGGGACGGCGACGCCGTTGAGCCTTGCGGTGAATGCGAATAATCACATTACGACGGCGCCGTTTGCGTATGACGCGGCGGGAAATCTGACCACCGACGCGGCGGGGACGTACACGTGGAACGCCGAGGGCGAGTTGAAGGCGGCGGGCGGGGTGACGTACACGTATGACGGGGATGGGCGGCGGGTGCAGAAGTCGAATGGCAAGCTCTACTGGTACGGCAACGGAGGAGTGATTGAGGAGTCGGACGCTTCCGGGAACATGCAGGAGTCGTATGTGTTCTTTGGCGGAAGGCGGATTGCGAACCGGGTGGTGAGCAGCGGAGTGATTTCGTACTACGCAGAGGATTTTATCGGAAGCTCTCGCGTGATTACGAGTTCGGCCGGAGCAACTTGCTACGACGCGGATTTCTATCCGTACGGGGCGGAAAGCAATGTGACGAACACGTGTCCGCAGAATTATAAGTGGACGGGGAAGGAGCGGGACGCGGAGACGGGGAATGACGATTTCGATGCGCGGTACTATTCGTCAACCTATGGGAGGTTTTTGTCGGCGGACTGGTCGGCTGTGCCGGTGGCGGTGCCGTATGCGAACCTGACGAATCCGCAGACGCTGAATTTGTATGCGATTGTGCGGGATAACCCGGAGACGTATGCGGATCTGGACGGGCACTGCTGGCCACCAAGCGCTTGTGCAGAGATCGTGATAGCGAAGGTAAATCAAGCCCAGCAGTGGGTCCAGAACAAGGCAATATCGTCAGGAAGCCCTACTCTTGCAGCCGTTGCAACATTTACCTCCGGGGTAACTCGTGACGTCGTTAACGGCGTAGCAAGTCTCGGGACAGTGGGCAAAGCAACGGGTACGTGCATGGGCGGAAATGGATGTAGTGCGGGAAAGACCGCATTGGCAGTTGGGGGAGATCTGGTAAAGGCAGCTGCCATCGCAGCACCCGCTGTAAGTGGTCTTGCAAGCGCTGGGGCTGCGACGGATTTTACGGCTGCCGGTGACACCTTTACCCATTATGGCTTTCTTGCTGACGCTGACAATTTTGCCAATGGACTCCGACCAGGGTCATTTGCGACCACCGAAGCGGGGCTTTCCGGAGCAGAAGCTCAAAGTGGTTTGGCCCTTCCACATGCAACGGTGCCCGATGCCGCATATCCGATTACGCCCGAGCCCGGCACACCTGTAGAGGGGCCGAGTCCGGCGCAACCGGCTTTTGGCCAACCTGGGGGCTTGCCAGAGGTAAAGTTTCCTCAGGGTACCGGCCCTGGAACCGTAGGACGCCCGAGATCAATTCCTCCGCAACCGGAGTAAAACCTGATGGACACGAAAGAAACGAGCCCTTTTAAGATCGGAGACCGGGTGCAGTTTTGTCCAGACGAACGAACAGTGGGTTGGATATGGCCCACTTTCGAGCGTGTGAGACTCAAGCCCGGCGACGTAGGCGTCGTGACAAGGATTGATCAGGGTGTTTATTTGTATCTCGACGACGAGCGCGGCGGGTTTCATTGGGAGTGTTTCAAGAAGGCTTCTTGAAGGCGAGGCACGTTCTTGGTTTGGCGCTAGCCCCCTTCTCCGCTTTAGCTCCGAGGTTTCCACAATTGACGGCGCTTCCGTGAGGATGCCGGGTCAGATTGTGCAGGAGAAGTAGATATGCAAACACCCATCGTGTTTGCGTTAATTCTTCTGGCTTGTTGCTCTCAAAGCGTCATGGGCCAAACTACTGCGTCTAAGAAGGAGATTCTCACAAATAACGATGTCGTTGATTTGCTAGCTGCTGGCCTGAGTCCGGAAATCGTTGAGGCCAAAATCAAATCATCGCCATGCAGGTTCGACACTTCCCCGGCTGCCCTCAAACAGCTAAAACTCGCGCACATTCCGAATTCTGTGATTCTAGCCATGGTGCAGGCTCCTCCTCCGGAAGAGACGACTCTAAGAACGGTTCGCGTACGATGTGCAGCGAGTGCAACCGAAGCGTCAGTCTGGATCGCGCCGGGGAAGCTTATTGAAGTCGCCTCACCCAAGTGCGGCGAAAAATTGGATGTCCTTAGTGATGACAAGCTCTGGGCCAAAGTACGCACACAAGGCGGAAAGGTGGGCTATATATCCGAGCAAGCCATCGAAGATTCAGTCCGTGTCCCAACATCGGCGCCTATCCCTCCTGCTTCTCAGACAAAGTCTGCCGAACCGTCCGCAGTCGCGGGCCATTACCGATCAGCGTGCAGCCCAGCTATCGAGAGCACGATTTCGGGCGAATTCGAGGGCTGGAGCGGGGAAACGATTTTCAAACTCGATAATGGCCAAATCTGGGAGCAGGCTGAGTACGATTATGAGTACGAATACGATTACCGGCCAGATGTCACGATTTATGAGACCAGCGCAGGATGCAAGATGAAGGTGGAGGGAATGGACGAAACAATCTTAGTCCGCAAGATTCGCTAAAATCGTGGAGCATCCTGATGCCGGAGAAGCGCGATTGACACAAGAATAGAGAGAGAGAGAAAGAAAGAGAATATCTCGCATGGTCAGTTAGCGTGGCTGAGCCTACGGAATCTGAAATCAATTTGTGGATAGCGACGGCGGCGGATGCGGCATGGAACCTGCAACATTTGTTTGAGACCGATGTATTAGTCAAGACAGATGTTTTACAGGTTTGGATGACTGAACGAGTTCGCGAACTCGTTCAGCTGGCGTTTTTCCCTTGAGTGCGAGATGAGGCCGATCTTCGTTGTATTCGGTCTCCCATCTTTTAAGCTTTCGAGTAAGATCCCTTTTATGTTTGAAATGCCTTCCCTGATAGAACTCCTGCGAATCGGTTTTATGGCTTCGCTCGACCTTCCCGTTCACTTCAGGACAACCTGGAGGTATGTGCCGGTGCGAGATGCGGAGGTCGGAAAGGTGCCAAGTGAACTGTGGTCCAAACGAAGAGCCGTTATCGGTCTGAATTTTCTGAATCGCGAAGGGGAAATGCTCCTGGACCTCCCGGAGAAAGTCGATAGCAGTCTTGGTGTTGTCGTGGTCGTAGATGCGCAGCACGCGGAATCGCGTCGCCTCGTCAATGGCCGTAAATTGATAAAATCGCTGGCGCGCTCTTCCCACGCGGGGAACGAACTTCACGTCCAGTTGTACAGAGCGGCCTGGAACCTGCAGAGGTGCATCCGGTGGTTTGGGGCCGGGGCGATACTTTTTCTGCGAAACGGGGCCAACATGGTGACGATGAAAGATCTTCAAGATAGTCGTCGGTGACACGTAGGCGTGATAGTGCCGTTGCAGATAGAGGCTGACTCGAACGGCGCCGTAACGACGCTCTTCCCGAATGCGAAGAATCAGCGCCACGATCTCGGGTGGAATGCGAAACCGGATATTGTGTGGCCTCTTGGGCAAATCCCGCAGACCGGCTAACCCGTGCTTCTCATAGCGCTCCTTCCAAATATAGTAAAGCGCCCGCGATACCCCGAAAAACCGGCAGGTCTGGCTGACGTTGCCGCTGATGCGCTGCGCATGCTGCAGCATGCGCAGCCTGGCCTTCACCTTCCTTGCCTGGATCTGCTCGTAAACTGGATTCTTCATCCCGAACCTCCTGCGGTGGGCTGTGAGAATATCCCACCTGTCCGGGATGTCTATTAGCAGCTACAGGTCTCTCCCTTAGAGTTTCTGTCGAATAAGTCAGCAACCAAACACAGTTCGAGCGAGGTGAAAGCGTTTTTGGAGTCTATTAAGAAGAGTTCTGAATTTCTCCAGAAACAGGGCTTTGAGGATTCCATCATTGTGAATTACTCAATGGCGTTGGTAGCGGAATCCAGAATTAAGAATGCCGACCTGACAGCAGCCATTAATAACGCCGTGCCTCAAGGGACCGTCATCGCGGTTCAAAACGTAATATCAGCAGCAAATCTGACGAATGACCCATCAGCGAAGCAATTGCGACTTAGTGAAGAAACGGTCTTCGACAAACTGTTTACTGAGACCTACCACGATGTGTTGTATTCAGCACGCAAGAGATTCTCGAATTTTACTCAGAACAAGGAGTTCAATGCCCTGATGCGCGAGCTGAAGAGCAACCCTAATCTAGCCAGAACTCGACTCCTCAACCCTAAGAAACCTGAAGGCGCACGACAAACGTTTTATAACAAGTCAATTTTGGACGAATTGGCGAAGCACTATAAGGCTCTGTAGGCTCGAAAAAAGCCCCCTACCCCGCTTTTCTCGAATCAGCCCTAAAACAGTCGCGGCGGGAGGTTCTTATCAATGAAGTAGAGTTCAGCCACCATCCAGGAACCATATTTGTGATGGGTACCCATCAAGGCGAACGCCCTCTTTTTGGGGTCTCCAAACGAGGACAGAATCTTTTTGCGGAGGGCCTCGAAAGCCGCTTCGCCGGAGCCATACCTTTCTCTGAACTTTCGAAATGCCTCCATGTATTGCCATCCGATAAGCGCGGATTCGTGTGTTTTGCAGGATGCGTTGTTCCTGCACCGAAACTTCAAGCGCATTTCAATCGGCAGCCGTTCTAGAGGCTTGACTTGGGTGTAAAGGTGAAATTGATTGATGTAGGGTTTGTCCTTAGCCCAATCTTTCTTCTGAGTCTGCTTGACAAAATCTAGAAGCTCAATCTCGACGACCCCAATACTGGTCCAGTCTCTGTGGTAAAGTTCGTCCAGTACCTCGCGGTCAGAGACGATGGCTTTCTCAAGAAGCGCAAACCGCTCGGAGCTGTCCTTCACGCTACCTAAGATTTGAATGGAACCCTCTCGGACTTTATAACTCTCCTTCCGTTTGTCTTCGGGGTTCTTTTGCACATCGAATTTGGCCCATGCCCACAACTTGTAGCGACTCTCTTTTTCGAGATATCTAAGAGGAATTGGATATAACCTGAGTACTTCCCCGTGCTCAGTGATTCCGCCAGTGCAAACGGTCTCTATGTGTTTCTTGCTAGGTTCGGGAGACGCTCTTCCAATGATGAGCACACATTTTTCTTGCCATGTTACTTCAGATGGATTGGCGGACATCCCATCATCTCCGTCAGGTGCTGAGCAACAACGCTACGGTGACAGGAAGTATAGTCACTTTCTAAGCATAGTAAACAGAAGTGCCTGGAGGCGACGGTGCGAAGAAGAGATTCGAGGCATGGTCTCCGAGAACGCAAATGTTGCTCATACTGCTTTAATGCCTGCTTCACGTCGCCGGTTCGAAGGTACAGTCTTCTTATCCTCGGCGGCGTTCCCAAACAAGGAAAGTGTAGATATTCGATTCCCATTCGAGCAGACGTTTTTTCGAGGAATCGCTTTGAAAAACCGCGCTTTCGGCTCACCGGGTTCTGACGTATGTCGATGAGAATATTGACGTCATTCTCTGACAACAGGTCAAAGAATGTATTTGTCGTGTGAGACTGGTAGCCAAGAGTGAAAAAAGCTGCCTTGTGGCGAGCCAAGCTCTTTTGCACGGGCCGATTAAAACAGACTTTGAAAACCCTTACAACCAAAGACGGATTAGGTTGTGGCGGTACGTGAACTCCTGATGACGCCCAGGGAGGCCGTCGCCTCCACTCGCTCCTGGCTAGTCCAAAGTATTTTTTGCGTTGAACATTCTTAATAACCAGCTCGGTAGAAGTCGTTCCGAACACGAGTGCCGCACGAGGATGTGTTGGCATAAGAGTGCGTGCGTAGTTGAGCGCTTCGAGCGCCGGAACTGCTAAATCAGGATGTTCTACGTAGTAAGATTGAAGTCGCTCAGACCTAAAAACTTTTACGGCCTCTTCGTAATTATCCTCGAAGAATTCGCGGGCTAACTCAGCCGCATTATCGCGCAGCCACTCGCGAGCTTGGTTTTCAAAACGTTCCTCTTGCTCGGCTTCCCACCTCGCGTCGTCTTCCCAATCCTCTTCGTTCACAACGCCTCCCAATCAAGGTTTACCCTTCAGTTTTGAGCGGGTCAAGTTGTGACCGCCAAAGTAAGTTTCAGACGCTGGCCCATCTGCGAACTCGTTCAAGAGATTGTCTTCCAAAACGCGGAGCAAACTAGCTCGTATGATTCGGCTTGCCGCTTCATTCAGGACTTCGGCCAACGTAATGTCCTGGCCGTATTCGCTTCGGGCTACGACGGAATACCTGTCCGGTGTTTTGTCTCCATGAGCAACACTGTTACGCAACTCGTACAAGTCGTCTATCACATCCTCTATCGTCGTGGTGGGTTGGGGTTGGTCAAGGTCAACTTGAATGTCACCGGGCTCATAAATGAGGGTCCTTGGCCCAAGGAACCATTTGATTCGTTCTTTCGCGACGAGTGAACCCTTGTGCTCGGGCGAATTGGACGTAAATAAGGCTTCGAGGGCCGAACACCAGAGGCTGAATCGAGCTTTCCAGTATGAATGCATAAAGTGACCCCAATCGTGAAACTCCAATGACATTCTGAACTTCCAGAACTTGCCTGCCATTGCGGTCATAAACAACGGGGCTACTTTTTGCAAACGGGTTAAGTCTCGGTTTCGGAGACGGAATAGTTTTTGTACGGCGGGCACACCGATTTCCGAAGGGACTTGGAATCCCTGAACATCCAAAGTTGCGTTGGGGAGCAACTTACCTCTGATAACTATAGAATCTTGTTCCATCGGCCTAATCAATCGAAGGCACGCACCCACATATCGAACCAGTTTTTCAGCATCTTGGTCAGATTGAAAATTTGACTGGCCATAGGCATCGCTGTACCGGTACACGAGACCGAAGCGCACCCGTTGCAGGGATTCGATTTCGCGCTTGGCTAGGTGACCCTTCCACGAATCGAACGCTTTTTCGTTGAATAGGGGCCTTACATCTTCGACCGTTACGCCGGGCAGGATTGTGGCGGGCAGGGCCGACAAATCGAAGGGCTCATCGAGCCAATCACCGGTTACGCCCAGAATAGGGTAGAGGGCAATTTTGGTTTCTGCTGCATTCACAAAGGTACCGCCCGTCATCATGTTGCCGCTACTTCGTTTCGACGCGGCGACCTATTGGATTTTTCTTGATGGCATCCACTGCGACGTCCGCCATGAACGCCAGAATAATTCCTGTATTAAGGTCAACTACATCTTTCTTTTTGGTGTGATTTGGATTGGGGTTTTTCTGGTCGGATGTCTGTGCCCCAGAGGACACATCGGGGACTTCAATGGAATGTACTTCGCCTGGTTCGTTGCGATAACCAGAAATCACGCCTAGGACCACTTGACTTGGACCGGTTTGATACAAAACAGGTCCGCCTGAGAATCCCGGATTGTTGATTCCGTCCAGCACAAGTATGGCAGCAGGTTGTCTGACGATTCCCGATATGTAGCAATGTTTTATGAATGGCATTTTGTATTGGGTGGATTGGGTGGAATTTGAGAACGTAGCTGTCCAGGTGTTGGCAAATGGGAAGCCTAGAAACGAGCATTCTTGACCGATTCCCATACTCGAAGAAACCTTCAGGCTTGGAATTCCTACGTCTTGAAGCTTGATGTTCGGCACTAGCACAACGATGTCAATATCTTTGCCGGGGTCTATTACGGCGAACTGAACCGAATTCCATTTTATAGCGTCTCCGATTGGGTCTAGCACATCCAGGGAGACAGTCTTGTCACTAAATTCACCAGCCGGACCTGACTTGCGGCCCGTAAGGATATGCTTCGCAGTCAACCAATATTCGCGGTCATCAACATTGATGGAGAACATTGTTCCCGCTTCGTTCTTGTACTTAATCATTAACGTTCTGAATAAAATGTTGTTGGTCGGCTGCGCCGATTGAGCGGCCACGTCGAAACAACACAAGACGCAAACCAGTAAGGCAGTACCATATCGTCCTAGCTTCTTTGTCATCGGTAGTCCTTTTTCTGAGAAACGTGGCCCACAACGCGCGGCCCGGCAATAGTCCCGAGCTTGTGGTTAGAACGAATACACTTAATATCCTTGCATCCAAAGTGTCTGGTACGCTCGAAAACAGGAGTTGTCAAGAAGCTGGGAGTGCGTAGGCGAGTAGCGGGTAGTGGGATTGCAAGCCCGTGTGGCCTGTTTTCTTTTATCCGAGACTGAGACAGTGGGATAGGGTATTCTTCGCTCGATGGGAACTCTGTTTTGCTCGATGGGAACTCCGACTTGGCCGGGTTTTTGTTGCCGAATTGTTGCCAATTGTTGCCACTCCGATGTCTCCGAAGTCGCAAAACACCTTCTCAGACTCAAAAAGTTTGCCGTAAGTTAATGAAAACAGGTGAACCCCTTTGTTCTGTTCCCTCATCTGCACAACAGTTGGTTCCCATCGTGGAAGTGAGAAAGAAGACGCGGCAGGCCGACACGTTCGTTTGATGTCGCTGTGATGATGAATTTGATTGCAGCTGAATGCTGAGCGACTACCTTAATGGACGCAAATAACACAAGACGCTCCAACGGGACACGCTCGAAACGCGTGTTGATACTGGCGAGCAAGCTGGGTTATCAGACTCGCGGATTCGCTGACGCGGCCGAGAAGCTGGGAGTCGAAGTGCGGTTTGGAACCGACCGCTGCCATCGGCTCGATGATCCGTGGGGCGACGCGGCGCTCGCGCTGCAGTTTGAGAAGCCACGAGACGCTGCGCGAGAGATCGCGAGAGTTTTCGGCGGCGCGGCAGGAGAGAAAGCGATCGATGCGGTAATCGCGCTTGGCGACCGGCCTACGGTAGCCGCAGCGTATGCGGCCGAGGCGCTGGGGATTGCCGGAAATCCGCCGGCAGCCGCAGAAATTTGCCGCAGCAAGCTGTGGCAGCGCGAAGTGCTTCGTGCGGCGGGTGTTCGGGTGCCGGACTTTTTTTCGTTTGCTGTGCAGAACGACTTGGCCGATGTGCTTGCGCGGGTGAAATTTCCTTGCGTGGTGAAACCGATCTCGCTTTCCGCGAGCCAAGGAGTGATACGGGCGAACAATGCGGATGAATTTGCCGCGGCTGTACGGCGAATTGGGCTGCTGATGGAATCTCCGGAAATTCAGGTGCTTCGCGAGCCGGGGGGCGACCAACTGCTGGTCGAGACGTATATTCCGGGGCGCGAAGTAGCGGTGGAAGGGCTCATTGAGAGCGAGCGGCTGCGCGTGCTCGCGATTTTCGACAAGCCGGATCCGCTCGAAGGGCCGTATTTCGAGGAGACGATTTACGTGACGCCGTCGCGATTGTCCGCCGAGATGCAAAAGGCGATTGAAGAATGCGCTGGGAAGGCGGTTCGGGCACTGCGATTAACAACGGGGCCCGTGCACGCGGAGTTTCGAGTGAACGAACGTGGCCCGTGGGTGCTGGAGATTGCGCCGCGACCGATTGGCGGGTTGTGCTCGCGGGCGCTGCGATTTGGCGCGGGCAAAATTTCGCTCGAAGAATTGCTGCTGCGTGATGCGTTGGGAATGGCGGGTGGGGATGCGGAACGCGAGATTGAGGCTAGTGGCGTGATGATGATTCCCGTGCCGCAGAGCGGGATTTTTGAGGGGGTGGAGGGAATTGAGGCGGCGGGGAGTGTGCCGGGGGTGACGGAGATTCAAATTACTGCGCGCTTGCATGATTACGTGGCGGCTTGGCCGGAGGGGTCGAGTTACTTGGGATTCATTTTTGCGCGGGGGGATTCTGCGGCGGAGGTAGAAGCGGCGTTGCGTGAGGCGCATGCGCGGTTGCAGTTCCGATTTTTGCCGAGGTTGCCGGTGGAGCATCCAGCTAGCGGGAAGATTGCTACGTAAGTTGAAAACGGAAAAAGAGAAAAGTCAAAAGAGCCGGCGGGACGCCGGCGTTACGGAATGGCAGCTGCGCCGTCTGCTTGCTGCCAGGTCTTTTTGAAGTGTTGCCTTCTGCTCAGCAAGAAAGACTTGCGCCCTAACCTTTGCCTCTTTGCGGGACGTAGCCTTCGGGGAGTTTGGCGCCTTCGCCGAAGAAAAACTGCTCCATTTGCTCTTCCATGATTTTCTGCGAATTGGGATCGAGGGGATTCAGGCGGTATTCGTTCATGACCATTTTTGAGTGCTCGAGCCACATTTTCCAAGCGTCTTTGGAGACGTTCTCGTAGACGCGTTTGCCGATTTCGCCCTTCCAGGGGATGCGGTCGAGGCCGGGGAGGTCGCGTCCGAATTTGACGCAGTGCACGATGCGTTCGTTGTGACCCGCGGATTGCTGCGGAGCTGGCGCTGGAACGTTGTCCGCGCATTTATCGTCGGCCACGAATCCTCCTGAGCCTGGTAGCGAAGAGTTGCAGCCTCAAAGATACTGCATTCACCTGCGGAATTCCAGCCGACGCCGAATAGGACCCACCTCGCGACTGCGGACATTCGATAGGACTGTGGCGGCCCTTGCGGTCTGGACACGATGTGGAGAGAAAGATAGACTCGATTCTCCACGCATTTGAGGCTTCCGGAGAATAAATCATGAATACCCGCGCGACAGAGACGGCGGATGTGCCGCAAACGGATGCTTATTATTGCGAAGTTCCCAATGACCCGTGCGTAATCGTGATGTTCGGCGCGTCCGGCGATTTGGCGCGGCGGAAACTGCTGCCGGCGCTTTACGACCTGGCGGTGCATGCATGCTTAGCGCCGCGGTTTCGCTTGCTCGGATATGCGCGAACGGAGATGAGCGACGACGATTTCCGTAAGAAGGCTGGTGAGTTTTTGCCCAAGACATCTGGAGGCGACGGCGGGGCTGGAGCGGCTGGGGCGGGCGGGCAAGACAAGCTCGATGAATTTGTGAAGCACTTGCACTATTTCAGCGGCAACTATGACGATCCCGCGGCATTTCAGAGGCTGTCGCAGCGATTGGAGGAAATCGATCGCGAAGCAGATTTGCACGGGAACCGGCTGTTTTATCTGGCGACGCCGCCGGACGTCTATTTGAAGATCATCGAGCAGATCGGTAAGGCGGGGCTCGCGAAACCGAAAAGCGAAAAATCGTGGACGCGCGTGATTATCGAGAAGCCGTTTGGACACGACAAAGCGTCGGCGGAGGATTTGAACGCGAAGGTGCTGAGCGTATTCAGCGAGAATCAGGTCTATCGGATCGATCATTACCTGGGCAAGGAGACCGTGCAGAACATGCTGGTCTTCCGGTTCGGGAACGGAATTTTTGAGCCGCTATGGAACCGCAACTACATCGATAACATTCAGATTACGGCGGCGGAATCGCTGGGAGTCGAACGGCGTGGGGGATTTTACGAAAACACGGGCGCCTTGCGGGACATGATTCAGAGTCACGTGCTGCAATTGACGTCGCTTGTGGCGATGGAAGCGCCGGCGACGTTTGACGCCACAGCAGTGCGAAACGAGAAGATCAAAGTGTTGCAATCGATTCGGCCGTTTTCCGCGGAATCGATATGGAAAACGGTAATACGCGGGCAGTACGGGCCGGGGACAGCGGGCGGAAAACAGGTGCCGGGTTACCGGCAGGAGCCGGGCGTGAATCCGAACTCGGCGACGGAGACGTTTGTTGCGTTGAAATTGTATGTGGACAACTGGCGATGGAGCGGCGTGCCTTTCTATTTACGGACGGGGAAGCGGCTCGCGCGGCCGACTACCGAAGTGGCGATCGAATTCAAGAAGGCTCCGCACATGGTTTTTCAGGGCGAAAACGTGGAATCGAATTCGCTGGTGCTGAACATTCAGCCGGATGAGGGGATTTCGCTTTCGTTTGGCGCGAAAGCTCCGGGCGGACACATGCAGATACGCCCGGTGGAAATGGACTTCCGGTATAAGCAGGCGTTTGGCGGCGGTTCTCGCGATGCTTATGCGACCTTGATTAATGACTGCATACGAGGGGATGCGACGCTGTTCGATCGCGCAGACAGCGTGGAGGCGGCGTGGTCGCTAGTGGATCCGATTCTCGATGCGTGGACAAAGGGCACTCCGCCGCCCTTCCCCAATTATCCAGGGGGAAGCCAGGGGCCGAAGGCCGCCGATGATTTGATTACCAGCGATGGACGCCGCTGGCGAGCATTGTAGATTGTAGGTCTCCCATACCCAATTAGAGACCATTCCAAGCGCTTTTCACGGCGGAGGATTTTCTCGATGATTCTTGCGGGCGACCTGGGTGGAACGAAAGTCAATCTAGGTCTATTCGAAATTCGAGCGGGGAAGCTCGCAACGGTTGCTGGCAAACGTTACGCGACCCATGAATACAAGGGCCTTGAAGAAGCAATCACAGATTTTCTGAACGAGACGAAAGGGAAAGTGACAGCGGCATCGTTTGGGATCGCGGGGCCCGTGGTGCAGAATCGCGTGCATGCGACGAATTTTCCGTGGATTGTGGACGGGGCCGCGCTGGCGCAGCATTTGGGAATAAGCCGCGTGCGTTTGTTGAACGATTTGGAGGCTGCGGCGTACGGAATCGGGGTGATGGAACCGCCGGATCTGGAGGTAATCCACCCGGGCGTGTTCGTGCCCAGCGCGAACCGCGCGGTAATTGCAGCCGGGACAGGACTGGGCGAAGCGATTCTTTTCTGGGATGGCGCGCAACACGTGCCAATGGCTACGGAAAGCGGTCACGCAGATTTTGCGCCACACACAAATCAACAGGCCAAGCTGTGGGAATTCTTGAAGCAGAGCGAAGAGTTTGTGAGCGCCGAAATCATTTTGTCGGGCGGAGGATTCAAGCGCGTGCACGAATTTCTTGATCCGTCGGTGCGGCATGACTTCGACCAACCCGGAGTCGATCCAGCACCGGCGATCACGGTGCGCGGGCTTTCGGGGGAATGCCCAGTGTGTGCGGCGACGCTCGATTTATGGGTGGATATCTACGGATCGGAAGCGGGGAATCTGGCGGTCCGAGCGATGGCTCGCGGGGGGATTTTCGTGGCGGGCGGGATCGCCGTAAAGATCTTGCCGAAGATGACGAATGGGCGGTTTGCGGCAGCCGTGAAAGATAAGGAAAAGATGGGGACCTATTTGGAGCAGATCCCGGTGGTGATCGTGTTGAACGAAAAATGCCCGTTGATGGGAGCGGCATTCGTAGCTTGGAAGGGGCTGTAAGGGGCGCAGCGAAAGTTATGCCGCGTGGCGGGCTTTGCTTTTCTTAAAATGCAGGCTCTTCCTGTAGTGATAGAGAATATAAAGACCCAGGGACACCGCCACAACGATAAACGTTATCAAGATCGGTTTTGCATGATTGGTGATGATGGTAAGAATTAGCCGGCCGTAAAAAGCGCTTAAGCATGCGAGGATCGTAAATCGGATCCCTCGGCCGACCGCAAGCGCAGCCAGGAATTTATTGCGGGAGTATTGCATGGCGCCCGCCGCGATGAGAAACGGGACCATGGGCGCCGGCGGCGGAAGCATCGCTGGAATCAGAACTGCACCAAAACCCCACTTTTCGAATGTCTTCGTTACTTTGTCCATTCGCTTGCGGGAAAATTTGCGTTCCATCGCGCCCTTGCCCTGGCGAAATGCGATGCGGTAGGTGATGTAGCCGCCGATGACAGAGCCGATCGTGGCCATGAGCGCGTAGTAAGGCCACAGTTTGCGCTGGTTCGCCGCGAGGATGATGGTCAGCGCGTCCATGCTGCCGGGCACTGGAACCACTGAGTTGTCAATCAGGCCCAGGACGATCAGACCGGGACCGCCGAGGTGATGCAGCCAGTGGAAAACTTCATGGGCTGGTTTGGCGAATTCGATGGTCTTATGGATCATCATTGGTTTCTAAGGTTTCTAAGTGTCAGAATAAACCGAAATCACGAACGTGCGCTGCTCATTTTGTTTGATAAAAAAGCGTATAAAGTGGCTCGGATGTTTCCTATTGAAGTGACGGTTAATTGCGACCAGGGGTTTCAAAATGGTGCCCGGCGTTAGCGGTTGCTTCTATGAGGCTTTCGCTGTACTTGTCCCGGGCATCCCCTGTAGCGGAGAGAATCTGATTGACTTGATTCAGCGGATAGTGCGAATTGTTAAGCATGATTTGCGAGGATTGTTAACACATGAGCCTGAACGAGTATCGCAAGAAGCGGCGGTTCGGAGTGACTCCGGAGCCGGCTGGCGGCAAAGACGGAAAAGGTGCCCCTTCGCGAATTTTCGTTGTGCAGAAGCACCGCGCTACGCAACTCCACTATGACTTCCGATTGGAGTGGAATGGGACGCTGCTCTCCTGGGCTGTTCCGAAAGGTCCTTCGCTCGATCCTTCGGTGAAACGGCTGGCGATGCAGGTGGAGGATCATCCGATCGAGTATGCAAATTTTGAAGGTGTGATACCCGCGGGAGAATACGGCGGGGGAACGGTGATGGTTTGGGACAAGGGAACCTGGGAACCCGAGCAGCCTGATCCGCAAGCGGCACTGGAAAAAGGCGACCTGAAATTCACGCTTCACGGGAAAAAGTTGAAAGGATCGTGGGTTCTGGTTCGGACGCGCGGTTTCGGCAGCGGCAGCAAGCCTTCATGGCTGCTTATCAAACACCGCGATCAATACGCATCGACGGAAGACATCACTGAAACACAGCCGAGGTCGGCGGTCAGCAGACGTTTCCTCGCGGGAATTGCGCGCGACAACGGCGGCAACGTGGAACTCGCGGCCACGGGCGATCCGGCTCCTGAGACAAGCCCACGAAAGACAACTTCCAAACGCGCGAAGCCAGCGCTTCCAGCAGCTCCCCGCAAGCGGCGAGCATAGATTATCAAGAAATATCTTGGTCGATTTTGTTCGTGTTGAAATTTCAAGGAGCCGCCATCCCCCATGAGCGATCGAATCCCGTTTCGCGTCAAACCCATGCTGGCGACACTGGTGAGCGAGCCGTTTGATCGGCGCGGGTGGATTTACGAGGAAAAGTATGACGGCATTCGCATCCTCGCCTATAAGGAAGGCAAAAATGTCACGCTGCTCTCGCGAAATGACATCGACCGAACGAAGGGCTTTCCGGAAATAGTCGACGCAATCCGCGCGCTGAAACCTGCGACACTGCTGTTAGATGGCGAGCTCGTCGTGTTTGATCGCAAGAATGTTTCGCGCTTTCAATTATTGCAGCAAGGGAAGGGCGAAGCCGTTTACGCGGTCTTCGATTGCCTGTACCAGAAGGGAAAAGATCTGCGGCGGCAACCGCTCTCCGAGCGGCGCACTGCGATGGAGAATTCACTCGGCAAACCCGGCGTCTTGATTCCGTCGCGCCGCCTCGCCGCCAATGGCTTGGAGGCTTACCGTGACGCGAAAAAACGCAATTATGAAGGCTTGGTTGCGAAAGATGCGTCGTCGCCATACTACGAAGGCCGCTCCACGAGCTGGCTAAAGGTAAAAGTTCACCAGGAAGATGAGTTCATCATCGGCGGATTTACAAAGGCCGCCGGCGCTCGCAAACATTTTGGTGCTCTGCTGCTCGGCGCTTATCAGGGCGGAAAATTACATTATGTGGGCAAAGTGGGAACCGGATTCGATGAGGATTTACTTGCTTCCCTGGCAAAAAAGTTCAAGGCCCTGGAAAGTCAGAGGCCGCCGTTCGTCGATCCACCGCGCGAGCGCGACGTCACCTACACTCAGCCAAAACTCGTCGCGCAAATCTCATTTCAAGAATGGACGGCCGACATGAAATTGCGCCAGCCGGTATTTCTAGGCTTGCGCGATGACAAGAAGCCCACAGAAGTCTTGTTGCCGGAGCCACAAAAATGAAAACAACAGCCACCAAGCGGGCGAAAGCCGCCACCACCGCCACAAAAGATCTCCCGGTGAATATTTCCCATCCCGACAAAGTCTTCTGGCCCGAAGACGGCTACACCAAAGGCGATCTGGCTGAATTTTACGCATCGATATTTCCAAAACTCGAGCCGTATGTGAAAGACCGCTTGCTCACCCTCGAGCGATGCCCGGACGGAATGGCGGGCCAGTGTTTTTACCAAAAAGAAATGCCGAAGGGCATGCCGGCAAGTACTCCCACGAAGCGAATCAAGAACGAGGAGAGTAAGCGGCCCTTCACGAATTACGTGGTGGGTGGAACTCTCGAGACGCAACTGGCGCTTGTGAATCTTGGCTGCATCGCTATTCACGCGATGGGCGGGCGGGCCGCGTCGCCGCGGCAGCCAGACTGGATCTGCTTCGATCTCGACCCAGATTCCAGCGAATTGTCGGATGCGGCGCGCGCTGCGCTCTACGTGAAAGAAGGGCTCGATACCCTAAAGCTCGAATCCTTTGCAAAAACTTCAGGCAGCCGCGGCATCCACGTCTTCGTGCCACTTCGCCTCGGCCCTGATGTCGACGTCGTGCGTTCTTTTGCTCAGGAATTTGTCGCAAGGCTAGCCGCCGCTCATCCCAAAGAACTCACGACGGAGCATTCGATCGCAGGGCGGAAAGGACGCGTCTACCTCGATCCATTTCGAAATGGATTCGGGCAAACCGTGGTGACGCCTTACTCAGTCCGCCGAAAGCCCAAAGCTCCCGTATCAACCCCGCTCGCCTGGACGGAGGTAAAGCCCTCCTTGATCCCGTCGAAGTTTAATATCGGCAACTTTGCGGAGCGCGCGAGAAAGGCTGATCCCTGGAGTGATTTTTTTCGAAGCCGGCAGTCGCTTGAGAAAGCGATTCGACAGGTCAAGAAGCTGTAATCGAATTGAACGCCGTCCGCTCGCGCGGCCTCACAGTGAAAGTCAGCCGTTTAATCCGCGCCCATCTTCTTGGATAGCTCGGCGGAATAAGCACGGACGCCCGCGCTTGAAACGCTCTCCTCTTTGAACACGTTGCGCTTCGCAATGAGATCCGAAGCCCACAGAAAGATATCGAAGAGCCGCGCGCGGTCAAGATTGTCAAACCCGCGAATCGGGCGCACCAGTTCCGCCGCCTGTGCTACGCACTGCTGCAGGAAACGATCCACGGAAAACGAAGTGACAACATCCGCGTCATGAAGCGGATTGCAATTGCAGCGTTCAAGGTATTCGTAACAGTGCGATATGAAGTGACCAACGCAATAAAATCTCAGCGCGAGCAAACCGGCTGCCGGATTTCCACAGTGCGGCGTGTCGCAGCGGATCCACTTGCTAGCGGATGGTTCGGTTCCTTCAGTTGCCTTACTTGTTTCGCCGGAATCTTCCTTCATGGCCCTCATTATCCCCGTGGTATTTGATGATGCTGAAAGTCTGGTCTGGCTGTGCGTTGCGATTGCATTTCTGTCCCGACTAGCAAACCGGCGTCGCTATCGGCAATGGCGCATCCGGAAAGCCGGGCATCGCCGCCTGATAGGTTTGAACCCTCGTGCACACGTCGATCAACGGCGTGACCATCTTCAAAACAGCCGCCGAGGACTCCCACCGATTTCCAGCGTCTTTCTCCGCCTTCCAGAAACTCATCACCAGAATGAGGCGAGGTTCTTTCACGGAACTCAAAACGATCACGCCCGCGAATCCTCGTTGCTTTTTTAGGTATTCAATCAACGCGCCCCGGACACAACTCCCCAATTCGCGAATTTTGCCGGGCTGAGCCACCAATTCCACTGACCGTGCGTGCAGCGTTTGGGTTCCCAAAGCGCTGTTTGGCGCCAACGAGGCCCTCGCTTCCCATGGAGTGGAGTTGCAGCCCACGTTTTCGATTTGTACGAATGCGGTCTCGATCAGATCCCTCATATCGGTAACTCTCCTCAGGTCGTTTTCATCGCGATGGGGGGAAGCGCATCCCGGTTCGTTCGGGGTAGGGACGTCCCGGGATGCGCCGGGGGCATGAGGAGCTTTAGAAATACTGTTCTGCAGAATAAGAGTTTGAGGCTGCATTGTCAGCGCGTCACCATCGCTGCTGAGTAGTGAAGCCGGGGAGGAAATCGTTTCACTTTGGGACAAGATTTCTACGCGGAGCGAAATAAGTGATAGTCCTGCGGGCCTTTCAGTAGTTCCTGAGCGGGCGCGTCGTTGCGCTTGATTCTTAAGGGGGTTATACTCCCTGTCCACTTGAGGGGTATGTGGAATTCTTCTCGTTCGACGAGTCCTATCTTCAGCGGCTTCGGGGCGGGGACTTCCCGACGGAGCAGCACTTTGTCGACTATTTTGGTCAGCTGCTGCGAATCAAGCTGCGTTCTCGCCTTCGCTCTTCCCAATCCGTAGATGACATTCGGCAGGAGACATTTGTACGCGTCCTGAAAGCGGTGCGGACTGGCGGCGTGAGGAGCGCGGAGGGACTCGGATCCTTTGTTAACTCCATATGTAACAATGTGTTACAGGAGCATTATCGCAGCTCGGCTCGCTCTGTGTCGCCGCAGGATGAGAATCCGTTGGATCCGCCGGACACCAGCATCGATCTGGATGGAATGCTTGTGGCGAAACAGACCCGCGAGCAGGTAAGGCACGCACTTTCAATGCTTTCCGAAAAGGATCGGCGCTTGCTGCGAGCCCTATTCTTCGAGGAGAAGAATAAAGACGAGATTTGCAATGATTTCGGAGTTGATCGCGACTATTTGCGGGTCCTTTTGCACCGTGCGAAGCAGAGTTTTCGAACGCTTTATGAGCAAGCGGAGCATGGCAAGCAGGCCGGTGCCGGACAATCGAAACACGTGTGAAACGATTTACCCTCCCCGGTCACTATAGGGAGTATGCAAATAATGAACCACGACGAAGCCATTCGGCTTAAAGCGGCTGAGAAATACCTCCTGGGTGAGTTGAGCGCGGAACTGCGCGACCAGTATGAGGATCACTATTTTGGATGTGCGGAATGTGCGCAAGACATTCGAACGGGCGCAGTCTTCATTGATAATGCGCGAGATGTGTTGATTCCACCCTCCGTCACCGAGTTGGGAGCCAAGCATCAGCCCGCTCGTTCTGGCGGCTGGTGGAGTGCGCTGCTGCGGCCGACGTTCGCGGTTCCGGCGCTTGCATTATTGCTCCTTGTAGCCGGATACCAGAACACGGTGACGATCCCGCATTTGAAAAACGCTGTATCGCAATCCGAGACGGCACAAACCCTGCCATCGTTTTCGCTTATCGCCGAGAATTCGCGTGGCGGCGCTCCGCTCGCGATTTCGGTCCCGGCTGGCAAGCCGTTCAGCTTTTTTGTGGACATCCCGCCAAACGCCGGCTACGCATCTTATGTTTGCGAGTTTCAAAGCGAATCTGGAACGCCCGAATTGTCCCTTAACATCTCCGCAGACGAAGCGAAACGAACCGTTCAATTATTGATTCCCGCCGGACGCCTGGCATCGGGAAAGCACGTCCTCGTCGTGCGAGGATTGGACTCGCAAGGAAAGCCCGATGCGGATAAGATAGGCGCCGCCAATTACCGGTTCTCTCTCGACTACACCAAGTAACCCTATCTTTGTTGACGCAGGAGGCAGCGCCAATGCTGAACGAAACCGTTCAAAGAATCTATATTTTCAACGGCCATGGTCACGCGCTAAGCGGCCACATCACCCATCCATTCGATCACCAAATCGAAGTGCAAGCCGGGATGTCGCTTCCCACAACTGGAGGTATTGGGCACGCCCGCGTCGAGAATTTTCGCTTCCGGGAATACGCTTCTTTTTCGGCAGCTTATACGTATGTCGCCGGCAGTAAGCATGGAAGAGATAGGTACACGACACTCGTCACTTCGGTGGTAGAAAATCTGAACATTTTGGACGTTGTTACCGCGGACCGCGTCGTAGCGCGGCTCGCCTCGCACCACTTTGTGAAAGAAGAGGGCGAAAAGCAGAATGAGAAACCAGAAGAAAAAGAGCCCCAAATCACCCTCCTCGGAAGCAAGATCGAAAATCTGAAAATCAGCGGATGCCCGGTCAATCTCGAGTTCGATGACGATTTGCTAGTTCACCTCAAAAGCTTTGAAACGTTGAAAAAAAAGTTTGACGGCAACGAGGGATTCCGCAAAATGGCAGCTGATCCCTTTGTCAGAACACAGCCAAAGGTTCCAGTCGATCCGTGCGGGGTGTTCTTGTGCTCGCTGGTGAAAGACGTGAAAATCAATTGTCCTGGGGTGAGCCCAGTGGGGCACGCCTTGGACGTTCCCGAATTCGGAAGAGTGTACATCGGCGAGGTGATTGCCGAGAATTCCAAACGCACCGTCACAATGCTGCGAATTGCCTTGGGGTGTCCGGTTTCCGGAAACATTACTATTGTCCAGGCTATAAGCAACGGTCGGCCCTATCCACCATCTTAGTTCTGTTGATCTTCATCTGGTTCTCGCTCGCGACGGCTTGTCATAAAGAGCCGTCGCCCGACGTTTCCTACGGTCAGATCCGTCAATTGATGCAGCATGGGGAGCTAGATGACGCGCTCCGCCAAGTCGAACAACTCAGCCACACTTATTCGCAGAATCCTGAGTGGTCGGGGCGGTTTAGTGTCCTGAAAGCACAAATTATGGTGATGCGCGGCTCCGACGGTGAAGCGCTGGATCTGCTGAAGGACAACCTTCCTCCAAGCCTTGCGAAGACAGACATCGCTGTCCGCCGAAAAATGGTTCAAGGTATCGCCTACGACCACCTGCAAGAATTCGACACGGCGGAAAGTTCATTCGCCGAAGCGAAGGAACTCGCAAGCGAGTATGAGCCTGGGATGCTCGGCGATTTGGAACTCTCAGAGGGTGCTCTAGAACTCGATCGCAGGAACTATGCAGCTGCAGGTGCGGCCTTTCATCGAGCCCTTGTCTTCGCCCGGGACAAGAAAATGCCGTATGTCCAGGCAAACGCGCTCGGTAGTCTCGGATATCTCGCGATGTGGCAAGAACACTATGATGAAGCGATCGACTGGTATCGCGAGTCGCTTGAATTATCCAGAACATTAAAGACGCAATATTCTGAATCCAAGACCCTTGGAAATCTGGGCTGGAGCTACTTCGAAATGGGAGATCTAGAAACTGCTTCAGCACTCTATCAGCAAGCTGAGCAGTCAGCTTCGTATGCCGGGCTGGCAGGCGATCGCATTTATTGGCGAATGAGCGTTGGGAGAGTCTACCTGGCCCAACATCGCTATGATTCGGCGGAAAGCACGTTTAATAGTGCATTCGACCTGGCTAAGAATCTCGCGGATCAAGCTCTTATGGCAGAGTGCGCCGAAAACCTGGCGCTCGTGAATTTGGAAACCGGCAACGTGGTTTCAGCACAAAAACACTATGACGAATTGCTTCTCTTCGTGGCAGCCCATCCGGACCACTATCTAGCAGCATATGCTCCCTTGATCGAAGGCCGGATCGAACAAACACGTCAAAACTACGCGAAAGCGAAAGAGCTATTCGACTCAGTTATTAACGATCCGAAGGCGAGTAACTCACTTCGGTGGGAAGCGGAAGCACGACTTGCGAGTGTTGATGTAGGCGAGAACCGCCTACAGGAAGCTGAGATGGAGTTTCGCCGGTCGATTGCGACGATTGCGAAGGCTCGCTCGTCTATCGACCGAGAAGAACTACGCCTATCTTTTCTTACGAGCGCAATCGCATTTTACGAGGAATATATTGAATTCCTGATTTCTCAGGGCGAGACCGAGACAGCCTTACAAGTTGCCGAAGTGAGCCGGGCGCAAACGCTCGCTGAAGGCCTCGGCCTTGGCTCGAAAGTTTCTTTTCCAATTCCCAACTTTAAGCCGAGATTGATTGCGCAGCGGTTTGGCGCCACTCTCTTATTCTACTGGCTCGGCGAAAAGCGCTCATATTTGTGGGCTATCACGCGTTCGGGTGTCTCGCTTATTCCGTTGCTGGCCACGTCGGAAATTGAACCGATTCTGAAGGCGTATCGACAAGCCCTGTTGGGTCCGCGAGACGTATTGGAGACTTCGAACGAAGATGGAAAGAAACTGTACGACATATTGGTCGCTCCGGCGCAGAAGCTGATAGCGCCCGGCTCACGCGTGATTATTCTGCCGGACGCTGGATTGTACGGCTTGAATTTCGAGACACTTCTCAACCCGAAACCGCAACTCCATTACTGGATCGAGGATGCCGTTGTCGCATATGCGAATTCGCTTGTTTTGCTGGCGGCGTCTGCGAGCCAACCCGTGACCAAAGGAAAGAAACTCCTGCTTGTGGGCAATCCGATCTCGCCCAGTGCGGAGTTTCCGGATTTGCCGCAAGCGGGCGCCGAGATGACGGATGTGGAGCGATATTTCGCTGCGCCGGAGCGAACTGTACTTTCGCGACAGCAGGCTACAGCAAGCGCTTATCTCGAGAGTAAGCCGGCGCAATATTCGTTCATTCATTTCGTGGCCCACGGGACTGCCAGCCGCGCGAGCCCGCTTGATTCGGCGGTGATTCTTTCGAAGCAAGGTGATTCCTACAAACTGTATGCGCGCGATATCGTCACGCAGCCGTTGCACGCGAATCTCGTGACGATCTCCGCGTGTCATGGCGCGGGCGAGCGTACCTACTCGGGCGAAGGACTCGTCGGACTCACATGGGCATTCTTGCGCGCGGGTGCGCACAGCGTGATTGCTGCGTTGTGGGAAGTGAACGACAATTCCACGCCAGAATTGATGGATGATCTCTACGCTGAAATTCAGAAAGGCTCAGCCCCGGACGCCGCCCTGCATCACGCCAAGCTCAAACTTCTACATTCCGGCACGGTGTATCAGAAGCCGTTTTATTGGGCGCCTTTCGAAATTTATCTCGGCCACTGATTTCCACCACCAGTGTTGTCGCGCATTGCTTTTCTAATTTGGATTTTCGAGAAGCACCGCGATGCCTTGGCCGCCTCCGATGCACGCCGACGCAACCCCATATCTCTTCTGCGAACGTTGCAACTCACGCGCTAGAGTGATCGCAAGGCGTACACCCGTCGCGGCTAACGGATGGCCAATCGCAATCGCCCCGCCGTTCACGTTGAGCTTGTTGCGATCAAGCTTCAGCTCGCGTTCCACGCCCATCACCTGCGCGGCAAAAGCCTCGTTGATTTCAAAACGATCGACGGCGTCGAGTGCAAGTCCAACGCCATCGAGAAGCTTTCGAATTGCCGGCGCCGGACCAATCGCCATAATTTCCGGCGGAACGCCCACGGTCGCAACAGCCGCGACACGAGCGAGCGGCTTGACACCTCGAGACTTGGCATAGTCTGCCGAAGCAATCAGCGCCGCGGCCGCGCCATCAACAATCGCCGAACTGTTCCCGCCCGTCTGCACCCCGCCAAACGCCGGCCGAATTTTTGCCAGCGCCTCGTAGGTAGACGGACGAATATGCGTATCCGCCGCAAGTTTGTCGACACCCCGGGGCAGCTGGATGCCGCGCGACTTATAGCCTTCGAGCCGAAACTCTTCGCTCACAATCGGAACAATCTCGCCCGACAAAAAGCAAGCCTTCTGCGCCGCCACAGCGCGCGAAAAACTCAGTTCCGCGAAACGATCCACTTCCTCCCGCGTAATTTTATATTCGCGCGCAGTTCTCTCTGCCGTATCGCCCATCGTTACATCAGCCGCCGGATCAAGCAGCGCCTCCCACAGAAAATCCTTGAACTCCACCTGCCCCATCTTGAATCCGCCCCGATGCGTATACGCCGCAATAGGATTCCGGCTCATCGATTCCGCCCCTACGCACAGCCCCAGATCAATCTTCTTCAAAGTGATCGCGTCTGCAGCCTGCCCAATTGCTTCCATTCCGGTGCCGCAAACACGCTGGACCAGAATCGCCGGCCGATCAATCGGCACGCCCGAATAGAGCCCAATATGCCGAGGCAGCAAGTAAGCATCAAAACTAGCCTGCGCCACGCATCCGGCTATCAGCGAGCCCACGTCGCCGGGCGAGACTTTCGCGCGTTCAAATACCGCCCGCGCTGCCTTGATGCCAAGGTCGGTCGGCGACACCAATCCCAGCGGCCCGTTGTAATCCACGAACGGCGTCCGCACCCCATCGAGCAGCCACACATCGTCATACGCGATGAAAAGCCCGCCCCTATCTCTTGCCATCATTTTTTCCCTCAAGCCGAAAAATTATATCGGAATCCCGCGAGCCATATAATTCCTCAACAAGCCCCGCCCGATGTTCAAGCACCGCGCGTTGATTCAACGATCCCTTGTCCGTAATTTCGCGCGCGTCCAGCGAGGGCGCCTCCTCAAGAAGTATCGCACGGCTCACTCGATTCGAACTCCCTGTCGCCTCCGCCGCGAACGCCGCCAACAAATCGCGAAACCGCCCGCGCACCGCCTCATGCCGCAAAATATCCGACGCAGCCAAGCCCGCCCCCGAGCGCAACGAGCCGGCAGAACACAACGCACAACAAGCTTCAACATCCGCGAAAATCATCATCCCCACATCATCGCGGTCGTGCCCGGTGATCACCACATCACGCACGAACGGCGCAAAAAAACTCAAAATCCGCGCGCGCAGCGGTCCCACGCTCACCCAAGTCCCAGTCGCCAGCTTGAAATCCTCTGAAAAACGACCATCGAAAAGAAAACCCTTATTCACATCCGCGGCGTCAACAAACCGCACCGCATCGCCAAATTTATAAAACCCCTCTTCGTCGAAAGCTTTCCGCGTAAGCTCCGGCTGCCGCCAGTATCCTGGCGTAATATTTGGCCCACGCACGCGCGCTTCCAATTTGCCCGCTTGCGGCACCAGTTTTGCTTCCACGCCAGGAATCGGAATCCCGATCACTCCCGCCCGATCCGTTTCCCAGGTCGTCTGAATCGCCATCGGCGCCGTCTCTGTCGAACCAAGCCCCGTCACCATCACCACGCGCTCGCCGCAGGTTTCCCGCGCCAACTCTCGGTACGCGTCCCACACCGGCTGCGAAAGTCCGGCACCCGCATAAAACAGCAGCTTCAGCCGGCTGAAAAAGTTCTCGCGAAGCTCGCGATCCACGCGCAGCGCAGGCAGCAAATCCTCATAGCCCTTGGGCACGTTGAAATAAACCGTCGGCGTAATCTCCCGCAGATTCCGGATCGTCTCAGAAATAAATCCCGGCCCGGGCTTGCCTTCGTCAATGTAAAAGCTGCCGCCATTGTAGAGCGCAATGCCAATGTTGTGATTTCCGCCAAACGTGTGGTTCCACGGCAGCCAGTCGACCAGCACCGGCGGCTCGTCCTGCAGAAAGCCGAACACCTGCGCGATCATCTGCTGATTGCAACAAATCATCCGATGCGTGTTGATCACCGCCTTCGGCATTCCCGTCGAGCCGGACGTAAAAAGAAATTTCGCGGGACTGTCCGGATCGATTCGCTCGTGCGCCGCCGCAAGCGCGTTCGTCGGATTCGTTGCAAGAAGCCCCGCGAATCGTGTCGCTTTGCGAAATTCCGGTGCGGATGACGCAACGACAAGCTCCACTTCATCGCTCAACGCAACTTCAATCGCGCGCCGGTATTGTTCTCCGTTCGACACGAACACCATTCCAGGCGTGAGCAGTCCGAGACAATGCCGCAGCTGCGCAAGATCCTTCGACACCAGCGAATACACCGGAGAAATATGCGCGGTGGGAACCCCCGCGTGTTGCCCAGCGAGCATCAGCAGCAAATGATCGAGGTCATTTTCAGAAAGTATTGCCACGGGCCGCTCGGCGCTCAGCCCACGATCGATCAGCGCTTGCGCGATACTCCGCACCGCCGCAAAAACCCGCGAATATGTAAGCGTTCGCCAGCCGCCATCTCGATCGCGCTTGGCCGCGCAAATCCGATCCGGCGCGATTTCCGCCCATTCAGCAACGCGATCGGTGAGAACTTTCGGATACGCGCCAAGAGGCTCATCGGAGCGCACCAACAGCGAGCCGTCCGGAAGGCGCTCGACGGAAGCACCGGAAGTGCGAAGCCGCACATGTCTTACCCCGCTCCTCGATGTCTCCAAAGCACCGGTCGCACGACCAGCGTCACTCACGATTGGCCTCGGCATCGCAGAATGTGCATCACTCCAATTCTAATACGTGCCCCTCACGCCGCAAACGTGGCACCAACGGACTAGGTAGGGCGAGCAATCGCATCAAAAATACTCATCAGACGTTTCAAATCGGTCGTCGCCGGCGCGTCTCCATCAGTCGTCACCAAAGATGGCTTGATACCTGAAAGTTTTGGAGATCGCGCCTTGCCACACTCGCTCGTTTCCAGAGCCTCAAGCGGCACGGAGCAGCCCAACATGAGATTCTCATCACGCCCGCGTGCGCGTGCGATGAATTCTTCAGATGCCGAACAGAGAACCGCATCCCAAGGTTGCTCCAACATCACTTCGACATTTTCCACCGTCGCTGACCCGCTCGAAATTTGCAGCACAGGCAGTGCCTCATAAAAGCGAACGATGTTGAACAGTGGCGAAAGCAGCGATGCCCAATTCTGACATTTGTCCGGTGACAGGGATGGCAGAACCTCCTCGTAAATGAAAATCAAATTCGCGCCCGCCTCGACGAAAGCAGACGCAATCTTTGTGATCGCAGCCGCAGCAAGTTCCAGCGCAGGTTCAGACGGCTCTTGCCCTTGACGCATCGCATCAGGATCGATCCCGGTAAGCCGGGCAGCAAGCGTGAATGGCCCCGATACGCCCGCCATAAGTAACGGTTCGTCGCGCAGCAGAGAATTTAGGCGCCGAATCACCTCCACGGCAGCTCTCACACGCTGACTATTCGCAGCCTCTTCGGGAGATCGCAAGCGTGCCGGCAATTCTCCCTTCTGCGCAGACACGGGCCACCGAAGGCTGCGCGTCTGATTCGTCTCGTCCCAATGCGGCGCGCCGCCAAGCGCTTCCGCTTCGAGAAGCGGATCGAAATAGCACGCTACGCCATCCGTTCTCAATTGCGTGCGAATCTGCCGGAGGGCATTCGAGATTTTCGTCGGATTGTCGAGATACGCTCGAAACGAAAGGTTTTCAATTTTCGCGCCCAGAGCAAATACGATAGGCACAATCAGCGGGCGCTCCTGCGGATTTCCTTGCAGCAGGCCTTTCATCATTTGCCGCGGAGTGAGTTGTGCGTTCACATGTGGACCTGTCGTTCTTAAGTGGCAAAAACAAGGCCCGCAAACACTCTCGATTTCGCGAGTCGGCTACTGCCTGAAAATCGGCCCGAGGGATTTTGCATCCGGCCATCGCCCGTAAAACTGTAAAATATCCTGCGGTGGGCTCAGCTTGCTCCACTCCTTCTCGAACTCATCGAAGCTCTTCCCGCGCGCCAATCGGCTCTTGCGCTCGTTCTCTCGTAGCCGTTTTGTTTTTTCCGCGTCGAGCTTGTTGCGCCCCGGATCATACGCGATGTGATAAATGTTGCGTGCCGTCCATTCGGAAACGATTTTCTTCTTTAGATCCTCGAGTACTTCGGCGGGATCGCGTTCGAGCGGATCGCCGTAACCGGGTCCGCCTCCGCTGAAGCCGAACAGCAGATCGCCCTCGTCGTAAAGCTTCGGCGTCCGCGCGATCAATTCAAACGTCCAGTCGCCGTGCACAGTCTTGTTCTCGAGAATATCGCGGCTATCCATCGAAAGTTTCGCGTTCCCTTCTTTCATCTGCTTCAGCAGATCAGCTTTGCGAACGCTGATGCCGGGAATGGGCGCAGACGCGTATCCGCCGAAGAGCGGCTGCCCCAGCGGCACTTTGCTTCCATTGCCCATGCACAGCGACACAAGATTTGGCACCTTGTGGATCATCCACTGCTGCACCCCGCCCGATCCGCCGCGATGCCTCCCGTGTCCCGACGAATCCTTCCAGTGTTGTGAAAGCGTCACAGTGACAGGCAACTCGCTCTCTACCTGCTCGGAATCCGGCGCGCGCCCGAAAGCACACCATGCAAAACCATAGGCATCCATTCCGTCGTTCGCCGCGCGTCCGCCTTGGCCCTGCGTGTTCAGCGAAAACGACAACACATCCGACACAGCCAGATTCCATTGCGAGTGCCCCGCGCAAATCTGCGCCGTGTGCTGGCTCCCGGGAGAAGCCGCCACTTGCCGCCAAAGCCCTGCGCTTGAAAATGTCATCTTCGCGAAACTATTGTGAGTGGCGCAGCGGCACTGCATGCCGATATACACGCAACAGCTCGTTGCCGCCATTCGTCCCGGATTCAAAATAATTCCTTCCGGGAAAGCGAAATCGATCGGCGCAAACGTGGAGCTGCAAATCGGCAAATCGTGAAACACATACTCGTACATGAAATTTGCGATGTGGCCCACCACGGCTTGCGGATGCACGTTGTACGACGACGGATTTTCAGGCGACGTTCCTTCGAAATCAAACGTCAGCGTCTCGCCCTTCTTGACTAGCGTCAGGTAGCAGGCCCGGACCAGCGCGGGAGTCCAGCCGATCGCGTCATTGAAGACAACCGTGCGAAACTTGCCGTCAGGCAACGCTTTGATTTTCCGCCGTGCGCCGGCTTCCGCGGTGTCTGACATTTTGCGCAACAGCCCCACCACGAATTCGCCGCCGCGCTTCTCGGCAAGTTCGAGCAATCGCACTCGCACTCGGTCGGCAGTCGTACAGCGCGCGCGCAGATCGGAGATAAACATCGCGGGCGCGCGCAGCCCGTAGACCGTGTAGAACTCGAGAAAATCATTACGAAGCTCGAAATTCTCGCCGATTTTAATCGGCGGCATGTTCAGGCCCTCGTCAAATCTCGATTTCGCACTCACGGGCATGCCGCCCGGCTCAATGGCTCCGGTTTCGGTGGTATGCAAAGCGGCTGACGCCCAGGCCAAGAGCCTGCCCTTGTGAAAAATCGGCATGAGCGCCACCTGATCGGGGTTGTGAATGCCGCCGTATAGCGCATCGTTCGTGTACCAGATGTCTCCTTCGCGCACTCCGGGGTTTTCCGCGTAATACTTCTGAATAAATTTGATCACGATCGGCTGGATGATCGCGTGGAGATATGTTCCGCACGATGCGTTCACCAGGTCGCCGTTCGCGGTAAAGATAGCGACCATCGAATCGCCGGACACGCCGAAATAACTGCGCGATGACCGAACGAATACTTCCATCGCTTCGTCAAGGATATCGTTAGTGATCTGCACGCCGATTTCATAGTCGCCGGCCTGCACTTTCGCGGCGCATTCTTTCTCAAAGGCGGTGGCGGGCGCCGGTTTCAGCCATGCAAGCTTCTCAGCCGTACTCGGAATCGGCATAGATCTCCTTCCAGCCTTCTTCTAAATTTCCGCGGGCTCAGCCTTCCAGAATGCCGAGGCCTCGCTCATCAATCGAAAAGGTCATCGCAGGCGGCACCACAACAGTGGTGTATTCGCCTTCGAGAATCGCCGGACCCTCCAGCCGGTTTCCCGGCTTCAGGGATTCGTACGCGTAAATCGGCGTAGGACGAAAATCCTTCGTGCCCGCCCAATATGCCGGCCGTTCGCCTTTTCGCGCGCCCGATGGATCGTGGCCTTCGAGCGGCATCTTCGGCAGATTGATCTGCTGCACCGGAACGATTGCTTTCAGAATGAAACTATCGACGAAAACCCCGCCCTCGGGATTCACCACAAACGGGCTGAACGCCTCGCTGAACTCTTTTTTGAACGCCTCGCAAATTGCGGCAACGTCCTCGGTCGAGTGGAGCGCCAGACGCGGAGAAAGCGCCCGCTTCACGTGGAATTGCCCGCCGTAAAGCATATCGAGCTCGAGCACAAACGACGCCGTGCTCGGATCCAGCCCGTCCGCCACCAAATCCTTGCGCCCCTGTTCGAGCAGTTCTTCCACCGTGCGGTTGAACACGGCAAATTCCTGCGTCAGCTCCTGCGTGCCCGGCGACATCAGCGTCAGCTTCTTCGACACTTCATACACATGCATGATGTCCATCGTGGAAGACCCAAATGCGCAGAACACCGGCGAAAATGGAAAGGTCACAGCCTTCTTGATGTCGGCCTTATAGCCTTCGGCATGCGTCGCACCGGCTCCGCCACCAACAAATAAAATAAAATCCTCAGGACTATACCCGCGCAGATGAACTTCCTTCATGATCGCGGATGCCATATTGCCGTTGACGATCTTGCGGATCAGCATCGCAGCTTCTTCCACCGAAATGCCAAAAGGCTTCGCAATTTTGTCGCGAACGGCGGCGATTGCGCGATTCTTGTCGAGCTTCATCCGTCCGCCCGAGTAATATGCCGGATTGATGTAACCGAGCACGACGTCGGCATCGGTAACAGTCGGCTCCGTCCCGCCGAGGCTGAAGCACGCAGGACCCGGCATCGAGCCGGCGCTCCGCGGACCCACTTGGAGTTGATTCTGCAAAAGGGGATTGATCGACGCGATCGATCCGCCGCCGGCGCCCACCGAAAGCGTCTTGATCATCGTGATGCCCACCATCCAGCGATCGATGATGGGGCGGAAGTCGTAGCTGCGCACGCTGTCTTTCACCACGAGACCGACGTCGAAACTCGTGCCGCCCATGTCCGTCATCACCACGTTCTGGTAGCCAAGCGACTTCGCCACGTGATGCGCACCCATCAACCCGGACACCGGCCCGCTGTTAAATGTGCGGCAAGCGGTTGTGCGAAAAACTTCCGCGATTCCGCCTGAGCTCTGAATCATCAGGAGGGGTTTCTTGTAGCCTCGCTCGCGCAGCTTGTCCCACATTGCGGAAAGCTCGATCTGCATCGACCGCTGCAAATACGCGTCGAGGATTGCCGCAAGCGTCCGTTCGTATTCACCAAGTTTGCCGACCACCTGTCCCGCCAGCACCACAGGCAAATACCCGATGTGAAATTCTTTATATTCGTCGCGAATGATTTCTTTCACACGCCGCTCGTTGGCGGAATTGAGGAAACCCCAAAGCAGGGAAACAACAAACCCGCGCGCCCCTCGGCTCACGAGATAGCGAACCTTTTCGCGAACGTCATTCTCGTCGAGCGGCCGGATGATTTTGCCGCGTGAATCCACTCGCTCCTTCACGCCCACGATCATGTCCCGAGGTATGAGCGGCTCTGGTTTTTTCTGGATCGCAAGGTTGCGGCGTTCCTGCACCCGCGTCCCGTCAATCCACTGCGCGCCGCGCCCAATCAGAACCACGTCCTCGTGCCCTTCTGTCGTGATCAACCCGAGGCGCGGCCCCTTCTTCTCGATCAGGCGATTCATCGCAATCGTTGTCGAATAGCGGATCATGTCGATCGCCGGAAGAAGCTGCTCGATCTTCAAACCCAAAGCTCCTGCACCTTCTTCGATCACGCGCGAAAAACACACGGAAAGATCGTAAGGAGTCGTAGGCGTCTTTTTGATCAGCGCCTTGCCCTCGAAATTGAGGACGAGATCGGTGAAGGTCCCGCCGACGTCGATATCAATCGAGTTCATTCGGCTACCTCAATCCTCTGCTCGCGAATCACAAACTCACCGTTGCGCAAGCGTTCCTTCAAACTATCCAAATCAATTTCGATGTCATGCGTGATCGGATGCCCCGGAGGCAGATATTCGGTCTCCACTTGCGTCCCGCAACGGGGACAATAGAATTCTACGATGCGCACCCAGAGAGGATCAGGAGAAAAACTGAAAGAGCCAGGAACTAGCGGCGGATGAATCTCCCGCGGGTCGCGATCGTACAGCAGGCACCCGCGCTTGTAGTTTTCGCGCGCCGGCCCGATCACGTGCCCGCAGCGGTTACACACCCACTGCTCGCGGTCAAGATCCAGGTCAAGATACTCAGTGACGCGAAGCCGGTTTTTAGCATCTAAAGACATGTGCGATCTCCTCTCGCCGGAGGTTGCAGTTTTTGGACCATTTTTAATCTACGGTAGCGCGATTAAAAGTCCGCGCAAGCCTCGCAGAGTCAATAAGATATAAAATTCTAATCGGCGGTAAAACGACCCTTGAAGAATCGCTTTTCTTCACCGCTTGGTCAGCTCGCCGTTGCCAAACCGATCCACAAAAATCGTCCAACCTTCAGGAACAAAATAAGTTGTGTTGATTCCCTCAAGAATCGCCGGGCCAACAACGCGATTGCCGGGCGCAAGTGATTCCCAGCGATAGACTTGCGCGTCGCCGCTGCCGCTGCCCGAGAGAATCTTTCGCGTTCCAGTCTTCGCGTGAGACGAGTCTTCAGATTTCAGCGCGCGCTCTGCTATGTGGGGTTTTGACATTGGCTTCTTTACGCGTACTCGCATCAATTCGAGGGAGATGTCTTTTGCGCTGATGTTCGCTGCGCTTCCTGATGCTGATGCGAGTGCGTCTCGCAATGTTTTCGGATTGGCGAGAATCGATTCCGAGCAGGGAATTGCGATCGAATTGCCCTTGCTTCCTGAGGCTTCGATTTCAATCTCGTATGTGAGGCCTTCTGGTTTGATTCCTTCGCCCAGCAAATCTTTTGTGCCTTCGGCTTTTATTTCGTGGAGGATTGTCTGCAAACTGGCGACATTTCCATCGGAGATTGCGATGTGCGCGAGGCCGCGTTCGTAGACGTGGCAAATATCGGAGACTGACGAGCCGAATGCGCTGAAGACTGGGCCGAGCGCGAAGAGTTGCACGTTTTTGATTCCTGCTTTTTCTGCTACGCCGCAGGCGAAGAGGCTTCCGTTGCCGCCGTACGCGAAAAGCGTGTGCTTCGAGAGATCCTGTTTCAAATCCTTCGCTGCGGCGGCGATTAGATCAGCGACCAACTCGAAAGCGCGGCTGATGGCGAGGCGGCATGCTTCGTCCACCGAAATGTTCATCGGCTTGGCTACTTGGTTTTCGATGACAGACTGGGCGAGATCGCGGTCGAGCGGTTTTGCGCCGCCGAGGAAAAACTCAGGATTGATGAGTCCCGCTGTGACGAACGCGTCGGTGAGTGTGGGTTGATCGCCGCCGAGCGCGTAACACGCGGGACCTGGAAACGAGCCCATGCTCTCCGGACCCAATTCGATTCGCGGGTCTCCGGCGCCGCTTGGTTTCACTACGCTGCCGCCGCCGAGTGCGATCGAGCGCAGGTCGGGAAGTGAAATTTCGACGGGGATCCCGAAAAAGTCGGAGGGCTTGCGATTGATCGGGAGGCCATTTTTGAGGACGCTTATTTTTGCTGTGGTGCCGCCGATGTCCATCGCGACGACATCTTTGAGGCCATAGAGCTGAGCGAAAAATACGCTGGCGTGAATGCCGAGAATCGGGCCGGACTCGATCGTGTCAATTGCTTTGGTCTTGGCTATGCCTGCGACGCCGCCGTTGATGTGGCTTACGAGAAAAGTTCCGGCGTATTGAGATGTTTGGCGGAGCTCGTCTTCGGCTTTGAAGAGGGTGGCGGCGAGAGCGCCGTGCGTGTAGGCGTTGATCACGGCGCAATAGGTGCGCGTGCGATCGTCGGAGCTTTTCGAGATATCGCTGCCCGCGAGAACGGGAACCGAGCCGAGAAAATGATCGGGATATTGCAAATCGATCGCGGATTTTACTTCGAGCTCTGCGGCCGGATTTCGATGGCTGTCTTTCAGGCTGATGCAGATTCGGCGAACGCCGCCTTCGAGGAGAGCGCGAGCCGCGTTCGTCACTTGAGCGCCATCGAATGCGCCGTTGAGGCCGATGACGTCCTTGTCGGCGAGGAGACGGTTCAGGATCGAGCTGCGTGAGTCTGCACCGTAGAGATCTTTCTCGTGGTTCTTGGAGACGAGCAGGCCGATTCTCGGGCCGCGCAACTCGGCGAGGACGTTGGACGTGATCGTAGTGGACCAGCGAATCAGATCGATGTGCTCGAGGAAGGCGGGCGTATCGGCAAAGCCGAGTTTCGCGGCGCCTTGTGCGAGGCAATCGAAGAGACAGACGGTCAAGTCGTGCGGAGTCGTGTCGACTTTGGCGGAGAAGACTTGCTCGCCGCTGGTGAAGATTCCGTCGGTTAATGTGCCGCCGACATCGATGTCAACTATCCACATGGGTTCCTGTTCGGCTGCGAAAACTTACACCCAAACCTAAATTCAAAAGAGCCGGCGGGACGCCGGCGTTACGGAACTGCAGCCTTGCCGCTCTGCTAGGCCTAGATCTGGGTCGTTCGCGGCCTTAGATGGCTTATCAACTTCCCTTTCTCTCGCTCGTTCTTTAGTCGCGTCCTGCTTCTATGATTTTTGCGGCCACGCCCTTCGGATTCGTATAAATGACCTCGTGGCTGCCCGGCATTTGCACGAGGCGGTAAAGTCCGAGCCGATTCGACATGCGCGGATGCCAGCCCCATTCGCCCTGCGGCAATGCGGTGTCCTCGGTGCAGTTGATATAACTCTTGAACGTCGCGAGAGAGTAGAACTTTTTCAGGTCGAGCTTGTCTTTGAGGGGCTGATAGGGTTCGGGCGATAGCTGCGAATGGGTCCATTTGGCGACTTCCATGTCCGCGTCGTTGATGAACGCCTCGCGCCAGATCGGAAAAGGAATCATTACAGTATCGTCGGAAGACTCGGCTGCGAGTTTGTCAAAAAGCGCTTGGTAGTGTGGCGGCGTTTCGTCATTGAGACTGTGACCATCGCGGAGAACGAAGCCATTCAAGAAGACCAGGCGCTTGATGCGTTCTGGAATCGCTTCCGCGACTTTGGAGATTACGGTGCCACCGAAGCTATGTCCAACGAGAACGAAGTTTGAAAGATTCCTGGCGACAATGTAATCCACGATCGACTTCGTGCAGTCCGCATGATTTACGCGCTTGCTGACGCCCTTGCCATGGCCCGCGACAGTAGGCGCGTATGCCTTGTGTTCACCTTTTGCGAGTTCGAGGATCGTAGGATCCCAGGCAGAGCTGTCATGCCAGGAACCGTGCACTAATACGAAGGTTTCCAATCCTGGTTCTCCTGAAGGGATTGCGAGGCCGCGGAAAATTCAAGCCCTGCGAGCCGGATTCGCGCACTCCCGATAACGGCTGAAGGACAACGGCCACGCTTTTAGAATCGGTGGGACAACGCGGGCCCCAAACATTTTCGAATCGCCGGCCGGTCCCGAAAACCAAGTTCGAGGACCGGTCGGCTGGAAACTAGAACGAGAACTTCGCCGCGAACTGGAACTGGCGCGGGTTGAGCACGGTCCTCGGAGTGCCGAAGAGGGCATTGGGCACGGGAGGACTCGGAACCGGAGCGAGATTCGGACACGTCGGAGGCCCCGTTCCGGTATCAAAAGCGATCGCTTGCTGCTGAGTCTCGATAGTCGCTCTGTCCTTGTAATTCCTGGGAGTGGCCGTTCCGCCGCAGATCACTGCCGCGCCATACACTGAAGTTACTTCGTCGACGTTGGCCCGGTTGAGCATGTTGAAGGCGTCCACCATTAAATCGAGACGATAATGTTCGCGAATCTGGAAATAACGGGAGATGCGCAAATCCCAAGAATAGAGATGGTCGCCGTAGTAGGTGTTCCTGCCAAGGTCGCCGACGCGGTCCGTAACGGGGTTGGTGTCTCCATTGGCGTCGAAGCCGACGAATTCCGTGAAAGGACGGCCTGATTGAAGGGTGATGATGCTGCTCAACTGGAAATGACGGAGGAAGCTATCGTCGGGGGCCGTTGCCGTGAAGTTGGTGATAAAGCGGTGCCGCACATCCTGGTTCGAGTTTGCCCGCTCAAGCGATCGGTTATAGAGATCCTGCGGGGTGCTGACGAAAGTGGTGAAGGTGCCGTCGTCCAGGGTGTGCGAGAAGGTGTAGTTGGCGTCCAGACTGAAATTCTTGCGGAAGCGTTCGATCACTTGAAGAGTGAGCCCGTGATAGACCGAATTGCCGGTATTGTCTGTGTAATAGAGCAGGCCGGCATTGTTGTAAGCGGGGCCACCTTGAGGCAAACCTGAGGCTCCGAAAAAGGCCTTGTCTGCGGGCCAACCTGCGGGTGGGGCAGGTGCGGGAATGCAGGAGGGATTACCGGGAGAGATGAAGGGAACGGTGATCTGAGATTCGCTGGTGCCGAAGGGGAAGGGCGGACAGACGTTGAGATTGGCAGCACGAACCAAATGGTGCGCGGCGACAAACATGTAGCCGGCACTCACAGTCAGCCCGTGTCCGATTTCGCGATCGATTTCGAGGTTGGCTTGCTCGGAGTAGGGAATCGGGCTGTGCGGATCGACCAAGCCATCGCCCGCGGTACAGGAGGGAGGGCACTGGCCGGTGATGAACTGGTCGGGAACCTGCCCTGTGGTGATTAAGTTCGAGGCCGCCATGAAAGGCAGGCCCAGCGGGCCGGGAGTGAACTGATTCAAGACCCATGTCGCATTTTCTGAGCGCTTACGGATGCCCCTAACCGTTTCTCCGGGAAGGATGACGGGCCGCTGAGGCTGGGTAATAAAGAGGAAGGAAAGGTTGTAGCGGTCGTCGAATACTCCGAAGCCAGAGCGGATGACGGTTTTGCTATCCGGCGACCAAGCCAGGCCGATGCGCGGCTGAAAGCCGGTGTAATGGGGATTGATCTGCTTCCATAGGCCCTGCTCGAAGTCCCAGCGCAGGCCGTAATTGAGCGTGAGATTGTGGCGCAGCCGCCATTGATCCTGAGCGTAGAGGCCGTAATACTTGTGCGCGAGAGTTTCGGAAAAATTCTTAGTTTCCGATGGCAAGTAGGCGTTCTGCCAGTTGGTGGGAATCGGCGGGGGCGTAGGCAATTGTCCGTTAGCAGCGGGCGGGACGGTGCCGACTGGCGCGCCCCAGAAGACGATGGGAGTTCCCTGGAGCGGGTCGTTTTCGTTGGGACCGGGTACCGCGGGGAAGAACGGCGGAGCTGCGAGGGGGCACGGACCATCTGCCGGTGCTGATGCGAGAGGCGCGAGCGGCGTGGCAGACTGGCTATTCACATAGTTGGCGAAGTCCACCAAGCAGTTGATACCAGGCAGAACGATGCGCATAGGAGTGAAGCCGGGCCAAATGACAAAATTGTCTACGTAATTGAAGTCGACACCAAACTTTGCGACGTGATTACCTTTGACCCATGAGAGTGAATCCGAGATCTGGAAGCGGCTCTCGTAAATGGCGTCGAGCACACCGAAATTGTGTCCGAACAAGAGAGTGTTGGGGATATCGAGGTTGGGCTGACCGGTGACGCCGGGAAAGTTGTAATGACGGCGAGCATATTGAACGAGGACGCTGTTAACGAGATTGGGGCTGATGGTGGTGGCGACGGTGCCGACCAGCGATTGGTCGCGCAAGAACACGTCGTGGCCGCTGCTGGGGGCGCCGATGCCGCCTCCGTCGAGAGTGCTGCCAACAAGCTGGTTCAGGTCGCGGCCATCTTCAACGCTGTAACGCAGTGACAAGTGATTGTCCGCGTTGATCTGGTGGTCTACTTTGATGATGCCGTAATCGTTGTCTTTCGTTTTTAGGACGGAGTTGAGAAAAGCGCTGCCCGAAAGCGCAGGGCATTGAGCGATGGGAAGGTTACAACCCTCTGGTGGGAGCCCGAGCAAGGTTTTGGCACGGTTGATAAGGTCCGCATTCGTGGTGTTGGTTCCATCCAGCAGGGTGACGGGTTCAAGATATGTGGTGGGATAGGTGGGACTTTCGCCGCGCCGCTGGCCTTCGTAGTTCGTAAAAAAGAAGGTCTTATCTTTTTTGATGGGGCCGCCCAGGGTTGCCCCGAATTGATTTTGCCGAAGAGTATTGGCATCCGGTGCGGGCTGCAAGAGTGAGCGGGCGTCGGTGGCGTTGTTTTGAAGGTAGTCGTAGACCGAGCCGTGAAAGTCGTTTGTTCCCGATTTGGTGACGATATTAACGATGCCGCCAAGGGCGCGGCCATATTCAGCGCCGAAGCTGCTATTCACAACGCGAAACTCAGCGACTGCTTCCTGAGGTGGTGTGGAGCGCTGCGAGCCGGTGGCGGTATTGATGTTGTCTGCGCCGTCGACTGTGACGAGGTTGCTGAGATCGCGCATGCCGCCGAACGAAACGCGCGTGACTTCGAATTCGGTGATCGTAGATTGCAAGCTGGTGCGGCCCGTGGCGACGCCAGGCGTGAGTAATGCGAAGTCTGTGAACAGCCGGCCGCTGATGGGGAGGGAGTTGATTTCCTTCGTGCCAATCACCTGGCTGATCTCGGTCTTGGTGGGCTCGATGACGGGCGCCTCTGAGGTGACAGTGACTTGCTCAGCGGCGGTGGCGACTTTCAGTGTGACGTCGATCGTGGCTGATTGGCCGACGGTTAGTTCAAGGCCTTTGCGCACGCTTGTGGCGAAGCCCTTGAAAGAGACGGTGAGTTCGTAGGTGGCGGGGGGAATATTGGCGATGGCGTAGTAGCCCGAATCGTTCGATGTGGTTTGGTAAGAACGATTGGTTTCCGGCTGATGGAGCACAATGGCGGCACCTTTGACGGCGCCACCGCTCTCGTCGAGGACAGTGCCAGTGAGTTGCGCGACTGTGGTGCCCTGCGGATAAGCCGGGCTGCTGTACGCGAAGAAGGAAAGAATTGCGAGAGCGATCAGAAAACCAGAACGTGCCTTCATCAGCCACCCCTCTGAGGCTTGAATTCGAGTGCCGAAAGCCAAATCCGAAAACAAGAGCCCGAGAAACCCCAATTGTGGAGAAGGTCTAACGCCAGCAAAGTTCTTTGTCAAGCCTTTAATCGTTCGATTGTGCGAATATCGGCTGCCATTTGAATTTTGGTTGCTGAGTATCCGCCGTTCTTCTTATTTGTTTTCTGCATTTGTTTTCTGTTGTGCATTCGATCTTGTTGTTGCGATCACTTCTGCTGCGGAAATGATTGCGGCGTTTTTCGTCGCCATTTGAGCAGCCGTTTGATTCGTGGGGGCTGGGTCTGCTTGAGCAGAGTGTCCGGGGCGACTATCGCGATTGAGAAAATAATTGATCCAGGAACTTGTTCCTTTCAACGCTCGATTGGGCGGAGGGATATAGGTTGTCAGTTCGACAACTCGCCCTTCGGATTTCGCGCGCTCGTATACGGAAATCCAGATGCAGGGCTTGTCCACCACTTCGCATTGGCCCAAGGAGGTGCCGCCGCACGGGCCATTACGCAGATTCTTGGGGCAGGTCTGCGGACAGACGTATTCCATATGGCCGAGGACGCAATTGCCGCAGGCCTGGCATCCGAAGAGAGGCGATTTGATGGCGAATTCGACGCGTTCGAGCGCGCGGGATGCGGCGGGGTGTTTATCAATTGAAGCGAAAATTGAGGTGAGGGTGCGGCGCAGTGTTCCATGGCGATTTACGGGGAAGAGGCGGCCCATTGCGTCGAGCAGGCGCGGGATGAAGGATCGCTGCGTGGCTGGAGAAGGCGGCGAGGAATAAAGATAGAACGCGCGCTTCGGGGCGTATGAAAATTCGTCGGCGAGCGCTTCCCAACGCGGGGCGAGAGCTTCGGCGCGTTTCATGATCCAGCGAATGTGGTCGGCCTGGTGATCTCCGCCGATGTAGACGCCGGCGTAGCCGAGTCCACGGAGGATGGCGGCCATGCTTGCGGCGCGTTCGAGGCGGAGGGCTTGTCCTTTGTCGGGCGCGGTGCTCTCCGATTGAATTTTTTCGAGCAGTTCGGGGGCTACCCAGCAGCCGGGGGGCTGGCCTTTGTTCATTTTTTCGGCGGCTTTGGGGCCGAGGACGTAGACGTTGCCGAGAACTGGAGTGGTCAACGAGTGATCGTCGAGGTAACGCTTGAGTTCGCGGAATTTTTTGACGTCGTAGCCGAGTTGGGTGACGGCGTAGTTGGCGCCGGCAGCGATTTTCTTTTCGAGCTTCAGATACTGGTAGGCGCAATCGGCTTCCGTGTATTTGAAGGGGGAGACGGCGACTCCAATCCAGAATGGCATCCTGGCGGTTTGGCGCATTTCGGCGATCAGGCGGACGAGTTGAACGGAATCGAGATCGAAGACTGGGGGCGAGGTGGCGGCGTCGGAGGATTTTGGATAGTCGCCGGTGATGGCGAAGACATTTTCGATGGCGAGGGCGTTGAGATCTTCGAGTGATTTGCGCAGAGCGGCGCGGTCGCGGCTGGCGCAGGTGAGGTGGATATTTGGAGTGAGGCCGCGGGCGCGGGCGGCGGTGCCGACGCGGATGGGGTCGTGTCCGAGCGCACCGCCGGCGTAACTGGTGATGCTGCCGGCGGCGACGCCTGGGACGCGAGCGAGTTGCGAGGCAACGTCGAGAAGCAGAGCCTCGCGCTTGAGGCGGCTGGCGACGAGTTCGACTACGTAGCAGAATTTTCCGCTGGTGAGCGATTCGCGCAGCGGGTTCGGCGACGACATTTATTTCCCCAGTTCTTTGCGGACGATTTTGGTTCCTTCGACCATTGCGCAGAGCTTTGCGAAAGCTACATCGCGCGGTAGATGGAAGCAGCCGCAGTCGGGGAGTATGAACATGCGTTCGGCTGGGACTACTTCGAGCGCTTTGCGGATGCGTTCGGCTACGACGTCGGGAGTTTCGACGGCTTGCGTTTTGACGTCGATTACGCCAACGCCTAATTGAAATGGGGCTGGGAGCTGCTTGAAGACGTCGAGATCTTCGCCGCCGCGGCGGGCGAATTCGAGGGTGAGCTGGTGGATTTTTGCGTCGAGAATTTTTGGAAACAGATAGCGATAGCTTCCTTCCCAGGAGGGCTTGCCGTAGCGATTGCCGTAGCAGATGTGGACGGCGATTGTGGCGCCGATTCCTTCCACCATGGCGTTCAGGGCGTTTACGCCCCAGGAAATATCGTCGGGGAAGCCCGAGAAGTATGGCTCGTCAATTTGAATGATTTTGGCGCCCGCTTTGACTAATTCCTTGAGTTCGAGATTCATTACGCGGGCGATGTCCATGGCGAGGGCTTCTTCTGTCGGGTAAAACTCGTTGCGGATGCGTTTTGTGAGCGAGTGCGGGCCGGTGACGCAGAACTTTGCTTCGCGTTCGGTGAATTTTCGAAGGAAGCGGAAATCATCGGCGAGGCCGAGCGGGGCCATGGGGAGCTTTGCGGAGACGGAACTGTCGTAGAAATCGTAATAGAATTTTTTTGAGGAGCGATCGATATCGACGCCGGGGAGGCGTTCGACGAAATAATCGATCAGATTATCGCGGCGCAGTTCGCCGTCGGTCACGATGTCGAGCCCGGCTACTTCCTGATCCTTGATGGCGGCTTTAACCGCCGTGTCGTGGACCTCGTCGAGATCATGGCGGCTGATGCGCCGGGCGAAGTATTCCGTTTTGAGGCGTTCGAGCCAACCCGGCATCGAGTAACTGCCCACCACGGTTGTTGGAAGAATTGGTAGAGTCATCGAGTTCACTCCCGTTGCGTCGTGTAGAGAATTGATGTGCGCGAGCCTTCGCGGTAGCGGAATGGGGCGAAGTGGACGTCGTAGCCGGCCCGCTCACCCACTTCTCGAAGCAGAACGCCATTCACCCAGTTCACGATCGAGCCATCGAGTTTTCCGGGGCCATGAAATCCGAGCCGATAGTCGTGCAGGCTGGTGACGAAAATATCCTGGACTTGCAGAAAGCCGCGCGGATGGAGAAGAGGAAGCGTGTTGCGAAAGCTCTCGAGCGCGCCGGAACTCATGTGAAAACGAAAATCGCTGGGGGCGTCTTCGAGAATTTCTTCGAGATGCGTAGAATTCAGGCCGGCGGGAAGTTCGACATCGGGCAGATCCTCGACGGGGATAAGACGCTCTTCGAGGCGAACGGCTTTCCAAATCTCCTGCCAGAATGAAACGCCGCGAGCACGATCGCCGAGAAACTCGGGTCCTGCATCGAGCAAGCGCCGAATCGTCGCGTTGATTTCTCGGATAGGCACATCACAAGCCTTGGCGATGCGTGCCGCCTCGGAGTTTGGCAGGTATGCTCGAACCTGAACGAGATGGAGCCTGCTGTCACGCCGCGCGAATTCTTCATCGGGCAGATTGTCATAAACGTTCGTCAGATGGACGTGAAGAATTTTATGACGAAGAAATGAGAGTGTTTTTCCGGGGTCGAGCGCATCGAGGACGATGAAGCTGCAGAGATCGAGATGATCGCGAAGAGCGGGCCGGGAGCGATCGAGGGTGGCGAGCGAATAATCGCCGAGGAGAAACTTTATTCGGGAATAGTATTTTGTGCCGCGTTCCGCATCGAGAGCGCGAAAACGATCGAGCCAGATTTGGGAGCGGGTTCCCAAGCCGACGCCAATTTCGAGCGCAAAGATCTCCAGCGGTAGTTGGTTCTTGGTGTCGAGGTCTCGCAGCAACGTCCAGAAATCGGCGACGCAATCGGCGATGGCCTCGGGATGATTCGCGTCGGACTTGCCGCCCGGAAGAGCTTGTTCGTAGCCCTTGCCGGTTGCCTTTTCCCAATCGGCGAGGCGATGCCAGTAAAGTTTGTTGAATTGCCAGGCGATGCTGTTACGAAAGGAATCGAATTCTTCCAGGTAGATTCGGTCCGGCGTTCGTCCTAATTCTGCGTGGGCGCCAGGATTCGCGCCCGCCACGGCGCAAAGCAACTGCTCGCGCAAAGCGCCCGGCACCACTTGGCGCGCATCGATCCGAATTTCCATCAAGGGCGAATTCTCGCCGCGGTCGTTCACGCACGGGGTGACGGCTACCACTTCCCGAAAATTCTGGCGATACTGGACCCAATCCAAATGGACGCGCAGGTTTGCGAACTGGCTGTCGTCGAGATGGCCTTCTTGAAGGAGGGAATACACGGCGCTAACCACGTCTTGCGCGCTGGCACCGGCCTGCTTTCCCTGGAGATGATTGAGTTGCAGGATCATTTTTTTCTAATGCGTTTTCCAATGACTTCTAACGGTTTTTCGAAACGGCGCTCGAGTGAGATCCTCTCGTATTTCGCCTCTCAAACTGCGGCGGCCTGTTTCGCCAGCACGGACTTCACGGCCTGAGCGATTTTCGCCTCGTTTGGCAGAACGAAGCTTTCGAGCGGCTCGCTGTACGGTATCGGAGTATCGAGCGCAGTCACGAGCTTGATCGGTGCTTTCAAGTGATGAAAGCCGCGCTCGGCTACTTCCGCCGCGATAATCGCGACCGCAGATGCGTGGCGCGGCGCCTGATCGACCAAAACGAGCCGACCGGTCTTCTTCACGGAATTGAGAATCGTGTTTACGTCGAGAGGAGCCAGAGTCCTGGGATCGACGACTTCAGCGCTGATGCCTTCTTTCGCCAATGCTTCGGCGGCTGCGAGCGATTTCTTCACCATCCAGGCAGTGGCTACGATGGTGACGTCCGTTCCAACTCGCTTGATATCTGCGACACCGAAGGGAATCACGTAATCGCCTTCCGGCACGTCTCCTTTATCAAGAGTCAGCATGTAGTGGTGGAGATAGACAACAGGATTGTCGTCCCGGATGGCGGACTTCATCAGGCCTTTCGCATCCGCAGGCGTCGAAGGAATCGCGACCTTCAGACCAGGGCAGCCCATCATCGTGTTGTAAATGCAATTGGAATGCTGACCGGCCCAGCCGGCGGCGAAACCGAACCCTGCTTTGAAGACGACCGGCACTTTCACCTGTCCGCCGGACATGTAACGAAGTTTCGGCGCTTCATTGAGAACCTGATCGAAAGCCACGAGCATGAACTCGCTCATATACAGCTCGACGATCGGACGCAAACCGGTTACAGCCGCTCCGACAGCGGCACCGAGTTCCGCGGTTTCTGAAATAGGCGTAATGCGAACGCGCTCTTTGCCGAATTTTTTCAGCATGGGATCACGCTCGGTCATCGCCATGTTCTGGCCGTAGAAAACGACGTCAGAATCGCGCTGCATCTCTTCGGCAATGGCCGTGACCATCGCTTCGCCGAACATCATCTCGCGCGCCATCGGCTGCCTCCTATGCGTACACGTAATTCATCGCTTCTTCAGGAGCGGGGAACGGGCTTGCCAGCGCGAATTGAACGGCGTCTTCCATTTCGGCGCGGGCCTCGTCATTAATTTTGCTTGCGGCGACTTCCGTCAGCACATTTTCGCGATTCAGCTTCGCGCGGAATTTGGGAATCGGGTCATTCGCTCGAGCCGCTTCAAATTCGGCTCGCCTTCCATAGACTTCGATCGACTCGTGCTCGGGAAATTGAGTGGGAACGGGAGGCACGGTGATGGCGTTACCGTGAGCGCTCAGACGGTAGAATTTCGATTCGATTAAGGTCGGACCGTTGCCAGTTCGCGCTCGTTCAGCTGCTTTTGCTACTTCATCAAAGACTTTGAGCGGTTCGGTGCCGTCGACAGTTGCCCCGGGGATGCTGAAGGCTTCCGCTTTCTTCGAGAGTGGATGGCCGGCGGCGTGATTGGCGTCTTCGAGGCTGATATGCGTGTAAGCCTGGTATTCGTTGTTCTCGAGGACGTAAACGATCGGCAGCTTCCAGAGGGCTGCGAGATTCAGCGATTCATAAAATGCGCCTTGTTTCGAGGAACCGTCACCAAAGAAACAGTAAACCACTTGTCCTGGATTCTTGACCTGCGCGGTCAACGCCGCGCCGGTTGCGTGGGCGATGCTCGCGCCAATGATTGCCGAAGTGCCGGGGAAATTACGGGCAGGATCAGCGAGGTGCATCGAGCCGCCGAAGCCTTTGCACAAGCCATCTCGCCGGCCATAAATCTCCGCCATCATTTTCCGAACCGATGTGCCCAGCACGATTGGATAGCCGTGGCAACGGTAGCTCGGCATAGCCAGATCCTTTTCGCCACGAGTAGCGAGGGCGCCGACTATTGAAGCCTCCGCGCCGTCAGCAAGATGTGTGTGTCCGCGAATCACGCCGGGATGTTCGACGAATGTGCGTTTCACTCGTTCTTCAAACTCGCGAATCCGGACCATCTGCGTGTAGATCCAGATGAGCCGGTCTTTTCCGAGGTCGCTTGCCGTCTGCATCGCTCGCTCCTTCAGGCAGTATCGCTCGGTGCCTTTTCCTTTGGCTGATCGTTGGTTTCATGGCCGGCCTCATAGTCGATTTGACAAAGCGGGTCGCCCACTGGCACGTCATCCGCTTCGCGCGCCATAATCTTTAGCAGAATGCCCTCGAACGGCGAGTCCAACTCGTAATTCACTTTTTCGGTTTCGAGTTCGACGACAGGCTCGCCGCGCTTCACTCGATCGCCTTCTTGTTTGAGCCAGCGCACCAGCTTCACTTTCGTGGTGCCAATGCCGCCTGACTTCGGAACTCTCAGAATAGTTACGATGGCCTTCACCCCTCGAACAACTACTAGGAGATGATCCTTCCAATTTCATAATCCACGCCGCAGAGCCTGTCAATTCTTTGAGCGCTCTCGCTTCACGCGCCGATCTAAACGTTAAGGCAAAGAAAACAGAATCACCGTGGGAGTGCCCCCCTGGTCCGCGCCATTCAACTCGAAAAATTTCGACATGAAGCCGGAAATTGCGGCGACATATTGCTTGCCACGAATTTCGTAAGTAATCACGCCGCCCGCGATAGGGCCGCCGACATTGAAGCGGTAAAGCACCTTTCCGTTGGCGGCATCGAGGGCGATGAAATCTCCGGAGCTTTCACCGGTGAAGAGCAGACCGGCAGAGGTGACGGTGACTCCGGCGAGCATGGGTTTCGAAGCGTCGTAACGCCAGCGTTCTTTTCCAGTGGAGGCGTCTAAAGCTGTGAGGCGGCCGCGGGCTTTCTCCCATGGATCGAAATGCGGGAGGCCACCGAGATAGAAATCCGCGTCGAAATGAGGAGGCTCTTTGTCTTTTTGGATGACGGCGCACCAATCATTCGCCGGTTCGAACAGCGTGTTGGTGGAGGGATCATAGGGAGGGCTGCTCCATTCGGCGCCGCCGAGCGGGCCGGGGCAAACGCGGACCGCATCTCCGAGGGGAACGTCGACATTTTCGCGGGTGACGAATGGGACCGAGTAAAGCTGTTCGTGGGTATCGCGGTCGATCAACTTCAGGAGGCCGTCTTTGCCGGATGCGGCGATGACGTTGCGCGTCTTTCCATCGATCGTGGTCGAGAAAACGGGGCTCACTTGCGGGAGATCCCAATCGTGAATGTCGTGCGGGACTGTCTGGTAATACCACTTCATTTTTCCGGTGTGAATATCGAGCGCGATGAGGGAGCTGGTGTAGAGATTCGTGCCTGGCCTGGCTTCGTCGTAGAAATCGGGGGCGGGATTTCCGACCGGAACGTAAATTTCGCCGCGGTCTGCGTCGAACGAGAAAGGTGTCCAGATAGCGCCGCCGCCGTGCGCGAGGATTTGGGGATCTTTTCCCCACGTTTCGGAGCCGGGCTGGCCGGGATCGGGAATCGTGTTGAATTTCCAGATTGGATCGCTGTTCGAGAGACGAAATGCGCCGACCCAGCCTTTTGCGGCCCATTCCGCGCCGGCGGTTCCGATGACTACGAAGTCTTCGTAGATCAGCGGGGGCATGCTGAGGAAATGCCCTTGTTTTGAATCGGCGATTTGACGGCTCCAGAGGAGGGCGCCGGTTTGAGAGTTCAGAGCGAGAAGATAGCCGTCGGCGGTGCCGCGGACGAGCTTGCCGTCTTTTATGGCGGCGCCGCGATTGGGGGGAAAGACTTCTTTGGAGTGCGGCTGCCAGACGTGTTCCCAGCGGAGGCGGCAATTTGTGGCATCGATCGCGATCGTGTAATGCGTGGTGGTGAAGTACAGCACGCCGTTGTAAACGAGGGGGCTTGACTGCGCGGGGACGCGCTCTTTGGTCTGGTAGAGACAGGCTGGGCGGAGGCTTGCTACGTTGGCGATTGTGATCTGTTTTGTGTCCACGAAGCGCAGGCCTGCGTAATCGTGATTGGGGTGCAGCCAGTTTTCTTTGCTGCTGGCGGCTTCGTTGAGTTCTTTTTGTGTGGGGCCGGTTTGGGCGGAAGCGGCGAACGGGAGAGCTAGGAGGGCGAGAGCTATGATTGAATTGCGCCGCTTTCCTGTCACATGTCCTCTAGCGAAAAGCGCGCGTCGCAATTTATAGCTGTGCTGATCACGTCAGTTCACGCTTCGCTCTGCTTTGGCCCAATAAGGCTGGCGAAGAGCTTTTTTGTCGGTTTTTGCCGCGGCTGTTTTCGGAATTTCTGCGCGGAATTCAATGGACTTCGGCGCTTTCACGCCACCGAGGCGCGTCTTGCAATGTGCGATGATGAGATCTTCTGAGATTGCATCGCCATCGCGCAAAACTACGATTGCTTTTACCGCTTCGCCCCATTTGTCGTCCGGAACGCCGATCACCGCACATTCGCGGACTTCGGGGAGCTCCATGACGGCGGCTTCGACTTCGGCGCAGTAGACGTTGAAGCCGCCGCTGATGATCATGTCTTTTTTTCTGTCGACTATGTAGAAGAAGCCGAACTCGTCTCGATAGCCGATGTCGCCGGTGTGGTGCCAACCGAAGGCGCGAATTTCTTTCGTTGCTTCCGGCAACTTGTAATAACCGAGGGTAACCAACGAGCCTCGGGCAACGATTTCTCCGGGTTGATGCGGGGGCAGGATGTGGCCTTCGTCGTCCATCACGGCGAGGCGGACGGCGGAGCTGGCGCGTCCGCAGCTTCGCAGGCGTTCGGGATGATCTCCAGCAGCGGAGGCTGCGAGAGTGCGCTGATCGAGCCAAGTGAGGAGCATGGGCGCTTCGGTTTGTCCGTAGCACTGGCAAAGGCAGGGGCCGAAGACTTCGATGCCTCTTTTTAGTTTGTCTGGGGAGACAGGCGCTGCGGCGAGAAGAAAGACGCGCAGGCTTGAGTAGTTGAATCTTTCGAGATCGGGGTGCGCGAGCAAGGCGTAGAAGGCGGTGGGCGGGAGGAATATGTGCGTTACGCCGAAGCGCTCGATGCTTTTCAAAACCTCGAGGGCATCGAAGTTCGGCAGGACGACGTTGGTGGCGCCGAGAGGGAACATTGCGAATGCAACAGTTCCGGCGGCGTGCGAAAGCGGAGCCGTGCTCAGGCAAACCGGATTCGTATCGCCGATACGCCAGTAATGGCCGGCTAATTCCACCATCGTGCCCCATGCGACGTTGGTGACCATCACGCCCTTTGCAGGGCCGGTGGTGCCGCCGGTGGGGACCAGGCCCATGAGGTCGTCGGGATTTCCGTGGGCGTTTGCGAAGTCGGGGACCTCACGAGCCGAGGCGCGGCGCATGAATGCTTCGAGTGATTCGTCGCCATCGCATTCCGCGTCGATGCAAATGCAGTGTCGCAAGCTGGGGACACGGCTCTTGATTTCGCGGACCGAATCGCGAAATGAGCTGTGATAGAAAAGCCAGGAGGCCTCGACGTAGTTCAGGTATTCGATATTGGCGTCGGCTGCGTTTCTGTAATTGATTGGGACCCAAACGCCGCCAGCGCGCAAAAGGCCGAGCATGCAGAAAAGGACTCGCGCATCATTTGGAGAGTAGATCGCGACCGGCGCTTCGGTCTGAATGCCGGCGGATGACATGGCGCCGGCGATACTTTCGCTTGCGGCTTTTAGTTGGCGGTAGGAATAGCGAGACTCGCCGTCGATGATGGCGGTACGATCGGCGTATCCTTCGGCGCCTTTGTCGAAATAGTCGATCGCTCGCATTCGATGTAGTTTCCTGAAGACCGCGCGAGCCATTCTGCGCGGTTCTGGTAAGCGAAACGTTACGCTACGACAACATTTTTAGCTTCGCCAGTCCGTAGCCCTCGAGCGCATGAAGGAGTTCGCGATGCCCGAAAGCAGCGGCTGGCGATGCGAAACCCACTTTTCTCGGCGGGGCCTGCACCAAGTGGTGAGCAGCGAAGGCCTGAATTAGGCCCGTCTGCCTGTAACAGCAGGCACCGAATATGACGCATTGGGACGAAGCCGTCGTGCCTCGTCCAACGACCACGTCGATCGTTCGCTGCTCGCGCGCGTTTTCACGAGGAGGTGTTCCAGCCTGTACCGAGCTGGCCATCTCTGCGAGTCTCTTTTCCTGCTCGGCCTTCGGGAGCGGGCGAATCTGGTCTTCGTAGTGCTTTTCTGTCGCCAGCACATTGGTCATCAGAGCGCGGTCGAGAATTCCGCCGATGGTTTTCACGTTCGCAATCTGTGGATGGTTTTTGAACCACACCGGGTGTGGAAATCCGCCCCAAGGTAATGCGAGTTGCGTTTCGATTGAGCCGGGTATGACTGCTTCGTGTCCTGTGGCGCGCTGCCACGCTTTGTAGCGGTTCTGTTCGAGGTAAAAAGCTTCCGTCTGAATTACGGCGAAGATTGTCTGCGTCGAACCGAAGGTCGGAATTCCCTTGAACAAAGAAACCACCTCAAGGGTGTCGATGCCGCCAGCTTCAATGCAGAAATGGGCGGCGATGTCGCTTGTCCCGGACATGTATGCGGTAGCGGGGGCAACGAGAAGGCCGCGCTGCGCGAATTTCGGGCCCCAATTCTCTGCGACATCGCGAATCCACGCCTGTTCGCCGCTGATATCGACGTAATGGCAGCCCGCCTGAAGGCACGCCTCGACCACTCGCGGCCCGTGATACAGGAAAGGACCAACCGTATTACAAACAACCTTGGCGCCAGAAAATAGATTCGCGAGTTCGGCAACCGAATTACCGATTTCGGCCACTTCGTAGTCGGCAGTCTCGATTCCCGGGACCCGGCTCATCACTTCTTCGATCTTGTTGCGATTCCGGCCGGCCGCGATGAAGGGCACGTTGTACTCGCGGAGAAATTCAGCCACGAGGCGTCCTGAAAATCCACTCGCTCCGTAGAGGACGACAGGCTTCTTAGCGCTCACGACCGCTCCTTATCTCTCGCAGGGTTGGAATCCAGCATGATGTGAGAGCAAATCCGGCCACTGTTCTGTTGACTCAGAAACGATTGGTCTGCCCGGGAATATTAGGCTAAAGTCTCCTTCGCGCCAGCAGGCACCTTTTTGTAACCCGGTATCCGAGGAGAAACCGCAATGCAAGATTCCGATTGCCCGGTGCGAATCACCACTGAAATCATAGGCGGAAAATGGAAGCCGTTGATTCTGTTCTATCTGCAAGATGGCACTCGCCGTTTTGGTCAGTTGAGGAAGCTGCTTCCGGGAACGACCAAGAAAATGCTGACGCAGCGGCTGCGAGAGCTCGAACGTGACCAGATCATTCGTCGAAAGGTCTACGCGCAAGTGCCACCTCGAGTTGAGTACTCATTGACGCGACATGGACAGAGCCTGAAGCCGATACTGGTGCTGATGTCTTCGTGGGGCAAGAGGCATCGTGTTCGGCACGGCGGAACGAAAAGTTAAGAAATTTCATTTTAGAAGCAAACAAAGCTCTTGGGCTGCCGCCCGCAAGTATGGGAGGAATTTGGTTTGCATTTCTTGGATGGAGACCCGTTGAGCATGCGCGCCGATATTCAGTGCGGCCACTACTTTGCCGCTGGGATTCTGAATCGGGACCGCCATGGAGCGCAGTCCGTGCTCGAGCTCCTGATCGATGATCGAGTAGCCATCGCGCCGAATTTGCCGCAGGGCTTGCGTGAGTTTAGCGGCATTGGTGATCGTGCGTTCGGTATAGCGCTTGAATTCGACGCGAGCCAGGACCGATTCGAGTTCCTCTGGCGGAAGGTTGGCCAAAATCGCGCGTCCCATGGAAGTGCAAAATGCCGGCAGCCTGCTGCCAACACCGAGGTCGATCGACATGATGCGAGTGACGTTGGCGCGCGCGATGTAGACGATCTCGACGCCATCGAGCGTCGCGATTGAGCAGGATTCGTGAAGCAGGTGGCTGATATGTTCGAGCACCGGCTGGGCCGCCGTTGCAAGAGGCATCGAGGAAATGTAGGAGTGCCCGAGCGCCAGAATCCTGGGCCGCAAGAAGAAGTGCCGGTTGTCATCGGAGCCGGCAAAGCCGAGTTTTGCGAGCGTATAGAGACAGCGGCGAACGGCGGCGCGCGAGAGACCAGTGGTAGTGCTGACTTGAGAGATCGTCAGGTGGTGGCGCCGCTGGGAGAATGCCTGAATCACGGCGAGGCCGCGGGCGAGAGAAGTCATGAAATTTGGATCGCCGGTAAAGGCATCGCTATCGCCCGAGTGCTTGGAGGGTACGGCGGGAGGTTCTGACGCGGGTGCCTTCCGCGGATTGAGTTCAGGCAAAGGAAGCCCTCCGGTGGTGCAGAAAATGGAGGATACACAATTTGGCCGATAGGCGCACGCTATTTCGATAATCGGCCTTGACAAGGCAGAGAGCCGTTGACTAGATTCGCCGTAAAGCACGCCTAGGGCAGGTCGGCCCTTTAGGAGACTGCGGAGCAAAGCCTTGGCAGAATTCTCATCATTGCGCGAAGCCGTGGGAAGTCAGGTACGCGATGGCGATGCCGTGGCGCTCGAGGGATTCACGCATCTGATCCCGTTTGCCGCGGGACACGAATTGGTGCGGCAAGGGCGCCGAGGCTTGACGCTGATCCGAATGACCCCCGACATCATTTACGATCAGATGATCGGCATGGGGTGCGCGTCGCGGATCGTGTTTTCCTGGGGAGGCAATCCAGGCGTCGGATCGCTCCATCGGTTTCGCGATGCGATCGAGAATGGCTGGCCGGCGCCGGTCGAAATCGAAGAGCACAGCCATGCGGACATGGCCGCGAGCTATCAGGCGGGCGCTTCAGGCTTGCCCTTCGCTGTGATGCGAGGTTATGTGGGGTCCGACCTGCCGAAGTTCAACGAGAGAATTCAGCCGATTACGTGTCCATTCACCGGAGAAGTTTTGACGGCCACGCCTGCCCTGAATCCGGATGTGACGATCATTCACGCTCAAAAGGCCGACCGCAAAGGAAATGTTGCGATTTTCGGAATCGTTGGAATTCAGAAAGAAGCGGCGCTGGCGGCAAAAAAAGTGATCGTCACGGTGGAAGAAATTGTCGATGATTTGAATGCTCCGGTAAACGCGTGCATCTTACCGGCATGGGTGATTTCGTGCATCAGTGTGGTGCCCGGTGGCGCGCATCCTTCCTACGCGCACGGCTATTACAAACGAGACAATTTGTTTTGCAAGGCGTGGGACGGTATCTCCCGCGATCGGGAACAGTTTCGTGCATGGATGAACCGGCACGTGCTGGGGACGAAGGATTTCGCCGAGTACCGCCGCAGCATCGAACCGGAGATGAAGGTGGGACGTGCCTGAGCCGGGCTATACACCTGCGGAAATCATGACAGTCGCGGCAGCGCGGAAGCTGAAGAACGGGACTGTCTGCTTTGTGGGAATCGGACTGCCCAGCGCCGCAGCGAACCTCGCGCGAATCACCCATGCTCCCGAGCTTGTGCTGATCTACGAGTCGGGGACGATCGGCGCAAAGCCCGATGTGCTCCCGCTTTCCATCGGGGACGGCGAACTGGCGGAGACGGCGGATGCGGTGGTATCGGTTCCGGAAATTTTTCGATATTGGCTGCAGGGCGGGCGCGTTGACATCGGGTTTCTTGGGGCGGCGCAAATCGACAAATTCGGTAACATCAATACCACGGTGATTGGTGCTTACGAAAAACCGAAGGTGAGATTGCCGGGAGCGGGCGGGGCACCAGAAATTGCCACGGCAGCGAAAGAAGTGGCGATCATCCTGAAGCAGAGCAAGCGGACGTTCGTGGAGAAATTGGATTTCGTGACTTCTTCCGGGTACTACCCGAACGCCGGCGGCAATGGACGACCTGGGCCTCGCGGCCGCGGTCCCACGACTGTGATTACAGATCTGGGCGTGATGCGTTCAGACCCCGCAACAAGGGAACTGATTCTCACGGCGATTCATCCAGGTACTACGGTGGACCAGGTGAGGGATGCAACCGGCTGGACGTTGAATGTGGCGCCGCAGCTTGAGACAACGTCACTGCCGAGCGACCAGGAATTGAGCGCGCTCCGCGATTTGCATTCGCGAACGGCCGCGGCGCACGGAAATGCATCGGTTGCGGAATAGCCATTGAACGGGGCCGCTTGACCTGCGGTTTGACCGAGGAGAATCACTAGACATGGAGAAAATCAGTGGGTACAGGCGGCCGTTTCCGGGCACGCAACCGAATCATCTCCATCCTCCGTATGTTTCCTCGATCAAGCGGGCGCCGACGAAACCGCTCATTTATATGCCGCACACGCTCACTGAAGTTACGGGGCCTGTGTTCGAGCGAAAGATCGTCGACGTGAAAGCATTCGACTTAACGAAACAGCATTCAGGCGAGCCGGTGGGGGAGCGCATTGTGGTGAGCGGCCGAGTGCTGGATGAAAACGGGCGGCCGGTTCGAGACACGCTTATTGAAATCTGGCAGGCTAACGCAGCGGGACGCTATCTCCACAAGCGCGACCAACACGATGCGCCGCTCGATCCGAACTTCAGTGGCTGCGGCCACACCATGACCGATTCCGAAGGCCGCTACCGCTTCGTGACGATTCGACCCGGAGAATATCCCTGGGGCAATCACCATAATGCGTGGCGGCCGGCGCACATTCATTTTTCCTTGTTTGGGCCTGCATTTGCCACGCGTCTTGTGACGCAGATGTATTTTCCGGGCGACCCACTCATACCCTACGATCCAATTTTCAATTGCACTGCGGACGAAAAAGCGCGCAACCGCTTGATTTCGCAATTCGATTGGGAAAGCACAGTTCCAGTGCAAGCGCTGGGATACCGCTTCGATATCGTGCTGGGCGGGCGCGAGGAAACGCCGATGGAGCACAAATGAGCCTTCAGGCGAGCACATCGCAAACCGTCGGGCCATTTTTCATTATCGGATGTGCGTGGCTCGACCGAAATGAAATCGCGGGTGAAGGCGTTGCCGGCGAACGAGTGACCATCGAAGGGCGCGTGATGGACGGCGACGGCAAACCTGTGCCGGACGCTCTGCTCGAAATCTGGCAGGCAAATTCACAAGGAAAATACGCGCATCCGGACGACGCCCAGAACAAGCCGAGCGAAGCGAATTTTCAGGGATTCGGCAGAATTCCGACAGATGACGACGGGAAATTTCGCTTTACTACAATCAAGCCCGGTCCGGTGCCGGGGCCGGATGGGAAGGCTCAGGCGCCGCACCTAGCGGTGTCGGTGTTTGCGCGAGGTTTGCTGCGGCGACTCGTGACGCGAATTTATTTTCCGGATGAGAGCGGGAATTCCGAAGATTATGTGCTGAAGCTTGTGGAGCCGGAGCGGCGTGGAACACTGATCGCGAAAAAGACCGCAAAGCCGGGTTTGCTCGATTGGAACGTCGTACTGCAGGGTAACGGCGAGACTGTGTTTTTTGATGTTTGAGATTTAAGGAACCTGGCGATGCCGCGCGGGCGGCTCGCTAACTCCACACCTGGCGCGCCGTTTCCGCGACAAGGCGCAGCTTGGCCCACTGCTCGTCTTCGGTTAGAAGGTTTCCTTCCATTGTCGAAGCAAATCCACACTGCGGACTCAGGGCCATGTTCTCGAGAGGGAAATGACGTGCGGCTTCGTTGATCCGCTCGACCAGCTGCGGTTGGCTCTCGAGTTGCGGGCGCTTTGAGCTGACGAGTCCAAGGACGACAGTCTTGTTGCGCGGTATGAAGCGAAGCGGTTCGAATGTTCCGGACCGCGCATCGTCGTATTCGAGCAGGAAGCGATCCACGTCCATCGTTGTAAAGAGTTTCTCGGCGATCGCGTCGTAACCACCCTCGGCATACCAGTGGCTGCGATTATTCCCGCGGCACAGATGGATCGCGAGAGTGACGCCGGGTTTGCGCGCCGCTGCGAAGCAGGCGTTGTCCGCGCGAATCGCCTCGTCGAGAAGCGTATCCGGGTCGGAATTCATCTCGGTGTGAATCCAGTCGCGCCATTTTGGATCCATGTAATAGCTGTAGCGCGGCGCGTCGATCTGGATGTAAGCAACACCTTCCGCAGCCAAGCGCGCTAATTCCTTCTTCATGATCTCGACGACGTCCCAGAGCAGCGCGGAATGATCGGGGTAAATTTTGTCGGTAACGCCGCGCTTGTATGAAATAGCAGGAAACTGCGTAGCGCTTGGAAGCGTCATCTTGATCGCGCCTTTGCAGTTAGCCTTGAGGAATGCCAGTTCATGTCCTGTGAGAGGACGCACCGCGCGCAGTTTGGACGTTACGATGCCGGTTACGCTGCTTGCGTGAGTGTCTTTGGTTTCTCCCGCTTTCCATGTGCGCGCCACGGAATCGCCCAGGTCGAATCCTTCCACCGCGTCGGTGAAATCGGACATGAAGTTGCGCCGGCGCAGTTCGCCGTCGGTAAAGATTTCGAAGCCGAGTTCCTCCTGCTTGGCAAGAACGCGCCGGATCTCCCGATCCTCTATTTCAGCCAAGATCTTGGATTCCGCGGTGCGCCGTGCTTCGAGCAATTCAGCCGGCCTCAGCAAACTTCCGACTTGGTCAGCGCGATACATTCCAGACATGTTTTGATGTTCCCCTTGGTTCCAGTTAAACCCAGAGTTTTTCGTTGAGTTTCAATCCGTGCTCGCGGCAATAGCTCACATAGTGATTGATGAACCAAAAGACGTCGAGCGTTTCAAGAAGCACATCGTTATCGTCATAGAACTCAAGAGAGGCGTTCAGCCAGAAAAACGTTTTCATTCCGTTCGGATCGTCGGAGACCAAGGTGTGAATTGCGCCGGGACTTTCATGCACGTAGCTGCCCGGACGCGCCACCCAGTCGTATTCCAAGTACCGCCAGCTGCCCTCCAGCGTGCATGCGAATACTGGCCCGCGATGGCGATGCCGTCCTAGCTTGCCGCCCTTTTTAACCCACAGGATATTTGCGAACGAACTTCCTCGAACATCGAAAGCAAGATGACGAATGTAGACGTTCTCAATAAACGGAACCCATGGGGATTCGTCCTCTCCAGCGCCGATGTGCACATCCGGACGCGAATATTCTCGAACGATGTCGGTGATGCTGGAATGCGTGTCGATCGGCATAAGGCCTCCATCCGAGTTGTTAGCGCAGTTTCGCAGTTTCGAGGCGGAGGATGCTAGCACAAAAGAAAACTGAGAACGCAATCCTGCCGCATTCCTGGGGAAGTTGTTCGATTATCGTCAAATTGGGGCCGCAAAGGTGTCGGACAAGCCGCGAAGAATCTCCGATTCGAGGATCGTGCTAGGATTTGCGCGCAATTTAGCTGTCACTTTGTTTTTGGACTGCGAGTGGGGGATGCGATGCGGCCAAGCTGGGCAAGCGTTCAGATCAAATGGCTCCTGAAAGGTACGGCAATGATGTCGCTCGCTCTTTTGTTAGCGGGCGCCATTTTGCCGGCAAATGGTCAATCGCTGACAGCTGTGAAAAAAATTCTAATCGACACGGACCCTGGCACGGACGACGCTTTGGCGATTCTCTTGGCCTTGAATTCCCCGGAAATAGATGTGCGGGCGATTACGATCGTCGCGGGCAATGTTACTTCTGAGCTGGGGCTCGAAAACGCTCTCAAAGTTATCAGCCTGACAGGCCGCTGTGATATTCCCGTCGCCAAGGGAGCGGCACATCCTCTATTTCAGAAATTGAATACGGAAGAGTTCTGGAATGGAAAGAATGGTTTGGGCGGAGCCGAATTGCCGCCGGCCCACTGCGATGCCTCCTCGCAATTCGGTCCGGACTTGATCATCGAAATGGTTCATCGTTATCCGCACGAAATCACCCTGGTGCCAATTGGGCCGCTGACGAACATTGCTCTGGCGATTACGAAAGATCCGTCCATCATTCCGCTCGTGAAAGAAGTAGTGCTGATGGGCGGCTCCATCACGGGCGGGAATGTCAACGCTGCGAGCGAATTTAACATTCACAGCGACCCTGAAGCGGCATCGCTCGTGTTTAACGCCGGTTGGCCAATCACGATGGTGGGCTTGGATGTAACGGAACACACGCTCATCACGGATGCGGATGTCGCGCGACTCGAGATAGCGGGGGGGCCGGAAGCGAGGTTTGCGGCGGCCGTCGCCCGCTTTCAAATCGGGACCTATCAAGGCACCGGCTTTGGCGGCGGTGCCGTACATGATGCGCTGGCGGTCGGGGCGGTGATCGATCGCTCGTTTTTGAAGACGCAAGATATGCGCGTTGACATCGAAACGGATGGCAGATTCACGCGCGGCGAGACGGTTGGCAATCGCGGAAACGCCGTTGATCGCATCGTCCCGAGAGGCGATCGGCTAGAAACGGTCGGGGTAGACGTGGTGCAGCCGAACGTAAAGGTGGCTGTCGGCGTCGATTCAAGCCGATTCATCGAACTTTTGGTGAGCCGCCTTGGCGGCAAATGACTACTCGGGTGCCGGATCTGACCTCTGGTCGTATTTCAGCGCACCATTTAAGTTCAGCGCGTAACCGAAGCTATTGCGGCTTCGTCAAAGACTAAGCGTAAGTTTGCTGCGTGAAAAGGGGAGCAACTTTCTGCATCGGCACCACTGTGCTTTCTGGTGGCGCAGCCGAATTCAGCCTCAGGAAACTTCTTGAGCCTGTCCTGATTGCCGAACCGGTGTCGATATGCTGAAATTACGGTAAATGGATCCAAACGCGACCACAACAACTGCGGTACCCAGTCCGCCGAGCTCCAGCTCACCTGAGCACCGATATTCCAATCAGCGCGACGAGCAGCCCAAGGGCCATTGGTGGGTTTGGGTGCTCATCGCTGCGATTGTGCTGATTGGCGGAATTATTTATTTCCGGCATCGGCAGGCTGCCAATGAAGCCGCCGCAAAAGCGAAGGCGGCACAGCAGCCTCGGTCGGTTCCCATCGTGACGGCGACGGCGAAAAAGGGCGACATCGGAGTCTACGTCGAAGCTCTTGGAGCGGTGACGCCTGTCTACACGGTAAATGTTACAAGCCGCGTTCAAGGGCAGGTGATGAACGTGTATTACAAGGAAGGCCAGATGGTTCGGAAAGGCCAACCTCTTCTCGAGATTGACCCGAGACCGTTTCAAGCGGCGCTCACGCAGGTGGAAGGGCAGCTGGAGCATGATCAAGCGGTCCTCGCGGAAGCGCGCATCGATTTGGATCGTTACCAACAAGCGTTCAACCGGAATGCCATCGCCAAACAACAACTCGACGACCAGACTCAATTGGTGAAACAGGACGAGGGGACTGTAAAGAACGATCAGGGGCAAGTGGCCAATGCACAAGTCAATCTTGCCTATACCCATATCACGTCGCCGATAGACGGTCGCGTGGGTTTGCGACTCGTAGATCCTGGGAACATGGTGCAGGCAAATGGAACGACGCCGCTGGTAGTTGTCACTCAGCTTGCGCCGATCACGGTGATTTTCAGTGTGGCGGAGGATTACCTAGCGCAGATTCAGCAGCAGACGCGCAATGGCGAAAAACTGAAAGTCGACGCCTATGACCGCACGCAACAGACCAAGATCGCGGAAGGAACTCTCTTAACCATCGACAACCAGATCGACACCACCACTGGCACGGTCAAAATGAGGGCGGAGTTTTTGAACAAGGACGGTGCGCTTTTTCCGAGCCAGTTCGTAAATGTTCGGCTCCTCGTGACCACCCAACACAACGTTACACTAATTCCCACTCCGGGCATCCAGCGAAATGCCCAAGGTGCTTTTGTGTACTTAATCCAAGAGCAAAAAGCCACGATTCGAACGGTGAAAGTCGGTACCACAGACGGAAGCATCACCGCTGTCGAGGGGATTAATCCCGGTGACATGGTTGCGGTGAACGGGTTCGACAAGTTACAGGACGGCGCTCCGGTGAGAATTCAAAAGCCGACTACGGGCGGCGGCGCAAATGCGAATTCCAGCGGGGGCGGCGGGGAAACTCCGTGAATCCGTCTCGTCCGTTTATTCTCAGGCCGGTTGCAACCTCTCTGTTGATGGCAGCGATTTTGCTTACCGGATTTGTTGCGTTTCTGCAGTTGCCTGTCTCAGCGCTTCCCGAAGTTGATTACCCCACGATTCAAATCATCACGTTTTATCCCGGAGCGAGTCCGGACGTGGTTGCGTCGGCGGTGACTGCTCCTCTGGAGCGGCAGTTCGGTCAAGTTCCGGGGTTGAACCAGATGACCTCGACGAGCTCAGACGGCAGCTCGGTGATCGTGTTGCAGTTTTCGCTCGACCTGAGCATTGACGTGGCGGAGCAAGAGGTTCAGCAGGCCATTAACTCGGCGCAGACATATCTTCCATCGGACCTCCCGACGCCACCGCTATACAGCAAAACTAATCCAGCAGATACGCCGATTCTGACGCTGGCCTTGACGTCGGACACCGTGCCTCTTTCCCAGGTGGAAGACTTAGCGGACACGCGCTTGGTGCAAAAGATTTCGCAGCTTCCGGGTGTTGGGCTTGTAAGCATCAGCGGCGGGCAAAAGCCAGCTGTGCGGATTCAGGTGAACCCAACCGCGCTTTCGCATTATGGGATCAACCTTGAAGATGTTCGCACTGCCATTCAGCAAACGAGTCTCGACCTTGCGAAAGGGAATTTTGACGGGCCTCACCAGGATTATCAGATTCAGGCGAACGATCAGCTTCTGACGAGCAAGGATTTTACACAGGTGGTTGTCGCCTATCGCAATGGTGCGCCCGTGTTTTTGTCGGATGTGGCCAACATTATCGATAGCGCCGAGAACGTAAAGCAAGCAGCCTGGATGAACACCACGCCGGCGGTGATTGTGAACATCCAAAGACAACCGGGCGCGAATATTATTCAAGTGGTCGACCGCATCACCAAGCTGATGCCGGTTTTGCAGCAAACGCTTCCTGCCTCCGTGAAAGTTTCGATCTTGACCGATCGAACCGTCACCATACGTGCATCAGTTCGGGACGTTGAATTCGAGCTGATGCTGACGATCGCCCTCGTCGTCATGGTGATCTTTCTCTTTTTGCGAAGCTTATCTGCAACCGTGATTCCCAGCATTGCCGTGCCTGTCTCGCTCGTGGGTACGTTTGGCGTGATGTATCTTGCCGGCTATAGCCTGAATAACCTCACGCTCATGGCCCTAACGATCGCGACGGGCTTTGTGGTGGATGACGCCATCGTGATGATTGAGAACATTGTGCGCTTCCTGGAAGAAGGCGACACGCCGCTCGAGGCGGCATTGAAAGGATCGGAACAGATCGGATTCACGATCGTTTCGCTCACCATTTCACTCATCGCCGTTTTGATACCCCTGCTTTTCATGGGTGACATTGTGGGGCGGCTCTTCCGCGAATTTGCCATCACTCTCAGCGTTACCATTCTCGTCTCGGCGATCGTCTCGCTCACCCTGACTCCGATGATGTGCGCGAAGCTGCTGCGCCATAAGGCGGAATCACAGCGAGGCCGCTTCTACGAAGCTTCCGAGCGAGCATTCCAGCGGGTGATCGACTTTTATGGGCGGACGCTTCAGTGGGTTCTGCAACGCCAGACCGCAACGCTGTTTGTGGCGCTGGGCACCCTGATCCTGACGATTGTCCTTTACATTTTAATCCCCAAAGGCTTTTTCCCTGTTCAAGATACTGGGATCATCCAGGGAATTTCAGAGGCGCCAGAGTCGATTTCATTTGATGCGATGTCTCAGCGTCAGCAGGAATTGGCGCGCGTGATTCTCAAAGACCCGGCGGTAGAAAGCCTTTCCTCTTTCATCGGTGTCGACGGCACAAACACCACGCTCAACAGCGGTCGAATTCAAATCAACTTAAAGCCTCTGGAAGAGAGAAAAATCAACGCGTCGGATGTGATCCGCAGACTTCAGCCAGAACTCGATAAGGTGGATGGGATCACTCTCTACATGCAGCCGGTCCAGGATCTGACGGTGGAAGATCGCGTCAGCCGGACCCAGTTTCAATACACTCTAGAAGATCCCGATGCCAATGAGCTCAACCGCTGGACCCAGCGTTTTGTCGAGAAGCTGAAACAACTGCCAGAGTTGCGCGATGTTGCAACCGACCAGCAGACGTCCGGCTTAGCCGCTTCGCTCGTAATCGATCGCCAGACGGCCTCTCGGCTGGGGATCTCTCCGCAGATGATCGATCAGACGCTTTATGACGCGTTTGGCCAGCGTCAGGTTTCTACCCTTTATACGCAACTCAACCAATACCACGTGGTGCTGGAAACGATGCCAGATTTCCAGAAAGATCCGGCGAAACTTCAAGATATTTACGTTCGCTCCGCGGCTACGTCGCCGCCGTCCGGTTCATCGGCATCTTCGGGAAGCTCTGCTGCACAATCAAACTCTTCTTCGGGGGTGAATTCGAACGGGGTCGTCACGGTCGGTTCATCAAGCAGTTCATCGAACACCTCCGGGCCCACGGGCACAAATTCGAATGCCAATACCGGTTCCTCCAATCCAGTTGCGGTCACCGCGCTGAACGGAGCGGCTGTGCCACTCAGTACCTTCACGCATTTCGAGTCGCGCACTGCGCCCTTGTCCGTCAACCATCAGGGCCAATTTCCGGTTGTCACGATCTCCTTCAATCTCGCCCCGAACGCCTCGTTGGGAGAAGCCACAAAGGCGATCGAGCAGGTGCAGAAGGAAATCAAAATGCCGCTGAGCATCCAGGCGGCATTTCAGGGCACGGCCGCGTCATTCCAGGCCTCGTTGGCAAACGAGCCGCTTCTGATTCTGGCTGCCTTGATCACCGTATATATCGTGCTGGGTGTTCTCTACGAGAGCTACGTTCATCCGATCACGATTTTGTCCACGCTTCCCTCCGCCGGAGTAGGTGCGATTCTCGCGCTGATGATTACGGGACAAGAGTTGAGCGTCGTCGCGCTGATCGGAATCATTCTGCTGATAGGCATCGTAAAGAAAAACGGCATCATGATGATTGACTTTGCGCTCGAAGCAGAACGCAAAGAGGGCAAGGGCTCTACCGAAGCCATCTACCAGGCCTGCTTGCTGCGCTTTCGTCCCATCATGATGACCACGATGGCCGCTCTTCTTGCGGGTCTGCCGCTAGCGCTCGGTAGTGGCATTGGAGCGGAATTGCGCCGGCCACTCGGTATTGCGATGGTAGGCGGACTTATCTTCAGCCAGATTTTGACGCTTTACACGACGCCCGTAATTTATATTTTCTTCGATCGGCTCGCGATGCGGCTTAAGGGATCGCGTGCCAGCGCGGCGAGCGGAGGACCGGTTCCGGCCGAACAGCTATGAGCCTGTCGTCTCCATTTATTCGCCGGCCTGTCGCCACCACTTTGTTGACGGTAGCCGTTGCGCTCGCAGGAGCTGTGGCTTTCAATTTCCTGCCGGTTTCGCCGCTACCGCAAGTTGATTTTCCGACCATTTCCGTGGGCGCGTCATTGCCGGGAGCGAGTCCTGAGATCATGGCCTCGTCGGTCGCGACACCACTGGAGCGCCAATTCGGCCGGATTGCCGGCATCACGGAAATGACCTCGTCGAGCTTTCTTGGCACGACGAGCATCACGCTTCAATTCGATCTTAATCGCGACATTAATGGAGCGGCGAGGGACGTTCAGGCGGCTATCAACGCCGCTCGTAGCTATCTCCCGACCAATCTCCCCAGTAATCCGACCTATCGAAAAGTGAATCCAGCCGATGCCCCCATCATGATCATCGCCCTCACATCGGATGTTTACGATCGCGGTCCGATGTATGACGCGGCTTCCACGATCATGTCGCAAAAGCTTTCCCAGATTCAGGGCGTTGGGCAAGTAACCGTAGGTGGAAGCTCGTTGCCCTCCGTTCGAGTGGAACTGAACCCTGTGCAATTGAATGCTTATGGCCTCGGTGTGCAAGACGTTCAAAAAATGCTGAGCGTTCAGAATGCGAATTTGCCCAAGGGCCAGATCTCGAACGGCGAGACAACGGCGGACATCATCACAAACGACCAATTGCTCAAAGCCGATTACTACAAGCCGCTCATCGTCGGCTACCATAAAGGCGCTGCCATCAAGCTTTCCGATGTGGCGGATGTACAAGATTCCGTCGAAAATGTCCGCGCTGCGGGTTACGTAAACGGAAAGCCCAGCGTGTTGGTGATTATTTTTCGTCAGCCGGGCGCGAATATCATCGACACTGTCGACCGCATCTATTCTGAACTTCCTTCCCTAAAAGCTTCGATACCTTCCGCAATTGACTTGACGACAGTTCTCGACCGCACAACCACGATTCGAGCATCCGTGAAAGATGTTGAGCGCACGCTGGCTCTCTCAGTCGCGCTTGTGATTCTTGTGGTGTTCTTCTTTCTTCGCAATGTTCGCGCCACCATTATCCCCAGCGTTGCTGTACCGGTATCACTTATCGGAACTTTCGGCGTGATGTATTTATGCCATTACAGCATCGACAACCTCTCACTCATGGCCCTTACGATCTCGACCGGATTCGTCGTGGACGACGCGATTGTTGTGATCGAGAACATCTCCCGCTATCTCGAAATGGGCATGGGCCCAGAAGAGGCGGCGCTGGAAGGCGCCAAAGAAATCGGGTTCACGGTCATGTCGATCAGTATTTCGCTCGTGGCTGTATTCATTCCGATCCTGCTGATGGGTGGAATTGTCGGACGGCTTGTTCCGCGAGTTTGCCGTGACGCTCTCCGTGGCCATCCTGGTTTCTCTGGGCATTTCGCTGACGACGACTCCGATGATGTGTGCCAAGCTTTTGAGGCCGGAATCTGAGGAAAAGCATGGACGTTTTTATCGAGCAAGCGAGAAATTTTTTACTTGGATGGTTCGCACCTATGAACGTACCTTGACGGTTGTTCTCCGGCACCCGGCGGTTACCGCGCTCGTTCTACTCATCACCATCGGCGTCAATGTCTATCTCTTCATCATTGTCCCAAAGGGTTTTTTTCCGCTGCAGGATAACGGCACGATCTTCGGTGGCCTGCAAGGAGCGCAGGATATCTCGTACCAGGCGATGCAGCAGGACGTCAAGACGTTCGTCGACATGATCAAGCAAGACCCGGCTGTGGCAAACGTGATGGCGTTTACAGGGGGCGGGGGCGCCACCAATGGGGGATTCGTCTATATTGGGCTGAAACCGCTGGAAGAGCGAAAGATAAGTTCAAGCGATGTCATCAACCGCCTGCGCCCCAAGCTGACGTCTGTTCCTGGCGCAACTGTTTTTCTGCAGGCTGGCCAGGACCTGCGAATCGGAGGGCGCCAGAGCAACGCCCAGTTTCAGTACACGATTCAAAGTGACAACCTGGACGATCTGGTGAAGTGGGGACCGCAACTCCTTCAGCAAATGCGGAAGTTACCCGGCTTCACAGACGTAAATACTGACCAGCAGAATAGCGGGCTTCAAGCATCGCTTGTTTACGATCGCGACACGGCATCGCGCCTTGGAATTACACCTCAACTTATTGACAACACGCTTTACCAGTCTTTTGGTCAAGCGCAGGTTTCGACGATGTACACTTCGCTCAATCAGTATCACGTTGTGATGGAAGCAGCGCCGCAGTTTTGGCAGAGCCCGGTAGGCCTGAACGATGTATATGTTCATCCGACAACTGGTGGTGAAGTGCCCCTCAGTGCCATCGCACATTTCGAGCCTAAAACTGCGCCACTCGCCGTCAATCACCAGAGCCAGTTTCCGTCGGTAACGGTCTCGTTCAATCTCGCGCCGGGAGTTTCTCTTAGCGATGCGGCTGCGAGAATCAATCAGATGGAGCAGCAAATTGGGATGCCGCAATCGATTCGGGGAATGTATTCGGGAACGCTGCAAGCTTTTCAAGCGTCGCTCTCAACTGAGCCTATGCTGATTATTACAGCGCTTCTTGCGGTTTACATTGTGCTGGGGATCCTTTACGAGAGTTTCATTCATCCGATCACGATTATTTCCACAATTCCATCCGCCGGGGTGGGTGCTGTTCTGGCTCTGATGCTTTTTCGATTGGACCTCAGCGTTATCGCGCTGATTGGGATCATCTTGTTGATTGGAATCGTGAAGAAAAACGCGATTCTGATGATTGATTTCGCGCTCGCTGCCGAACGAAATGAGGGAAAGAGTTCGAAGGATGCAATCTTCCAAGCCTGCCTGCTCCGTTTTCGTCCGATTCTGATGACGACCATGGCCGCTCTTCTTGGCGCATTGCCGTTAGCGTTGGGACGCGGTGTCGGTTCCGAACTCAGGCGCCCGCTGGGCATTGCAATCGTCGGCGGTTTGATTTTTAGCCAGATGCTCACGCTCTACACCACTCCGGTCGTGTACCTCTACATGGACCGAATGCGCCTCTGGTGGGAACGACGTCATGAAAAGGGTCACGCGGGAGCGACTCCTCAGGAGATTGCCGGATGAGTTGTCGGCCAACACGCTCAATGCCACAGAAAATCGAACAACAAAAACGACGAAATCCAATGGGCACCTGTGGATTTCTGCGAGTGATTTGCGTTGTTAGCGGAGCTACGGCTCTGCTCGGTGGTTGCACCGTGGGCCCGAAATATCACACGCCTTCCGCACCCACGCCCACTGCGTACAAGGAGTTGACGCCGGCCAATTTCCCAACGACTGACGGCTGGAAGGTCGCTCAGCCTAAGGATGATGCACTTCGAGGGAAGTGGTGGGAGATTTACAACGACCCTCAACTCAATGCTCTCGAAGATCAAATCGATATTTCAAACCAGAGCATCGCGGCAGCCGCTGCGAGTTTCTTTTCCGCCCGCGCCATGGTTAAGGAGGCGCGCTCTCAGTATTTTCCAACGGTCTCCACGAATCCCTCGATCTCACAAATCCGGCAATCGGCGTCGCTAAGAACGTTTTCGACGGGATCGGGGGGCGGCGGAACTGGCTCTACGGCCAACCTCTCATTCACGGAATATAACCTTCCATTTGACGCTAGTTGGCAACCGGACCTATTCGGAAAGATCCGCAACTCGGTGCGCTCGCAGGTGTATGGCGCGCAAGCAAGCGCTGCAGACCTGGAAAATACCCGCCTGACCGTCCAATCGGAACTGGCTATCGATTATTTTTCTCTCCGCACCCAGGATGCGCTGCAGGAATTGCTGGACTCTACGGTTATCTACTATCAGGAGTCGCTGAAGCTCACCCAGGCTCTTTACGAGACGGGAATCGATTCAGACGAAGCCGTGGCGCAGGCGGAAACACAGCTTGAGACGACGCAAGCGCAAGCCACCGGGGTAGGTCTTACGAGGGCTCAATTCGAGCACGCGATAGCAGTTCTCGTAGGCAAACCGGCGTCCGATTTCTCGGTTCCTGTCGAGCCGTTGAAAGCGAAACCTCCGGCAATCCCTTTCGGTCTTCCATCGCAGCTTCTCGAACGGCGTCCCGACATCGCCGCCAGCGAACGGTTGATGGCTCAAGCGAACGCACAAATCGGCATCGCGACAGCCGCCTACTATCCCACCGTCACACTGAGCGCCATGCTCGGACTCGAGTCCACATCGGCAGCGAGCTGGTTTACCTGGCCCAGCCGATTCTGGTCCGTAGGACCAGCGCTTGCCGAGACGCTCTTTGACGCGGGACTGCGGCATGCTACCGTCCAACAATTTCGAGGAGCCTACGATCAGACTGTCGCAAACTACCGTTTAGCGGTACTGACGGGCTTTCAGCAAGTGGAAGACGATCTGTCGGCACTCCGAATCTTATCTCTCGAGATTCAACAACAGGATACGGCGGTAAGATCTGCAGAGCGGAACCTAAAAGTCGCAACCGACCGCTACAAGCTGGGAATCGATCCTTACTTGAACGTGATTACGGCGCAAACTTTACTGCTATCCGCCAAAGAGACCGCAGTTAGCCTCCGAAACCAGCAGATTACGGCCAGCGTCCAGCTTATCGAGGCGCTCGGCGGCGGCTGGGGAAAATCCCAGCTACCTTCGGGTCAGCAGTTGATGGCTAAATTACCTTAATTACGTGAATTTTGGCTCCTGCCGTCGGCGTTGGCCGCGACTTAGCGCGGGATAGCGTGTTTCACTGTTGATGGCAATGCAACCTCTTGACAAAAAATTTCGTCCCAATAATCGATAGTTTTATAATGTCTGTAATGGGAGCCATTCTAATGAAGAAAATCATACTTTTGGTTTCAATGTTCCTGTTTTTGGCAGCTGCTGGGACCGCGAGTGCGGACCCCAGGCCCGTGAAATTGTTTTTGTCTCCGGCATCCACAATTTCAAGCGCTGATTTGATGAAGCACATTGTTGAGAAGTGCCCCAACGTCGCTATGACGCTCGATTCGAAGAAGTCTGATTTCATGCTCGAAGCGGGCGGCTGGTCTGGCAACTACAAGTTCACTGTGTATCAGCACGGCGGGGTGGCGGTCTACAGCACCACCACTCGCATGCTGAGCAACGCGGTGAAAGACGTCTGCAAGTACGTGAATCTGCCGACCAGTAGCGCCAGCGTGAAATAAATCTCGGCGGGTCCTCTCATCGTCGTTCCTTCCGGAACCGGGGGCGTGTGTCTCCTGTGGTATCGTTTTGCGACCACAGGAGACTCGGATGGTAACGAGCGGTTTCGACGCGACTCGATTGGAAGCGACCAGAGACTTCGCGCAGAAATTGGACAGTCAGGATCCGCTCGCGTCTTACCGCCAACGCTTTCACATTCCTCGCGGAACGAGTGATCGTGAGTGGGTGTATCTCACTGGTCATTCGCTGGGCCTGCAGCCGAAATCCGTCCGTGAATATGTGGAGCGCGATCTGCAGTTGTGGCAGGACCTCGCCGTCGAGGGCCACTTTCATGGTCCTCAGCCGTGGGTGCCTTACGTCGAGTTGCTTTCCGAGCCGACGGCGCGACTTGTGGGCGCGTTGCCTTCCGAAGTGGTGGTGATGAATACGCTCACCGTAAATCTTCATTGCATGATGGTTTCGTTTTACCGTCCCACGCCCGAACGAAATAAAATCGTTATTGAATCAAACGCGTTTCCTTCCGATCAGTATGCGGTTAAATCCCAGCTTCGATTTCACGGCTACGATCCCGCGTCTTCTCTAATCGAGATTAGCCCCCGCCCGGGGGAAACCACAATCCGCACCGAAGATATAGAAAGCCTCATCGAACGCGAAGGCGACACGATTGCGCTCTTCATGCTCGCTGGAGTGAACTATTACAGCGGGCAGTTCTTTGATTACTTGCGCATCACCACAGCCGCGCGAGCGAAAGGTTGCGTCGTCGGCTGGGATATGGCGCACGGGGCAGGGAACGTCCCGCTCGCAGTGCACGATTCAGGTTGCGATTTCGCTGTTTGGTGCACCTACAAGTACATGAACGGTGGTCCCGGCTGCGTCGGCGGATGCTTCGTCCACGAACGCCACGCGCGCGAATTTAATTTGCCTCGCTTCTCCGGCTGGTGGGGACAGGACAAACCAACCCGGTTTCAAATGGGACCAGATTTCCATCCGATTCCCGGCGCCGAAGGTTGGCAGTTGGGGAATCCACCCGTTCTGGCGATGGCGGCACTGCGCGCGTCGCTCGAGATTTTCGACGAGGTTGGAATTACCGTGTTGCGCGAGAAGAGCATGGCCCTGACCGCCTATCTCGAATCCCTGCTCGAACAACACCGTTCGCGATCTTTCTCGATCATCACACCTCGCGATCCGGGGCAGCGCGGCGCACAACTGTCCTTACGCCTTCACAACAAAGGGCGTGCCGTTTGCGACGCGCTCAAAGAGCGAGGCGTGATTTGCGACTGGCGGGAGCCGGACATTCTGCGCGTAGCCCCTGTCCCGCTCTACAATTCGTTCCTGGATGCATACAATTTCGTGGAAGAATTCGTCCCTATTGTCGAAGCCTAATTCCGCGCAACCAACATCTGATAGGTGGTGCAGCTAAAGTCACATGCTATATTGCTGTTTCGGACTAAATGCCGATGATTTGACGGCCCTGCGTCATCTTTGTGGTGCAATCTTTATAGCTTCACTCGTGTCTATTTTGGCTGGGAGGCAAGCATGAAAATTGCGGTGCTAGGCGGAGATGGGTATTGCGGTTGGGCCACGGCCCTGCATCTCTCGCAAAAGGGCCACGAAGTGGCCATTATCGATAATTTCCTGCGCCGCCAGTGGGACGACGAACTCGGCGTGCAAACGCTCACCCCGATTCGTCCGCTCTCCGAGAGACTTCGCGTCTGGCAAATGCGCTCAGGAAAGACAATCGATCTTTTTGTCGGCGACGTTGCCGATTTCGATTTCCTCTCCTCGATGGTGAAGCAGTTCAAGCCGGAAGCGATCGTGCATTTCGCGGAACAGCGCTCTGCTCCTTACTCGATGATTGACCGCAAGCACGCAGTCTTCACCCAAGTAAACAATGTACTGGGCACTCTGAACGTGCTTTTTGCGATTCGCGAATTTCAACCCGACTGCCATCTCATCAAGCTCGGCACGATGGGCGAATACGGCACGCCGAATATCGACATCGAAGAAGGCTACATCACGATCGAGCACAACGGCCGCAAAGACGTCCTGCCGTATCCCAAGCAGCCGGGTTCGTTCTATCACCTGTCAAAGGTTCATGACAGCCACAACATCATGTTTGCCTGCAAGATTTGGGGAATTCGCGCCACCGATTTGAATCAGGGTGTGGTGTACGGCACGATGACCGACGAGATTGCCCTCGACGAAGCGCTTATCAATCGCTTCGATTACGATGACGTATTCGGCACTGTGCTCAACCGGTTCTGCGTGCAAGCGGCCATCGGCCAACCGCTGACCGTATACGGCAAGGGCGGGCAAATGCGCGGCTTCCTCGACATACGCGACACGGTTCGCTGCATCGAGATCGCCTGCCAGAATCCGGCCTCTCGCGGCGAGTGCCGGGTGTACAACCAGTTCACGGAGCAATTCTCGGTTCTCGAATTGGCGCAGATGGTAGAAACGGTCGGCAAAAAACTGGGAATGAACGTCGAAATTGACCATCTGCCGGACCCGCGCGTCGAGGCCGAAGAGCACTATTACAATGCCAAGCATTCGAAGCTGATTGATCTTGGTCTCGAACCGCACCTCCTTTCCGACGCTCTACTGGACTCGCTGGTGACAATCGCCGTGCGCTATCGCGATCGAGTGGACGCATCGCTCATGTTGCCGCAGGTGAATTGGCGAGAGCCGCGCAATGACCGCAGGCTGCAGCAGAATTTGACGGCGAGGGCTTCTCTTGGAGGGCGCTCCTCGAAGCGGCCTGCGCGTGCGGCATCGAAAGGGAAGAAACGCTAGCGCCGCTGTAACTCATCGCGCGCAGAGAGAGCTTTGGTGTTGCGAGAGTGAGTGGCGCAGGGTACGATTAACGTGTGGGTTTGTGAGTAATGTATTTCTGAGGAGTCCGTGAAAGTGGCGTCTGGTTTCTATCTTCCGCGAGTATGGCTGGGGAGCAAAGTATCACCCAAGTTGCTGCCCTCCAGGATTCGTCCGCTCGCTGCGCACGTCAAATTAACGGAAAATTGCCAGGCGAAATGCATCAGTTGCAACTACTGGCAGACTCGTTGGCAGGACGGAATTAATACCGACCGGGCGATCGCGCTCGTCAATGAACTCGGTGCTTTAGGCGTACGCTCACTGCGGTTTACCGGCGGAGAACCGCTGCTCCGCACGGATTTTTTCCAAATTCTGAACAAATCCAATACCTCGTCCTTCCAGAGCATCATCATCCAAACCAACGGTCTGCTGCTGAAGAAGCTTCACAAGGAAATGAACGATTCGCCGATCACGAGTGTGGCAGTCTCGATTGACGGCTTGAAGGAAACAAACGACCTGATTCGCGGCATCCGCGGATATTTCGATCTGGCGATGGAAGGCATCAAGCTGCTGCGGAATAAGAAGGTTAAGATTTCGGTGACGCTGAATCGGATTTCCGCGAAGGAACTCAGCGAACTGGCCGATATCGCTAGCGCGGCGGGTGCTCAGTTGGAGTCCAATATCCTCACGCGCAGCCTGTATTTCACCAAGGATGCGGATCTTGATGCGATGTGGCCGCAGCGGAGCGATGTGCAGGAAATCGAAACGGTCTTGCGCGGCAAACTGAAGCGTCCTGATTACGAAGTGGATTACATCACGCGCTATTACAACAACGACGAGACTCTAGAGGAGCCTCCGTGTGTTCTTGGGTATCTTCAGGTTTTCGTCATATCCAATGGCGACGTTCTCACTGGCTGCTATCCGCTGAAGCCGGTCGGAAATATTCTGAAGGATAGTCTGGAAAACATCCTGGCCTCCGACGAGTACGCTCAACAGGCGCAAGCGATGATTCGACGGGAATGTCCGGGTTGCACTTGTGGAGTCGAGAGTTCGCTGGCGATGAAGCACGCCGTTTCGTCCGCTTTCTTTCACCTGGGCCGCCTTACCCAGGGTCAGAATGGCAGCGAGAAGAGATTCCCGATCGGCGTGGCAGAAGCAAACGACACGTCTAACGCCTAGTCACCGCGTCATTTCGGAAGAATCGCCAGCTCATTCCGCCGCCTGCAGCTCCTTGGTTCCTATCTTCTGCTGAAAAATACGCAAGTCACGCCAATGCAGACGAGAAAAACGCCGGCCCACCGCCGTCCCATCACGCGCTCGCCGAGAAAGAATTTTCCTCCCAGCGCGCCCGCGACATAGTTTAAAGCCGTAACCGGCACAACGAAGCTCACGCTTTCTAGCGAAAGCATCCCGAGTAGCGAGAAAAAAGCGAGCGCCATCAAAGCGACGCCTAGCCACATCCATCCGACGCCCAACACCCGAAATATCGTTTGGACCAAAGATGCTGGACGAAAATCTTTCACCTCGCCAATCTTTTTCATCGCTCGCGTCACGCACAATTCGCCACCAGTGCCGGCGAACACGATCAGAAAAAGAAGCAGCAGCTCTTTTAGCATTAGCTGTGCTCCGTGGTGCGCGGTGGCGTGTGGCCGACTACGAGCACACCTGAGAAAGATCAAAGAGATTCCAATCCATCGCAGCGGTGTGACTGTTTCGTGCAAAACGAAATGCCCGAGCAGGGCTACGATCACGTAGCCCATCGCTGTGGCTGGCTGCACGTAGCTGTAATCGGCCCAGGACAAGACCAGCATGTACGAGATGAAATACACGAACAGCGATGCGATTCCGAGCCAGATGGCGCCCGATGTGAAAACCCGAGCAAAAACGCCAAGGAATTCGGAGGCCGTATGGAACGTCATCGGCCCTACTTCCTTCATTCCGGTACTCAGCAGCACATTGCCGAGCGGACTGAAGATGATAACCAGCAGGATCAAAAAATACGTCTTGAAGTGGCGGCCGGAATGAGCGTTGCTGTGGTGCGGGCCGCTCATGCGCACCATATCGTCGCGCTCTTCCATCGTGAGTTTGCTTGAACTCATAAGTCCTCAGTTCTTGATGTAATCGGTAGGTGTGATCGCTTGATTTGTCAGGCTACTATTTTAACTTGCTGTCGCGATCATGCGAAATGAACCACTGCCAGGTCTTTCTCAAGCCGTCATCCAGCTGCGTCTTGGGATCAAATCCCAGAATCCGGCGCGCTTTTTCGACGTTGGCATAATTGCGCAGAATTTCTCCCGCTCGTGCGGGTTCAAATCGAATATCAAACCTACGTTCGGGTAGCATCGCTTTCATTGCTTCCAGAAGACTTCGAACCGAGGTTTCTCGTCCGGAAGCGATTTGAAACACCTCACCGGCCGGTTCAGTTTTGTCAGCTAACAGAATAGCTTCCACAAGGTCTGCCACGTACAGGAAATCTCGTGTCTGTTCTCCATCGCCATAGACGACGATCGGTTCGCCCCGCAGAATGTTCCTGAAAAACTGCGCCACCACGCTGCCCTTGTGATAGGAGTAGGGCCCGTAAACATTCGAGAATCTCAACGCTGCTGTTTTCAGGCCATACGCTCCGGTATAAGCCGAGCAGTACGCTTCGCCTGCAAGTTTGCTTGCGCCATAAGGCGAAATCGGCCGCGGAACCATTCCCTCATGAACCGGCGGATCCTGCTCCCCAAGAATCGCGCCGCCCGTCGAAGCGAAAATCATTTTTGGAATTCCGGCGTTACGGCATGCCTGCAACACGTTCAATGTTCCGGCAGCATTGATGTCGAAATTCAACTGCGGATCAGAAAGAGATTCCACCACCCGCGTGTGAGCGGCGAGATGCACCACAGCATCGATCCCTTTGCACGCTTTCGCCATAGCGGCCGGATCTCGGATATCGCCCAGGTGGAGGTCCACGCCGAGCGGCTCGACATCTTCGCGTCTTCCGAGACTGAGATTATCGAGCACCCTTACACGCACACCTTGCTCGATGAGGCGCGGAATCAAGTTGACGCCGATAAAGCCGCAGCCCCCGGTCACCAGGTAAGTTTTCATTTAGATTTGTCCAATTTGCGTCATCGCGCAGCGCTCTGCGCGGGATCTTGGCTGACGGCCACGAGCCGCCCTTCTCGTAGGAAATAATCAATACCGCGCCATCGAATGGTCTTGCGCCCGAAGCTGACCAGCCAGATGAAAAATGCGAAAGCGTCCCACAGCGGGATCAGCGGCATCTTCTTCCATAAGCCAACCTGCTTCATAGCTCCGACGCCAATCAGCCACGTCATCGCGATCCGCAGCGCGAGATATGTTCCGAGGTATGCCGCCGCGACGCTCAATGTCGGATGAACCGCAATCGCCACCAGCGCCCAGGGCAAGCCCCATGTGAAGAGCAAACCCATATGGCCCCACGGCCGCATCAACCTCATCACCGTCATCCAACGCACGCGCTTATAAAGAAATTCACGCAATGTTTGAAAATCCGCCACCGACTGCACCACATACGGCAGCAGCCGCACTTCGAATCCCTGTTCAGCGGCAAGGCGGCCGATGTAGAGATCATCCGCCGGGCGATCTTCAATCCGTTGATAACCACCGAATCCCTCGATATTTTTTCGCGTTGTAAGAATGGACTGTGACAGCGTGAATTTCACTCCGTCCACTTGCCACGCCACGATGATCCCGGCAAAAAAATCGGAAATCATCGAAATCGATTGCAGTTCCTCCAGAAAACTCCTCTCTTGCGTCGAAACATACAGGCAGGTGGCAGCTCCAACCTTCGGATCGCGGAAAGGCGCAGCCACATTGCGCAAGTAGTCCGGCCGCACCCGCACATCGCCGTCGGTGATGACGAAAAGATCGTACTTCGCCTCGTTCGTCAGACGCACAAGCCGTGCAACTTTGTCGTTGATCGCGTCGCGGCCAGAACCGAAAAGCAGGCGAATATCCCGCTCGGGAAAATCTCGCACTAATTTTTCAAGCACCGGAAGCGCGGGATCGTCCGGGTCTACGCAGAACACGATTTCGTACTCGGGATAGTCCTGGCGGCAGAAGCTCGCATAATTCTCATACGCGTCCACATCCAGCCCTTTGATCGGCTTCAGGCAACTCAAGGGAGGCGTGAAATCCCCGCTGTTTTTCCCCCGGCGTTTCGCGTCGGCTAAGAAGTGAGCAGTGCTATAGAGAGCCAGAAAGTAATAGATAAACGGTATGGCCGCTATGCCGAGGATGATGTATTCGATTGCTGTCAAATTGCTGTGTAGCATCGAGGGCGCGTCACAAACCGCGAGACTTTATCACAAAACGAACCTATTTGAAGTCGCGGTGCTACTCGGTGATTCCAATCTTTTCGAGCAATCCTTGGAATCCTTGGGAACTTGACTTGCCGCTTTGAGAAAGCGCAGCATCAATGATGAGTCTGTTCCACAAGAATTTGAGATTTCGCTTCTGATCCCGGCGCCGAACGGCTGACCTTCGGAGATGGAGTTAATGCAAAGGAAGTTTGTCGATCGTCTGCTGCTTCCCACAATATTCGGTCTGACCACGGTTATAGCCGCTCTTATTCTCTGGCAATTACTGCTCGGCCATCGGCGCGTCGAAATTCAAGCCGCGACCAAGGAACAGGCTCTCTTCGTCAAAACGAAAACGGAGTCAGAACTAAGGGCCAGCATCCTGATTTTGGAACAATTGGCTGCGCGCTGGCAGGCTCGCGGCCAGAGCAACGACGCAGATATGGAATCGGACGTTCAACTCGCGATGAGCGGTTACCCGGCTTATCAAGCCATCGAGTGGGTTGATCCGTCCTACCACGTGCTTTGGGTTACGCCCCAGAATCGCAACCCACGCGAGCAAGGTGCGGACCTGAACAAAGATGAACCCAGCCAAGCCGTCCTGCGGTCGGCCCAGGAAACCCGTGAAGCGGTTGTCTCACACCCCGTCACCCTGCGCCAGGGCGGGAAAGGACTGCTGATCTGTGTGCCTGTCTATTCCCACGACCGGCTCACAGGTTTTCTGTTGGGTGCATTCCGGTATCAGGCCCTTCTTTCGCCGATTCTCCAGGATGTGGCTCCTGATTATTGGATCGAAGTCTACGACGGCGGCGAGCAAATATATAATCGATCCTCTGGTAGCCAACCCGATAAGAAATGGGTGCAAACCGCCGATATCCAGTTTCAGCAAGTCACGTTGACGGCCTACGCTTGGCCGAAGCCCGAGACGCTCGCCTATACGCGATCCCCTTTGCCGCAAGTCGCATTCGTCGCGGGGATATTGCTTGCAGGAATGCTGGGATTCGCTGTGTATATGGCAGAAACAGCCCAACTCCGCGCGCGGGCACTGGTGAAAGCCAATACCAATCTAGAAAAAGAAATCGCTGGTCGCCAGCAAGCCGAAGACGCGTTACGCCAGGCGCAAAAGATGGAAGCTGTAGGACGCCTTGCCGGTGGTGTGGCTCATGATTTTAATAATCTGCTCATGGTAATACGGGGTCACGCGGCTCTTTCGTTGCGCAACGTAGGCGTGAACGGTTCGCTTCGCCGGGAACTAGATGAAATCTTGCAAGCGACCGATCGCGCTTCCTCGTTTACTCGGCAACTGTTGGCTTTCAGCCGAAAACAAGTTCTGCAACCGCGCGTGCTGGATCTCAACGCCTTGACTACTCAGGTCGCCAACATGCTGCCGCCCGTACTCGGGGACGATATCAAGCTTTCAATTGATCTCGAGCCGCAGCTAGGCCACGTTAAGGCCGATCCCGCGCTCCTCGAACAAGTGATCATGAATCTGGTATTCAATGCGAGAGATGCGATGCAGGAAGGCGGAGAGCTCACGATTCAAACTTTCAACGTTGACCTGGATTCCGCGTCCTTGGCCGCACATCCCGGAGCGCACCCGGGTCCTTACGCCGTCCTTGCCATCCGCGATACCGGCCACGGCATGAGCGAAGAAACTCAATCGCACATTTTCGAGCCATTCTTCACCACGAAAGATCGCGGGAAGGGAACTGGTCTCGGGCTCGCTACCGTTTACGGCACCGTCAGCCAGAGCGGAGGCTTCATCGCAGTTTCCAGCAAGATCGGAACCGGCACAGAAATCAAAATATTCTTGCCGCGTGTCGAGGAGCCTGTGGAAATCACTACAGCGCCAGAAATTCCTGTCCAGGTCCGCAAAGGCGAAGGCACGATCCTCGTCGTGGAAGACGACGACGCCGTTCGCCGGATGACTCGCGAATTCTTGAAAATCAGCGGCTACACGGTGCTGGAGGCTCGAAGCGGTGCGGATGCCATTCAGTTCATGGAGCGCCGGGAGCAACCGATCGACTTGGTGCTAACCGATGTGCTCATGCCCGGCATGAAAGGCCGAGAATTGGTGGAGCGCCTCTCGAAACTGCGCGCGGGCATTAAAGTCCTCTACATGTCTGCCTATACCGAGGACGCAGCTATCAACATCGGGGTTCTAAGCCCCGGCACTGCCTTCATCGAAAAGCCGTTTAGTCCCGATGACTTGGCCAACAAAGTTCGCGAAGTGATGAACGCTACTGGGAACGGCATTGGCGAGAAACAGCTCCGCCATAGCTAGCTTCGAATCAACACACCTATCGCCTCACGACTTTCGTTTCGCTAGCGTACCCACAAACCCCGGTCCGGTAAGCGAACCATCGTCGTGGATGCCCCACACCGTCTTATTCCCGCCGCATGTGAGGGTTAGATTTTTTCCGTCGGCGTCGTAGGTACACTGCTCGTTCTCGCCCATCATGGTGAGTGAAGCCTTTCCGCCCGATCGAAGGTCAAGCGTGACTAAGCCGGTTGGGTTTGAGTAGGTACCGGATAGTCCAGCGCCGCAGGCTCCGAGAACAAAGGCGGCGCAGGTGATCACAAACCCCACAACGATCCTGCTTGAGGTTCCACTATCCATGGGAACTCTCCTGATGAGATGAAATCCAATGTCTGTTCGGCTGGCTAGTCGCACAATTTCAGTCGATCGCTGTTTTCCCAACGGTTGCCGAGGGCGAATCCCGGTGCTAGGATTTCCGCTCCCTCCACCCTAATATCGTTATATCCGCTACCGGCTGGGCGTTGGTAGCGGCATTCATAACGCATTGCGCGAGGGCGCAGGAAAAACCGTCATGGTTCTCCGAGAATCTCGACCGCCCCTGAAGGGTGCCGAACTTCCAAGCACCTCGGTTCGCCCGATAGCCCGGAACAAAGACGCGCACTCGACCAGCTTTTCAGCATCACCTACGAAGAGCTTCGTCGCCTCGCGTCAGCAGTGAAACGCGGTGACCCGAGCGTAACCCTTAGCCCCACCGCCCTCGTCAATGAGGCATGGCTGAAGCTGTCAAAGTCGCCGGGTTTTACCACTGCGTCCCGCCTGCATTTCAAGAGAATCGCAGCTCGCGCGATGCGCCAGCTTCTCATCGAAGCGGCGCGCCGGAGAAATGCCAATAAGCGCGGCGGAGGAGCCGATGTCACCGTCGCATTCGACGACTCCTTCGACGAAAAGCCGGCTTCCGGAAGGGAACTGATCGCGCTCGATGCAGCTCTCGAGCAACTCGCGCAAATGAATCCGCGTCAAGCCATGATGGTGGAAAGCCGCTTTTTCGGTGGGTTGGACGTTTCCGAAACCGCTGAGCTTCTGGAAGTTTCTGAGGCAACGGTTTTGCGGGATTGGCGAGCAGCCAAGGCCTGGCTCGCCCACGAACTTCGCCGAGGCCGCTAGGCATATAGTTGCAACGGGCTCCTCAGGAAAAATCGATGGACAGCAATCGCTGGGATCGCATCCAGTCCGTTTTTCACGGCGCCGCGGATTTGCCGAAATCGCAGCAACGCGCTTTCCTCGTATCCGCCTGCGCGGACGATGAATCATTAATCGCGGATATTCAAGCCCTGCTCGACGAGGACGCGAAGGATTCTTCACTCCTCAACCGCAATATGGCGGACGTCGCTTCTGAAGTGCTAGACGACCCCGCTTCGCGCCGTTTTCCGTTCAAGGAGTTTGGCCCATATCGCATCGTGCGCGTGCTCGGCGAGGGCGGAATGGGAGTGGTATTTCTCGCCGAACGCCGCGACCTTCACAGCCAGGTGGCGATCAAGATTTTGCGCGACGCCTGGGTATCTCCCGCTCGTCGCGAACGCTTCTCAAGCGAACAGCGCACGCTCGCGCAGCTCAACCATCCTTCTATCGCGCGCCTCTATGATGCCGACACTCTTCCCGACGGCACGCCGCTGTTCGTCATGGAATATGTGGAAGGATGTTCGATCGTTGACTACTGCAAGAAGCACAATTGCTCCATCGACGACCGCATGAAGTTGTTCCGATCGGTCTGCGAAGCGGTGGAATATGCCCACAGCCAAGCTGTAATTCATCGCGACCTGAAGCCTTCCAACATTCTTGTAAAAAGCGACGGCACCGTCCGGCTCCTCGATTTCGGCATCGCCAAGCAACTCGAAGACGTCAATGTGGCCGCCGACGCCACTCGCACAAGTTTCCGCTTCCTCACGCCCGCGTATGCCTCGCCCGAGCAGATCCGCGGCGATCGAGTGGGCATTCAATCCGATGTGTATTCGCTCGGCGTCATTCTGTACGAACTGCTCTGCGATCAACTTCCATTCGACCTTTCGAATAAGACCACCGCCGGAAGCCCAAGCTGCAATTCTTGAAAACGAGCCTGTAAAGCCGTCTTTCATCGGTCAGGAACCGCCAGCGAAAAGCTCGCAAATTCTCCTGGTGGGACCGGCTCGACAACCAAAGCCGCGTGGACCGACCTCGACGTTCTTTGCCTCACGGCGATGCACAAAGATCCACAACGCCGTTACCGCTCAGTTGAAGCGTTGATTCGCGACATCGATCATTACCTTCGCGGCGAACCGCTGGAGGCCCGCCCGGATTCCGCGCTCTACCGGATGCACAAATTCGTTGGCCGCAACAGGCGCACTGTTGCCGCTTCGGCGCTCGTGGGCGCGCTCATCATTGGTTTGGTGATTTTCTATACGCTGCGGCTCGCGAAAGCCCGCAACGCAGCGCTTGCAGAGACCGCTCGCACCCAGCGTGTCGAGCAATTCATGCAGGATCTGTTTCAGGGCGATGCCGAATCCACCGGCCCCGCTGACGATCTCCGCGTCGTCACCGTCTTAGAACGCGGCGAAAAACAGGCGCGCGCCCTGACGAAGACCCGGAGATTCAAGCCGACCTCTACCAGACCCTGGGCACCATGTACGACCAGCTCGGCAAGTACGATCAAGCGGATTCGCTGCTGAAAGCTTCGCTCGCTCAGCGCAAGGCCATCGGCGGAGCCGATAGCGCCAAAGTGGCCGAAAGTCTCGTCGCTCTTGCGAATTTGCGGAACGACCAAGCCCAGCTCGAAGAAGCGGAAACCTTTGCGCGCCAGGGTCTTCAGATGAGCAAGCGCCATCTCCCTCCCGATCATCCTGTCGTCGCGCGAGCCACACTCACTCTTGGGCGCATTCTCGATAATCGCGGAAAGTATGACGAAGCGATCCCGACTCTCGAAGAAGCCATGCGCCTTGAATCGGGCCCGAAGGGCGTGCCCGCCGATCTTTCTGCCACGCTCAGCGAACTCGCAAACACCCACTACTATCTCGGTCATTACGATATTTCGAAGGATCTAAACGAACGCGCACTCCGAATGGACGAACAACTCTACGGCGATCGCAATCCGAACGTCGCTCAGGATCTCACCAATCTCGCGGACATTCAGTACCAGTGGAGTAACTACGCAGAAGCCGAGCGTCTCCAGCGAACAGCGGTTGGCATCATGCAAGCCTGGTACGGGAAGGATCATCCCGAGACGGCCGACGACATGACCATCCTCGGAAAATACCTGATCGCAGAAGGCCGAGCGGACGAGGCCGTCCCAATTCTCCGCGATTCGCTCGCGGCCTCGAGAATCACTACGGAAAAGTTCATCCCCGCGTTGCATTGGCAGTAGGCGAGCTCGGACGTCGCTCTCCAGCATCAGGGGAATCTCGACGAAGCGGAGATGGACTTCCGCCGGCAGGCAGATATTTATAGGTCGGTGTATGGCGAGAAAAACCAGCAACTGGGCGCCGCGGTAGCAAATTTGGCGGGACTCTATTCTGATCGAAAGGACTACGCAAAGTCGGAGCAACTCTTCAGAGACGCGCTCAAACTCTACTCCGATTCGCTTCCGGCAGGTCATCTCAATATTGCCATCGCGCACGTAAGACTGGGTGGAGTACTGCTTCGCGATAAGCGATATTCTGACGCGGAAGGAGAAAGCCGCGCTGGTTACGAGCTTTTAATGAAACAATCCACTCCGCCCGCTCGTTGGGTAGACACAGCCCGAAGCGATCTCCTCGCTGAATACGACGCAATGGATCAATCTGAAAAAGCAGCCAAAATCCGCGCGGAGTTGGGAAACCCATCCCCGCTATCCAATCCCGCAAAAAACTGAATCCGTCGCATCGATAAAAGCTTCCCATCATTGTCCCGCTTGCTTGTTCTCCCCGTGCGACCTTGGCAGCTTATCGAAATCCTTCATGGATACGCGCAGGCCGAAATTCCCCGTAATCTTCGTATAGCCGGCCTCCAGTTGCTGAAGGTAATGATCGAGGTAAAAATCAAACGGATCGCGAGGATCCATATCCATAAGCGTCAAGTCCGCGCCGTTCATCGTCAGTTTGCCGAATCGGAGTTGATTTCCGTGGTACGCCATATAGTTCCCGCTTTCGCTCCGTGAGGTTTTGGCTTTCGCGGCAGTTCCGAAAGTCAAGATCAGGTTCTGGCCTTCGATCCGTACAGCAGTCACTGCCCCCTCGATGTGGGGTGGCGGCAAGGTCTCTTTTAGATCGAAAATCAAGCCGTTTCCGTCCGCCGATAATCCCGGCACTTTCTCCGTTTTGATAAAGTCCGCGATGTCCGCGCCAACCAGATCCATTAGTCCCTTGACTGGCAGACGCAAAGCTCGAATTTTATCCGCCTGCATTCGGAGCTTCCCATCGGGCGTCGGGGTCAGTACGCCATCGGTTTCAAACGGAATGTCCCCCTTATCATGCAGTCGGCCCTTGACTTTCAATTTCCCCTGCACAATTGTCATCGCCACGTCTTTCAATGGCGACTTCGGGCTCGCAAACACATAAGAATTAAAAGCGTTCGTCAGCGACGCAGTATTCATGGCAATTTCAGCATTGGCGATCCGCAGATCAAACGAATTCTTGTCGTCAAATACCGGCATGTCTTTCCCGCTGGTCGGTGCAAGCTCACCAGACAATGTGCGAATGTGCGCCGCAATCTCGTCGCTGAAGTGATACATCACGTTGCGCATTTCTGCGTGAACCGTCTTCGCCGTCGAGGCATCACTCTTTGCCGGTTTCTCTTGCGCAGAGGCAGTCGCGACGACCGAACCCTTGCCATGAATTCCGATCACCAAGCATGCGACTGCAAAACCCGATAAAATTGCAGAAATTTTTGGCACTTTATCTCCCCGAGTCCGCGCCGGCGGCCCTCACTCCTGGCCTAAGCGCTTTCACATTGTCGTGGGAGCCTTGAAGCGAGACCATCCCAGAAATCCCCGATACTTGTGAAGGAAGATTCACATTCCTTCCAAGTTTGTGCCTCTTACGAGGATATGAAATGCGGGGTGCTGGCCGTGCTATCGCGATCGCATGGGTATAAGTGGCTCTATTTAAGGCGCTTACGAGTCTTCAAGAATGAATGGGGGAATGCGGACTCTGGCGGCCAGATTGCAACACACCACCCTGCGGACTACCCGGGCCACGAAATAGATTCAGGCCCTTCAAAAAATTTGCCCGGGTAGCCCGCGCCATTACTTGGGACCCCAACACGTGTGCTTTGAACCGGAGTCTTCTGTGCTTGACGGTAAAAATAGCCACATCAGCGAACGTGGCGCTGCGATCTTGCTCGGCCTCTCGCTCTCGGATCTCCGCTGGTTCTCCCGAAGCGCCGGCCTAGGGCAAATTCAATCCGAATCAAATGGCTCGCAGCTCGTTTTCACGTATGACGAACTCGCGAAGCTCTCCGCTATCTCAACACCCTCGGCCGACTAACTCTTCTATTTATCAGGATTGAATCGAGCAGGAAAATTCAGAGCCTGGGTAGCCACAGCGACGCATTTTTCGTCGTGGGGTTTCGCGAATTACCGCGCAAGCACTAAGCCGTTTTCCAATCCGCAGGCGGCGAAGCTATGGCCCAAAATTCCGGCGCCGGCGCGCTGAACTGAATCCCCACCGTCGCCAATCCCGCGTAGGGCGGCCCCAAAAACGCCACTGTAGCCTCGTGCTGATCCTTATTCTTCAAATTCGTAAGCCGAACCGTCTGGCCCAGCGCCACTTTCGCCGCCAGTACAATCAGTGCCCCGTGCGCGCTCACCGTTAGAGTAAACGTTTCCTCTTTGAAATCCTGCGCTCCCTCCGCCTTGCCCTCAATGAAGAGCGGAACATCCAAAAGCACGCGTTCACTACGCCTCTTCCCAAAAGTCGGCATCGCGGTCCCCGCCTCTCTCAGATTGCCCAATATTCACTCTAATCCGCAATCCGCACGGCATGCAGCGCATTCTCCTGCTCGGATTCTTTCTAGTAAACGACGCTGGTTTTCTCGCCCGAGGGAAATTGAGAGTACAAACGATCGCGATCGCGCATCCTACAATTCGCGCAACGCCAACACGATCGGCCGCCGCGCCGCGCGAATCGCCGGCGGCACCCCGCCGACCAACCCCATCAGCAGCGCAAAAAGAATGCCGATCGCCAGCAGTACAGGCGTAATTCGAAACGCAAACGCCAAGTGCGAAAACGTCTGCATATTCAACGTGCTGGTCGTCACCCCATTGATTGGCAGAACCGCGAGGCACCCTATCAGCCCCGCCGATAAGCGCGATCACCATCGCCTCGATCACAAACGAAATCGCCACGCTCCCGCCGCCAAACCCAATCGCCCGAAGCGTCGCAATTTCGCGCGACCGCTCCGAAACGGCGGAATACATCGTGTTCAACGCGCCGATCACGGCTCCGATTCCCATGATCAACGCAACGAGCGTTCCCAGAACCGTTATGATCGTCGTCAGCAGCCGCGACTGCCTCGCGTAATACTCGCTCTCGCGATCCACCTGCACTTGCAACGTGGGATCGGCAGTGATCGAATCTTTCAATTCGCTCAGCGCCGCAGGCGATGTCAGCTGCAATGTCACCGATTGGAACAGATTTTCCGGCCGCTTATACACCTGATTGAGAACGCGCGAATCAGCCCATATCTCGGAATCGAAAGCGCTGCCGCCCGCATCGAACACGCCCACCACTTCCCAGGTTCCGCCGCCAAACCTTATCGGCTTTCCGAATTCCAGGCCTCCGTACGTCGACGCGACATTCTTTCCGATGATCAGCTCGTTCAGGCCCGGCTGAAGGAATCGCCCTTGGACGATTTTAATATTCGGACGCACTTTCAGAACTTCGGGAGACACCCCTCGGATTTGAACGTTCGCATCCGTACCCGTTGTAAGCAGTGGAAAAGCCGCGACCATCACGGCCTCCGGGCTCACCAAAGGCTGTCCGTTGTCGCGCGCCACTCCCGGTTTGTCTTGAATCACCTTCACCTGATCGAGCGGCATCGATCCGTCCATCTCGCTGCTCGCACCGGCGCGACGGATCAGCGCGTTATTGGCAGAACCCGACGAAACGAGCGTGGCACGAAACCCGCGAGCCAGTGCAAGCATTGCCACAAACACGCCTACGGTCCCCGCAATTCCAAGCACAGCCACAATGGCGGAGACCCACCGTGCTCGCATGCTCCGCAAATTGTATAGAATCGGAATCGCCATTTGCTAAACCCTCCGAAGGGCGTCCACTACTCGTAGGCTCATCGCCGACGTGGCCGGAAGTATCCCGGCAAGTAGTCCCACCACCAGTGCGCACGCAATGCCAAGCAGCATAAAAAGATTGGGCAGTCTGAACGACTGCAGCATCCCTCCCGTCGGATCACCGAGAAGCGTCCACAATTTTGCCAACGCCAGCCCGATCGCTCCGCCCACCAGCGCGATCAGGATCGACTCGGCCAGAACCAGCACCAGCACAAAACGATCCGAAAACCCCACCGCCTTCAAAACCGCAAGCTCCCCGACGCGCTCGCGCACAGCAAGCGCCATCGTGTTTCCGGTCACCAGCAAGAGCGTGAAAAACACTACGCCGCCAATCGCGAGAATCAGGAACTCAATATTCCCGGCTTGTTTTACCCAGGACGCGGCCATCGCTTGCAGAGTTTCGCTCTTCGTCTCAAACGGCGAGTTCGCGAACATGTTGTCAATTGCCTTTACCACCCGGGGAGCGTCATCCGGCGAGTCGAGCTTCACCGTATACCAGCCGATCTGGCCTTTGAGCGCAGCCGGGCGATGCTCGTCGAGATATTTGTACTGAATCCAGAATTGCCTTAAATTGTCGCCTTCGCGCGCGCCGTGTGTAAATACCTCGGAGGTTGAATTCGAACGTCCCGCCGTAGATCGGAGCTTGAAGGGGTATGCGGTCGCCTATCTTCCAGCCAAACCGCTTCGCGGTATTGGGGCCCGCGATAGCGCCTTCGCGATCGTCCAGAAACGCTTTCCACTGGTCGTCCGCTACCTGAAGCTCAGGATAGACTTCCCGCTGATTTTCCGTGTCAATCGCAAAGCTCGGAAAGAAATTCTTTCGGATCCTGATAGATTCCGCCAAACCACACATCGAACGTCACCCGCTTCACACCGGGAATCCGGAGAATCTGGTCGCGATACGAAATCGGCAGCGGCTGAATGATCGACACTTTGTTGATCGTCATCAGCCGATCGACTCCCGCCACATCCACTCCTTGGTTGAACGCCCTGTGAACAATCGCGAGAAAGCCAAATAGAAAGAGCGCCACCACGAACGAACCGATCGTCAAGGTCGTCCGCAACTTCTTGCGAAGCAGATTTGCTTTGATCAGCGATAGGTATTTCATGCCAGGCTCCCGGCCGCGGTCGCCATGCCTTCCACCAGCACGCCCTTATTGAGGTGCAGCGTCGCCTGCGCGCGTTCTGCCGCCATCGGATCATGCGTCACCATTAAAATCGTTTTGGAGTGTTCTTTTGAAAGTTGTGTGAGAATCCCCAGAATTTCATCCGCGCTCTTGCGATCCAAATCGCCCGTCGGCTCGTCGCAAAGCAGGAACGTCGGATCGGCCACAATCGCCCGCGCGATAGCCACGCGTTGTTCCTGCCCTCCTGACAGTTGCCTCGGATAATGATTCATCCGGTCGGCCAGGCCGACCACCGATAGCGCCGTCTCCACATGTTTTTTTCTTTCTGCCTTCGAAAGCTTCGTCAGCAGCAGCGGAAGCTCCACATTTTGAAACGCCGTCAGCACTGGAATCAGGTTGTACATCTGGAAAATGAATCCCACGTGCCGCGCGCGCCACTCCGTCAATTTGCTGCCGGACATACTCGTGATTTCGTCGCCCGCCACAGTAATGCTCCCGTGCGACGGAACATCCAGCCCGCCCAGCAGATTCAGCAGCGTCGTCTTGCCCGACCCGCTCGGCCCCATGAACGCGACGAATTCCCCCTGATCCACGTCCAGGTTCAATCCGCGCAGCACATCAATCTCTTCGCCGCCGCGCCGGTACTTCTTATCGAGCCCGCGAATTTGAATCAGGCTGTTTCCGTTTCCTCTGCCGTCCACTCGAACCATCTCGCCGCTCCTATTTCTTGATTTCCACCGCTTGCCCGTCCCGCAAATTGGCCGGCCCTTTCACCACCACCGAATCGCCCGCGGTCAATCCCGCCAGTATTTCCAGATCCGTGCCCCGCGTTCCGCCCGTCGTCACCGCTCTTCGCTCCAGGTGGCCATCCTTCACAATAAAAACAATCTTCTTGCCGCTATCGTCACGCACCGCATCCGGCGGAATCAACGCAGCCGGAGCCACTTCGCCCTTTTTCTCCACCGGCGCCTCGCCCAGAAACGTCACCTTCACTCCCATGTCCGGCAGAATCCGAGGATCGAGTTTCAAGAACGAAATCCTCACCTTCACAGTGGCCTTTTGCCGGTCCGCCGTCGGAATCACCGTTCGCACTTTCGACGGAATCTGCCAATCCGGATACGCATCCAGCACAGCCGTCACCGGCTGACCGGGCTCCACGCGCGCGATATACGCCTCATTCACGTCCACTTCGATCTCGTTCGAGTTCATGTCCACGATCGTCGCGATCCCAGTGCGCGTGAATCCGCCGCCCGCCGAAATCGGCGACACCATCTCTCCCACCTGCGCATCTTTCGACACGATGATCCCGTCGAACGGCGCGCGTATCACGCAGTTGTCCACCGCCTGCTGCGCCTCCTGAATCCGCGCCTCGGAAGCCGCCACCTGCTGCTTCGTCAGCGCGATCTTCGCCCGCAAGCTGTCCGCGGTCGTTCGCGCGTTATCGAGCGCTTCCTGGCTCTGCACTCCCGCTGCCTGCAGTTCCTGCGCGCGATGCAACTCGATCTCCGCATTCTTCAGCTGCACCTGAAAATCCGCATTCTGCGCTTCCGTTGCGTTGCGATCCGCCACTGCCGAATCCAGCGCGCGCCGCACGTCGGAATCATCAAGCCTCGCCAGCACGAATCCCTGCGGCACGTGCATTCCTTCGTCAAAAAATACTCCGATCACTCGCCCGGTGATTTTCGCCGCCACGGTTGCCCGCCGCCGCGGAGTCACGTAGCCGCTCGCATTCAGCAGCGTCGGCCGGCCCGCCGCCAGCTTTCTGCGCCGTTGCCACTTCCACCACCGGCGTCTGGTTCCGAAACGCAAACACCGCCCCCGTGACGATCACCGCCAATCCCAGCACCGCGGCAAACGCACCCAGCACTTTCCCGGTCTTCCGCCCGCGCCGCTTTCCGTCGTCAATCCGCAGCGATCCCAGGTCCGGTTTTATCGAATTGGAAGTCGTAGACACCTGTCCCTGCTGTTCCTCACAGAATTCTATAACTATATATTACGCGGGCTTTCCGGGGAAATTACGCGAAGGCAAAAGAAACCGGCCTGCGGATGTGAATCTCCGCCAAACTGGCAGGTAGAAGAATGGCAAGTAAAAGGATCGTAGGTCGCCGCCTAATCAGGAAATCCGTTGAGCTTCAGGCGCGACTCGGATTTACCTTAACATCCAGACGCGCTCGAGCGGCATTCCTCGCCGGCCAAATCTCTCACTGCAGACTTCTCTTCGAATAGCGCTTCCACCTGGGCACGCGTCATCGGCGCCCGCAGACTCCTCTGCAAAATCATCAACGACCGTCCTTCGACAGTCGCCGATATCGCCGCCACTCCATCTGACAGCTCCTTGTACCCGTACTTGATGACCCTCCCTTCAGGTGAGGTCGCATACCAATATTCAAAGCTCATCTTCCACCTATCCTTTGCAACCCTGTAGGATAGTGACGAGCCAGCCCGAATCGTTTCACCGAAGTACGCAATTTTCTCTATGGCAGCCGTCTTCAGGCCGGGCAGATTCACCATTCGCCTTCCCCGCCGGCGCGCGTGACAGAACAGTCGGAGGGCAACTCGAATGAAATACGCGATGTTTGTGCTGCTGTGAGTTTAGCTCGTTCGCATGTTTCGCGCAGGATTCCGACGCATATCGCGCCTGCAGCGACAAAGCAAACACACAGGCAGAAATGACCGCCTGCGCCAGCGCGGAAGCAAAGCGAGTCGATGCGAAGCTCAACTCCACCTACCGCGCGCTGCTCGCAAAAGTCGCGAGCCGGCCCGAAGCCGTCGCAAAAATCAAAGACGCCGAAAAAGCCTGGATCATCTATCGCGATGCCTATATCGAAGCCACCTACCCTGCAAAAGACAAAGCCAACGAATATGGCTCCATCTATCCGCTCGAACTCGCCCTACTCCGCGCCAAACTCACGCAGCGCCAGGTCGCCGCCCTCGGAAGACATGCTGCAACGTTACACGCCAAAGTAATAAAATTAATCTATCAAACCGAATGACTCCGACATTACGGCCGCCGGAAATTCTTCCTGCGCGAATATACCGGTCGCACCGGGCAACGTTCACGGCTCTGCTTGCACTTCTATTTTTGACTCGAGTTGTGGGCGCGCAATCAGCTGGGGAGTCAAGTCTCTCCCTGCATCCATTGCGCTCGAACTTTGAAGTCGGTGTGCCGTATATCGAACCTATAGCAACGGTTTCCGTCTCGTGCAGCGTCAAGGACTTAAGCGCGACAGCTCAATGGGGAGATGGAAGCGCCACAGAGATTCTCTCACTCGGTTCAAGAACACTCACCTCTTCTGGCTACATACGATCTGTTCAGCTCTCATCTTTACTCCAACCCCGGAACCTTCAAGGCCAGTATTCTTGTCACTGTGGTATGTTCGTCAAATGCGCCGACTCAAGATCGCCCGATAGACTGCGGCCAAAGTCCAGTACAGTCAAACTAGATAATAAGCAGAGTTTTGATGATCAGTCTTCGATTGCGTCGTAGTGCGCGAATTCACCAGCACGGTTGATAGTGTTTCCAGAGGCGGTACTCTGAAGCTAAGCATCGTTCTCGCCGAAAGAGCACCGCCGTCAGGAACGAGGATTTTTCTAGTTACCGATAGCCGAGAGGGGTCTTTCGTGAGAAGTCCTTTCCAGATCATATTGATGTTCCGGCAGGCTCCGTTCAATTCAGCGTTGAAGTACCGGTCCTCGCAGACGCCGTTACGGGCGCGCTAAAGATAGCGGCTGGTGCGGGAGGGAAATCGTACGGAACCATCTCCGTGGGAATCCACTAGTTTCCCAATAAGGGCTCGCTCCGAGGCCTTGGACCTTCCGCTCAGAGCCATATGTCGTAATGCTACGGATATCCAAGAATTCCAAATTGCGGTATCGTGAGTCGTGACAGTTGATTACAATTCGACTCCGCGCTCACTATCGCTAGCGAGACGTAACATAGCCCGGGCTCGGGTGCTTCACACGAACACCCCTGAATTTCTAATCGCGAACGCGGATTAGAACTCCGCGTAACTCCAACAAAACAAAACTCCGGCTTCGATTCTGATCGAGAACGGATTGGGGTTTTGATCTCTCAGTTTCTACACGCGCTTCGATGCGGGATCCCGAGTCACGCGTCGAGAAGTTGACGCCACAGACGGGAAAATCAAGCCGACTACCAGAAGAGAGAACTTATTGAAGGTCGCTCCGTTAAGATTACTATTTACCCTTTGGGTCAATCGGGTTCGATGGAATCGAGC
>CAVRFZ010000029.1:0-26261 GCA_963720655.1 uncultured Acidobacteriota bacterium | reverse complement strand
CCATTCGGTAGCGTTGCCCTATTATCTCGCGGTAGCTATCCGATTTTCACGGCCAATCCTGGCCACGCGCCAGAGTCAGCTGAAGCGCTAAACACTAATTCCTCGCCGAGGAGTTAGACTCCTATAGATGTGTTTGGCATTCAACCGGTTTCAATTTTTGCCCGGCCGGTTCAAAGAGGCAGTTTGCATGTCGGGGAAATCGAGAAAGCAGCTCGCTCTAGATTCCCAGAAGATTGGTTTGAATTTTTGTGTAGCCGTGTTCCTCGGCCCAAAGATTCAGCGCGATCGTTGCAATTTCGTCTACCACCGGCACCGCGTGCCCGTCTTTAGTCATGTCCACCGTCTTGATGTAATGGTGACAGATGTCGCACGCTTCCACGCGCACGCTCGCAATTTCGTTCGCGCTGTAAACCGGCAGTTTGTGCACGTCTTCCGATTCGCAGTTCGGGCACACCAGCCGTCGGTACCCCCATTCGTGCGCACACAGCGAGCAAATAAGCCAGCGCTTGCCTCCGTCACCTTCCGGCCGCAGAGCTCCCACTACCGGATGCGATGAACAAAGCGGACAAATCGCAGGTGTCGCGTGCAACGGCGCATGAGCGGTGTAATCGGCCAGATATTCCGCGTAAGGCTGAAGGAACATCCACGCAAGAAGCGCCTGCGAAGCGTCCATATCGCCGCCCGATTGCAGATCGGCTTGCCAGTAATCGGTCAGCACTTGCTGCCAGCGCGCTCCGCCGCTCGCTCGCAGCGATGCGGCATTCTGTGCCAAGGGGGCAGGCCCGTTTTTTTCTACAACCGATAGAAATCCCGCGAAGCGCGGCAGCAGAATAAAGAGGTCGAGTTCTTGACGCAGCATGCCGGGAAGCCGCGCCACCGGCTCCTTGCCACACTCGATTTCCAAATCTTCGTACAGTGATTTCTGAAATTGGGCGATGTGCCCGTAGAAACGCAGCCCTTCAGCCGCAGCTGGATATTTCAGCGCTAAATCGCGCGAGCGGGAAATCCGAGCGTCCCACTTCTCACTTCTCATTTCCTCGCCGTGCTGCCGCGCGTGATCTGGTCATACCAGATCCCATGGTATCGCTTCGCCCAGTACGCAGATACATCTCCGCGAATCACGGAACCAAACGAACCTCGCTCCAGCAACACTCCCATGTATACGTGAATGATGAAAAGTCCGATCGTGATCAGCGCTGCTGACGCGTGCACCAGCACCGCAATGTAACGAACCACCCGAAGGTTCCACGGAATCAAGTGCGGAAACCACAAAACCAGTCCGCTCAGAAACAGCAGGATCCCGCCCCAGAAAAATCCCCAGAAGAGCAGCTTCTGCCCCCCGTTGAAGCGGCCAACTGTCGGCACCTTATCCTCTTCATTCCGGATGTAGTGCCCGATCGCGTCCCACCACTTTTTATCAACCTCGGTCTCGTGCATCTGCGCCGACCACATCCAAAACATAAGCGATACAGCGACCACAAATATCAAGCCGATCCAGGGATGCAATTCGCGCGCGATGGTTCCGCCACCAAAAATCACCGCGAGCCAGAAAAGCCAAGGAGACCAAAATGCCAATCCGGTCAGCAGCAAGTACACATACGACAGGCCGGCCATCCAGTGAATGAATCGCTCGTGGAACGTGTAGCGAAGCACCCGGCCCTTGGGAAGAATATAGGCGTCGCTCATGCGTGTCCTCCCGGTCTGGGCCCGGGCTCCTGGCCCGGCCTCGGCGTCGGCGTCAGCACTTCAGGTTCATCTTCTTGGATCACTTTTGGTCCGAATCGCAAATAGTGAATCGCTACACCCAGCACGCCGCCGATCATCGCTATATTGCCAAGCCATTTCAGCGGCTTCTTCCAGAGCTGTACGCTCCATGGAACGTGCGGATCGGAAGGCAATCCGCCATAAAGCTCAGGTTTCTTCGCGTCATGTAGCACGTAAATCACGTGCGTGCCATCGACGCCCGCCGGATCGTACACGCCCGCGTCCTTGAACCCCGAAACGTCGCGAAGCTGTTTCGCTCGCTTCTCGGCCAGGAACTTCATATCGTCCTTCGTGCCGAAGTGCAGGCAGCCAGTCGGGCACGACTTGATGCAAGCTGGTTCCAAGCCGGCGCTCACGCGATCCACGCACAGCGTGCACTTAAATACTTTTCGCGCCCCCGGACTGAATTTCGGAATGTTGAACGGACACCCCGTCATGCAGTACCCGCAGCCAATGCAATGCTCTTGCTGAAAATCGACGATCCCGTTCACGTATTGAACGATCGCGCCATCCGCGGGGCACGCTGCCAGGCAACCGGGGTCCTCGCAGTGCATGCACTGATCTTTGCGCATCAGCAGCATCATGCCGTGCTCAGGATGCTCGTACTCGTTGAACCGGATCAGGTTCCAGTAATTCCACGCCGTGTTCGGCATGGTCTGGTAGGAATTATCGAACACCGTTTCGCTGAACGAGTATCCGTTCCATTCCAGGCACGCCACCTCGCACGCTTTGCACCCGATGCAGGTGCTCGTGTCAATCAACTTGCAGACTTCAAACTCGCGTTTGAGTCCCGTGCCCGGTGCCGGGCCGGCATGGCCTGAGATTGCGCGGACTTCCAGGTTTACTTGCGTCATGCCTTTTCTACCTTTACGAGGAATCCCTTCGATTCAGGGGTATAGGCATTCGGGTCAACGACCGTAGGCGTCAGCAAATTCGCCGGCGTGCGGGCGTCCCTTCCTTCGTCTTCTGTAATTCCTCGGAAACCCTGGTGAATCGGCAGCCCGATTTGATACACCTTTTTCCCGTCGATTGTCATTGGCTTGATTCGCCGCGTGACGAATGCTTTTGCGATGTACTGCCCTCGGATGCTCGTCACCTTGATCTTCTCCGCTCCCCGAATACCCAGGTCGTCCGCCAGCTCCACAGGAATCTCGATGAACGGCTCAGGAATCAGCTGCACGTTCATCGGATTGTTCTTCGTCCAGTAGTGATACTGCTCGGTCAGCCGATACGTCGTGCAAACGATCGTGTAGCCCTGCTCCGGCGTCGCGTACTTGTCGGCCGCAGTCGTTAGCTTTTTCACCACGGGATTATTTGACTGCTCCGGATGCAGCGGATTCTTTATCGGGCTCTCAATCGGCTCGTAATGCTCCGGGAACGGTCCGTCTGTTACCGCCCCAATCGGCACGAATATCCGGCCCACTCCCTCCGGATTCATGATGAACGGCCCCATGTGATCCTTCGGATGAGAATCGGCCTTGAAGTCGGGTACGTCGTTGCCGACCCACTTCTGCGCATCCTCATTCCACCAGACCTGCTTACGCGAAGGATCCCACGGCTTGCCCTGGAGATCGCACGACGCGCGATTGTAGAGAACCCGGCGATTCACCGGCCATGACCACGCCCAGTTCAGATAAATCCCCAGCCCGGAAGGATCGTCCGTTCCGCGGCGGGCCGTCAGATTACCGGCCTCGGTGTAACAACCCGAATAGATCCAGTTGCCGCATGCCGTTGTTCCGTCGTCCTTCAACCAGGCAAAACTGGGCAATTGCTGTCCCTTTTTGATTTCCTGCTGCGCTTTTTCATCCTTCAGGTCGGCGAGTGCCTTGCCGTTGATCTCTTTCGTCACCTCGGCCAGCGACGGATGTTGCGGATCGGTATATGCCCATGTAGCGTGCAAGACAGGGTCGGGGAATTTTCCGCCTTCTTTTTGGTACAGCCCGCGAACCCTCAGGAAAATCTGCGCGAGGATATCCTGGTCCAGCCGCGCATCGCCCGGAGGCGGCACGGCAACATTCTTCCACTGCAGCCAGCGCGCCGAGTTTGTCATGCTACCGTCTTTTTCCGCGAATCCGGCGCACGGTAACCGGTAGACTGTCGTATTGATCTTCTTCATTTCGTCGGCGGTCGTCCCCGGAGCCCTCCAGAATTCGCTTGTTTCATCCGGGTAAATCTCGCCCACCACCAGCCAATCCGCTTTCTTCAAAGCGTCGATGTTTTTCTGGGTATCGGGACCAACCATCACGCCGTTCATTCCGAACGCATACAGTCCCTTCAAGTTCCCGCGATACATCTGGTCCCAGATCTGTGTCCAGGAGTAGTTACGATCGATTTTCGGCAAATAGTTAAACGCGAAATCGTTCTGTTTTGTAGCCGCGTCGCCGTAGAACGACTTGAGCATCGAGACCACAAACTTCGGGGTATTCGACCAGTAGTTGAATGAATCCCATACGCCGGGTTTTGACGCCGTAGGCGTAATGCGCTTCAGGTAGGCCGCAAGGTCCGTATCGTTCGGGTTCGGCATTTTCAAGTAGCCGGGCAAAACATCGAAAATACCTGCCATATCCGTTGCGCCCTGAATATTCGAATGGCCACGCAACGCATTTACTCCACCACCGGCTCGCCCCACGTTTCCGAGGAGCAATTGAGTCATCGCTGCGGTGCGGATGATCTGTGTCCCAAACGTGTGCTGCGTCCAGCCCACTGCATAAATGATGGTCGCCACCTTCTTCGTGTCGCCATCTTTGCGGATCGACGTGAAGAGGTCATACGCCTTTAGCAATTGATCTTTCGGGATGCCCGTGATTCGCTCCACCACTTCCGGCGTGTACCGCGAATACTGCTGCCTCAACAGCTGGAACACACATCGCGGATGCTGGAGCGAAAGATCATAGGCTACGTTCCCGGGCAGAGTTGGCGCTCCGGGAACCTTGCCGCCTGCGGGGCTGGCGGCTTGATATCCATGGCCTTCCTGGTGCGCAGTCTGTCCTGAATGGCCGTTACCAGACCCTGATTTCGCGGAGACCAGAAGTAACCCTGGTTCCGGTGACCCTGGTTCCGAAAACTTTGGCGGAGTCACGTGAGGTTCGGGCGCGTGTGCAGGAATTGCTGCGGCGACCGCCGGCTTGCCGGCCATGTCCCCGCCCTCCTGATAATTCCAGGTGGACTTGTCGTAAGTCTTTTTCTCGGGATCGAAGCCGGAGTAAAGCCCGTCCTCCGGTAGCTTGAAGCCATCCTTGATGATGTAGGCGGCATTCGTATAGTTGACGAGGTATTCCTTCGCGTACCGATTATTCTCAATTGCGTAGTGAATCAAACCGCCCAGGAAGGCGATATCCGAACCGGCGCGAATCTGGCAGAAGAGGTCGGAAGTGGATGCAGTTCGCGTGAAGCGCGGATCCACGACGATCAACTTCGCGTTACGATTTCGCTTCGCTTCCAGGACCCATTTGAATCCGCAGGGATGGCATTCGGCAGGATTACCGCCCATCACCAACATCATGTCGGTGTTCTTGATGTCGATCCAGCCATTCGTCATCGCCCCGCGTCCGAACGTTGGTCCCAAACTTGAGACCGTGGGGCCGTGTCAAACACGAGCCTGGTTTTCCAGGTAGCAGACCCCCAGGCTGCGCATGCTCTTCACCGCGAGATAGTTGAATTCGTTGGTATCCGTGCAACCACCGGTAAACCCGAAACCTTCGCAGCGATTTACCGTTTTCCCGTTTGCGTCCTTCTCGATGAACGTTTCATCGCGCGTCTTCTTGGTCCAAGCCGCAATTTCGTCGAGCGCTTTATCCCAGGAAATATCTTCCCAGTCCGTCCCTCCCGGGCGTCTTACTTGCGGTTTCAGCAGGCGTCGTTCATTCAAAATATCCTGTTCGAGCGAAGCGCCTTTCGGGCAGAGCGTGCCGCGGTTGATCGGATGGTCGGGATCGCCTTCCACGTGAATCACCTGCGGCGTCACGTTCTTGGCTTTGTCGCCCAGCGTGTAGATAAGCACGCCGCAGCTCACTGAGCAGTACGGGCAAGTCGAACGCGTCTCGGTGGCACGCGAAATTTTCAGCTCGCGCACGGCCGCATAGACAGGTTTCAGGTCGAAGCCGAACATCGTCGCCGCAGCTCCGCCCAGCCCCGCCACCTTTAAGAAGTTTCGACGACTCGTCTCCATATGTCGATCCTCCGCTGAATTGCTCAATAAGCAGTTTCAAATGGCCTGAGATTTATCTCCAACCCAGCTAGATGCCTACCCGCAAAATCAGGTGACTTGAGAAATCGCGAATGACCCAAAATTACAGGATTCTTGATAGGAATAAATTGCGGGAAGCGCCGCGCGGAAATTTCGAATCCAGCGAGGCTCTCGGAGCGGGTGCCGGAATTGAGAACCGCGGGAATGGTTGGCTCCAGAGCAAACCAAACGCGTCAACGAGCGTATTATCTGCACGCGCCGCCAGCATTGTCAATTTTATTTCTGCCTTAATCGGCCTCTCACAGCTGGCGTGGCCGTTTATCGCGCGATCTGTCCCTCGCCCCCTGTATCTTATGGTTCGTCTTGACTTTCGCCCTTGCCAAGGATATATGACCGCGCAGACCGCGTGCACGCACACGCCCTGGAGGAGCACCCATGAACTGGACCCAGGTATACGACCCGCTCGGCCATTGGTGGCTCTCGACGCTCATTGCCGCGCTGCCCATCATCGTGCTCTTCACGTTACTCGCCGGACTGAAAGTGAAGCCTCACTGGTGCGCGATTGCCGGCGCTTTCACCGCCGTCGTCGTCGGCATTTTGGTCTTTCACATGCCGGCCGCACTTGCCATTTCGGCTTTTGCCTATGGCGTGGCGTTTGGCGTTTTGAAAATCGCGTGGATCGTTCTCGCCGCGGTCTACCTCTATGACATTTCCGTCGAAACGGGCCAGTTCGAAATCATGAAAGAATCCATCGCCGGAATTACGCCAGATCGCCGCCTGCAAGTTCTGCTCGTCGCGTTCTGCTTCGGCGCGTTCATCGAAGGTTGCGCCGGATTCGGCGCGCCCGTCGCCATCGCTGGCGCGTTTATGATTGGGCTCGGCTTTCGCCCCTTCCACGCCGCCGCGCTCAACCTGATCGCCAACACCGCGCCTGTCGCCTGGGGCGCGATCGGCACTCCGGTCCACGCACTCGCCGCCGTGTCCGGGCTTCCCGAATCCGACGTCAGCGCCATGGTCGGCCGCATCCTTCCATTCACCGCGGTCATCGTTCCCTTCTGGCTCGTGCGCACCATGGTCGGATGGGCAGACACATTCGAAGTTCTCCCCGCAATTCTCGTCGTCGGCGTTTCATTTTCCATCACGCAATTCCTATGGTCGAATCACGTCGACAGTAACCTCGTCGACATCGCCAGCGCCGTCGTCTCCATCCTCGCAACGATCGCTTTTCTCCTCATCTGGAAACCGAAAAAAATCTGGCGCTTCGACTACGACAAAACCGAAGGCGCCGCGGTTCCCACCGCTCCCACCGCCAATGTCGCCGACGATATGGGCGGCAAGTGGCCCGCAAAGGAATATGACGGCTACGTCGCGCCGAAAAAATATCCCGCCAGCGTCGTGCTGAGAGCCTGGATGCCGTTCGCGATTCTCTCGGTTTTCGTTCTGCTCTGGGGCTTGCCAAAAATCAAGCTCGCGATGAACCAGGCCACCACGCCAGCTTTCAAAGTCGTGCTGGCCGACGGCACGGTCCGCAAAGGCGCGCCCGGCTGGGACTGGCCTTACCTTCACGGCTTGATCTCGCGCAACGTCCCCGTCGTCGCGAAGCCCACGCCCGAAGCCGCGCGCTACGATTTCAACTGGCTGTCCGCCACTGGCACCGGCTGCTTCCTCGCAGCGCTTCTTTCCGGCCTGCTTCTCGGCATGGGCCCCATCGCGCTGATGAAAACTTTCTGGCGCACGCTCGTCCGTATGCGGCTCGCGATGATCGCCATTTCGTTCATGCTTGGCCTCGGCTTCGTCACGCGCTATTCCGGCCTCGATGCCGTGCTCGGCCTGGCCTTCACCCGCACCGGCTGGTTCTATCCTTTCTTCGGCACCTTCCTCGGCTGGCTCGGCGTCGCGCTCACCGGCAGCGACACTTCCTCCAACGCCCTCTTCGGCAGCCTGCAGAAAATCACCGCGCAGCAGCTCGGCATCGATCCCATCCTGATGACCGCAGCGAACAGCGCCGGCGGCGTGATGGGCAAAATGGTCGACGCGCAATCCATCACCATCGCCACCGCCGCCACCGAGCAAGTCGGCAACGAAGGCATCATCTTCCGCTACGTGTTCTGGCACTCGATCGCGCTCGGCTCGATCGTCGGCATCATCGTGATGCTCTACGCCTACGTCTTCCCGCACCTGGTCCCGCACGGCCTGACGTTCGTGAAGTGAAGTGAAGTGAAGTGAAGTTCGAACTCGCGTTTCGCGAAAAAGTGCGTTTTTGTGTCCATTAGAAAATTGATAAGCGATTTGTTTGCAGGCACTTGACTCTTTTTCTGTTAGATCGATTGTTCCTATTAGAAATTCACGCGACTGGCGCCTTTCGCGCGCCAAGCGAGCGCGCTCACGTCCTTCGAGCCTGATTACCTGATCAATCTCGAGCAACTCGCTACTGCCGCTGACGACGTTCATTCCCCATACCTCAGCGATAACGGTAGCAAACTGCTAAACGATTCGCAACAGCTTATTTTCAGGAGACAATAGGTAGAGGGGCGCGCGATGAGGCCGACGGAAGATTCAGAGAGAGAGGGCGGGCGCACATCGGCAGCCGATAAGCGTATCGCCTACGCGCTGCTGCGAATCGTCTTCGGCATAGACATTTTCTTCCACGGCCTCAGCCGCCTGCTCGGCGACCACGCCGCTTTCCTCGCCTACCTCTCGCAGCAAATGACGAAAGCGCCGCTGCCAAAATCGATTCTGCCACCATTCGCCGCCGCGCTGCCCTGGACCGAAGCCACCATCGGCCTGCTGCTCCTTCTCGGTCTGTTCACGCGATTCGCGCTGGTGGCAGGCTCCCTCGAGATGATCGTCCTGATGGCGGGCATCACCCTCGCGCAGAATTGGGAAGTAGCCGGCATCCAGCTGATCTACTGCGCGATTTACTTCGTCCTGCTGACGCATCGCGGCCGAAATTTCTATTCCCTCGACACGCTGATTGCACGCTGACCGAAGGTTCTAATGGTTCCTCGGCATACCCTATACAGTTTTTACCCTATTAATTAGCTACGCCCGTCTCTGTAGTGTATCCGACAGTGGTGGGCCGGACTCCGCGCTCCCCATCCCCAAGCCCGTCTCGCTCATGCAGCTGATTGTCGGCGACAATCAGCCGGCCCCCCCTCACCCTCTCGCCAGGCTGCCGCGGGCTCACAAGGAAAGCGCGTAATGATGATGATGGTGGTGGGGTCCAAGCGCATTCTGATCGCTGATGATAGCGACACCTCGCGGACCGTCCTCACGAAGTATCTCTCTGCTCAGCGAAACCTCGATGTCTGCGGCGAAGCGGTGAATGGCGAAGAGGCCATCGAGAAAGCCTGGGAGTTGAAGCCCGACCTGGTCCTCCTCGACGTCGCCATGCCCCGCACCAACGGCATCGTCGCCGCGTCAGTCCTGAAAGAGATGATGCCCGGCATTCGCGTCGTCCTATTCACGATGTATTCCGACGCGATCGCCCGAGCCTTCCCCCGCGGTGGCCTGGCCGCCGACGCAGTGATCAGCAAAGGCGACGGCATGCAAAAGCTAGCCGCCTGCGTGCAAAGCCTCCTGGCATAACGCCGCGCCGCTGGCGTTTCTCTTAACGTTTTCTCCGTCGTTCGCATCGCGAGAAGCGGTCGCCGTCTCCCTTGTAGCGCCGGCTTGCCCTGAGCTTCGAAGGGCATCCTGCCGGCTCTTTTCCCTACTTCAAATCAACACCTACCCAACGCCAATTCCGCAAGCCCGCTCGCTTCGGGTTTTCGGCAATATAGTTGACGATTCGATAGAATTCGTCTTCGCTCCGCACCAGATGGTCGTAATACTCCCGCTGCCAAAATCCGCCCGTACGCCGCAAGAGCCGATTGGCTTTGGTCGCAGAAAACGACTTCCACGCGTGCAATATTTCAGCGAGTTCGTGCCCCTCGAGAATTCGGAACAAGGAATGCACATGGTTGGGCATCACACACCAAGCGTACATCCGATATTTCGACTGATTGAAATGTCTCAGAGCTTCGGCGACAACGCCCGCAATCTGCGGATCGCGAAGAAAGCATCGGCCTGCGCCCGCATCCAACTTCGCTTGAATCTTTTCGCTGAGCAGTTCTTCGAGCCGTCTTTCATCTGAAGGAGAAAGAATGGACCTGCCGGCTTGCTTCGCAGCGACGAGGATATTCTGTCGTTCAGCTTCGAATTCTTGAAGGACGGCTTGCGGAAGCGAGTCGCCAAGACGAAAAGTGACGAAGTAAATGGCTTGGTCCGCTTCCCAGTGCGGAAGCCTACCGCGAGAGCGGATCGTGGGCATGCCGAGATTCTAATTCAAAAGAGCCGGCAGGATGCCGGCGCTACAAGGGAAACTACGACCTCGCCAGCAGCGTGACGCGCGCCAATATCAGTCTGGTCAGCCACTGGGCGTTCAAAAAATCCAAGGGCAAGGACTCGCGCGAGGCTACTAGTAAGAATGCAATCCCTTGTAGCGCCGGCATCCTGCCGGCTCTTTTCTCTTATTCGAAACAACGCCGGGTGCTCATCCTTTGCGGCTTGTGCAAAAGGTCGGGAATTCGCAGCGCGATCACGTCTCCACCACCTACTGCGCGAGCAAGGATTTCCAGCGCTTCCAGGCTTCTTCGCGGGCCTTTTTGTTCGCTTCGGTGGCGTCGGGGGCTTCGCCTGAACGCATGAAACCGTGGGCGGCGCCATCGTAGGTGACCGGCTCGTAGGTTTTTCCTGCGGCTTTCATGGCGGCTATCGTGTCGGGAATGGTGGCGCCGATGCGCGCGTCGTTGCCTGCATAAAATCCGTAGACGGGCGCGGTGATTTTCGACATGGATTCTTTCGGCGGCGGTGGCCCGTAAAAAACAAACGCCCCGGCCAAATCAGGACGATTCGTCGCGTAGCGGAACGTCTGGCCGCCGCCCCAGCAGAATCCGCCGGCGTACAATTTGCCGTTCGACGCGGGGAGCTTCAGGGCGAAATCAGCGGCGGCGTTCAGATCCGCGGTGATCTGGCCGGGATCGAGCTTGCCGATGGCTTCGGTCACCGAGTCGCCGGGAAAATCTTTGGTGCGGCCGCCGCCGGGCGCCATGCCGGTGAGCAGGTCCGGCGCGACGGCTACGTATCCCGCCGCGGCCACTTCGTCGGCAAGTTCCTGCGCCCAGTCGCTCAAGCCGAAAATTTCATGGATGATGAGCACCACGGGGCGCTTCTCTTCCGATTCCGGGTAGGCGATGAACACCTCGACGCTGCGCCCGCCATGCTTCACCGTGACCCATTCGTGATGCCGCGGCGATTTTTCCAGCCGTTCGACCGCCCAAGGCTGCGACCAGGCCTGCGCCGCCGCACACTGCGCGACGAGGAAAATTGCGCTGAAGACGATGAGAATGGCGGCAAAACGTTTCATGGGGCGCCTCGCGGGTAATGGAGTGGTTTCAAGAATCGCTAAAGCGATGATAATGGCGCCCGCAGCTTCCGGCAATTCAAATGTAGCTCGGATCCTGCGTTGTTCCCCGCTCTCCTAATGTAGCTGATTTCTTCCGTGTGTTCTGGCGTGCTACGCGCCAACGTGGGACCGCGGTTACCGCGCGGCCCATGTGGCGGTCGATGTTCGGTTGGAGTTGCGTCGCGTTACTGCGCGGAAAGAATATTGATGAGCGACGCTGCAACAGGCGTTCCGATTCCGGTGACGTAATCGTAGCCTGTGCTCGCAGAGCAGAGCGCGCCGCACTTGCCGTTTGTGCCCGCGTTGACCGGATGGAAATTCGCGGCGGCGGCTTGCTTCGAGAGCGAGTAGAGTAAAGTGTTCGTGCCAGAGAGACGCGCTTTGCGATTGGCGACGCGCATCGAGTTCGAGATGGCGAGAAGCGCGGCCCATTGCGGCGAGCCTGCGCTTGTGCCGCCGACGCAGAACCAACCTGATGAACCGCTGAGCGCGACTGAATCGTAGACGGCGAAACCGGTCGCGGGGCTCGCGTTGTAGGAAACGTCGGGCGTGCCGCGATAGCCGCGCGCGTCATTTGGTATGGCGTACGCGGATTGGAAGAGCGGCTCCACTTCGCGCGAGCTCAAGCCGCCGCCGCTGCCCGACCACGCTGCTTCGCTGAGGTAGTTTCCATTGGCGTCGATCGAGAGCGACGTGCCGCCGACGCCGACGACATCAGGCGACGACGCGGGATACGCGACGCCAGTGCCGTCGTCGCCGGACGCAGCGAGAAAAGTGACGCCGGTCGAGACGAAGTGATTATCCTGGCGCGATTCGCTCGAGAATTCCGAGACGGTCCAGCTCATCGAGACGACGGAAGAGCCGTTGCGCACGGCGGTATCGACGGCGCTGAGCAGGTCGCCGAGGCTGTTCGTGGTGGCTTCGACGAGAAGGATCGTGGCTTTCGGCGCGATGGCGTGGGCCCATTCGATGTCGAGGGAAATTTCGAGCGCCCAGCCTGCGTTGGTCTTCGGGTGCTTTGAGCCGCCGAAGATTTTGTGGAAGCAGCCGTTGGCGGTGGTGCATGGCGGCAGGCCGAATTGCTGGTCGAAAACGGCGAGGTCGGATTCGGCGTTGGGGTCGTCGTAGGCGTCAATGATGCCGATGATTTGGCCGGCGCCTTGATTGGTGATCTGGTCGAAGCCGTAGGCGTGGCGGATTTGGGCCGGTGAGTAGCCATTCGGAGTGGTGAGCGTGACGTCGGGAAGAGGATGAATCGAATACGGCGCGCGCATGAAAGTGATGGGCTCGGGGCTTTCGCTCTCCAGCGGGAGGCGAAAGGCAAGCGAACGCTGGGCCATCAGTGGCCCGGAGGCGCAGAGCATGAAAACGATGATGGCCAGGGCGCGTGCGGCACTGGAACGAATTGAGAAATGACTGGTAGTGCGGATTGCTGTGATTTCGGTGCGAGCGGCGGTGCGGAAAGCTGCAGACTGCTGACTCATAGCGAACCCCCCTCAGGGTCGTTGTCGACGGGCTCTATTGGCAGATAATTGCGACGAGGTGAGGATAGCGTTCGCGGTTGAAGTGGGGCTATGGGCCGAGGCGCTCAATCTGGTGGTACGAAGGTTTTGCGGATGCGATTGCACCGGAATGGTGCAATGGCAATCACGCAGCAAAATGTCAGAGGTGCGACAGATTGTATGTGCTTATATGCGCGGGGAAAAAGAAAACGCGATTCGCCGGAGCGAATCGCGTTGTTGAAAGGCCTGAAAGTAAGCCGAGCTGATTGAGTTGAAACGGCTATGCAGCCGATGCGTTCTTCGAACGGCGGCGAAGACCACCGCAAAGCGCGAGCAAACCGGAACCGAGCAAGAGCATTGACGACGGCTCAGGTGCGGGAACTATGCTCGATACGATGCTTGCGTCACCAAACGTCGAATAAAACACCCATTCCGATGGCAGATTGCTGCTGCTGATGAAATTGAACAGCACCTTGTTGCTACCGTCCGGATTGTCGGGATTCGGATTGAGGATCTGCGACGGATCGGGGAAGGTGTTGCAAAAATTATTAAGCGACGCAAGCATTCCCGAATCAATCGTACCGAAATCACCGTCGAGTCCGCACATAAAGCTTCCGAATGCAACGCTTGGACCCGTCAGCTGAAAAGTGACCGGACCCGTGGTTGGGACCATAAAGAGCTCGAAGTTGTTGTCTAACACCGCAGTCGTGCCGTCGGAACCCAGAGAGAAATTCTCCCAGTGAGCAGTAGTTGAGGTGAGCTGAGTAAATTGGACGCACGCCGGATTTGTAGTGATGTCCGCAACGCAGTTCGGGTCAATGACGCCATTGCCCGAAGCGCCTCTGTCGACGTGGTTAGCGCGGGCAGGAACGGCAAGGGACGAAACGAGAAGAGTTAACGCAGCGAAAAACCGGAGACGCGAGATCATAGTTGCACCCTGGGCTGAATTAGCTGAATAAACCACCAGAGCGAGTGACTGGGCACTCGAATCTGGCACAGAACCGTAGCATTTTTGCTCCCAAAGTGAAACGATTTATTTCCTTTATTTAGAGCGGGCAACCTTGCGAGGGACCATCACGCGGGCAGACCCTTGCACATTATGAACATTCCGCTGCACACTTGCCCGAATCTGCCGGGCAGCCCTGAGATTTTGCGGGTGCTTGATGGCATAATGATTCAAATTTTCTGAGACTCCCTCGATGGACGATCCCAAACCGGGCAACCCCGACCAGGAAACGCTAGGAGCGAACTCGCCCCCTGGTGAAGACCGAACTGCGTCGGGTTTCAGCTTCGACGGACGAGCCACGCAGGACCGATTTTCTCCACGAATTTCTTCTTTCGTAAAGGGCGAGCTACTGGCGGGGCGCTTCCGGATCGTGCGATTTGTGGCGCGAGGCGGAATGGGAGAGGTTTACGAAGCGGAAGATACCGAGTTAAACGAGCGAGTGGCGCTGAAAACGATTCGGTTCGAATTCGCGGATGAGGATCGAAGCGCAGAACGATTCAAGCGCGAGATCCAGCTGGCTCGAAAGGTAACACACCTCAACGTTTGCCGAACGTTTGATGTATTCCGGCACATAGACACACGCGCGGCTGGGCGAACGACCGAAACGATGTTCGTCAGCATGGAATTACTTGTTGGCGAAACGTTGCGGGACAGAATCCGGCATGCTGGAAAAATGACCGAGGCTGAAGCGCTTCCGCTGGTGGAGCAGATGGCAGCCGGTCTGGACGCCGCACATCGAGTCGGCGTGGTGCATCGGGACTTCAAGAGCAGCAACGTGATTTTAGTTCCGTCCGAACAGAGTCCCGGCGGAGTGCGTGCGGTCATCACCGACTTCGGATTGGCCCACGGGCTCGTTCCTTCCGGACTCTCGCTCACCGGATCGCAAGAGATGGTGGGGACGCCGGCATACATGGCGCCGGAGCAGTTGAACGGCGGAGCGATCACCCCCGCGACTGACATCTATGCTTTGGGCGTAGTGATGTTCGAAATGCTGACGGGCGCGGTTCCGTTCAACGCCGATAATCCGCTCTCGACAGCACTCAAGCGGCTGAGCGAGCCTGCGCCATCGCCGCGGGTGCACGTTCCGAGAGTTGACCCTGGGTGGGAAAGCGGAATCCTGCGATGCCTGGAGCGCGAGCCAAGCGAGCGGTTTGCGAGAACCGACGAGCTGATAAAGGTGCTGAAAGGCGACGAGGTATTGTTGCCGAAGAGGCCGGCGCGCAAGAGCTCCGCCAAGGATAAGAACAGAATTTATCTAGCCGGTGCGGTGGCCGTGCTTCTCATCCTTTGTGCGCTAGGCTACGTTGGGTACACACACGATTTCTGGCGCGCCCAGCAGACCAGCAAGTTGACCCCCGCCGCGGAGAAGGCGCGCACGTCGGTTGCAATCCTGGGTTTTCAAAACCTCTCCGGGCAAGAAAGCGCCAATGTGCTGGGTGAAATGCTGGCGGACAGCTTGTGGTCGCAGTTGGACACGGATCAGATCCGATTCATCCAACCGAGCCGCGTGGATGAAATGAGGCAGAGCCTGGGGATGCGCGACATTCCCGAATCGCTCAACAAGGAGCAGGTGGGAAAGATCGCAAAATACCTGGGGAGCGATGTGCTTGTGACAGGCTCGTACCGAGTGAGCGGATCATCAAATCAGCGAACGGTGGATTGGAACATCCATCTGATTCGGACTGCGGACGACGAAAGCATCGGTTCGGTGCAGACCATGGGCACAGAATCGGATCTGAATCGAATGGCCGTCGACGCAGGGAAGCGCGTCCGGGCGGCACTCAGAATAGAGCTTAACGCGTCGGAAGAGTCACGAATGGACTCATCACTTTCGGCGAACGGCGATGCGCTGAAATATTTTTCCGAAGCGCGGGATAAGATGAGGGATTTTGACGTGCTTGCCGCAATAAAATTTCTGCAAAAGAGCCTGGAGGCAGACCCGGATTTCGTCCAGGCGCGAAGCGCCCTATCGGAGGGATGGTTCGATCTGGGGTATGAGTCGAAGGCCCAAGAGGAAGCAAAGAAGGCCCTAGACCTATCATCGAAAATGTCGACCGAGGGGCGCGGCCTCGTCGGCGGCCGCTACTTCGAGATGACCCACGATTGGAACAAGGCGATACAACAATACGCATCATTGTGGACGCTTTTCGGCGATAACCCGGAATATGGGTTTTTATTAGCCAGGGCGCAAGCTAGCTCGGGGAAACCCGCGTTGGCGCTGACCACTCTAGATCAGCTTCGCAAACGTCCACTTCCGGCTGGTATCGCGGCGCGAATTGACTTGCTTACGGCCGAATCTCAGCAGTCCCTCTCGAACTATCATGAACAGCTAACGGCGGCGAATTCAGCAGCCGAAAAAGCCAAAGCAATGGGTTCTAATCTCCTACTTGCCCGAGCGCGAGTGCTGCAATGCTGGGCGACTCTATATCTGGGGAAACCACAGGACGCGAGGCCGCTGTGTGAAGAGGCGAACAAGCTCTACACGGACGCTGGCGATCAGCTAGGTTCGGCAAGAGCAATCAATCAAATCGCAAATACCTACATGGGGGAAGGAAACAGTAAGGAGGCGTTGTCTCGCTACGAACAAGCGTTGGGGATTTCCCAAACCATCGGTGACAAATTAAATGAGGCCGGCGCGCTCAACAACGTAGGAAATATCAAAGCGAACGGCGGGGACTACTCTGGCGCGAAAAAAGCATACGAGGAAAGTATTGCCGTCGCTGATGAACGCGGGAACATGAGTGACAAAGCCCTGGCGCAACAGAATCTGGCAACTGTGCTGTATGAATCGGGTGACCCCATGGGAGGCGCGAGGATATTTGGGCAGTCGATCAAACTTGCCCACGAGATTGGCGATAAGAGGACCGAAGCGAGGGCTTTGAACAATTTGTGCATGCTTTCTCTCGCAACTGGAGACCCGGCGCGAGCGAGCAAGAGTTGCGAGGATTCCCTGCGACTGCGCAGAGAGTTCGATGACAAGGGCGACCAAGCGAGGTCGCTCGTCAATCTCGGAGATGTGATGCTTGCGCAGGGAAATGTGGAGGGAGCAAAGCAGAGCTACGAGCAGGGGTTGCAATTTCAGCAGTCGCTAGGACACAACGCAGACGCGGCATACACACAGATTTCGCTGGCGGCTTTGGCTCTTGAGGAGAAAAAGCCGGAGGATGCGAAGAAGCTGGCGCAGGAGGCGGTAACAGAACTTGCCAGCGAGAAGGACGTAGGCGGAGAGGCACAAGGACGAGGGACGCTGGCACTTGCGTTGCTTGATTTGGGTGACATGGCTGGAGCGGGGACGCAGATCGAGCAGGCGACGAGCTTGGCGCAGCAGGCAAACGATCGGAATTTGAAATTGATGACGGCGATTGCGAAAGCGCGAATTGATGCGGCGTCAGGGAAAAATGAGGATGCAATGAAGGGACTCGCGTCGGTCGAGAAAGAGGCGCATGCGGCGGGGCTTGTGGCGATCGAGTTCGAAGCACGGCTGGCGCTCGGCGAAGTGGAGCGCAAAGCTGGGCAGGCGGCCAAGGCGCGGGCGACTTTGAATGCGCTCGCGCAGGAAGCGAAGGCCAAAGGCTTCAATCTGATCGCTGCGAAAGCCGGAGGAGCGGCGAAATAAGCCGGGCGCGCGACGCCTTAGACGGCTTCTTGGATGTCTCTGCCGGGCGTATCATAGGCGGTGAAATCGTGGTGGAGCGGTTTCGGTTCGTCGCTGATGGCGCGGCGTTCGTGGGGCATTCGGAAGATTCCAGGATTGAGTAGATTCTCAAAATGATGAGGAGGTTTCACATGGCATCGAAGAACGATAAGGGCGACAAGCGCAGTCCGAGCTACAGCCAACTTTCCGAGGGGACGCGGCGGTCTGAACCGATTTTGCATCAGAATGCACGCGAGATTCAGCCCTACGGCAAGATCGCGAAACTGCCGATCGCGCTGGACGAAAAAGTGTGCGCGAAGAGCGCCGAGAATTTGAATCAGTTGCTCGCGGACACGATGACGCTTCGCGACATGTATAAAAAGCATCATTGGCAGGTGGCGGGGCACACGTTCTATCAACTGCACCTGCTTTTCGACAAACATCATGGCGAGCAGGACGAGCTGGTGGACCAAATTGCGGAGCGGATTCAATTGCTGGGCGGAATCAGCCTGGCGATGGCAGCGGACGTGGCGGAGACGACGATTATTCCGCGGCCTCCGCGTGGACGCGAGGAAGTGCCGGTGCAACTTTCGCGGCTGCTCGAAGCACACGAGATCATTTTGAAAGAGGCGCGCACGATGGCGAAGCAGGCGAGCGACGCGGGCGACGACGGAACGAATGATTTGATCGTGAGCGACGTGATCCGTACGAATGAGCTGCAGGTGTGGTTCATTTCCGAGCATCTGGTGGATGTACCGGTGGTGCGCGCTGACGAAGCGAAAGCTGCGACGGCAAGGTAGCAAAAGATGACAGCGGAAACTCCCAGCCAGCCGCTTCATCAACTAACGATCAAGTGCTACGCGCTTGAAGACGCGATGGTGGTGGAATGCGCAGGGCGTCTCACGATGGAGCACGCGCCGCTTTTGAAAACTGAAGTGAAACCACTGATTCCGCACCACAAGTGCATTATTCTCGATCTCGGCGAAGTGGCGTTCATGGACAGTTCCGGGGTGGGAACCCTGGTGGGCTTATATATTTCGGCGCGGAACGCCGGTTGCAAGCTCGAGGTTTGCAACATGAGCAAGGCTGTGCGCGATTTGCTGGGGATGTCGCATTTGCTGTCGGTATTCGAGGCTTGCGGGAAGTACGGAATGAGGATGTAGGCCGCGCGAGGAGAATGGTGGCGATGAGTGCGGCGACGTTCAGAATCCGAGCCGAACGACATTATATGTGTTTTTCAACGCTGACATGTGGAGCTTTCCGTGTGCAGGAATATCAAAACATTATTCAACTTTGAACCGCCGGTGACGCAGGAGGAGGTGCGAGCTGCGTCACTGCAATTTGTGCGGAAGATAACGGGCTTCAACAAGCCGTCGAAGGCGAACGAGGCTGCGTTTGACGGCGCGGTGGAAGAAATCGCGAAGATTTCCGCGCGGCTTCTGCGATCGCTCGAAACGACGGCAACACCGAAAAGCCGAGAGGAAGAAGCCGCTAAAGCCAGAGCTCGAGCGGCCGTTCGATTCGGCACATAGACGGGACGCCTACTTTGCGCGAGTCGCTTTCCAGTCGCCCGTTTTGCCGCGACCGCTCATCGTGCCGGACATCGAGTCGCCGTCAACTGTGCCGGTGTAATCGAGCGGGATGCCAGCGGTGACGTGGAATTTGATGTTGTTGCCGTCGACGGTGCCGGCGATTGTTCCGGACTGACGCGGACCTTTGAAGGTGCCGGTGATTTTGCCGCCGTCTTGAGCCAGGGTCATGGATTGCTTGGCGTTGCCGGTGTCGCCGCTGACATTGATGGTCCAGCTGCCGGTGACGTTAGAGGATTTGTCCTGAGCGGCGGCGGCGCTTGCGACGACAGCGAGAAGAATAAATAGGGCCAGGAATTTTCCAACGGTTATTCTGTTTTTCATCATTTCCTCCGAGTTTTCAGATCAGGGCTTTGAGCGACACTTTTTGGTTGTCTGGAATCAACTCTTTTGAGCTAACCGTGAACGATTCGACCGAGAAAATCCGCGAACGTCGTCGAGCGCCGGGGCAGAAGTATCGCGCTGATGCCGCGCGTGCCGCAATCAATTTTTGCGAGCGGTAGAAATGGTCGTTTCGATTGACAGGGTCGCGCGCGGCGGTATACATTCCGCGAGCCAATCTGACTGAAATTAACTAATTTTAGGGATCGCTGCGCCGCCCGCGCCGGCGAATTCTGCATTCCAGCAAACGAGGGAGTTCGGTCTGAATGCCCCGCCTTTTCTTTACAGCCGCTTTACTCCTTCTGACGGCTGTGCGTGCCTTTGCGCAGGAGGCACCGAAGGATTCCCTCGACGTTCTGACGCTGACAGCGGCGATCGCCGAGGCGCAGCAAAATAATCGGTCGATCAAGATTGCAAATCAGGGCGTGCTGTACGCAAACGATGCGATTCTGGCGGCTAAAACGCAGCGCTATCCGCAGTTCAACGTGCAACTGATCGGATCGGGACTGCTGCAGGCGATCAACGTCAACATTCCGGAAAACGCGTTCGGGACCGTCAATGGGTCGCCCGTGCCGGCGAAGGACACCACAATTACGACGGAGCCGAAATTCTCGGCGTTGGCTTTTATCCAGGCTTATCAGCCGCTCTCGCAACTTTACAGCGCGCATTTAAATATTCAGCTGATGAAAGTGGGAAAGCAATTGAGCGAGGAACAACTGCGGCAGCAGCGGCAGCAGATCACGAATTCCGTCAAAGAAGCTTACTACGGGCTGTTGCAGTCGCAGAGCGCGCTGGAAGCCGCGCAGGAAAACTTCAAGGCGCTGCAGGAAGTGGACCGAACGACTGAGCAATACGTGCAGGAAAAAACGGCGCTGCTGTATCAGTCGACAGGAGTGAAGGCGCAGCTGGCGCAGGCGGATTTGCAAGTGATCACGCTGCAAGACACGCTCGAAACGCAGAAAGAAAACTTGAATGATTTGATGGGACGAGATATCCGGACAGAGTTTCGGTTGGGCGGAGTGCCGGAAGCGCTTCCCGAGGAGCAGGATCTGGAGTTGGCGCGCAAGACAGCTCTTGCGAACCGCACGGAGATTCGGCAGGCACAATTCAAGATTGACCAAGCGGTGTATGCGCGGCGGCTGCAGAAAGCGCAGTACATTCCCGAGGTGGGGATTCAGTACCTTTTTTTTTCACCCTTTACGATCCAGGGATTTCCGTCCGCTGTGAATTCGCTGGGGATCTCGCTTAAATGGGACGTCTACGATTGGGGCTATAAGCGCCACTTGATGGATGAGAAGCAGAGAAATATCGAACAGAGCCATTTGAACCTGACTGAAACGCAGAGCCAGGTGGTGATTGATCTGGACAATCGTTTTCGAAAACTGCGAGAGGCGCGGGCGGGGCTGAAAGTGGCTCAGATCGGGCAGGACGCGGAGAAGCAAAAGCTGCAGGTGGTGATGGAGCAGTATAAACAAAAGGCGGCGCTGCTCAGCACGTTACAAACGGAACAAGCGAACATGGCGCAGGTGGAAGCGCAGTACCAGCAAGCGTTATCAACATTTTGGAGCGCGCGTTCGGAATTCGAGAAATCGCTGGGCGAGGATTAGATGCGAAGAGTGCGAAGCTACGGACGGCGACTGCCGTCAGTTTATTGCTTAGTGGTCGCGTGCGTTCTTGGCGGATGCGAGTCCGCGCAGAAAGCGCCGGCGAAGCCGCAAATTCCTGTGGCGGTCACCGAAGTGCAGGAATATTCCGGTCCCGAGGGCGTGACTTATTCGGCAAGCATCGTGCCGTACGACCAGGTGAACGTTGCATTTAAATCGGCAGGATATGTGACAACGATTCTGCAGCGAAAAGGAGTGGACGGGCGAGAGCGCAATTTGCAGCAGGGCGACTGGGTGAAAGAGGGCGACGTGCTGGCGCGGGTGCGCGAGTCAGATTACCAGCATGCGGTCGAGCAGTACAAAGGACAACTTGAGCAAGCGCAGGCCGGGGCAGAAAAGTCCAAGCAGGATTTTGCGCGCGCACAGGCTCTTTACACTGCGAACGCGATGACTCAGTCGGATTACGATGCAGCGAAAGCGCAGAACGACTCGAGCCAAGGCTCTGTGGTAACGGCGCAGGCAGCGGTGGCACAGGCTCAGCAGTCATTGAGTGATTGTGAGCTGCGAGCGCCAACGAATGGCCAGATTTTGAGCCGCAATATCGAGCTGGGGGCGCTGGTGGGGACGGGCACGACGGGATTTACGATGGGCGACACCAAGCGCGTGAAAGCTGTTTTTGGAATTCCGGATACGGTGCTTGCTTCGGTGACGCTGGGTAAGAAACAAGGGATTCAAACGGAAACGTATCCGCAGGAATTCTATGGACAAGTGACTGCAATTTCGCCGCAAGCGGATCAGAAGAGCCGCACGTTCCAGGTGGAAGTTACCGTGCCCAATTCAAACGATCTGTTGAAGTCAGGCATGGTGGCGACGCTCGACCTTGGCCAAGCGAAACTGACTAAATCGGTGCTGGTCGTGCCGCTCGGAGCAATCGTTTCGGCGCCTGACGGATCGAGCAAGGCGTTCAGCGTGTTCGTCGTAGTGCGCGATGGTGACAAGGACGTGGCCAGGCGCCGAATAGTGCAGCCCGGCATGGCCTACGGAGATATGGTTTCGGTTACAAACGGTCTCCGCCCGGGCGATCGTGTGATTTCTAACGGCGCGACTTTGGTGAACGACGGGCAAGTTGTGCGAGTGATTCCTTAAATCTCCAGGCAGCCGAAGAGACCGACGGATGGCACACCGAAGCGACGCGGACTACATCCAGAACGAGCGCGATACCGCTCGATTCTTTGTCGAAAACCGCCAGGTTTCCGGGATTCTGCTGCTGGCCACGTTTGCGCTGGGCATTTACGGCTACACGCAGATGCCCAAGCGGAAGGATCCGGATATTCCGGTGCGCGTGGCGTCCGTACAGACGCAGTGGCCTGGGGCCACTGCGGAACAAGTGGAGCAGTTGGTAACGCGGCCGATTGAATCGAGTATCGCGCAAAACCCGAACATACGCCCGCCGAAGGGGGGCGATTTTGGCATCAAGTCGCTCTCCATGCCGAGCCTTTCGATCATTCAGGTGCAGCTCGCGGACAGCGTAAAGGATTCAAAAAGGGAATTCAGCGACATGAACCTGAAGCTGAATTCTCTGAGCCTTCCGCAGGGCGCGGGGCCGATCAAATTCAACAGCGATTTTGGAGACACCGCGGCGCTGATGCTGACAGTTGCCAGCCCGCTGGAGGATCCGACGGCGATAGCGGTGCGCGGCTACGCGATCGAGGCGGTGCTTGCGCGTGTGCGAAAGGAGCGGCGCGGAAAGGCCAGCGGCGTTCCGGTTTCACTGGTTTATTGCTATCCGTTAACAGTTTCGGAAGAAGCTGTCCAAAGAAATGTGCGGGTATTCGTTCAGTCTACCGAAGTGCAGGGAGTACTGAGCCAAGCGAGATTGGTCAATGGTCCCGGATTCGCCGCGGTCGATGGATTCACGAACAAGACCGACGCAGAGATATACGCCTACATTAAACATTATCTTGAGCTCAACGTACACGAATCGGAGATTCATCCCGACACTTGGCCTCCGGTAGTAGTTCGCGATCCGAGCACTGTGGGCTCTCAACTTGCCGCCGCGCCGGGAAACAAATACACGTACCGACAATTAGATCAATATACGGACCTTCTATCGCGCACGATTCTGGGCGCACCGGAAGTTTCACGGGTGGATCGAAACGGAGTTTTGCAGGAACAAATTTACCTGGATTATTCGCAGGAGCGGTTGGCATCTTACGGGTTGCAACCCTCGAATCTGAAAGGGATTTTGAACGCACGCAACATCACCCTGCCTGGCGGGGCGCTGGAGGCCGGCTCCAAGAATATTCTGGTTGATCCTTCGGGTGAATTCACGAGTACGGCCGACATCGGTAATGTGATCGTGGGAACATCAAGCGCCGGATCGGCTGTTTATCTGCGCGATCTGGTGGATATCCGCAGCGGATATCAAAGTCCCGCGCGTTATTTGAACTTCTACACCTGGCGCGATGAACGAGGAAAGTGGCAGCGCACGCGGGCCGTCACGCTTGCGGTGCAGATGCGCAGCGGCAAACAGATTGCGCAGTTTGCGGAGCACGTTCAAGAGAAAATCGACGAGACGAAGAAATTGCTGCCTTCGGACTTGATTATTGCGGCCACATCCGATCAGCCGCGGCAGGTGAAAGAGAACGTCGATCTCTTCATGGACGCGCTGTACGAAGCGATCGCACTGGTGGTGCTCGTATCACTCATCGGATTCTGGGAATGGCGCTCGGCCGTGCTGATGGCAATTTCTATTCCGATTACGCTGGCAATGACGTTTGGATTTGCCCATCTGCTGGGCATCGATATTCAGCAGGTGTCGGTGGCGACACTGATTATCGCTCTCGGACTTCTGGTGGACGATCCCGTGGTGGCCGGCGACTCGATCAAGCGCTCATTGGACGATGGCCATCCACCGGTGATTGCCGCGTGGCTGGGGCCCACGAAACTGGCGCACGCGATTCTGTTTGCCACGATTACAAACATTGTGGCGTATCTTCCGTTTCTGATGCTGACAGGCACGACGGGCGAATTTCTCTTCAGCCTGCCAGTGGTGATGACGTGCGCGCTGGTGGCTTCGCGGCTTGTTTCGATGACCTTTATCCCATTTCTGGCCTACTACCTGCTGCGACCCTCAAAGAAAAAAGAAAGCACCATGGAGGAACGCGAAGCGAGCGGATTTACCGGCTTCTACTATCGGGTGGGAAAATTTGCGATCGACCATCGCTGGTCTGTGTTTGGAGCATCGCTGCTGTTTTTGGCGCTCGGCGGATTTTTCGGGCACCGATTGAAGACGCAGTTTTTCCCAGATGATGTGCAGTATTTGTCGTTCCTGGATGTATGGCTGCCGAATGATGTTCCGTTGACGGTGACCAACCATTCCGCCATCCAGGTAGAGAATCTGCTGCGGGCGACGGCGGAAGCTTACGCGAAAGAGCACCCCGGCAAAGACGGGAAACCGCAGCCGGTGTTGAAATCGCTGACGACATTCGAAGGCGGGGGCGGGCCGAGGTTCTGGTTTTCCGTGACACCGCAACTGCAGCAACTGAACTACGCGCAGGTGATTGTCGAACTGTATGACAAGGAGGATACGCCTAAATTGATAGGTGCGTTTCAGGATGCAATTTCGAAAAATGCGCTCGGCGCGCGAGTGGACGTGCGTCAGTTGCAGACGAATCCGGTGGATTATCCGGTGGAGTTGCGAGTGACGGGACTCGCGGATGTAAGCGCGCTCGACGAGGCAAAGGATATCGCGATACTCCGCTCCATAGCCGGCAAGGTCACCGCGATTCTGAGCGCCATTCCTACATCAGCTCGGGTTCGCGATGATTGGGGACCGGAAGGCTTTCAGGTATCCCTGAAAGTGGACCCGGATCGGGCAAACCTGGCGGGAGTAACGAACCAGGATGTGGCGAATTCATCGAGCACCGCGTTGAGCGGCGCGTCGGTGACCACTTTGCGGCGAGGCGATCAACAAATTCCGGTGGTTGCGCGGCTTCGGATGGAAGAGCGCGTAAACCTTTCTGACGTTCAGAATCTTTATGTGTATTCGTCACAATCGAACAACAAAGTGCCGCTACTCGAGGTCTCGTCCGTGGAGAACGCACTGCGAGAAATGCGAATCCGGCGTCTCGAGCATTTCCGGACGATTTCTGTGCAGAGCTTTACTCAACCTGGATTTCTGGCTTCGGAGGTATTCACTCCCGCTGCGCCGAAGCTAAAGGAAGTGGAGGATTCGCTGCCGCCCGGCTACAAGATTATTGTGAGTGGCGAGCAGGCCAAACAGGTGGATGGATTCAGGAATTTGAGCGCGGTGATGGCGATCTCGATTGGGATGATTTTTCTGGCGCTTGCCTTTCAATTTAAGCATTCAATCAAGCCGATACTGGTTCTGGCCGCCGCGCCGTATGGAGTTTCTGGAGCGCTGATCGCGCTATACATCATGGGCTCTCCGTTTGGATTCATGGCGTTTCTCGGAATTGCGAGTTTGATTGGCGTAATCGTGAGCCACGTGATTGTGCTTTTCGATTTCATCGAGGAGATGCACGAGAAAGGCGAGCCGCTCGAGCAGGCATTGCTGGACGCCGGTATCGTCCGGCTGCGACCGGTGATGATCACGGTGGGCGCGACGATTCTGGCGCTTTTCCCGCTCGCGATTCACGGCGGGCCGCTGTGGCAGCCGCTTTGCTACGCGCAGATTGGTGGACTGGGAGTGGCGACGTTCATCACGCTGCTGCTGGTGCCCGTGCTTTATTCGATTTTCGTGCTCGATTTGAAGATTGTGACCTGGGGCAAAGTGGAGGCGCATTCAGCGGATCAACTTAGTCTTCAACCGAAAGGAGAGCTGCCGACATGAAGCGCGGCGCAAAAATTATCCCGCTGGTAGTTCGAGGCGCTCTCCCTTTGGTCATTTTACTTGCGGGCGGAGGTTTGATGCCCGCCGCCTTTGCACAGAGTGAACCCCCAACGCCGCCCGGGCAAAAAGATACCGACGTGATGCTCCAGATGAGCCGCTCATTTCAAGATTTGGCGAAGCGCGTTTCGCCGGCCGTTGTCGAAGTGCTTGTGACAGGCTATGGATCACCGAGCGATGAGGACGAAAAGGCGTCGACCGCGGTAGGGCGTGAGCGCGCGCTTGGATCCGGCGTAA
>CAVRFZ010000028.1:0-97970 GCA_963720655.1 uncultured Acidobacteriota bacterium | reverse complement strand
CCTAACGTTGGCCGTAGCGGCTGTTATTAGCGGCCAGCGGCACTCTCTTGAGTCACGAAACCCGTCGAGAATCCGAATTTCGCCTATCGCTTTTGCTACTGCTCGGGTATCGAGCGTCGCATTCAGCGAATTAGGACTTGGAACGATTGCACAGAGTCATTCCCTTTTCCCAAATCAGTTCGGCATGTGGAACGAATACACGTCGGAGGTAGCGTTTCTCAACATGGAACGAATACACAAGCGGGAATGGAAGCATTCCGGTCCGGCCATGGGGGCGCCATAGAACGAATACACAAATCCTCGGGACTGAGTGTGCATTTGCGTTAGCAGCGACGAGAGGCGGTTGAAATGAATAAACAGGTGCTCACGTCCCTTGGGGGAGGTGCTGAGTGTGCACTGGTTGCTATGGAAACACCGAGGCAATGTCAGACTCTCGGCTTTCGCAGACGCGCCCGTTCCTGGCCTTCCTTTAGCGCTTTGCGGTCAGCGCGGTTCTTCTTCATATCCTCAGCTCGTTTCTTGTGGAATTTCTTCGGGTTCTTAACAAATTCCTCAAACGCGTGCTGTTGAGCGCGACACGAGTTTGAGCAAAACCGCTTTCGTGGCGTCAATGGGTAGAAGAATTTCTTGCAGTTCCGATATCGGCAGCGGCGAGCGAACACGCTTCCGTATCCCGCCAGGAGCGTAAGCATGTACCAACAAATCGGGTCCAGTGGGTCTCGTGCTTGGGTCTGGTCGAGCTCCAGTTCCCGATAAGGGTATATCGGGTCATACAATCGTGGAGCTAGGGTCACCCTCCCGTGGTCCAGGCCGTGTTTTTGAAGGAAGTTGACTTCGGGTTTCTGGTCCCACCGCACTCGAAAATCACTCTCGTCGTCCTCATTTTCGATTGGCCCGAAGTCTACTCTCGAACCTTTCGAAAGCCAGTCCAGGCATGCTCGAAATTCTTCTTGGTGCACCCTCAAGTAAACCAATATCCGCTCTGTAGTCCACGAATCGGCGAGCGATTCATACGCGAGAAATTTTAGTAGCCGCCGACCACCTTTTGGGAATGTGCTCCCGCCAAATTCAAGATTTGCATAGAGCAGATGCGGAGCATTGTCAGCTGGCTCCCACCCGCTGTAGGCTACTTCGAGTCGGTTTCTGCTTGGTTTCGGAACCACCTTCTTTTGCCTCCCCTTAACGTAACTTACGGTACTCCTATTGTTCCGTAGCTGCAAGCGCGCTAAGATTCGTTTGTTTTTAAGGGCGGTATTTCGAAGAGGCGAAGGAACCGTAATGGAAGCGACACGAAAAATGCGCGCAGCACAGGAAGCGCTCCGACGCATGCGTCCGGCGAAGATGGACGCAGCCCGCGAAGCCCTGACGATTCGTTACCGGACGATGTTTGCTGGGGATTGGCGGAAACGCGGACTCGGGAAACGGCTGCTCGCGGGGCTCGCATTCGAAGAAATTTACGCGGCAACTCGGCTAGAACTTGAGCAGAGCGGGCTATACGAGCCGCTCACCGCAGTCTCTGGAATCGACCGCGTAGTCATGACCGCGTCCGATGTTGCGCCGGACGCCCTGAGCTCGATACCAGGTTACGAGTTGCAAGAGGCTCGCTCACCGTGGGGGCAATCGTACCGGACGGCTACGCCGATAAGAGGTGCCGGGAGCGTATGGGAGGTTACTGTCGAATCCCGGCCCGTGAAGCAGTGCTACCCGCCCAATCGAGTTGTCGTCGTTCCACGAGACAAAACCCTGTTGCGGGCGAAGGACTTAGCTTCGATTCTCGAGCGACTAAAAAACCCCAAATTCCAGTTAGTGGAGGTGGCCTGCGATTTTCCGTTCGAGTCCATCGTCGACACTGAATTTGTCGAGCGTTACGGAGTTTTCGGAAAAAGCGGTCCCCACAGCGTCGGCCAGATTCCCGCCTACGATTCTTGGGGAAGTCGCAAAGGCTCTAAGTTCGTGAAGTCGTATTTCAAAGCGGAACTTTCGGTCCATCGGATTGAACCCGAGTTTCATGGTCCTGACCTTGAGCGCTATGGCATTTCTAATTTGCCCGATTTCGAAAAGTTCGCGGCGCTCATTCCGAAACACCACATTTTTTTCGGGCGAATCGACTATGCGGTGCTCGCAAGCCGCCTCACTGCCGAAGGTCACGGCTCAGAGGAAGCGGGAGCGATACGACAAAAGGTTAAGGGGCTCGAGTGGAATTTGTGCGCTGCGCTCGCCTACCTGCGCAGGAGTATTGGGCTCACCAATGTTTGGCGAATCCTAACGCCCCTGGAGGATGCAAATCTTGCCGTTAGGAAAGGGCTGGAAGAATGGGCGGCGCAATGGCGAGTGGATTCAGCGCAGGTGAGGAAAAATCCGTGAGCAACGCGAAGATTCTACTGACGGCAGCGGAAGTCGCGGAGCTCACGGGTTTCGCGGAGGGGACGATTCGCCATTTTGTTTCGCAACGAAGACTTCCGGTTGTTCGCATTTCAGCGCGATGCGTTCGATTCCGGCGGTCCGATATCGACTCATGGCTGGAGCAACTATTAATTCCCTCTATGGGCGACGCGAACGGGAGGAAAGGAAGCTAACTATGCAAGGCACGCGAAGAGTCGAAGGCTGCTTGAACTGCACGGAAATTCGGGAAACTGCAGCGCATGGGTTGTGCTTCCGCTGCTATCGAAGGAAGGAACGTGAAGACGACCGACGTTTTGCTGTTGCCGACCGTCACAACCCAGGACTCCGCAAAGAGCACAAGCAGGCGCTTCGCGGGTTCACCAGCGTGATGGTCGGCCTGAGTGCGTTGGGCGTTTCTCACGGCGATGTGCTGATGATTCGGCGAGTTCTTGAGCCGTACCTCACCCTGATTGCGAACCTCCTGACTCTTTCACCAGAGAACAAAACCGTTGCCGTTGTGAACGGTGAACAAAAATCCGGGGACAGGTTCACAGTTCACACAATGCCCCGCAATGGCGAGGAATCGTGAGCTAGCACGATTCTGGTTTCATTGAAAAACTTGGACCGGCGCAGATTGATACGCGCCTCACACAAAACTGGAGAAATAGACGATGGATAACTTCCTGCTCGAGCACATGTTCGATTGGGCTACGCCTTACCCGTGGACCTGGTTTGTTACTTTGAAGTACCCGAAAGAGAAGAGCCCAAAACATCGAAATTTCCGCGCAGTGAATGCTGAAGATGCGTTCGACTGCTGGATTTCGGAGATGCTCAACCGGGATGGAACGCCGAAGCTCCAGGCGTATTTCTGCGCTATCGAACGCCGCGACAACGGCGACACACTTTTTCACGTTTTGCTTTTCAGGGCTTCCAACGACCAAGTACTTAGAGACTGGCTCTGGTGCTGGTTCGAGATTTCCGGGGGAGGTTCATGGGAACGTCCACTCGATAACAAGATTGTTGGCCTCTTTCGTTACTTTTTCTTCAGGAAACACTGCGACGTCGAGTGCTCGACTGGTCGCGAGCGCACGTACTTCCGTGCGCTGGATTACGTTCGGGAATAAGACCTTGTGATGAAAAGTTGAAGTCCAGCTTCCAGGCCTCCAAAATCCCTCCATTCCTGGATATCAGGAAGGAGGCATTCGATGGAGAAAAACAAGCGGGCAGCAATATATGCGCGGGTCTCCACAGTGGCAGCGGGCCAAGACCCGGGCATGCAGTTGAAGGAACTCAGAGAGTACTGCGAGCGTCGCGGATGGGAGGTAGCGGGCGAGTACGTTGATGCCGGAATTTCTGGAGCTGTCGATTCACGGCCACAGCTAGACCGGCTGATGGAAGATGCGCATCGTCGGGCTATTGATGCGGTCGTTTGCTGGAAATTTGACAGATTTGCAAGGAGTACGTCACACCTTCTGAAAGCGCTCGAAACATTTCGTGTTTTGAAAATCGACTTCGTTTCGGTGACGGAGCAAATCGATACGAGCTGTCCGGCTGGGAAGTTGGTCTTTACAGTTTTAGCTGCCGTATCGGAAATCGAAAGGTCCTTGTGCGTAGAAAGGGTCAAAGCTGGCATTCGAAATGCCCGTGCCAAAGGAAAATTGATTGGGCGTCCACCACTGCGGAAGTTCTCGAGAACAGAGATGGACCAAATCCATTCAGCGCGGAAAAGGAAGGAAAGTATTCGGCGACTGGCGATTCAGCACCGAACGACGCAGTACATCATTAATAGGATTCTCGCCGGTCAGTATGCGGCCTCTTAAAAACAAATCCTTTTTTGAGGGCGAAAAGAGCATGAGCGTCAACGTGGCCTGTCAATGAGTTACGAGAACCGGCTCGGATACCCTTTTTCGCACCGGCTGGCCGAATCCAAAAAGGTCCAATAAAGTCCTACGTTCCGGGGGCACTAGCGAGTCAAGGAGCGTCAGCAAAAGTCACATAAAGTCATACGTTCGGCGGCCATTGGCGAGTCAAGAGGCGAGTATAACGGCGATTCGGCGAGTATAAAAATTCCTGATATCCGGCAGAACAGCAGCGACAAAGGAGCATGGCGTGGCACTCTACAGGAAGGGCAAAAACTGGTACGCGGCATTTTCGGCGGACGGCCGGCACTTTAACCGCTCCACCGGCGTGTCGAATAAGCGCCGGGCTCAACAAATCCTCGATACCTGGCGGGCTGAGATTATCGAGGGCCGGTTCAATCTGCTTAAGTCCAAGTCACCCACATTCAAGGACTGGTCTAAGCAATTTGTGGAATCCATTCAGCATGTGAACACGCGGCGCCGGTACGCTTGTTCAAAGGTCGCCCTCGACGGCTTTTTCAAGGAAGCTCACTTGTCCCACGTGACGGTCTCTCGGATTGAACAGTACAAGCGGGAACGTCTGGCTGCAAAGGTGAAGTCGGCAACGGTGAACCGCGACCTAGCATTGTTGCGGCAACTCATGAAACAGGGGGAACGAGAACGGTACATTGCGCGGAATCCGTTCGAGATGGGCAATCTGTTTCTGGAAGAGCGGAAAGGCCGGCGGCAACCGCACATTCTTTCGTACACGGAAGAACTCAGGTTGGGGGCGGTATCGTCACCGATGCTCAAGGCGCTCGTAATTCTGCTGGTCGAAACCGGTCTGCGTGTCGGAAAGGAAGCGTTGCCACTGAAGTGGGCAGATATTGATTTTAATCAAGGAACGATTCAGGTGCGCGAATCAAAGACGATGGCCGGGCGGCGACTCGTCCCGCTTTCAGCGTCATGCAAGGCCGAACTGCTGCGCTGGCACGACCTGACGGGTCCAGTGTTTTCGGCATATGTTTTCTTCAACGAAGCGAACCCATCTGCGCATCTTCTGAAGTTGCCAAAAACGTGGAAGCGGGCGCTGAAGAATGCAAAGGTCGAGTACTTCCCTATCGGCAACCTGCGGCACACGTTTGCTACCCGTATGCAGGAAGCTGGAACCACGCCGGTGACGTTGGCGCAGATGATGGGACACAGCTCGACGGGAATCATTCAGACGTACGCGAAGGTCCTCGATGAATATCGGCGTGATGCGGTGAAGAAGCTGGAAGAGTATCGCCGGTCGAAAGTCGTAACAGATGCCGTTAGTGCGGACACGACGGCACCTGTGAACTAAGTAGCAACGCCTACCAGCTCGGAAGAGTGACAGCGAGTTATTACCAAATCGGTGAGCTACATATGATATAGAACTATACTCCCAGACATCACCAGCATCGTAACGAGGATTCAGATGAAGAGCCGAACACTTCTTTGTTTATTTATAGTGTTTGTCGGAGTCGCGGCGTGCTTCGCACAAAAACCCGGCAAGAAACCAACTGCTCCCCCTGCAAAGGACACGGCTACTCTTCCATTCGACCTTGCTCGCAAAGTGACGATGGCCGTAATGCAAAGAACCCAGTACGGAGTCGTACCACTCGGCTCCGCCGTTTGGATTGGTAAGAAAGGCTATCTTGCAACTTGTGAGCACGTCGTGCGGAATGTAGCTTTTCCGCTAAAGGTCGGTATGGCTTACGACCCATACTTGGCGACTGGAGCCATTTCCATAACTATTTCACGAGCCATGAATATTACGGATGCAACGATTGCTGCATCAGATGCTGCCACTGATGTCGCAATTCTCAAGGCATCTCAAACACCAGACCAATTCTTCGGACAGTTGGTTACCGGCTCTGCTCCGCCGAACAGTGCGTCCTCGAATACCACGACTTCAGCGGCAGGCGCAGTTCTGAGCTCCGACCTTCCTGCCCGCGGAGGGACCCTTCTACTATCCGGCTATCCGCTGGACGGACGCATGCTCATCCTTCAAGTCGCCACTGCGACGGGCGAGGCATTTTCTGACCAACCCTCGCCTGAAAGCCTCAGAATGATGTTGTCTGTCGTTTCTAATCCCGGGAATAGCGGTGGTCCCGTCCTAGATTCGAGCGGCGCGGTTGTTGGACTTCTAGAAGGAAACCGAACTTCGCCGATAAGGGATGCACATCATAATTTGATTTATGTTCCGATTGCGAGTGTAGACCCTTCCACGGGACAACCCGCGCACGATGCAAATGGAAATACAATTTACGAACGAGAGCCTGTTCTGCTTACGCAGAACTCAGGCATTTCAGTCGCTGTTCCGGCAAAATACGTTATAAAACTTGCGAAAGAGAAGAATCTAGATTTGGAATAATTAGCTACATCATACGGGTCGGTCGCGGCTCAGAGATTAGATGTCATCGAAAAACCGTCATAACGACCCTCAGAAGCACGGCACCAGCGGAGTCGCGAGCAAACGAAAATCAGGCGCAAACAGAAGAAGGCGCGAAGATTGAGAATTCTCGATGCCAATAACACTTGCACAGCGCGCAGCGGCAGACCATACACAGGATTTAGCCGCTCAGGACCCTGCTCCCCAAATTCGCCTGGTTGCTGGGCCGGGAACCGGAAAGAGCAAGGTAATTGAAAAAAGGGTAGCGCACGTACTGAACACCGGTGCCGACGCCAATTCTGTTTTTGTGATTTCGTTTACCGTCGCGGCGTCTACTGAACTCCGTGACAGGATTGCCGCACATTGCGCCAACCAGCCCTACGCAGCGGCGGCAGCTGGGGTACGTGTTTCTACGTTGCATGCGTTGGCTCTTCGCATTCTCCGCTCTGCGAACCTTTTGGCTGCAATGTATCCCCACGACCCTACAGTTCTAGACGATTGGGAAAGAAAGACGATATTTGACTTGGAATTAGCGAATACTCTTGGCTCCACGCCCACTCGAGCCGGAGAGGTACGTCTGGCGCACGATGCCGCATGGCAAACCCTCAATCCTGCCTATATCAACCAGCCCGCCATAACTGCCGCAGAGAGAGCAGGCTTCACGACCTTCCATGCAACACGGGCAAATCTGTACTCGTGCGTTCTGCCCGGTGAGCTGGTGTATAGATGCGTGGAAGCACTTCGAATGGGACAGATTCGGCCTGCGCAACTACCGAACATCCAACATTTGATAGTTGACGAGTTCCAAGACCTCAATGCTTGCGACCAGGAATTGATTTCTCGGTTAGCGTCGCTGGGTGCCGTACTTTTTGTCGCTGGCGACGATGACCAGAGCATTTACTCCTTCAGACACGCGGACCCTAGCGGCCTTTTCAATTTCGCGCAGAACTATCCGCACGCGGCAACTCACATTCTTAACGACTGTTTTCGGTGCACGCCGAATGTATTGAATCCAGCTGCGACAATGATTGCAGTTAACCCTTCACGAATACCGAAGAATCCCGTGTCATTATACCTAGGCGCAGCTCCTCCAGTCATGGGACTGAGCCAAGTGTGGTCTTTCCAATCCGAGCAGGAAGAAGTAGATGCTGTGGCAACATCCTGCCAGCGACTAATAAACGCTGGAATGGCCGGGAGAGAAGACGAAATCGTCATACTTATTTCCGATAGGGGTCTTCAACTTGGACCGATTGCACAGTCTCTTGGGAATCTCGGCCTTCCCTATGACCCGCCTCCCGGCGAATCGCTGACTTCTGACGATGGCATTCGCGCAGTTTTTTGCTGTCTTCGTATTGCGCGCGACCTTGCCACCGGTCAACGAGATTATGTCTGCCACCGTGCGCTGCTGGGTCTGCTTTCGGGAGTCGGGATTACCACGGCTATGAGTGCGGCCGATGCTTGCGTTCATAACAATCAAAATTTTAGAGACTTATTTCATCTTGCGGCGTTACCGCACTGGCTAACTGGGCGGCAACGCGCCGCCGTCACTAGAGTTAGCACCATCGCTCAGGCCTTGAACGGATGGCCATTAGCGGACACTTTCCAAGCAAGGTCAGCAGCGATAGACCAATTGCTTGCTAGCGTTTTCACTGGCGCGTCTCATCCTGCCAAAGTAGCGGCATGGACAGCGCTCGCCGGTACATTGCCACCCGGAATGACACTAGAGGAATTACTCACCTTCTTTGGCACAGATAATGATGTGGACCGCCGACTTGTCCTAGACCGCGTAAATCAACGACTTGGAATTGCAGTTGCCCCTGGTGCGCCGCCTCAGCGAAGAATAAGAATAATGACCATGCACGGCGCGAAGGGGTTGAGTGGAAAGGTTGTCTTTATTCCCTCGGTTGAGCAAGGAATCATGCCAAGCTTCAGGAATATGCAGGCGGCAGGTTTGGTCATTGAACATAGGCGACTATTCTATGTGTCAGTTACTCGCGCAATGGCGGCTTGCTTCATAAGTCACACCGCGCTTCATGTGGGCGCAAGCGCTTTTCGGTTGCGCCAATTACCCCAGGTTCGGCTTCCGAGGTCACAATTTCTGAACGAAATGGGAATTCCGAGCGTCAATCGCGTGGGTGGTTTGACACCTCACGAAGCAGCGGCAGTAGTAGCAGCCGTGAACAACCTTTGAAATAGTGCGGCCCGACATACTGGGATGAATTTGTTACTCACAAGCTGCCCTTGGGGGGCAAGGTGAAATGAAGTTCTGAACGAGTCCAAAATGAATTCTTCAGTCCGAGAAGAACTCAATACAAGAATGGAAATGTGGCGCAAACTGCTTAACGCTGGTGGGGCGCTTTCTGCCTCGCCGCAACTCCTGCGAGAGCTAGGGATATACGGTGGTGCCCAAGGCATTTGGGTCAACAAAGCTCGAACGGCAGGTCTCTCGAACGACGGCACAGGCGTGACGGTTGCGGTGCTGCACACGGGCAGTTCGTATGCAGATGACTTAAGCGAAGAAGCCGTGGTTTATCACTATCCGAAAACTAATCGTCCTCTTAAGCGAGACCTGGCCGAGGTCAATTCTACCAAGGCGGCTCGAGAACTCAGTCTGCCGATTTTCGTCATTGCTTACCCAACGCCTAACTCAACCAAGCGCAACGTGCATCTTGCTTGGGTTCAGGATTGGGACGACGAATCCCGCCAGTTCCTTATTCGTTTTGGCGATTCACCTCCGCCGGCATTGCCAGAACCGGATTCCGAAGATGGGGCTCCCTTTGCGGCAATTGAAGAAAGACAACGGAAGAAAGTCCTCGTCGCCGCCCGCCCAGGTCAGGCTGAATTTAAATTCAAGGTTTTTCGAAGATACGGCCCCGAATGTGCCGTCTGTGGACTAGACGTACTTGAATTGCTCGACTCAGCTCACCTAACACCAAAGTCGGAGCATGGCTCGGACGACCCTCGGAATGGCTTGGTCTTTTGTGCCATTCATCACAGAGCCTTCGACGCAATGCTGTTCACGCTTGAGCCTCAAACCCTATCCGTTCAGACGAAGGTGAACGGACCAGACTTAGCGCGGCTGCGAATCAAGTTCTCGTCACTGCTCCATCTGCGCAAAAAGCCCCATCCGCTGGCGCTCTCATCGCGGTGGCATAAGTGGCTAAAAACTAGTGAGGCACTACCGTCAGAGTAGAAACGGGTTTGCGAATTACTGCAATTTTGCTGCAGTTGCCCTTTTCACCGACCAACCAGCTTTCCCAATCGCATATATTCCCTAACTGGCGTTGAAATCGTTTCTTCGTTTATTTTCTTCTCGCGACAGTACGGCGTCTTGAACCAAGCGGACAGTCTCATGGTTCCTTTGCTGGAATTGCAGCGTCGACAGCAAATGGCCACGTTATATTTTTCTTCGAAAGGTCCGTCATTGTTGAAATGCTCTATGGTCGCTCCGGAGGCGCTCATCGCATGAGGGTACTGCTTCATCAAAATTCCGCAATATACGCAAGTCTTGTCTCTTGCTCGAATCTCTCGCTCAAGTTGCTCAGATATCCCGTATGTGTTGGACATGCTTTTTGGTGAGGCGTTCAGACAATCAACTCACCCAGTCAAACCACATGATGTCACCGTCGAAGAAGTCGGCAAAAGAGTCTTCTGCATTGTCCTCCAGACGCCTCACGCGAAGGCGGCGCATCTCCCGCAGCTGTTGAGACGGTGTTCTCTCGAAAGCGTTTGCTCCGTTGACATAGGCGACAAAACGCGAATCTGGAGACCATGAAAGGCCAGTCTCGCCATCGGTCTTAAAAAGAAGCGTCTGTTTGTTAGTGGAGGTCCGTATCCCGTAGTACTTGCAACCTCGAAGAGAAGGCGGGCAATAAAGAAAGGCAATCCAATTCCCATCAGGAGACCATGTGGCGTGACTTCCATTGGCAAGGTCTTTCGACTTCTTTTGCTGCGTGTCATAGATTCGCACGATTTGTATGCCTAGCGGCTTGTTCACGGTGTAAATCACTTGCTTGTCATCCGGGGACCAGCACTGAGAATCGACAAAGGCTTCAGAACCATCGCCTATCAGTTCCGTTGCTCCCGTCTTGAGGTCTAGGATTTGCAAATCAAAAGGAGCGTTCTGGCCCTGCCGCTTATCATCCATATTCAGCGCCAACTTGGACATGTCATGAGACCAGCACACGCCCAGTCCCGGATTCGCGAAGTCCCGATACACTCGAAGGTCGCTACCGTCGGTCCGCACAATTGCGAGAAAGACGCCGCCCGGGCACTCGGACCCATATGGCGTTGGATGGGTAATTCCGGGGTCTAAGCACAGCGAAATCGCGACCGATGTCCCGTCCGGCGAAACCACGCCATACATCGCAGTTCCTTTGTCTATGAAAGGCGTCGATTGGTTTATTGAGCGTTCTGCAAAAGAAACTGTAAAGACCTTGTTATCTCGCACCGAAACCAGCCGGAGTCCACGACGGTTCTGAAGCTGGACCAGTTCCGACCGCACAGATTCCCTTGAGGACACCAAGGGAACGAAAAGGAGCATCGCAAAACTCACTGCTAACGGAAATCCAGTTCGTGCCGGAAGACTGCAGATTGCGACGTTGAGTTTAATTCGAAACATCTGAGAGGTGTTGTAGATGGATTCTAGCATACGCAACTGGCAGGTAAATGCAGACCAAAGAGCCCGTAGCTACTGCAATTTTACTGCACTGCCCTTTCGCGCAGCCGCGCTGAGAATCAACGCAAGCTCTAACCCTTTACGCTTGTTGGAGAAAGATGGTGGGCCTGGGGAGAGTCGAACTCCCGACCAACGGTTTAGGAAACCGCTGCTCTATCCATCTGAGCTACAGGCCCGCGAATGATTTGATTTTATCCCGGGTTGAGACGATCCGCCGAACTTTCGAATTCGACTCAGTTTCGGCGGCCGGGTAATCGATTGTGTTCAGTGGCTCATCACGTTTACGAAGACGTCTTCGAATTTAGCGACATCCACTTTTACCTCGACGCCCGCGGGATGCAGTTGCGCAGGCGGAAGCAGATGGCCCTGCCATTTTGCATCATCGCGGGCGTGGGGGCCGCTGTAGGGTAAGAAAAATGTCGGGATTTCTTTGGGCTCTTTCCACACAACCGTGTCGCCATACTTCGGCCCATGCTCGATATCCACGTCGAGGTACATCGTCTCAGATTTCTGAATCACCGATGGGTCGATGAGGGCTGCGACCAGAAGTTCGTCCCACATTGCCGACCTGAGGGTGGTGCCGGCCGGCGGTTGGAAGTCTATGTAGAGCTGCTTGACGTGGTTCGCGAGCGGGCCGCCGGCGTCCACAATCCGTTGCATGAGCTGCTTGCTCGACCAAACTTGGCCTCCCGCTTCCGCGGGACTGACCACGATTTGTTTCCACGGTTCGCGCATTACGATGGCCGCAGCCTCCGGATCCCACCACCAGTTCAGTTCAAAACCGCCGCGCGAGCTGCCACCCATGATGTAAATGGACTTTGTCAACGCGACTATTCCGGGATCCATTCGAACCGCTAGCGCGATATTTGTCAGCGGGCCCGCGCAATACAGGACGACTTCGCCGGGATTCGCGCGAATCGTATCAATGATGAAATCAGCGGCGCGGCCTGGCCTCGCCTTTACTTTGGGATACCCGCCCGGCGGCGGCCACGTCTCGCTGGGAGGAGGTGCGTCGGGATTGAAGGAGCCATGCCACGTCGGATGCGAAACGTAGAGCTTCTCGAGCAGCTCCTGTTCGCGCGGAGTATGAAGCAGCGGCATTTCCGCGCCTTTGATCACCGGAACGTCCGTGCGCCCAGCTTGCTCTGTGGCCCAAAGCGCAAATACTGTAGCTGGATCGACCCACTGATCGCCGCTGATCGTCGTGATGCCAAGGAGATCGATTTGCGGAGCCCGCAGTAACATGAGCAATGAAAGAAAGTTGGTCCCCTGCGGGCCCGCACTGTCCTGGTCAGCAATCACCTTGATCTTCTTCTGTGCGGCAGTGGCATGCTGCTTAGCCGACGCAACGGGAATCGTGAGGATCAACAGAGTCGCGCTACCTAGTAGGAAGAATCTTTTCATTTGGCCTCGATCTTTGCTTTCGCTCACCTGCATCACCTCGAATCTTGCGGAGCCTGCGTATGAAATTCACAAATTCAGGAGGCCGGATTGTACATGAACGGGGCCGCGCAATCGCATCGCATCGGAAAAATGTCGCTTTCGAAACAATCGTTCCGGGGAACTTTGTGGCGCTGTGGCATAATTGAAGCTTGCTTGATACGAAGTTGCCATATTGGCTTCGGGTGAGGGCTAAACTAGCGAAGATTGTGGAACTTACGAAGACAATTCGCCGCAAGTCTCTGGCGACCCATCGCAGGCTGCGGTCGATTCGCATGATCGCGAAAGGACTAATTTCGACGCGCCACCCGTTGCTGGTGCATATCATTCCCACGCGGCGTTGCAATCTCGCGTGCACCTACTGCAACGAGTTTGACGATGTTTCGAGTCCGGTTCCCACGGAGGAAATGTTCCGTAGAATCGACCGACTCGGTGAAATGGGGACGGGCGTAGTTACGATCAGTGGCGGCGAACCCTTGCTCCATCCCGATCTGGACGCCATCATCGCCAGGATCCGCAAGAACGGAATCATTGCCGGCCTGATTACGAATGGCTATTTGCTGGTAGCCGATCGCATCGAGCGTTTGAATCGTGCTGGCCTCGAGTACTTGCAAATCAGCATCGACAACGTGATGCCGGACGACGTCTCGAAGAAAAGCCTGAAGGTGCTGGACCAAAAACTCGCGCTGCTGGCCGAACATGCCGACTTTCACGTCAATATCAATTCCGTGCTGGGCAGCGGGGTATGCAGTCCAGAAGATGCTTTGCGAGTGGCACATCGCGCGATCGACTTGGGATTCACCTCAACGGTGGGGATCATTCATGACGGCAACGGGCAACTCCAACCGCTGGGGGAACGCGAGCAACAAGTTTTCGAAGAGATAATGTCGCTAGGGAAGAAGTCGTTCTCACGATTGAATTATTTCCAACACAACATCGCAAAGGGACGCGAGAACAACTGGCGTTGCCGTGCAGGTTCGCGCTATTTGTATATTTGCGAGGACGGCTTAGTTCATTACTGCTCGCAGCAGCGTGGGTATCCTGGCGTTCCGCTGGAGAATTATTCCGATGAGCAGCGGCAGCGCGAGTTTCTGACGAAGAAGGGCTGCGCTCCTCGCTGCACCGTATCGTGCGTTCACCAGATTTCCGTAGTTGACTTCTGGCGCTCTCCGCAAACGATAGATGCCGCACCTCCTGAGACGCTCGTTCAACTAACTGGTTCGACAAGCCAGCACTAGAGCAGCCTATTGGCGTTTTCGGCCTCTCATTTATTTGAAGGTGGCGCCTCCCACCATGTCGGACCTTCCCCGCTAGTTGTTTGAACAACTAAGGCCAATCGCAAGAAGTTTCCTATTGCAAAGAGCAAGGGTGTGGATTACAAGTCCACCATAAACGATTCAATTCAGGCTCTGTTCAGGAACGGAGCGAATCTCCTGTGCCATTCAATACTGCTGCACTGGCGACTCCACGCTCGCGAATCGATTTCCACGCACAAGTTTCGAGGAGGGTGTGTCGATGCGCCTTGGCAAATTCGCATTCGTCGTACTGCTGCTCGTAGGCCTTTTACTGCTGGCATCCAGCCGTGTGGAAGCACAGGTGAACACGGTGAACTTGTCGGGAACAGTGTTCGACCCCCAGCAACTCGCTGTGAAAGACGCCAAGATTACGCTGAGGAATACCGCGAACGGCGCCGAGCGCGGAGCGACCAGCGACTCAAACGGACGGTACGAGATTATCGGAATCCCTCCCGGAACCTATTCGCTGACAGTAGAGGCACCGGGTTTGGCAGTTTTGAAAGACGAATCCCTGAAGCTCGCGCTCGGCACGACACCCGAGTACAACCCCCATTTGCAGCTCAAGACGGCGAACGAGACCATCAGCGTGGTGGCTGCGCCCGATCTTGTGGAAACAACAAAGACTGACGTATCCACGACGATCAGCCAGACTCAGATTGACAATCTTCCGATCAATGGCCGCAACTATATCAATTTCACGCTATTGAATTCACAGGCAGCGCGAGACGACACTCCTTCCATCGGCGCGGCGCCAACCAGCGGACTGAATTTTGGAGGTCAGCGGGCCAGATCGAACGAAGTTTCAGTGGACGGCGCGGACGCCGTGGATAACTCCGTCAACGGCGTGCGGGCGACCGTGTCGCAGGAGGCTGTGCAGGAATTTCAAGTGATTACAAGCAACTATATGCCGGAATACGGACGCGCGATGGGAGGTGTCGTAAATATCGTAACCAAGTCCGGATCGAACCAGGTTCACGGCGACGTTTTCGGCTTTCTCCGCAATGGAGCACTTCAAGCGCGCAATCCCTTTTCGGTGAAGGTTATCCCCAGTGAGGCTACCGGCTTTGAGGCTATCCCGGTGAAACAATCGTATACACGCGTTCAAGGCGGGGCAACCATCGGAGGACCGATACAGAAGGATAAGACATTTTACTTTTTTAGCTACGAAATTACGCGGCGGCAGGAAACAGGATTTTCCAGCATCGGTCAGGACAATTTCGGCTTAGAAAGTATTCCTGCGCCAGCTCCCTGCTTCCCAGGACAAACGTCGGGCTTAGTGACCACCGATCAGGCAAAGTTCATTGCCGCGAATCCAACGGTATTGGGTGCACAATATTTTTGCGCCGCTTCGCTAAGCGCACAGACCGCTATCTTCGGAAATACAGGCGTATTGCCTCCGCCGCTTAATATTTTCCCGTCGAGCAATGCGACCGTGCCGGCCTCCTACGTCGGGCTTGCTTCCACTGTTGGGAATTTCCCGACGTCAGAAGGCACCAGCCTCTGGTCGTTGAGACTCGATCACATCTGGAATACGAAAAATAGCTCGTTTATTCGCGCTAGCGTTTCACCGTCCACAATTACCGGAATCGAGGTAAACGCCGAGAATCAGAACTTCGGGCAGAATGCGGGTTCGCGCACCTCGGTGCAGCAAACCCGTGACCTTGCTATCGTCGGGCAGCATACTACGTCCATCAGCAGCACGCTCTTTAATGAGTTTCGTTTTCAATACGCGCGGCGAGGCCTGCACTACGGGTTCTCGCCGCTTCCCGGTGGAGATTTGCCTGCTGTGAATATCGCGGGCTCCGCGTTCTTCGGGAGAGAGCCTTTTTCCACAGAGGATCGCATCGAAAGGCGTTTTCAGTGGACTGACAATCTCACGTGGATTAAGGGCGCGCATACTCTGAAGTTTGGCGCGGATACCAACTTGATTCAGTTGAGATCATCTAAATCGCAAATCTTAACGTTGAACTATGGCGGCGTCTATTCGTTCGGTGGCCTCGACGCCGGCTCCATCAGCGACGCCTTCGGCGCTGCTGGGGCTCCTGGATTCTCTGCTGTTCAGGCATACGGTTTCGGATTGCCAACCTCTTTTATTCAGGGCATTGGTCAATCGGACCGGCCATTTAACGTTAAGACTCTGGGTGTATTCGCGCAAGATAGCTGGAAGATAAATCACAAACTTACCCTCAATTATGGCCTGCGTTACGACATTGAATGGATGCCGATTTTCAAACCCACGACAGCCTTGAATGCTGCTGGAGAGAAGGCTTTCGGCGTCGTCGAGGGAATTCCCACGGATACGAACAACGTCGCACCCAGAATCGGCGTCGCGTGGGATCCGTGGGGAAACGGCAAAACCGTAATTCGTGCGGGATACGGATTCTTCTATGACCACCCGGCTCTAGCTCTAGCATTTCTAGCCACAGCAGAGGATGGGGCCACGTCCGCGCTTCTCGAGACGGCAGGCGGCGCCCCTTGCGCGGGCAACACGCCGGTTCCAAACACTTGTCTTGCGGATCTCAATCCTTTCGCGCTAAACGCGACGAATATTTTTCAGGGACTGCTTACAAGCACGGGCAATGCGCTCACTGGATGCACCCCCATGCCGCCGGCTCTCCCATTTGTAATGTGTTACCAGCCGGATCAGCAGCGGTTCAATCCGTTTCAAGCGAATTCTATTTTTACGAATCAGAATTTTATAACTGCAGGATATCCGTTGACGCTATTGCCTTTCACAATTCCGGTCACGAAGAATTTTCAGTACGCTCTCGCGCAACAGGCGAACCTGACGGTCGAGCGGGAAATCACCAAGGATTGGAAGATCAGCGTAGGCTACAACTACACGCACGGCACGCATCTCGATCGCACGATTAATATCAGCGTCGCTGAACCGCGGTTGCTCACAAGCAATGATCATAATGCGATTCTCGCCGGGCTTGTCACGCCTGGCACGAATCCTCAAGGCATCCAGGTTCCAGGCACGGCAGATATCAACACTGTGTGCCCGGGCGGCATTCCCGCTGCGAATACCGCCGGCGGCGGTAGCATCGCCTTCGGAACGCCCGCTGGTCCGCTTGCCCCGAGTATTTTAGGACTCGGTTTTACTGGTCCAACCTGTAGCGGGACTGCGGTCGGTTTTATTGGCAGCGCCGCTGTTTTCAATTTCTTTCGGCCCTCCGGCCCTAATCCTTCATTCGCTAGCGCCGTGAACCCAGGCAATCCGGCAGCAGGTTATCAAACGCTTATAGCTCTGGCTGGGGCTGCAGGATTCCCAACCGGTTTCGCTGGCACCCAAATCCCGTGGAGCGATGTGAACCCGCAAACATCGACTGGAAATTCGCTCTATAACGCGTTCACTCTGACGGTGACCAAGCGCTTCTCGCATGGCATCGAACTGCTTTCCAGCTGGACGTACTCGCACACGATCGACGATTCCACAGACCTCTCGACCTTGCTGAACCCGCAAGACAACAGCTTTCCCAATCTTGACCGCGGCAATTCTGATTTTGACCAGCGGCATCGCTGGATCACCAGCGCCGTCTTTCAAAGCCCGTACCATCAAAGCGATTCCGGATTCTGGAAGAAATTCTTCGCAAACTTCACCGTTTCGCCGGTCGTTGAGCTTGCTTCAGGGCGGCCCTACAACGTGCTAATAGGCTCGGATCCCAATCTCGACTTTGGTACGGCCACCAACCGTCCTTCGTTTATCAAAACGAATTCAGCTCCGCCGGGATCGGTCACCTCACCGTTTATCAAGGGGTTTGCATTTGTGGATCCTGACCGCTGTATCGGTAGCGACGGCACGCCCTTTTCATTTCCCGACGTGCCTTCGCCGTTCTACGGTTGTACCGGCACGCTTGGACGCAACGCCTTCGCTCGCCCGGGATTCTTTCAGATTGACCTGCGTATCTCACGCACAATTCCGATCACGGAACGTTTCAACCTCCAAATCATTGCGGATGGATTCAACATGTTGAACCGTTTCAATCCGAGTGACGTGAACCCGCTCTGCGATCCGATTTCGGGAACATGCGCCGCTGGGCAACCCACTGCGGCCTTCGATCCGAGGACCTTTCAGTTCGCTTTGAAAGTTAATTTCTAGATTCGGTTCGCTTCGGGCCAGAAAGCAACAGCGCGCAGCCTTGCAACATTCACGCATCGTGCTACCCTGAATCTTTGAACTTAACATTCGTGTTATTGAGAAAGGCGTTCTCGTCATGAGTCCGGCGGTGTGGCTCATTTTCGGCATCCTTGCAATCGTAGCGGTCGTGGCGATCCTGTGGTCCGCCACCCGCCGTACTGACGCCCAACTCTCCGCCGTCCGTCAGGAAATGCAAAGCTCGCTCGCTACCCAGTCGCACACCGTGCTGGCGCAGATGAACAGCCTCATGCAGTCAGTTACACAGCAACTTGGCCAGGTGAGGCAAGAGCTGCAAACCGGCGTCGCATCGTCCGGCCAGCTCGCGAGCGCCGCGCAGGCTTCCATGGCGCAGCAACTGCAGGCATCGAACGAGGCGATTCGAAAGCTCAGCTCCCAACTCGCGGAAGTGCAGCAAGCCGGACGCGATCTTTCGCAATCCGCGCAAACCCTCCACAACGTCCTCGGCGGCGCAAAAACCCGAGGTATCCTCGGCGAGGTGGCCCTTGAGCGGCTTCTCGAAGACGCCCTTCCGCGCAGCGCCTACGAAATGCAGTTTCGCTTTCCATCGACGGGCGCGATCGTCGACGCAATCGTTCGCACCGGCGAGCACTTGCTTCCCATCGATTCGAAATTCCCGCTCGATGCGTACCGGAGACTCGCGGAGACGGGCGATGACGCTCGCCGCGAATTCTGCGCGGCAGTTCGCAAACATGCTGACTCAATCGCGGAAAAATACATTTTGCCCGACGAACACACCTTCGATTACGCCCTCATGTTCGTTCCATCGGAAGGTGTTTACTACGAACTCCTCATGAGCGAGGACTCGAAGTTCGGACAAATGGACGGCTACTGCCGCAGCAAACACGTTTTTCCCGTATCGCCCAATACTTTCTACGCCTGCCTCAGCGCCATCGCGAGTAACTTACAGGGACAGAAAATTGCCGAGAACGTCCGCCACTTGGTAGCCAGCCTCGAAGGGCTTAAGAAGCAGTTCGAATCGTTCGGAGATGTGTACGACAAGCTCGGCAATCATCTCCGCCACGCTCAACAAAGTTACGAAGAAGCCGATAGCCGCCTCAGCCGCACGCGAAATACCCTCGAACAGATGTCGCAGGGTGCGCTGCCGGACGGAGTTGCCAAAATCCTTGAAGCTGCTTCGAGTGAGCAATTAAAGCTAAGTTGATGCTCGCGCCGCTTCCAGCAGAGTTCGAAAGCGGCCGGGTATCGTCGTGGAGATCATTTTTTCGAGGTCCTGCCTCACTTTTTCACGATCCTTGGGGTGCGTCGCGACCCGCCCTGCTTCATCATTCACGCGATGCTGCAAGGCCTTCGGTGCGAGTAGCACCGCGGCGCGAAGATATCGCTCCGCTGCCGGAATATCAGGTGACGGGATCAATTTTGCGTTAAAAGAATAATCTCCCGAGCGTATGGCGCTGATCTGCACCTGCGCAATGTTACGGCTTCCGCCAGTGGTCCTCACTTCCTGGATGTCTCCCTTCAGGAATTCCAGCACGCCGGGCGTCTCGTTTTTAATAGTTAGGTCGAGTGGTGCGTTCGAACCTTCCACATGCACTGTGAGCTCGCTTCTTTGCCCTGGGACCGGCGCAGCCTGAGGGGCTTCGAACTGGAGTGAGACGAGAGTCGTCGCAGCATTCCGCTGAGTGCCGGACGAGTCGACTGTCAGTTTCGCGACACCCGGAACTGCTCTAGGGCTTGGCAGGACGATGAGACATTCGGGCGAGGAAGCCACGATGAGAACTCGGTCGTCATTCATCGTCACGCGATTTGCGTCCGCATCGCCGCGGAATCCTCCGCCGCAAATCGGGAAACGATCTCTGAGCGAAATCACAGGCGCCACCGTTAAGTCTTGCTCGGCCCCCTGCGCGTTGGGAGAAGGAGTTTCGTCTACCAGCGCAACCGCCGAAGCCCCCGAAGCTTCCGCAAACAGGACGCCTGGCGTTGCGGGCGCTGTAAAAAAGGCGCGGCCCGTTGCGTCTGTCTTCAAACTTTGGCCGTCGCCGATCACCACGGTCACATTAGGCGCCAGCCGGCCATCTGCGCCGAGGATCGCCAGTGTCGCAGGGCGGCCGGCGATGACTCTGGGCGGCAGAACGATCGTCACAAACCAGGTGGCCGAAGGCGCAGTTTGAGCCGATGCCAAAAACGAGAATGAAAGCAACCCAGCAAGAACGAAAGTACCGAGTGCCCAGATCCTGCGAGAGAAAGGAGACATCGTTTGGGGGGATTTGTCTTGCAGACGATCACTGGTAATGAAACTCAAGAAGAAAGTGCCCCTCTCTCGTACACACGAGCCTCGCGAAATAACCGGAACAAGTCCGGATCTATCTCTTTTGCTCGAACGCAATCGTCGAGAATACCCAGCGCGCGGTCGGTAGCTACGGCCCGCTTGTAGGGGCGATCGGCTGCCGTCAGCGCGTCAAAAATATCGCATATCGTCATCATTTTGGTCGGCAACGGAATCTGATCACCCCGCAGCTTGTTAGGATAGCCGGTACCGTTCAATTTTTCGTGATGCGCGCGCGCAATCTCCGGAACCTTTTTCAGTTCGCTGGTCCATGGGATCTGGCTCAAAAAGTTATACGTGTGCACCACGTGCGATTCGATCTCGAGCCGCTCAGCGGCATTCAGGCTTCCTTTCGGAATTGAAAGCAGTCCCACTTCGTCCGGGTTCAGGTATGGCGATTCTACGCCCCGCGGATCGAGAAACAGGTGCTTTGCGATCTCTTGCAGCCTGCGCGAGTGTGTGTGCTCCAGCAGGGTCGGCTCATTCGACTCGATGATCAATTCGAGATACTCGGCAATCATTTTTTGCCGTTGTTCGAAATCCTCGCTCAGGCGCGCGATTTCTTGAAGCGCGTCGCCTCGGTCGCGCTCGACGTACACCTGAAGCTTTCGCCGCACGTTGCTTGCTTCGAGTTCTTTGCGAATGTAGTTAAACCGCTGCCGCACCAACTCAATCTGCAGTGGATAGAGCTTCTTCGCCTTTACAAGCACTTCCTCCCGCACACCCACCTTGCCAAAATCATGCAGCAGAGCTGCGTAACGTATCTCCTTCATCTGTTCGCGATCGAAATGAGTCTCGGCGTATGGACCGCTTGCCGCTACATCCGCGGCTTCGGCGAGCGCTTGCGTGTAAGTGGCAACGCGAAGAGAGTGGCCCGACGTAGTGGGATCGCGCTGCTCGATGGCCGTCACTGCCGCGCTCACAAATCCCTCGAACAATGTCTCGATATCGTTGTAGAGCTTCCGATTCTCGTACGCCACAGCTGCCTGTGACGCTAGTGATAGGGCCAGCCGCACCGACCGCTCGCGGAAGGGCTGCACGTATTTCGCGACGTCCTCGGCATCTTTGAGGCGCAAAGCCAAGTTGCGCTTGGAGTTGATAAGCTGCAATACGCCAATCACTTCGCCCTTCGCATTCTTCATCGGTAACGCGAGAAGCGAGCGTGTGTGGTAGCCTGACTCGCGGTCGTAACGATCGTTAAATCGAAACGGCAGATCCGCGGGAATTTTGTAAGCGTCCGCAAAATTCAGCACTTCACCACGCAACGCAGTGTAACCTGCCATCGAATCTTCGGCGAGCGGCAGCGCGAACTCTTGAAAAGGAAATTCAAAGCTGTCGTTCTGCGTCAGCTTAAAACGAAGGCGGCGCCCATCGTGCGTGTCCTCTTCTACCAGATAGAGCGAACCCGCATCAGCACCAGTGATGTCGCGCGCTTTTTTGAGGATGAGACTGAGAAGAACGCTGATATTGCGCTGCGATGAAAGCGCAACGCCTATCTCGTTCAATTCTTCACGCTCGCGTTCCGCCACTTTCAGCAATTGACGCGTGGCGCGTAATTGACTCGCAAGCTTCTCGGCTTTTGACCCCGTTTCGCGGAGGAGCTTTTTCTTCGCGGGCATATTGTTCGAAAATCGTCTCCCGTATCACTCCGAAAACGCGTCACAGTATAGCGGAAGCGACGCAGCGGAGCACGTGTACGCGTTCTTCGCACTGTCTCGCGGTTCTTGCCTTGAATCCAACGCAACCGTTTGTTAGCCTTGCGCCGATTTTGTTCTTCATCGTCACTGATCGGATTTCACGGCTAGTATGCCAAATCGCGCCGGTCCACGAATCGTCAAAATTCTACGACAATGGTGGAGTCACAAGGGTTCGCTGACGATCAGCCTGATCGTTACACTCAGCGCACTCGCGATTTACGCAGCCACGTTTTTAGGCGAGCGTCCTACTCCGCTCTTCGATTCCATTTACCGTCTTGAGCTCAGCAGCCTCGACTATCGTTTTCAGGCGCGCGGGGGGACAAAAATAGACCCCCGCATCGTGATCGTTGATATTGATCAGCAGTCGCAGGAAGCTCTTGGTCACTGGCCTTTCCCGCGGTTCCATTTCGCTCGCGTGCTCGACAACATACGTGAGGATGGCGGGAGGGTAGTGGCCTTCGATATCACGTTCAGCAAGCAGGACGAAACTGCCAAACCCCTCGACGACCTTACTTCGCAGTTGGCCGAAGAACAAAAGAAGGGAACACCGCCAAATCCGGCACTTACCGCACGAATCGAAGCCCTTCGAAAAGAATACGATTACGATCAGCAGTTCGCGGACGCAATAAAACGCTTCGGCCGGGTGGTCCTTGGGAACTATTTTCTCTATACGCAAACTGATCTGAAGGGTGTCACTCCGCAGGCGCTCGCCAGTTATGCGAATGCTCTCGCATTTTTTCCGTTCCCGCAGGTTCGTCCGGTGCCGTCGTTCCGGAGTGCTGGTGACAAAGGAAGAGTTGATTTAATTGATAAGTATGAGGACTTAGGACTTGTCCCGCGTGGAGCCGAAGCGAATAGCGATCTACTTACGGGCGCGGTGGCTGCCGAGGTGGGTGGAACAGGCTATTTCAATTGCATTGTGGACGCGGATGGCGTCGTCCGCCGGATGGCCCTCGCCACACCCTTCGGCCTCGATCCGGACCGGGCAAATTGGGACATGTACGCATCGATTGATGTTCAAGCGCTGCGGCTTTATCTCGGCCTTCCGAATCAGCAGACGATCCTCTGGTACGCCCGCAACGGCGTTGCTTCTGTCGAGTTCGGGCCCAAGTTAATTGTGCATCCGGACGACGTGAGTCGAGTGCTGGTTAATTACCATGGCCCCGCTCGAACGTACCCATATGTTTCCTTCGCCGACGCCGCAAAGAAAAAATTCCCTCCAGGCACATTCAAGGACAAAATCGTTCTCGTCGGCGCCTCGGCGACGGGCATTGGCGATCTTCGCGTCACGCCGTTCGGCGGTCTCGATTTTCCCGGCGTCGAAGTGCACGCGAACCTGATCGACAACATTCTCAACCGCCAATTCCTCAAGCGCGGCGGAAAAGAGGCGCTAACAGACCTAAGTTTCATTCTTCTGTTTGGTGTTCCGCTGGGAATTTGGCTCGCGGTTGTACAACCACGCTGGATGGCCCTCGGTTTTGCGCTGTTGCTGCCGTTTGCGGCGATTGTCTACTTCGCGTTTTTGCACGGCTCGTGGCTGAACTTCATCGTTCCGGCGCTGTTTACTCTTGTTCCCAACGTCAGCCTCGTTGCTCTCTACCGTGTCTTGGTCGAAGAACAGGAAAAACGCAAGGTTCGCGGTGCCTTCCAGCAATACGTGAGCCCCGAAGTGATTCGGCGCTTGCTCGCCGATCCAGAACGAGTCAAGCCGCGAAAATCCGAGATCACCATCCTGTTCAGCGACGTGCGCGGATTCACTTCCATCTCGGAATCGCTTGACGCTCAGGAGCTCGCCGACTTGCTGAACGGCTACCTCACAGAGATGACGCGCATCATCTTTCGCAATCAAGGCACACTCGACAAATATATCGGTGACGCTGTCATGGCGCTCTGGGGCGCTCCGTTCGACGAGCCGGACCACGCGACGCGCGCGTGCGAAGCGGCGCTCAGTATGCTCGCGCGGCTTGCCGAATTGCAGAAAGAGTGGCGCGCACAGGGCCGGCCGGTGATGGACATCGGCGTCGGAATCAACACGGGTATCGCATCAGTGGGCAACATGGGTTCGTCGCTGCGCTACGGATACACAGCGATGGGGGACTCCGTGAACCTCGCATCGCGCCTGGAGGGCCTCAATAAGGAATACGGCACGCGAATCATCATCAGCGAATCCACTTACAAAGCATTGCGAAGCGATCGAGTCCTGGTGCGAGAGCTCGACATGATCCGCGTGAAAGGTAAGCTTCTTCCCGTTACAATTTACGAAGTGCTCGACGCCGAAGCGCTCGCAAGTGAAGGCAAAGAACTCGTGGAGCTCTTTGCCCGTGGCCAGAAAGCATACAAGCAGCGCGACTGGCGTGCCGCGGGACAAGCCTTTGAACAGATTCTCGACCGCTGGCCCGATGACGGACCCGCGCGCATTTTTTTACGTCGTTGTGAAGAGTATCTCGCCGAAGGACCGGAAGCTGATTGGGACGGTGTATACGTGATGAAACACAAGTAACTGATCGAGGGAAATAAACGAGCTCAAGCGAATGACCTAGAGCAAAGAAGTCCTAGTTGTCGAGTCGCACGACGAATGTAGTGAACTGCTCGGTGGCATGGAGCTGCTCGGCGAGTGACCTCGCCGCTTCTTCGCTGGCCAGCCGGCCTATCCGAACGCGATAGAAGGTTCCATTTGGCGACTCGAATGGCACCACACTCACCGGCGGATATCGCGATTCAAGTTGCGCCTTTAGCCTCGCTGCATTCTCCTGCACCAGAAACGCCCCCACCTGCACTCCGAAATACCCCACAGACGGATTCGGCCCGGAAATCACTTCAAGTCGTACATGCGCGGTCCCCGGGCCCACCATTTCAATAGCCTGCGCGGCAGAGAGCGATAAATCGATCACGCGGTTCGCGACGAATGGGCCGCGATCATTGACGCGCACTTCCGTTTGCTTTCCGTTGGTCAGGTTCGTCACCCGAACCATAGCGTTAAACGGCAGCGTGCGATGCGCCGCGGTGAATTCGTGCATATCATAAATTTCGCCGTTGGACGTGCGGCGCCCCTGGAAAGGATAGCCATACCACGAAGCGACCCCTTCTTCCACCCATCCATTGGCTGGCGTCTGTTGGCCGTGTGCCGGCGGAGTAAGGGTCGTAGGCTGTGGTGGCGGAACCTGCTGAGGAAGCGGAGTCTGAGCGGGAGGAACTTGCGTCTGTCGCGGCTTGCGATTGCAACCTGCGACGAGAAATATCGACAACACAAGCGGAAGCGCAAAAAATAAAAACGCCTTTGTGCGAACGCGGCCGCGAATCTGATTCGGCACAGTCGAAAATTCGCTCCGCCTGTCGCGGAGCGTCACTCGTTATCCCGATTCACTTGTTTCGTCTCATTTTCGGTATTATAGGAACGCACTCACAATCGCGCAAGGAAGCGTACCGTACTTGCATCACACATTCACAACTGATTTGATCGGATACATGAACGTCGGATTCGTAAACAGATGAGCGGCTTTTTCGGCGGTGGAAAGCAGGGACGCCCGCAGCTCTGCCCTTCCTGCGGCACTCTGGTCGGCGCGAATGCCACGCGCTGCCATCAATGCGGCGCCAACCTCACATTCTCGATGGCCGCCGCCAGCCGTTCGCTCGGGAACCTGCTCCCCGCAACAGCCCCCGCCACCTACGGAATTCTCGGATTCAGCTGCCTGCTTTACATCGTCACGCCTGCTCGTCACGCTTCGCACAAACGGCCTTCAGCCCCCGGGCGGTGGCGGAATTTTTGCGCTATTTGGTATCGGCAGCATCGACGGAGCACGTTCTCACCCGTTTCGGAATGTCCTATCCGATGCCCGCTGATCTTATTCAACCGTGGCGATTGGTGATGGCCGTATTTCTTCACGGCAGCCTGATGCACATCGTTTTCAATATGTGGGTGCTGATGGATATTGGCCCGCAGATTGAAGAGCTTTACGGCTCAGCGCGATTTTTCTTCATCTATGTCGCGACAGGAATCGGCGGATACCTTTTAAGTAGTACTCTCAGCGGACACCCCAGCATGGGGGGATCAGGCGCCTTGCTCGGATTGATTGGCGTGCTCCTCGCAATCACCACGGGCCGCAAAAGCGCGGGTATGCAAATGCTCCGCAGCCAGATTATTCGGTGGCTCATTTACATCGCGATCTGGGGATTTCTGTTTCCCGGAATTGACAATTACGCGCATTTCGGCGGATTGGTCGCAGGATTCGGCCTTGGAAAAATCATGGCGGATCGGCCGCCCGGCTCGCCAGAAGAACGCAACCGCGCAAACGCTCTAGGCTGGGCGACCGCAGTCGTCGTAATCGCCAGCGTCGCGTTCATGATGAAGGGTCTCATTCAGAGCGGCGGCTAAAGACCCATCCGATTTCAATTGACGAATCAGCTTCAAACCCCAGCGTGAAGCTGCCGCGACACAACAATGCTGTAATGCAATCCCGAAATCGCCAGAAACACAGCCACCAGATAAGTGCATGTGTAGCGCACGACCCATAGGAAATGGTTGTCCCAAATCGCCAGCACCAGAACCAGCACCACGAGCAGTATCTCGAAAAATGTAGTCGCCTTTCCCCAAATGCTCGGCGGAAAAGGCCGGTAGCCAACGGTAATTAAAATCACCGCGCATGCTACCAGAATCAACACGTCGCGCCCCAGCACCAGAATCGTCAGCCACCACGCAATCTTCCCCTTCAGCGCCAGAATAAAATAAGACGACGAAAGCAGCAGCTTATCCGCGATCGGATCGAGATACGCTCCGAGCGGCGTTCTCTGATTCAACCCGCGCGCGAGCAACCCATCGAGCGCATCGCTCACGCCGGCCGCAACCAAAATTCCCAGCGCCAGGTCGTACCGCTCATATTCGATCGCAATCAGAAACACCGGCAAGAAAGCCAGGCGCAGAAATGTGAGCTGGTTTGGAACCGTCAGGATTCGACTGGGCATGAAATGAACCTGGGCGTAGAAATCCGCGTCAACTTCGCCATCACGCAAACTGCGCGAGATAATCCGGCAGCGAGCGCCCTACTTTTTTGGCAAACACTTCAGCCAATGAAGGAATCGAGCCGCGCGCCTCGTCGAGCGCGATCCTCTCAATTCGCAGCATCGGAAAAAACAAAGTGGGCAAGCCCATCCGATCGCCGTCCGGATGCAGTATCTGGCTCACGAAATCATCAAACGAGCTCAAATCGATCCCGCGCAAAGTCACTCCGGCATTCGAAATATCCACAAGCTCGCCCCACAGCTTTTCCTTCGGCGAGTGCAGACTAATCACCACGATCGAATGAGGCTGCATTCACTCTCCTCGGAATCCGTTGCGCGTATGGTATCGCAGGTAGTGCGCCGCCAACATGCCACAATACGTCGACCACGTAATCTTTTCGCGCGCTGCCGCACGCCGCGCGCGGCCCGCCGATCGCGCCTCACATCGCCATCGTCTTCAGATCGGGCGAACGCAAAAGCTTCGGCTCGGTCACCTTCTGCACGTCCTCAGGCGTCACGCCGGCCGCCACTTCGCGCAGCACCAAGCCCTCAGCCGTCACGTCGATCACCGCAAGCTCCGTCACGATCATATCCACCACGCCAACGCCGGTCAGTGGCAGGCTGCACGCCTTTACAATTTTCGGTTCGCCATCTTTAGTAGCGTGCTCCATCGCAATGATCACGCGCTTCGCACCCGCCACCAGGTCCATCGCGCCGCCCATGCCTTTCAACATTTTCCCGGGAATCGCCCAGTTCGCGAGATTGCCGTTCTCGTCCACCTGCAACGCACCCAGCACGGTGACGTTGATTCGTCCACTGCGAATCATTCCAAACGATTCAGCGCTCGAAAAATACGAGCAGCCCGGGATTTCCGTAATCGTTTCCTTCCCCGCGTTAATCAGGTCGGCGTCCTCTTCGCCTTCGTAAGGATAGGCGCCGATGCCCAGCATCCCGTTCTCCGACTGCAGCACCACCTCCATCCCCGGCGGCAGGTAGCTCGGAATCAGCGTCGGCAATCCAATGCCGAGATTCACGTAGTATCCATCGCGCAACTCGCGCGCCACGCGCCGTGCGATCACTTCCCTCTTATCGATTTCAGTCGTTCGTTCCGCCATTCCGTCTCCCGCTATTGCCGTTTTCGGACCGTCCGCCGCTCGATCCGCTTTTCGTATTGCGTGCCCTGAAAAATCGCGTCAACAAAAATTCCCGGCGTGTGAATGCAATCCGGATTCAGTTCGCCAAGCTCGACGAGCTCTTCCACTTCCGCAATCGTGTAATCCGCCGCCGTCGCCATCACCGCATTGTAATTTCGCGCCGTTTTCCGATAGACCAGATTCCCCCAGCGATCACCTTTCCATGCTTTAATAAAAGCGAAATTCCCGCGCAGCGAGGGAACCAGCACGTGCGGGCGCCCGTTGAATTCGCGAACCTCTTTCCCTTCCGCAGCCATCGTCCCGTAACCAGTCGGCGTGTAGAACGCCGGAATCCCCGCTCCGCCGCATCGAATGCGCTCGGCCAGCGTTCCCTGCGGATTCAACTCCACATCAATTTCCTTTTTCAGCGCGAGCTGCTCGAACGTTTTATTTTCGCCCACATAGCTCGCAATCATTTTCTTCACCTGCTTCGTCTGCAGCAGCAGGCCAATCCCGAAATTGTCGATGCCCGGCGTTATTTGACACCAGCGTCAGATTTTTCGAGCCTTTGCGCTGCAACGCGGCGATCAGATTTTCCGGAATGCCACAGAGACCGAAGCCGCCGAGCAAAATCGTCGCGCCATCTTGAATTTTAGCGACCGCCGCATCGGCATTCGCCACTCGCTTGTCCATTCACCTCTCCTGAGGGTCCGCAATTACCGTGCATCTAGCATTTCTAACTCTAAGATTTTCGCGCGGTTCATCTTAGTACATAGGGCACGGAGTGCAAGTGCGTGGGACCGACAAAGGTTCTGTGGCTTTAGGGGAACTCCCAACTTCTAACTTTCCTCGACTCCACGGCGGCTTATGCCTTCACGCGCGGCGCGTTTCAGAACGCGAATTCGCTCCGCCACAGCTTCCGCAGCGGCCTCAGGTGATGCAGCCTTCTCGATTTCGGCGACGAGCGCTGATCCGACGACCGCCGCATCGGCAATCCCGCCCAACACCGTAACGTGCGTCGGCAGCGAAATCCCGAAACCGACAGCGATCGGAAGCGTCGTGAACTTTCGAATCCTGCGCGCCAAGCCCGGAAGTTCTGGAGGAAGCGCTTCTCGCGCCCCGGTAACCCCCGCGCGCGAAATCAAATAAAGAAATCCGCTCGACGCGTGCGCAATCTTCTCGATTCGCGCGTTGGGCGACGTGGGAGCCACCAGGAAAATTGTATCGAGACCATTGGCATGCATCACAGCTCGATACTCATCGGCCTCTTCGAGCGTCAAGTCCGTCGTGAGAACTCCATCCGCGCCGGCTGCTGCACTCGCTACCGCAAACTTCTCAAGCCCCATCTGCAAAATCGGATTGAAATAACTGAAAAGCACGAGCGGCACATCCGTCCCCAAACGAATCCGCCGGACGAGATCAATAACGCCTGCCAGACTAGTTCCCGACCGCAGAGACCGTTCGCTCGCCCGTTGAATCGTTGGACCGTCGGCAACAGGGTCGCTAAACGGCACGCCCAGCTCGATCACGTCCGCGCCCGCTTCCGCGGCACCAAGAACAATCTTTTCCGTCGCGTCGAGCGAAGGATCGCCTGCGGTGATGTATGCGACAAGTCCGAGCTCGCCCTTTTCAGCCAGCTCGCGGAACTTCCTGGAAATCCGTCCGCCCGTCACCGGCGCTCTTCCCGCCTCTGTAGTCGCCTTCGAAATGGCGGGCTCAGACATACCGCGACAGCGTCTCCATGTCTTTATCGCCGCGCCCGGAGACGTTCAGTATCACAATTTCGTTCTTCCTCATTTTCGGAGCACGCTTGATGAGCTCCGCAATGGCATGCGCCGATTCAAGCGCGGGAATAATCCCTTCAAGTCGCGCGAGCGCCTTCGCAGCCTGTATCGCTTCCTCGTCGCTCACCGCCGTGTATTCCGCGCGTTGCTGATCGGCCAGCCATGCGTGTTGCGGCCCGATCGCTGGGTAATCAAGCCCGGCCGACACCGAATGCGTCGTCGAAATCTGGCCGTCGGCCGTCTGCAACACGTATGTGTATGTTCCTTGCAGCACGCCGGGACGCGCTCCCGTGAATCCTTCAGCCGCAGCCAAGCGCGACGCGTGCTCGCCGAGAGATTTTCCACGCCCGCCCGCTTCGACCCCGAGCAACCGTACGCTCTTGTCGCCGAGAAACGCGTTGAAAAGCCCAATCGCATTCGACCCACCGCCCACACAGGCCACCAGCAAATCGGGCAGGCGTCCCTCCACCTGCATGATTTGTTCGCGCGCTTCTTCACCGATCACCTTATGAAAATCGCGCACCATTTGCGGATATGGATGCGCGCCGAGAACAGACCCGAGAAGATAGTGTGACGTCGCGATATTCGTCACCCAGTCCCGCATCGCTTCGTTGATCGCATCTTTCAGCGTGCGGCTGCCAGAATCAACTCCAATCACTTCAGCGCCAAGAAGCCTCATCCGAATCACATTCAGGCGCTGCCGTTCCATGTCTTCCGTGCCCATGTACACGGTGCACGTGAGACCGAGCCGCGCTGCAACGGTCGCTGTTGCAACGCCATGCTGCCCGGCGCCTGTCTCCGCGACCACGCGGCGCTTCCCCATCCGCACCGCAAGCAAGCCCTGTCCTATGCAGTTGTTAATTTTGTGCGCGCCCGTGTGCAGCAGGTCTTCGCGCTTCAGGTAGATCCGAGGCCCGCCAAGATGCTCGCTTAGCCGCGAAGCGAATTGAAGCGGCGTAGGACGCCCTGCGAAATTGTGGAGAAGCGAATCGAGCTCCGATTGAAATTTCGGATCATTGCGCGCTTCGTTGTATGCACGCTCGAGCTCTTCGAGCGGAGCAACTAGCGTTTCCGGAACATAACGGCCCCCATAAGGACCGAAACGCCCCTGTGCATCCGGCATCGATTGTGGAGCAGAACTCACTTTTGCTTACCCTCCGCCGCTTTCACCGCCCGCATCAACGCGACGATTAGCGCAGGATTCTTTCTTCCTGGACGCGCTTCAACGCCGCTGCACACGTCCACCGCGTAGGGACGCGCCACGCGGATCGCTTCGGCAACGTTCTCTGGCGTCAAACCTCCCGCAAGAAAGATACGCCGCGAGCCATTCGCACCGCGAGCCAGATTCCAGTCGAATGTCTTCCCAGTCCCGCCGTGGCGGCGAACGTCAAAACCGTCAAGCAAAATCGCTGAAGCGCAGCTAAGTGAATCTAGCTGCTTTGGCCGGAAAGAATCGCGAACTCGAACCGCCTTGATCACCGGAATTTCTCGTTTCAGGCGCCCCACCTGTTCTGGCGGCTCGTCGCCATGGAGTTGCAGATAATCGAGACCCACCCGCCGCGCAATCGCCAGCATGTTTGCTTCAGATTCATTCACGAAGACACCCACCGCCGCAATACCATCCGGCAGACGCCGAATGATTCGCCGCGCCGCGGCCGGTTGGATATAACGGGGGCTTGGCCGGTAAAAATTGAAACCCAGGAATTGCGCGCCGGCTTCCACGGCGCGCCGCGCGTCCGTCCAATTCGTGATTCCGCAGATTTTCACTTTCACCTTGGCCATTCGAATCTCAATCGGGCCTTCGTTCTGTGCTCGAGTCTCCCCGCAATGCTCGAAGGGCCGAACCCGGGTCAGCTTCTTTCATCAGATGCTCGCCGATCAGAAATGCATCGAAACCAACGCGCCGCAGCCGCTCAATGTCCTCGTGAGTGCGCAGCCCGGACTCGCTCACGGCGATGCACTCGTCCGGAATCATCTCGATCAAGCGCAACGACATCTCAATGTGCACTTGAAAATCGCGAAGGTCACGATTGTTAACGCCGATAATCTTCGCCCCCGCGGCGACCACGCGGTCAAGCTCCGCCCGCTCATGGACTTCCACGAGCGGCTCCATTTTCAGCGTGCGGCCAAGCGTCAGCAGTTCTCCGAGAGTACTGTCGCTGAGAATCGCAGCAATCAGAAGGAACGAATCGGCGCCCGCCGCGCGCGCTTCCCACACCTGCCAGGGGTCAATGATGAAATCCTTGCGCAGGATCGGAACCTTCGTCACCCGGCTGGCTTCCTTCAGGTCGCCAAGTGAGCCATGAAAGAAATCCTCCTCCGTCAGCACCGAAAGCGCCGCAGCACCCGCTGATTCCAAACCGGATGCGAGAACAGCCGGGGCGTACTCCTCCCGCAGCAGTCCTTTCGAAGGTGAAGATTTCTTCAGTTCGGCGACGATGTTGATATCGTTGTGCGTGAGTGCGGATGCAAAATCTCGCGGTGGCGGAATCTTCTTCTCAACCGCAATTTTGAGCGCCACTTCGGGAAGCACCCGTTTGCGGTGCGCCACCGATTCGCGGCGTGCTTCCACAATTCGATCCAGAATATTTTTCGACCGCGTTCCGGTTTCCATGGACTGCGGAGCTTTCAACCCCGCAAGGACGTGCACACCCCAGGCTCGGCCTGAGGAAAAATCGCTGAAACCATGCTAGTCGCGCGGGTTGTTGAAGTCAATTTGAAGGGCGATGTTAACGCTGGCTATTGGCCGAGCAGCGGTTGCGAAAGACGAATCGGAATCCCGAAATTCGATCCGCCAAATCCTTTCAGCACGGCATACGTCACGCCGATCACTTTTCCTTGCTGGTTGAAAAGGGGCCCGCCCGAACCGCCCGAAGTGGTTTGCGCATCGAACACGATTTTATCCGGCAGCACATCGCCGATGTGACCCTGCGTTATGAGCGGCCGAATCAGGCTGCGGCGCGCAAGTTCGTCCAGAATCTGCCCCACGTCCCCGCTCCCGTGCGACAGAATCTGCTGCGCCGTCTCCTCATCGGTCCGCGCGAGAATGGCAGCAAGGCCGGTAGCGTATCCCATCAACACGATGGGTTCCCCGCTCGTCGCCGCCGCTTTACTTGCATCCACGGAAAGCACGGAGCGTTTCAAGTCCTGCACATCCACATGCATCGTCGCCAGGTCGGTGTCCTTCGAGATCTCCTGAATCTCCGCGTGAAACGCGCGCGGATCGCCCGGAAAATATGCGCGAATCAAAGAGATTTGAGGCTGGAATCCCTGGCTCGTCAGTTCATTGAGTTCGTCGTTTTTCCACCATGGTTCGGCGACGTGACGGTTTGTCAGGACTCGTCCACCACCAGCCACCAGAAACCCCGTCCCGAAAATATCAAACTTCACTTCTGGCCCGTGCCCTTCCAGCGTGAGGATCGGATTTCCTTGGCTGTCCTGCAGCGGATCGCCTTGAGGATTCAATCCGGCATATCGTAGTCGCTGTCCGCTCTGTTTTTGATTGAACGCGACCGACACGTGAAGCAGGCATACGCTTTGAACGTCTATTGGAATCAGGTTTTGAGCGGCTGAGCCTTCTTTCTCGATTCGTTTCAAGCGCTCGTTTGTCGCCTGTAGTTGCTGTTGCAACGACGCCATATCCGTCGAGCTCGCACCCGCCATTTTTGACTTCAGCTCGTCGGCCTGGCGCTTAAGGTCGTCTTTTCCAACCGGAATCGTGCCGGTTTCGGAGCCCCCTTGTTCACGAAGCTTGCGAGCCTCTGCGATTAGGTCCTGCTGGTGGACTAATCCGCCTTCGAGCTTCGCTATGGTGGCGTTCGCTCGTATCGTTTCCTTCTGTGCGGTACGGGCGAAACCAAAATAGATGAGCCCCATGATCGCAGCGAGCGCGAAGACGGCCCCGAATCCAATTTTCAGCCGGCGATCGAGCGTGAACGCATCGCTCGTCATCTTCTCCGTCACCGCCAGAGCTTCGAACGCGGTATGCGCGATCTGCTGCCCTTCTTCAGCGATTCGGGCTTTCGCCCGCAGCGCTGCTTCGGCGCGTTGCGCTCGCAACTGAGCTCGCACTCGCGCCAAAAGCTCACTCGATTCGAAGGGTCTCGAAATCGCGTCATCCGCTCCGAGATCAATCGCGGCAGCTCGTTCTTCCGCGCTCGATCCGACCAGAAGAATCACGCGCAACGCCTCGGTGGCCGCCGATCCCCGAATCGTCGCCAGAGCCCCACGAGCATTCAGGTCGGGCATTCGCGAATCCAGTAAAAGCAAGTCCGCACCACTTGCGTGTATCACGTCGAGGCCTTCTTGAAATGTGGCAAACGGAGCCGCGTCGTAGCCCGCGCCTTGCATAGCTGCTTGCAGCACGTCGCGAGTCGCTGCATCCGATTCGATCACCACGATTCTTTCACGTGCATTCGCCATGGAAGGGGGCTCCAGGAACCTGAGGTGCTAATCCTAGCGGAAAGTCCGCAAACCGCAAGCCTTTCGCATCAATCGTGACAAGCGCATTTTCGTCCGCTCATTTCTCTCAATTCTAACCTACGGTACCGCGATTAGAAATCTTGCTACCATTTACAAACAGCCCCTTAGCAAATTCCGATCGGCAGAAAAATTGCGTTTTCGGCCTTTTCGCCTGTCGCGTTCCCGGTGTAAAACGCTCCGTTCGCAGCGTCCATTTGAGCCGGCGAACCTTGGATGTGCGAGGCAGCGCTCCGGTTTCGTGATAGCGTCTTTTTGCGGAAGCCTGTGACTCAACTCGATCAATTGAACGCCGAAATCGTCCTATGCCGCAAATGTCCGCGCCTCGTGGAATACCGCGAAAAGGTAGCGCGCGAGAAACGCTTCGCCTTTCGCGAATGCACTTACTGGGGCAAACCTGTTCCCGGCTTTGGCGATCCTCGCGCGCAGCTCCTGATTCTCGGACTCGCTCCCGCAGCGCACGGCGGCAATCGCACAGGCCGCGTATTCACTGGCGATCGCTCCGGAGATTTCCTGTACGCCGCTCTCTATCAAGCCGGTTTCGCGAACCAGCCGATCTCAACCGACCGCGACGATGGGCTCATGCTGAAGAATGCCTACGTAGCTGCCGCCGTTCGCTGCGCGCCGCCTGATAACAAACCGCTACCCTCGGAGCAAGCGAATTGCCGTCCGTATTTCGAGCGTGAACTGGAAATATTGCAGCCGCGCGCCTTGCTTGCACTCGGTAGCATCGCCATGCGCACTTATCTGGGACTATTGAAGGATTGCGGAATGGTTAAGGGCTTCGCTGCGTATCCGTTTAAACATGGCGCGAGCTATGAATTGCCTCAGGGATTGCCGCGCTTATTCGCGTCATATCATCCCAGCCAGCAAAATACATTCACGGGTAAGTTGACGCCTGCGATGCTGGCGAAAGTGCTGCGTGACATTCGGAAATTCCTCGAAGGGAAAGATTCGCGCGAATAATTTCAATACTATTTAGGATTCGCGGGCAAGATTACCGCAAGACGTGCGGGCGCGGCATGATGAGCAGATAAACTACAAAGGAAACGCCGAAGCCGACGAACCACGCGTACTGATACAAGCCGTGCAAAGCAGGAACCACAAGACCAATCAGCGCTACGAAAATTCCCGCCGCCAGTGCCGCCACGGCGCGCCAGTTGAAACCGCCAGAGAATTCGTATTCGCCGCCACGCTTGAACAACTCTTCAGGATCCAACCTGCGCTTTCGCACCACGTAATAATCCGCAATCATCACGCCCGCGATTGGACCAAGAAAACTCGAGTAGCCGACGAGCCAGCCCATCACGTACGTACCGTGGCTCGAGAGCCAGCGCCAGGGTTGCATCAGCAGCCCTACGAAACACGTAATGATGCCGCCGATTTTGAAGCTGATGCGGCGCGGATACAGATTCGAGAAATCGTTGGCTGGTGAGACGACGTTTGCGGCTACGTTGACATTGAGTGTGGCGAGAAGCAGCGCGAGCATGGCGATTACGACAGCGATCGGATTGCCGAGACGACTGAGCACAACGACCGGATCCCAAATGGCTTGCCCGAACACAATTACGGTAGCGGACGTGACCGCGATTCCGATAAATGAATAGAACGTCATCGTTGTCGGCAAACCTAGCGCCTGGCCGAGCATCTGTTCGCGCTGGCCTTTGGCGTAACGAGTGAAATCGGGAATGTTCAACGCGACGGTGGCCCAAAACGCAACAACACCCGTGAGCGACGGGATGAAGAATGCAAAGAATTCCCCGAAGGTTTGGAATTTCGACGGAGCGGAAAGCATTGGCCCGAGGCCGCCCGCGTTCGAGTATGCCCACCAGAGCATCGCTAATCCGAGAATCAGCAGCGCGGGCGCGGAGATTCCCTGCAGAAAGCGAATCGTGCTGATTCCTCGAAGAATTACGATCGCGTTTAAGGCCCAGAACAAGAAGAAGCAAAGCCAGACGTGATTCCACCCAGGGATGACAGCTGCGAGTAACGTGTTGATCGCCTCGCCGCCGATCCAAGTCTGGATACCGAACCAGCCGCAGGCGACTAGCGCGCGCAATACCGCAGGAATATTTGCGCCGAGCACTCCAAAGGAGGAGCGTGCGAAGACAGGAAATGGAATGCCGTATTCCGCACCAGCGTGCGCATTGAGCAGCATCGGAATCAGGACGATGACATTGCCTAGAAAAACAGTGAAGAGCGCCTGTTTCCAATTCATACCACCGGCGATCATCGCGCTGGCCATCAGATAGGTGGGAATGTTGACACTCATGGCGACCCAGAGCGCCGTGTAGTTATAGGTGCCCCACGTGCGGTGATTGAGCGGGATGGGCGCGAGGTCCTTGTTCCACAGCGAACTGGACGCGCCAGTTGGCGGAACACCGGCGGTTGCGTTAGTCGCTACATCCTTTGCCATCGAGTTTTGACCTTCCGGAATTCAAGAGATTCGCGCCGCTTATACCTTTCGCAGCAATTCAGAGCAAGCCCTTTTCTTAGGTTCGCGCAGGATGACGACGATTGAGCGGGCTGATGTGTTAGCCTCGTGCGCGCGCCAGTTCTTTAGCGCATACCGCGCATGACTCCGCGAACGCCCAACGAATCTGACCACCAACCCGCGATCGAGTTTCGCCATGTCCATTACACGCTAAGCAACCGCGAACTACTAAATGATGTGACTTTCTCGGTGGCGCGCGGAGAAACGTTAGTGCTGCTGGGGCGGAGCGGCGCTGGTAAAACGACGGCTCTCAAAATGATTAATCGGTTGCTCGTGCCAACGGCGGGCGAAGTGCTCGTGGAAGGCAAGCTGACAACCGAGTGGGATCCCATCGCGTTGCGGCGAAAAATCGGATATGTGATCCAGGATGTCGGACTTTTCCCCCACTACACCGTTACGCAGAATATTTCGCTGATTCCGCGACTCGAACGCTGGCCCTCCGATCGCGTGCGAGAACGCGTGAAGGAAATGCTCGAAACCGTGGGACTGCACGGCAAGACTTTCGAGCATCGCTATCCGCACCAACTTTCCGGCGGGCAGCGCCAGCGCGTTGGTGTGGCACGAGCGCTCGCGGCCGATCCCGATATCCTGCTGATGGACGAGCCGTTCGGAGCACTCGACCCGATGACGCGCGGAGAAATGCAGAATGAATTCAAGGCACTCGAGCGGCATCTTGGCAAAACGGTGGTGATCGTGACGCACGATGTGGGTGAAGCGCTCGTGCTCGGCACGCGAATTGGATTAATGGAAGCGGGCAGACTTGCCCGCCTGTATTCGCCACATGATTTCGTTCACGCAACCGACCCAATGGCAGCCGCATACATGGCCCAATTGCGGGTATACGACGAAGCCAAGGGGGGAAAATGAGTCCAGTTCAATTTTTCCTGCGACACCACCAAGAAATTTTGCAGGCGACGCTGGAGCACATCTGGCTCGTAGGATTGACGATGATTTTTGCGATCGCCATTGGCGTGCCGCTTGGAATTCTGGTCACGCGGAAACCCTGGCTTTCCAAGCCGATCCTCGGCGGGGCAAATATTGCGGAAACGATTCCGAGTCTCGCGCTATTCGGATTCCTGCTTCCGGTGCCTTGGCTTGGGGGACGCGCCGACCGACTGGCGATTGCAGCGCTTACACTTTATGCGCTGCTTCCAATCATCCGCAACACTTCGGCGGGAATTACGGGTGTGGATCGAGCCGTGCGCGAAGCGGCGCGAGGAATGGGCATGACGGATCGGCAAATCCTTTTCCAGGTGGAATTGCCTCTGTCGTTTTCGACCATGCTGGCCGGAATACGAATCGCTACGGTGCTGACGATCGGAATTGCGACGATTGCTGCTGCTGTAGGCGCTGGCGGCTTGGGCGAATTTATCTTTCGCGGGCTGGCAATGGTGAATGATCAGTTGATTCTGGCTGGTGCGATTCCCGCCGCACTGCTGGCGCTAGCGGCCGATTTTGTGCTGGGTGTGCTGGAGCGGCGGTTACGGCCGGTACGATGAGATTGGCTCGTGCTGCTTCTGCTTTTCTGCTGCTCTGGTTGGCGGCGTTTCTGATTTCGTGCTGTAGCGAGCGCAATACAATCGTCGTCGGCTCAAAGAATTTCTCCGAGCAAGCTCTGCTCGGCGAAATCCTGGCGCAGCACATCGAAGCGCGGACGCATCTTCCGGTGACGCGGCGTTTCTATCTAGCGGGCTCCTATATCTGCCAGCAGGCGCTTCTCGCGGGACGAATTGACGCGTACGTGGAATATACGGGGACCGCACTGACGGCCATCTTGCACGATCCCATCGAGAAAGATCCGTCGGCCGTGTTCGGACGCGTAAAGAGCGAGTATCAGCGGCGATTTGGGCTGGACGTGCTCCCTTCGCTCGGCTTCAACAACACGTTCGCAATTGTGATTCGAGGCGACGATGCGCGCAGTCTGAACCTGAAGACGATTTCCGATGCCGCGCCGAACGCGCCGCAATGGCGCGCTGGTTTCGGCTATGAGTTCATGGAGAGGCCCGACGGATATGAGGGGCTAGCGCGCATTTATGGGTTGCGCTTCGCGGAAGCGCCGCGAATCCTCGATCTGGGGTTGCTGTATCGCGCGTTGCTGGAAAAACAGGTGGACCTAGTCGCGGGAAATTCCACGGATGGACTGCTTTCGGCGCGCGACCTTGTGATCCTCGCAGACGATAAGCACTACTTTCCGCCCTATGAGGCAGTGCCCATTATTCGCAGGGAGACAGAAACACGGCATCCGGAAGTGCGCACGGCGATTGCCGAGCTAGCGGGAAAGATTTCGGATGAGGAAATGCGGAAAATGAATTTTGAGGTTGACGGACAGCATCGGGACACTGCGGACGTGGCGCGGGAGTTCTTGCACGCGAAAGGGCTGGATTGAATCGAGGCGGTGATGAGGCGACGCTCTGCAGATGGGGGGAACTGGCACGGCATGCCGTGCTCCCACCGCGGCTTGTTGTGCGATTTGATGAATGATCAGTCAGTGGTTGAAGTCTTTGATGGAGGCGCTGGGAGCGTAGGGTCGTCGCGGAATGTGTATTCGTTTTTGAGGTCGGAGAACGGCTTTCCATCGAGCTCGGCGTAGGGATAGACGAAATAGTTTAGCGGCTCACCCTTTTGGGGCGGTTTCAAGCGAATATCGCGGCCCATACTGAACATCACGCGGTTCTCGTCAGTAGCGCCGAAGTAGTAGTCGCGTTTTCCCCTGTTTTTCCACCCTTCCGACGCGTCAACGGGAATCCATCCAACGCCATTCACATAGAACTGGGCCCAACAATGGTAGCCCGATATCACACCTGCTTTTGCGTTCGTGGGCAGCGAAAACCCGATCTCGAAGCGAGCTGGAATGCCGGCGGCACGCGCCATCCCGATAAAAAGCGAATGAAAATCGGTGCAGTTGCCGTGCTTCGAATTGCAAGCCCACACGGCATCGCCGCGGCCCCATCCTGTGCCGTCGTGGTCATAATGCATCGTCGCGATCACGTAGTCATAGATGCGACGCGCTTTGTCGATTGGCTGAGTTGCGTCCTTTGTCTGCTGGTCGGAAAGCTCGCCGATCACGCCATCGATCGGTACGAGACGATCGGGAAGCAGGAAACGATCCGGAGAAACCAGAGGTTGCCCGAGAGGTTCGACCAAAGGCGTGAAGGAGACGCGATGTTCAAAGCGTTCGACATGAAATGAAATCTTGATGTCGAAAGGCTTTGGCGCGTCATCAGCTTCGATAACAATGTAGGCATAGCGGTCGCCATAGTCCTTGTCCCGCTGGATTTTATAGCGAATAGGACTCTCGATCTTGAGTTGCGAAATGCCTTGCGAGCGATCTTCATAGGGAAGCGGAAGCCAGATCCTGAGCTCCCTAGAACCCGAGAGCAAGGCCGGAACGTGAGTGATGCAGGTGAATACGAAATTCCGGGACGCTGACGTGGTCTCGTCCGATGCAGATATGGGTGAAGAACTCGCCACGACCGGAATGAAGGCCAGAGCGAGAATCGTTTTCAAAGTAAAGCGAATGCGTTGCATATTTAGATTCTAGCTGCCGAGGCGCTAAAGCCGGCGACAAACTTTTGAGTCGGCGAACGAGAAAACAACACAGGCGGGATCGGAAACAGCTCGCCACGGACTGAACGAGAGAAGAATTAGGATTTCGCAGTGATCAGTTTCTCGAACTCTTCGGCCATCTCTTCTTCACTTACGATTCCTTTGCGCAGGAGAATCCGAAGAATCGCTTCGAGGACCTCCTGCGTGGATGGCGCCACTTGCGAGGCCCGCTTGCTTGCCCGCGCCCCGTTGGATGGAACCGTAGCTAACGATACAGCTACCGTCGGTCGCGCACTCGAGTGTTCCCGTTCGCGATGCTCGGCAGTCGGTGCGATCTCGCGAAGTTTTTCGAAATCTTCCGGACTGATTGCGGTAAACGCGATTCCCATCCCCATCCCGGTTTGTGCAGCGACCACTTTTCCACGCGCGTGAATCGCGCCTTGGGAAGTATCCATCGTGAGCTCGACAGAAGAATTGACCGGCAGCGGCGCCAGCATTTCCACGTAACAGCCACCGAAAGAAATGTCCGTCACCTTCACCGGTAGATTCATTGCGCTGAGTTCGTCAAGTACGGTTGCTTCGATTCGGCATGCAACGCGCGGGAAACGCCGCCGCTCAATATTCGGCGACGGAGCGATTAGAGATTCGATTGAAGAAGCCACGGCCTTTTTCTGTGGCTCTGCCTTGTCAGGATCGTATGTGTCGGGCGTCCATTCGGCAAGTGGAACGCCCCAGATGTAATTACCGGGCTCGAGACACTTGACGCCGACATGCCCGGAACGCGGAGTGCCCACCTGGCCGATCCATTGAACGCGATACATCGCTTTGCGACCCTGGTATTCAATTTCAATTTTCGAGCCAACGTCGGCGATGCCTTTCAGACCGTTCAGCGACGCTCCGGTGGCGGTGATATCGTGAGTTTGCGCGGTAATTGTGAACGGACTTCCGCGACTGTCCTTCCCGCGGACGAGAATCGGAACACGCAAAGCGATTCGCTGTTCGCTGCGGCGCCCCACACGACCTCCAAAATGCGCCTAGCTTATGCAAACCGCCTGTCACTGAGAGGTATGTTCAGCGTAGCGTTGGGCTAAAGGCAGGTCAAGAAGGACGGCCGGGGATTTGCATAGGAGTTAACAACGACCGGGCGAAGTTGAGTTCGCGGGAGCGGGCGATTGCGGAGCTATTCAGATTCCTGCTGGAGTTTGAAGTGCGCCTCAAGTGCGGCGCAATATTGATGTTCGGCTTGCAGTTCAGCTTCGAGTTTTTTCACAAGCAGTTCGAGGCGACGGATTTCGTTTCGCAATTTCTGAATTTCTGCGGGCGGTGCTGCGGCTGGCCGCGGAAGCGTCGCAGGAGCGGATGCTGGCGGGACGCTCGGGCGCGGTGCTGAAGCGAAGCCTGGAGTTTCAGCGCGCGTCGCCAGTGGAGTGGCGACTCCAAAAGGCGTAGGAGTCGCTGAAAAGAGATTGTTCAGCACCCGAGCGGCGTGCTGGTCCGAATTCTGCCCGGCGTCGCCGATTGCTTTCGATGCGCTCGCTTTGGGGTGAAGCAGATTCTTAACGCGTGTAATCAAGTCTTGCGGTTGAAAAGGCTTGCGGATCAAATCATCGGCTTTTACTGCGGTGGCGCGTTCAGCGACGGTGCGATTGACGACACCCGACATTAGAATCACAGGGATTTTTGCGAGCTGTTCGTGCTGCTTGATGAATTCGCAGACTTCGTAGCCGTCTTTGTCCGGCATGATTACGTCAGTGATGACGGCATCCGGCGCGGCTTCGCCGAATTGGGCGAGGGCCGAGTTCGCATCGGTACACGTGATGACGTGGATGTTTTCCTTGCGGAAGGCAATCTTGATCACTTCGCGCATGGTGGCGCTGTCGTCAATGAAATAGACGGTGGGAACGCGCGCCGCTGTGAGAGTCTCGGTTTCGCTCATGTGGCCTCCTTCTCTACGCTATGAGGCTCGGTTGTGTCGTGGTCGACATTCTGGTGCGCCGATTTGTCAAGCTCCTGCGCGTTGTCGCTGATGTGCGCCGGGTTCTCGTTTTCGTGGTCGATAGTATCCCGCTCGCCTTCGTCGAATTCGCGCATGGCATCCAGCAACAAGTCGGTAGCTGAACGAAGCACGGTGCGTTGCGTGGCGGCAGCGCCGTAAACAAACTTATAAACGCCTTTATCGGAGGAGTGGCAACTTCTGACGATTTGAGTGACAGCTTCATCGCCGAAGAATGCGCCGCACTCTGCGTGGACAATCTCACCGCCGCCAAAAAAGATGATCCCGTCGGTTTCGCCCGCGTTAATGTGCAGCGCGCCCGTCTGGCGCGCTTGTCCGAGCATCTGAATCACGCCCGGAAGATCGAGGTGCGAGAGAGTACCGCTGAGGGCTGTGTCGGACGTGGGGAGCATCTGGGTGGGCTGAAATCCTTCCTGGCGGCTCACCAGAAAACTTCGGACGTGGGCAGCGATATCGGAAGGAGTGCGCCGACGATCGACGAAATCGTCGCAGCCGGCGCCATATGCTTCAAGTAACGCACGGGCATCGCCACCGCCCACGGCGATCAGAGGAATGTTAGCGGTTTTGGGATCGGCGTGCAAAATGGGAGCCATTTCGAGTGCCCCCATTTCACGCAGGTTCGTGGCGCAGAGAATTGCGCTCGGTGCGTTCCATTCGAGCATAGTGAGAGCATAGGCAGCTTGCGTGCTGACGGTCACGTCGAAACCTTGTTGTTGCAGGGCGTCGCTCACGCGTTTTGAAAAATAGACGTTGCTATCGATCAACAAGATGCGTGGCGCGCCCGCCGGAGGGAAACTCATGGCTGAGCCTCCGCGCTGCGCGGTGCTTGATGCGTGCACGGAATCGCTTGCCAGCAGGGCGTCGAAATTCAGCACTTCGATTGACTCGTCGCCGACGATCAGGTGGCCGAAAATATGGGCCCGGGTGTTGTCACTGGCTTCATGCAGTTCCGCGTTGACAAGTTCGCACTCGCCGCTCACTGGAATCGCACTGCTCTCCGGGCCGTCAGGAAAATTGCGGCGCGCGATCAGGTAAAAGCGGTGAACGGACGAACTTCTGCCCAGCAATATACTCGCGACATCGTAGACCGGCACGATCCGGCCCCGGCGCACGATCACACCAGAAACATATGGCGACGTGTGCGGAAACGTGTGAAGCCGGACAGGCGGTGCGAGTTCTGAAACGATTGTCGAGGGCAACGCAAAACGGCGGTTGGCCAGCTGCAGCAGGACGTATGAGTCGGCGCCCGCGTTTTGAATTTCCGCGATCATGCCTGGAAGGCTCCTTCCAGGTCACGCGGTGCTGCGATGGCGTTGGTCGCGCGATCGAGACGGCGAAATTCGTCGGTCGTCAAGAAACCTGAGGGCTGAATCACGGGAATCACATGGTCATCGAGGTATGTGAGGCCGCGATACCAGCGCCGTTCTTCGCCCTCGAATGCGCGCGGAAGCGCGTGAATCGCGGCGATCTCCGCCATCCGTTCAATACGATCCACGAGCACAGCGACGCGCAACTGGCGCAGAATCAAAACGAGAGTCGGACGCGTGACAGGCAGGCCGAAATGCGCGCCAGCGTTCACGACGTAATAGGTTTGATGGCTGCGTTCCAGCGTGTGGCGCACTTTTAGAATTTCGGAATGCTCGATTTCATTAGCCGAAACCGCCAGGCTATCCGTGCTGCGAATCTCCTGCACCGCCGCGGCAGCGACCGCAAACATGCGATTCGCAACAGCGAAGAGAATCATCTGCTCGGAATGGCGCGGGCGCCGCGCTTTCCCCTTTTCTTGCGCAGCAATCTTCATCGCGCTTCCACCGGGACCAATCGCGCCAGCTTTGCGACGCGCTTTTCAATGGCCGCGCTGATTGTCTCGAGGCTCAGGACTTCGTTAACGACGCCGGTCTTGATCGCTTCCGCAGGCATTCCAAAAATCACGGAGCTTGCTTCGTCCTGAGCGATTACGTATCCGGCCGCCGCCTTGATTGCTTTTACGCCTTTCACGCCGTCGTTGCTCATGCCCGTGAGCACCACCCCAACTGCGAATCCACGCGCATAAGCGGCAATCGATTCGAATGCCACGTCGGCGCACGGGCGATATCCATCGATTCGCGCGCCAGCGTCCAGTAGGATTTTGCCGGTGGAGGATAGCCGCAGGTGATGCGAACCTGGACACAAATAAATCACTCCGGGTTGCGTAGCCTCGTTCGACTCCGCCTCTTTCACAGGAAGAGGCGAAATCTCCGCGAGCTGCACAGTAAACTGCTTCGTGAAGGCAGCCGGCATGTGCAGCACGAGAAATATGGCGCCAGGGAAATCCTTCGGCAGCCCAGCTACCACCCGCATCACCGCAGCGGGCCCGCCGGTAGAAGCAGCGATTACGACGATTGGGAATTTGCCTCCATTCTGCGCGGCGATTGCTGATGCCGATGCATAGCTCGACGAAACCGGCACAGGCGGATGAGGCTCTGGAAGCTTTGAGCGAGTGGCGGTGCGTACAACGCGGACCTTCGCCGCCATTTTCAACTTTCGTGTGAGCTCTTCTCCCACCTTCTTCATGTCCAGATCAACGCCACTCGAAGGCTTAGGAACAAAGTCAATTGCGCCTAGCTCGAGCGCGCGCAAAGTGGTGGAAGCTCCCTCGCGCGATTCCGAACTGACAATCACGATAGGTCGCGGATTCTGCGACATGATCAGTTCAGTGGCTTGAAGCCCGTCCACGTGCGGCATGTTGATGTCCATGGTGATCACGTCGGGACGCAGCGATTCGGCTAGCGCTACGGCATCGCGCCCGTCGCGCGCCTGCCCTGCCACTTCGAGCTGCGGATCGGCATTGATAATTTCGTTGAGGACTTTGCACATGTACGCGGAATCGTCCACAATCAGCACTCGAAGTTTTTTGTCTGCGCTTTTCGTCATTTCAATTCTGCCGCACCGGTGTAAGCACGCTTTGCCGTTCTCCCGTTGCCTCCATCAGGCTCGTCACCGTTGCAATCAACTGATCTTCCTGAACCGGCTTTGTCAGAAATCCTGCCGCCCCTTCTTTCAACGCGCGTTCGCGATGCTTGGCGCCTGCGCGAGAGGTAACAACGAGCACCGGAATCCGGCGGGTGGCAGGGTTCTGCCGCAGATGCGCGAGCAATTCGTAGCCATTCATTCGCGGCATTTCGAGGTCGGTGATGATCAAGTGGCATCCCACCTGCGCGACGATTTCGGAAGCTTCAAGACCATCGGACGCGAGCTTCACGCGATAACCCGCTTTTTCCAGCATCCGGCCAACGAATTTCCGTACGCTGATGGAATCGTCGGCAACCACTACGACGCGATCGTTCGCAACGGCGTCCACCGCCTCCGCAGGAATGCTGCCGGCCGCCACGGCTTCTGCGCCGGGCGCGAAAACCCTTGCTGCGGGAGAGGAGGAAGGCAATGCGTGCCGCTCAGCTGTATCCGCCGAAACCAGGCGATTGAGGTCGATCAAGAGAATCAAGCTGCCGTCAGGCGCAATCGTCGTTCCGGGAAAGAGTTTCACGCGCCGCAGATAATTTCCGAGATTCTTGATGACGATTTCGTCCTTGCCGAGGACTTCCTCTACAACGATTCCGACGTGTTTTCCGGCCACCTTTACGATGACCATGTGAAAATAACCGTTCAAAGGCTCGAGAGATGGCAGAGCGAGCTGCAAGTCCAGACGCACAACTTCCGTAACCGCGCCGCGAACGCGCGTCAGCAATTTCCCACCAACGTCTTCGATTTCTTCTGGCTTCAGGCGGCGAATTTCTTCCACAAATGCGAGAGGCAGTGCAAATGTCGAGGTACCGCACCGCACGAAGAGCGCCTGCGAGATAATCAAAGTCAGCGGGACTTTTACGGTGAAACAGGCGCCGTGTCCCACTTCCGATCGAACTTCGATTTCTCCGTTCAACGCGTGCACGTTGGAGCGCACCACGTCGAGTCCCACCCCGCGGCCTGCCAATTCGGTCATCGAAGCAGCTGTCGAAAAACCAGGCTGGAAAAGATATTCGCGGAGCTCGCGCTCGGAAAGCTCAGCGGCTGCCACCGGGGATAGCTCGCCGGCTTGGATTACGCCCTGCCGCACCCGCTCGTAGTCGATTCCGCGGCCATCGTCTTCCACTTCAATAAAAATGTGGTTCCCGCGATGGTAAGCGCGAACCGCGATGTGGCCTTTATCGGATTTGCCAGCGGATTGGCGAAGTTCGGAGCTTTCGATACCATGCGCTACGGCGTTTCGCACCAGGTGAATCAGTGGGTCGGAAATATGTTGAATGATGTTGTTGTCGAGTTCGGTCTCCGCGCCCTCCAGCACAAGCTCTACGGGCTTCCCTGATGCCTTCGCGGCATCGCGGACCGTGCGCGAAAGGCGTGTGTACAGATTGCCGATCGGCACCATGCGGGCTGCCGTGATTTCATCTTGTAGGTGATGTGCAAGCTTAGTGAATTCGTCGATATCGGAATCTACTCGGCCCATGAAACTTTCGAGCTGCGTAAGAACTTCGGTAACGTCTGCCGAAATTTCTGTAAGCGATCGCGAAAGGATATTCACATCGTCGTAGCGATCCATTTCGAGCTCGCTGAACTCGAGCAAATCATTCGACATAATAGCTGGTTTGGACTTGAAGCTGCCGCCGAACGTGTCCATCTGCGGAGCGTGACTTCCCGGCACCAATCCCACATGCAAACGGCTGAATTCGTGTTTCTCCTGAAATTCCGAGACTTTGTTGGCCAGCCGGCCTTTTGAAAACGTGAGAACTTCGACGAGCTTCGAAAGCTCGGACAATCGTCCGAGCATCCTCGTACGGTTGATGACGAGTTCACCGACGGCATTCATCATTCGATCAAGACGCTCAAGAGAAATGCGGACGGACTTGGCTTGCGGGAGGGCCTGTGAAGCCGCTCGCGGCGCCACGGTTTTGGTCGTGGTTTCCTGTGCACCCGTTTCCGTCGTGCTGGCGGCTGTTTCGGCGGTCCCTTCCTCGTCTGCTTCCGGAACAAGCTCGGAAATTCGCGCCAATAGTGGATCCACCGCAGCAGCCATCTCGGTAGCGCTCGTCCATTGCCGGTGCAGCAGCTTCTTCAGCACATCCACCGATTCGAGGCAGATATCCACAATTTCCGCACTCGGTTGCAAAGCACCGTCGCGAAGTTGCCCGATAAGATCCTCCACACGGTGCGCGACCGCTGAAAGGCGGTGCAAACCAACCTGCGCCGCTGAGCCTTTCACCGTATGCATGGAGCGGAACAGACGATGAATTTCTTCTGCGTTGGGCGCCGCTTCGAGGGTCAGTAGACATTCCGTCACGGCTTGCAGATGCTCTTCCGCTTCGGGAATGAAAAACTCCAGCACCTCTTCCGGCACTTCGCCGTCCTCGGGCAAACGAGCCACAAATGACGGGAATTGTGGGGCGTCAAGGTCTGCCGCAGCATTGCCACCCGCCGCGTTCGTGGAAGTTTCCTCTGCAGATTCCGGAGCCGGAGTCGCTGGAAATGCGAATGCATACCGCTGCTTGAACGCAGCGATATCTTCTGCCGTCTCGGTTTCCCCAGAGCTGATCTGAAGCAAGTCGAATTCGAGAACGGAAATCGCGTCGGAAATGAATTCCGTTAATGGCCCGTGCATGTCGGGTGTAAGCGTCGCATTCATGGCGTAGTGAAAGACGTGCGCCGCCTTAGCAGCCACTTCAGAAAATTGCGGATAGCCATAACTCGCCGACGTGCCAGCCAAACTGTGCGCCGCGATGTACAGCTTTTCGAGATCCTCGGGTTTCGTCTGCGGTTCCTGCAGCAAACCGGAATATTCCCGTAGGTACTGGAGGTTTTCCGAAGCCTCCTGGAAGAACAGCTCGAGCGATTGCTGGTCGGGACCGTTCACAGGCTCCCCTCCACCAACGCCGGTGTGCGCCGCAGCTCCACGGAGGCCGTAGTCGGCTTTCGATAGATCAGGCAATCGCCTAGCATGATTGATTCGAACTTCATCGGCACATTCGAGAGCGTCTCCGAATGGCCAAGCAGGAAGTAGCCGCCCGGCTCCAGTGCGTCATAAAATCGCCGCAAGATCGAAAGCCGCCGCTCCGCTGAGAAATACATCAAAACATTCATGCAAAAAATGCAGTCGAGCTTGCCGACGTAGAAAGAATCCACCAGGTTCATCTGTGCGAATGAGATCAATCGCCGGATGCGCGGCCTCACCTGATATCCGTGCTTGACCGGCGAGAAATATGCTTCCACCTGATGCAAGGAAACTTCGCCCAGGCTGCGCCGCGAGTAACTTCCTCGCTCCGCATGGCGCAGGGCGCGACGGCTCACATCAGTGGCTAGGATTTCAATTTCCCAGGCTTCCGGAAACTTCAGCGCGTCGCTTACCGTCACTGCAATAGAGTAAGGCTCCTCGCCCGTTGAGCAGCCGGCACTCCAGATCCGCAATGATCGCGGGCTCTCCCAGAATTTCCGTTCCTGAATCTCCGGCAGAATTCTTTTCTCAAGCGCGTCATATACAGCCGGATAGCGAAAAAACGAGGTCTCTTGCGTCAACAGCCGTTCAAGAAGTAACTCGTACTCAATGCTCGAGCCCCGCACGAGTTTCAGCAGCTCAGTGCCGTCGCCGAGATTTTTCTCCTCCAGATGTTCGCGGACGCGAGTCGAGAAAAAGCGCTCTCGCGAAGCATCGAAAAGAATGGCCGAGCGCTGTTCAATGAGCGCACGGATTTCGTCGAGCTCAGGCTCGGTGAGTTTCGCGGTGGTGGCTGGATGCTGTTTCATGTTCGGCACACGTCAGCGGCCGGCACTTCGAGGCGCCGGCGGTGAACACCAGCCTGAATCTAACGAACGCCTACCGGCGCGGGCCGTGATTCGTCAGTCGCTTCCGCCTGCCGCGACGGCTGAGCCTGCGAACGGAATTGCGCGAGCGCTTCGTTCAATTGCTCTGAGAGCTTCACCATGTTGCCTACGGTCGAAGCGGTCTGCCGCGCGCCTTGCGTGGTCTGGCGTGTGATCCCGGAGATAATCTGCATCGCGTTCGCGACGCCTTCCGTACCGCGCACCTGTTGTTTCGACGCCAGCGAAATCTCCTGCACCAGCTCGGCTGACTGCCGGACGACGCTCGAAATCGCTTCAAGCGCTTTACCGGCTTGATCCGCTAGCCCGGCTCCCACTTCCACTTCGCGCGTGCCTTCCTCCATGACGACCACGGCTTCGTTCGTCTCCGCCTGAATCGCTTTGATGAGCGCCGCGATATCTTTCGTCGCGCTTCGCGAGTGTTCGGCCAGCTTTCGCACCTCATCTGCAACGACCGCGAAGCCACGCCCGGCATCTCCAGCGCGTGCCGCTTCGATGGCTGCATTCAAGGCCAGCAAGTTCGTCTGCTCAGTAATGTCGTTAATCACGTTGATAATTTCCGAAATTTCGAGTGAACGATCTCCCAGCGATTTGATTTTCTTAGCGGTCGCTTGCACGGACGCGCGAATGCGCTGCATGCCTTCCAGCGTGTCGCGAACCGCGCGGTTGCCCTGTTCGGCGGCATCGAGTGCGCGGCGAGCAGCTTCTGCGCTCGCTTCCGCGTTGTTCGACACCTGTTTCATCGAAACGGTAAGCTCTTCGACGGCCGACGAAGTGTTCGTGATTTCCTGGTCTTGCTGCGTGGCGCCGGCGGTCATGTCGTCGGCGGCATCGAGAATCTGGTTTGCGCTCGCGCTCACGTCGATGGCGGCTTTGCGAACCCGCTCGAGAACCTTCGTGAAGTTGTCGAGCATGAAGTTAACGGAATCTACGACATTGCCCAGCGCGTCGTTCGTGACTTTCCCGCGAATCGTCAAATCGCCGCGCGCAACTTCCTTGATCGTATTCAACAGGTCCGTAATGCTGCGCTGGAGGGAATCCTGCGCCTGCTGGTTCGTGATGGCGTGGGCGACTTTCGCGGCGCTACGGTTGAAATTCTCGGCGATGAATTCAAATTCGTCGCCGGATTCAATCTCCGCGCGCGCGCGCACATCGCCTGCCACAATCCGCTCGGAAAATTTCGCAAGCTCGTCCACGGGCTTCAGCACGCGCTTGCTAAGCACCCAAACCACGGAGATGCATGCAAGGATGGCGAGCGCGCCTGCGCCAAACAGCGCAGCGCTCGCGTTTCCGCTCGAGGAAGCGCCATCCGCCGATTGCGCCACCGAATGCATTCCGGCGTAATAAGCGAGCCCCAACACTCCGAATGCCGCGGCGCTGATCCACAACACCAGCAGCCACACTGTGGAACTCAAACGAGCTTTCATGACTTCCTCCCAAGCACCTAAAACTTGCGCGACCCCTCGCGCCCTAAATCACAGGAACCGGAAATACGTCCGTCAAACGCCTCAAATCAACGACCAGCGCGAGCCGATCGTCGTGGCGCAACATCCCGCGGCAGTGCGGCACGTCGTTCGGCGCTTGGTCGAGCAGTGCTTCTTCGGTCGCCGAATACGTTCCAATCACCTCATCGGACGCGATTCCAACTCTCAAATCTTCGCGCTGCGCATCGCCCTTGAGCGCAGCCACAACCACATGCTTCGGCAGCAGACCTGGCCGCCGCCCTTCTGTAAACGCGATGTCCACCAGCGGCACGATCGTGCCGCGGAGGTTGAAAACTCCCATCAAGAACGCGGGCGCCAGCGGAATCCTCGTCACAATCGGCCAATCCACCACTTCTTCGACTTCGAGCACCGAAAGACAGAACCGTTCGCGGCCGGCGCGGAAAACGCAGTACTGCCGCTCGGGCAGCCGTTCCTCAGAAAGCGTTTCGCTTTCGAGAAACTCTCCCCCTACGAGCTCGAGTGGCAGCCCTGCGTTTTCCCGCACCTCTTCGTTCTTACCGGCCATCTTTAAACAAACCTTTTCACCGCGCTGATCAATTCCTCCGGCGTGAACGGCTTCGCGACGTAACCGTTGGCGCCCTGTTGCTCGCCCCAATAGCGATCGCTCGGAGCTCGTCTTTGACGTCACGAGAATCACCGGAATCTGCGAGTAAGACGCCGCGTTCTTCAGATCCCGGCAAGCCTGGAAACCATTTCGCTGTGGCATCACCACGTCGAGAAGGATCACGCTGGGCCGCTCCTCCTCGATTGTTTCCTCGATTTTTGTCGGGTCGGAAATCCCCACCGAATGAAAGCCCCCTTGCTGCAGGAACGACTGCATCAAGCTGATTTCCGCCTGCGAGTCGTCCACGACCAACACCTTCTTCAGCACGTGCGCACCTCCGCAGAGATAATCTCGCTAAGATAATTGCAACTTCAGCGCCACGCTCGACCGGTCGTTTCGCAGACTGCGAACGCAACGCAAACCCTTTACGTTTCTTACGCTTACATCGGTTCCAATCGATCGTCACTACCGCGCTATGTAGCCGTGAGAAGCAAGACGCGTCTCAGCTTGAGATTCATTCTCACCCCCGCGCATTTCCGCCGCCAGCGATGAGAATCGCTGCATCACTTCATTCAGGCGCAACGCCATCGCATGGATCGTACGAATCTGCTCCCGGCATTCTGGTGAAAGCTGACCCGGTTCGAGCAACAGCAAGTCGGCATTGCCTATCGCGGAAGTCAGAGCGTTGTTTATTCCTGGCCGCATTTCGAGCATATAGCGGCCAAGAACGGCGTGGCGCTGGGCTTCGAGCGCGATTCGTTCTGCGCGCTGTGCGCGATTTAGCGCATTCACTCGACGTAGCGCCTCACTCGAGAGCACGATCAAAACGTCCATCCAGCCGTCGCGCTTAGGTATCAGCAGCGCTTGAGAGTGGACTCTCCGCAAGCCAGCGAACTCGTTTTCATTTTCAGGAACGCAAACCACAGCCGTGGAAATACCTGGATCCAAGGAAGACAAAATTGAAGCGGACCTTCCGGAACGAACCGGCCCCACGATTACGAGCTCATAGCCGGTTGCGCTCGAAGCATTCCACAGATCGCTGGTTGCAAGCGTAACCTCGGGAGCATGGGCTTCCGCCTGCCAGCGCGCTGCGGCTGTGCGAGCGAATTCCGCGTCGTCCGAGACGATCAGGACGCTGGCTTGACTCAAGAGACGCCTACCCCCTTGCTCAAGGCTGGAGTTTTTCTGCTTCCTCGATCGTAGACAGCAGCCGCTTCGTGCTGATTCCCAAGTTGACGGCTGCTTCCGTATTCTTCGAGCGCTTCGCCGCTTCCACACGACCTTGGAAGTAAGAAACCTCACCTCGCGCGTGAATCAAAGCTGATGCCAGCGCGTTTTCTTCCCCGGAACGTTTGCGTTGGTCCATTGCTACTGAGAGAAGGGCGCGCGCGACAACTGCTCGCCGCAAATCCTCGGCTTCCTGGTCTCCTTGCGTCACGAATGCGGCTACTTCCCATGAGGAAAGCAGGACCTTGCTATCCTGCAGCACCACGGTTGACATCGAGCGGCCTCGCGATGGAGGCGCCGCGATCAGTTGCTCCCAGATAGCTTCGAGGCATTTCTCCACTTCGGCCACGTCTGTGGGCCGTATGTTGGATTCTGGCGCGGATTGTGCCTGCTTGTTTGGTGCGGCCGAGACTTTGATCGCGGGCACGGTCTTTGTGGGAGCGGGTTCACCGATGCCGGCAAGATCCAGTGGCGTGCGCGGCGATTGATTTGCGAGCGCCGCTCCCGACTTGATTTCCGTAACCTTCGCCGGCGCCGCCAACTCTGGCCGTGAAGAAACTTTAGCCGGAGTTGCGGAGCCTGTGGCCGGAGTGAACCCGTCGTGCATTCTCGCAACCGCTTCTTCCAAGTCAGCGCGAAGGGCCAGCAGCTGCTCGAACGCGCGGCTCACGGAGCTTTCTGTGTAGTCCTTGTGGAAGGGCTGCCGCCAGTTCTCGGAATAATATCGAAGCCGCGCCGTAGTCTCCGCAGCCGAGAAACCGGCCCTGCGGCAATCGACGCTCTTCACACCAGCCGCTTCGAGAGTATCCACAGCTGTTTTCACCGCGTTTAAGTCAGCGTGCAGCATGCGAATAAACGCGCGGCGCAACGAAAAATTAAAACGGCAGAAAGCCACAAGCGCCGCAGGATCGTAGAACATATCCCCGGCGGAATCCTTCAATAGCCTGCCTTGTTCGAGCAGACCATGCTCCATCATGTCGCGCAGGCTGTGGCAGTCGTCGAGCGTCTTCAGAATTTGTTCGAGAGGTTCGCACCAATCGAGAGGCGCCGCATCCGCTTCGATAAGGACCGGCTGTAGAACGCTCGCGACGTCAGCCAGCTTGATTTCCTCGCGGTATAGCGCTTCGGGTGCGCAAAGAGCGAAGTATTGCACCAGCAGCAAATCGATTTTGTCGCGATCCGCATTTGTCTTGCCCGGCCGCTTCAAAAGGCGTTGAATAAACGCTCTAAGCGCTTCTTCGCTCGCGTTCAAAACTTCGGGAGGCAGCTGCCGGATCTGAAACGCTCGGACCTTTTCGTCGATCGCGTCAAACCATTGAAGGTCGCGATCGAACACGTCTCGCGTTGGCCGCAGCGCAGGAAGCTCACCCGCCGGATAAGGAGCGGGCGCAAGTTCGAATTGCCTTGCGAGCGCTGCGTACAGCGGATAGGCAACCCGCGCCTCACTCCAGCGTGCAGCGAAGTCCGCGGGCGTACCGCTTCCTGACTTCTGCGTGTCTTCTGCTTCGTTGAAGGTGATGCCGAAAAGTTTTGGGCTCATGGCTTGATAATCCAGTTTCCGACTTCGCCCACGAAGCGCGTCGCCACCGCTTTGCGCCCATCGTGATAGCGAACCGCAACCACTGTCGCGCCTGCGTCGAGCGAACCGTCGGAATTTAGAATTCGTACTTGATCCTCGAATTCGAGCGGCAACACCGAAGCAAACAACACTTCGCGCGCTGTCCCGAACTCAATCACCGTGGTTTCCTCCAGATGCCTTTGCTCGCTCCCCAGCGCCACTACTCGCACCGGCAAGCGCACAGGTGTCGCACTCGGGAAAAGCTGAGCCAATTTCTCAACGCATGTCTGTACTGCTGCAATCGACTCAACTGCCGTCTCACGTGACACCGAACCTCCCAAGAATTCGCAGCAACGCCTACAAGCTTTCGAGCTTGTCGGCACCAAAACTGCGCACACCCGGACAAGCGGAATTCACCCGGGAAGAAGATTGCAAGTCCGCGGCCAAAGACTTTCGGCCCGGCGTTCTGGTAACAGCCTGTAGACTTAAGCAATTACGAGACCAGCATCACCGCTCTTTCGCGGTTTCGTCTCACCCTGACACACCCCGTCTCACCCTATGGATTCGACAACGCGGGCACGAGGTTCCGCCCGAGGCGCAGCCGTGTCAGGAACTAGAAAGCTGTTTATCTAGGTTAAAGTTTCGACGGGCAGTTTCGAAGTGGGACGCAAAGGAATCTGATATCGCTTCAGCTTACGATAGAGCGTTGCCCGGCTGATGCCCAACATTCTTCCGGCGAGCAATTTATCGCCCCCGGCTTGCTCGAAGACCCGAAGAATCGTCATCCGCTCGAGATCGGCGAGCGCTGTAGTGGAAAGGGCAGACGAATCCCCACCAGACACGACCTCGTCAGCCTTGCCAATGGCGGGCGGCAGGTCGCTCACGTCGATCGTGCGGTGGTCGCCGAGGGCAATCGCCCGCGCGATACAGTTCTCAAGCTCACGGACATTTCCAGGCCATTCGTATTGCAGAAAACTCTTCATCGCGGCAGGCGCAATCTGAATATTCTCTCCAGGCGCATAGCGATCCAGAAAACAATGGACCAGCTGCGGAATATCCGAGCGCCGCTCCCGCAAAGCCGGAAGATGTACGGTGACCACGTTCAGCCGGAAATAAAGATCCTTGCGAAATGTTCCCGCTCGATACGCCGCCTCCAAATCGCGGTTCGTCGCTGCGATCACTCGAACATCCACCGGAACCTTTTCATTGCTCCCTACCGGCCGGACTTCCTTTTCTTGCAGCACACGCAGCAGCTTGGCCTGCATCTCGAGCGGCAATTCACCAATTTCGTCGAGGAAAATCGTCCCGCCATTGGCCGCATGAAACAATCCAGGCTTCGCCTTCAGAGCGCCGGTGAACGACCCCTTTTCGTGCCCAAACAACTCGCTTTCCATCAGCGTCGGCACGAGCGAACCGCAATCCACGGCGACAAACGGCATCTCCGCCAGCGGTCCCCGATAATGCATCGCGCGAGCAACCAACTCCTTCCCAGTGCCGCTTTCTCCCGTCACCAGCACGGGTGTGCGCGTATCCTTGAGCCGCGACACCATTCTCATTACATCCTGAATTTTTGCGGACGTTCCGGTGATTCCGTCGAGCTGCGTCTCGGTATTCACGCGCTCTCGCAGAAACTGGTTCTCGTTCACCAGCCGGACCTTTTCCGCCATCCTTTGCAGCAATTGCCTTAATTTCTCCACGCGAAATGGCTTTTCGATGTAGTCGTAAGCGCCCTGGCGCATCGCTTCCACCGCAGATTCGATCGAACCGTGTCCCGTCATGATCGCCACTTCCGTGCGCGGCAGTTGCTCTTTCACTCGTCGAAGCAACTCGACTCCGGTGACATTGGGCAATTTCAAGTCGGTCACGACAATGTCGGGCATCACCGCTTCGAGTGATTCAAGGGCTGCCTCTGCTGTTTCCGCCTCCCCACATTCAAACCCCAGGCCCTGGCCCACAGTCATGCAAAGCCGGCGGATACTTTGCTCGTCGTCCACAATCACAAAGCGGATTTTTTGCTCGTTCGTCATGGTTTCCCGATTGTCTTTTCTACCGCCGCCATCAATTGATGGACGCGGAATGGTTTTTCAACGCACGGTGTGCCGGCCTGCGCGAGCAGGGCAATCGTTTCGTCGCTCGCCGTATCACCAGTGATAAAGATAATTCGCGATGCTAGTTCAGGGCGATGCCGCTCCAGCCAGTCGTGTACATCGACTCCGGTAATACCGCCTGGCGTCCGAAAATCCGAAATTACGCCCCGAAAATCTCCGGTAGCCAGAAGCTGCAATCCTTCTACTGCCGATGGCGACGCTACCACTTCGTATCCCCGCCGCTCGAGCGCGATCCGCAAGAATGCCGCAACAGACGGCTCATCCTCGATCAGCAGGATTCGCCCCCGTGCTGCGGCGGCAGTCCCGGCTGTAACCATCATTGCGCAGGCTCCACGACGCTCAGTTCCACACCTTGCGTTGCTACAGGCAGCCGCACAATAAACGTGCACCCGAGGCCGTCCTGATTATTTCGAGCTGTGATTTCTCCACGGTGCGCCCGCACGATCCCGTAGCAGATGCTTAAACCAAGGCCCGTCCCCTTCCCCACTTCCTTCGTCGTGAAAAAGGGATCAAAAATACGTTCTGGCTGTAGAATCCCCGGCCCATTGTCGCGGATTACGATCTCTAGCTCGTTCGCGCGCTGCGTCGTCAACACTTCGATTCTTCCAGGCCGCCTCGTCTCCTGAATCGCGTCATACGCATTATTCAAAATATTCAAAAACACCTGCTGCAATTGGTGGGGATCTCCCACAACTAGAGGCAAGTCTTCTTCATATTGCTCCACGAGCTCGACGCCATGATTCGAGAAATCGTAGGAGCGAAGCTTAAGCGTTTGCCTTAGAACGGCATTCACCTGCACCGGCTCACGCTGCGCCGGCATCTGCCGCGCAAAGCTAAGCAAGTTTTGAACGATGATGCGTGTGCGCTGCGCCTCTTGAAGAATCACGCGCAGCTCTTCTTTCGCTGCCTCGGGAACTTGCGGATTCTCGAGCAGCAAATCGGTGAAACCCACGATCGCCGCAAGCGGATTGTTCACTTCATGCGCCACCCCGGAAACGAGTTGGCCAAGCGCCGCCATTTTCTCCGTGTGCATCAGTTTCGACTGCAAATCTGCGGCATCGGTCACATCCGTCATCACCGCGACGATGCTGTTGATATCGCCCTGCTCATCCCGCATCGGGCTCAGGCTGATCGAGAATTGCCCCGCAGTTCCGTTCCCACGCACCACCGGCATTTCGAGGTTGTCGACTGCGGCCCCATGAAGGGCTCGCTCCAGGGTTTCTTTCAGAACTGGCCTTCGCGCCGGCGGAATAATGTCGGTGAGCGAGTGTCCTAGCAAATCCGTTTCTTGGTATCCAGCCTCAAAACAACGGCGATTGGCATAGCTGATCAATCCGGCAGTATCCAGGACGAGAATCATGCTTTGCGTGTTGTTGAGAATGTTTTTGTTGAAGTCGCGCTCGCGGCGATAGCGGCGCTCCGCCTCGCGGCGGTCGCTGATGTCTTTCACCACATGAATCGTACGTAACTCGTCGTTATGTCCGCTGTGAATGCGCGACGCAGATACCAGGTAGGAGCGATCGGCCGCTGGAAACATGAACTCCTCGTGCAGCGCAGCCGGGTTTCGGCAAAATGGGCATCGCCCCGCTTGCACGCTCGATCCGAGCAACTCGAGCTTTCCCATATCCCGCCCAACCGCCTCGGCCGGCTTCACCTTCAACAAATCCGCGAGCGCGCGATTAAGCCGCAGGACGCGGTTGTCTGCGTCATGCACCACAATCAGATCCGAGATGGCGTCGAAATCCTCCACCCATTGCTTCCGCGACCGTTCGATTCGCGAAAATAGCCTCACATTCTCGAGCGCCACCGACGCATGCCCTACTAGCGCCCCGAGTAACTGCCTGTCGGTCTCCGTCATCCTGCGCAACTCCACCAGGCACAGCACGCCAAGCAGCCCGCTCTCGCTCCCCGTCAGCGGTGCTAGCACCGCCTCACGCCACCCCAACGCATCCGCCAATTCCCGTCCAAAGAGCACCGCCGCCGGCCCCGAGCGCAAGTCTGAGGCAGGCACGGTAGCCTGCTCCGCCAAGGCGGCCGCCAACCGGTGCTGAATCTTCGCATCCCAGGTGTGCGCGGGCCCGCTCAAGCCAGCGATTGACCATTCCGAATCGCGCACCACGGCAAGTACTGCGGCGCGTGCCCCTAGCATCTGCGCAGTCCGTGCTGTTAGTCGACGCGCGAATTCCGAGGTGCCCAGCGAGGGATTTAATTCGAGAGTCGTCGCGGAAAACTGGCTCAGCAGGCTCTCCAAAGAGCCGTCGAGGTCTGAAGACACGTCCCGAGTTCGTCGCACTGCACGCATGGAGGTTGAGGGGGCTGCGCGCTTCTGTTACCCGACGAACTTACGTGCTCATCTCAATTTGAGTCAAGGAACCTGGTACTCACTGTTGCCGAAAAGGACACTCTGAGACTGTCGCACTCTGAGACGAGAAAGTATGCTCCCAGCGTCCGATGAGACGATTAACATCACGAACGGTTCGCACCGGGCCGTCTCCGACAGCATTGTATCTGAATGATTTAACAATACTTACATAAATACATGCCTGTTACAGGGCACCCGCAAAGACATTCCGTTCACATGGCATCACCGTTGCATTTTCTGTTACCGGAGCTTTGTCTGCCCACAGGGGGTCGGCATGAAGCTGAGAGTTAGGTCAATCGGATTGATCGTCGCGCTGTTCGTGTCCATGTCAGCGGCTCTTGCTCCTAAGACGCTGGCACAGGCTACTGCCCCAGACACCGCCAAGCGCAAAGTGAAGACGAGGGTTGTTCCAGATTTTCCGCCTCTCGCCAGGCAGATGAACGTAACCGGCAAGGTCAAGATCGAAGTCACGATCTCGGCAGATGGGCACGTCACCAGCACGAAAGTTGTAGGGGGCAGCCCGCTGCTGGTCGGTTCTGCTCTGGATGCGATTAAGAAGTGGCGCTTTGAGTCAGCTCCCAAAGAAAGCACCGAGATTATTGAATTCGATTTCAACTAGACGCGGGCACTTCTCCGGTGGGGGGAGAGCGCACCGATGGGCATGCAGTGGAGGCGTAAGTTATGACGATCCGCAGAAAGCTTTATTTCGGATTCGGCGCCATTCTGGCGATTATGCTGGCGCTGTTCGTGGTCAATATGTTCACGGTGGTGCGGGAACACGCCGCGCGTTCGGCTGCGGCGGCCACACTGAGCGATGTCGAGATCATCGAAAATATTCGATTTCAAATGATGGAAAACCGCCTATTCCTCGAAAACTATCTGTTGAGCGGCGATCTGCGTGACGAGGAAAAAACCAACAAGGGAATCTCCACCCTCCTTGGGCTTCTGAAAGACGGCGAGGGTAAAGGGAACGACTCCAATCTTCGGGCCGCCTTCGCACAGGTGGAAGAAAACGAGCACAACTGGTCTGAGAATTTCGCGAAGCAGATGATTGCCAAGCGCCATCAGGTGGATGCAGGAGACGCGACCGTCTCCGATCTGCAAATTTATTACCTGCAGCATGATCCGGCCTCTTGGACCACCAAATCAGCCAGCATGCTTAACGACGCCAGCACGAATATCCGCAAGACGCTTCAGGAGTCAAACGTCTCCGCCGCTTCTGCAACCACGCTGAGCACTATCATTACCACCGTTGGGACTCTCGTCGCGATTCTCCTGGGAGTCTGTATCGCTTTCTTCACCGCGAAGACGATTCGTGAGCCGGTAAATCAATTAATCGAAGTAGCACAACGGATTGGAGAAACGGGCGATCTCGATCAATCGATCGACATTCATCGCGCGGATGAGGTCGGCATACTCGCCAACAATTTCAACAAGATGATCGTTCACCTCCGAGAGATGGCCGATGTCTCAGCTGCCATTGCAGAAGGGCAATTGTCGGTGAGCGTGATGCCCCGCTCCCAACAGGACACGATGGCCAAAGCGTTCGCGCGGATGACGCAGGGTCTTCGCGATCTCGTTCGCCAGGTGCGCGATAGCGCTGCGCAGGTGGCAAGTGGCGCAGGACAAATGGCCAGCGCGTCGGATGAATCGGCGAAAGTCAGCGTGCAAGCCGCGTCGGCGATCGATGAAGTCACCAGCACGATGCACGAGATGAGCATCAACGTGCAGAACGTCGTGAAGAACACGCAGGTGCAGGGTTCAAGCGTCGCGGAAACTTCCGCATCCATCGACCAGATGGTCACCTCCATTCAGCGAGTCGCCGACACCGCGAAGCTGCTTGTCGATATCTCGCACCGCTCGCGCGACGAAGTCCAAACCGGCATGGTCACCATGGAAAAAGCAACTCAGGGCTTGAATCGCACCAGCCACGCGATCCAATCTTCGGCGGAAATCATTGACGTGCTCGGACGCCGCGCCGACGACATTGGAAAAATTATCGAAGTTATCGACGACCTCGCCGAGCAGACCAATCTTCTCGCGCTCAACGCCGCCATTGAAGCCGCGCGAGCCGGTGAACACGGCCTTGGCTTCGCCGTGGTCGCTGAAGAAGTCCGCAAGCTCGCTGAAAAATCCACCCAGTCCACGAAAGAAATCTCGGAGCTCATCGAAGGCATTCAGAAGGAAGCTCGCGAAGCCGTCGACAACATGGAAAAGAGCACCTCGATGGTCCAGGAAGGTTTAGTTCTCAACAAAGAATTAAGCGGCGCGCTGGAGAAGATTTCAGCCGTGGTTTCCGAAGTTTACAAGTTCTCGCAGGAAATCGGCGCGGCTACCACCGAGCAGTCGAGCGGTTCTTCGCAGATTGCCAAGGCCACAAATCGCCTCACAGAAATCACACAGGAAATCACTTCCTCCGTTGAGGAACAGGCTTCCGGCGCGCAAGGCGTCGTTCGCGCCATGGAGAAAATGCGGGAGCTCGTGCAGCAATCCACCTCGAGTTCCACGGAACTTGCAGCCGCCGCCGAGCAGATGTCCAAGCTCTCGCGCAATCTCCTCGATTCCATGGACCGCTTCGTCATCGACGATGGCCATTCCGACAGCCGGCGATTCCCGCCGCGGCGCGTCGGAGGTAGCTCGGAACGCCAAAGCGGCACGCGAGAGTATGCGGAGATGGCTCGCACCTGAGAGTCGAGAAACCTATGGACAAAGAAATCCAGGTAGTTGGATTTCGGATCGGCCGCGAGACCTTCGGTCTGCCCATCTCGATTGTGCGCGAGATTGTGCGCGTTCCGGAAATCACGTCGGTGCCAAACGCCCCCGATTACATCGAAGGCGTCATCAATCTGCGCGGACGGATCATCCCGGTCATAGATCTGCGCAAGCGTTTCAACGAGAAATTCACCGAGCCTGGCAAGAAAAATCGAGTGGTCGTCGTCGAGATGGAAGGGCGCCGCATCGGCCTGATGGTGAATTCCGCTTCCGAGGTTCTGCGCATTCCGCCCTCGGAAATCGAAGCGCCTCATTCAGTCTTTCAGGAAGGCGAGCTTGATTACATCACAGGCGTCGGGAAATTGAAGGGCCGCCTCGTGATTCTGCTCGACCTGAACAAGATTTTGCAGCGAGGAGAGCTGCGGCGGCTCGAGGAATTCTCCGAACCTGCCGCTGTTCCCGTTGGTAGCGCCACACGATATTAGTCGTCGATCCGGTAACGCAATTTCGACGAGGAGCGAATGTCCACACTGACCACTGAAGTTCCACTCACAGATCCCGAACTCAAGCTCCTTCAGACTTTGGTCTATCAGGAATGCGGCATGTATTTCGACGAACGCCGCACTCATTTTCTGCGCGACCGCCTGCAGCGCCGCCTCAAAGCCTGCCAGATGGACTCGTTCTACAGCTACTATCGGCTGCTCACCAGCCGCGAGGGCAAGCAGGAACTCACCGCTCTCCTCGAGAACCTCACCGTAAATGAGACGAGCTTCTTCCGCATTCGCCCGCAACTTGATCTTTTCCAGAAAGTCGTGCTCGAAGAAATTTTGAAGCGCAAGCAGGAACGCCGCGATTGGACCCTGCGGATCTGGAGCGCCGGCTGCTCCACGGGTCAAGAGCCCTACACCCTCGCGATTCTAGTCTGCGACGCTCTCGCCTACTACTACTTACGCAACCCGCTGCCCTTCGAGATGCCCACGCCGAAGCCTCTAATTCCGCCGCCGTGGAAAGTGGAGATTCTCGCTTCCGACATCAACTATTCCGCGCTACTCACGGCGCAACAGGGCATTTACACCGAAGCGCAAATGGAAACCGTCGATTACACCTGTCGCCTTCGCTATTTCGACAAAGTTGCCGACAAATACGTCGTGAAGGCGGCGCTCAAAAATTTAGTGCAGTTCGATTTTCACAATCTCAAAACCGAGTATTTACCTCAGCGCAACGACGTGATTTTCTGCCGCAACGTGATGATCTACTTCGATGAAGCCGAGCAGAAGCGTCTCGTTGAAAAATTCCACCGCTGCTTAAACGCCGAGGGATATCTCTTCGTCGGCCACGCGGAGAGCCTTTTCGGCCTCACGAAATCATTCCATATGATTCATCAGAACAACGCTACGGTCTATCAACGCGTCGAGGGCGCCCAGTGACATTTTTCCCCGACGAGCGCGCTGCAGAACTCCGCGATCTCTTCTTCGAGAGCGCCGCGGAAATTCTCCAGGCCATGAACGAGGCTGGACTCGCGCTTGAAGACCACCCGGGCGACAAAGAAAACCTCCGCAGTGTCCGTCGCGCAGTTCACACCCTCAAAGGCGATTCGGCCGCTTGTGGCTTCCGCGAACTGAGCGAACTCGCCCATGAACTCGAAGACGTTCTCACGCCGGAGCTTACTCAACAACATTCCGGATTGATCCCTGAAGTCGTTCTCGCCGCCGCCGACACGTTTCACGAGATGCTTGCCGCATACCGGAATAATCTGCAGCCGCCGGCTGGAGGCGCTCTCCGGGAACACATCCAGCGCTTGCTTACTAAGCCGGTCGTGCAGCCGCCGAAAGTCGCGCGCGAAGCCGCTTTCGAATGGACCGAGTACGAACGCCTGTTGATTGCAGAAGCGCTCCGGCGCAATGAGCACATCTACAACGTTGCGTTGTATCTTGATTCCGAATCGCTCCCTGCAGCTGCATTCGAGCTCATCCGCAAAGCGCTCGAAGGCGCCGGAAAAGTAATCGCCGAGCATCCCGAGAAGGCCGCTGATCTTCATCAATCCGGCGTGATCGAAGCTGCGCTTTCAACCTCAAAATCTGCGGACTGGATTCGGCAGCGCTGCCAGGTACCCTCTGTCGTCGCGCGCATTTCCGTTGATGAAATCAAGGAACAGCAGACGAAGCCGCGCGATCTTCTCGACATACTCCTCGAATCCGAGGCCGCTGCGATCTCTGCCGGAGTAAGCGGCTCCGAGAACGAGGCTCACGAGGCTCCCGGACATTTCGACGATACTCACGCCGGCAGTTCTCCCGGAGGTATTTCGCACGCAACCGAGAATTCTTTGCGCGTGGATGCGACGCGTATTGAAACGGTGATGAACCTGGTCGGTGAGCTGATTATTGGCAAATCGATGTTGCAGCGCACCATCAACGAATTCGAGCGCAGCCATTCGAAAGATCCTCTGCGCGGTAAATTCTCCGATGCACTGGCTTTCCAATCCCGCGTACTGGGTGAACTTCAAAAATCTGTGATGAAGATCCGCATGGTTCCTGTCGACCACCTTTTCCGGCGCTTTCCACGTATCGTGCGCGACGTGGCCAAGCAACAGAACAAAGACATCGTGCTTGAGCTTTCCGGCCAGAACACGGATCTCGACAAGGGAATTCTCGACTCGCTGGCTGAACCGCTGGCGCATCTGGTTCGCAACGCCGCGGATCACGGCATCGAATCTGCCGCCGAGCGCATGGCTGACGGAAAGCCGGCGCGCGGCACGATTCGCCTCGATTCCTATCATGAAGGCGACCAGGTGGTCATCGAAGTTTCGGACGACGGGCGCGGACTCGACCGCCAGAAAATCGTCGAGCGCACCATCGAGCGCGGCATTCTTACTCCCGAAGAAGCCTCCCGCCTCACCGATTCCGAAGCGCTTCATCTGATCTTCACGCCTGGGCTCAGCACCGCCGACCACGTCACCGAAATTTCCGGCCGCGGCGTGGGGCTTGACGTCGTACAGGCCGCTCTCTCCAACTTGAAAGGCGCTATCGAGCTCGAAAGCGAGCCCGGAAAAGGAACCACATTTCGCCTGCTGGTCCCCTTAACCCTCGCCAGCATCCAGGCACTTCTGTTTCGCGTCGCAGGCCGGCTTTATGCGGTCCCCATCACTTCTGTTGTCGAAATCACTCGTATTGCCGACGATGAAATTCATCGCGTCGACGAGCACGAAGTCTTTCAATTGCGCGAGCAGGTCCTCACCCTCGTCCGCCTCGACCGCCTCGAGTCGAAACCCAAAGCGGAGCGTGCGAAGCGCGTCTTCGTGGTCGTTATCGGCGCAGGCAATCGCAAGTTTGGCCTAATCGTCGATAGCCTCATGGGAGAAGAGGAGCTCGTCATCAAAGCACTCGAAGATCGTCTTGTCACTTCTGCGCTTGTCAGCGGTGCTTCGATTCTTGGCGACGGTACAGTTGTTCTCATTCTCAATGTTCCCGCGGTGATTTCGCATCTTTCGCGAATCCCAGCAGTGGGAGCCACAGCATGAGCGAACGAATTCGGGTCCTCGTTGTTGACGATTCCGCACTCATGCGCAAGCTGATTCCCCAGTCGCTTGTCCACGATCCTTCGATTGAAGTAGTGGGAACGGCGATGGATGGCGAGCTCGGCCTGAAAAAAATTACCGAACTTCGCCCGAACGTCGTGACGCTCGATCTGGACATGCCCCGCATGGACGGCATCGAGATGCTGCGTCAGATCACGCGCAAGCATCGCGTTCCTGTGATCGTCGTCAGCTCGCAAACAGATCGCGGCGCCACCCTAACGCTGAAAGCTCTCGCTCTCGGCGCATTCGATTTCGTTGCCAAGCCTCAGGACGCTGCGGTTGGCCGCATCGATCAGATCGCTGCTGAACTGGCTATTAAAATCAAGGTCGCCGCAGCTTCCGGCGCGCCCAAGATGATCATCACGGTTCCTTCAGCGAGACGGAAGGAATCGCGCCGCTCGTCAATGCCTCATTGGCCTTCCCGCATTGTGGCAATTGGCGTTTCTACCGGCGGTCCCAATGCTCTCCAATATCTTTTTTCGCAACTTCCCGAGGATTTTCCCGGCTGCCTTCTCGTCGTGCAACATATGCCCGAAGGCTTCACCCAAATGTTCGCGCAGCGACTCAATGAATCGTCCGCCATCGAAGTAAAGGAAGCGCAGTCGGGCGATCTCTTGCTGGCAGGCCGCGCGCTCATTTGTCCCGGCAACCGGCACATGAAAGTACGCCGGATGGAGCACGGCAACGTCGCAATTCTCGTAGACGCGCCCCGCGTCAACGGCCATCGCCCCTCAGTCGATGTCTTGTTTCAGTCAGTCGCTCAAGAATTTAAAAATAATTCGCTGGCCATCTTGATGACCGGCATGGGCGACGATGGCGCTGCCGGCATGGACGCGGTCCACTCCGCTGGCGGAATCACGATCGCCCAAAGCCCGGAAACGTGCGTCGTCGACAGCATGCCTCGCGCTGCCATCGAGCGCGGTTTTGCCGATCGTGTAGTTTCCCTTTCAAATTTAGCCGGTGTCATGCAGTCGAAATGTTTGCCGGAGTACTCGGCGGCCGCCCCACCCGCCGCCGATCGCGAGATTTCTCGAAGGAGATAGTTATGAAACAGTTTGAAGCCCTAACGCGAAAGAAAGATAACCAGGCAGCTCGCTACCTGATCGTTGACGACTCCGTCTTCGCCCGCAAGAGCTTGGCAAAGATGGTCGAGTCCTTCGGTGGCCAGGTTGCCGGCGAAGCAGGTGACGGCTGCACAGCCATCACCGAATACGCTCGCACAAATCCCGACATCGTCCTCATGGATATCACCATGCCCCAGATGGAAGGCATCGAAGCCGTCGAGCGCATCGTCCAGGAACATCCCGACGCCCGCATCGTCATGGTCTCTTCCGTCGGCTATCAGGACAACATTCTGGCCGCACTCCAAAAAGGCGCGCGGCACTTCGTCCAAAAACCGGTCAAGCCCGACGCGCTCTACGAAATCATCCGCTACGTGCTCAATGACGACGGCGTCGCATCGCCCGTTCACGCCGGAGGGGAGAAAGACCGATGAGAATGGATCTGATTCAGCCCTTCATCGGCTCGCTTGACGCAGTTCTTGCCGAAATGATGAAGACCGCCCCGCGTATCGTCGACCTCACCATGGAAGAGGAGGGCTATCGCCGCAAAGGCCTCGCCGCTTCCGTCAGCTTCAAGGGAGAAATTCAGGGTCGCGTGATTCTCGACATGGATCCGCAAGCTGCCACCCAAGTTGCGAGTTACCTCGCGGGAGAGGAAGTCGATTCAGCGCAGCCCATGGTCCGTGAAGCCGTCTGTGAACTCGCTAACATGGTGATCGGAAACGCCGTCACGCAGCTCAACGATCGCGGCTTTCAATTCAAAGTGTTTCCTCCCGAAGTGCTCACTGAGGAACAGTGCGCCGCCGCTGGCCAGGACTCCGAAGCCACGATCCTGTGCTTCGAGACGCCGTCCGGCAACGTGTACCTCGACATCTCCATGCAGTATCACCGGCGACGCTCTCGCGAACGCTCAACGGTGGCGGTCTGACGATCCACGGCGGAATTATCAAATTGTTGCTCGCAAAAAACACGAACACCTCGCCGGGGCTCGTTCGGCGAGGCGTTCCTTGTCCGCGCTAAACTTCTAACGCTAAGCTCTACGAAATCGGCAGCTGCTCCATCCGGCCAGACTGCGTAGTGGCATTCGTGTCCAGGTAAAGCAGCACGTTCAACTGCCGCACGTACACCGCTTCGAGTAACCGCCCCTCCTGTGATTTCCTCACGAGCACTGTGCTGTGCCTCGCCGCAGGGTTCCCGGTCAGTTCCTGGGCGCGAATATTCATCGTCTCGCCGTTGCGAGTGATCGTTACCACCCGGGTCGTCCCCTCTGACTTAACCGACAGCGCATACTGTCCGGACTTCAAACTCTTCCCTTTGCAGCGCACTTCATACGGCAGCGCGAAATGTCCCTGAAAGTCTGCCGGTTTAGTTGTGTTGGCCGCCACTTGCACTTGCTGCTCAGCCGCAATCGTGTCGGTGTTAACAACCTCGTAGATGTCCGGTGAGACGTCCGCTTGCGCGTGCGTTGTTGTCGGCAGCAAGCATGCTAGTCCGAGCGCCGCTGCAAAAATTGAACTCTTCACCATCGTCGTCATTTTCATTTCCGTCTCCCTTCTCCCTCGAATCTTTGTTTTTGAATTCATCGATTTCGAATTGATCGTTTTTGTCTCTCGATCTGCACGCAGTTTTATTCCTTCTCTTGATTTGCTTCAATGCAACGCGCCTCATTTGTTGGTAAAGCGGAGGTAAATCCTTTAATTGCTGAAACTAGGCGACTTAGGTTTCTAGGGTCACATAGCCCTCTTGAGTTTCGGCATTACTAGTCGTACACTCACACTTCCCAGCCGTTCCGCTATGCCGGATGTAAACCCGTTTCAAGGCCAAGTCCGCTTCGGCGCCTACCACGTCGATTTACGCACGGGCGAGTTGCGCAAGCACGGCCACAAAGTTCGTCTCGCCGGGCGTCCCTTTCAAATCCTAGCCATGCTTATCGAACAACCCGGCGAATTGCTCACACGCAAGGAATTGCAATCTAAACTCTGGCCTGCAGATACTTTCGTGGATTTCGAACACGGCGTGAATGCCGCGATGCAGACCCTGCGCCGCGCTCTTTGCGATTCACACAAGAAGCCGCGCTATATCGAAACCCTTCCGCGTCGCGGTTATCGCTTTATTGCCACCATCGACGGCGCAGGCCTTTGCCCGCCGCCTCATGCGACGCCCCACACGAAGTCTCACGCCCGTCTTGCTACCGAATGGGTTGGGAAAGTTGCAACGATTTGCGACGAAACGGGAAGAAACTACGTGTTGTTGCCGGCGACAGAGGAAATTCTGGAAGAGATGCGCTCCTGCGAAGCGGCGCAAGATGATCTGGGGATTTCTCTGATGGTCGCAGACGAAAAGCTTCTGCTGATTAGCTGCGGAACGAAAGTAAAGATTCTCGAGGCCGGTAATTCAGAGGCGGGCTGCAAAGTACGCATTCTCGGCGGCCAGTTCGTCGGCGAGAAAGCATTTGCGCCGCGTGCCTACCTTTCGGGTCTCGCCTGACTTGCTAGCTCAATCTTGCTGACTACTGTTGCTTGCCGCAATCCTTCGCCGATATTCCGTTCCGTGCCGGAATAGTCCAGCCTTCGGCATTTCTTCTGAGTAGATAATCCGCGCTGGCAGAAAAATATTCGCTGAATCAGGCGCGTACGGCACCGCTACATCAATCGACGCATTCGCATCGAATCGCCGCTTGCTTCGAAAGCACATCCCGATCGGCGAGATGTCCTCGCAGACCGCGAGCTCGTCATCCGCTCCCGCTTGGCGAATACAAGCCGTCAGGCGCGTCTTCATTCTCATTCTCTGCCGCTCGCGCTGCTCTCCGCCCTCTGGCAAACTGTCTTTCTGATCGCGCCGCGCTCGCGAACGCGTCAGTTTCTTTTCATCCTCGTGCGGCGCTTGGATCCAGATGCTCGGAACACCGTCCACTTTGCAGTGCCGCGCAATTCCGCGATTCGTTTCGAATCCTCGCAAGTCGAGCTCATTCAGATAAACCACTTCCCTGCCCGCGGCAATAACTGCACTCAAGCAACATCCGCGCCACAGCTTCCTCCGACGTCGCAATCGGCGGAAACTCCACTCCCCACAGATCGTTTTGCCCGGGAAGAATCTCGACCCCGTACAGAAACCCATCCTTTTCGCGGCCGAACTGGCCCACCACCCTCACGTCGCCCTCGCGATGCGACTCGGCCGTCGACTTTCGCTTCAAGTGGATATGCTGATCGGTATTCAGCTCGCGGTCGAGCACCACGACAGCGCCCGTTTGGTTAATCTGCAGCGTGCGAGTGGGGACCGAGAACGCCTGGCCGTGGCTGTCTGTACCCGATGCGTCCAACAGTAATGTGAGCGAAACCCGATCGCTGCGCCGAATCGGTGCGGTTGATGCCATTCGATTCCCCTCAAGTTGAAAGAAATGTCTTCTATTGAGACTATCACAACGCTGGCTTAACTTCGGTTACTGCACCCATTCCCGCCCGCCGCAATGACGACGGCCATCAGTTTTAATCTTTGGAATCAATGGTTTACATCGGAACCCCGGCGATAACGAGCGCTTGAACTCCTTCCTGACTTCACCTTTAATGGATGGACCGCATCCCAATCTCATTGAGTGGGTGAAGATAGCTTTCGAATTCATGTCTAACCTTTCTAGTGCTGCGATTTTGCGATGGCCGCCCTTGCCGCTTTGAGCGCAAATTTGCCTCCGCGCTCTATTTGCGACTGCATTTCTCTTTGCATTGGTTCTACCAGTTCGCGCCCAGCAGTTCCGAGTCGAGGGCGCCGTGCGGGATTCGAGCGGCGCCTCCATCGCGGCCGCGCAAGTAGAGCTGCACGCCGGATCGTACTCGGCCTCCACGACAGCCGATTCCTCCGGAGTATTCGCGTTCGACCACGTTCCCGCGAACTCCGGCACGGTCGTAGTGAACGCGAGAGGTTTCGATCCCTTGGAGAAAGCGTGGACCGCCGCAACCGGCAACCCCGTTCAACTCGAAATCACTCTGGTCCCATCCGCGGTGAATCAAAGCATAATCGTCACAGCCACCCGCAGCCAAACGCTCCTCAGCGATGTCCCCCTGAGCGATATTCAACTGACGCGGTCAGAAGTGCAGGCCATCCCCGCGCTCACCCTCGACGACACGCTTCGCCAGATCCCCGGGTTCAGCCTATTCCGCCGCTCCAGTAGCCGCACCGCGAATCCCACCGCTCAGGGCGTATCGCTGCGCGGTCTCGGCGCCAGCGGCTCGAGCCGCGCTCTCGTTCTCGAAGATGGCATTCCGCTCAACGACCCGTTCGGCGCATGGGTCTACTGGGACCGCGTCCCTCGCGAATCTATTTCCGACATCGAGATCGCGCAGGAAGGCTCCTCGAGTCTCTACGGCAGCGACGCCCTCGGCGGAGTGATCCAGGTTCTCACGCGTCCTCCAGAACCAGCCGGCATCTCGCTCGAAACTTCCTACGGCAACCAGAATTCTCCTGAGCTTTCTCGTTTGGGGAGGCGCGCAGAAACACGGATGGGAGACCACATTCGGCGGCCAGGTTTTCAACACCGACGGCTACGTTCTTATTCCCAGCAATCAGCGCGGCAGCGTCGATATTCCGGCCGGCGTTACCGACGCCACCGCCGATCTCATGGTCGGCCGCAAGATTGGTGACGACAGCCTTATCTTCGCGCGCGGCTGGTATTTCAATGAGTCTCGCGGCAATGGCACACCCGACCAGATCAACAACACGCGCATCGGCGAAGGCGCGCTCGGCGCGAATCTCAATCTGGGTGCTGCCGGTTCGCTCACCCTTCGTGCTTACGGCGAAGCAGAGCGCTACAACCAGACCTTCTCATCCGTCGCCACCGATCGAAATAGCGAATCGCTCACCGACGTGCAAGGAGTTCCTTCTCAGGGAATCGGAGGCTCAGCAGTCTGGTCTCGCGCAGTCGGAAAGCGCCAAACTCTCGTCGCCGGCGTCGACGATCACCAGGAAATCGGACACAGCAACGAGGTGATTTTTAATTCCGGCACCAACCTCCGGGACACTTTTACCGGAGGCCACCAAAACACGGTCGGAGTCTTTGGCGAGGATTTAATCCAGATTGCGCCGCGCTGGCTGCTCTCCGCGAGCGCTCGCTACGACCACTGGAGCAACACGGACGCCTTTTTCTTCTGCAACCCAATCGCAGGAACGTGTCCCGCAAATACAATTTTCCCCGACCGCACCTACAACGCATTCAGCCCGCGCCTCACGCTGCAGCACCAGTTCAACTCGAATGTGTCGTGGAACGCCTCGATCTACCGCGCGTTTCGGGCTCCCACATTGAACGAGCTTTATCGCTCGTTCCGCCAGGGCAATACGCTAACGAACGCGAATCCCAATCTGCGCTCGGAAGAACTCACCGGTGGCGACGCAAGCCTCGCCATCAACGGCTTCCAGCACAAACTCGAAGCCCGCGGAACATTCTTCTTCAATGAAATCATCGACCCGGTTGCGAACGTTACTCTGAGCTCTACGCCAACACTCATCACCCGCCAGCGGCAGAACCTCGGACGCACCCGCTCGCCCGGATTTGAAATTGACGCGACCGCGCATTTCACTCGAGAACTCAGCCTCTCGGTCGGATATCAATACGTCGACGCCATCGTTACCAGCTTTCCCGATGCGACGCCCTCGCTCGTCGGATTGTGGGTCGCGCAAGTTCCGCACAACGTCCTCACATTTCAGGGGCGCTACCTGAATCCTTCGCGCATCAATATTTCCGTGAATGGCCGCATGGTCGGCAAGCAATACGACGACGACCAGAACATGTTTCCTCTCGGCCGCTTCTTCGTCCTCGATGCCATGGCCTGGCGCACCATCGGCCACGGCGTCGATCTCTTCACCGCCGCCGAAAATCTCTTCAACGTGAAATACGCCACCGCCGCCACGCCCGTCACGCAGCTCGGCCTGCCAATTACCGCCCGCTTCGGCCTGCGTTTCGAGTGGCCGCGCCGCTGACCATTTTTCTACCATCTTTTGTACCCTTTTACCGCCTATTAGAATTTTGCATGTTGCTGAATTCGGGCTACTTAGCGCGAGATTTAATCGCGGAACCGTAGATTAAGAATGCGTGGCGAGTGATGAGTGGCGTGATTCGTGGCGAGCAGCATTTGCTTCGATTGCCTGCAGCACCTCCTTTCGCTTTCGCGGTATGCGGGTCCGATTTCAAGGCTCGTCTCGAGTCCATTTTTCCGGGCTCTCTCGAGTCCAGCGGACCTCGAAATCAAGGCTAGCACAAGGCGGGAAGCGTCGTGGGACAGAAGAAGTACAACGGGCTAGAACTGGACGAACGGACAGGAGGTTCGCGAGTGACGAGTGAAATAATCCGGTTGCGCGGAACGGTGAAAGGACAAGGCTCGGCGAGAAAGCCGCCGAGCGGAAGGAATTTTTTTTCTGAGGGCTTATGTCACGGCTGAAGCCGTGACCTACAAGGCGACGGCAAGAGCAAAAACAGGAGGAGGCGCGGCGATCGCTGCGCGGCGGAAATGATTCGGTCGCGTACCAGGCTCGGAAGCCAATCTCGAATTGGAAATATTTTCTAACCTGAAATTCTCTTTCTGTAGATTTTTCGACTCCCGGCCGCGATATGCTGGTCAGCCTACAATTGGTTAGGCCATTGATTTGGAGGCAAGGTTTGCAGCCACCGTTCCGATCCAAGCAGGAAGTGATCATCGACGCGCCTTTGGAAGCGGTGTGGTCGTTCAGCATGGATCTCACGAAGATTCCGGAGTTCCACCCTCGCGTGGTCAAGGTTGATCTTCTTTCTGGCAAGACCCTCCGCGAAGCAGGCGCGTCATATCAATGCCATCTTTTGGGCGGGAAGCACACGTGCATCGAGAAGGACATCGAAATTATCCCGCTGCAGAAGATCGTCACTGTGTTGCCGGAGGACACATTCGGTATCAGCAAGATTCTCAGCGATTACAGGGTGGAAACGACGTTCCACCCGCTCGGCCATCGGTCAACCAAGGTGGAAATTAGCCACTATTACTCGACGACAACCCTGAAAGCCAAGCTCCTCAACCTAATCGCAAAAGGTAAGATCGCCCGCGAGACCCAGGCGACATTGAATGCTGCCAAAGCCACGATAGAGGCTGCCTGCCGTACGGGATAGGGGTTTATGTACCTCTGGCAGCTGGTCCAGCCTTAAGTACGAAAGGCCTCACCTCTGAAGAGGTGAGGTACATTGTGTGCGTCGCCCTACGAGACGTTCACATTTCACTTCCGAAGGGTGCGGCGAAGGGTCGGTACGCCACCGTGCCGACACTCCGTTTACCGGGCAATATTATTCTGACGTGCCGCGTCTGGCTTACCCCTGTGAACGCTCATTTTCTTCAAGAACCATCTCCCCTTCCCGATCCTGACGCGACCTGCCGGAATGACGCGGCACACCATTGCTAAAGTCCCCCACGCCATCGCGGCTAGGCCTCGAAACTTGAAACGCGAAGTGTCGAGATTTTCCCCGTCTTCAATCTCCAATTTGCGATCCGGAATTTGAAACCATCCATCCCAGTGCCGTAGGCGCGACATAGCCAGCAACCTGCGGCTATCGGATGCGTCAATCAACTGATAGCATACATAATCCGCTTGATGGGCCGCCGCTTGAGGTAAACGATGCCCAACACAGCGTCGTTCGATGAGCAAACGAACTAGAAAAAGAAAGATTCGAAGAAGTAGCGCCCCTGCCCCTGCGGCGGCAACGGCAGAGCCACCAGTCCGCACGCGATCAGAAACAGAAGTGTTCGCTGATCTTGCGCAGTTGTGCACGTCTCCCGGGTACATTCACGCGCTTTCGTTCCTTGCGTTCCGCGACAACTACATACTCTACTCCGACAAACTCAAGGCCGAAGACATGATGCACTTGTTCTCGCCTGAGAGACTTCTGCGAACTGAAATGGCTACGCTCGTAGGGCTAGCTATGCGGGGAGCTATTCGGTTCGATTTACAGCCGCCCAATGTGGTCCAAGAATACGTGGACAAGACTGATGCCCTCCTCTTGGAGATTCATCACGCGATGTTTAGAGGTTTGTCATCGGACGATGTCCCGGCAGTGGCCGATATGGGTCGGCAAGCACCTAGTCTCATGCGAGAAGCCATTTTTTACAGTGGGGAATCAGCGTACGTCTTTCAGTATCGTGACCTGTGCGTTAGAAAATACGCAGAAGATGAGGAATGGCTGGCTAAAAACAAGGGATTTACGATGATCGAGGCTCGATCGGTGTTCTCAGCTGTCACAAAGATACAAACCCGAAAGCTCAGCGAGAGGCCCGGCGCCCTAAAATCGGTACCACCAGAGCATTGGTCACTTCTGCCGGCCTTTCTCTTTACCACGAGCGAAGTCTCAGAACTGTCGGGCATGAGCGCGATTCGCGTTGAAAGCGTTCTCTCGGCCTTTACAGCTCCAGTTGATGAGACCAATCCGACGTTTCAGAGCTTACATGACTACAACGTCGCAAATTCCACGCCGCTACTTCGCTCTCCTAATGATGAATTTCTGCTTTTCTCACCCTACAGCCTAGGCGAGGCGATGTATGACTCACCTTTCTATTGGATGAACTCAGACAAATCGTATGTATCAACTGCGATGTCTCACCGAGGGCAGTATACGGAAGAGTTCTGCGCTGATCGGTTAGCAGCCGTATTTGGGGAGCGGCATGTTTATAAAAATGTTGACATCATCGGCCCTAAAGAAAAAGACCTTGGAGAGATTGACGTGCTCGTCATCTTCGGGGACCGAGTGATAGTCCTACAAGCGAAATCAAAGCGCCTAACTCTGGAAGCCCGACGCGGCAATGATCGAATCATTAAGGATGACTTCCGGAAGAGCGTTCAGGACGCCTACGATCAGGGGGTTACGTGTGCTGAGCTGCTCAGCGATCCATCGTTAAAGTTTGTCGAACAATTACGGGGTGAAATCGCGACTCCGCGTCGCACGAAAGAGATATATATAATTTGCGCTGTTTCAGACAACTACCCCGCACTGCACTTTCAAGCCCGCCAGTTCCTCGCGGTCAAGCACGCTCCGAGAATTCTGCCGCCCCTCGTTACCGACGTCTTCGGGGTAGACGTAATGACCGAGATGCTTGAGTCGCCTCTTCGGTTTCTAAGCTATTTGAATAGACGCGCCCAATACGACGATAAGCTGATTGCCGGTGACGAACTTACGATCCTTTCGTACCATCTGAAAAAGAATCTCTGGATCGACGAGAAACAATATGACGTCGTAATGATGACGGACGACATCACGGCGGACCTAGACGTCGCGATGTGCGTTCGGCGCGACAACGTGGAAGGCAAACGAACCCCCGACGGAATCTTGACTCGTCTAGCCCGGGTCCGCTTTCGAGCGGTTCATTCAAGAAATTGAGAGCCGAGTTGAACCGGCCACAATCGAGCTTGGAATGATGCTCCTCCGGCTGAGTGAGGACGCTGCGATTAGGGTTAGTGCGGCAATCGAGCTTACGACCGAACGTTCCCGTCGAGACGGTAAACCGCACGATTTCGTCTTTCCGATAAGCGAAGGTTCAACAGGGTTTATCGTTCACAGCAATTTTGATTCGCATCCGATTGCCTTAGCCCGACTTCGCCGTCATTGCTTGGAACGGAAGTACGTAAGCAAAGCAAATACTTGGTATGGCATCTGTCTCGCACCCGCGGACGCCGCGATTAGATTTGGAGTTAATCTTGATTTTGAATGGACGTACAATGCAGACATGGAACAGAGGACCAGCCACATGGCGACGCCAGTTGACATGGATGCTCCTCATACTGCAAAGTCCAGGAAAAATAAAATCGGTCGGAATGACCCCTGTCCTTGCGGTTCTCGGAAAAAATATAAGCGCTGCCATGGCGAGTGATTTCTGGGACGGATGGCCCACCCCTAAGCTATGGTAAAGTCCTGACTTAGGGTCTTCAGGGTGCCGCCATCCTTCCCATTCGCTGCGCAGAGTGGGGAATTCTCAGCCTTCATTTCCCAATTTCAACCCTCTCCCCGCAAGGCCAATTACACCTCTCGCACCCCAAAATCCCACCCACCAGGTCAACGTACTTGTCCGTTTTAATGTCGTTTTTTCAGACCCGCGGAGGTGGGGAATTTTCCGTTTCAGTGACTCAAATCCGGCGGGGGGTATTCAGGCAGCTTCGCGTTCTTCGCGTCTGTGCGTTTCACTTCGATCTCGTCGAATAATATCGACGGGCTGATCACTGTCATCGGAATCTGGCCTTCGCGGTTGCTTACGAGTGCGTCGTTGCCCACTGCGACCAAATCGTTGCGCAGAGCTCGCGTGTCCAGTTCGTTGAATTCCGCGCCGCGGACGAGTTCTTCGTGGCCATCCTTCTCGTATACGCGGAAGAGAAGCCTGGGGCTGTAGCCCGCGAGCGTTTCCACTCGATAGCCGTATGGCTTATTTTCCTGGCGGCAGATCTCGAGCAGTTTTTTCTTGATGTCGTCGGGCGAGAGCGCTTGCTTGGACGACACGATCAGGTTGCCCATGTTCGGCGTGGGCGCCTGAGCGGGCGCGGCGCGCCCGTGCCCGTTGGACTCGGGAAAATCGCGAATCGGCTCGCGGCCCACCAGATAATTTATCAGCTCGCCATTTTCAATCACCGAAACTTTCGCGGCGCGCACGCCCTCGTCGTCGATGTCATAGCTGCCGATTAGTGTTTTGCCGTCGAAAACTGTCAGCGTAGGATCGTCGATCACGGATATGGTGTTGGGCAACACGCGGCTCTTGTAGCTCGACGCAAACTCGCCTTCCGTGCGCGACGAATCTCCCGGCTTCGGCCTTCTGCCCAGCACGTTCTCGCCAATCATCCCGTAGAATACGTCGCTCGCCGCATCGTTCGAGAACAGCACCGGGCCGCGATACTCCTCGTCCACCATGGGAGCTTCGCGAAGCGCTTTCAGAGTTGTGACCATCTTCATCGCGTCAGCCTGGAAAGCTTCCGCCGTCGGCAATTCTTTCAGCGAACCGGTGGAGTAGTAGGGCGAGCGCTCGAGGCGCATTCCGTCGTCCGCTTGCGTGGCGCCGGATAGATTCATAAAGTAAACCGTGTAACCCTTGCGCGTTACCGTTCCTTCGGTGTTGACGAAGTAGCGGTTCACGGCGCGGAAGCGCAGCTGCGAAGTGAGCGACTCGATTTTAGGATCGGTGCGGAAAAGATCGGTCGCTTTCTCGAGCATCGCGTCCCAGGGAGCGGGATTGAAATCTAGTTTCGCCCAGGGGCCGATGGATTGCAGCGCGGGAGCCGCGGCAAAATCATCGAATGGCTGGCCGGAACTGAACTGGCTGAAGACAGCCTTTTTAGCGGCGAGCGCCTGGCTGGCTGCTTTGTAGGCCTGGTCTGTGGCGAGCCACAACTGGTGGCGGAGTGCGGTGGCATCATCGTCAAGCGGCGCGAGATCGACGAACCCCGTGCCGGGACCGTAGTAGCTATCCAGCTTGTAATCGCCCACGCGAACGACTACGCGCGCCGACCTGCCGTGCGAGCGCTGCTTCTGGCGAAGCGCTCCGAATGCAGCCTCGGCATCGTACTCATCCAGATCGAGGACGGAATATTCGATGTAGTAGGGGGCCGCGATGTTCTCCATCTTCAGGTGCGCCTTAGAACGTTCCAGCTCCTCGCGCATCGCCGCCAGCACGGGATCAGACGCGGCGGCTTTCGCCGATGCGGACAATGCTTTTTCGCTTTTGTCCTGCGCCGGGGCCGGCATCGCGCACAACGCAGCAGCCATTCCCAGGACGAAAATAAACATCAGCACGAAACGAGAATCACGAAGCCGGAATGAATGCCGGAACGAATGCCGAAAGGAACGAAGGATCGCGCTCATGGTTTCGCCTTGCCCTCAGCCTGGGACTCGGCCTTCGGCGCTTTCACCGCCGCCTTCTCCGTTAGCGGTGCCGAGCCTTGATCCGCACCCGGCGGCGGCATCAGCGGCGGGCGATCCGTGCCCTTATTCTTCTTCTGCACTTCGATCTCGGAGAAAAGCATGGCCGGCGCAGCAGCCGATACGGGCACTTGCCCTGATTCCGCGCCGCAGATTCCGTTAAACACCTGAAGTTTGTCGCCGGTGAGAATAATGTTGTTCAGGGAAAGGAGCGGCGTCCCGACAATGTCCACGCCGCGCACCAGCTCGTCGGGCCTTCCGTCTGCATACACTCGCCACACCATGACCGGAATCACCTGAAACGCTTGCGGTAGCGCGCGCTGCGTAAGAGTGAAGCCGCCTTGAATGTCTTCAAAGTACAAGCCGTAGGGCTTTCCTTGCTTCTTGATCTCTTCGATGAACTTCGCGCGCAATTCGGAATCACTTACGGATTTTGTGGACGTGACAATCAGATTGCCTTGCCGCCCCGTCGGCATCAGTCCCGGCTGACGCCGCCCATGTCCATTCGAGTGGCTGAAATTCGTGATCGGCATCCGCGACATCAGAAAATTCTTCAGCACTCCGTTTTCGACGGCGACCACGCGCTCTGCAGGAACTCCCTCATCGTCGAAGCTATAAGTTCCCGCCAGCTCAACTCCATTCAGCTCTTTCAGCGTGGGATCATCCGTGACGCTAAGAAATTCCGGCAGCACCTTCTGGTTCACTTTCTTCGTGAACGTCTGCCCCTCGCTCTGATCTTTCTGCCGGTGCCCTTCCAGCCGGTGCCCCAACACCTCATGAAAGAAAACAGCCGAAGCCCGACCCGACAGCATCGCCGGCCCGGCGTAGGGTTCGGCGGCGGGGGCTTTTCTTAGGGCTTGCAGATCCGACGCAATCCGGTCCACTTTGGCCCTCAGCTCTGCGTCGGAGGGAAGCTCGCCGGGCGTTGCAGCCTGGAAGGTTTCGACGCGCAGCAGGTCCATTCCGTCGTCGGCGCGCGTCTCACCTTGGATTACCAGGCGGCTTATTTCCGACGGGTGGACCAGCGCGGTGCCTTCACTTGTGGCTAGATAGGAACGAGTGGCGGAAACCTGCAGATATACGACTGAGCTGTAGATTTCGGGATACTTCAGGAACGCTCCAGAGACAGTGCGAATGCGATTCTCCCACGCTTTCTGGTCCACAGAAACCTTGGCCTGGCCGTCATTGATGTGCTTCTCGGCTGGTTCCTGCGAGAAATCCGGCGATTTATCTTCTTCCTCGGATTGCACCGCGGTGTTTGTCTTTACTTTGAGGAAAGCGGCGGAGGCCTGTTCGTATTCGCGATCGGTGAGCTGCCAGAGAACGCGGCCGATGGCGTCTGGATTGTCGCTAAGAGGAAGGGTGCTGGACATGATTCCGGAGGCCCGGCTTTTGCTGTGAGTGTTGTCGAGCGCGGCCGAACCCACGCGCATGATCACGTCGGCCTGGCGCCTTTGGATACTGCTGGAAACCGCGATGCTACCGCTGATGCCGAAGATGACGGTGGCATTGATATCGGCTGCTGTGTAGCTGATGTAATAGGGAGCTGGATTGGCCTTGGCGAGAGCCGCCGTGGCGCGCTGCAATTCGCGCTGCATCGATGCGAGAAGAATATCCGGCTGTGTGGCCGAGGAAAAACCCGATGAAAAGCTATCCATCGGCACTGCGACCACCAACACAACCAAACAAACGAGGGCCCGAACCCATATTCGATTCATTCTGATTTGCGCCGCCTTTTCACGAATTAGCCAATTTAGCATAGTTGGCACGTATCGTAGACAGGCGCAAGCGGGGGAGTTCCAAAATCGCGAGATGGCATAGCCGAACCAAGCGGAATTCGCGGACACAACAACACTCCAAGCCAGTGAAACGGCTTGATTAGCCAGCCTGTGCAGAACCTTCTGCTTACTTCTTCTGCAGGCTGCGGATGTAAGCCACCAAAGCTTTCACTTGATCGTCGGTGAGGCCTTTTTTCGAGAAGGCGTGGGAGGCTTTTTTGTCCTTCCCTCCATTGGCGATCATGTCCGTCAAATCAGCGTCGGACGCTTTCTTGGCTTCGTCGGAAATCAAGCTGGGGGCTTTGATCGCCGGCTTGCCCGCGGCGTCCGCTCCGTGGCAGGGTGCGCACTTGGACTTGAAGAGTGCCGCGCCATCATCGGCGGCGCGTGCCGCGCGAGGCGTCGAGACAAACAACAGAGCGAGGAGAGCAACAACTGCCATGGCGCTTTTTCTTGGATTCATCAGCTTGTCCTTTCATTTCGAGAATGTAAAACCGATTCAGCGGGGGCATTGCAAGCACCGGCACAAAATCGCTCCGGTCAACTATGTGATCAGCCCATCTGATCAGCCTATGTGATCCACCCATTTGATCGGCCTATGTGATCGGCCGCTCGCCGATCAATCGTCACCGGGCGGCGATTCCGGTGCAGGTTTGTGCGTTGCAGGTTGCGAGGCATTTTCCTCTTTGGGTTTCTGTTTGGAATTCTGTTGCTTTACGAGCTCTTCGTAGTATTGCGGCCGCGTATGGCGGAGGTGATCGGCAGAAGCCTGCCCGGTGAGCCATGCGCGGTCCATGGGATACACATCGGGGTCGAACATCACCGTGTACCAGTGCCAGATGAGGATGGAAAAGGTGGCGAGAATCGCCTCGTAGTAGTGGAGAGCGGTGGCAGCATCGGACACCCACTTGGGGAAATATCGCAGGGCAAGATTGTTGAACCAGAGAATGAATCCGGTGGCGGCCATGACCACCGTTCCCCACATGTAGGCGAGATATTCGATTTTTTCCACGTAGTTGAACTTGCCAAACATGGGCCGCTTTTCGGAAAGGCCGAGATTGTAGAGAAACATGTCGCCGAGGTCTCGAAGGTCGTCAAGACCGGGAATCATATAGCGCAGCATGGCGCGGTCGCGCCGAACCAAAGCGAGATGAGCGAAATGGTAGGCAACCGAAGCTAGAAGAATGACGGCAGCCACGCGATGCACCATGCCGCGAAAGGCAAAATGGCTTTCCCAAATCAGCAGCGGGCGCGCCCACCAGCCCTCGGGAAATTTCAGGGCAAAACCGGTGACAACCAAGACCGGGAAGCTCACCACGGTGAGCCAGTGGGCAATGCGGAAGTGCAGATTCATGCGAAGGACTGTTTCACCAGAATCACTGCGCGGCCCGCGGCGCCGGAATTTTTTGAGGAAATCGAAGAAATGGTGCAGGAACATGAATCCAATCGCAAACGGGATGATCAGCCAATAGGCCAGACGGATCCATTTCACCGCAAGGGGTTCGCTTTGCGATTGCGAGCGGACGTGAACGGGTCCGATGGCGAAGTCTTTTCCTGCGCCGGGATGACACGCGCCGCAAGTATGGGCGAGGTTGGCCGGGTTCACGGTGGAGCGAGGATCGCTGGAGGGCAAAATATTGTGTACTCCATGGCAGGAGGCACAGTTCGCCACGGACTGCCCGCCGGCGCGCAGCTCCAGACCATGATAACTATCGGAGAAGGTGGGCACGCGATCGGTTGGCAAAGCATACCGGGCGTTCAGGCGTTCGTCGCCGTGGCAGCGTCCGCATGTAACGCTGGAAACGCGCGAGGCATTGACGAGCGAGAGCGCTTCGCGAGGGCCGAGGATGTTGTGTTCACCGTGACAATCGGTGCAAACCGGGGCGCCGGGAGCGCCGCGAGCAACTGCCTGGCCGTGGATGCTCTGATCGTAGGCTTTCTCGATTTCGGTGTGGCACGCCCCGCAGGTGGTAGGCACGTTCCAATGATTCGTTTTTGAATTTGGATTTCTGGTTGCAAGAATGTCGTGACTGCCATGGCAATCCGAACAGGTGGCGGCGCTGTTGTTGCCCGCCACGATAGCGCGGCCATGAACGCTAAGCTTGTAGGCTTCGACGGGATGGGCAAAAGGAATGTTGTGTTTCGCGAGAAAATCGGGATTGGAGTGGCACGAACCGCAAGTGGCGGGGAGATTCTGCTTCGCGACGGGCGAGGATGGGTCTTGCGTAGGGCGGATCTTGTGGGTAGGGCCGTGGCAGGTCTGGCAGGTGGGACTCTGCCCGTCGCCATTCTTCGTTGCGACCCCATGGACGCTGGCGGCAAACGCCTTCACTTCCGATGAGTGGCATTGAGCGCATTGCTGCGGTCCGAGGGTGGATGCGGGCTGGCTATTATGCGCTGGGCCGTGGCAGGTCTGGCAGGCGTCACTACCCTGGGCCGCGTGGATGCCGGTAAGAAAGCTAGCAACGGCGTCTTCGTGGCACGAACCGCAATTGACGCGCGCGATGCGAGCGGGGTGCGGAAATTCACGGATGTCCGTATGACACGAGGTGCAGGTGACGTCCGCATGGACGCCAGCGCTGTGTTTCGCTGGATCAACGTAGACACTGCGGCCCTTCTCCGATTTCAAGTCGGGCTGAGAATGACAAGCCAGGCAATCGGAATCCGGTACATCTGCCTTTTTCTTTTGAGCGTGCGCGGCGGGAAGGGGTAGAGACAGCAGACAACCAAGAACGCAAAGCCATCGCAAAAGCGACGGACCGGCGCGCGAACGTTTGCACGAACCTCCAGAGGAACTTCTGCGCGAAGTTCCGCCGCGCCACGGCACGCGCAGCAGCAGCAGGCCCAGACTCCGGCATGGGGTGCCGAGTTTCACTTCATTCCCAATTCGTTGAGAATCTTGGGATTCTCTTCGTCGACGGCCAGCATCGTGTGGCACGAGTCGCAGTCATTGGCAATGGTGCGTCCATCGGAAGATGAATGGCTGCCGTCGTGGCACCGGAAGCAACCCGCTGAATCTGTGTGGCCGATGTTGCTGGGATAGGTTCCCCAGGTGACGTTCATTTCCGGGAAGATATTGCGAAGATAGATGGCTTGGACCTGCTGCGCGGCTCCATCGACGAGGCCTCGCTTGTCTCGATAGATTTCGGGATACGACCCGCGATAAAAATCATCCAGCTTCGAAGTGATCTGCGCGGCAGCCGTCTCGCGATCGGGATAGGTTGCGCGGAGCACCTCGACCGCCTGCTTTTTGATGAAGGGCAACGCGGCGCTGATACGGCCTTCCGACATCGCTTCGTCCACGGCGCGATCGGGAAGCTGAAACACGTGGGTCGGCCGGTTGTGACAATCCATGCAGTCCATGGTGCGATGTTGACCGGCGGCAAGCTGGGCAGCAGTCGGTTTGGAATCGGTTGAAACGAATTGGACCTGTTTGCCACTATCGTCAACGTAATCTACGACCGGGATGGTCTGCCGCTGCCGATCGATAGCGATGTATTGAATGCGCGACTTCGCGTCTAGATGACGACCATGGATACCGGCCGCGCCCTGCCAGGTGTGCCCACCGACTTTCAAGACTAGAACGGTGGTGAGGCGGGTGTTTTTTTCGTCGTCGGAAAACTTGGTTCGCACCACAAATTTGTCACCGGTGAACGCCTGAGGCCAATGGCACTGCTCGCACGTTTCGCGCGCGGGACGAAGCTGCAGCACGGGGGATGGAATCGGGCGATCGTAGGTGTGGAATGCGACTGCGAAGACCTGACGGACGCCCGAGAACTTCGACTTTACAAACCAACCGGCTCCCGGCCCGATATGGCAGTCGACGCAGGCGACACGCTGATGTCCGGAGTTGAGATACGCCGTGTATTCGGGCTGCATCACAGTGTGGCAGGTCTGGCCGCAAAACTTCACCGAGTCCATATATTCCACACCGCGATAAGAGGCCATCCCAAAGATCACGGCGTTGGCCATGGTGAGCCCGCCAACCCAGGCAACGATCTGCCTCATCATGGGCTGCGAGAAATCGACCTGCGGATAAGCGACCGGCAAGCTCCCCGTTCGGCGAAGCGCCCTACGGCGCCAGAGCGCGCCAATGGGCATGAGCAGCAGGCCGAGGATGAAGATTCCAGGAAGAATCAGGAAGAAAATCAACCCGAGATAGGGATGGACCGGACCGCCGCCGACCACTTCGAACAGCCAGAATCCGATGATCGTAAGCGCGGAGCTGGTGGTAAGCACAGCTCCCGTCAACGTAATGGGATTGTTCCCCAGGTAATAAGCGGGGCGGAACCATGCAGCAGTTTTCTCGCGAAGCGTCATGAGTTAACAGAAGCGCAGCAAGAACGCTCGTGCCTTTTGCAGGTGCCGGCTGCGATGGTCCTTATCGAGGCCATTCTCGAGCTGTTCCCGCGATTTTTGCGCCTCTGAAGCGTCTGCCTACTTTTTCTTGGCCAGCTCGCGCGTGTAAGCCACTAAGCCCTTAATCTGTGCGTCAGTGAGCTTGTCCTTGTAGGCGGGCATTTTCCCCTTACCGGCTGTGGTGAGTTCGATCAATTGAGCGTCGGTTTTTTTCTGGACATCATCCGAGCGGAGATCGGGAACTTTCAGGGTCTTGCCAGTCGGCGAGTTGCCGCTACCATCGGCAGCATGGCAGGCGGCGCACTTGGCCTTGTAGAGGCTCGCCGAATCATCTGCGGCGCGCGCGGACAAGGTGAGAGTGGGCACAGCAAAAAACAGAACCACAAAACCAGCTCGAAATGCTCGGAGCTTCATCGCATTCCTCCTATGGAAGATGTTGAAAGGTATCATGCGCGGCCGCCCAAAGCACATCCGGTTTTAGAATGCATAACGGATGGAAAATGTAGCGTTGCTTCCGTTAAAGTCCTGCAATTGGATCGGAGCCAGGCTGAACGGGTTGGTTACTCCTGTTTCGTTAAAGCCGTAGTAGTTCCAGGCCATCTTGTAGCTGAGGCCTCGATAGATGGCGATGGTGATGGACGCGTACGGACGCTGATAATTGAAGTCGAGCGTTCCCGAGGGGGTAAGCGGGTTCAGAAAAGTGGAGTTGCCCCGCACGAAACTTCCTCCATAGCCGGCCATGGTCGTTACGCGCCTGGTTGGTTTCCACATCACCGCGGCATGCGCGAAATAATCCGTGCTGTTGTACACGGAAAGCGCGCCGAGTGGTGAAGGCGAGCCCGTGATGGGGCACGCTGTGCCGGAGGGCAGCACGGGCACACCGGGCGGGAAAGTAAGGTCGGTGACATTGGTGGGCGGAGGGGCCGGATTTGCGGAGGACGTCGAAAAAGCAAAGCAGATCAAGGATTGGGTGTAAACGTTCCAATAGTTGAATCCGAAATCCACGGAAAGGCGCGGATTCGCCGTGAGCATCGTGGAAAAGCTGTAGGAGCGGTCGTGCTCGAGGTTGTTAACAGTGGTGACATTGTCGCGGTTTTCGTGAATTTCGACGGCACCATCGATATTAGCCCAGGGGCGCGGCTTGTAACTCGCATGGATCTTGTAAGACTGCACCTGGCGAGGATCGATGCGCGTAAAGGACGCGTCATTGTAGCCAAACTCGAAATCGCCGGTGATGCGCAGGGCGTCAATGGGGCGAGCGACGATGCCGAGGAGGAGGGCCTGCTCATTGATGGTGGTGATACTGCGGGAGGTATCGTTGCCTGCATCCGGAATCGGATTGGCGAGCGAGCCTTCTTGAATCGCGCCTGCCAGAGGACCACTTGTGAGCAACGTGCAACCGGGGGGGAGAGCCGGTGGCGTGCCGGTCATGGCGCAATCTCCGCGGGCGGCTAGAAAATCGTTGCCGGCATTGCCGGCAGCGCCGCCCGGGAAAGTGAATTCGCCGACGTCGAACGTGGCAGCCATGCTGGAGATGACGCGGCGGCTGTAGAGATAGCCGATGTGGGCGCCGTAGCGGCGATTGAAATCGTATTGCAACTCGATTGTGTTGGAGAGCAGTTTCTCGCCGAGGAATTGGGTATTGATTTCGTTTGTCAAATCAGCCGCCGAGCTAGCCGTGTGCTGCGGGCAGTTTGCCTGATTGAAGGGAGCGGCCGGGCAATTTGTCGAGTTAAAGGTGCCGGGCGCGAGCAGCAGACCGACCACACCGGGCGCGGGAGAAGGCGTTCCAAACGAATTGGTCAAAACCGAGTCCCACTCCCCGGGGATGCGCCAATTGTCATAACGGAAAAAGTCCAGGACGCGGAGCTTATCGTTGACGGCATAGTCTCCGGACCAATCTGCATTGACCGAGACGCGCTTGGTCTTGATCGGTCCGCCGGCGCTGGTTCCGCGCACGGCAGAACGGGAAGTATAACCATCCAGAACTTCCGACAGATCGTTCAGGGTGTAATCACTCGAGCTGTAGCCTATCGAGCCTGACGTTTCGAATTTAGTGAAATAGTTTGATTGGAAACGGAAGCGCTCGGTGGGCATGAAGTTCCGAGGGTTGCCGGTCTGGTTATAGCTCAGGTAAGCATTGCAGGTTGGCGTTGCTGTATTGACCGTACTGGCGACGATCGGCGCGGCACAGGGAAGGGCCTCGGAAGGCGTTTGGGTACTCCATATGTTTCCGAGATCGACCGGCGTTCCTGGCGGCGTTGCCTGCCCTGGAACGGTTCCCAGGACGAAACCAAAATTTTGCGGATTCACCAGGGGATTGTCGATGATTGCGTAGTCGCTCTTGTAATAGCTAAGAAATTGATCGTAGGAAAGCGTAGTGCGCGGCAGCAGTCGAATGTCTACACCGGCACGGTAAGAATCGGTGGTAAAGCTGTTCATTTGATCGAATGCGGAGATGGTGCCCGAGTCCGTGGTGAAAAGGCTGGGCCCTTCATTGCGGACCCGCGAATAGCCCAAGCGGAATCGCACGACTGAAGTTGGCAACAGGGTCAGGTCGTAGTCCTGCATGCGGCGGACGAGATCCTCGCTATGGGGCGAGTTGTCCTGTGGCACCGCAGGCTTCGAACAGAAGGATGGAGCGCCTTGAGGGAATGCCACGGTGGGAGGACCGACCAAGCAGCCGGTGGTAGTGGATCCCGGTGGATTCAGCGCCGCGGGGTTGAGCGGATTGGCCCAGAGATTGTAGTCCCAGAAATTCTTATCGCGGCGGAAGAGCCCGCGAAAATCGTACCACTTGTTTTTCTCGATGCGCAGGCGGGTGACGTCGTTCGGATCGCCGCCATATCCGAAGTTGGTAAAGAGGAGGTTGTCAAACAGCAAGCCATTGTGGTCGAGCGAACGCATTTCGAGGGTGTAATCGAAAAGGCGGACGCCGGAGCCTAGATTTTCGAATGTGTTGTAGGTGTTGATGTTGCCGTTGATTTCGCTGGCGCGATAGCCGAAATCGATGGAGGAGTGGATATTGTAGTTGCCCGAATCGATTCCCTTCACTTGGGATCCATCGTCTTGCGCGCAAGCCACAGGCGAGAGGATCAGGGTGGCGACAAAGAGCACGAAAGCGGGCGTATAAGGTCTCAGGCGAGCGTTCATCACTTTTCTCCCTCTCTAGCCGAAATACTCATTCCAGACCTCACAGCAATCCCGAGCTTGCGGACAGGATTCATCGCGTTTGTCATTTAAAGAACGTATGGTCGAAATTAGAGCCGTGAACCTGCGAGTGGCACAGAACGCACGACTGGAAGAAGCTCGCTTGATTGTGGAAGGAAGGAGCTCCGGGCGCCCCGCTGAAGCTTGACGTCGTGTGGCACTGCAGGCAAAGCAGGTTCACGTTGCTCAGCTTGAGCATGTGAGGATTCGGTCCTCCGTGAGTCAGGTGGCAGGACTGGCATCCATCCACTTTGACCGGCTGATGTTCGAATACGAACGGCCCCTGCTTGTCGGTGTGGCACTTGAAGCAAACAGCGTCTTGTGCGGAATTCGTACGCACCTGCTTCGGCTTCACAGTGCCGTGAACGTTGTGGCAATCGCTGCATTGGATCAAGCCTTCATTCACGCGATGATGGAAGGGCATGTCGAACTGGGCCTTCTGCTGGAGATGGCATCCGTAGCAGAGCTGGGGCTCCGATTTCCGCAGCAGGAATTCATTCGTCTCCGCATGGTGAGTGGAGTGGCAGGAGATGCAGCTCACGTTGTTCTTGGCGTGTTCGGAGTTGATGGTGTTCATGTGCTGCGGACCGCCGGCGTGGCAGGTGAGGCAGCGAGCATTGATATCCTTGGCAGACGCCTTAGCAAATAGAAAGAGCGTGGAAGTGTCAGCTGGATCGGCTACGTGGGCGGCGCCGGCGCCATGGCAATCTTCGCAACCATGCTTGGCAATGCCGCCTTCTTTAAGGGTCTGTTTCCAATGGGGACCGTTCTCCCAACTCTTGTAAACTTCCTCGTGGCAGGTTTTACAAGCCTCTGACCCAGCATATTCGGGAGCCTTTGTTTGCGCTGGGGCACTGGACTGGGCGCGAACAGGACAGGCCATGCCGCTCGCCAAGAGCCAAGCTCCCAGGAAACCGCAGATTGCAAATGCAACCTTCCAGCGCTTCATAGGATCTCCCCTAGATTCGTCGCGATCGCGATCCACCCCGGTCGCGACGCGCGGCAATACTGAACATATCGGACGAGCAAATCTGTGACTTGAGTCACAACTCAGCGTGCTCCATGTCACTTTAAACACGGGAGCCCGTAGTTGTTTCGTGGCCTGTTGGGAAGGGGGGAACAGAATTTGGCGATTGAACTTGTTTCAAACGTCTTCGTCTGTTCGCGCGGATATTAGGGCGGGCGGGACACGAAGGCAAGTTAAAAATTGCTAATAATTACTTGGTTTTGAAGTAGTTAACTGTATTTCTACGCAGACGATCGGTGGTGACCTGGATCACCGACGGAAGTAACGTGAAACACATCCTCATCGCTGCCGATAAGGCATTGTGGGTTGCAGGAGGGTCCAATGCCAATGCCCAAAGACGATCGGGACCTATTGGATGTCCTGAAGTTCGAGTTGAGAGTGCTGGAATCGGGGGGTTATGGCAGCTCGCCTCGGGAGCCGTGGCGGCAACACTTGGCCTTCGAGGATTCGCCGAGTTGCATGAACTATGACGCAAAGGACCACCCTGCGCCATGCGAGGAGTGCGTCTTGATGCAGCTGGTCCCGCCCGATCAGCGCGGAACGAAAATTCCGTGCCGCCACATTCCGCTCACGAAAGAAGGGGAAACGCTCGAATACCTCTACAAGTGCGGAACGCAAGAAGAGATTGAGGATGCAATGCGGAACTGGTTGCGGAGCACGATCCAGCAAATTGAATCAGAGAGAGCCGGGACGCTTCGGACCTGAACCGTTCACGCCGCGAGAGAAGAATCGTTCAGCCCTCGATGATGAGCGGGAGGAGAAACTCCTGCAGCCTTCCGCTTTCGTCTGTGCGCAACAGATTGAATTGAATTCCCATTTGATGCTCGCCGACGGTTCTCATCACCGCACCCGTACCTAGAAGGGGCTTGGCGCCGTTGGGCATGTCGAGGGTGACTCGGACGTGGGAACCCGCAGGAACAGTGCGGGAAGAATGGACCATCATGCCGTTGAGGCTGAGGTCGATCGTTTCGCAGTCCAATTCACCCTGATCAGAGCTGAGACGGACTTTGGAGCGAACCGGGACGCGGCGAAAGCGGCGCTTTTCGTGTTCGACGGCGCCTTGCGTGACTCGAATCAGTCTTTGCAGGCGCGTGGTGTCGATGGGCTTATAGAGAAAGAAACTGGCTCCGGCATCGAATCCCTCGGAAACGGCGGACGGGCGCTGGTCGTCGCTAATCATGATGATGGGCGTGCGCTGATTGAACCCGGAACCGCGAGCCTGCTGGGCGAGTTCGATCCCGCTGGGCGCAGGCATGGCAAAATCGAGGAGAACCACGTCAAATTTCTCGTCGCGCAGATATTCGGTGGCGTCTGCGCTTTTGGTCAGGGTTAAGGAGTCGAGGCCGGACGAACTCAGCACACCCTGAATCAACTGGCATATAGCCGGTTCGTCGTCCACGATCAATGCGCGCCTAGACATAGTTGCTCGGCCTCCACGAATGAGACCCGATTTGGCACACCGGAATTACGGGAGCGGCATACGTCCGGACCGGGGATTCGCGAGCGCCGGCCGGGCTTTGTCGAGCACTTCGTAATAGTGAATCTCGACTCCGTTGCCGGCTTTCGCTTGCGACGGACTGCGCGGTTGCATGCGAACGACGCGTCCTGTGCAGCGCCAGAGCCGCGAGTCTTTTCCCGCAATTTCCATCGGCATGGTGAGGAACATCTCGACCCTGGCACCGATGTCGAGCGGCAGGTCTGTCGAAAAATAGACGCCCCGAGCGGAAATGTTCGAAGATTCCACCTGCTGCTCAGTGAGATCTGGGGAATCGAGATTGCGAATTTTCACCTGGACTCTCATGTCGAAGCGCTGCCTGAAACGCCTGTCGTTTTCTTGCATAGTGGCCTCGAACCGTTTTGCGAACACCAATCCTTCAGGTGAGGTATCGGCAGGTGCACTGCGGAACATGAGTGAGGGGTAGCGATCCACGGCTTGAAAGTGACTGCATGCTTAAGTGGATTGCATTGTGGCGGGTCGAGAGGGTAAAATTTGATTCTGCTTGACGCTTGATTGCCGTTCGGCCCAATTCCCCTGACAAAGCGAGTGACCGCGCCATGCGAGCGGGTCTTCGCGGGCCAAAATCGGGGAAGTTCCGGTACCTGATGGCATAAAGGGCAAATGGGACGCGAACGCGCGGCTGAAGGATACATCGCATGTTAGAGTCACCGTTCGAAATGGTATTACCTAGGCGAAAAGGTTAGAAAACGGAGGACAGGACATGAGGATTGCAGTTCTTGGGGGCGACGGATATTGCGGTTGGGCTACGGCTCTGTATCTTTCGAGCAAAGGGCACTCTGTCGCGATCGTCGACAATTTTCTCCGCCGCCAGTGGGACCATGAACTCGGCGCACAGTCCCTCACCCCGATTCGACCTCTTTCCGAACGGCTGAAGGTCTGGCAGGAGCTTACCGGAAACACGATCGAGATGTATGTGGGCGACGTGACCGACTACGACTTCCTTTCTTCCATGGTGAAGACATTCGAGCCCGATGCGGTGGTGCATTTTGCCGAACAGCGATCGGCGCCGTATTCGATGATTGACCGCAAGCATGCTTCGTTCACGCAATTGAACAACGTGGTGGGTACGCTGAATCTTCTATTCGCGATTCGCGAATTACGGCCTGATTGCCATCTGGTGAAGCTCGGAACGATGGGTGAGTACGGCACTCCGAACATCGACATCGAAGAAGGCTATATCACCATCGAGCACAACGGGCGCAAGGATGTTCTTCCTTTTCCGAAGCAGCCGGGATCGTTCTACCACCTGTCGAAGGTGCATGACAGCCACAACATCATGTTTGCGTGCAAGATTTGGGGATTGCGCGCGACAGACTTAAACCAAGGCGTTGTGTATGGAACGCTGACGGACGAGGTGGCGCTGGATGAAGCGCTCATCAACCGGTTCGACTACGACGAGGTGTTCGGCACCGTTCTGAATCGCTTCTGCGTCGAGGCGGCGATCGGTCATCCGCTTACTGTGTACGGCAAGGGCGGCCAGACGCGGGGCTTCCTCGACATTCGCGACACGGTGCGCTGCATCGAGCTGGCCTGCCTGGAACCGGCGGCGCGAGGCGAATGCCGGGTTTTCAATCAGTTTACCGAGCAATTCTCGATTCTGGAGCTTGCGCAACTGGTGCAGAAAGCGGCGCGGAAAATGCGGCTGAAAGTTGAAATCGAGAACTTGCCGGACCCGCGCGTGGAAGCTGAAGAGCATTATTACAATGCCAAGCATTCGAAACTGATCGATCTGGGATTGAAGCCGCACTGGCTGTCGGACTCGCTGCTCGATTCGCTGATGAATATTGCGGTCAAGTATCGCGATCGCGTGGACACCTCATTGATCATGCCGAAGGTGAATTGGCGGAATGCTACGAACGATCGCCATGCCCAGCCACCGGTTCAGGCGGCCGCCTCGGCTGCTGCCACGTCGCACTCGCGTGCAGCCGTTTTGACGGAAAAGCCAGCCCGCAGCGCTCGGTCGGCAATGCGGGGTTCGAAGCGGCGGTAATTTGAGTTTCGAGGTGGACGAATTTTGGTAGCGATACCGGGACTCGAACCCGGATTTGAGCCTTGAGAGGGCTCCGTCCTAACCTTTAGACGATATCGCCAAAAGCGGCTGATTCTTCCCTGCCGGTAGGGCAATTCTAACATTCTTAGCGGGACTCGGGAAACGGATTGGTATGCCCAGCGTGGCCGCGCGGCATGCAATCACAGGGGTTTGCGGGGGAGGAAACTCCCGGCCAGCCCATTCGAGCCGGCCGGGTAAGGTCACTTTGCTTGGGGGGTGCGCCTCAAGCGGGGAGCCTTTGGCGGCCAAGCAAAGATAGCCTAGAGAAGACGTTTATTGGGAGCAATACTGTAAAACCATTAGGCGCAAACATTTCACGAAATATTAACGAGACCGTTGCGAATGGCATAGACGACGAGTTCGGCTGTTTTGTGGATGCCCAGAGTCTCCATGATATTGGCGCGATGGACCGCAACGGTATTGACGCTGAGCTTCAAATCGTCGGCAATTTCCTTGTTGGATTTGCCATTCACGATGAGCTGCAGGATTTCGAGTTCGCGAGCGGTGAGGCCGGCGTTTCGCTCGCCACGAAGATTGGCCGGCTTAGCCAATTGCGGATCGAGCACCAGCTCGCCAGCGGCGACCCGCCGAATGGCGGCTGCCAGTTCCAGGTCCACTGCGTTTTTGAGAATGTAACCGCGAGCCCCAGCGTCCAGCGCCTGGCGCACCAATGTATCTTCCGAATGCATGCTGAGCATCAAGATCGCCTTAGACGGATCCGTTTCGAGAATCTTGCGCGTCGCTGCCAATCCACTTGTGCCGGGTAACGCGCAGTCCATCACGATCACTTGCGGCGCAAGTTCGCGGGCCAGTTGCACGGCTTCATCTCCGTTGCTGGCTTCCCCAATCACGGCAATATCCGCCTCGTCTTCCAGCATGCGGCGAAAGCCGCGGCGAACGAGGCTGTGATCGTCAACCAGCAGAACTTTGATCCTAGTTGCCATTAGAATCCAATTTGTTTCGCGGGACACTTAGCCGCACCAATGTGCCGCGCTGGGGTAACCGCGAAATTTCGATGGCTGCGTCCAGAAGCTGAGCACGCTCTCGCATCGCGACCAAGCCGATACCCGGCTTCGATTTTTGTGTTTCGAAACCCGCCCCATGATCTTCCACGTCGAGTTCCAACTGGCGAGTAAGAAAACGGAGGCGCACCCAGGCCTCGCGCGCACCGGAATGCCGGACAACGTTGTTTAGCGACTCCTGCAAAATTCGATAGATGTGAATGCCAGCGCCGCCATCGATCGGGAAGGAAGCGCCAGATTTTTCGTAGTGAACTGTGATACCCGTTTGTCTCTCCAACATTGGGAGGTACCAATCGACCGTGCTCTCAAGGCCCGTTTCATCGAGCATGACGGGATGAAGCGATTGTGAAAGGCTACGCACATTTTCGAGGGTCTGCTGCGCGATGTCACGCACTTCGCGCAATTCTTCGCGAGCGCCGGAACCCTGGGGCATCTGCTTTTCGGCGCGGCTGAGCAGCGCACCCACGGCGGTGAGGGTCTGGCCGAATTCATCATGAAGCTCCCTGGAAATATGACGCAGGGTGGACTCCTGGGTGGCAATCAACTGGCGCGCGAGTTCGCTGCGTTGATGCGAGAGCGATGCCAGCCGCTCGAATAGCCGGAGATTCGAATGTATCAGATAGAGGCCGGTGGCCAGGATCGCGGCGAGCGTGGCGGCCAGAAAAAGGTAGACCTGGCGCTGAACTCGATCGTAGATCTGCAGCACCTGCGCCGATGCCCTCGCCTCGCTTTCATAGTTTTCGACGAGCAGCCGGGCCACCGCGTTGGTCAGAGATGCCTGGCGCGGCTGCAATATTGAGCGAACCTGATCGCGAGACGCAGCGGCATTGCCGGCGCGCGCCAACGCAAAGGCGCTGCTGGCTGAGCCCCAGAATTGCGCGAATGAATCTGTAAGATACTGGCGCTGCTCGGGCGTGCGGGCCGCCACCGCGAGTTGCGCTTCGAGGCGAAGGGTATCATCGAGATCGGCGTGAATTCGTTCAAACTCCGCTGACCAAGCTGCGAGCGGATGCGCTTCGTCGCTCTCGAGCATGTCGCGCATCGCGAGGCCGAGAGAGTTCAGGTCGTTCTGGATGCGCAACAATTGCAGCGAGTCCTTGCGGTTACGATCGGCAAATTCATTTTGCAATTTCCGGAGGCCGGAGATTTGCGCGGTGGTATACCAGGCATAGGCCACGACCGCCGCGACGGTAATCGCGAGTCCGAGGATTAAGCCGAGAGTTGGCGACCGGGTGATGGAACGTGGCACGTCGGCAGGATATACCGCAGAACGCCCCGCATCCAAACTGACGAGCCTCCACCTGACATCGTGACGGGACCGTAATACAAAAAGATTAGAGACGCGCAGGCAAGCAAAGTGTAGATTGCGCGCCACTCAATGCCTGAAGCGAAGAAAATCAATTCTAACTACAAGGTTCTTGCGCGAATCCTGGTGGTGATTGCGGCGGTGTATGCCGCGCTGACGATGCTACTGTTCGGCGTGATGCTGCAATCGCCGGATCGTTTTGCAGCGACGATGAAACACGTGCCCTGGCCGGTTTTTGCGGCACTGCCGTTCAAGCCGCTTTGGCAGGTGGCGCGGGCAGGACAGGTAAGCATCGGCGATATGGCGCCGGACTTTTCGCTCGAGAGTCCCGACCACAAGTCGAGCTTTCGATTGTCATCTTTGCGCGGCGAGAAGCCTGTGGTGCTCGTTTTTGGCAGCTACACATGACCTCCCTTTCGGCGGGAGGTTCCTGCTCTCAATAAACTCTACGAGCAGTATGGCGATCGGGTGGCGTTCTACGTGGTTTACATTCGCGAGGCGCACACCAGCGATGTGTGGCAGGATCCCGATAATCTGGATGATCACGTGGTATTTGCAAGCCCGAAGAGCTTCGAGGAGCGCAGCGAGATGGGGCAGCTGTGCGTGGTGAAGCTAGGCATCAAATTTCCCGCAGTGGTCGATAACTTCGACAATGCGACCGAACGCGCTTACACAGGCTGGCCGGATCGCCTTTACGTTATAGACCGCGACGGACGGGTGAGTTACAAGTCAGGTCCTGGCCCTTTTGGTTTCAAGCCGCAAGGAGTGGCGGACGCGCTTCGTCTGGTCGTTCCGGACGCGCCTCAATGATTCGATCTTCCTGTCTTCAGCTTCAGCGAACCGCGTGAGCAGAAAAAAAGAGCGCTCCCGGAGGAGCGCCCTTTTTGAAATTTAACTCAAACGTCCGAACTGCAACTCTTCCGCGACTCGTCTTACGGCAGATAGTAGCGGAACGAGGTGAAGATCATGTTGTTGCTTGCGGATGGTGTGAAGAAAGCGGGCTCTTCCGTATTGCCGTTCGAGCCGGTCCATGTGTTCTTGACCAAGTAGGAATATTGGCCTCCGAACTGGACTCGGCCCTTCGGGCCTTGGTAGAAGCGATACCAGAAGCCTATAGTGCCTTCGATCATGCTGCGGACATCGCCCTGGCAATTCGCTGGCGCGACAGGTGTGTTCTGGTTCGTCGGTGAGAGCTCGACCGAGCAGCCGTCGTTTCTAAGAAGCGGCGAGCCATAACCCACTCCCTTGTCGGCCGAGTTCACGTAGGCAGCGCGAGAGTCGTACTCACCGCCAGCGTTAAGGTAAACGTCCAGTCTCGGAGTCGGGTGAAACTCGAGGGTGCCGAGCGCCTGATAACTCCGAATCGGCACAAGCGTACCGTCCGGACGGGCGGTCACATCTGCCTCTCCAGAGGTTCCATAGCGGCCAACGCCGTCGCCGCCGAGGAAGTGAAAGCCAGCTTCGACCTTCTTGCTGAGGAGAGGTACTCTTGCGTTCACGCCGATTCCGCCACCCGTTCGCGTGTCATTGTTCGCAAATGACGCCGGAGTCGGGCAAACCGTCGTATCTGCCACTCCTACGCACGGAAAAGTGCGCGCACGGAAAGTGCTGACTACGCCGAAGACTTCATAGTGACCCCAACCGGGATCCAAGGCTGCTTTGAAAATGAAATCTGGTGTCTGATTGTAGGAGTAGTTCGCCTGGTTGTTGTACAGCCCGGCGAGATCGCCGGGTGCTGCAATCAAAGTGTTCTGAGTTTGCAGCTTTCCGGCGAAGGTCGTTTGCGGGCCTTCAATCGACATTGCCAGGGTGAGTTTGTTATCCATCAAGCTCTTGGCGATTCGAAGCCCGTATTGCCGCGCCCAGCTAAAGCCAACGGTATACTGCGGGTCAATCGTCAGAGGAGTTGCCTCTGTGCGATTTTCTACACCCTTCTTTGTTTCGGTGACTAAGCTCCACATCTGGCCGCCGGTGATTGTGAAGCCGTTGGTGAACGCCGCCTGCGCCCAGAATTGCCGCTGGCGGAATGTGTAGCTATTGCTTTCGTTGTTGTTCGAGGTCACGCCGGCCGAAAGGAAGTCCCCTTCGAAGTAGCCACCGACCTTCACGTCGTCGAGCTTGCCCTGGGCAAGCACACTGAGACGCGACTGGCGACCAGAAAAGTTAAATTCCGAAAGTTTCGAGTTCGAAGCGCCGGAAAATGGTGTGCCCTTGAAGTCCGTATTGATGTCGTTCGTAATGCCTCTCTGCCGCCAAACCGTTTCTGCCGCCATGAAGCCACCGGGAGTAATCGTGATGCCCTTGAAGCGAATTTGATAGGCATCGGGCTTGTCTTCGTCGGGCGAGGCAACGAAACCGGCAGAAAATGCAGGCTGGGCAGCCAAACTGGAAGCTGGCGATGCGCCCTCATTCACAAGGGGAGCATTCACGGCCCTCAGGTTCTGCTGCATCGCTTCCATTTCGTGGCGCTGTTCCTTCAATGCATCGTTCTGCTCCTGGAGCTGCTTGGACTGCGCCTCGAGGAGTTCACGAAGCTGTTGAAGCTCGTTTTCCATGGTCGGCGAGGCTGGTTTTGCTGGCGTCTCCGACTTGGAAGAAGCCGCTGGGGTTTTATTATCCGTTGCGGCTTTCGAAGTGTCCGCCGACTTGGCAGCGGTTGAATCCTTGTCGTCCCCCGTTCCAGCGGCTCGTGCTATCACTGGAGATGCAGCGATGCCAAACGCCAGAATCCATAGTGCAAGTGCTCGCATTCCCTTCCTCCTTAAATTTAAACTTCCAATCTATTGCCAGCGCCAGCCCCGGGTTCGGCCAAGCCCATGGCCCACCAACCCACACGCTCGCCGTCTCGGTTGCCGCGAATCCGGCGTTTCTTCATACCCGAATCTGCGATGGTGCCGGCCTAACGGAGATGAAAAGCAATACAAAGAGTTGCAGCTATTTTGCACAGCGCGGAGAGAGACCACCCGAACTTCGAGCCGCGCCTTCCCCTTTGACCAATTGCGGGGACGGCAAACCTTATGTGCCCGGCTTGAACCACCCGTGACGGGAATGTTAATTGTGCGTTACAACGACCGCGAAGCCTTCTCAACAGGCTGCTTGGGGCGGATAGGGGTTTCGCCGGGGGTTGGCCTAAGTCGATTCGAATCCCGAAACCGGTGAGGCAGGGCTCGGCGCGTCGCCGCTCACGGGCCTGGGAACGCGGCTCGTTGACGGTACAATTCGGCGAAAAGACAGGATGCTAAAGAATCGTCGCCGGCAAAGATCGCAACGGTAGGCGGGAATTCCGAGCCAGCGCTTCAAAGAAATTCCGGTTCCATCCTCGACATACCCGCGAGAAATGCGTTCCAGATCGAAGTTTCCGCATTTCGAGCAGTGCACGTAGCGGCTAAACATATGTGCAACGCGCCGTGCATAGAAGCGTTTGTCACAGGTGTGGCATCGCCAGGGTTTGTGACCTATGAACGTTGCGAGTAAATCGATAACTCCATCACGGTGCGAGCGAAAGCAGTCTGAACTTCGACATTGCGGACAAATCATCCGAGTGGCTAGCCTCACCCCTAGCGGGTCTGGGCGTCCGTATTTCCAGCAGCATACTCAAAATATCTCGATCAGGCAAGATGGGATGAATCGGGCACGAAGTGTAGAATCTATATTGTTAGAATTGTCCTCTTG
>CAVRFZ010000027.1:0-171824 GCA_963720655.1 uncultured Acidobacteriota bacterium | reverse complement strand
AGGAGAGAATGCCCCAATACACAGACGCTCACTCGATGGCGGGAATAGGCGCCCGCTTACCCAAGCTGGAGACGTGGCCCAATCACTTTCCTGGCTATGAGATCACCATTCAATTCCCGGAATACACATCTGTTTGTCCGAAAACGGGACTACCGGATTACGGCAAGATCACGATCCAATACGAACCGCGCAAAGTTTGCCTCGAGCTGAAGGCTCTGAAGATGTATCTGCTCGCGTACCGGAATCTTGGAATTTTCTATGAGAACGCGGTGAACCGGATGCTCCGCGATATCGTCGACGCCGCTCGACCGGTCAGTTGCCGCGTTACGGGCGAATTCACTCCGCGTGGTGGCCTTACGACTACAGTGGAGGCGATTTGGCCTCGTCGCCGAGGAAACAATCGCCGTCGCAAGGCATAGACAACTTCTTGCACCTCAGCCATAATTCGGCACATCGATGAGGCGGCTCTGCCGCCGGAAGGAGATCTATGAGTTTGAGTTCTACGCCGCTGCCGCATCCCCAGCCTGAAGAACCAATGGCAGAAGTGGCGGCTCTGCCCCGATGGGTCGTTCTGCTGTTCGTGATTGCTTTTGTGCTTGTTGCGTATCTGTTGTTCGCCAGCTATGCGGAAAGACAGGCCATGAGAAAGGGCCTCGATGACGCAGACAAGAAAAGTCGAGTCCTGGGCGCGGAACTGGAAAAAACGAATACCCAAGTCGCCGACCTGAAGGGCCAGCTGGAAGTTACTTCTCAGAAGCTGGGCCTTACACAAGATGAGTTGGCGCAGGCGCGGTCTCTGTCAGCCTCTCTGAAGCGGCAACAGGAAGTGAATAACGCGAAGCTGCGTGAGCAAATCGGCGCCGTGGAACAGGACACGTCCGCGAAACTAGGCCAGGTAGCCACGGATATCAGCGGGACCAAGAGCGACGTCGCTGCGACGAAAGCGGACCTGGAAGCCACCAAGGGCAAACTCCAGAGTACGATCGGCGATCTGGGTGTGCAGAGCGGATTGATCGCGCGAAATCATGACGAAGTGGAAGAGCTCAAGCGCCTCAACGAACGCGACATCTTCGAATTCGATATCAACAAGCAACAGGGAATCCAGCACGTTGGTCCCATTCAGGTAAAGCTGAACAAAGTGGACACCAAGCGCTTCAAGTACACGATGAACGTGGTCGCTGACGACAAGTCGATCGAAAAGAAAGATAAAACCGTCGGCGAACCAGTGCAGTTTTACGTTCGAGGCGCACGATCGCCTTATGAGATCGTAGTCTTCGAAGTCTCGAAGGATCACGCGAAGGGTTACCTGAGCACTCCCAAAGGCGGAGGCGCTCCCGCCGCTGCTGCGGCTGCGAAACCAGCGCCAGGGAACTGAGTCTCTGAGCAACCTGGCCGGTGTCGTAATTTGAAAGCAGAGCCGCGGGGGTGGGTCACTTGAAGAATATTCGTACGTTGTCCTGCGGTTTGCGCCGATTTCGAAAAGCTGTTCCGTTGCTTCTGCTTATCGCCGCAGGTACCCCTCTATTCGCGCAGACTCCATCTCTTTCGGATCGCTTGCCAGCCAGCACAGTATTCTTTGCCTATTGGCACGGTATGGGAGCCGTGACGAGCGCGGAAAAGACCAACCACGTGGTGCAGCTATTTGAAGATCCGCAGTTTGCGCATGCGCGAGAGGCGCTTCTTAAAAGCATGCGCGAAAACGTTGCCAAGAATGGGCCGGCTACTTCGGATCGGGAACAAGCCGAAGTGCTTTCGCTCTTCGACAACCCTGCTGTCGTGGGAGTTGTTTTGAATCCTAAATCGGACAAGAAACCGGGAACCGATGCGGCGCCTCCTCCGGTGACTGGATTTTTCGTGGTGTACGACGCGCACGGAAAAACCGCTATCGTCGAAAAGTTGCGCGCAGCGAATAAGGCCACTGGCAAAGAAGTGCCTACGGTGATGAGCTACGAGTTTCAAGGAACGAAAATCGAAGCGCGCGCCACCGGAACGGACGTGTCCTACACCGCCCTCACGCCGAAATACTACTTCCTCGCCGATCAAAAGTCCGTAATCGAGGATCTCCTGGTGCGATTCGGTGGCGCAGAGAAGCCCGCCGATTCGGTGACGCAGCTTCCCGAGTATGAGTCGATCCGCCCATTTGTGGGCGCCGATTCGGCCCTCGAGTTTTTTGCGCGATTCCCGAACCTGACAAAGATTTTGACACCCGCACAATTGGAAAAACCGGCCACAAAGTTTGCCGTGAATTTGCGCCTCGATCGAATCAGCGTCTTCGGTGGAAGCGTTAGCTTTGCTGGAGAGGCCACCCGGTTTCGCGGCGCTATGCTGGGTGATGCCACTGCTGGTGGAGTATTTGATTTTGCCGGGACGAGTGGTACTTCGTTCGTTACCGAGCCGGCTGTAAACGCTGGCCCGATTTTCAGCATTTCGCGGTTTGACTTCGTCGCGATTTATCACATGCTTCGCGCCGCGGCTGAACCCATGTTGACGTCGCAACAGGCAGCCGCCGTGGAAATGTACGAAAAAATGGCGCAGGGGTTTCTCGGCATGCCGATTACCGACGCCCTTCAGCTCTTTACCGGTGAGGTGGCATCCGAAACGTCTTTCGCTGAGGATGGAACGGATCTGAGGACCTACGCGATTTCGATTCAGAAGCCTCAGGATGTTCTTCGTATCCTGCGCGCCGCCGGAGGAACCTTCATCGTCGGCGAGGATACGTCGGGCACTACGACCTACCTTGATCTTGTGTATCCGATTGCCGATCCTAAGACGGGAGTCAAGAAGCGTGAGTTCTATTACGTAGCGGTAACGCCCACGATGCTTTTTGCAGCGCCGCGCAAAGCACTCATCCGGCAGGCAATGTCCCGGCTGGACGCCAAGCCCGGCACTGCCCCTGCCTCCAGCATTCTCACCAGTGGAGAACTCGCACACGAGCGTTCCCTTCTGCCGGAAAAGCTTACCGGATTGAGCGCTGCCGATATCGCCAAAATTCCGTGGGATAAGGTGATGGCGCATCTTGCCGAAGAGATGGCGAAAGCCAAGGATTCCACCACGCCACCTCCTTCCACCGACTGGCTGCAAGCGGTAAAACCGGAGGTCATCACGCGCCACATTCACACCGGAATCAGCGGCTGGTGGAAGGATTCGCACGGCATCTACTTTGATTCGTACGTTCAGTAGCCTTCGCGCTTGCCGATTTTTTCTCAGCACTTCCTTTCGCGATGGCGAACTTTCCTTTTTTGCCTCTCACTCGCTCTGCACGCTCAGGAAAACAAGGGGATTCCACAAGCAGGAATTCAGACTACAACCGAAATCGTCAAAATTGACGCCAGCGTCCTCGATCGCCAAAGCAAATTTGTGGCAGGACTGGCGCAAAACCGGTTCCGGGTTCTAGACAACGGCATCGAGCAGCCAATTGTTTTCTTCGCGCCTGTCGAGGCGCCCGCGCAAGTACTCGTGATGCTCGAGACCAGCCCCGCAGTTTATTTGATTCACGCGGAGCACCTGACCGCTGCCTACTCACTTCTCGATGGCCTCGCTGCCGACGACGAGGTCGCTCTGGTTTCATATTCTCAATCACCGCAGGCAATCCTTGCCTTTACTCCCGACAAGTCTGCGCTCGCGGCTGCATTGGGCCAGGTTCAATACACGCTCGGCATGGGCGATCTTAACTTCTACGATTCCGTTTCGACCGTTCTCGATTGGATCGCACCACTTCACGGGAAGAAGGCAATCGTGCTCCTCACCACAGGCCTCGATTCGTCGCCGCCCGAGCGGTGGGATGCGCTTGCGCAAAAGCTCAAGAAGGACGACACGGTAATATTCGCGGTCGCCCTGGGCGGATCTTTACGACATCCCCCGAGCGCAAAGAAAAAGAAGTCAAAATCTGCGCCAAAACCGGACGAGACCGGCGAACCACCAAATCCGCTGACCTTTGCGAAAGCCGATGCGGCGCTACTATCGCTGGCGAAAATCACCGGCGGACGCGCTTATTTTCCCGAATCGCCGAATGATTTCGTCACGATTTATCGCGAGATTGCATCCGCTCTGCGGCACCAATATGTTCTCGGCATAGCGCCTCAGCACGACGGTAAATTCCATTCGCTCACCGTGCAGGTTCTGGGTGCCAACGGACCATCCCCCCAGCCGGCAAAATCGCCCGAGTATCAAATCTTTGCTCGCGAAGGATATCTCGCGCCGCTTCGGTAAACGTATAATCGAAGTGTTTTGGCTGTGCGTGTAAAGTACGAGGAGAGCAAAGCAAAATCATGCGCCGTGTGACGTTTGGCTTCGGAGCCGTCCTGGCGGCACTCATTGGCTTTGCATCTGATCCTAATTCGTCGGCGAATTCGCGGATCGCAATCCGGCAAACGGTAGCCCAGCAAACGGCGGCGCCCGCGCGCTTCGCGTTCGGCGGCAATGCGGCCGAGATTCCTGCCGAATTCCTCGAGAATCTTATTTTCGTTCCGGTAGATGTGAACAAAAGCCAGCCGTCGCTGTTCGTGCTCGATTCCACGGCCGCTTCGTCGTCGCTCAGCCCAGCCCGTGCGGCCGACCTGGGATTGAGTAATCTCAAGGATGCGGTATTGAATTTCCCCGGCGTCGATATGCCTTTTCTTGATTTTTCGAAAATCGATAAGCCGGATTTTTCGCAGGAGGTTGGGCGGCCCTATCAAGGCACGCTGGGTGCCGATTTTTTCAGCCGCGTCGTCGTAGAAATAGATTACGGTCGCCAGACGCTCCGGCTCTACGATCCTGCCGCGTACAAGTACTCGGGAAAGGGAACCATATTCCCGCTTCGGTTTGATGAGGGTATTCCGGTCATCAAAGCGAGTTTCAAATTGGCCGGCATGAAAACCCATGACGGACGATTTTGTGGTCAACACAGCGCTCGATGCCTCTGTGCTCGTCTCCGATCGCTTTAGCGAAGCACATCGCATTTTCTCTTCGCATGTGAAGACGATCAATGCCTCCGATCCGCAAATCGAAGGGGGCGCAACGGTCGCTCTCGGTCGTTTAACGGACTTTCAAATTGGCCGGTACGAAATTCGAGGGCCGCTCGCAGCGTTCGTTCATGCAGGCGCTAATTCTATCCTCGACAATAATCGCGCCGGTGTGATTGGAGGCGGAATACTTCGGCGTTTTACGGTGATCTTCGATTACGCGCATCAGCAACTCATTCTCGATCCCAACACTCATTTCGAGGATTACGAACAAGAGGATAAGAGTGGGATTGCCGTGATCGCCAAGGGGCCGGGACTTCTCACTTTTGAAGTTGCGTCAGTGCAGCCGGGAACACCGGGAGTGGAGGCGGGGGTGCTAAAAGGTGACATCATTGCGGGAATTGACGACGAACCCGCGGCAGATTTGACACTCGCCTCGATTCGCGCGCTCTTCCGGCAGGTGGGGCACAAATACAAGCTGCTGATTCAGCGTAATGGGCAGTCTGTTCAAGTCACGGTTCAGATGCGGCGCTTGATTTGAAGTTTTGGTGCGATTATTTCTCGAACTTTCGCAGCGTTTCGGCCATCTCACGAAGACGCGAATCAACGGCTGCGAACACGGATCCAGGCTCGAATTTTCCGGCTTTGCTGCGTTTGCCCGCGCGAACGCCGGTGAGAATTTCAATTCCCTGCTCGATCGTCGCCACCGGATAGATGTGGAATTTCTTCTTCGCCACCGCCTCAATCACTTCATCGCGAAGCATCAAATCCTCGACGTTCTCAGCAGGGATTAGAACGCCTTGCGTACCGGTGAAGCCTTTCAGCTTGCACACATCGTAGAACCCTTCGATTTTCTGATTCACTCCGCCAATCGGCTGCACGTCCCCCTGCTGGTTCACTGACCCGGTGACCGACAGTTCCTGCTTGATGGGAATTTCCGAGAGCGCCGAGAGAATCGCGTAGATCTCTGTTGAACTCGCGCTGTCGCCGTCTACGCCGGAGTAGGATTGCTCGAAGCACACGCTCGCCGATAGCGACAGCGGCTTATCCTGCGCAAATGTGCGGCGCAAATAGCCGGATATGATCTGCACACCCTTGTCATGAAAACGGCCGCTGAGATTCGATTCCCGCTCCACGTTAATAATTCCCAGTTTGCCCAGTGCCACGGCGGCGGTAATGCGCACGGGCTTGCCAAATGCATAGCCGCCAATTTCAAGCACGCTCAACCCGTTCACCTGGCCCGCGCGCGCGCCGGTCGTATCGATAAATAGCAAATTCTGTTCGACCATCTCCCGGATTTTTGTTTCCGTCAAATTGTGCCGGTCGATTTGGGCTTCTTGCGCTTTCCTGACGTGCTCTGCGGTCACCACTGTCGCTTTTTCGTGTTTCGCCACGTAAGACGCTTCCCGAGCTAAATCCGCCAGATCGAAAAATCGCGCTGTAATTTTTCCCCGCCGGCCCGCGCGCCGCACGCCGTGTTCGAGAAGCACGGCTACCGCAGTGCGGTCGAAGGGGCAGAGATGCTCGTCATCGCTCAATTTACGCAAGCGGCCCGCGTACTGGCGAATCACTTCTTCGCTCCAAGCCATCTCTTCATCGAATTCCACGCGGACCTTGAAAATTTTCTTGAAGTCATCTTCGTAGTCGTAGAGAAGCTCGTACATGTCGCGATCGCCGATCAGGATGATCTTCACGTGAATTTCGATCGGTTCGGGCTTCAGCGCCGCGCTGCTGAAAGGAAAAAATACGTCCACCGGCTGAATTTCGAGCTTGCCGTGATTCAAGGTTCGCTTCAGCGTCCGCCACACGCCTGTTTCAGTCAGCGTGTCGAGCGCATACATCACCAGGAAGCCTCCGTCCGCCCGCAGCAGAGAACCGCCGCGCAAATCCATAAAATCCGAATTCCAGCCGCCGCGCGTGTCGTAGCTGCGATGAATCGTTCCGAAAAGATTCGCGTAGGTGGGGATCGTCTCAAAAATCACCGGAACCTTTTCCTGCTCGCCGTGCGCGAGGATTACGTTCACGCCGTACACGCGGAAGGGGTCGCGGTCCGTGCGCTCGGGGCGCTGTCCTCCACCGCCTTCCGAGGGAGGCTGATCGTCCTCGCCCTCGCGCTCTTTGAACGGGTCGAGATTGTCCAGAATATGATGGCGCACTTCTTCGAGATATTCGGAGATCTGCGGGTTCGGATATTTTTCTTTCAGCTCTTCGATCACCCCATCGACGAGCACGGAAGCCGCCTCCTGCTCCAGGTAACTCATCTCGCTCGCGAGTTCGCGCGAAAGCGAAAGTGTCTTCCGATACACAACTGTAAACTCCTGCCGGAACTGATCGTATTTGCGCTCCAAATCCTCGGCAGCAACACTCTCGAGCTTGCCCTCCTGCACCATCTTGGGAATCTCTTCGATGGGCACCATCTGCCCTTCGAGCACAGGAAAAATCTCCGGCAGCGCTACCGCGCCCACTTGCATGCGTCCCAGAGCGAACTGCTCGCGCGCGATCCGCCTCGTGAAATCATCCATCAACTCTTTTTCACGGACGGTGAACCTCTCCACAATCCGAGTCTTCTGGCGCTGGAAAGGTTCCCCTTCGAAAACCTGTGGAATGCGCCGACGAAGAAAATCGATTCCCGATTCCACTTCCTTCTTGAACGCGTTAGCCTGCCCGCGCGGAAGAGTGAGCAGCCGGGGGCGGTCGGCGTTCTTGAAATTATTTACATAGCACCGATCCGGGGCTGTCTCGGTCTCAAGATGCATCTCTTCGACCATGCGCACGATCATCCCGCCGCGGCTGGTCCCGGAAAGCCCGCACACGAAGAGGTTGTAGCCCGACGCTTTCAGCTCGACGCCCATCCGCAACGCACGCATCGCCCGGTCTTGGCCCAGATCGTTGACCGTCGGTTCCACCTCCGCGGTCGTCTCGAATGGGATTCGAGCAGGATCACAATGCCACCGGAGTTTTTCAGGCGGCAAGCTGCTGACGTGTTTTGAGTTGGAGTTTTTACTCATCGCGAGTTCCGAAGCGGGCTACTCTAGCACGCCATGCCTTTCGCTCCCACCCGCATCGAGAGATTGGTTTCTAGCATCGCTCGGAGCGTATAAATCAAGCAGGCCCGCAGCCAACGCTACGACAATCGGCCCCAGCACAACCCCTAGCATGCCAAAAACGGCGATGCCACCCAGCACGCTGATAAAGACCACCAGGCCGCCCATCTCAGCCCGTCCGCTGATGAGCCAGGGGCGAATGATGTTGTCAATCATTCCCACGATCACGCTGCAAATCAACGCAAGGATAATCCCGTGCACGATGTGGCCTTCCAGCATCAGGCTGATCGACGCCGGAACCCAGATCAGCGCGGAGCCCACCACCGGCACCAGCGAGAAAAATCCCATCATGACGCCCCAGAAAATCGGCGCTCCGATTCCCGTCAATCCAAAGGCCAGCCCGCCAAGCAAACCGTGTGCAGCAGCAGCCACTATGCTCGACGTCACGCTGGCGAAAATCAGATCGCGCGAATCCCGGATCATTCGATCTCGATACACGCCCTCGAAGGGTAGCACCTGGCGGAGACGGTGAATGAGGGCAGGTCCGTCGCGAAATAGATAGAACATCGCCAGAATCGTCACGGAAAGCTGAAAAGCAAAACTGGCCGTGTGGCGCAGCACCGTGCCAATCTGGCCGGCCACGTACGCGGCAGTCTTTTCGGCGTAACCGCGCAGGGTGCTTGCCAGGTCGGTGGCCTCAACCTCGGGAAATCGCCCCTGGAAGCGCATCCACAGGTCATTTACCCAACGGAAGTGGCCGGAGGCGACTTGCAACTGAATGGACTGCACCGCTTCGTATCCCTGGCGGACAAACGCAATCATGATGAAGATCGCCGGCACGATCAGGATCAGCGTTACGCCAATCGTGCTCACGAGAGCCGCCGTTGTCATTCCCCACTTTTTTGCCAACCGCTCATACATCGGGAAAAAGAGAACCACCAGAATCACGGCCCAAGCCAGTGATGCGAGGAATGGTTCGAAAACGCGATATGCAAGATAAGCGAGAATTGCGACAATTCCGTAGAAGAGCGCGCTGCCAAGCTTTTCCTGCGTGGCTGTTCCAGGGCTCACAGTTTCTCCGCTTTCGACCTCAAACCAGAGTGACTGATAGTTGCAAACTGGGCGTTTGTCAATCGCGCGTTCTATTCTGAGGGGTCAAGCGCGATGCTACAATGCAGGTAGACTTGTATCGAAACTGCAATGACCAATCCACCGAACCCCTCCTGCCAGCACACCCGCACCCGCCTGATCGCCAAAGACGACGATTCGCAGTACGTGGAATGCCTCGAGTGCGGCGAGATCCTCGAGGCTGGCGAATTGAACGACAGCGCGAATTTCGGCGAATCGCTTTCGGACGCGTAGAAAACACTCCTACGACAAGAAAACCCGCACCCTCCTGCGCTAACGGGCGTACAATCCGCTCAACCCGAATCAGGAGGCCCCTATGTGGACGCGCATCCTTGTCCTTTCAGCTTTGCTGGCTCTCGCATTTTCCTGCCACGCTCAGCAGGCCCAAAGCAGCCAGAGCACTGAGGAGAAGCCTCCGTCTCCCTCGACGGGCGCGAAGATTCCACCCGAAGCGCTCAAGGTGGTGAACCCCGTAAAACCCACCGCGCCTTCGATCGCCGCTGGGAAAAAGAAATACGGCTACGATTGCGCGATGTGCCATGGAGTCGATGGTGACGGCAAAGGCGATTTGGCCATTGACATGAAACTCAAGATGATCGACTACCGCGACCCTGCAACCCTGAAATCCGTCACCGATGGCGAAATGTTCTACGTGATCAAGAACGGTAACGGCCAGATGCCCTCCGAAGCGGATCGCCTGAAAGATGAAGACATTTGGAATCTGGTGAACTACATCCGCAGCATCCCCAAGAACTCGAAACCAGCGGAAGCGGAAAAAGCGAAATCGGACGCCCCATAATCGTCACCCTTCAGAGACACGCCTCAGCCCTCGAGCCTTTCTCAAGCGGCTAAGCGCCTAGCAGGCGCCGCAAAAAGATTGCTCTCCGGTCTCCTGGTTCGCCGTCTAAAACGCAACAGACGAATCCTCTGTTCCAGCGCGCGGGGAACCATGTTCAGGAGAAACGCTATGAATCGCTGCAGCCGAAATTTGTGCCGGGCTGTGATGGCCTTCGCAATCGGCCTCGCCGGTATTAGCAATATCCAGGCGCAATCACCGAACGCCGAACAAACCGCCGCGGACGGCTACTACAACTCAAAAGATTGGCCGAAAGCAGCACCGGCTTACGAGGCGCTGGCAAAAGCGAATCCGACTAGTGGTCAGGATTGGTATCGCTGGGGAGTCGCACTGGCCGGAATCGGACAGTATCAAAAAGCGATCGAATGCTATGAGAAAGCCGGCAGCCTTGGTTTCCATCAATTCTCCGTTCTCTTGCGCACAGCGAAGGCCTATGCGCGGATGGGTGAACGGGAAAAAGCCTTTGCCAAGATCGATGAGATTCTCAATACCGGGTACGGTCCGGGAGAAATCTTCTCATCCGATCCCGATCTCATCCTGCTGAAGGATGACCCGCGTTTCGCCAAAGATCTCGATAAGGCCGACCACAACGCGTTCCCCTGCAAGTACAGCCTGGAATACAAGCAATTCGATTTCTGGGTCGGCGAGTGGACGGTAAAACAGACCGGAGCTGACCAGGTGGTCGGCTCAAGCAGCATCCAGAAAATTCTCGACGATTGCGTGGTCCTCGAGAACTGGACCGGCGGCCGCGGCAATACCGGGAAGAGTTTTAACATCTACGATTCCAATACAAAGATGTGGGAGCAGTACTGGGTGGACAGCAACGGTGGAAGAATATTTTTCTCCGGGCACCTGAACGGAACCACGATGGACTATTACGCCGATACCGATGAAAACGGAAAGAAGGCCACGCGCCACCTACAATTTTTTAACGTCGGGCCGGACGAGGTAAGACAATTCAGCCAGCGCTCCGAAGACGGCGGGAAGACCTGGTCCGTCGAATACGATTTCACGTACTATCGAAAGAAGGGCGCTGACTAGAAGAGTTGATGCCGGTTTATTTGATGCCGAGCTTTTCGATGATGCGTAGAACGTCCGAAGCGGAAACATCGTAGAGCGCGTGCTCGTCTTCCTGTTCGAGCCGCTCGCGCAGGTATTCAGCGCCAATATAGCTGGCTTCGCGATCCGTTAAATTGCGCCCCGAGCGCGTGCGGAACTCCACGAAGCCGGGATGCGCGAGCCCCAGCACCACGCCTTTTCCGTCCACGAAAAACTTGCAATCCATCGTGTCGGCATGCCGCGTGGCGATTCCATTCCAGCAATGAGAGAAGCGGCAGCGATATACGTAGTCCGTTACTTTTGACGGAACATCGAACGCCCCGATGAACTCGCTCATCGCGCCTGCATTGGGAATCGTCGGAAACGCTGCTTTTGCCACTGATCCTCCAGCGCTGCTACTTTCGAGCCCCCACAGCCGCAGGCTGCGCCGACTGCTGGTAGCTTCGCACCGCTGCAGCTACACCAGCGCCCGCCGGCACACGAAAATCATGATCCAGCAGAACTTTTTCAAACGCCGCGAGGAACAACAACACGTTGTTCTTCTGGCTAGAGTACCCCATTAACCCCACGCGCCAGAGCTTGCCTTTGATCGGGCCAAAGCCACCAGCGATCTCAATGTTGAATTCGTCGAGCAGCTGCTGCCTCACCCGACCGTCGTTCACTCCCGCGGGAACCTTCACCCCGGTCACAGTGACCAGCCGCTCCGCCGGATTCTCGACAAATAGCTCGAGCCCCATCGCTTCGATTCCAGCGACCAGCGCTTTCTGGTTCTGCAGGTGGCGCTCCCAACGGGCTTCGAGGCCTTCTTCGAGTACGAGGCGCAACGCTTCGCGCATTCCGTAGATCAGCGAAATCGGCGGCGTGTGGTGATAGGTTCGCTCGCTTCCCCACATCGTCATAATCGGCGTGAAATCGAAATACCAGCTTCCCACAGGCGTCTTGCGCGCGCGTATCACATCTTCCATCCGCGCGTTCACGGTGATGGGCGCCATGCCCGGAGGCGCGCTGATTGCTTTCTGCGAGCCGCTGAAGCAAATATCGATATGCTGGCGGTCAATATCCATTGGGACGCCTGCGAGCGTTGCGACCGCGTCCACAACCATCATCGCTCCCAATTCATCCGCCACTTTGCGAAAGTCGTCGAGGCGTTGCACAACTCCCGTCGACGTCTCGCCATGCGCCAGCCCCACGAATTTTATTTTCTTACCCTTACCGGCGCGGCGCACATCATCGAGATCCACCGTCCGCCCATACGGCGCTTCCACGCGAATCACTTTCGCCCGGCTGCGCTCCGCAATGATCGCCATGCGCTCGGAAAACCAGCCGTTCACGCACACAATGCACTCGTCGCCTTCTTCCAAGGGATTCAAAACGGCCGCTTCGATTCCGCCCGACCCGGAGGCAGATATCGGAAACGTGATCCGATTTTGCGTCTGGAACACCTTGCGCAACAGTGCTTGAACATCGTTCATCATGTTGATGAACCACGGGTCCATATGCCCCACGAGTGGAGTCGCTAGCGCACGGTAAACGCGCGGGTCCATGCACGACGGGCCCGGCGTGAGCATAATTCGTGTCGGTGGAAGGAGTTCCCCAATCGATTCATTCATGAGTGTGCCTCGCTACGAGTTCTGTATCGGCCTTTTGCAGGCGGCTGTGCTTCGATTCGGCATCCCACGGGGACGAAAACTGGGGCCAATTCGCGTGTCTAGTCTCCCTAAACCGGACGCCTGTGGTCAACCTCCAAAATGGCTCCGAGATGACCTGGCATCCTGACAGTCCGGGCAGAGATACCCCGTTTCAAGCCGCGGCCGTGGACTTCCCTTTCTGCCCGTAAGTTACGAGAAAACATGGTGCTTTCTTGCTGTTAGCGGTTTCGCATCCTCTTCCCCGGCCAAGTTGAAAGGCCTATACCCCTATGCTAGATTGCAAAACTGGCCCCAAATCGCCATGGCAATCGAAAAAATCTCGGCGGCTGAGAAGCCGAAGATATCGCGTGTGGAGGTGTACTGGCACACGGTCAGATACCGGACCGTAGTGCTGGTCGTCGTACTATTTGCGGCAGCTGTCTTCGCCGCGTTCCACTTCGCATTTCCCGAGATGGCCGCGAGCATGATCAACAAAATCTCCGATTCCATCGCCGCGCCTTCAACCAACGAAAGTTCCACAGCTGCTGCGCGCCAGGCCCGCTTCGTCAACCTCGACGGCAAAGTCCAGGTGAAGAAAAGCAACTCGGTGCAATGGGTGAACGCCGACTACCAACTCTCACTGGATAAAGGCGATCTGATCCAAACCGGCGGCGAAGGTGTGGCTCGAATTCAGTTTGCGGACGGAACCACTTACACTGTGAAGGGCGACACACTGGTCACCGTAGAAGATAACGTGGTGCAGCAGGACCGCGCATCGAAAGTCGGCGTGCATATTTCGTCAGGACAAGTAGACCTGGCAACGGGCTCGTGGGAAATCCCGGGATCGAAGGCAGAAGTTTCGTTTGAAAATGCCGTCGCCTCTGTGCGCGCGAATAGCCGCGCGGCCGTGCGCAGTGACCCTACGACCAACCAGCAGGAAATCACCGTGGATAACGGAAGCGCGGAACTGAATCGCGGCGGCGAACACCTCGACATCGGCCAGTGGGAGCGCGCTTCGTTCCCCACCGGCGGCCCAATTACCAAGAGTCAAGTGCTGGCCCCGCCGCAATTGGATAAGCCGATCAATCTGGCGGCTGTGATCGTCGCCGATCCCAAGCACGATCCGATTCAATTCACATGGAAACCTGTGACGACGGCGAAGTCTTACGAATTACAGGTAAGCACCACTTCCATGTTCAACAAAGTGGTGATGGAACGGAAGACCGTCGGCTCCAGCGCGGAACTCGCAGGACTTCCGCCCGGCGATTATTTTTGGCGAGTACGCGCAATCGATGAGAAAAACAACGCGAGCGACCAAAGCGACCCTTTTAAGTTCATGCTTGTCGTGGCAGGCAAAGAACAGGAAATGCTGCTCGAAGTGGACGACACGGAACTTCACGGCAACAACGTGGAAGTGATTGGCCGCACCGAGCCCGGCGCCGCGCTGATCATCAATGGCGAACAGGTAGCCGATATACGTCCCGATGGGCATTTCCGCTATTTCACGCAGCCGATGGATCGCGGCAGCCACACGATCGTAATTACTGGCCAAAATCGGCGAGGTGGTACAGCTATCAAAAAAGTGGATGTCGTGGTGCCATAGATGCCGTGTCATTACACGAAGTGCGCATAAACTTGCGCCCGAAAGATTTAAGCTGACTTGCACGCGCTGCCGCAGCAGCGCCCAAGCGGATTCTGGGGGAAGCGTTACGTGACGAAAAACAGTTACAACATGCGGTCGGTCTTCAGCCTGTTCTCTTCCGATCTGGCTATCGACCTGGGAACCGCCAACACGCTGGTCTTTGCACGCGGAAAAGGAATTGTAGTCAACGAGCCTTCCATCGTTGCCATCAATAAAAACAGTGGCGAAGTGGTGGCTGTAGGCCGCGAAGCGAAGGAAATGCTCGGCCGCACGCCCGGCAACGTGGTCGCAATCAAGCCCATGAAAGACGGCGTCATCGCCGATTTCAAGGTCACCGAGCGGATGCTCACTTATTTTATTCAGAAGGCGCACAACCGCCGCGTGCTGGTGCATCCGCGCATCGTGATCGGAGTTCCCAGCGAGATCACACCTGTTGAAAAACGCGCCGTGCAGGACTCCGCTTATCGCGCGCGAGCCAGCGAAGTGTACTTGGTGGAGCAAGCGATGGCTGCCGCGATTGGCGCCGGCCTGCCCATCGAAGAGCCGTCGGGAAACATGGTTGTCGATATTGGCGGGGGCACCACGGATATCGCCGTAATCTCCATGAGCGGCATCGTCTACTCGCGCTCCGTGCGCGTCGCCGGTAACGAAATGGACGAAGCGGTGATGCACTACTTGAAGCGCAAATACAATTTGCTCGTAGGCGAACGCACCGCCGAGCAGATCAAAATCGAAATCGGCTCGGCCTATCCGCTTGAGAAGCCGCTCACTCTCGAAGTGAAAGGCCGCAACCTGATTGAAGGCGTTCCGCGCACGGTGACGATCGACGATAGCGAGATTCGCGAAGCGCTGTCCGAGTGCATCGCGACGATTCTCAACGCGATTCGCGTAGCTCTCGAACGCACGCCGCCCGAGCTGTCCGCCGACATCAGCGACCGCGGCATCGTGCTTACCGGTGGCGGCGCGCTCATCAAAAATCTCGACAAGCGTATTCGCGAGGAAACCGGCTTGCCCGTTTCGATTGCGGACGATCCGCTCGCTTCCGTGGTGCTAGGCACCGGAAAAATGCTGAGCGATTTCCGCTTGCTACGGCTCGTTTCGATTGATTGAAACGGCCAATCGCAGAGCGGTATTTTGAACGTTTGAATATCGGTATTCGAATATGTCCGACACGCTTATTTCGCGCCATCGCCCGCTGAGCCTGCTCGCCGCTCTGATTCTCGGCCAAGTGTTGCTGCTCGCATTTCAAATCAAGCGCGAAAACAACGTGCGGCTCGTTCGCTACTGGACCGTGCAAACTCTCACACCCGTGGAGCGCGTTGGAACCTGGTCATTTTCGAAGATTGGCGGCTTGTGGAGCGGCTACATCGGCCTGCGCAACGCTCGCACCGAAAATGCGCGCTTGCAGAAGGAACTCGATGACCTTCGCATGCGCAACCGCGAGCTCGAAAGCCAGGCCGCCGAAGGCCAGCGCCTCGCGAGCCTTTTGAATTTCCGCAATGCGCATCCCGAAGCGTACATGCTGGCAGCGGAGGTGATTGGAGCCAGCGCCGATCCCACCTCGCACACACTTTTCATCAACCGTGGCGAGCGAGACCACGTGCGCCGCAACCTGGCCGTGATCACTCCGGAAGGCATCGTCGGAAAAATCGTGGAAGTGTTTCCCACCTCTTCGCAAGTTCTGCTGATTAACGACAAGGAAAGCGGCGTTGGCGCCCTCTTCGCCGCCACTCGCACCCACGGAGTGGTGAAAGGCAGCGGTGATCCGAATCCACGCATGGATTACATCGTCAACGATGAAAAAGTGCAGGTTGGCGACAAAATCCTAACCTCCGGCGAAGATCACATTTTCCCCAAGGATTTGCCAATCGGAAAAGTGGAAACCGCCAAGGCCGGCAGCCCATTTCAGGCGATTTCGATTGACCCCGCGGCCAGGCTCGACCGCCTGGAAGACGTTCTCGTTCTAATGACGCAGCAGGAACTGACGCCCAAGAAAACCGATGTGCTTCCCGCCACCAGCGAAGTGAATCCCGCGACGAACGCCACGCCGCCATCCGCGCCGCACGCGCATAATTAACATGGACACCATGCTGAGCGCCGGCGCACGATCGGACTCCAATATCGAGGTTCACAAGTACTATAGCGGCGCGGTTCCACTCGTCTGTTTTCTCGCGCTCGTCCTGCAAGCGTTCCTTCACAAGTATGGCCGCTTCGCGGAACTAGTCGATCTGCCCTTGCTCGTCACAATCTATTTTGGTGTAAGCCGCCGCAATCCGGTAAGCGGCATGTTTCTAGGCGCGGCTATCGGCATCGCGCAGGACGCGCTGAGTCACGACAATCCTATCGGCATGTACGGCATCGCCAAAACGTGCGTCGGCTACGTCGCCTCCTCCGTTGGCGCGCGAATCGATACGGAGCATCCCATCGCCCGCTTTGGACTCGTATTTATCCTCTTCCATTTCCATCAGGTGGTGCTGGCCATCACGGAGCGGGTCCTGCTCGCCCGTCCCATGCCGATGTTCACGCTCCGCCTTCTGCTGGATTCCCTCGTCACCGCAGGAGTCGGCGTCGTACTCTTCGCCCTTCTCGACCGCCTGCGCAGAAGGCAATAGCCGCCTGTTTCCGACTCTCCTGTTCCAGCGCTCCTGTCCCTCGGGCCAGCTACCTTCCGCCCCCGAATTTAGGCACAATACATTGACCGAAAGGACATAGCTGGCTTGCGGGCGCACTTTGCCGGTGTTAGTTTTAAATGCCGCTTCGGGTTCCGCCCGATTTTGCTTGTCAGGGCGCATCAGGGCCGACTGCATTCCGGCCAAGTAAGACCCCCGCGCAGGAGTTCCAGTGCCGTCGTGGAATGTTAACGACCAGAAGGTTCCCCAGGAACGGCTGGCGCTCGTCTCCTATGCTTCCGTAGTTTTCGTCGTGCTCTTGTTGATTGGTTTTTGGAAGCTGCAAGTCGTCCAGTCGGGGCATTTCGCCGATCTCGCCGAGCGCAATCGCGTACGCTCCATCCCCATTATCGCGCCTCGTGGCGCGATGCTCGATCGCGAAGGCCGCGTGCTCGTTGACAGTTACCCTTCCTTCAGCGTTCTCCTGCTGCGCGAAGACATGAAGGCCATCGAGAAGAGTATTCCTCAAATCATCGACGGGCTCGGAATCAGCCGCCAGGATATTCAGCAGACCCTGGACGCATCGAAAAACGAGCCGAAATTTCAGCCCGTTGTAATCAAACCGGCTGCGAGCCTCGCAGACATCGCCTTCGTCGAATCGCACCGCGCCGATATTCCGGTCCTCGAATTGTTGATGGTCCAGCGCCGCCGCTATCCCCACGGTGAAATGCTCGCGAATACCATCGGCTACGTCGGTGAAGTCTCACCGCAACAGATGGACCAGAGCGACGGGCACTATCGCCCCGGCGACATCGTGGGCAAAGCCGGCCTCGAGCGTCAATACAACGAAACCCTGGAAGGCACGGACGGAATGCGCCGCGTCGTTGTGAACAGCGTCGGCAAAGCGATGCGCACTCTCGACAACGTTGAAGCGATTCCCGGCAAACCGATTCAGTTGACGATCGATTACGACTTGCAAGCCATCGCCGAGCACGACATGCAGGACAAGGAAGGCGCCGTCGTTGCGATGGACGCGCGCACTGGCGAAATTTTGGCCATGGTCAGCCGTCCCACATTTGATCCCAATGATTTCGCCGTTCGCATTCCGTCGGAAGAATGGGCGAAGCTCAATACCGACAAAGAAACTCCGCTGCTGAATCGTGCGATTCAAGGGCAGCTAGCGCCGGGCTCGGTTTTCAAAATCGTAATGGCTGCGGCGATGCTCGATTCCAAAGCCGTGCCCGAGAGCACCACCGTGTACTGCCCCGGCTACGCGAATTTTTACGGGCGGACGTTTCACTGCTGGCGCCCGCAAGGTCATGGCTCCGTCGATCTGCACAAAGCGATCGTCGATTCCTGCGACGTGTTTTTCTATACCATCGGCAAGCAGCTCGGCATCGATCGTATCCACGATTACGCCGCGGGCCTGGGGCTCGGCCGTAGAACAGGTGTTGATTTACCCGGCGAGGAAGCGGGAAATATGCCTTCCGAGGAGTGGGTCGAGCGCGTGTTTCATCACAAGTGGTACGCGGGCGAAACAATTTCCGTCTCGGTCGGCCAGGGCGCGGTCACCGTCACGCCCATCCAGCTCGCGCGCATGGCCGCAGCCGTAGCGAGCGCAGGGACGCTCGTGCAACCTCACTTCTTGAAGAATATGCCGGACTTGAAAACCACTCAGTTCCCTCTTTCCGAAAATGCCGTCGAACAAGTAACGCAGGGATTGTACGGCGTGGTCAACGAAGGAGGGGGCACCGGCTACCACCTGCGCTTGCAGAATGTCGATTTCTGCGGAAAATCCGGTACCGCGCAACTGATGAGCTACAACGCCGCCAACCGCATCGGGAGCAAGAAAATGGACGGTTGGTTCGTCGGATTCGCGCCCCGCCGCAATCCCGAGATCGTCGTCGCGGCCATTGTCCAAAATACATTGGAACATGGCGGCGAAGCTGCGGGCCCGGTAGTCCGCGACGTGGTGAAAGCCTTTTACGACAAGAAAAATGCCGGCACGCAGCAGACCGCCGGCGTCACTCCGCCACCCCCCGCTCCAGTTCGTCCTCTGGTCGCGACCGTCGGCGGAGCAAGCAGGTGAAAGCTATAGAATTATGAAAGACCGTCCGCGCACTCAAGACTTCGACTGGGCCCTGCTCGCCATCGTTGCCGCGATCAGCACCATCGGCGTCCTCGAAATTTATTCTTCGACGCATGCTGCCGCCAACATGGCCGGCCTGCAATGGAGACAGCTCACCTGGATCGGCATCGGCGTGGCGGGCATGTTCCTGATCTCGCGCATCGACTACCACACGTTGATGGATCAGGCCCCCGCGCTTTACATGTTCGGCCTGGCAACTCTGCTTGTCGTCCTGGCCATTGGCCACTCCCGCTTCGGTGCCCGTAGATGGGTGGCTTTGGGGGGCGGAGTAAATTTGCAAGTGTCAGAACTAATGAAGTTGATTATAATCATAGTATTGGCGCGCTTCTTTGCGGAGGTGCGCACGGATCGGCTCACGCTGACGGATTTGCTGAAAGTAGCAGTGCTTACCGGCGTACCCGTGGGCCTGATTTTGATTCAGCCCGATCTGGGCACAGCGATGGTCTTGGTCCCGGTGGCAGTAGTGGGAGCGTTTCTCGCTGGAATTGAATGGAAGCATTTGGCAGTAGGTGCGGTGCTCGTGGCGCTGATGATTCCGATAGGCTGGAACATGCGGCGCCACCTGAAGCCTTATCAGCAGCAGCGTATTGAAACTTTCCTCCATCCAGAGGAGAATCCACGAGGCGCTGGTTACCAGATTCTGCAGTCGGAAATCGCGGTTGGTTCCGGCGGCTTTTGGGGCAAGGGCTTCGGCAAAGGCAGCCAGAATCAGTTAGGCTTCGTGCCGGTGCGTTATTCGGATTTTATCTTGGCAGCACTGGCAGAGGAGCAAGGCTTTATTGGAGTTATCGTCGTTTTGCTGCTGTATCTGGGCTTGATTCTGCGGCTCGTGGATAATGCGCAGAAGGCGAAAGATCGGGCCGGGATGTTTGTGGTTATGGGCGTCACTGCAATCTTGGGCTTCCACGTCCTGGTGAACGCCTCGATGGTGATCGGCTATATGCCCGTCACCGGCATTCCGTTGCCACTGATGAGTTATGGCGGATCGTCTACCGCTTTTGTTTTTTTGGCTTTGGGCCTGGTGATGAACGTCCGAATGCGGCGTTTCGTCAATTAAGGCCCGGTTTGAACTTGGTTTGAAATTTTGAAAGATGTACCCGGACTGCGCGCACGTTTGACAGCCGGATTTCGAATTTACTTTAGGATTGCATCGGGTGAAGACGGTAGTTATCCATCCACACGGCACGTCCGTCCTGGGCGGCCTGTCATGGTCACAACTAAATCCATCCTTGCGCCAGGCGGGCCGAGCCCGTGTGCTCGCTGTACCTGCCGGTGCGACCGCCCCCACTCGATGCCCATTGAGGAGTTTTCATGTCGAAGGAAATGGTTATCTCGGCGAACCCCCACGAGACACGGGTCGCCATTTTGGAAGAAGGACAGCTTTGTGAATTTTATGTCGAGCGGGAAAAAGAATTTGCGCTAGTTGGAAGCATCTACAAAGGCCGTGTCACACGCGTGCTCCCGGGCATGCAATCGGCCTTCGTCGAAATCGGACTCGATAGCGACGCTTTCCTCTACGTCAGCGACTTTCTCGAAGACCTCGAAGAATTCGACCATATCGTAACCACCGCCGAGGAAAAAGTTCAGAAGATGCAGGACCAGGGCGGCCAGGTCTTTAGCGCCGCCGCTCCGTCCACGCCGGCGCTCGAACCGCTGGATGTCGAATCAGCGCCGCCCGCGTCGAGCGAGTCTGCGCCTGCCCAGTATCCCGCTGCCCACACCGCGCACGACGAATCCGCCGAAGCATCGGACGCGCACGCTCCGTCGGGCAATGTTGCCCCGAGCTACAATTCGCCTCCGGCCAGTCGTCCTCGTTACGAAAATCGCCACGAAGGCCGCCCAAATCGAGGAGGCGGTGGTCGCGATTTTCGTGGTGGACGCGGCGGTGGCCGCCGCGGTGGCCGCCCGAATCGAGGAGGAGGTGGCGCTGGTGGGCGCGGCGGCGACAGGCGATATGGCCGCGAATTGCCGCAGTCGAAATATGCCTCGCACCGCCCGTACGAGGATCCTTCCACCGAATCCGCACCGCCACCGGACGGTTATGTTCCGACGATCCTTCCCGGCGAATCATTGGCAAAATACAAAGCGCCTTCTTCGGCACAGGTCGTAGCTCCGCCGGAATCGGCTCCGCCGTTGACGCCCGCGAGCTTCCCGCCGGAGCCCACGCGCGACTCGCTTTCACCCGCGCCACCGTCTGACTCTGTTCAATCGGAGCAGGCTTCGGAGCAGGCTTCAGCACCATCGCACTCGCCGTCTTATCCGTCACCTGCGCCGGCTCGCTCAGCATCGTCTTACTCAACGTCGTCTCACTCATCCTCCGCAGGCTTCGAGCCTCTTCCGGGCGAGTCGATCGCGAAATGGAAAACCCGCGAACCCGTTCACGAAGAGCCTGCCACCGAACGTCGTCCTGAACAGCCTTCGCAGCCGAGTGCCTCTGCTTCCGAGCGGACCGAATCAAACGCGGATGCGGGAGCCAGCTACGAAGCCCATGAAACTTTCGCCGCTCGCGATGATGCCGAAACGGAAATCGCCCACTTCGAATCCGAAGCGGAAGCCGAACCTCTCGCCGATCCTCTCGAAGCCGCGCATCACGAACTCACGGAAGAAGAAACCGCCGCTCTCACCGAGCACGTTGCCGAAGCGCAAAGCGAAGCAGCCGCTCTCCGCACCGAGGAGGATCACATTGCCCCGTTCGGCGGCCTCCACGCGCTCGACGAAGATGTTCACGACCATCACGAATCGGAAGAGGTGGTCGAAGTCGAAGACACTGTAATCGACATCGAAGAGCACGACCTCGACGAAGACAACCAGCACGAAGACAATGATCACGAAGACGACGACCACGAATCTGACCTCGACGCCGAAGCGGACGAGGCCCACGCCGCAGCGCATGCCGAAGTCGAAGCCCAACAAGCTGGCTCGGAAGCGTTGGAAGCGTCGCACGAATCTTCAGATCATGCCGCCGCAGAAGCCGGATCACCCGGAAACAGCTATCCGGCCGCGTCCGAAAATCAACCGCCTCAGGAAAAGCAGCCCTGGAACGCCCGCGTCCAGAATGATTACCGCTCGCGCATGCAGCACCCATCGCGTCGCGGAGGACGTGACCGCGGAGGCCGTCACGATCGCGGCGGGCGTCCCGACCGTGGCCGCCGCCCGCAGCATGGCCAAGGCGGAGGCCACAGCCATGGCCACCGCACGGCGCCGCGCCGCACGCAGCTCATTTCCGACATGCTGAAGCAGGGCCAGGAGATCATCGTCCAGATCGCCAAAGAGCCGCTCGGCAAAAAAGGCGCGCGCATCACCAGCCACGTCGCTCTCCCCGGACGCTATCTCGTCTACATGCCGACGCTCGATCACACCGGCGTCTCGCGCAAAATCGCTTCCGCCGAAGATCGCGCTCGCCTGCGCCATCTCGTCAATGAAGCCAAGGGCCAGGGTGGCGGAGGATTCATCGTCCGTACCGCCGCAGGAAGCGCTACCGCCGAAGAAGTAAAAACCGACGTCGAATTCCTGATGCGCACGTGGCAGGAAATCAAGTCGCGCTCCGAGCAGCGCAAAGCCCCGTCGCTTCTCCATCGCGATCTTAATCTCGTCGAACGCATCCTCCGCGACTACATGACTCCGGATTTCGGCGCCATCTGGGTCGACTCGGAAGAAGAATTCGCGAAGGTCGTCGAATTCATGAGCCGCTTCCAACCCGCGCTCGTGAATCGCGTGAAGCTCTACACCAAGGAAACGCCGGTCTTCGAAGAATTCGGCATCCAGCAGGAAATTGACAAAGGCTTGCGCCCGAAAGTCTGGCTGAAATCCGGCGGCTACATCGTCATCAACCACACCGAAGCGCTCGTCGCCATTGACGTCAACACCGGCAAATTCGTCGGCAAGGGCTCGAATCGCCTCGAGGACACCATCGTCCGCACCAACCTCGAAGCCGTCAAAGAAGTCGTCCGCCAGATGCGCCTCCGCGATCTCGGCGGCATCATCATCATCGACTTCATCGACATGGAAGAGCGCCGCAATCGCGAAAAAGTGATGGCCGCTCTCGAAGACGCACTTCGCGCCGATCGCGCGCCCTCGAAAGTCCTGCGCTTCAACGAATTCGGCCTCGTCGCCATCACCCGCAAGCGCACCAAGCAGGCTCTCGAGCGCACGCTCTGCCAGCCCTGCCCCTATTGCACCGGCTCCGGCATGGTGAAATCCATCCCCACGCTCTGCTACGAAATTCAAGCCGAAGCGCGCAAGATGGCCCCCGATGTCGACTCCGGCAGCCTAACCCTGCGCCTGCATCCGGAAATCGCCAAAGCCCTGAAAACGCGCGAATCCTCGCTAATCGAAGAGCTCGAGCGCTGGACCAAAAAAAGCATCATCATCCAGGCCGACCCCACACTGCACTGGGAGCAATACGACATCTATTAGAGATTCATTTGAGCGAAATTGATGATTAAGACTTCGGTATGTGGGAAGATGACGTAAAGTATAGGAACAACCGATGGCTTTTCGTCACACATTGGACCGCCGAGAACTACCTACTTACGGAATCACGGAATCGGCTCATTTCCTTGGAATGCCCGTCGCCACGTTGACATCCTGGGTCAATGGAAGGGCTTATCCTACGAATTCTGGGCCTCGACTCTTCAAGCCCTTAGTAGAGCTTGCATCGCCTGGGTTACTGTCCTTCTACAACCTGGTGGAAGCTCATATTCTTCTCTCCACGCGTAAGACCCATCAAGTCGAGATGCCGGCGATTCGAACGGCAATTCAATACGTCAAAAGGCACTATCCCTCTCGTCATCCGCTTCTCAGCGAAATCTTCCTCACAGACGGCAAGGACCTATTCGTCAAGAAATTGGAGGGAAGGGCCAATCGCGAGCAAACGATCAATGTTTCGAGAGGAGGGCAGTTGGGCTTCGGCCCAATATTGGATTTCTATCTGAGGCGAATCGAACGAGATAGCAAAGGCCTGCCTATTAGACTGTTTCCCATCCGTATGAATTGGCCAGGGAGCCTATCTCACGACCCCCCGCGAGTAGTGGTCATTGACCCGGCAATTTCTTCTGGGCGACCCGTCGTTAATGGTACTGGGATCATGGCTGAGATAATCGTAGGACGGTTCAATTCGGGAGAAAGTATCGAAAGCATCACCGAGGATTACGGCCTCCAAGTAAATCAAGTTGAAGAGGTCATACGATACGCTCCAGCAGCCTGAGCTTACGATCTTTTTTCTCGACCGCGGCTTGGGAAGTAAGCAACTTGCTGGGGAGTTAGAACGCGCTGGATTTATAGTGCGAGTGCATGACGACTACTTTAAGCGCGACGAAGCAGATGACGTTTGGTTAGCTTCGTGCGGTGAGAGACGATGGGTTGTTATCACTCCGGACAAGCGGATTCTCAAAAATCCTGTAAGTATGATGGCGATTGGAGCCAATAAGTCCCGCGTCTTCTTTCTTCCCAAAAACAATAAGAACCCGCAGATTTGGGCGCCGATCTTGATTTCATGTTGGAACGAATTGAATAAGGTTCTTGCTTCCGCAAAGCCGCCATTTGTGGCCCACATTTCTCCGAGTGGAGTGTGGGGAATCGTCGAACTCAGCTCTCGTGGAACCGAGAAAAAGAAGCCGAAGCGTCGCAAACTACTGACCTAATCTACGTCAAGCCTCGCTGCCCAGAATCCGCGCGAATCCTTCGGCTCAAACTCCGTCCCTCGCATCCACTTCACGCTCTTCCACGCATGCAAATGCAGACGGGTGGGCGCGCGTGGCCCACCCTTGTTTCAACACTCCTCGCTTACTTTTTCGCTGGCTGCGGCGGCGCGGGCGCATGCTCGCTGCTCGGCGGCACGATGCCCTTCATGCGCATGTAGGTGACCAGGTTGCCGTAGTGCTCCATGTTATGCATGTTGTTGACGATCAGCGCACTCATCCGCGGCGCATCGTTTCCAAACAGCTTGATAGTCTGCGTCGCCGAAGCGTCAGTCATGCTGCCGTAAGCCTTATCGCAATAAGCAAACGCAGTATTGAGCGCCGCAATCAGATCCGCTTTCGATGTTTTCGTGTGCTCGATGTCCAGACCCGGGCTTTTCTCGCCCAGCGCCATGGAACAGAACTCATACTGCGCATCCGCCAGGTGCCCCACGATCTGCCCGTAGCTGCGCACCGTATCGACAGGCTTAAAGCCGTAATTCTCCTCCGGCATCTTCTCAGCCGACCGCGCCAGAAGGCCCTTCAACCGCGCATACGCTCCCTTGTTCCAACTGGTCAGCGGATTCTCCGCCGCCACCCCAGGCTTCTCCTGCCCCGCCTTGTCCTGAGCCAGCGCCACCCCAGCCGGCACCAAAAGGCACAGCACTACCATTCGCACAAATGTTTTCATGGGTTCTCCTCCCCATAAGTTTTACGCAAGGCCCGAAAAGAAGTTACACGCTTTGCCTGAAATCGAAAGCTGTTTGTAGCAGGGGGCTCCTCCAACAACTAGGCGAGTAACTCCCGCTTTGGCCTGGCGTGCTTCCGGTCGAAACGTGCGACGCCCGCCACTGGTAGCTCACGTCCCGGCTGTGCAAGAATCGCACAGACTGACGTCAGGCCTTCGAGCTGCTGTTCCTGATTCATGCTCGCTGCCCTCCCTTGTACGCTCGGCGAAGCACCTTAGATTCTTACGACTCGGCGCTTGCGCGGCGCTATACATCTCCCTAGAATCTAGCCGCGTCTAAAATGAAGTAGTTGGGTGCTGTCCGCGTCAAAAGGCCGACAAGGCCACGCGGATATTGCGCGCTGCGGCTGGTAGCGACTTTCGCTGCAGTCAGGCTGATCCGGTCTGCGCCGGACGGGCCAGAGTCACTGCGGTTTTAATCTACGGTGGCGCGATTAAAAATCGAGCCAAACGGCTCGTTTTCAATAACATAAGAATTTTTAATCGGCGGTAAAAGGGCACCTAAGGATTGGCATCCTGAGGAAAAAGGCGCGGAGGTTAAAGAGTGGAGGTTATGCTAGTGAAGATCAGCCGTGAAGACGTTCTGCGAGTCGCCGAACTGGCGCACCTCGAGCTGACGCCCGAGGAAATCGAGCTCTATCGCGGCCAGCTCGACGAGATCATCGCCTACGTCGGCAAGCTCGAGAAGCTCGACGTCGCAAACGTCGAGCCCATGGCGCAAGTCCTCTTCGCCGCGCCCGGTGAAGACCATCCGGAACTCCGCGACGACACGCTGGTTCCGTGCGACATCGCCGACACCGTCCTGGCACAGGCCCCTGACGCGGCCAAACCCTTCTTCCGCGTGCCGAGGGTGATCGAGCGGTGAGCGAGTACTTGAAATGAGCGGTGAGCGAGATACTGGAAAACGAGCGATGAGCACAGCCGCCCCATGGACAATCTCCGCAGTTCGCGACGCGCTGCGAACCAAAGAGATCTCCGCGCACGAACTCACCAAGGACTTCTTCGCCCGCATCGAGAACCGCAACCGCGAGCTCAACGCCTTCCTCGCGCTCTCCATTGACCGCGCCTACGCGCAAGCTGACCGGATCGACACCATGATCGCCAAGGGCGGCGCCCTGCCGCCGCTCGCCGGCGTTCCCATCGCCATCAAGGACGTGATCAGCACCCGTGGTGTCGTCACGACCTGTGGCTCCAAGATCCTCGAGACCTACGTCCCGCCCTATGACGCAACTGCGGTCGAGCGCCTCGAGAGCGCCGGCGCCGTGATCCTCGGCAAGACCAATTGCGACGAGTTTGCGATGGGTAGCTCCAACGAAAACTCAGCATACTGCCCAGTACGGAACCCAGTCGCTCTCGACCGCGTCCCAGGAGGCTCGAGCGGCGGCTCCGCTGCGGCTGTAGCAGCCGGCTTGGCGGTTGCGGCGCTCGGAACCGACACAGGAGGCTCGATTCGCCAGCCGGGAGCCTGCTGCGGCATCCCTGGCATGATGCCAACATACGGACGCGTATCCAGATATGGACTCATAGCCTTTGCCTCGTCGCTCGATCGCATCGGTCCACTGACACAAAATGTTACAGACGCTGCCGTATTGATGGCCATAATCTCCGGGCACGACTCGAACGACTCCACCTCGGCCGCAGTTCCCGTGCCCGATTACGCCGCAAACCTTGAAAAGCCGCTCGCGGGTATTCGAATCGGGGTTCCCGAGGACTACTTCGGGGAGGGTCTCGACCCCGAGGTTAGGGAAAAGGTGCTTGCCGGGATCGCGCTGCTTGAAAAGCTCGGCGCCAAGCGGATCCCCCTGCACATGCCGCATACCGACTACGCGATCGCCACTTACTACATTGTCGCTACGGCTGAGGCGAGCTCGAACCTCGCGCGATATGACGGAGTCCGCTACGGCCTTCGAGTCCCAAGTTCGAGTTTGCGCGAGATGTACAAGAAAACTCGCGAGCGCGGGTTCGGTCCCGAAGTGAAACGCCGAATCATGCTGGGCACTTACGTTTTGTCAGCCGGATACTACGACGCCTACTATCTCCGCGCGCAGAAAGTTCGCTCGTTGATCGCTCGCGACTTTGCCGACGCGTTTCAAAAGGTGGATGCCATCATCACGCCGACTGCGCCGACCCCGGCGTTTCGCCTCGGCGAGCGAACGGCCGACCCGTTGCAAATGTATCTGGCTGACATCTACACGGTTACCGGTTCCCTGGCGGGCATCCCGGGCATCTCCGTTCCGTGCGGAAAGACGAACGCCGGCCTGCCGATTGGCATGCAGATTTTTGCGCCGCATTTTGAGGAAGGCCGAGTGTTGCAGCTCGCGCGCGCTTTCGAAAAAGCAGATGGCTTCACAATATGAGGCGCGAATATTCGCGAAAAGCCGCCGGGCTCGTGTGCACTCCTTTGGGGCACACCGGCCTCGGAGTGAAAGTAAATCTTCCTGAATCTGCAGAAACTTTCCGGGGATGGAATATTTCTTTCCTTCCAATCGACTCCGATCACGGGTCTCTGGGGCGGCGAAAGGAATCCGAAGTTGCCGCAAATCATAGAATTAAAGGGAGTTCGCCGTCCTTGCTAGCCAGATGGTTTTCGATCGCTGGAACGGAAGGACTATTGCTTACAGAGAGTGCGGCATTTAGTCTCGTTTCAGCATCGAATGCTTCAGGAGGCGGCGAAAATGGTCCGGGTACGATCGAGCCAGAAGCTTTTCACCGAGGACGAAGTGGTCCGGCTCACCGGAATCTGCCTCGACCACCTGCGCACCCTGGCACTCGCCAAGCACCTCGGCAGGCTTGCCCGGGCGGCCGAAGCTGCGGGCGCCGGAGCCGAGAAGTGGCTCTTCACGAATTCCGACCTGATGATTCTCACGGTTCTGCATCCGCGCTGCCAGCACTAGTTTCCCCTGCCTGGAAAGTTTTTTCGTTTCGCATCCCCACAAGCTCGAATCTGCATCTCAATTCCTAGGTGAACGGGTGATGTCTGTGCGAGAGAAAACCGCTGCGGTGACGTTCCACCGCGCGCGATTTTTGCCTGCGATCTGCATGATTGCCATGTGCGCGCTGCTTGCGGCTTCAGCCAAAGGATGTTCGAATCCAAGGCAACAATCCAGCCAATCCTCGCAATCTGCATCGTCCGTACCAGCCAACACGGGACAGCAAGGCCAAGCTTCACCTCCAGAATCGAGGATTGCGCATCTTCCTCGCGGGAAAAAGCTGATTCTGAAGGATGGCAGCGTCCAGCTTGTGCGTGAATATCAAGTGATGGACGACCGAGTGCGGTTCTACAACACGGAAAGATCGCAATGGGAAGAGATGCCGGCGGCTCTTGTCGATTGGGACGCGACGAAGCAGAGCGAGGCAGACCAGAAAAAAACGGATGCTGCGCTGCTCAGCAGCGTGCACAAGCAAGAGCAAGCACGGCGTATCATGCCGCTCGATGTCGACGCGAGCCTGGAAGCGGCTCCCGGCGTTTTCATTCCCCCGGGCGAAGGGCTGTTTGTTTACGACGGGAAATCCGTGCTGCGCCTCACGCAAGCGCAGGCCGACAACAAGCGAGACAAGGCAAAGGTGGTGGAACAGGTACTCGTCCCGATTCCGGTGGTTCCTTCTCGACGCAACCTCTCGATTCCAAGGCCCCACGCCGAGGTGCGCGTGCACAATGAGCAGCCGGAATTCTACATGCGCACCGCGGACGGCCGCGAACCAAACATGATTTTGATTCGAACGAAGGTACACGGCGACTCGCGCCTAATCGAGAACGTTGACACCTATTTCGAAGCAATCACAAAAACGAAGCGAAATGAAGTTATCGCTGAGCGCTGGCAGATAGCCAACGGCGTCTATCGTTTCACGCTCAGCCAATCGCTTGAACCAGGGGAATACGTGTTTACTGAAATCGTGAAAGGCGAAGGAACGAATCTGTACGTGTGGGATTTTGGTGTGGACGTTGGCGGGAAAGCTTCCGCCGCGAAACAATAGCGCCTCGCAAGGTTACGGCGCAAAGAAAACTAGTTTGCTTTTGCAGGCTGTTCTTGAAGAAGCTCGGAAAGCAGCGTCGCCAGGGCAGAAATTTGAAATGGCTTTTGAAGAACCTGCGCTCCCCTGTCAGCAAATGAGGCAATCGTCGAACGCTCGAGTAAGTCTCCTGTCATGAAAACAAAGCGGGGCAAGGGACCGCCGGCTTGGGCCCTAAGCTTTTCGAACAACTGCTCGCCGCTCAAGCCCGGCAGATTGAAATCGCAGAGAACGAGGTCATAGGTGTTCTCTGCCAGCAAAGCGAGCGCCTCTTCCGAACTCGCCGCACACGCCACATTCATCCCTCGCGCGGAAAGGCCATCCTGCACGATTTCGCGGATGCTTTCTTCGTCGTCTACGATCAGCAGCTTTCGGCCACTCAGCGCCGACAAGACAGGGGAAGCGTTTCGCGCAGATGTGGAATTGGGAGCCTCGTGCTTCCTTTCCAGGATCGCGGGAAGAAAAATCCTGAAAGTCGTACCGGCACCCTCGGAAGTCTGCACTTCAATTCGCCCGCCGTGATCTTTGATCACCGCCAGACAGATCGTGAGACCCAGCCCGCTTCCCCCGCCTGGTCTCTTGGTCGTAAAAAAGGGATCGTAGATTTTGTCGACCATTTCCTGCGGAATGCCCGGACCGTTGTCAGCAAATGCCACGAGCAAGTTGGTGCCCGCTTGCGACAGCGAGATTTGGATGGTGCCCTTTTCGCGCGCGGAAGAAATCGCCTGTTCCGCATTCACCAGAATGTTGGCAAAAACCTGAGAGAGGAGCCGGGGATCGCCTTCCACCTCAGGAAGAGTTCCGGTGATCACAAGGTCGGCGACGATGTTTCTTTGCTGCAACGATTTCTGGTGAGATTCGATTGCCTTGCTAATGATCTCATCCACTTTCACTCGTCCGCGCTTTTGGCCCGATGGCACGGCTAACACGAGAAGGTCCTGAACGATGGCTGCCGCGCGCCGAGCTTGCTGCAGGATAATTTCGACCTGGCGGCGAGTAGAATCATCGGTGGCGCGTTCGCGCAGCAAATCGCTCACGCCGAGGATTGCAGTAAGAGGATTGTTCAATTCATGGGCGGCGCCGGCCATCATCTGGCCCATGGAGGCAAATTTTTCCTTCTGAAGAAGCTGCTGCTCGAAGGTTTTCGCTTCGGTGATGTCGCGGACGGAGGAAACAACTCCGCTTATCTTTTGGTCAGCATCAAAAAGCGGGCCGGTGCTTGCGCGAAGCGTGCGCCAGGTTCCATCCGCGTGGCGAGCCCGGAATTCCATCTGTGTGGAAGAATCTTCTCCAGCCATTACCTGGCGGAAAGCTTCGGCAACTGTGGGCTGATCATCGGGGTGAATGCCAAAAAGATGCGGTTGGCCGACGAATTCGGCTGGCGCCGCGCCGAGCACTTCGTATACCCGCGGGCTGACGTAGGTAAATCGCCCGCTCGCGTCAAAGACTGCAATCATGTCCGGGAAACAAGCGATCAGATGGCGGACGAATTCCTGTTCCTGATGTAAACGTTTTTCGATTTCGCGCCGCTCGGTGATATCCACCAAGGTGCCCTGCAGGCGAACGATGCGCCCGAAGGTGTCGCGAATCGCGAAGCCGGAAGCGAGGCAGTAGACCTGCGAGCCATCCTTGCGGCGAAGAACCACTTCCCGATCCTGCACCGAGCCGCGGGACTGCAGTTCGCGAAGAAGCGCGTCGCGCTGGGCGGGATCGGCGTAAACCTGGCTGAAATTCTCCAGTTGCAGCGCTGCCTTCGATTCGAAGCCGAGCATGCGAACGAGTGCGGGATTCGCATCGAGCACCTGGCCATCCGGCGTGGTGAAAAAGATTCCTTCTCGCAGGGATTCGAAGAACTCGTTGAAGCGAAGTTCGGCCTGGTGTTGAGAGGTGACGTCGCGGGCCCAGCCGCTGATTCCCGCAGCAACTCCGTCTTCGGTGACCACTTGAACCCAACAGTCGAAGTAGCGAAGTTCTCCGCTCTTTTTCAGGCGCAGTGAGAGCCTACCGTGATCCAGCCCGGTGTGGAGAAATCCCGCGAGCCAGACTTTTGCTTCTTCGGGTGACGGGGCGGCGATGAACTCGTGAATGCGATGGCCGATAAGGCTATGAAAATCCTCGCCCAATATCTCCGCAAAACTGCGATTCGCCACCCGAATTTCGCCTTCGAGAGAAATCGTGAAGACGGCCTGGTCGAGGCTGTCGATCAGTTCGCGGTAGTTATGCTGGGAGCGGGAAATTGTCTCGACGAGTTTTTTGAACTGTTCTTCGCCGGAGGGAGCAGCGGATGGCTTGGCCGGTTCGGTGGTTGAATTCGACAAAATGGAGTCCCCGCTTCTTCCGTTCGCTTGGTTCCGGGTTGTGTTGAGCAAAATTCTGCACCTAAATTTTACATGGAGGTATGAATGTTACGGGGTTGAATGCGAGCTGGATTTCCAAGTTGCATAACAGAGAGGAGGGCGGGCGCGTTGGCGTGCGGTTCGCATGGTGCGAGTAGAGCTATGCCACGGCATAAAAAAAGGGCGCTCTGGGATTCAGAGCGCCCTGGATCGTTTTAGAGAAGAATTCGATCCTGCCCGTGTGGACTCAGGATGACGATTCTTCGCTTTGGCTAGCTTTCGGCGACGGCGTCGGTATCCTTGCGCAGGAAATCGAGAGCCGCGGCTTCTTCGGGTGTGAGATCCGGTCCGTTTTGTCCGAATCCGGCGCCCATCCCTTCGCCCTCATCTGGTGGCGGCAATTCGGTGAGGAGCTGGATATTGCGGTAGCGCTCCAAACCAGTGCCGGCCGGAATCAGGCGGCCCATGATCACATTCTCCTTCAAACCGCGCAGATAATCGACCTTTCCGGAGATGGCCGCTTCGGTGAGAACGCGGGTGGTCTCCTGGAAGCTCGCCGCGGAGATGAACGAGTCAGTGGAAAGCGACGCCTTGGTGATGCCAAGGAGCAGCGGACGGCCAGTAGCAGGACGCCCACCATCATGAATGATGCGATCGTTTTCCTCGCGGAAGCGGAACTTGTCCACTTGCTCTTCGAGGAGGAACGTCGTATCGCCCACGTCTTCGACTTTCACCCAGCGCATCATCTGCCGAACAATCGTCTCGATGTGCTTGTCGTTAATATTCACGCCCTGCAGCCGGTAGACTTCCTGAATCGAATTGACCAGGTAAGCCTGCGTGTACTTTTCGCCGAGGACGGCGAGAATGTCGTGCGGGTTGAGCGGCCCGTCGATCAGGGGCTCGCCGGCTCGCACGTGTTCGCCTTCCTGCACGTTGATGTGGACGCCGCGAGGAATCGAATATTCCTTCGTCGTCTTGCTATCCTCGCTTTCGACGTAGATCTTGCGCTGGCCTTTGGCGATTTCGCCGTACTTCACGATACCGTCGATTTCGCTGATGACCGCGGGATCCTTGGGCTTGCGAGTCTCGAAGAGTTCGACAACACGCGGCAGACCACCGGTGATGTCTTTGGTCTTCGTGGTTTCGCGCGGGATCTTCGCGAGCACGTCGCCAGGCTGGACTTCGTCACCATCCACGACCATCAAGTGAGCGCGCGACGGCATGAGGTATTTCTTGGTGCGGCCGCCTGCGCCACGGATGTTGATGGTGGGCTGATGCTTTTCATCACCGGGCGGCAGCGTAACGACTAGCTGCGAAAGACCCGTGACTTCATCCACCTGTTCTTCGATTGTGATACCGGCTTGCAGATCCTTAAACTGCACGGTACCTGCGGTTTCGGTGAGAATCGAGAAGGTGTAAGGATCCCACTCGACCATCACTTGACCGAGCGTGACCGGTTGACCATCTTCGACCTTGAGGCGCGCGCCGTATACGACATGGTGGCGTTCTTTTTCGCGGCCCTTTTCGTCGACAACCGCGATCAAACCAGAGCGGTTCATCGAAACGATCTGCTTGCCGCGGCCTTCGACCACCTTCAAGTCGATAAACTTCACGAAACCATTGTTGCGGGCTTCGACTTTCGACTGTTCGGTGACGCGGGTAGCGGTGCCGCCGATGTGGAACGTGCGCATCGTGAGCTGCGTGCCAGGTTCGCCGATGGACTGCGCGGCGATGACGCCGACCGCTTCGCCCATCTCGACGAAGCGCCCGGTGGCGAGGTTGCGGCCATAGCAGCGTCCGCAAACACCACGGCGGGATTCGCAAGTGAGCACGGAGCGAATCTTCACGCGTTCGATGCCGGCCGCCTGCATGGAATTGGCCAGCTCTTCGGTGATTTCCTGGTTGATCTCGACGATCACATTGCCTTCGTAGTCCTTGATCTTCTCGAGCGAGACGCGGCCAACGACGCGATCGCGCAAGGGCTCGACTTCGACGCCGGCTTCGAGAATCGGTTCGACGTAAATTCCGTCCGCCGTGCCGCAATCGAATTCGTTGATGATCACGTCCTGAGCAACGTCAACTAGACGGCGCGTGAGGTAGCCGGAATCGGCGGTTTTGAGCGCCGTATCGGCCAGACCTTTACGAGCGCCGTGCGTGGAGATGAAGTATTCCAGCACGGTGAGGCCTTCGCGGAAGTTCGATGTGATGGGCTGCTCGATGACTTCGCCCGAGGGCTTGGCCATCAAACCACGCATACCGGAGAGCTGCCGGATCTGCTGCTTCGAACCACGAGCGCCGGAGTCCGCCATGACGTAGATCGGGTTGATCACGCCCTGCTTGTCCTGCTCTTCGAGAGCCTTAAACATTTCGTCGGCAACACGCTCGGTGACGTCCGACCAGATGGCGATGATCTTGTTGTAGCGTTCGCCGTTGGTGATGGCGCCGTCGAGATATTGCTGCTGCACTTTAACGACTTCATGTTCGGCTGTGCCGACGAGCTTCGATTTCACGTCCGGGATGACCATGTCGCTGATGCTGATGGAGACGCCGGCTTTCGTTGCGTAGAGGAAGCCGAGTTCCTTCAGCTTATCGAGCATGAGGACCGTCTTTTCGAGGCCGAAGCGCAGGTAGCAATACTGCACGAGCGCCTGAATGCCCTTCTTCTTGAGCAAGCCATTGACGAAAGGCATATCCGACGGGAGGTGATCATTGAAGATCACGCGGCCGACGGTGGTGTGCAGGAATTGCTTATTAAGCTGAATCGGCTCGGTGTGCGAGACGTCCTGATCGTCGTATGCGTTGGTGAGGTCGATCACTTCACCGGTGTAGCGCATGCGAATCGGCGTGAGCAGTTCGACTTCGCCCGCTTCGAGCGCCATGATGCACTCCTCGCTCGAACCGAACGCGCGGCCTTCGCCCTTGGCTTGCGGCTTGGCTTTCGTCATGTAGTAGATGCCGAGGACCATGTCCTGCGTCGGAACGGCGAGAGGATAACCGTTGGCCGGCGAAAGAATGTTGTGCGAGCTGAGCATCAACACGGAGGCTTCGACTTGCGCTTCGGGTGAAAGCGGAATGTGAACCGCCATCTGGTCGCCGTCGAAGTCCGCGTTGAACGCGGTGCAAACGAGCGGGTGGATGCGGATCGCTTTGCCCTCGACGAGCACCGGCTCGAAGGCCTGAATGCCGAGGCGGTGCAGCGTGGGAGCGCGATTCAGCAGAACCGGATGCTCGCGGATTACATCCTCGAGGATGTCCCAGACGATTGATTCCTGGGCTTCGACGAGCTCCTTGGCTTGCTTGATCGTGGTGCAATGGCCGGCGGCTTCGAGCTTGTGATAGATGAACGGCTTGAAAAGCTCGAGCGCCATTTTCTTCGGCAGACCGCACTGGTGAAGCTTCAGTTCCGGGCCGACTACGATTACGGAACGGCCGGAATAGTCGACGCGCTTGCCGAGCAGGTTCTGGCGGAAGCGGCCCTGCTTGCCCTTGAGCGTGTCGGACAATGATTTGAGCGGGCGATTATTGGTGCCACGTAGGACGCGGCCGCGGCGGCCGTTGTCGAAGAGCGCATCAACAGCTTCCTGCAGCATGCGCTTTTCGTTGCGGACGATCACGTCGGGCGCGTGCAACTCCATCAGCTTCTTCAACCGGTTGTTGCGGTTGATGACGCGGCGATAGAGGTCGTTCAAATCGGATGTGGCGAAGCGGCCGCCGTCGAGAGGCACGAGCGGGCGCAACTCCGGCGGAAGAACCGGAATCACGTCGAGAATCATCCACTCCGGCTTATTGCCGCTCTTGCGGAAAGCTTCGAGAACTTTGAGGCGCTTCGCGAACTTGATCCGCTTCTGCAAGGCTCGGATCGATTTTCATTTTTTCGCGCAGTTCTTCGGAGAGCTTGTCGACTTCGACGCGCCGCAGGAGTTCCTTGATCGCTTCCGCTCCCATCCCGGACTGGAACTTTCCGGGATATTCCTTCTGCATCTCGCGGAGCTTTTCCTCGGGCAGAATTTCCTTCTGCTTCAATCCGGGGACTTCGCCTGGATCGATGCAGACGAACGTCTCGAAATAGAGGATGTGCTCGAGGTCGCGCATGGTGATGTCCAAGAGATACCCGATGCGGCTGGGCAGGCCCTTGAAAAACCACACGTGCGAGCAGGGCGAAGCGAGTTCGATATGGCCGAGTCGCTCGCGGCGGACTTTGCTGAGCGTGACTTCGACTCCGCACTTATCGCAGATCACTCCGCGATGCTTCATCCGCTTGTATTTTCCGCACAGGCATTCCCAGTCCGTGACGGGGCCGAAAATCTTGGCACAGAAGAGGCCGTCGCGCTCGGGCTTGAAGGTGCGGTAGTTGATCGTTTCCGGCTTGGTGACTTCGCCGTGCGACCAAGACCGGATTTTTTCAGGACTCGCCAGGCTGATGCGAATCGAATCGAAATCTGCAATCTGGCTGGCGCGGTCGTAAGGACTAGATCGATACAATGGCTGACCCTCCTCCCTGATGGAACCAGGGAAAAATTCAAGAAACTAGTGGGCGCTCCCGCGATGATTTGCGGGAGCGCAAAATTAATCCGCCGCTTCGGCCTTCTCGAGCTGGGGCTTCTGGCGCTTCATCAATTCAACGTCGAGGCAGAGCGACTGCAGCTCGCGCACAAGAACGTTGAAGGATTCAGGCACGCCCGGTTCGATTCCAGGCTCGCCCTTTACGATGGCCTCGTAGATTTTCGCGCGGCCGTAAACGTCGTCCGATTTCGCCGTGAGCAGTTCCTGCAGAATGTGAGCCGCACCGTAGGCTTCGAGCGCCCAGACTTCCATTTCTCCGAAGCGCTGTCCGCCGAACTGGGCCTTACCTCCGAGAGGCTGCTGCGTGATGAGCGAGTAGGGACCGATGGAACGCGCGTGAATCTTGTCGTCCACCAGGTGAGACAGCTTGAGCATGTAGATGTAGCCGACTGTGACGTTCTGCGCGAACTCGTCGCCCGTCATGCCGTCGAAGAGGGTGATCTTGCCGCTCTCCGGCAGCTCGGTGAATTCGAACAAGTGACGGATGTCGTGCTCGCGAGCGCCGTCGAATACGGGAGTGGCGAATGGAACGCCTTCGCGGAAGCTATGCGCGAGATCGAGCAAGGCTTCATCGTCGAGATCGGCGATCGTCTTCCAAACCGACGTGGGGCCGAACGCGTCCTTGAACCATTTGCGCACGGATTCGGCGCGTGAACTCGTATCGTCGAGCAGCTTTCCGATGCGCACGCCCAATTCCTTCGACGCCCAACCGAGGTGCGTTTCGAGAATCTGGCCCACGTTCATACGCGAAGGAACGCCGAGCGGATTGAGAACGATTTCGACCGGCGTGCCGTCCGGCATGTACGGCATGTCTTCCTTGGGAACGATGCGCGCGATAACACCCTTGTTTCCGTGGCGGCCTGCCATCTTGTCGCCGACGGAGAGCTTGCGCTTCATCGCGATGTACGCTTTCACGAGCTTGATGACGCCGGGCGGCAGTTCGTCGCCCTTCTTGAGTTTCGAGATGCGCTCGTCGGTGATCTTGCGAAGCACGTCGATCTGCCGCGACGTCATCTCCTCGATTTCGTCGATCTTCTCGATTAGGAGCGGGTCTTTGTCATTGAGGCGCAGGCGCTTCAAGTTGCGCGTGGTGATCTTTTCGAGAATTTCACGCGTGAGTTCGGCGCCCTTGGTGAGCAGGCGCTTGTTGGTGCGCTCGTCGTGCAAGTCGGCAACGAGCTTTTGGCCGCCGAGCAAGTCGTTCAAGCGCTTCAGGCGCTCGTCAGTGAGAATGCGAATCTCATCGGCGAGGTTCTTTTCGAGCTTGGCTACCTGCGTGGCTTCGATGGCTTTGTGACGCTCGTCCTTCTCCGCGCCTTTGCGGCAGAAGATCTTCACGTCGACGATGGTTCCCTCGATGCCCGGCGGGCAATAGAGAGAAGCGTCGCGAACGTCACCGGCCTTCTCACCGAAAATCGCGCGCAGAAGTTTTTCTTCCGGCGTGAGCGTGGTTTCACCCTTGGGCGTTACCTTGCCGACAAGAATGTCACCGGGTTTCACGGTGGCACCAATGCGGATTACGCCGCTTTCGTCGAGGTTGCGCAGGAAGCTCTCGTTGATGTTGGGAATATCCCGCGTGATTTCTTCGGGACCGAGCTTCGTGTCGCGGGCCTCGATTTCATACTCTTCGATGTGAATCGAAGTGTAGTAGTCCTCTTCGACGAGCTTTTCGCTGACGAGGATGGCGTCTTCAAAGTTGTAACCGCGCCATGGCACGAAGGCGACGAGCACGTTGCGGCCAAGAGCAAGTTCGCCGCGGTCCGTGCACGGGCCGTCGGCCAGCACCTGCCCTTGCTTCACGCGGTCGCCCGCGCGAACGAGAGGCTTCTGGCTGATGCAGGTATTCTGGTTCGAGCGCTTGAACTTCGTGAGCAGGTAGATGTCCGAGCCCACTTCGCGGCTGAGGACGCCGGATTGGTCGGACTCGACGCGCACGATGACGCGCTCGGAGTCAACCTGGTCGACGATGCCGTCGCGACGGCAAACGATGACCGCGCCCGAATCGCGCGCGGTGACGCGTTCCATGCCGGTGCCGACGAGCGGCGCTTCGCCCTTGATCAGCGGAACGGCCTGGCGCTGCATGTTCGATCCCATCAACGCGCGGTTCGCGTCGTCGTTCTCAAGGAATGGAATCAAGCTGGCAGCGACGGAGACGAGCTGCTTGGGCGAAACGTCGATGTAATCGACTTCTTCGCGGTTCTTCAGAACGAAGTTGCCGGCCTGTCGGCAGTTGACGAGTTCGGTGGTGATCTTGAGGCGCTCGTCGAGCGAGGCGTTGGCCTGCGCGATCACGTAGCGGTCCTCTTCCCACGCGGAGAGGTAGAAGCAGTGCGGCTCGACGACTACGCGCCGCCGCTTCAACTCCTCGTTGGCGTCTTCCACCTTTTCCTTTTCAACCACTTCGCCGGCTTTGAACTCGCTGTCGCCCGCATTGATGATCTGCACGAAGTCGATCACGCGGCCGCCCTTCACACGTCGATAAGGCGACTCGATGAAACCGAATTCGTTGATCCGCGCATAGGACGAGAGCGAGCTGATGAGGCCGATGTTCGGACCTTCCGGCGTTTCAATCGGGCAGATGCGGCCGTAGTGAGTGGGGTGAACGTCGCGCACTTCGAAACCTGCGCGTTCACGCGACAAACCACCGGGCCCAAGAGCCGATAGGCGGCGCTTGTGAGTGATTTCGCTCAGCGGGTTCGTCTGATCCATGAACTGCGAGAGCTGCGAACTGCCGAAGAACTCGCGAATCGCGGCCATAACGGGCTTGGCGTTCACGAGGTCGTGCGGCATGGCCGTGGACATTTCCTGGTACACGGACATCTTTTCCTTGATCGCACGCTCCATGCGGACCAGGCCGATGCGGAACTGGTTTTCGAGCAACTCGCCCACCGCGCGGACGCGGCGATTGCCGAGATGGTCGATGTCGTCCACCGCGCCGATATTTTTGCGCAGCTTGAGCAGGTACTTGATCGCCGCGACGAAGTCGGACGGATCGAGCGTGCGCTTGTCGAGCGGCGTTTCGAGGCCGAGCTTGATGTTGAATTTCAGGCGGCCCACTTTGCTGAAATCGTACTTGCGCGCGTCAAAGAACATGCCATTGAAGAGCGCGGTTGCGGTTTCAAGCGTCGGGGGATCGCCGGGACGCAGCTTGCGATAGATTTCGATCAGCGCTTCTTTCGGAGTGCGGATCGTGTCCTTTTCAAGCGTGCGGCTCACGATCACGCCTACGTCGTCGCGCTCGGGGAAGCAGACGTCAACTTCGGTGATGCCTGCCTCGGCGATGGAAGCCCACATCTCAGGCGTCAGTGGCTTGTTGGCTTCGAGAAGCACTTCACCGGTCTGGCGATTTACAAGCTCGCCGACTGTGACCGCACCTTCGAGGTCCGCAACGCCCACTTCCACCTGATTTACGCGAGCCTTGACGAGTTCTTTGTACAGCGGCTCGGTGATGCGCTTGTGCGCTCCGACCAGAACATCTTCCGAGCGCGGATGCTTGATTTCTTTCGAGAGCTTGCGGTCGATCAAGCTTTCGGAAACGTTCCAGTAAAGATCGCCCTCGCGCAACGTGATGCGTTCCACTTGATAGAACGTGCGCAGGATGTCTTCATTCGACTTCATTCCCAGCGCGCGCAGGAAAATCGAGCCGAGGAATTTGCGCTTGCGATCAATGCGGACGTAGAGAATGTTCTTCGTGTCGTACTCGAATTCCACCCACGATCCGCGATAAGGAATAATCTTGCCGAGGAAGTAGCTGCGGTTGTTGGCAGTCTCGAAAAACACGCCCGGTGAACGGTGCAACTGGCTGACGATTACGCGCTCGGTGCCGTTGATGATGAACGTGCCGTTTTCCGTCATCAGCGGAATATCGCCGAAGAAAACTTCCTGTTCCTTGATGTCGCGAATGGACTTCGCGCCGGTGTCAGGATCCTTGTCGTAAATCGTGAGGCGGATGGTGACCTTGAGCGGCGCGGAGTAGGTCATGCCGCGCTCCTGGCACTCATTCACGTCGTACTTGAGCTGCAGCGTGACCGGATCGCCGCACTTGTTGCAGAACGTGGGCGTGTTCTTATTGAACGTGCCGCACTTCGCGCACAGCACGTCGCCGGTCTTATAAGGGTTCGTGACAACGGATGCGCCGCAATTCCGGCAGGTGGCGCGCAAGTGGTGCAGGCCGCGCAGATGGCCGCACTTGCACTCCCAGTTGCCGATGGCGTAGTCGACGAAATCGAGCTGCGAAAGTCCGCGAAAATCCTGGATTGGAAATACCGACGTGAACACGGACTGCAGACCGGTATCCTCGCGCTCGCTCGGCAGCAAATCCATCTGCAGGAAGCGCTGATATGACTTCTTTTGTACGTCAATTAGGTTGGGGATCTGCACGGCCGTCTTGATCTTGGCGAAGTCCAGACGCTCCCGTTCCCGAGTGACGCGAACACCATTACGATTGCTCATGGAACCATCCTTATCAGGGCAAAGCCGGAAACAGCGAAGCGGATAGACACCCGCCCCACCAGTCCGGGAAGGACATTTTTTTAGGTTTTAAATTCGAAAGGAGCGCGCGCGTACGCGAATTCCCTTGCAGCCACGGCACCGGGCCGCTCACAGGCTGCCAGCACTACTTAATCTCGACCTTGGCTCCGGCGTCTTCGAATTTCTTCTTGATCGTGGCAGCCTCGTCCTTGTTGATGCCCTCTTTAACTGTCTTGGGGGCGCCATCCACCAGGTCCTTGGCTTCTTTCAAGCCCAGGCTGGTGACTTCGCGGACTGCCTTAATCACGTTGATCTTGTTCGCGCCGACTTCAGTGAGAACGACGGCAAATTCCGTCTTCTCTTCCGCCGGAGCGCCGCCACCTGCAGCCGCGCCGCCACCCGCCATCATCACGGGAGCTGCCGCCGCCGCAGAGACGCCGAACGCCTCTTCCATCTTCTTCACAAGGTCCGAAGCTTCGAGAAGCGTCAGTCCCTTGAGTTCTTCCAGAATCGACTCCACTTTGCTTGCCATCGCCGTTTGCATCCTCCTCGAAATTAAAAACCTTTACTTAAACCCGTGCCTCAAAACATTGCCCAGAATCTTTTTACTGAACTCTCCCTGAACTTCTCGGGCGCGAATTCGCTTACTGCGCCGGTTCGGTTGCGGGAGGTTCAGGAGCTGAAGCGCTTGCGGGCGCCGGCTCAGCCGCAGGTGCTGCTGTCGCTGCTGTTGCACCACCGCTGAATTTTCCGGCCTTCACCGCTTCGCTTGTCACCACCGCCAGATTGCGCGGCAGAGCTGCCAGCGCCGTGGCCACTCGCTGTGCCGGTGAATTCAGCATGAACATGATCTTGCTAATCAGCTCTTCCTTGCTCGGCAACTGCGCCAGCTGAGTGATCTCTTGAATCGAGATGACGCGGCCTTCGACGAATCCCGCGCGGAACTGAAATGCCGGAACGTCCTTCGCGACTTTCGTCAGAATCTTCGCAAGGGCCACCGGATCGGTCTTTGTGAACGAAATCGAATTGGTGCCCTTCAGATTCTTGAGCAGACCTTCCGCCGGGGTTCCGGCAGCGGCTCGCTCAGCCACTGTGTTCTTCACTACTTCGTAGTGCCCGCCAACTGCTTCAACGGAGCGGCGCAGCTTCGTATCCTGCTCGACGGTGATTCCCTGAAACGTGGAGAGAATCACGGTTGAAACCGTGGCGAGCTGGCTTCGCAGCTCTTCCGACTTGCTCAGCTTTTCGGCCTTCTTCTTCATGATGCCGAACTCCTTCGTTCGTTGCGCTCGTTGTTGCTTGCGCGGTTACGCTGCCACCGCTACGGCTGCGTCTGCTTCTGCGTGATCGATTGGCACGCCCGGCCCCATGGTGGAAGTGAGCGTCATTTTCTTGATGTACTTGCCTTTGGCTGCCGCGGGCTTGGCCTTGATGATGGCTGCGAGCAGCGCCTGGGCGTTTCCGGCCAGGTTCTTCGCCGTGAAACTGATCTTGCCTACGGGAGAGTGAATGATTCCGGTCTTGTCGAGCCGGAATTCCACTTTGCCGGCCTTCACTTCCTGAACCGCCTTCGCAACTTCGAAGGTGACCGTTCCGGTTTTTGGATTCGGCATCAAGCCGCGCGGGCCAAGGACTTTGCCGAGGCGGCCGGCTGATTTCATCATGTCGGGTGTGGCGATCACGGCTTCGAAATCCGTCCAGCCTTCCTGAATCTTCTGGACCATATCCTCGCCGCCGACGAAATCCGCTCCTGCATCCTGCGCCTCGCGCTGCTTATCGCCGCTGGCGATGACGAGCACGCGCTTCGATTTTCCCAGGCCGTGCGGCAGCACCACCGTGCCGCGCACCATCTGGTCGGATTGCTTCGGATCGACGCCGAGGTTGAGCACCAGTTCGACTGTTTCATCGAACTTCACGAAGTGCGCTTTGCGAAGAAGCTCAGCGGCTTCTTCGAGACCGTACGGGCGCGCCTCGACGAGCTTGCGGGCGCGATCAATGTTCTTGCCACCATCTTTCGAACTGCGACCCATCGCTTTTCTCTCCTGCTTTCTAAACCTGCAACTATGCTTCGACTTCGATTCCCATGTTGCGCGCAGTGCCCATGATCGTGCGAATCGCCGATTCGAGACTCGTGGTGTTCAGGTCGGGCAATTTTGTCTTTGCAATTTCGGCGATCTGCTTCTGCGTGACTTTTGCCACCTTGTTGCGGTTCGGCTCGGGCGATCCCTTTACGATTCCCGCGGCGCGCTTCAATAGCTCGGAAGCGGGCGGCGTCTTCAGAATGAAGGTAAAGGTGCGGTCGCTGTAAATCGTTACCAGAACCGGAATGATCATTCCGTCCGGCTCTTTGGACGTCTTGGAATTGAACTGCTTACAAAAATCCATGATGTTCACGCCGTGCGGGCCGAGCGCGGTGCCCACGGGTGGCGCCGGTGTCGCTTTCGTCGCCGGCAACTGCAGCTTTACCATTGCTTGAACTTTTTTGGCCATGATTGAGTGCTCCCCCGCCTATTTCCAAGCGCGTTCCGCCGAACGCGCTTTATGCCACTTTTTCAACTTGCGCAAAATCGAGTTCGACCGGTGTTGATCGGCCGAAAATCGTGACCGAAACTTTCAGCGTGCTGCGGTCGGAATTGACCTCTTCCACGACACCCGTGAAATTCGCGAACGGCCCTTCTCCGATGCGCACTTTCTCGCCGCGGTCGAAGGATAGCTTTGGTTTCGGCTTTTCCGCCGTGGTTGTCGCGCGATTCAAAATGTTCTGTACTTCTTCTTCTGTGAGCGGCGAAGGTGTTTGCCCGGAGCCGACGAAACCTGTGACGCGCGGCGTCGACCGAACGACGTGCCAGGTGTAGTCGTCCATATCCATCTCGACCAGCACGTAGCCCGGGTAGCACATGCGGGGCGAAATCACTTTTTTGCCGCCGCGCACTTCGACTACCGACTCGGTCGGGATGATGATCTGACCGATTTTTTCACCGAGCCCGAACGCGGCTACGCGACCTTCCAGGCTCTCCTTCACCTTCTTCTCAAACCCCGAATAGGTGTGGACGATGTACCACTGCTTGGACATGCCTGTTCCCGTTACTTGAAGTATTTGAGCACCCGTTGAATCAGATAGCTGAATCCGCTATCGACTAGAAAAAAGTAGACTCCGAAAAAAGCCACCGTTACTGCGACGACTACCGTTGTAGAAATTACGTCGGCGCGCGAGGGCCAGTTCACCTGCCTCATTTCAACGCGCACATCGTGCAGGAAGCTGCGCAATCGCTTCGGATACGTCGCCAGCTTGCCGACAGGCTCGAGGAGCGCGAATCCGCTGACTTTCTCGTTTGCTTCTTCCCGGTTCGTTCTCGCTGCCTGTGCCATGAACCTAGCCGCCTTTACCCCGCAAAACTTGTCTCAACCGCCCGCCAGCGCTTCCTGCAAAGAGCTGGCAGGGGAGGAGGGATTCGAACCCCCACTCTCGGTTTTGGAGACCGATGGTCTACCGTTGAACCTACTCCCCTGAATTTTGAGCCGCAGGCCAGATTCATCCTGCGCCCGCCGCCAGGGCGTAAACGTGCCGCTCTACTTGACCTCTTTGTGCGCGGTGTGTTTCCGGCACGTGTTGCAAAATTTCGATGTCTCGAGCCGGTCCTGATGCTTCTTCCGGTTCTTCGTGGTCGTGTAGTTGCGGTTCTTACAATCGCCGCATTGTAGTGTGATGATCTCTCGCATGATCGTTTACTCGATGATCTCGGCAACTGCGCCGGCGCCTACTGTGTGGCCGCCTTCGCGAATTGCGAATCGCAATCCCTTCTCCAGCGCTACTGGCGTGATCAGGGAAATTTCAACCGAGATGTTGTCGCCCGGCATCACCATCTCTACGCCCTGCGGCAGCTTTACGTCTCCTGTCACGTCCGTCGTCCGGAAATAAAACTGTGGCCGGTAGCCCGTGAAGAATGGAGTGTGCCGCCCGCCCTCTTCCTTGGTCAATACGTACGCTTCCGCTTTGAACTTCGTGTGCGGAGTGATTGAGCCGGGCTTGCACAATACCTGCCCGCGCTCCACTTCCTCTTTTTCCGTGCCGCGCAAGAGCAATCCGACGTTGTCTCCCGCAATTCCTTCATCCAGGAGCTTCCGGAACATTTCCACGCCCGTCACCGTCTTCTTCATCGTCGGACGGAATCCCACAATCTCGATTTCTTCGCCCACTTTCACTTTGCCGCGCTCCACTCTTCCTGTCACCACCGTACCTCTACCCGAAATCGAAAAAATATCTTCAATCGGCATCGCGAACGGCTTCTCGATATCCCGCACCGGCAGCGGCACGTTCTTGTCCACCGCTTCCATCAATTCGAGAATCGTCTTCTCCCACTTCGCGTCGCCTTCGAGAGCCTTCAAAGCCGAGCCGCGAATCACAGGAACTGTGTCGCCCGGAAATTGATACATCTTCAACAGCTCGCGCACTTCGAGTTCAACAAGCTCGAGCAGTTCAGGATCTTCCACCACGTCGCACTTGTTCAAAAACACGACGATGTACGGCACGCCCACTTGCCGCGCGAGAAGAATGTGCTCGCGTGTCTGCGGCATCGGCCCGTCCGTCGCCGCGACTACCAGGATCGCGCCATCCATCTGCGCTGCACCTGTGATCATGTTCTTGATGTAGTCGGCGTGGCCGGGGCAATCGATGTGCGCGTAGTGGCGATTCGGCGTCTCATACTCGACGTGCGACACCGCAATCGTGATTCCGCGCTCGCGCTCTTCCGGCGCGTTGTCAATTGAATCGAACGCCCGGAACTGCACTTTGGGATTGTTCTTGGAAAGCACCTTCGTAATTGCAGCCGTCAACGTCGTCTTTCCGTGGTCGATGTGCCCAATCGTCCCCACGTTTACGTGCGGCTTACTGCGCTCGAATTTCTCCTTCGCCATCTCGCCTCACTCGTGCTGGAGGTTCGCGGCTGCTGCCGCGCTGAATCCAATTATTTCCGTTTCAAGCTTCCGACCGCTTATTTTCAGCCACCACAATGGAGCGGGGGACGGGGCTCGAACCCGCGACCATCTGCTTGGAAGGCAGAGACTCTACCACTGAGTTACCCCCGCTCATTCCCACCTTGATTCCTGCCGCCCGCTACAGCGTGGAGCCTGGGACCGGGATTGAACCGGTGACCTCGTCCTTACCAAGGACGCGCTCTACCAACTGAGCTACCCAGGCTCGAACCGGCTTCCCTGACGCCTCCCAAATTTCTCTTTCGTCCAAAGCAACGCCGCAGATGCTCAGCTCTGTGATTTCGCTGCTGGCTCGCTGAACGTTTTCATTGAGCTCTCACCGAGCTCTCGTTCGGTTCAGCTCCTACGAGTCGCTGGTGGACGGGGGAGGATTCGAACCTCCGTAGCCCGCAAGGAGCGGCAGATTTACAGTCTGCTGGTTTTAGCCACTCACCCACCCGTCCCGCAAATTCGTTCGGGACGCTCGATCATGTCCCGTAAAAATCTTCGGGACACAACTGCATCGTCCCGCGCAAACAACCAGAACACGACCGGACATCAGTACGGGGAACATCGCAATGCAGAAAGGGCTCGTGTCGGAAGACACCAGCCCTAGCGCTTTTGTCGCGAGGAATCCGTCCGCAACCTTGCCAAAAATCCCGGCCCCTCAAAACTCAGCTGGCGGAGGGAGTTGAACCCCCGACCCTCTGATTACAAATCAGATGCTCTACCAACTGAGCTACGCCAGCCCTGCTCAAACCGAACAAAAATATCACAGAGGCAATCGAATTGCAAGCAACTATCTTAGGCCCAGCAAAACCATTGCCAGTAAAGCACTTATTTCGGCAGACGTACCGGTTCCTAACATCAGTGCGCCGCGGGCTTTGCGAATGCTGCATCCTCGATCGCTTCGTTGTGCCGTATTTCTGTGAACTTGATTGTAAACGTCGAGTTCGGGCTTTCCTGATGCACCGTGTATGGCAGCTTGATTCCGTCCACCTCGCGGAAATCACTGAAATCCTCGGTAAACGTGGCCGGGCCGTCGACAGTATGATGCTGCCCGACGATTCGGAGCACTAAGCTATTTTGCGTGTCAAAGTAAATTTTATCCGTACCAAGTTCGCCAGATGATGCTTCGAGAACATAGGCATCGCGGTCATCGATTTTGTCAGTGCCCGCCACTGTAATCTTCGAATACATCTGCTTCAAATCGAGCGGATGATAAAAATCGGAATCGCGCTTTGTCTCCGCAAGCTCCTCGCCCGTTTGTTCGCGCAATCCGTTTTGCGGGTCGTCTGACCAACCGATCGTTCCATCGAACCCTTGCTGAAAAACCGCGCCATTAAAGTTCACCGTAAAGATGCTTCGATTCGGAGCTTTCTCGCGGACCGTGACCAGCCCGGAAAGATTCATGGCTGGGACGTCGATCGTGCCGGTGGAGATTCGCGTCGTTAATTTCTTCCAGTTTTCGCGGCCGCCGATGGCCTTAATGTAATTTTCGAGAATTTGGTCCGCTGTGAGTGCGGGGGCGGCAGGGGCAGAGGCGGTCGCTGCCGACGTCGCTTTCGGATCCGACGACGCGCTGGTTGCCGATTGCGCGCATGCTAACGGTCCCAGCGCGATGCTGATCCCAGCCAGCAGGGCGAGCCGCTTTACGTTCCATTTCAATGACAACCATCTCTGCCGCACTGTGCGCGTCACCGATACAAATTGGAAGGTTCTGATGCCAGTTTGGTTGCCGCCGCTCGAAGCAGAACCCAACCCCTACTATTCTACACAACATATTTCGCGCCGCGAACTTTACACCCATTCGTCCTAAACTCTATACTCGCTGCTTGACTCTTTCTTCGACGAATCGAGCTCTAATCGCAGTCATCGTCCTGGTCGTATTGATCGCAGGTGGTATCGGTTTTTATTTCTACCGTAACCGAACGGGCGGTCCAACCGGTCAGGCCGGTCCGGGCGCTCCGCTTGGTCCGCCACCTCCACCATCACTTCCAGGAATTACTGCTGTCGCTCCTCCGGATCTGCTCAGCGAACTGCCGGCGGACGCGCCTGCTGTCGGCTATGTAGACGTAGCAGCGTTGCGCGCACTGAAAAACTCTCCTCTCGCTGGAGTGCTTGGCCTCACGTCGCCGGGACACGAGGCTGATCGCGAATACGATGAATTCGTTCGCCAGACCGGCTTCGACTACACGCGCGACCTGGACAAGACAGCAATCGCCTTCTGGCCTCACAGCTTCGCAGTCGAACCTGGAAACGGCATCGGCGAGAATCGGGTGCTCGCGGTCGCGGATGGGCGCTTCGATCAACAAAAAATCAAAGCCTATGCGTTGCGCACTGGCAAGATCGTGCCGTCTACAAATCCGCCGGTATATGAAGTCCCCGGCAACCCTACCGTCTCCTTCCAGTTTCTCTCGCCGACGCGGATCGCGATCGCCAGTGGAAACAACGCGCGCCGCTTGCTGGCCGAATCCTTGAGCCCGTCGCCACGCGACCCGGTCATGAAGGCGCGTTTGAATCGGGTAGCAGGCGCTCCCATTTTCGCGGTAGCCCGCACCGACAATCTACCGCAAAGTTTCTACGCGAATTTTGCCAACGCGCCGCAGCTCGAGAAATTGGCTCGCAGTGTTCGCGGCTTGTTGCTCGCGGGAAAACCTGCCGGAAATGACATCGCCGCCGCTCTCGATGCCGAATGCGACTCGGTGAAAAGCGCCTTCGAGATTTCGACTCTTCTCGACGGATTCCGGATGGTCGGCTCCATGGCGCTCTCCGACCCCAAAGCCCTTAAGCAAATGACAAAGGAGCAAGCAGCCTTTGTGCAGGCCCTCATCCGCCAGTTGAACATCACGCGCCAAGACCGCTGGGTCCGCCTCCGTCTCGATATCACCCCTGAAATGCTGGGCGAGCATCCCGCCTCTCCCCTTGCTCATTGACAGGAGCCGTGCTAGCCTTCCTGTCATGCACTGAGGGGAGTATCGAGCAATTGAGCAAGCCAACTGACCTCGTCCAAGGCACCGTTGACCTACTGATCCTCAAGACTGTCGCGCTCCGTCCGATGCCACGGCTGGGCCATCGCCCAGAGAATTCGCCAGATCTCCGACAACGTTCTCCAGGTAAACCAGGGCGCTCTTTATCCGGCGTTGCATCGTCTCGAGCATCAAGGGATGGATTCGCGCGGAATGGGGCGAGTCGGAAAATAATCGCCGCGCCAAATATTATTCGCTTACCGCAGCGGGCCGCAAATACCTCCGCGAAGAGCAAGCCAATTGGGAACGTCTTTCCTCTGCGATTGGTTTGGTGCTTAGGACTTCCTGATGCAGCCGCCTGTCTACACGCGTTGGCCCGCGAAGATCGTTCATCGCCTTCGTGCGCTTTTCCTGCGCGATCGCCTGGATCAGGAACTCGCCGAAGAATTCCGCTTTCATTTAGACCAGCAAATCGCCGAAGATATTGCCTCCGGAACTGATCCAGAACAAGCGCGGGCCAACGCCCTGAAGAATCTAGGCGGCGTCGAACAGCTCAAAGAAGAGTGCCGGGATTCCCGCGGTGTGCGCTTCATTCAAGACTTCGTTCAGGATCTCCGCTACGGCTTGCGCCTTATTGCGCGAACGCCTGTGCTCTCAGCCGTGATCGTTACGATCCTCGCGATTGGAATCGGTTCGGCTACGGCCGTTTACAGCCTGATCGATGCTTGCCTGATCTACAGCAAGTATCCGGTAGTTGACCGCTGGGATGTTGTCCACGCTTACTCGCCACGCCAGAAGATGTTCGTCAATTATCTTTCCGTTCCGGAAATGCTCGACGTAAAGCGCCTGACCGATATTTTCGAGGCTGTGGGGGCAATTCACGGCGATAGCTTCAATCTCACCAGAGGCGACTATCCCGAACGCATTCTCGGTACCCGCGTCACTGCCAATGGCATCTCAATGACCCAGCGTCGCGCCAATTCTTGGCCGCAGCTTCACGGAGCAGGAAGATCGTCCAGGCGGACCACCCGTCGTCGTTCTTAGCACGGAGCTTTGGAAGCGAAGCTTCGCATCCGATCCAAACATTCTTGGCCAGCCGATTCGCCTAGACGGCGTGGCCTATACGGTAATCGGCGTCATGCCTCCCGCATTTCGATCTATGGGGCGGAGAGCTTTGGATTCCCCTCCAGCTCAATCCTTCGGACTCAAATCGCACGGATCGGCGCAGCTGGATTATTACCGTGCTTCGCAAAGGAGTCACCGAGCAGGCGGCCAATGCACGTCTGGCTGTGCTCGCGAAAGAACTCGAAGAGCAATACGGCGCCACAATGCCGGATTATCGCGGCTGGGATCTGCGTGTCTGGAATGTGAAAGAAGCCGTCAACGGCAGCGTGAAACCCGCTTTGCTGGTGCTTGCTTTCGCTGTGGGATTGTTGATTCTGGTCTCCTGCGCCAACGTAGCTGTCCTTCTACTGGCGCGCGGCACTGTACGGATGCGCGAGATCGCCGTGCGACTGGCGCTCGGCGCTGGCCAACGGCGCGTGCTGCGGCAGATTTTGACCGAGAGCCTCGTGCTTTCGCTCACCGGCGGCATTTTAGGGGTTCTCGCAGCGATCGCGTGTTTGCCCCTCCTCGTCCATCTCATCCCTGAAGAATACCTCGACGTCGCACCGGAACTGATTCGCATCAATCCGGCCGTGCTGGCGATTGCGGCGGCGGTGGCTGTTGCGATGGGTGCGCTTTTCGGAATCTGTTCCGGCGTGGCAAGCCTCAAAGCAAGATCTCGTCGTGGCGTTGAAGGAAGGGAGCGGCAAGATCGGCGGCGATCGAGCAGGACGCTCGGTGCGCGACCTGATGGTAGTTGTTGAAATCGCGCTTTCGCTAATTGTGCTGGCAGGCGCGGCGCTGATGGTTCAGAGCTACAAGCATCTCGAAGGAATCGACCTCGGCTTTCGGCCGGATCACCTGCTGAGTTTTTCGATATCACTGCCCGAAACGAAATACCCGCGAGCCGAACAGATCGCACAATTCTTCGATCGCGCCATTGAATCCATCAGTTCTCTTCCCGGCGTGGAAAGCGCCGCCGTTGTCTCCGGGCGTCCGATGATAGATCGCACCGAAGACCTCACGTCGCAGGACTTCGTGATCGAAGGCCGCCCCGAGCAAGATGCTCGCGGCGCCGAGAACGCGAATTTGCGCGTCGTCAGTCCCGGTTATTTCCGCACCATGGGGATTCGCTTGCTTCAAGGGCGCCCACTATCGGAGCAAGACGGCCGCGGCGCCCCGCGCTCGGTTGTAATCAGCGAGACGCTGGCTCGCCTAGTTTGGCCCAAGGGAGACGCCGTAGGTCACCGGATCAGGATGGGGCAATTATTCGGGCGTCGTGATGCTTTTACCGGCACCGATACGCGCGATGCTTCGCTCGAAATCGTCGGCGTGGTTTCGGATGTGAAGCAAACGCGAGTCCTCGAAGCACCGGTGCGGCCAGAGATTATCTCCCGCTCGACCAGCAAGACACCGCCCCACGAATCATGGCGGTTGTCGTGAGAAGCACAACGGACCCCGCTCAACTGACGTCCGCGGTACGAAAAGCCATCGCTTCGGTGGATGCCGAGCAGCCAATCTACGACGTCAGCACGATGGACGAAGTCGTCGCCGACTCGTTCGGACCCAAGCGCCTCACTCTGTTTCTGCTTGTTGTTTCTCGGCTCCGTCGCGCTGCTGCTTTCCTCGATCGGCCTCTACGCGCTGATTGCATATTCCGTGAGCGTTCGCCGCCATGAGATCGGCATCCGCATCGCCATTGGAGCTCAACCCGCAGATATTCGCCGCCTGATATTGCTGCAGGGTCTCAAACTTACAGCGATTGGAGTGCTGGCTGGTCTCGCCGGCTCCTTGGCAGCCACTCGGCTAATGCGGGGCGTCCTTTACGGAGTCAGCCCCACAGATCCGCTCACATTGCTTTCCGTTGCGGCTGCTCTCTTCGCTGCAGCTCTGCTCGCCTGTTACGTTCCCGCCCGCAGCGCCGTTGGCATTCGAGCCGATCATCGCGCTTCGACACGAGTAAGCGCTGGCGGGAATATTGCTGAAAGGTCTGCCACGAATCTGATTTTCATTTCGAGATGCAATTCGAGGGAAAAATCTGGCGGGTCTAGCTAGACTAATCTGCAGCGGCTACCGCGGTAGGTATATTCCGTAGATAACGCCACGGATTCACAGGCGTATTGTAGATGCGGACTTCGTAGTGCAGGTGCGGGCCGGTGGAACGCCCGCTAGCGCCTTCGTAGCCGATCACATCGCCACGCTTCACGTGCATTCCTACCTGAGTGTTGAAATTCGAAAGGTGGCCGTACCAGGTGGTGACGCCGAATCCGTGATCGATTACGACAAGTTTGCCATACCCCGCGCGCCGATCGACTACCGTGATTATCCCGTCAGCTGAAGCGCGCACGCCGTCGCCATAGTGCGAGGCAATGTCCGATCCCGGCGTGAAACGCGCCCTCACCGCTGAACGGATCGAGCCGCTCGCCAAAATGACCGGTGATTTCACCTACCACAGGCCACAGCGTCGGCACGATTCCAAGAGCGCTAAGCTGCATGGAAGGCATCAGCCGCAATCCACCGTTCGAAACCGTCACCAGCGAGGCGTTCTTTTCAAGATAGCTGAACTCGTCGAGTGTCTGTTGGAACTCCGCGGTCGTCCCTTCGGTGACGTCGGTAATCGCAAAAGGAGTCTGCTGGAAGCGGTTCAGACCGTAAGCCATCGCCACTTCGCTAGCCAGCGATTGCAGCGAGTTCAGGCGCTGGTTCGTGTCCTTCACTTCTGTCTGAAGCTGCTTGTACTGCTGCTTCAGATTGTCCTGCTCGCGGCGAAGCGAATTGTAATTCGTGGCTTTCAGCAGCATCCGGGAATAGGAGCCGATACCGGCCAGAATGGTGATCCCGCCAACGATGGCCAGCACCATCAGCAGGTTCAGTACGTAGAAAGGCACCCGCAGGCGCCGCATGCCGCCCGAAGCGCTTGAGGCAATAAAAAACGTGTATGACTTGCCTTTCATCGTCTGTTTTTGTCCAGAATTAGTTGTGCACCAGTTGGCCGAACGCCGCGCGCCCTTCGCCACGGCTAGCCGTTCCCCTCAGAAGTCTGAACCGGGAGCTTTGGTCCGAAACCGCATGGATTGTAGAGACCATGTCGCCTGCCGTCAACCTCAATCTCCCGTTTTGCATAGACGCGCTCGGGCCTTTGCTTTCTCACTCCACCCTAAGTCTATAATGCTGCTGGTACTACCTTACCCTATCGGCGAACACTGCCACAACTGTACTGAAGTTCAGGCATGCACAAAGAAGACCAACTGGTCGAAAAAATCGCCCGCGCGGTCCCTTCCATTTTGGGACATCGCGCTCCCGGTGCCTTGCGTCTAGGAATTGGCGACGATTCGGCAGTTTTGTCTCCTGGGGGCCGCAATGACTGGGTTTTGAGCTGCGACGCCTTTTTAGAAGGAGTCCATTTTCTGGCGAAAGCGCATCCCGCGGACTCCGTCGGCTACAAATCCTTGGTCCGCGCTGCCAGCGATCTCGTTGCGATGGGCGCGTCGCCTAAATATTTCTTAATGACCCTCGCACTACCAGCGTTCCGAATTGGAACATGGCTCGACGCGTTTCTCGCAGGAATGGGCCGCGCGGCTCGCTATCTCGGGATGCGCCTCATCGGAGGGGATACAACCAAGAGCGGGTCAGTCTCGATCAGCATCACCGTGCTCGGCGAAGTCCCTCGCGGCCGAGCAATTCAGCGATCAGGTGCCCGTCCGGGCGACCTTATTTATGTTACCGGAAAGCTGGGTCGCGCCCAGCTTGGCCTGGAACTTGTGCGAGCGAATTTGGCGCGCCGGAGCGGAGTTCGAGAACCGTTGCGGCAGCATCTCTACCCTCAAATCCCGGTGAAGCTTGGCGAGTGGCTCGCCCGGAACCAGACCGCAAGCGCAATGATGGACATCTCCGACGGCCTCTCGACCGATCTCACCCGCCTCTGCGCCGCCAGCCGGGTGGGTGCCCGCATCGAAGCCCCACGCGTGCCATGCGTTTCGATCCCAGCGGATCTTTTCCGCGGGGCCAGGAAGTTAAAATTGAATCCCCTGCAACTGGCGCTTCATGGCGGGGACGACTATGGTTTGCTCATCACGGTTCCTCGTCGGCGTGTGAACAGGCTTCGGCGTGCGCCAGATTTTTCGAGCTTTACTTGCATCGGTGAGATCACACCGGGCCGTAGAATCCTGCTCGTCAACGACGACGGCTCCGCGACGCCCGTTGAGGCTCATGGGTGGGATCCGTTCAGCCGCAAATGAATCGCCCGGCATGGTAAAGTTCGTCCACAATCACAAACTGCGAGGACGTGCGAAGCGATGCGATCCACCGATTTGAACTGTTCGCGACTATCTGGAACGTTCTCGATACTGCTTTTCTTAGCCACTCCTGCTTCGATCCTTGCACAGTCAACCGCTCGGAAAGCCAGCCCAACGCCGGTAGTCGCTTCCGGCTCCATCGCCGAACAGCGCGCTGCTCGCGCGCTCGAGTCCGTCCGCCAGAATCCGCTCGAGCTGCGCGACTTTCTCGTGCGCATGCCTAAAGGCGCCGACCTTCACAATCATCTGGCCGGCGCTGTTTACGCGGAATCCTGGATTCGCGATGGCGCTGACGACAAACTTTGCGTCGATCTCGATACTCTTTCCTTCTTCAAGACCGACGCGATGACGCGTAGCATCCCTCCGCAGCCTGTTTGTGGCGAAGGCCACTCCGCGGTTTCGCGCGCTTTTGAAAATCAGCATCTCTACGATTCGCTTGTGGACGCGTTCTCAATGCGCTCCTTCGTTCCTTCCGCGGGCGTGAGCGGCCACGATCATTTCTTCGACGCGTTCGCGAAATTCCAAATTGTCGATCCGCGCCACACCGGCGAATGGCTCGACGAAGTTTCCTCTCGCGCCGCCGCGCAGAACGAGCAATACCTCGAACTGATGGACACGCCGCCCTTCGTCCACACGATCCAGATCGCAAATGACCTCGGCTGGCAGGATGATCTCGCCAAATTTCGACAGGCGCTGCTCGATCGCGGCCTGCGCGATGACGTCGCCGTTGCTCGCGCCCATTGGGATCGCGCTGAGAAACTTCGAAACGAGCGCCAGCATTGCGGGCAGCCCGATGCTTCGCCGGGCTGCAATGTCGAAATCCGCTTCCTTTATCAGGTGCTTCGCGGTTTCCCGAAACAGCAGGTATTCGCGCAAGCGCTGCTCGGGTTCGAAGTGGCGTCGGTTGATCCGCGTGTCCCCGGCATCAATTTTGTGATGCCCGAGGACGGATATATTTCAATGACCGATTTCGCGCTGCAAATGCGCATGGTCGATTTTCTTCACGGGCTTTATCCGAAGGTTCGCATCACTCTGCATGCCGGAGAAATTGCGCCGGGGCTCGTCACCTATGAAGGCCTCTGCTGTCATGTGCGCCTCGCAGTGGACGAAGGACATGCCGAGCGCATCGGTCACGGCGTAGATGTGATGTATGAAAATCGGCCCACCGATTTAATGAAGGAGCTGGCTGCGAAACACGTGATGGTCGAAATTAACCTTACCAGCAACGACGTGATTCTTGGCGTTGCAGGAAATTCGCATCCGTTCCCGCTCTATCGCAAGTTTGGCGTGCCCGTCGCGCTTTCGACCGATGACGAAGGCGTCTCGCGCATCGATCTCACCCACGAATACGTTCGCGCGGTTCAAACCTACAATCTGCGCTACGCCGACCTGAAAAAACTGGCGCGCACCGGACTCGAGCACGCGTTTCTGCCGGGCCCGAGTCTTTGGGCGGCGCCGGATGATTTCTCCCGCTCGAATGCAGCCTGCTCGCAGGATTCTCTCGGCGCGGAAAACCCCACCTCCGATTGCGCTGTATTCCTGCAATCAAGCGAACGCGCTCGGCAACAATGGGAGTTGGAACAGCGGTTCCGTGTCTTCGAGTCGACGTTCTGATTTTTGAGTTTTGTTTGTCGCGGCAAGAAATGCGAAAGCTAGTTCGGCTTGGGCGCCGAAATTTTCTCTAACGGCTTCACCACAGCACTCGCGGCGGCTGGCGTCACCGCTGACGGCGGCGCGGCGGGCGCCTTAGCCGGCGGCAAAGCCTGCGTCTGCGTCAATCCCTGCTCGGCTGCATCCGCGGGCGGCGCCGTGTCCGGGGTGTCCACCTTCACCTGATGTCCTCCCGCTTCCTTCTCGAGCGGCACCACATTCTGAAAATCTGTGACCGGGTAGACCTGCACCGCCTGCTGCATAAATTCGAGCCAGATGGGCAGGGCCGCGCGCGCTCCTGTTTCCTTTTTCCCGAGCGATATGCGTTTGTCATCGTTCCCTACCCACACACCCGCTGTGATGTGGGGAGTGAATCCGATATACCACGCATCTGTGAAATCGTTTGTCGTGCCGGTCTTCCCCGCTGAAACGCGTCCCAGCTCTTTCGCGCGCACACCGGTTCCAAACTGTACAACTTCTTCGAGCATCGCAGTCATCGTCCGCGCCACATCGGGCTGCACAACATCCCTCACATTCGGCCGCGGCTCTTCGAGAACTGCACCATCGTACGAAGTCACGCGGCGTATATCATGCGGCTCGATGTGGATCCCATCATCAGGAAATACAGTGAACGCGGATGTGTGCTCCAGCAACGACAAGTCGGCGGCGCCAAGTGCCAGCGGCAAATAGGGTGGAAGCGGACTCGTGATTCCAAACCGGCGCGCCATATCGATTGTGTTCTGCACGCCGACGTGCTCGAGCAATCGCACCGCCGGCACGTTGCGCGAATCCGCCAGCGCCCGCCGCAACGTGATGCGCCCCTCGAATTTCATGTCGTAATTCTTTGGCGAGTAGTTCTGGCCGCCGCTGCGGAACGTCACGGGCTCATCCACGATCGTGTCGAATGGCGAGGCTCCCTGCTCCAGTGCCGTCGCGTAGACGTACACTTTGAACGAGCTGCCCGTCTGCCGCACCGCCTGCGTGGCCCGATTGAATTTCGATTGGTCGAAATCGTATCCACCCACCATGGCCTTCACTTCACCCGTCGGGTTATCTATGGCGAGCAAGGCAGCTTGCGCCACGGGCTGTTGCTCAAGCTGCACGTGTAGCGTCGAGCCCGCCACTTCCTTGATCGAAACCACAACCACATCGCCCACTTTCAGAAGCTGCGACGGCGATTTCTTCCCAGTCCACGCGAAATCCGCCGGTGTGAGCATCGCGTGATACGTGCCCACCCTCACGGTCGCGAATGTCGGCTCGACCGCCGTTACCAATCCCGGAAGGTAATCGCCCTTCGCGGGCGTGCCGCGCCACTCCTCATTTTGATAGGCGTCCAGCTTGGCGGAGGGATTCGGCCCGCCGGAGTTTTGCGAGCCGGAGTTTTGCGTGAAAATGTTTGGCAAATTTCCCCGCCAGCCGTGCCGGCGATCGTAGGCGTGCAATCCATCCCGCACGGCCTGCTCCGCTGCTTTCTGCATCGCAACGTTCAGCGTGGTGTATACGCGCAAGCCCTGTTCGTGAACGGCCGCCGTCCCATACGTGTGCTCGAGGTACTGCCGTATGTCCTCGACGAAATAGGGCGCGAAATCGTTGCGCGCCGACGACACATGCAGACCGAGTGGCTCTTTAGTCGCAGCCGCCGCTTGCGCTTGCGTCACTTTCCGATCGTGCGCCATCAGCGACAGCACCAGGTTCCGCCGCGCCAGCGCCCGCTCCGGATGCACAATTGGAGAATAGATCGGCCCGCGAATGATCGCGGCCAGCGTTGCAGCCTCGGGAAGAGTCAGCTGCCCGACAGGCTTGCCAAAGTAATATTCTGACGCCGCCTCGAACCCGTAGTTCCCCGCACCTAGATAGATCTGGTTGCAGTACATCGTGAAAATCTGTTCCTTCGTATAGTGGCGCTCGATCTCGATTGCCAGAATCGTCTCCTGCAACTTGCGGTGAAGGCTGCGATCCGCGCGATTCAGGAAAAGGCCGCCGGCCAGCTGCATCGTCAGCGTGCTGGCGCCTTCTTTCATCCCGTGATGGCGGACGTCGTGCCACGCCGCCTCCAGCACTCGCGGAAAATCCACTCCGAAGTGCTCTTCGAAGTGCTGATCTTCCGTGGTGAAAATTGCATCCCGCAGCACTTTGGGAATCTGGCCGTAGGTCAGCAGAATTCGGCGTTGCAGTGCGAAAGTTCCAATGGACTGGCCGTCGTCGGCGTACAACTCCGTGACGACATCCGGCCGGTAATCCTCCAGCGCATGAATCTCAGGCAGGTCGCTTGAATAGACGAAGAGAACCCCAGCCGCCGCGCCGATGCCGATCGCGCACACCACCAGAAATCCAAACGCGAGGCGCCCAAATAGCGTGCCTCCGCCGATCTTCATCGTCGCTCGATAAAAACGTTCCATTAAACGGCCATTCTATCGCATCCAGCCACATCCCACCGGCCACTACCTTTAGGCGATGTTTCCAAAATTTTATCGGCCCTAGCCCAAAACCCTTAGATGCCGGCCGCAGTTGTTGGAGTAGTATTGCCCGTTGCAAAGAAGAGGCTAAGCACAGTTCCCGGGGAAAATATGGAAGCGGATCCCATTCTATTTCGCGATTTGACGTATGTGTTCCTGGCCGCCACGCTGGGCGGCCTGCTCGCCTGGCGACTGAAGCTGCCTCTCATCCTCGGCTTCGTGGTCGGTGGAGTCGTCATCAGCCCTTTCACTCCCGGCCCTCAACTCTCCGACCTGCACACTTTCGAGGTATTCGCTGAAGTAGGCGTTGTCCTGCTGATGTTTTCCATCGGCGTGGAATTCTCGATTCCAGACCTGATGCAAGTGAAATGGGTGGCAATCGGCGGGGGAACGCTCGGCATTGCGATGTCGATCGCGCTCGCTCTGATTGCTTCCTGGCTCGCCGGGTGGAGCATGGCGCAGGGCATCGTTGTCGGTGCCACGATTTCCGTCGCAAGCACGATGGTGATGGCACGCCTTCTTACCGATCGTGGCGCCCTCGGCACCACCTATGGCCGAGTGATGATCGGCATCACGCTAGTCGAAGATCTCGCGGTCGTTTTCATGACCGTCGTCCTTCCCGTCTTCAACGGCCCCTCCGAAGGCCGCCTTCAAAAAATCGCCTGGACGCTCGGCAAAGCATCTCTGTTACTGGTGCCTCTTGCATTCCTCGCACTGACGGTAGTGCCAAGACTTCTTCGTCGCGCGCGCCGCACCGAGGATCCAGAGATCTTCCTGCTGGTCGCGGTCGCGATTTGTCTTGCTTGCGCAGCACTTGCGCAAACACTCGGTTTTTCCGTCGCGCTAGGCGCCTTTCTCGCCGGTGTCTCCATCAGCGGCTCGCACGACCTGCATGAAGCTCACACCAAGCTCCTGCCCCTGCGCGACGCCTTTGTTGCCATGTTCTTCGTCTCGCTGGGCACCCTCGTCGTTCCCACCGTAATCGTCCACAATCTTCCCCTCCTCGGCATCATGCTGCTTCTGATCGTCGTCGGAAAATTCGGCATCTGGTTCGCGGTGATGAGAATCTTCCGCTATTCGAAATGGACTGCCATCGCCGTGGCAGCCGGACTCACGCAAATTGGCGAACTTTCCTTCATCCTCGTGGAAGTCGCGCGCAAATCCGGAATGGTTGGCGACGAGGTTTTCACCGCCACTCTCGCCGCATCGCTAATTTCAATTTTCCTGAACGTCTTTATCGTACGAGGTGTGCTGAAGTGGGTGGAACCAAAGCTGCCCGAAACCGAACGAGCTACCGCTCCTTCGCTAAAGGAATCGCACGCCTGAAAATTAAGCCAGCGCCGCCTCCGCGTCCTTGATCGTCGGATACGCTTTGAAAAGTTGCGAGACGTGGGTCATGTCCAGAAGCGCCGTAACCTGCTTGTTCATTCCCGCGAAGGCGAGCTTGCGCATCCCTCTTTGCGCGCCCACGTGCGCAGCAACCAGAGCTCCAAGCCCCGCCGAATCAATGAACTCCACATCGCTGAAGTCGAGCACAAGCGCAGGCCCCGTCTCCGTACGCATCGCATCCTGAAAGATAAATACGGTTTGAATGTTCAGGGGTCCCTTAAGATGCAACACGCGCTGACCGTCTCGCGCCCCGGCAACCGCTACAACTTGTAGATTTTCTTTCGGCATAGGACCCGGATTCTAGCGAAAACAGCTCGACCGCATTGTGAATATTCTGTTACAACGACCGTCCGCCCTGTCTCTTCGATCGACGGCTACCATTGACGGCTATTTTTGCGATATCTTCTCCTCACCAGCCACGATCGCATCTGCTTCAATCTCCACAAGCATCTCGGGCGAGACGAGGCCGCTCACCTGTACCATCGAGCACGCCGGCCGAATCTGCCCGAAAAATTCCCCGTGCGCTCGTCCTATTTTCTCCCAATCCCCAATATTCACCACGAAGATCCGCGTTCGCACCACGTCCGAAAGCTTCGCGCCCGCCTTCGTCAGCGCCGACTCGATATTGCGGATCGTCTGCACGGTTTGCGCGTAAGGGTCTTTCTCCCCAACCACTTTCCCGCCAGCATCCGTGGCCGTCGTGCCGGCCACGTGAATATACGGTCCCATTCTCACCGCCCGCGAGTAACCCACAATCGGTTCCCAGGGCGTCCCAGACGAAATATTTTGTCGTTCCATTTCACTCTCCCGCAATTGCCATCAAGATTGCCACGCCAAAAGAATATCACGCACGCAGCTTTCGTTCTCTGAGACCTGGGAACACCCTTCCGAAACTGCGCTGGACAGATTTTTCCGAACTCTCTAAGCTGTGTTTTCAGTTCGCCGGAGGAAAAAGACCCGCACATGAAGTGCAATAACATCCTCGAAACCATGGGCAGCACGCCCCTCATCCGCCTCAATCGCCTCACGAAGGGCCTCGAGCCCGAAATTTACGTCAAGGCCGACTACATGAATCCCGGCGGCTCCGTAAAAGACCGCATCGGCAAATGGATGATTGACGACGCCGAGCGCCGCGGCGTTCTGAAACCGGGCGGCACCATTATCGAAGGCACCTCCGGCAATACGGGCATGGGACTCGCGCTCGTCGCCGTCACACGCGGCTACAAAGTCGTCTTCACCATCAACGACAAGCAGTCCCGCGAGAAAATCGACCTTCTGAAAGCCTTCGGCGCAGAAGTGATCGTCTGCCCCACCGCCGTCGAACCCGAAGATCCGCGCAGTTACTACTCCGTCGCGAAAAAACTCGCGCGCGAAATTCCCAATTCCTACTACCCGAACCAATACGAAAATCCCATGAACCCGCAGGCCCACTACGAAACCACCGGCCCTGAAATCTGGGACGACACCGAAGGAAAAATCACGCACTTCGTCTGCGGCATGGGCACAGGCGGCACGATCAGCGGGGTGGGCCGTTACCTCAAAGAAAAAAATCCCGACATCAAAATCATCGGCGTCGATCCCGTCGGCTCGCTCTACTACGATTTTGTGAAGTCAGCCAAAGTCGGCAAGGCCACCACCTACGTCGTCGAAGGCATCGGCGAAGATTTCTTCCCCGGCACCATGGATCTGAAAATCGTCGACGACGTTATCCAGGTGAACGACGAAGAATGTTTCGTCTGGGCCCGCCGTCTCGCGAAAAAAGAAGGAATTTTCACGGGCGGCTCAGGTGGCGGCTGCGTCTCCGGCGCCCTGCGTCTGGCGAAAAATGGCAAGAAGGGCGACTTCGTCGTCGCCTTCCTCCCCGATTCCGGCACCCGCTACCTCAGCAAGATTTACAACGACGGCTGGATGCAAGAGCACGGTTACGTCGACGCCGAAGTCGCAATTTCGGCCGCAGACGTAATCCGCGTGAAGCATCAAAACGGAAAATCGCGCGACCTCGTCATCGTTCGCCCGTATCAAACCGTTTTCCACGCCCTGCAGACCATGCAAAAAGAAGATATCTCGCAGCTCCCCGTCCTCGAAGACGATAACCACCCTATCGGCACCGTCTTCGAAGACCAAATCCTAAATCTCGCCCTCCAGGGAAAAGATCTCCGCAAACTCGTAATCCGCGAAGTAATGGGCGCCGCCCTGCCGCAAGTCCCTGCCACCGCCCCCGTCGAGCGCATCACGCACATCCTCAGCCACGACAGCCCCGCCGTCTTCGTCGAAATGCCCGGAGGCAAACTAGAAGTCCTAACCAAGTTCGACCTGATGGACACAATCTCAGGCCTAGTCTCCCAATCCCGCTAATACTGCGGCGCGACGCGCTTCCATCTCACCATGGAGCAGGTCAACTTCTCATGAGCGAAGAACCTGGCAACGCAGAATTCGAAACAAGGCGGCTCTTGTTAAGGAAGCCGCCCTGCTTCGACTCTGTTCCACGCCGCTTACTTTCCTGAATCATCAAGCTGTTTTGTCAGCGCCTCTTCCTTTGCCTTTGCCTCACCCGCGTCGATCGTCGCGTCAATTTCATCGCCGAGCGCGGTAACCAGTCGTGTGTTCGTCTTCAAATATTCAGGATAGGGCGGCGAGCTGGGACGTGTCTTGTTTTTGTTAAGGTGATCAATAGCGTTGTTCATGTTCGTCGCCAAATCGTTGGCGAGTGCGGTGATACGATCGATCGCATCCTGCTGCCAGGGGCTAGCCACTGTTCGATGCGATTGCAACCCGCGTGTGTTTTCCTGCAACTTATTTACGTCTTCCTTGATTCGACCGAGAGTCGCAGCGTGGGTATTCCAGCTCGGCCCGCTTACCAAGCTGTAGGACTGCATCTCGACGGCACCTTTCTTAATTTTTGCCACGAGCGGCTTGGCCGCCTCCAGTTGGGCAGTTACGCTGGGATTATCAGCAGTGGCCTGACCATATGAGCTGACAGGCACAAAACCTGACGCGAGCAAGAGAGTTCCAGACAGCACAATTCCAAACTTCATTTCTCGTCTCCTTCTTTCGGTGGATTTACCTTCCAGTCCGAGAGCCTATCAAGCGTTTTGCACCACAGCAAGCACCCGCCCCTACCAAACCGTCTTCCACGCCCTGCAAACCATGCAAAAGAAGATATCTCGCAGCTCCCCGTCCTCGAAGACACCCTTCCCAGCAAGCAGAATCACCATCGGACCGACTCGTCGCTCCGAAGGTAGCCACGCCGCCTACGGATTTACCACTCCCTCACTTCCGTCGCCCGAATCATTGACACCCCCACCCGCCCCACGTACAACAATAAAATAGGCCATGAATCGACGCCTCTCAGCTCTCGTGCTCGCCGTAACCTGCCTCTGCGCAGCCTCATCCGCCCATGCGCAAGTACAAGTCGGCGCCGGCATGACCCAGGAACGCCTCGCCTCCCGCGGATCACTCCCCGCGCAGCTCTTCGGCTCCTGCACCGGTGAAATCGCGCCCTCAATGGCGGTAATCGCCGGCGGCGTCGCCGTGCAAGGTCTCAAACCGCTCGACACCTCCGCCGACCTCGATAAACAAATGGCCGCCATCGCGAAATACGTCGAGGAAAATCACGGCAAACTCATCCTCCTCGAACGCGTCCGCACGCTGAAAAATCCCGCTCCCTACGGCTCGTCCGACCCCGGACAACCCTTCGAAATCATCCAGCGCCTTCACGTCGAGCTTTCCGTCTCCGCGCCCGTCGACGCGATTCTCCAGCGCTTGCTTGAGCTCGGTCTCGACCGCTTCGGCGAAACCGTTCTCTCAGCCAATGGACACCGCGAGGAAGCCGTTCTCTACCGCGTCACCGATCTCGATTCGTTCACGCACGCCATGCAACAGCGCTGCCTCGCCGACGCCTGGAAGACGTGGTGCGCCACCGCCGCCCCAAAAGATGCCTGCAAGACCACCGATCCGCCTCCGGACCTCGAGAATCTAAATTTTAATGCGCGCTCGGATGAACAGGTTTTGATTCCCGGTGTTGCCGCCACCTACTGGACGCTGAGCTACTTCCGTGGCGCGCCCCACCATGCCTCGAAGGACTTGCTCGGCAACATCACCGTTCATTTCACCGGTTCTGTCTCGGCGATGTACCGGGTCCAGCCGGAAGAAAAGCCTTGAGTCGTCGCGCTCCGGCGAGCTCACTCAAACTTACGCAGCCCTCATGCCGGACGATTTTCGCTCTAACCATAATTATTTTCGCGTTCGTCCCTAAATCCGCCGCCGCTCGTGAGCCCCTCGAACGCCGCTTGCTGCGCACAATCCAAATCGGCGCCCCGCAGGACATCACCCTCGCTGAAATCCAGCATATCGCCGAAAACCCCAACGGCAAGTACATCGACAACATCCTCGCACGCTCAGCACTCCTCGTCCTCCAGCAAGACATTCCCAAACTCGTGCCCTACAACGAAGTCCTCGATAGCGTCCTGAATAATCTCGTCCCTGACAGCAACGCGTTCCCCACTCTCCCCGCGCTGCCCGATTTCCACGGCAAAGAAACCGTTTTCACGATGGTCTACGCCATGGTGATGAGCGGGAATCAGGAACAAGTCACCGCCGTCCTCGAAAAACATCTCCTCACAGGCGGCAAGTACAAACAAGCCATCGTGATCTCGGCGCTTCGCAATATCGGCACGCCCCGCGCCGTGGGCCTCATCCAGAAATACGCGGAAGCCGGACAGGAAAGCAATCTCGCCCAGACAGCAATTGCTGACGAAGACTATCCCGTCCTCTTCGAAATGCACGATCGCTGGAACATGATTCCCCCGGCCAATCGTAACCGCGACAATCTTCGCGCTATCGTTCAGGGCCGTTGCGACCAACGCGCCGCGATGGCCGCCTATTGGCTCGGCTTTTTCGCGCCCAGCATCGATCCCAATAAAGAAGTAGCCGAGGTGCAAGCGCTCGAAGCTATCGTTCGCAAGAACACGCCCGAGTGCGAAATGATGGAACATGTAATTGCGCTCAAATCGCTCGCTCTGCGCTCGCCCAAGTCCGTTGCTTACTGGAGCCGCCTCGCGCGCCAAACCTCCAATGTGTGGGAGCGCCACCAGATCGTCATCAATGCCTGGGGCCGCTTCGGCCGTAAATTCGCGCCGGCAGCTCTTGATCTCCTCAAGACCGAACCCTCGCAATATATTCAGTGGGAACTTCTAAACGGTAATCTGCAAGCGCGACAGGACTACGTCTACCGCAATTACTGGGACATTTGGATTCCGGTGAACATTCTCGTCCCCATGGAATTTCCCGAAGGCGGTCGCCGCCCCCCGCAGCCAAAGATGGACGAATCAGATCTGAATGCGCTCTTGCAGTGGCTTGAATCCGGCGCCCGCCCCAAAGATCCCTGGGTTTACAACCACATGCTCTACCATCTCGCCGATTTCGTCTCGGGTAACGACACGCGCCGCCTCCTCCGCTTCTTCAACGCGCACCCTGAACGCGCCAAGAATTACTGGATCATCGAGCATCTCAAGGACCCGGCCGCATTACCCTTGCTTGAATATTGGTCCACGCTGCCAGCGCCGCCCGACCAACTCGAAGTTCTCAAAAGCCTCATCACGCGTCTCGATAATCGCAGCCATGCGCAGTCGCCTGCCACGCGACCATGCTGCGAAGCCACCGAAATCTGCCTCCTCGACCATCTCACTCACGCCGAGCCCCCATCCCCAATCGAAATCCACTCCGAAAAAGACGCTCAAGCATGGCTGCATTCAATAACCCCAGCCGTCTCCGACTTCAAAATCACCTACACCGACGACTCCAAGCGCTCCGCCACAGTCACCTTCAAAGCCGGCCTCGACCAACACTGGGAATTCATCTACGACTGCTGGCGCCGCACTGACCCAGTCGCCATCACCTCCCGCTGACCACGCCTCATTCTTTGGGTTTCTCCCTTGTAGCGCCGGCATCCTGCCGGCTCTTTCCGACCTCGCCCTGCCGTCGCGTCTACAGCGCGCACGGATGCTACAATACTCGTTTCCCTGCTCCTTGCTGTAACGACGAGAGGGCCTAACCACACACTTAATGCGAATTGAAGATTTCAACGACCGGCTCAAACACGCCGTCCTCGTCGCCGATGGCGCCATGGGCTCGCTCCTCTACGAATCCGTTGGCCCTCAGCGCTCCGTCGACGAACTCAACTCCTCCGACGCCGAGTCCGTCTTTCGTGTCCACCAGACGTACATCGAAGCCGGCGCTCAAGTCATCGAGACAAATACCTTCGGCGCCAATCGTCACAAGCTCGCGCAGATCGGCATGGCTGACCGCGTTGCCGAGCTCAACCATCGCGGCGTCAAAATCGCCCGTGAGGCTCGCGAGGCTGCCAAGCACGAAGTTCTGATCGCGGGTTCGATCGGACCGCTTGGAATCGTGCGCCAGGTTCGCGACCTTCCTCACGACCAGATTTTCGCGATTTTCAAAGAGCAGGCCGGCGCTCTCGAAGAACGAGGCGTCGATCTCTTCCTCGTCGAAACTTTCAGCGATCTCGACGAACTTCTCACTGCAATCGACGCGATTCGCTCCTTCTCGAATCTTCCTATCGTCGCCGAAATGACTTACTCCGAGGAAGGCGCCACGATGGGCGGCATGCGCCCGCAGGATGCCTGGGAAAAGTTGAAGCAGAAAAATATCCAGGCCGTCGGCGCCAACTGCACCGTGGGCCCGCAATACCTGCTCCCAGTGATACGCGAACTCAACGGCATCGGCATGCCGCTCTCAGCCATGCCCAATGCCGGTTTCCCCAAGCGCGTCGGCGACCGGATCGTCTATCCGAAATCCTCGCCGGAATATTTCGCGCTGTTTGCCGAAGAAGCGGCCGAACTCGGTGTTCGACTGCTCGGCGGATGCTGCGGCACCACCCCGGAACACATTCGCGCCATGGCGATCGCTGTAAAAAAACTGCGCCCATCAAAATCGGGAGTAGGCGGAAAAGCGGCCAGCATCATCGAAGTGCTCGAACCTGAAGAGCGCACAAAGCGCATCAAGACTCGCGAGCCGGAAAGCAAGCTCTGGAAAAAATTGCAAGCGCAGCAATTTGCAGTCTCCGTCGAAATTGATCCTCCCAAAGGAGTTTCCATCGACCGCATCGTCGAGCAGGTGAGCCGCGTGATGGCCAATGGCCACGTCGATGCGATTGACATCAATAGCGGCACTCTCGCCCGCGTCGGCATGGACGCGCTCGTGCTTGCAGGCGCGCTTGAAGCCCATGGCTTCGAAACGATTCCCCATCTCACCACGCGCGACGCGAACATCATCGGCCTCCAGGCGATGCTTCTCGGCGCCTGGGCCGTCGGCGGCGTGCGCAACGTCCTGGCGATCACGGGCGATCCGCCATCGCTCGGCGATCATCCCGAAACAAGCGGCGTCTACGAAGTGGATTCCATCGGCCTCGTCAAAGTGCTCGCGCGGCTGAATCAAGGCACAGACTGGGCCGGCAAAGCGCTCGGCGGCGCCACGAATTTCACCATCGGCGTCGCTGTGAATCCCGTCGCGGAAGATATAGATGACGAATTGCGCCGCTTCGAAGCAAAAATCCAGGCTGGCGCGCACTTCGCGATGACGCAACCGATCTTCGATCCAGCCCACTGGCAGAAATTCTTGAAACGCCTCGGCGGCAAATCACCGATTCCGGTGCTCGTTGGCCTCTGGCCGCTCACCAGCTACAAGCAAGCCCTGCGCCTGAACAACGAAGTGCCCGGCATCGTAATTCCCGACGCGACGCTGAAAGAAATGGAATCTGCCGGAGACGCCGCCCGCGCGCGCGGTTTCCTGCTCGCCCGAAAAATGCTCGATTGGGCCCGAACAGCCCGCAGCGAAGGAATCGCCGGAGCCTATTTGATACCGCCGTTCAAGCGCTACGAAGAAGTCATTGAGTTGTTCTCGTGATCTCCACAAGGTTTGATCTGGTCGCGATCAAAGGAATGCGCTCGCCCGCATAAATCCATTTGCCTCCGTTCGGCGTACAAGAGATGGAGGAGCTTTCGTGCGAATCTATCTGGTCGCTGCCGCGTATTTGTTCCTGTTTCTGTTTCCTGCCGTGTCGTCCTCGAAGGCAGGCGAAAACCTCAAGATCAATCCCAAGCTCGACTACTCGAGCGACAGTAACGACGGCCCTCTGATCACCGGCGATCATATGGACGCCGGCGCCGCCCAAAATCGCGTCAATTACGTCCTCATGTACGGTGAAGGCTGCTACAACTCGAAGCGCCAGGCCCGCCGCACGGTCGCGCTGTACGAGAAGTATCGCGGTCGCGTCAACTTTGTGATCGTTGACCTCGACAAACCGCTCTCATCGGCGCAATCCGAACTGGTAAAAAGCCACTACACAGGTTCGATTCCGCACGTCACTGTTCTCGACAAGACGGGAAAGGCCGTCTACGACACCGATGGCGAAGTGAGCGAACAGGAAATCGGGGACGTGTTGGAGAAGGCTCTCGCGCAATAACTATCGAAAGAATTAAAAAAACCAGAAGCGTTTCTTGCCCCGCGCACCGCGCGAATCGGATTTGTTCGAGGCATCGTCGCTTATTTCTGGTACGAAGGGCAGAGGCTGCCCCTCGAATGCCGCGCGCGGATTATCCACCAGTAGCGCTCGCGCCACATCCTCGCCATGTGTCTTCGCCACCCAGTCAAATGTCCCCCTCAAACGCAGTGGCCGCGACGTCACGTTGTGCGCGTCGCTCGCGATGAAATGCACCGCGCCATCCGCAAGCCAGCGCTGCGAACACTCCTGCGCCGACCTTCCGAATTTGCCAAGCAGCGATTGCGCGGTCACCTGCCCGTAGCAACCCTGCGCCAGCCAATTGAAAAGCCGCTCGGGCTGCGCGCGAATCAGCGGGTTCCGTTCCGGATGCGTGACAATCGGGACTAGGCCTGCGAGCTGCAAGTTGTGCAGCGCCTGGTCTAGCGAAGGCGGAATCGAAAAGTCGGCAAACTCCACGAGCAAATAATTCTTCTGATTCAGCGTATAGCGGTACGGGTCGAAGCGAATATCTTCGAGATTTTCATAACTCAAATGAAAGTCACAGCCGGTCGCCAGGATCAAGCGCCCTTCAAAAAGCGCCTGCAATTCGTCGCGGCGCTCCTTGATTTTCACGGGATCGAAAACATGGTCCGAGTGCGCATGCGGCGTTGCGATCACATGCGTAATGCCGTCGGCGATCGCCATTTCCGCCATGGCGATTGAAATTTCAATCGATTCAGGGCCGTCATCAAGGCCCGGAAGGATGTGGCAATGAATGTCGATCACGGCAAGCGAGAATAGCCCAGCGTGTCGCGGTTGACAATCGAACCAGTCGCACCGGTGCGACTTCAACGCCTATTGCTTTCCGACTTTTCGGACCCCTGCTATCATTACTATTTCAATTGAGTGCATTTTTCTAATCTGCTCGCCGGCAGACAGGCACAAGGAGTAGATGTGGAGCGGAAACCAGAGTTTTTTGCTGACAAAGGCATCAAGATCGGAATCATCGGCTGCGGGTACGTGGGACTTCCTCTCGCGCTCCGGTTTGCCGACGTCGGCCAGCACGTCACGGGGTTCGATCTCGATCAATCCAAGATTGAAAAGCTGAATGCCGGCCAATCCTACATCCAGCACATTCCCGGCGAAAAAATCAAAGCTCATGTCGATGCAAAGCATTTCGATGCCACATCCGATTTCACTCGTCTTCGCGAAATGGACGCAGTCCTCATCTGCGTCCCCACGCCGCTCGACGAGCGCCGCGAGCCGGACCTGAGCTACGTCGAGAACACCGCGCGCGCCATCGCGCCCAACCTGCAGCGCAATCAGCTCATCGTCCTCGAAAGCACCACCTATCCGGGCACGACCGAAGAGTTGGTGCTGCCGATTCTCGAAAAGAACGGCTTGCGCTGCCCTATCGCGCACGGCGACGATACCCAGAATATCGCGACCGATTTCTATCTTGCCTTCTCGCCCGAGCGCGAAGATCCCGGCAACAAACATTTCGGTCTCGCGCAGATTCCCAAGGTAGTGGGCGGCGTGAATCCTCCCAGCGGACGCGCCGCTTCAGGCCTCTACGCGCAGATCGTCTCCAAAGTGATTCCTGTCAGCTCCACCCGGGCCGCCGAAATGGTGAAGCTGCTTGAAAATATTTTTCGCTGCGTGAATATCGCGCTTGTAAACGAACTGAAGCAGCTCTGCCTGCGCATGAATCTCGATATTTTTGAAATTATCGACAGCGCGGCCACAAAACCCTTCGGCTTCATGCCCTTTTATCCCGGCCCCGGCCTCGGCGGTCACTGCATTCCCGTCGATCCGTACTATTTGTCATGGAAAGCTCGCGAATATGATTTCGCCACGCGCTTCATCGAGCTTGCGGGCGAAGTGAATACGGCGATGCCCTACCACGTGGTGGACGCACTCGCTGCCGCGCTCAACGAGCGCAGCAAATCCATAAAAGGCTCCAAAATCCTTCTGCTTGGCATGGCCTATAAAAAGGACGTTGACGATCTCCGCGAATCGCCTTCACTCAAACTGCTCGAATTGCTCACCGCTCGCGGCGCTCTTCTCGATTACAACGATCCTTACTTCGCCGCCCTGCACAAAATGCGCCACTACGATTTTTCCAACATGCGCTCGGTCGCCCTGTCGCCCGAACGCCTTGCCAGCTACGATTGCGTCCTGATCGCCACCGATCATTCCAGCTATGACTACGACGCCATCGCCCGCGACGCCAAACTTGTGGTGGACACGCGCAACGCCACTCGGCGCGTGAAACAGAACCGCGAAAAGATAGTTAACTGCTAGTTTTATCAGTCACTTGCGCGGCCTCGCTGGATGTTAACTCCTAAATTGCCTCTAGTAAGAGAGTCCCATTGCCCTCGACGTTTCCCAAAGCTATCGTTTTTACATGGGAGCCACCACGTCACCAAAGCCGGGCTGGAAGGCCGATCCTGGCCGCCGCCGGAGCATGCGCGTCCTCCTCAGCGTTCCCATTCTCGTGAGCGGAAAAACAGCGAACAATCAGGACTTCCAAGAAGAAACGCGGACCCTCGTCGTTAACGCGCACGGAGCTTTGATCGCACTGGAGGCGCAAGTCGCCGCGCAACAGAACGTCACGCTTTCGAATAAATCCACTCAGCAATCGATCGAGTGCCGCATGGTGCATATTGGAGGCGCGCAAGGCGGCAAAATGCAGGTCGGCGTGGAGTTCATCAAGCCCTCAGGCAAGTTCTGGCAAATCGATTTCCCCCCGGATGATTGGGTCGTACCGGAAAACTAAGCAGTCAATATAGGAATGCCTTCTATCGTAAGACCGAATCTGCCGTAGCGGCCTGAACGGAAACGACCGCTTCCGTATCCGCTCTGATGTGCTCAAGCACCCGGGTATGGATGCGATGAATCAGAAAATCGCTCCACATCTGCCAGTAGCCCTCGGGCGCCATTTCGATTTCATACCACGTGCTGCCTTCGAGGCGCGTGCGTTTCCCCGGCAATTCGACCAGCCGAAATTCGCCTCGGCGCGAACGCAAATAACCGTGCAGATGCGACGGCGAAAGATTTTTGTACGGACTCAGCTCGCGCATCGGATCGGGTGAACTGGCCACGTCGAACGCGAGGCGCGTTGCGGGTTCCCACGCGGTAATCGGTTCGACGAACGCGCCCGTTGAAAATACGCAGTAGCGCACAGCGCCCACGCCCGAGCCTTCGATATGCGCAGACTTGGGATATGCCACGCCCAAGCTCGAAATCCAATCGGGCGGCGCCATGATGGGGCGAAATGCGATGACGTTGTCCCACACGCGATCAGGCGGCGCGTTGATTTCCACCGAAGATCTCACTTCGCGCAACATCTTTCCCGTCATGTGCGACGGCTCGAGCGCGATACAAACCGGCAGCACAAGCATCGCGGAAATCGCGGGCGGCATCGCGCGCCGTCCGCAAAGCGCCACGGCTCTTCCAAAAAATGCGCCGAGCAAACCTACTGTGAAAGCAATCGGAAAGGCCATAAGAATGCAAAGGGCGCCGTCGTATGCGAAGAGCAGGAAGGCGCCAGCCGTAAAGATGAACAGGAACGTGCTCAGCTTGATCGTGTCCATCGGATCGCCGGGATGTTTGCGGTTGAAAAGAAAGCCGGCCAGCGCGCCCATGGCGAAGGGCGTGCCGTAGATCGTCGCTGCCACGTACTGCTTTACCAGCAGCGTGCTGAAACCGAAGGCGGCTACCGCAAGCAGCAAAGCGGCGCCGATCGCCAGTGCTGCGTCCGGCATGCGGCGCCCAGCCGGCAAGGCCGGATTCGTCGCGTCTGCGTTCTTCGCGCTCGGAGAGCTGGGCGCAATTACAAGAACCAGCATCAGGACGAAATTCACGAATGGAATGAAAAACGCCACGGTCAACCAGGGCGAAAGGCCGGCGTCGATCGCGCGCCGCAGTGAGAGGCTCACTCCAATCCAGATAAAGGGCAGCGCCCAAAGCGCGAGCACGGGCAGCAGCCAACTCGGCGCACCAGGAAGAGCCAGCGTCAGCAGCGAGTGGACATGCAGCAGATAGTCTTCCGGCTCCCAATAAATGCCGGTCGCTCGCCAGACGATCCAAGCATCTCCCAAATACTTGACGATCATCAGCACGACGCCGCTGGCAAGATATGATCTGCGGTCGACAGCGCCATTCAGTGTGAACCAAAAATGGAAAAGGCGCGTAACTTGATTCGCCATCGTCGGTCACCTCTTTTCTGAGGTGCATGATACACAGGAGGCGTGCACGCGGGTGAAATGAAGGGGTTTGAATCGGCTGCCCGCGGCGTTCAGACCGATGGCGCCGGAAGCGTTGAAACGCGAGACCTGGGTATCGGCGGTTCAGGCCGCGGCGCTGGTCGCTTCGTATTTCAAATGCCCTACTGCTCAGCTGAAACTAACTCCACCCGCAGGTTTCCAAAGGGCATCTCCGCTACCAGTAGCACAGGCGTTCGCGCCGCATCGTTCGCCACCCACACGGTGAAGCTTTCGCCCGATATTTCCTTTCCACGTTGAAACAAGCGAATTGAGATTTTCGATACTGAGAAATTTCCTGCCGCCACTGCTACCGTCTCGGCTGGAACATCAACACGCGCCCGCATGTCGTACACATCGTGTCCGTCATAAACCGGCGCCCGAAACTCTGGCGTCTGCGCCCAATCCACGCCCCGCAACTCATATGCCGCGCCAAGTGGATCGCGCGTGCCGGGCGTGACCACGACTCCTGCCACATGGCCTCGCGAGGGTTGGCCTTCTGCCAAGAAATGAAAAACTTCCGTCTGCTTTTCTCCCATCTCGTTCAAATATGTTTCGTATTGCCGGCTCTCGAGCGTAGCCGCGTCCGTATAGGAATCGAATTGATCGTCCACCGCTATCATCGCGCGCATCGGGATCAGGGTGTGAGCCGAGGCGCGAAAATGCCAGGTTCCCCAGCCCATCAAATCGCGGCGCTCGGGAACCGTGAGTTCAATGGATGCTGCGTTCGTGAAGCTCGCACACGCCACTCGATAATCGAGCTTCTCGCCGATACGAAATGGCATGCGCGCTTCACGAGTCGCAGCGGATGCGTTCTTTGCAGCATGCCCGGGCGACTGGGCGTTTTCCGAAGCAGTTGCAAACGCGCCAAAGCAAGAGGCCTCTACGATCGCCACGCACAGAACCGCACCGGCAAGCCGGTGCTTGGGAAAGCGGGGGCAAGCCCCCGCACTCCACATGAGCCGTGCCGAGCGCACAGCCTTCTGGAACCTGGATGTCAACCGAGCCATTTCAAATTCGTAAAGTCGCCACATTCCTTGTCCGCTTCCAGCGGCTAGGCTATATTCAAGCGTACTCCAACGGCACCACGCCGGCCACCGCGTCCGATTCCGCGTTGCACAAATATCTCGGCGCGCATCAACCGGGAATCCCAGGAGAGTCCCCGCATGCGCTATCTCGTTACGGGCGGCGCCGGCTTCATCGGCTCGAATATCGTTGATGAACTTGTTCGCAGAAACCACGAAGTGGTTGTCCTCGACGATCTCTCCGCCGGCAGCGAATCCAATCTCTCCTCGGTTCGCAGCAAGATAGACCTTCGCATCGCCAGTATCACGGAGCTCGCCGCGGTGGAGTCCGCGGTGAAAGGCGCCGACTACGTTCTCCACCTTGCAGCGCGAACCTCCGTGCCGCGTTCCGTGAAGGATCCACTCGACACGAACCACGTGAATATCGACGGTACGCTCAACGTGCTCGTGGCGGCCCGCGACGCAAAAGTCCGCCGCTTCGTATATGCCGCGTCTTCCGCGGCCTATGGCGAAACTCCGATTCTTCCCAAGACGGAATCGATGCAGCCGGAACCGATTTCTCCCTACGGCGTCGCCAAATACGTTGGGGAGCTCTACGCGCAGACTTTCGGCCGCAGCTATGGCCTGGAGAACGCCTCGGTCCGCTACTTCAACGTCTTCGGGCCGCGCCAGGATCCCACCTCGCAGTACTCCGGCGTGTTATCGCGCTTCATGCTTGCCGTAATTCGGGACCAGCCGCCCGTGATTTACGGTGACGGTGAACAATCGCGTGACTTCACCTATATCGACAACATCGTGGACGAAACGCTGCGCGCCTGCGATGCTAAGGAAGCCTCCGGAAAGGTTTTCAACGGCGGCACAGGCGCGCGTATCACTCTGAATCAGGTGATAAGACTGCTCGAAAAAATCACGGGCAAGAAAATTCAACCTCAATACGACCCGCCTCGCACCGGCGACATCCGCGATTCGCAAGCCGATATTTCGCTCGCGCGAAAAATCCTCGGCTACCAGCCGGTCGTTGAATTTGAAGAAGGTCTGCGCCGCACCTGGACCTGGTACTCGCAGTCCTATACAAAAAGTTAGGCTGGCTTTCATATCTTCCGGTGGTTTGACATCGGAGATTTTCTAGTCTAGTACTCGCTTCCGTTACCGCGGGTGTGTCCCTGCCGCGTTCGCGGCCGGATGTCATTGTCGCCCATAAACTTGGCGAGCCCGCTTCTCACCGGCGAAGGCAACCCACCGGTATAGAGGAGGAATTTCATGGAAACCGCAATTGGAGTCTACTCTTCGCGAGATCGTGCCGAGCAAGCGGTGAAGGACCTCATCGCCAGGAAGGTGCCGGCGGATTCGATCGTCTTCCTCACGCGCTCAGAAAGCGACGCGACCAGTTTCGCGAAAGAAGTGGGTGGATTTGCCGGCGGTTTTCTCGGCGGTACGGTGGGGATGGCGGCAGGAGCCGCTGCCATCGCGCTCGCTCTCGTTCCCGGCGTCGGCCAGGTGTATGCGCTGGGAGTCGGTGCCACGGCTCTCTTTGGATACCTCGGGGCTCGCGGCGGCTCTGCGGCAGCGAAAGCGATCGCGCACGATGAATCTACGCCCGAATCGGCGAGTCACCAGTCAGAGGATGCCGCCACGCTAGTCGAGGTGCTGAAGCAAGGACGCTCGGTAATTGTGGTGCGCACCGAATCCCAACAAGTTGCGGCCACCGCGACCAGCGTGCTCGATAGCGCCGCTCCTGCTGCTCCCAGCGCACCGGCACGAAAATTGCGGATGACTACTCGCGAAGTGGACGGAATTGCGATTATTGATGTGGTTGGCCGCGTAACGCTCGGCGAAGGCAATACGATGTTGCGCCAGGTGGTGACCACCCTGATCGACAAGGGGAACAATCGCATTATCTTGAATTGCATCGAGCTCGATCATCTCGATAGCGCAGGCATCGGCGAGTTAGTGAGGACTCACAGCGCCGTGCGCAAAACCGGAGGCAGGTTTACTCTCGCTAGCCTCTCCAAGAAAATCCACGATCTCCTCACCGGCACCTCGCTTCACAAAGTCCTCGAAATTCACAAGGACGAACCGACGGCCGTCGAATCGATTCGTTCTGGCAGCACCTCGGGCGCAGGCGCTTAGCTCTGCCCGCCCAGGTGCCCGGGTAATTCGACCAGGCTATCGAGCATCAGATCCGGCGGGTGGGCTTTCATTCCTTCCATGCCCAGCCCGTAGCTCACGCCGCAAGCCCACGTCCCGGCATTTCGTGCCGTTCGCACGTCTACATCCGAATCGCCGACAATCATCGCCTCGCGCGGCCCTGCTTCCAATTCGCGCAACAGTGTTTCTGTGCCCATCGGATGCGGTTTCTTTTTTTCGAAGCTGTTGCCGCCATAGACGTAGCGAAAATAGCGCAGCAGGCCAAGCCCATCCAGAATCGCGCGACTGAAATGCACCGGCTTGTTCGTCAGCACCGCCATCGGATGCTGCTCGAGAAGCGCGAGTCCTTCCCGCACGCCCGGATAAGGCACCGTGTTGTCGAGCATGTGCGCGCGGTAGTAACTCAGGAAATGCGCGAGCCCAGTGTCCACTTCCGCGTCGCTCGAACCTTCACCCAACGCGCGCCGGACCAGCATCGGGGCTCCATTTCCCACATAGCCGTAGATTGTTTCGGGCGATAGCGGCTCACGCTTCATGTGCGCGAGCGTTGCGTTCACGGCATGGGCCAAATCCAACTTCGAATCGATCAGCGTCCCATCCAGATCGAAGATCAGGGCGCGCACTTCAGCAAATCGGTGATTGGTTCCCGCCAAGGCTCCCCCACGGCGCGCGCGAATGCTTGAGCCCTCAGAAATGAAGATCTCGCAAACCGATGCGCCTAAATGAGCACAATTATTGTAAATCGAATGTTCAGATGTAAATCGAATCTTCAGGAATTTTAAGACAAGACGCGTAAATGATTTTTCAAGCGGGACGCGACATACCGTGCCCGGAGCGCGCGGGCAGTATGGCTTCGCCGTCCCGCTCTCGCTTCAGAGGACGGTGAATAAATGCTCTGAGCGCTTTCCGACCAGCTAGGATTTTGCGGACGCGCGCGCTGACCCGGCCTACTGCACGATCACCGTGATCGGGGCGCCATGCGAAATCCCGCCCGATGTCGCGGTGATGGTAAGGTTCACATTCCCGCGCGCGACGCCGCTCGTACTGCCGCAACCAGCCAATCCAAACACACTGACTAGGATCACGGCGGCCAGAACCATTGCGAACCGCGCATTGCGCATCCATTTGAAGGAAATGTCAAGTTCCCTGCTCGCTGCAATCAAGAACAACATCAGAAGCGAAACGCAAATAGCGAGCGGATAGACAAATAGTCGCCTCGCTGGCCAGCGTTGAAGTGAAAACGGTGCCGGCACAAACATTTGCCCCTGTGTCACAAGCGACACAGCGACACTGGTCGGCGTCACAGTCGCCGTGAATGAACTCGGCGTTACGCTGCAAGTGGAATGGACCGGCGCACCCATGCAGGTCAAAGTGATGAGCCCGGCAAATCCTCCTTGCGGCGTCACGGCGACCTGAATGTTGGCCGTTCCGCCGCGAGAAATTGTCTGCAAACTTCAGCGAGGGAATCATATTCACCACCGGCAGGTACATCACGTTCGAGGTTCCCCCTCCCGGGTTGCACACACTTCCGGGTGTCACCACGGTGACCCAGCCTGTTCCTGCTGTCTCGATCATCGCCGCCGACACAGTCGCCGTCAGTTTCACCGAGGACACAAATGGTGGTCGCCAGCTGCGACGAGTTCCAGAACACTGCCGAGGCATTCACGAAATTCGCCCCCGTCACCGTCAACGTAAACGAATTTTCACCGGGTGCCACCGATACAGGACTGATCGCTTGAACAAACGGGACCGGCGCGCCACCAGCTCCTGCGATGGCAGTCGGGGCTAAGGCAGCTATCATCATCAAGAGCATCAACCCAAGAATCGCGGTCTGTTTTTGGGTTCCGTGCTGGCGGCTGTGCAAGCGCATCCTCATCTCCCCAAATTCCGTCGAACAAACCGGTACTGTCCCGTTTTGCTACGAACGATCCGGCTTGCTTCGGCACTGCACTGCGGGCAATCCTCTTGCCACTGACTGAGGAGGTGAACACACCAGTTACCCGTGCCTGCCGCCCGTTAATTCTCAAAACAGAACTCGTGATGCAAAAATGAACTTTGTTTCAAGGCGAGAAAATCGCTCTGAATGGAATGGCGGAGCAGTATCCGCGACAGCTCGACTTCCGCGGTGAGTCCCTGTATCATTCCTCCCCATGAGACTTTCAGCGCGCAACCGAATCATCGGTAAGGTGGAGGAAATTAATTTCGGGGACATCATGGCGCACGTCGTCGTCCGCTCGGGCGAAGTGATTATCGAAAGTGTGATTACCCGCCGCAGCGCTGAAGAAATGAAGCTGAAGGTTGGCGATACTGTCGGCGCCATCATCAAATCAACAGAAGTGATTTTGGAAAAAGCCTAGCGGCGGCGCGCCCCTCCCGCCGTTTAGCCAGCGAGAGCAACAACTAATTTAGAATCGGGCTTCGTGAATCTCACCACTCGACAAGCCGGTGCGGCAACAATCGTCGACGTAAACGGCGATATCACTCTCTACAACGCGCCGCAGCTTCGCGCCATGCTCGTCGAGCAGCTCAAGGACAAGCACGCCGTTCGCCTGATCATCAACCTCTCCCAGGTGAAATACATCGATAGCGCCGGTGTGGCCTCGCTCGTCGAAGGGCTGAAACTTTCGCGCGAGCTTAAAACCGGCTTCGCCCTTTTCGGCCTCCAGCGCAGCCCGCGCCAAGTGCTGGAGCTCACCCATCTCGTCAAAGTCTTCGCCATCTTTGAAACTGAGCCGGACGCCCTCGCCGCCCCGTAGCTTTTCGTTCCTCAGTTCAGCAATCCCTTGAATCGCTTGCCAAACATCTCCGCCGCAGTCTCATCGGATACAAAGCGGTTCAACATGCCAAGATCGGCGTTGATAATCACGTCGGTCTCCGTCACCTCAACGGTCCCCTTAATCGGCGTGCTGAACATGGCCATCTTCGCCGACAGTTCAAAATTCAGGACCGAACCCTGCCAGTTCTTCGACTTCACCGCCAACTGCACAGGAATGCCCGCGTTCGGCTTCGACATTTCGTCAAACGACTTGTCAATCGTCTGCATCACTTCCGCCTTCGTGCGATTATGCGCGATTGTAATCTTCATCCGCTTCTGTGACCTCACCTCTATGCTGCGCGATTGCCTTTCGTTTGTCCATACGCGGCAAAATGGAGGGCAACGGCGCCGGCCGGAGACTGGCGGTGCGAAAGGCAACGGCGAACGTCGGGTTGAACGACAAGTTTCGCGCGGGGGATTACACCACGTCGGCGATTTTCGATTCCATTTTTTGAAAGTACATCATGCCGGTCACCACGATCACAACCACCACGGCCGACGACACGAGGAGCATGTGGCCCGGGGGATTTCCGGTGCCGGAAAGCGACCAGCGGAAGCCCTCGATTACGCCCGCCATGGGATTCAAGCCATAGAGCGGACGCCATTTGGCTGGGACGAGCGAACTGGGATAGGCCACCGGGGAGGCGAACATCCAGAACTGCACCAAAAATGGAACCACGTAGCGCACGTCGCGGTAAATCGCGTTCAGCGCCGAGAGCCACAGCCCCACGCCCAAAGCCGTCAGCACCGCGAGCAGCAAAAACAATGGCAGCATCAGCATGGCTGCCGTTGCGTGCATTTTGTAATAGATCATGATGACGACAAACATCAAAAACGATACGCCAAAATCCACTAGGCCCGAGAGTACCGCCGAAAAAGGTAGGATCAAGCGAGGGAAATACACTTTGGTGATCACGTACTGATTTTCTACGACTTTGTTCGTCGCGTTCGTGAGCGCGCCTGCGAAGTACATCCACGGAAGCAGCGCGCTGTAATAAAAGACCGGGTAAGGCAAACCGCCCGATGGAATGTGCGCCAGCTTGCCGAAGAAGAGGCTGAAGACCAGCATGGTCATCAGGGGCTGGAGGACAGCCCAGGCAGCCCCCACAACGGTCTGCTTGTAGCGCACCTTAAGTTCCCGCCAGACATAGAAGTAGAGAAGCTCGCGATACTCCCACAGTTCCGCGAGAGGCAGCACCCACCACCGCGTCGGCGGCGTAATGCGCACCACCGGCACCTCGGCCGCCAGCCCTCCCTGTGGATGCCCCGGCGCCGCAGAAGCCGTGTCAATTGCACTCATTCAGAGCCACCATCCGGTTGCGATTTAATGTGCTCGACGTCGCCTTGTTCAATGTTACGCATCAATTGGCCTCTGTGGGTAATGTAACGCTTCACAGTTCCGGCGATTTGGACCGGCACCACCGCTACTTGATTGTACGCTGCCTGGCGCCAGGAAATCGGGCCGCGAGCGGGAATCAGGTGCGTGCCCCATTGGAAGATGAGGCCAAAATTCCATAGAATCAGCAGGATTGTGGCAGCTTGGGCGGCCAGCCAGGTGTGGCGTTCGTTCCAGGCGCGCGCGAAATAGTCGATGAAGCCTGCAAGGCCGAGAACGAAAAGAATGGTGAGGGAGACGAAGAAGCGGTTGCCGAAGGACGAGAGGCCGTCCCAATCCTGATAACAACCGATCACATAGAGAAATGCGGCGAAAGCAATGATCGAAAAAAGGCCTAGAATTTCGTCGCGCTTGCGCAACAGCCACATTCCGATTACGGCCGCGAGGGTGATGGGGGTCCAGCTGAAGAGGCCGTGATCGGCGGAGAAGAGAACTTTGAGAAGGGCGGGAGAATTGAGGAACCAACTCTCGCCGTAGCCAAAATTGAAATAACTGCCATAAATTATTTTCTTGGCGATGAGGGTGGGCAGAAAGGCGGCGATGAGGGCGAGCGCAAACGCAGCGTTTTTCAGGAATTCGCTAGTAAAGGATTTCAGGTCGCGCCGTGCGAGTTCCTTCCAATACGTGGATAAAGATTCAAGCGCCGGAAAGATCAGGAGAATCGCATTCGGAGGATAGACGTCCATCATGAGGCCGCCGATCGCGCCGAGCAGGATCCACTCGGGCCACGAGCGGGCATCGCGGGTGTGGTCCCAATACCAAACGAACAGCGCGACGATAAACGCAGAGAGAGAGTGGGACCAGGAGGGATTGAAGTACATATAAAGCGGCAGCGAACTTGCGAACCAGATTCCGAGAGTCGCAAGGAACGCATATCGCTCGGAGAGATACTTGCGGGCGAGGCGGAACGAGAGCCACAAAGCGAGAAAACCATAGAACGCCGTGCCCAGCGCCATGGAGACAACGTACGGCTTGGCGAATCCGTCCGACGGAAGGTGGCCGCCAATGGCATCGTAGGAAAGAACGAAGAGATGGGCGGCGAGCAAAAACGGAGACCAGAGAATCGCGGAGCCGATCGCGAAATGATTGTCCACGTGGCCGGTGGGCGTGAACTCCTCGGAGAGAAGATTACCCGCCGCATCTGTTCTTCCCATGCGAAAAGTCGAATTGGCCCTGAGCCAGTCCTGCTTGAAATCGAGATTGTGCTGGATAAGCAGAGCCCGGCCGAAGGCGTAGTATCCGACCCCGTCGCCGCGGACCCATGGATTGACGAGCGGGAGCGAGAGAACGAAAAGAAGCGCCAGAATTTTGTCGTAGCGCGAGAGCCTAGCCAACCGGGTTCGTCCTCGAATGAATCCCAATTTTTTTCAAGGCTGGAATCTCCGCGCGATTGCGATTGGCCTAAGAGGCGGCTTTCGTATTGAACGCAAGCATATGGTCCTGGCGATCCCATTTTCGAAGTATCGCGATAATCGAAAGCGGCGGAAGAGGAAGCCACGGATCGATCAGGCGAAAGAGGGGCGTCAATGCGTTCAGCAAACGAATCTGTCCCAATCCGAACGTGCGGCGCTTCATTAATTTGCCGTTGAGCCACCATGCGGGTACGCCGGGGCGGTTAAACTTCAAAATCTTCTCCACTTGAAATCCGGCTTGTTGCGCGACGCTACTGAGCTGCTCCTCGGTATAGCGGCGGCAATGCCCCAGCACCTCGTCCAAGCTGCCGAAGAGTTTCGGACCGAACGGAACCAGGATGATCGCAGTTCCGCCGTCTGACAAAGCATTATGGATATTTCGCAGAGCGCTGACGTCGTCCGGGAGGTGTTCAACGACATTCAGGCAGACAACCGTGTCGAAATCTTGATCCTTGGGAAAGGACTCACCGCTCGCGCCATCGATATAGGACACATTCATGTAAGGCCGGGTGACGCGAAGCGATTCGAGGTAGTTCAAGTAGGCCGGGTTTACGTCCGTGGCCCAATAGATTGAACGCGGCATCAGGTTCACGGACATGTTGCCGATACCCGCGCCGATTTCGAGGACTCGATCTCCTACGTGAGGCCTAACGACGTCCGCCATCCATTTGTTGAAGCGCGGAGCGCGATTGAGCCTTTCAAGGATTTCTCCTCCCTGGGCGTCGTCGGTGTAAATGCGGCTCGAAGCGCCGTAATGCAGGATCGCCCATAGAGCGCGGGCGCCATCCCGCCATCCAATTTTCTTTCCTTCGCGATAGGTACGGCCTGAATAGCTGATGGGAACTTCGAAAACGCGCGCGCCACGCTTGGCCAGCTTGATGGCGAGTTCGGGCTCCACGTCAAATGTGGAGCTTTCGAGCGGAATACTCTTGAGCAAGTCAGCGCGAACCATCTTGTAACAAGTTTCCATGTCGGTGAGGTTGAGGTCCGAAACCAAGTCGCAAAGGAACGTGAGCAATTTATTACCGAGCGCATGGCGGAAGAAAAGAGCGCGCTTGTGGCCGCCCGACATAAAGCGCGATCCAAAAACGGCGTCGGCATCCTCGTACAGGAACAACTCCACCATCTGCAAAAGGTCCCAGGGATGGTATTCGAGGTCGGCGTCGTGAATTACGACGAGTTCGCATTCGACGTGCGCGAGCGCCGTGCGAATCGCAGCGCCCTTCCCCTGATTCCTGTCGTGCTGAAGCCAGGTCCACTGGAGTTTGCTATCCGGCCGATCGGGTTCAAGTGAATTGCGAAAGCGGGCAATGGCTTCGGCTGTCGCGTCCTTCGATCCGTCATTCACCACGACGACCTGCACACGATGCAGAAGCGGCGAAGTTTCCAAGATTTTGAGGCGCTCGAGGCTCGCTTCCACGAGATACTGTTCGTTGTAAGCCGGCACGATCACAGAGAGGCTCGTGCTCGTCTGCGGTCCATCGGTTTCGGCGCGATACGCAGAGGTTCCCGTGGCCGGACGCAACCAACGCCGTTTGTTGAAACGGTCGCGCGGCACGCTGTTTTCGACTCGAGAGGTCTCGTCGATCATGCTGAGATCAATTCTACTAGAGTATTGCACCCGAAATCAGCGGTAGATGAATTTGGCGGGCATTTCTTAACCGCGACCGTCAATTCTGAGATATACCAAACACGTAGGCACCTCGGACTTGACAACCAATAACCATACGGTTATGGTTCTGGCATGCAGGCGACAGCAGAAAATGTCTTTAAGGCCCTGGCCGACCCAACCCGCCGGGCGATCTTCGAGCGCTTGGCTCGCGACGGGGAGCAGACAGTTCACACCTTGACGGATCGCGCCGGCGTTTCGCAGCCGGCGGTCTCGAAACACTTGGGCGTCCTGAAACACGCGAGATTGGTGCGCAATAGGCGCGAGGGACGCGAGACGCACTACAGCGCACAACTGCATGCGCTGGCGCCGCTGATCGATTGGATGAGCCTATACGGCGCATTCTGGCACGACCGATTCGATCGCCTCGAAAATCTACTGAAAAGGATGGACAAATGACGGATTCCGCCGCCCCCGCACGTACTCTAGTCATTGAAAGGGAAATACCACATCCACCCGAAAAGATTTGGCGAGCGCTCACCGAAGGCCTGTTGATAGAAGAGTGGCTGATGAAGAATGATTTCCAGCCCGTGGTGGGCCATCGGTTCAACTTCCGCTCCACTCCTATGCCGAATTGGGATGGCGTCATAGACTGTGAAGTGTTGGTAATCGAACCGAATTCACGGCTCTCTTATAGCTGGGGTTCTATGGGATTGAAGAGCGTCGTCGCCTGGACGTTGACGCCCACCAAGGGCGGCACGCATGTCCGCATGGAGCAATCCGGTTTCGGGTCGACAGAAGATGCCTACTACAAGGGCGCGAACTACGGATGGCAGAAGTTCATCGGCAGCCTGGAACGAGTTGTCGCCCGGCTGCGATAACCTTTGAAACAAAGGCGGAGAGAACATGAAACCGACAATTCGTCCGAATGGCGAAGCCGCTTCGGCGAAGATTACCAAACGGATTCAAGAGCTGGGGGATTGGAGAAGAGAGACCCTCGCTCATGTCCGTGAGCTCATCCACGCTGCCGATCCCGACATTCAGGAGGAGTGGAAATGGGAGAAGCCAAAATCCCCCGGAGTCCCCGTCTGGTCCCATGACGGCGGCATCTGCACAGGGGAATCGTACAAACAGGTCGTGAAGCTCACCTTCTTTCGCGGAGCCTCCCTCAAAGACCCGAAGAAGCTATTCAATTCCAGCCTGGAAGGGAACGTGCGGCGTGCGATCGACTTCCGCGAAGGAGAGAAGATCAACGAAGCTGCCTTCAAGGAACTCATCCGCGCTGCGGTGGCGGCCAACTCTGCAGCGCGCTCTCAGCGGACAGCCAGGAAGAAGTAAGCCCCGGCTCCCCCTCTACGGTCTGGCTGCCGCTCAATAACTCGTGCCAATAGCTCGTTGACGGCAGGCCACCCGGGAAATATCTTCAGTCGGATGCAGCCTGGGCCGCCGCCAATTCGTCTCTCGCCGGGATAAGTCTTGAGGCATTGCGCTTCCTGCTGTGCGCAACCACGCGATCCACAATTTCCGTCAGGGGGGTAGCCGGACGGAATCCAGTGAGGCTCTCGAGTTTTTTGAGTGACGGGATGCGCCGCGGCATGTCTTCGAATCCCGGCTCATACGCGCGGTCGTACGGGATGTACGTAATCGGCGAATCGCTTCCGGTGCGTTCCTTCACAACACGCGCCAATCCTTCGATCGAAATTTCTTCGTCCGTTCCGATATTCACCACCTCACCGACGCAGCGGTCGTTAGCCAGAATGCGAAGCAATGACTCGACGCAATCGCGAACATCACAAAAGCATCGAGACTGTTTTCCGCTGCCGAATACCGTAATTGGCTGTCCGGCGAGCGCCTGCTGAACGAAATTCGGCACCACCATTCCATAGCGTCCGGTTTGGCGCGGCCCGACTGTATTGAAAAATCGCGCAATCTTTACCGGCTGCTTGCGTTCCTTCCAATAGGAGAGAGCGAGAAATTCGTCCAGCGCCTTCGAAGCGGCGTAGCTCCAGCGAGCCTTCGTGGTAGGTCCAAGGACGAGATCGGCGTCTTCGTGGAACGGCACCTTGTCGCTCTTGCCGTAAACCTCGGAAGTGGAAGCGATGAACACGAGCTTCTTCTTTTTCGAGGCAGCATCCAGCACGGACTGAGTTCCGTGAATGTTGGTTTCGAGAGTCCGCACCGGGCTCTCGACGATCAGGCGCACGCCCACTGCCGCGGCGAGATGGATAACCACGTCGGACTCGTCAACGAGCTCGGCGAGCAGGTGCTTGTTTTGGATCGAATCGAAAAAATGATGGAAGCGGTTGTTTGACTTCAGATGGCGGATGTTTTCGACGCTCCCGGTCGAAAGGTCATCGAGAATCAAAACCTCTGCACCCTTTTCCAGAAGAGTTTCCGATAGATGCGAACCGATAAAGCCAGCCCCACCCGTGATGAGATAGCGCATGTGATCGCTCCCTTGTTCTAGGTTTCGCTTGAATCGCCCGGATTGGCTGGGAACCGGGACGGTTTAGCCACGTCTTCGCCATAACCATAGCCGTATGCGTATGGGTAGTAGCGATACGAATAGTAGTAATCGGGCGCGCTCGAATCGACTGCGTTCAGCACCACGCCTAGCAGGCGGCTTTTCACCGCCATTAGTAGATCGCGCGTCCGGGTGAAAGCTTCCTTGGGAGTTTCTCCGCTGCGGACCACCAGCAGCACGCCGTCGGTAAGCGCCGAGAGAATTACCGCGTCCGTGGCCGCCATCACCGGGGGCGAGTCAATCACAATAAACTTGAAACGCAAGCGCAGCTCGGCGATCGCCTCGCGCATGCGGTGAGAGGAAAGAAGATCGGCGGGACTCGGCGGCACCGGACCTGTCGTGAGCGCTTCAAGATTGCTGATGGTGGGATGAGGATAGAGAACTTCATCGAGCGTGGAAACACCCGCAAGATAAGAGCTCAGTCCCACTTCTTTCCCGATCGTCAAGTTCAGAGCGCGGCGAACGCCAGGTTTTCGCAGGTCGGAATCCATCAACAGCGTGCGATCGCCCAACTGAGCCAGGGTGACGGCCAGGTTCACCGCCGCGGTCGTTTTCCCTTCGCGCGGCAGAGCGCTGGTTACCAAGATCACCTGTGGCGGATGATCCGCTTGTGAAAGCAACAGCGACGTGCGCAATGCGCGGAAAGCTTCGGAGATTTGCGATTTCGGCTGAACGTAGGAAAGCAATTCGACGCGGGGACCAGACGCCGATTGGAGGGCTGCGTCTCCCTTCGCGCGCCGGCTGTAATTTCCATTCAAACCGGGGAGAGAGGGCACCACAGCCAGAGAAGGCAGGCCTGCGAGCGCTTCGATGTCATCTGGAGACTTTACGGTGTTGTCCAGGTATTCGCGGAAGAGCGCGAGCCCAACGCCACCGACGAGACCTACCAATACCGCAAGGAGAATATTGCGCGCTTTTTGAGGTCTTGAAGGGCTCGACGGCGTAAGCGCCGGATCGACGATTCGAATATTGCTGGATTTCAAGCCGGCGGTAATTCCGGCTTCCTTCAACTTTTGCAGCAGGCCGTCGTAAAGCTGCTTGTTTGAGTCCGCATCGTGCTGAAGAATTTGATACTGGACGAGCTTCTCGGCCATGTCATTCGCTTCGGCCTTTTGCCTATCGAGATTTTGCTGCAAGAGCTCGACACGATCTCGAGAGGTGTTGTAATCCTGCTCGACCGTCTCAATGAGCGTCTTTCTGGCTTTCTCCAGATTCTGTGTCACTTCCTTTTGCTGGGCGGCGATTCTCAAAACCTTCGGATAATTCGGCCCGTATTGATCGAGGGCCATAAGGTACTGTTCAGCCAATTCAGCCTTATGTTTAAGGAGCTCTTGAATCACTGGATTCGCTTGCGCGGCCGGCAACGCATCCACGTTTCCAGATACGGCCATGCGATACAGCGCTTCCTTCTCCGCTAACTGTGTCTGCGAATCGGTCACTGCTTTGTTGAGGTCGCCCAGCTTCTCGGTCGTGATGTCCTGCTTTTCGTTCGTTCGCCAGATTTGATTTTGCCGTTCATAGGCGATTCGTGCGTCTTCTGACTTTTCGACCTTGATTCGCAGTTCCTCGAGTTCGCCGGAAAGCCAGCTGGATGCCTGCGTTGTCGCATCGTACTTGCTGCGAAAGTTCTCTTCGATAAAATTCTGCAGATGCGCGTTCACCACACGAGCCGCGAGTTGGGGGTCTTCGGCTTCGAATCCCACCTCGATCAGTCGGCTATTCGGCACGCGATGCACGCTCAACCGGCCAAGAAACGCACCGAGGATCGCGGGACGCGCTTGCGACGTATTCCCGTGCGTCCACACCAGCGAATTCGCCACCCCGCCGAATTCCGGATAGCGCCCGAGATCCATGGACTTAATCGTTTGCAGCGCCAAAGTCTCGCTCTGGAGAATCTTGGTCTGTGTCTCCAGGTAATTATCCATGTCCGTGAGTTCGTCGTACGAAGCAGTCGGCCCTTGAAAAGGAAGAACGCTCTGCGATTCACGATCCACTTCCACCCGCGCGGCCGCCTGGTACACCGGCTTCATTTTGAACGAAGCAATCGTAACGACGGTCACCACCGTGACGAGAAAAGTCAGGATGAGCCACTGATGCTTGCGTAAAATAATAAAATAATCGAGAAGATGCGGCTCACGCGGCATCTGCTCCCAAGGAAGAATCGAAGGAGCAGGAATCACCGTAAGCGAATCAGCCGCTCTCCGGTCACGCGCGACGAGCCTGGATGCTTCTTCCATTTTGTGAAGACAGTCCTTTTACTGCGCGGGTGGAGGATTATTATTGCTGCCGCCACCGCCACTGTTTGTAGAACGATAAATTAAGAGTCCGCTTCCGACGCTGACGGCCGCTTCGAGTCCTTTGACGAGAACTTTTCTGGCGAGGCTGTCCGGAACATAGAGAATGTCATTCGATTTCATTGCCACGTCTTCGGAAGTATCCTTTTCGATCTGCTTGATGTGCACCGGAATCGCGTCGCGTTCACCGGTCTTCGGATTCACCCGGTAAATTACGGCTTCATTCGGCTTCGCGTAACCGCTCAAGCCCCGCGCCAGGGCCACTGACTTCAGCACCGTGGGCGGTTCTCCATGACTCTGGATGGCGTAGCCGCCTGGCTGGGCGACACCGCCACCGAGCACATAAACAATACCGGCCTTGGGCACCTCGATCACATCGCCCCCGAATACCTGGATGTTGAACGAAGCATTTCCAGTGTCGAGAAGATCTTGTAGCTGAATCCGGATTGTCTGCACTCCCGAATCTAAGTTGGAAGCACCGGAAGTTTCGGCGACAGGCTTCACAGATTCTTGCTGAGTTCTACGCGTGACCAAAATAACCGTTCCCGCGCTGTCGGAGATGCCCCCCGCATTTGCCAAGACCTCCAGCAGGGTCGTCGGACGCAGCAATTGCGTCGTCATCGGGTGCCCCACCGCCCCCAGAATCGTCACGGGCTGGCTGTTTTGCTCTTTCACAAACACGGAAACCTGCGGATGAGATACCAGCCCTGTCTCGATGAGCTTTTCTTGAATCGTTTGTTCGAGCTGAAACGGGGAGACGCCGGCTACATGAATTCTGTCGTGGACAAGAGGCAGGGCTATATTTCCGGTGCTGCTGACGCGCACGTCGCGCGAAAGCTCGGGAACGTCAAATACATCGATATGAATCACATCGCCGGCTCCGATAGGAATATCGGTGACAGTCGGTTTGGCGGTGTGAGAAAGCTGCTGGATTCGGTCGTTCGTCTGCTGCGTTGTTTCTTCTTGGGTCTGGCCGTACGCAGCCTGCAGGCACAAGAAAACCAATAAGAACCCTATTGAAACAGGCTTGCACGCCCAGTCCTCCGCCCTGCGGACTGTGACACTCATAAGATAGATAACCCCGACAAATACTATGCCTAGCCTAACCACTCCTGTCAATCAAGGGGTTTCCACATCGGCTCGGTGGGGCACGCATCGCGTTGGAATGATTCTTTCAGATCCCTTTGAATTCACCGCCGTCCATCCGCAGCGAAGCTCCAGTCAACCACTTCGCCTGGGCCGACACCAAGAAGGCCAGAAGGTCCGCGATCTCTTCCGGCTGGCCAAAACGCGCGATGCCGGATTCTTCTGGATACTTTTTAATCGCTTCCTCCACAGTCATATGATGCGCGGGCGCCCACTTTTGAAAAAAGGATTGCCGCCGGCCTGTCATCACGGCTCCTGGCGAAACGCTGTTCACCTGAACGCCGTCTTTGATTCCTTGCTCTGCGAACGCTTTCGCGAGAGCGATAATCGCCGCATTGGTCGCGGCCACCGCAGCAAATCCCGGCTTGGGGTCATAAGCGGCCAGGCCCGAAAGCAGCACAACAGAGCCCTTAGCGGCCTTCAAGGCATCCCAGGCTCGTATCGTCAGCCGGCGAGCTCCGTGAAACTTCAGCGCCATACCGTCGTCCCACTGCGCGTCAGTCATCTCGAAGAGATCGATTTGCGGCACGGCGCCGGCGATATTCACCAGCGCGTCGATCCGGCCGAAGCGCGTGAGTGTCTCGTTCACGATTTTTTCAGCGGCTGCTGGTTCGCGCAAATCGAGCGCAAGCACCAGGCTCTCAGCTCCGAGGGACTTCGCCTGTTGAGCTGTTGCTTGCAGGTGATCTTCGTCCCGTGCGACGAGTGTGAGAGATGAAAAATCTTTCGCCAGCCGGAGCGCGGTGGCCTTTCCGATTCCTTGGCTAGCGCCGGTGACGATGGCTACGGAGTTCGGCATGCTGGTTCCTCTCGACGGCCCGCAAAGTTTCTGTCGCTACTCGCCCTTTGCGCTCCGCGCCTTGCCGCTTGAAATCTTCTCGCGCACCGCCTCCGAGATGATGTCCACCACGAGATTCGGCGCCGTGTACATGGGAGAGTGGTCCACCGGATACGAGTGGATTTTCGCGCCCATCCGTTCAGCCATGAAACGCTGCGTGGTCGGACTGATCATGCGATCTTCTTCCGCGAGCAAGTACCAGGTTGGCTTCGTCTTCCATGTAGGAGTGGGAGTCACCTCTTGTATGCATTTCACGGCAATCGGCCGCTGCACCGCCGCCGAGATGATTTTTTGATCGGCGGAAGCTTTATGAAGCACGGCATTACGAAAGCCTTCTTCTGGCATCCAGATCAAGCCGTGCCGGTCGGGTTCTAAATGAGGTGCCTCCGGATGCGGCTTCTCGCGATAAAAGACTTGCGCCACCGTTTCACCGTCGCCCGGAGCGAGCGCCGCGATATACACGAGAGCTTTGATTCGCTCGTCGGCCGGCCCGGCAATCACGGCCCCGGCATACGCATGCCCAACGAGCACGACGGGCCCGCTGGTTCTCTCCAATACTCTGGATAGGGCCGCGATGTCATCGCTCAGCGACGTCAGAGGAATTGGGGCGCAGACCACATCGAGGCCCAGCCCGTGCAGCGGCAGAATGATGCTCTGCCAACACGAGCCGTCAGCCCACGCCCCATGAACCAAAATAATCGTTCCGTTCTCAGCACCCATCTGGAAATCTCGCCTTTCGTTCTGACGCTATATTCCGTTCGCTTCCAAAAACTCTCTCATCGCCGCTGCAATCTCCACCACATGCGTTTCCAGCGCAAAATGCCCCGTATCCAGCATCTTCACCTGCGCGCTAGGAATGTCCCTTCGGAACGCTTCCGCTCCTGCAGGAATGAAGAAAGGATCGTTCTTGCCCCAAATGGCCAGCAAAGGCGGCTTCAATTTACGAAAATATTCCTGAAATGCCGGATAGAGCGCAACGTTCGAGGCGTAGTTCAAAAACAAATCGAGCTGAATATCTTTGTTTCCGGGCCGCTCCATCAGCGCCATATCCAACGTGTACGATTCCGGCGCAACGCCATCCGGGTTAGCCACTCCGTGCGTGTACTGCCAGCGCGTGCCTTCCAGCGTCAGCACATTCTTCGCAATCACTTCGCGATTTTCGGCATTTGGGAAAGCCCAATATTTCCGGATCGGTCCCCATGCATCGCCGAGCCCCTCTTCATAAGCATTGCCGTTCTGCGAAACGATCGCCGTAATCCGTTCCGGATGAGCCATTGCCAGGCGGAAACCCGTCGGCGCTCCATAATCGAAGACGTACAGCGCATAACGATCGAGCCCAATCGCCTTCGTGAAAGCATCTACCGTCGCCGCCAAAGCGTCGAACGTGTACGTATACTTCCGCTCCTCCGGCACTTCCGTAAACCCAAAACCGGGCAAGTCCGGCGCGATCACCCGGTAGCGATCCGCCAGCCGCGGCATCGACTCGCGGAACATGAACGACGAAGTCGGGAATCCATGCAGCAAGAGAACCACCGGCGCCTGCGGATCCCCTGCTTCTCTATAAAACACTTGGACGCCATCGGCTTCAACCCTGCGAATGGATGTAACAGGGACCGCAGAGCGAGCGGCCTCCGTGCTCGATGCCCCCACTTTTTGTCTTTGCGCAGAAACATTTTGAGCCATTAGTAAGACCTCCTCGTATGATTTGCCCCAAACGCTCAGAACTTTAGGCGGGCCGTCTGTTCGATTCGGGCTGTCGATATGTTGATGCGTTTTGTTAATAGTTGACCGGAGCAGATTCAGTGCTGCATTCACTTCCAAATGTGGCCGATATTCAAAACGACGTTCAATTGATGTCCAACTCGATGGTTACTGCAGGACGAAACGCCCGGCAATCGGGTAATCACCCGATTACAATTCGCAAGTGCCGTTCGCTGCCTCGCCCCTTGAATCTGTCAGGACGTGACCGCCACTCGATAGGTTACACTCAGCGATTCAATCGCATGACCGCTCGATCCACGCGAGAAATGAGGTCGCACGAAATTATGAGATTGAGACTGAGACCGCACAAGGCCGCCGTTACCTTCGCCGCGTTCGTGGCCATCACCGGATGCCTGGTTTCTACCGGGACCGCTCAAACCATCATCCAAACAAAAGCCGTGCCCGCTCGCGCGGCCGAACGCTCCGACGCGCCGCGATTTTCAGACGCAGGAAAAGCCGGGCTATCGCGCCAGCTGAGCGAAGCTGTCAGTCGCGGCGATACGCCTGGAGTCGTCGCACTCATCGTCGGCCGTGACGGCGTGCTCTACGAAGGCGCAGCCGGCAAACTCGACGTTGGGCACGATATCGCGATGCCTGCAAATGCTATTTTTGCAATCGCGTCCATGACCAAGCCAATCACATCGGTAGCGATCATGATCCTGTTCGAAGAGGGCAAGCTCAAGCTCGACGATCCCGTCTCGAAATACCTGCCCGGCTTCGACAACCTGCAAGTCATCACGAAGTTCAACGAAAAGGACGCGATCTACGAAACGCGCCCCGCGAAGCGCCCGATGACCATCCGCCATTTGTTGACGAATACTTCCGGCATCGCCTACGCATTTACAAACCCGTGGTGATAAGTTAACCAACACCTATCATGCCGGTCGCAAGGCCGTGTTTGGCTTCACTCCGGAGTCGTTCACTGATTGTTCGCCTTTGATTCGAGTTGCGCTGATCGAGACGGTGCCACGGGCCTTGTGATGTCGTCCAGATATGCGGGCGTTCCCGTGACGCGCTCTAAAGCGGGATAGCGTTCCCCATCGTGATAATCGATGTTGGCGGTGGAAAGAAACGTATCCGACTGAAGCGTGATGTGAATAGGCTCGGATTTGCCCTTCGCGTCGCGAATCGCAGCTCGAAGCCGATCGCCAGAGAAAACCTGCCCGTTGACAGCGATGATTTTGTAACCCGGAGCAAGTTTTGCCTTGGCTGCGGGGCTGTTCCAGCGCACATCTTGAATGTTGCCGTCGTTAGCAACGAGGACGCCAATCGAGAACCATGCGTCGACTGTCGGCGTGGCTCCAGGAAGGCCCGCGAGAGCCGACTGGACCGCTGCTACGGAAGCGTTCGGCTTGTCAGCGTACACCAGTTTGTAGCCGCCTCGCTCAATGCCGGCAAGATCGGCGTGAGGGGTAATTTTGACAATCTGCTCGCGGAGAAACGTCGCCCAATCGTAGGGCGCCACCGCATTCAGGCCTTGGACCAGTTCGTCAAAAGTATAGGTAACGATCAGCGGCCCGGTGTTGCCGCCCTTTCCCAGAAAAATGTGCTGGAAGTCGTCGAGAGACTTTTGATTGTTGGTCAGCTTGCGAATGAGCGTGTCAGCATCCAGCCAGACGAGTTGTCCCTCATCGTAATAGTCCTGGCCACGCCTCCAATTGGACCAAGCCTGACTGCCCCCGCGAAGAACGCTGGCGGCAATTGCGGTGTCTTCCGTCGACCTCCACTCGCGGCCGGGCGTGTAGTCGAGATTGGCAGCGGATTGGGCAAGAATATCGCGGTATTGCGATTGCGACTTCAGACCTGCGCGAGCAGCAAGGATGTTGCCGAGGTATTGCGTCATACCTTCGTACACCCAAAGCAAAGCGCCTTGCTGCGCCGTGGCGAAATCAGGCTGATAGAGCCCCACGGGGCGGCGATACTTGCCGTTCCATGAGTGGCTGAACTCGTGTGGAAGCAGGTCGGCGCCAGCCAGGAGATAGCCTTCATCTGAGAAAAATTTCTCAGGCACTCCGTATTCGGAGGATTGGCCGTGTTCCAGAGTCACGTCGCTGCCAATGACGTCAGATAGAGCCACAAGAAAATGGTAATCGTGGTAGTGGTGCGACCGGTATAAGGCATCTGCTTCGCGCACGAGATTCGCAATTCCAGCCTGCAGAGCTGGCGAAATCTTCGAGTATTCGGGAGCATCCGAAGCGACGTCAACATAGTGCTTCGGTGAAATTTCCGGAGCCACAGCAAATTCCTGGAAGTATTGGCCGGTGAGTATCGGGGAATCCTCAAGCTGTTCAACATTTGTGACGGCAAAGTGAGTTGTGCTGCCGGGAGAAGGAAGAGGATACGCGCCTTCGCCGATAGGAGATAGCGCTGTACCGACGCTCCAACCGGCGGGAACAATCAACGATGGCTGGATGGGAATGTCGCGGACTGCCGTGTTGGCGGGATAGATCATGAGCGTCTCCCAATCGAGCAGCGCCAATTTCTGCGTGATATTTGTGGTAACGATGCAATCGAGATGCGCGTGAAGCGTGGTAACTCCCTCCGGAATCGTCACGTGAAACTGGTAGAGATCCACATCGTCGCGGCGCCACGCGAGTAGCCGGCCGTTGGCGGTGAAGACCACACCCGTGATGCTGGCGACAGGACCGAAAGGTTGGTGAGTGCCGGGAATCCATTTGGGAGTGATAAGCGAGAGCGGGCCAGCGGTCACCGGCAAATCGACTTCAGCGTGATAGAGCTTGCGAGGGGCGTCAGAAAGATCGACGGTGATTTGAATCGGTGTCTTCTGGCTCTGCGCCCAAGCGGGTACGGCAAGAAGCAAGCACACCGTCAGGAGCCACTTGCGCATTCGCCCTCCTCGCCTTCTATCGTTGTTCAAATGGCAGGAGTCTACCACGCGCGGCGCCGAATTCCCGGGTAAGGACTCACCACGCCGTTTTCGACGAGTCATTCGCCGACACAGTGGACCGAGCAAGCTCCGCGCAGTGCCCCAACCCTCAGCCTGTCGCCAGAGAACAAAACAAAAAAATCAGCGTGGCGTTTTAGCAAAAGCGGTGAGTCGCGGACACATGGTGTAGCCGAATTTATTCTGACGAGTACTATTTCGCAAAAGCCTTGACTGCCACAGACCGCGCACCTAACATGCGCTTCCCGAATCGCTTTCGCACAACGATTTTCCGGAGGACTTAATGCCACGCTGCCTGCGCTTGCTCGCTGTGGAACTAATTCTGCTTGCGGCGCCTATTGCTGCGCTGGCTGGTCCGCCAAAGCCGCTGGTGTTCGAGATTTCTTACTCGAAGGAGCTGTCGGCATCGCCGATGGATGGCCACGTCCTGCTGATAATTTCGAAGGGCAATTTGCCCGTCGCAGCAGGCTTTGGGGTGCAGGAAGGCCTCGAGACGCAGCAGGCGTTTGGAGTGGATGTGGACGGGTGGCAGCCCGGCACGGCGGTGCGCATCGATTCGTCCACGCTTGGCTATCCGCTCGAGAGCCTCCGCGAATTGCTTCCCGGCGAATACTCTGTGCGGGCTGTGCTCAACGTTTACGAAACTTTTCACCTGGGCAACGGCAAAGTGGTGAAACTTCCGCCGGACAAAGGCGAAGGCCAGCACTGGCAAACGAAGCCCGGAAATTTCCTGAGCGCGCCGCAAAGGCTGCATCTCGATCCTGAAGCGTCAGGCACGATTCGCATTACCCTCGACCATAAGATTCCTGCGATCGAAGAAGAACTCGCCGAGGTGGACTCGGTGCTCGACTGGCGCCCGATTGCGCATCCGGCGAGCGTGGAGGACAACAAGTGGGAAAAGCACGTCCACATGCGCAGCGAGATGCTCTCGAAATTCTGGGGGCGTCCAACCGAAATTGGAGCGGTGGTATTGCTGCCGGACGGTTGGGACGAACATCCGGATGCGCGTTATCCGGTTCTGATTGCAGAGGATCACTATCATCGTCATTTTTCCCCCGGCTTTCGCACCACGCCTCCTGATGCGGAGCGCCAGAACGCCGGACAAAAGACGGGCACAAACGCCGTTCAGGATTGGATGCCAGGACGAGACAGAGAACGAGAGCTGCAGGAAGCAGGATGGAGATTTTTTCAGGATTGGACGAGCGGGCGGCTGCCGCGCGTGCTAATCGTGATGCCGCAGCACGCGAATCCGTATTTCGATGATTCCTATGCGGTGAACTCAGAGAACCTCGGCCCTTACGGCGACGCGATCATGCACGAGCTGTTGCCGATGATCGAAAAGAAATTCCACGGACTAGGGCAAGGCTGGGCGCGCACTGTGTTCGGCGGGTCGACGGGCGGATGGGAAACGCTGGGCGTGCAGGTGTTTTATCCGGACGAGATCAATGGCGCGTGGGCCGGCTGCCCCGATCCGATCGATTTCCGGGCATACGGGCCGGTGAACATATACGAAGACAAAAATGCATATTTCCGCGAAGGCCCTTTTATGAAGGTGCCGCTGCCGGAAAAGCGCAAGACCAACGGGATCATCGATACCACGATGGAGATGGAGAATCGCCATGAGTTGGTCCTTGGCACGCACGGCCGTTCCGGTGAACAGTGGGACATATGGCAAGCGGTATTCGGCCCCATGGGCGACGACGGCTACCCCAAAGCAATCTGGGACAAGCGCACCGGCGAAATCGATAAGTCCGTGGCTGACTACTGGCGCGAGCACTCCGATCTGACCTACATCATGAAACGCGACTGGGCTACGCTGGGACCGAAGCTCGCGGGCAAACTGAATTTTGCGGTGGGCGACATGGACACCTGGTACCTGAACAACGCGGTGCACCTGGCCGAATCGGTGCTCACCGATCCGAAGCTATTTCCCCCAGCGAACGCAACGTTCAAGTACGGCCCGCTTCAGCCGCACTGCTACCAAGGAGTCGCACTCAACGCGCCCGCCATCGAGCGCTCAAACGAATTGCAGATGCGCATCGGCGAAATGGTGAAGCACATCGAAGACACAGCGCCCGCAGGCGCCGACGTGAAAAGCTGGAAATACTGAAGCCGGTGCGGGAAGCCTAACGCTTCCCGCATTTTCCCAATTTAATTGGCAGTTGAATTGAAGGCGGCTGCGATCAAACTTCGCATCCCTCCTGCACGTCCATGACGATGAGCGTCACGTCGTCGCGCTGCCGCTGGCCCTTGGAGAAAGCTGACACTTCATCCAGAATGCATTCGATGATTCGCTCCGGCGTCGAATCGGCGCACGAGCCCGAGCGCAACAAATTCTCGAGTCGTTGCATTCCCCACTGTTCGCCCTCGCCATTCTCCGCCTCTGTGATTCCATCCGTGTAGGCGACAAGAACGTCGCCGACCTCCAGCTGAAAAGTGGTGGCCGGAAATTCTGAATCGGGCGAGATTCCCACCGGGATTTCGGTGGAACGCAGATGGTGAAGCTCTAATGATCCCGCTCGCGGGCGAATCACCACCGGAGGATTGTGGCCGGCATTCACGTATCTCAAAATCCGTGTGGACGGTTCGTATTCCGCGTAGAAAAGGGAAGCGAAGAAATGATCGGGTGAAGATTCGTGAACGAGATGATTGACGTCGCCGATGAGCGTGGAAAGATCCAGATGCGGGTGCAAAGCTTGCGCCCGTAAAGACGCCTGAAGGCTGGCCATTAGCAACGCCGCGCCGATTCCCTTTCCGGACACATCTCCAATCGCTATACCCCAGCGTCCATTGGGCAAAGAGATGAAGTCATAGTAGTCGCCACCGATTCCGTAGGCCGGCTGATAAAAAGTTTCGCAGGAGATGCACGGGATCGAGAGATTGCGCGGCGGGAAGAACGCCTGTTGCACATCTTTTGCGCCCTCCAGATCCCTGCGAAGGGCTCTCTGAAGTCCGGAATCAGTTTCGGATCTTTTTAGAAATTCCAGGAGAGTCTCGACGTGATTGCGCAGGAGGAGCCCCGCCTCTCTGCCTCGTCCTCGGTCAAGAGCATCTATGATGGGCTGGTGCGATTCGACTATCTCGGGGAGATCCTTGGAAACTTTTCCGATCGCTCCCCGGATTCGCAAGTCCATAGCCAGGCTGTCCCACATGCGAAGCAGGATTTCGTTTCGAGATGCTTGCAGAATGATTCGATGAAAGGCCACGTCGTGTTCCACAAACGAATCGAGATCAAGGCGGCGGAATGATGCGCGCATGGCGTCCAGCTCTTGTTGCAGCGTGGCGGTGTTGCCTTTCAGCGCCGGCGCTGCGGCTCGTCCGGCGATTTCCTCCAAAGCGGCTCGTATCTCGTAAGCCTGCAGCATCTCTTTTGTGGTTGGGGCATGGAAAACTACTGACACGTTTCCGGAAAGCGTAACCATTCCAAGTGTTTGGAACTCTCTGAGCACTCGTAAGATGGACTCCTCATCCAGTTGGCATTTTGCCGCGATTTCGGAAACTCTTACCGATTCGCCAGAGTGGCCATGACCATTGAACAGCTGAGCCGCTAATCGAAGCCTCGCCAAGTTGCCAGGCTGTTGGTTGTGGCTTGCATCTGCATTCCTTTCAAAGTTACTGCGATTTGACAAAACCATTACACGCTCCTCAATTTTTGTTCTACTGCTCGTAGAAGGGCACGCTGAGCACGTTTCCCCAGCATGAGCCTACGGAATGGATGCAATTCAGGTGTGACGTTTCCGTGCGGTTTCTGTGGAATCTTTGTGACGCCGCGGTACATCCACTTAGTGGGAGAAAACACAGCAGTTAAGTTGTTACGATTCGATACGCAATGGCAGTCATGCCGTTTAGAATATATACATCATTGGTTTTATATGGTGCCTCTTGGATACACTGCAGGACAGGTCTTATGCAATGAAGTCGTTCCAGTCATTCCGGCTTGATTCGGCCAACCAATGCCTCTGGCGCGAAGACGAAAGGGTACAAATCACCCCGAAGGCTTTCGATGTCCTGCGCTATATGGTGGAAAACGCGGGGCGATTGGTTACGCAGGATGAGCTTCTCGAGGCTCTTTGGTCGGAAACCTATGTAAATCCGGAAGTACTTCGAAAATACATTCTGGAAATCCGCAAAGTACTCGGCGACCGGCCGGAAAAGCCGGAATTCATTGAAACGGTGACGAAGCGTGGTTACCGGTTTATTGCGCCCGTGGTGGACGAAAATGCGGAGGAGGGGCCCGATTTATCGAGGGGCCATGCAGCAGCAGCTGCGTCTGCAGAGCCTGCAATAGCTGAGCAGCTTCCACGCGAAACGGCTGCTTCAGAGCGACAAGCTTCCTCTGGCGAACGCAAGTTGCGGAAGCTTGCCATCATTCAACTGCTGGCCGTGATTGCCGCGGCAGGGCTAGCAGGGTACTTGTGGCTCGCGCGAAATAAGCCGAAAACTTACTCGACGAATAATACATCGATCGCCGTGCTGCCCTTTGTGGACATGAGCACCACCAAAGACCAGGAGTATTTTTCCGACGGATTCGCCGAGCAGCTGATCAATGACCTCGCGAAAGTTTCGGGCCTGAAGGTCGTCGGGCGCTCCTCATCTTTCCAGTTCCGTGACAAGGATGTGGATCTGCGCGACGTGGGACGAAAGCTCGGCGTAGCGAATGTTCTCGAGGGAAGCGTGCGGCGCGAGGGCAATCATGTGCGCGTCACCGGGGAACTGATCAAGACGGCCGATGGTTTTCAACTTTGGTCGCAAACGTATGACCGCGAGATAAACGACATCTTTCGAGTGCAGGATGAAATCGCTCTGGCCGCAACCGGAGCTTTGCAAGTAAAGCTTCTCGGCGGCGCCGGGCGGGGCGAAGCTTCGACGCTGCGCAGCGCAAATCCAGATGCGTATCAGGCGTACCTGCAGGGGAAATACTTCGCCGCTCGCGGGCAGGACAGAGAGGATCTCAACCAAGCGCTCTCATACATTGAGCAGGCCATCCAGCTCGATCCCAACTACGCCGCGGCTTGGGCGCAACATTCGCAGGTGCTGGGAACGATGGCCGACTACAGCTTCATCGAGAGCAGCCAAGGATTTCGTCGCGCGAGAGCGAGCGCGGAGAAAGCGATTTCGCTCGATCCGGATCTGGCCGCTGGCTACTTGCAGTTGGCGACGATCCAGATGAGCCATGATTGGGATTGGGACGGGGCCGAAGTCTCTTTGAGAAAGGCCGCGATGCTAGAGCCGGGCAGCGCCGAAGTCATAAACGGCCAAGCCTACCTCGCCAGAAGGCTGGGCCGTACGGACGAGGCGATCGAACTATACAAGCTCGCAGTGGGGCTCGATCCCCTCAGGGCAGATTTTCAGCTGACGTTGGGATATAAGCTGTTCGACCAAGGTCGCTATGAGGAAGCATTGGCCGCGCTGCAAAAGGCTGAGCAATTGAATCCGCAGCTTTCGTCTTTGTATATGACTCGCGGCAAGATTTTCTTCTCGGAAGGCCGTAAACAGGAGGCTCTTGCCGAAATGGAGAAGGAGAAGCGCGACGGCGAGAGATGGACGGGTGAAGCATTGGCTTATTACGCGCTCGGTCGCACCGAGGATTCCAATAGGGCGCTCAAACAACTCATCGCCACTCACCAAGATGATTCTGCCTTTCAAATTGGCGAGATCTACGCCTATCGCGGAGAAGTTGACAAAGCATTCGAATGGCTCGATCGGGCCTATCGACAGCGCGACTCCGGCCTGCCCGAGATGAAGACCAGTCCGCTGATGAAAAGCCTCCTTCAGGATCCGCGCCGCGCCGAATTGTTGAGGAAAATGGGGCTGCCCGATTAGACCGTTGCGCCAGGGGCAGTTTCATTCCCAACTTGTTGAAACCACAGAGCTATAATCCCATCCAATTGGTGCATTACCGGGGCGATTGGCAGCGGCTCGCCTGCTGCGGAAAATCACGAGGATTGTTGATGAAGCGTAGATTCTGGCGGATATGTGTGCTGACCTCCATGCTGACGGCGGCGGCGGTCGCGAGTTTTGCCCAGGACGCAAAAACGCTCGCGAAGACGCTGCCGGTTCCCGACGAGCGCTACAAACTGGATATCTTGCTGGTGGTGGCGCATCCGGATGACGAAGCCGCGGCCACCGCTTATCTCGCAAAGGCGATGGACGAAGGCAAGCGCGCAGGTGTTGCATACGGAACGCGCGGAAGCAGCGGAGCGAACGAACTTGGAACGGAACAGGCTGCGGCCCTCGGCGACATCCGCGAGGTGGAAGCGCGACGTGCGCTTGCGAAGCTGGGGATTACGGATGTGTGGTTCATAGGCGGCCGCGACACCGCGTCGCAAGACGTGCTGCAGTCACTTTCGAGCTGGGATCACGGTGAAGTGCTCGAACAGATGGTGCGAATCGTTCGGCTAACGCGGCCGGAGGTGATCCTCACTTTCTTGCCGGGCACCTTCATAGGAGAAGACCACGGCGATCATCAAGCGGCAGGAGTGCTGGCAACCGAAGCGTTTGACCTGGCCGGCGATCCGCTGGTGTTTCCCGAGCAGGTGACGGGGCCGATGCGGCGGCTGGAGCCCTATTTCGATAATTTGCGTCCGTGGCAACCAAAGAAGATCTATTACTTTGCGGACGCCACTCGCGAAGACATTTTCAAAGGAAAGGGACCAAGCATCTCGCTAACGGACATTTCCAAATCCACCAAGCAACCGTATTGGCGGATGGCGCTTGGATCGTTCTTGTCGCATGAAACGCAGGCGAAAGCCTATATCGATTCGTTCGCGAAAATGGATGAAGCTGAGATCGAGAAGAAAGCAACTTCCAACGGTTGGACGCAGCCGCTCGAATTTGTGCTGGGAAAATCGCTCGTCGGCGGCAGCGTGACGGGCGATATTTTTGAAGGGATCACACCAGGATCAATCGCGTTCCAACGAACACAAGCTGCGCCGGCGCCCGCACTTCCCGACGTGGCAAGCGAGCTGGCCGGGCCCTGGAACTTCTACGCAGAATTTCGTCGCGCCCACGGCCTCGAGAATCTGCCGCATCCCGAGCCTCCGGAAATTGCGCTTCAAGCGGGAACCACGCTGGTGATTCCTCTCTGGTTACGCAACGAGACCGCTTCGGCCCAGGAAATCACGCTGACCGTGGATCTGCCGGCTGGATGGAAAGTGGAAAGCGGCGACGGAAAATTTCTGGTAGCCGCAAAACAAGTGGCCGCAGGGCGTGTCGAGATCAGCCTGCCGGCATTGAGCGATGCGAAGGCGACAAAACAAGACGCGCAGGAAGTGACGGTTCACGGCACGTCGAATGGAAAATCCATTGGAACCGTAAAGCTGCGAGTCGAACTGCGGAAGAGAGCGCTCCCCGAGTAGAGCCCTCGAGTGGCGCCACAAGACGAGCAGCGCTCGAAATGTGAGACTATAGCGGCGCCGAAATCAGTAAGCATCAGAGTTGAATCTGCGAGGGTGCGAGTGGCCGAAAAGCTGGTGATGGTGGGAGTATTGCCGGAAGCGATCGTGCTCGACGCAGGCGATCAGGCGGTGTGGTATTCGAACGCCGGGAATCTGAAGATCGAATTCGATTCGCAGCGCTGCCCTTTCTCTTCCAACGTGTTTCAAGCGCCGCCGGGCATGCGTCTCGTAAGCGGCCCGGTACGCCCCGGAACCAACGCCGGCTCGTATCGCTATCGGCTTTCGCTCAACGACGCCGTCGTTGCGCACGGCGAGATTCTTCTGCGGGAAAAATAGCTCAGGCTTTTTCCGGCAGCGCCAATCTCGAAAAAGTCACCACAGCAAACGGAAGACCTTACGGCAACTGAACGTGCGCTATGTGAAGCACCACCACCCCAATGATAAGGGCGACAAGAGCCAGCAGCAGAAGGTACTCACTCAGATCGGTACGTTCAGATTTAGCAAGATTCGCCGGGGAACGCGTACGTGATTTGGCCATCTTCTATTATTTCTTCGGCTCTTTGCGGCGGGCTGGTACCGACGACTGAGTCGAGAGTCAATTCGAGTTGTACGCCGGCCAGGAACGAGCGCGTTGCTGGTGCGAACTAGCTCTGAGCTGGGGTTTGAGTAATGCCGACTAGCGGGGGACCAACCCCACGAGGGGTACTATCCGCTATTTTACGCAGCTGCGCTATAGGAAAAATGCGCATTCAAGCTAAGTAGAATTCGGTATTGCGACTCGCTCGAGGAAGGTAGTTTACGAACAACCTGCCCCAGTTGATTCGTTCCACCGGACGCGGCAATATTCAGGTATTGCCGTTGAAGCTCAGCCTGCGCGAAGGAACTACGTGGCCGACCAACTGACAATCAACCCCGGCGCAATCACGACAGCACAGGGTAAGCCGCGGATCGAACACTTCGACGTGTTGATTGTGGGCGCGGGACTATCCGGCATCGGCGCGGCTTACCATCTGCAAACGGAATGCCCCGGCAAGAGCTTCGTAATTCTGGAAGCGCGCAACGCGACCGGCGGAACGTGGGACCTGTTCCGCTACCCGGGCATCCGCTCCGATTCCGACATGTTTACGCTGGGCTATCGCTTTCGTCCGTGGCGCGAGTCCAAGGCGATCGCCGATGGACCCTCCATTCTGCGCTACATCCGCGAAACCTCCGCCGAACACGGCATCGACAGCAAAATTCGATTCGGCCATCACGTTACGCGTGCGTGCTGGTCTTCGGAAGATGCTCGATGGACGGTCGAGGCGACCGACGCGGATGGCGAAGCGGTTCAATTCGTCTGCAATTTTCTTTATATGTGCAGCGGTTACTACGACTACTCGGAAGGCTACATGCCGGGCTGGCCGGGAATGGAACGATTCCGCGGCCAAATCGTGCATCCGCAAAAATGGCCCGAGGACTTGAAATACAGCGGCAAGCGGATTGTTGTGATCGGGAGCGGCGCGACCGCGGTGACGCTGGTTCCGGCGCTGACCGATGAGGCGGCGCACGTGACGATGCTGCAGCGTTCGCCAACTTACATCGTCGCGCGCCCCTCGCAAGACGTGATTGCCAATTTTCTACGCAAGATTCTGCCTGCGCGCGCCGCTTATGCCATGGTGCGCTGGAAGAATGTGTTGATCCAAATGTATTTCTACAATCTCGCTCGGCGAAAGCCCGAAAAAACGAAGAAAGGAATTCTGGCGCTGGTCGAGAAAGAGCTGGGGTCTGAATACGATGTGAACAAACATTTCTCGCCGCGCTACAACCCGTGGGATCAGCGCTTGTGCCTGGTTCCCGATTCAGACTTATTCGCGGCGATTCGCGCGGGCAAAGCTTCGATTGTCACGGATGAGATTGAGACGTTTACCGAAACAGGTTTGCGGCTGCGTTCTGGCGAGGAACTCGAAGCCGACATCATCGTGACGGCAACGGGCCTGAGGCTGAAGCTCTTGGGCGGGCTGCAGATTATTGTCGATGGCAAGCCGGTCGAAATGTCGCGGACACTCGGCTACAAAGGCGTGATGTTCAGCGACGTTCCCAATCTTGCGTCCGCCTTCGGATATACAAATGCCTCATGGACACTGAAGGCGGATTTGACGGCTGCATACGTTTGCCGCCTGCTGAACTACATGGACGAAAAAGGATTTGTGGCCTGCGATCCGCGCCGCCGCGATTCGGACATCGTCGAAGAGCCCATGGTGAACTTCACGTCCGGATATTTTCAGAGGGCCAGCGCGATTCTGCCGAAGCAGGGCTCCAAGAAACCCTGGAAGCTTCACCAGAATTACGCGCTGGACACGCTGTCATTGCGGCTTGGCAAAGTGGACGACGGCACGCTGGAATTCAGCCGCCGCAAGAACGGGAATCGCCCGGATTCTGAGCGGTAAATAACTGAGCTGCCAAGCAAACGCACAGAATCCGCGACGATCTAAGCCGCAACAGTACAAACCACAAAATACGAGGCTATTGGGCGACTTCTTTCACAGCCTCGACAATGTGGCGCGCCGAAATTCCGAAAGCGTCTACTAGCTCATCGGGCTTGCCTGAATGCGGCATGCCGTTGACTGCCAGCAGCTTGAATTTCGAAGGCGCAGCTCCGGCTTCGGCCAGTGCTGTGAGCACCGCTTCACCGAGACCGCCTTCCGGCCAGTGATCTTCTACCGTGACGAGACGTCCACCAGTGGCTTTGATCTGTTCGGCGAGCGCTTTGCCATCGATCGGCTTGATGCAATAAAGGTCGATTACGCGAATCGCAGTCCCTTGCGATTTCAATTGGTCGGCAGCTTTCAGCGCTTCGTGCACCGTGATACCGGCGCCGACTACCGTCACTTTATCCTGCGCGCTTTGTCGCGGGACTTTGAATCCTGGAAGCGGAAACTTCTCATCCTTTGAATAAAGAATCGCGGTCTTGGGACGCGACGTGCGCAGATAGTTGATGCCGGGGCGGCGCGCCATTGTTTCCGTCAGGCGCTCGGTGGAAATCGCGTCGGAAGGATAGAGAACGGCCGAGCTGTGCACGGCGCGCATCATGGCGATATCTTCGAGCGCCATCTGCGAAGGACCATCCTCACCGATCGAGACGCCGCAATGCGAACCGCACAGATTGATATTCGCGCGGCTGATGGCGGCCATGCGCACCTGGTCATACGCGCGCGAATGGAAGCAGGCGAAGGTATCGAGGAATGGAACTTTGCCGCGCGCGGCAAGACCGACGCCAAGGCTGATCATATTTTGTTCGGCGATGTAGCCCTGGCAGAAGCGGTCGGGGTAGGCGTCGCCAAAAAATTCGGAGAAGGTTGAATTCTTCACGTCGCAGGAAACTGCCACGACATGGGGATTCACCGCGCCGAGGCGCTTGAGCGCAAAGCCATAGGCTTCGCGTGTCGCAACCGGCTTGCCCGCTTCATACTCCGGCGCAGGCGCCGCTGGAAAATCGGGAGGCGTGGGGAGCGGTTTACGCTCGTAGGATTTTCCGGGATCGGGCGGAACTACGGGCGGCGTGCCACCTTGTTCGGCGATAGCGCGGGCGAGTTGTTCTTTCGAGAACGGTTTGCCGTGCCAGCCCATCTTGCCGGCAACTTCGGCGAAGCCGTGGCCCTTGATGGTGCGCGCGAGAATCGCCTGCGGGCGGCCTTTTGTCGCTTTCGCGCGATCGAGCGCCGCGAGAACTGCGGAAACATCGTGGCCGTCGATCACCTCAGTGGCAAAACCTTCGGAGTCGAACTTCTTGCGATACGTCTCCATGTCGTGCTGGTACATCGTGGGTTCGCTCTGGCCGAGCGCGTTGACGTCCGCGATTACGGTCAGGTTATCGAGCTTGTAGTGGCCGGCGAATTCGGCTGCTTCCCAGATCTGTCCTTCGGCCATTTCTCCGTCGCCGAGCAGGACGTAAACGCGCGTGTCGCTCTTATCCATGCGCGCGCCGATTGCGAGGCCGGCACCCACGGAAAGTCCTTGGCCGAGAGAGCCAGTGGCCGCGTCGACACCGTGAATGCGTGGCGTAGGATGACCTTCGAGCTCGCTCGAGAATTCGCGCAGCGTCATCACGCGTGAAACGGGAAACACTCCCGCTTCCGCGAGCGCGGAATAGAGCACGGGCGCCGCGTGGCCCTTCGACAGCACGAAGCGGTCGTCGTTATTTGAATTCGCATTCTTGGGATCGAATTTCATGGCGTAGAAAAATATTCCGGCCATGAGCTCTGCCGCTGACATACAGGATGTCGGATGGCCCGATCCGGCGGCCGTGGTGGACATCATCGAATAAATACTCAGAAGGCGCGCTTTTTGTTTGATGGTTTCAACTGTGGCTTGCGACGGCCCTGCGGAGGAAGTAACGCTCATAGCAGCTCCTTGAAAATTCGTAGTGGAAACCTAATCTTACCCGTTTCGGTTGCCGTCTGCGAACCAGTTTCTTTTTGTATCGGCAGAAGTACGCTGGCGCGTGAAAGACGGATTGCAATTCCGGCGTGCGAAACGTAGATTTGTCGCGTTGTTTCAAGGGGTTGCCGATGGACGCGATTTCGATCACTGTAAATGGCAAAGCGCAGTCGGTGGAAGTGACTCCCGATACGCCGCTGCTTTGGGTGCTGCGCGATACGCTCGGTCTTACCGGCACAAAATTCGGCTGCGGCATGGCGCTGTGCGGCGCGTGCACTGTACATGTGGATGGCGAGGCCACTCGCTCGTGCACGACGCGAATCTCGGCGGTGGCTGGCAGAAATATCACCACGATCGAAGGGCTTTCCGCCGATGGGCGCCATCCAGTGCAAGTGGCGTGGCTCGATCAACAGGTGGCGCAGTGCGGTTATTGCCAAGTGGGCATGATTATGACAACCGCCGCGCTGCTGGCGAAGAATCCGAAGCCAAGCGACGCGGACATAGATGATGCGCTCGGCGGCCACATCTGCCGCTGCGGAACGTATCAGCGAATTCGCGCGGCCGTGCACGATGCTGCGACGAAACATACGGCTCAAGCGGTGGCGGCGGGAGAAAAGCGATGAGCGCGACAACTGGAAAGTTAGGGCGAGTTTCACGGCGCGATTTCCTTAAAGTTGGCGCGGCAGGAGGCGCGAGTCTGGTGATTGGCTTTTATTGGGGCGATTCGTCGCAGGCCAGCGCTGCCGCCAATGCGGGCAAAGAGTTCGAGCCGAATGCGTATATCGAAATTCATCCGAGCGGCGAGATTCGACTGATTGCGGCGCGATCGGAGATGGGCCAGGGCGTTCGAACGTCGATGACGATGATACTCGCGGAGGAATTGGACGCGGATTGGTCGAAAATTAAAATTGAACAGGCCGTCGCAACTTCCGAGTTGAAGTATGGCGACATGACGACGGGCGGAAGCGAGAGCGTGCGCAGTTCGTGGGACCCGCTCAGAAAGGCTGGCGCTGCAGGACGTGACATGCTCGTGACCGCGGCGGCGCAAACGTGGGGCGTGCCGGTGAGTGAGTGCAGTGCGATTGGTGGCAGTGTAATCGAGCACAAGAAATCGTCGAGGCGGCTGGAGTACGGCGCGCTTGCCGGAAAAGCTGCGGCGTTGCCCGTTCCCAAAGAGGTGCCGCTGAAAGATCCGAAGGATTATCGAATTATCGGCACCTCCAAGCCTCGGGTTGATGGCGGCCCGATCGTGATTGGCGAAGCGCATTACGGCATCGACACAAAAGTGCCGGGGATGCTGTACGCGGTGGTTGCCCGTCCGCCGGTATTCGGCGGGCGTGTGAAGAAATTCGACGCGGAGAAGGCGCAAGCTGTGCCGGGCGTAAAAAAAGTGGTCGAGGTGCCGGTGGTCGAGATGCCGCCGCTCTTTGGCGAAGAGCGGCCCGCGAATTCCGGGCATCAGCACTACTTGTGGGGAGGCGTCGCAGTCGTGGCCGATTCCACCTGGCAGGCCATCGCCGGGCGGAAAGCCTTGTCGATTGACTGGGACCCCGGCGCGGGTGCGGAAGAATCGAGCGAGAAACAACGCGCGGCGTGCGCGGAGATGGTGAAGGGACCGGGCAAAGAGTTGCGCAAGATTGGCGACCCGGCAAAAGCGTTCGATGGAGCCGCGAAGAAACTCGAAGCGGAGTACGAACTGCCGTTCGTGGCGCATACGACGATGGAGCCGCCGAATTGCACGGCGTTCGTGCGCGACGGCAAGTGCGAAGTTTGGGCGCCTACTCAAAATTCCGGCGGAATGGCGACGGCGCTTGCCAGTGCGCTGGGTATTCCCGCTTCGGCGATCACGATTCACATCACTTTGCTGGGCGGCGGCTTCGGACGACGGCTGAATATCGACTATGGTGTGGAAGCGGCGCTGATTTCGAAGGCCGCGGGCGCTCCGGTGAAAGTGTTCTGGACGCGCGAAGACGACGTGCGCCACGATTTCTACCGTCCGATGAGCCACCATCGTTTGCGCGCAGGCGTAGATGCGCAAAATCAAATAACCAGCTGGATGCACCACATTGCAGCACCTACTACGGATGGCGTGTATGTCGGCGGCGACGTTCCCGATACCGGAGGCACCGAGCTCGCGGGCACAGGACTGCCGAGCGGCACTGTGCCGAATTACCTGCTTGAAGCGAGCTTTCTGCACACGGCTGTGCCGCGCGGCTACTGGCGAGGGGTGGACACCACGTGGAATCAGTTTGCGGTGCAGAGTTTCATTGACGAAGTTGCGGCATCGATAGGAAAAGATCCGCTCGAATTGCGGCGCGAGGTGATTGCGGCGAAGACGAAGCCGGAAGCGGGCGGAGGCGATCAGCCGCCGGTGGATGTGGCGCGGCTCAGGCATGTCCTCGACCTCGCAGCGGAAAAATCCAGCTGGGGAAGTCCGTTGCCCAAAGGCCGCGGACGCGGGATTGCAGGGATCGCTGGATGGGGAACCTATTTGGTGTACGTCGCCGAAGTGACGGTGGCCAATGACGGCGGCGTGAAAGTGGATCGCGTGGTTTGCGCGATTGATTGCGGGCAGGTGATTAATCCGGACATGGTGAAGGCGCAGGTGGAGGGCGGCCTGGTGTTCGGATTGACGGCGGCGCTTTTCGATGAAATTACGATCGAGGGCGGCCAGACGCAGCAGAGCAATTTCAACAATTACCCGATGATGCGCATCAACGACATGCCGCGGGTCGAGGTTCACATCGTGGCGAGCCAAGAGTCGCCCGGTGGATGCGGAGAGCCGCCCGTGCCGTCGATTGCGCCCGCTGTGGCGAATGCGATCTTCGCAGCGACTGGCAAACGATTGCGCCGGCTGCCTTTTCAGACTGCAGAGCTTGCCAAAGCCTAGTTCCCCGCCGCCGCTGTGAACGCTCTTATAGGCCGAATACCGCCTATTAGAAATTCGTAAGAGATTGATTTCACAGAACGTGCGGAGAGTTTTAATCGCGGAACCGTAGATTAAAAAGCGGGGCGGGAGGGGCCTCTGGTAGCCGACTTGGGCGGCTATCGGGCCTCCTTCGAACTCGAGTTACCTTCCTGGTTCGTCATTTTCTGTGGAACCCTCCCAAGTGGGACGCCTTTGGATGGATGTGGGTTGCATGAGGCGACGAGGCAGGAACCGTAGTGGTATGGCTTTCATTGATGGCACGGCATAGGTGTGGGCTGCGCGGGCGGGTCTGAGACCCGCCCCTACGGCACGAGTCGGAGCCAAAGTGCTTCGGTTTGACGGGCACTAGAGATGAGGCAGGAAACACGCGAATGGATCTGCCGGCAGAGACGCCAGTCCGAATGGCTGCCGCCCCAATTCGTATGTCGAAAGCCGCCCGCGCAAATGGAAGCATCGAAGTTACTGACGCCGTTCCAAGTGCTTTTTGAGAAGGAAGTTGCGGCCGCGAGCAACGGATCGCGGCCAAAGACACTACAACTGCGATTATCGATGGGCACCCGAAAAACAGGAAACACCCAACGGTGATTTACCCCAGTGGTATCATCCGGGCGAGTAGAACGTCAATTGAAACCACGCGTCAACACCGGGAACGCTGGGGCACCCGGCTCGATATGACCGGCTTTTCCTCCAGCTGAATTCTCTCTCTCACTTCACCCGGCGTTTAGGCTCTCGCCGAGGGCCATGAGGCAAATCCCAACAAGCAAAAAGGTGTAGAACAGCGCCAAGTACGTCATGTTGGCGGAAACGGAAAGCGAGCGATTCACTGGTCCGTTAAGATTCCCCAGCTGCCCGGACTCAATCAAGGCGTGCACGTCTCTGTGGCTCTTAACGGCCCATCCCCACTGTGAGACGAGGCCGAACAGAACGAGCACGACGTAAAACGCGACCCGAATTGGTATGTGGCTCCAATCCTTGATCAGAATCACACCAGCCATGAATAGATCTGCCAGAAGTATGAAACTCGTCCCAAGAAATACATTGTCGCGAAATGGCGAGTTCCTCGAATAGAACGCCGCCGAAGAACGTGTGTTCTTCAGAGGGAGAAGCGAGTCGACTAGCTTCATGACTTATCCTCTCGATCTACTAACTGCACACAACTTGCCGTGTTGCCCAGAGCGCGAGCCACGACGGGGCTGCGCAGTCGCTAGGTGGGCTGGCGGCCAGGTCTCGTGTGCGAAAGGTCGGCGCCTCTCGCTTCTCTTCCGCTCATCGTGACGATCGCGACCAGGACCGCAACGACCAAGACAGTCCAGGCCAGGACAGGCGCGAAGTTCCCGCCGTAATGCTGCTCTGCCAACTTCGCTTGAATCACGGAATTGCGCGACGAAAGAAGATTGCCCAGCTGATAGGCGAAGCCGGGAAAAGTGGCGCGTACCGCCGGAGGCGAAAGTTCGTTCAGGTGCGCGGGAATCACTCCCCACGCGCCTTGCACCATGAATTGCATCGCGAAGCCGCCGAGAGCCAAGAGCGGAGCCGTGTGTGAAAAAGCCCATAGTGGAATTATTGGGATTGTAAGAAGCGCCGCAATTACGATCGTTTTACGCCGTCCTATGTGCTCCGACCAAGCACCGAACAAAATGCCGCCGAGCAGCGCGCCGACGTTGTAAATGATCGCAACCTTGCTCACCGTCGCAGGCGAAAAGCCGTGATTTTTCTGCAGGAATGTGGGGTAAAGATCCTGAGTACCGTGGCTGAAAGAATTAAATGCAAACATCAGGAGCACAAGAAACAGGAAGCTGCCGAGATAGGTGGCGATATCCTTGCCGAGATGCTCTTCTGCGTGCCTCGATACTCGCCCGGCGAGCCACGCAGGGGATTCCTCCACTTTCGTGCGAATGTAAATAATCAGAAATGCTGGAAGCGCGCCGACCACAAACATGCCACGCCATCCAATGTGGGGAAACAAGAGGCCGTACGATAAAGCCGCCAGCAAATAACCAACAACGTATCCCTCTTGCAGCAGCCCTGAAAAGAATCCGCGTCCTTTCGCGGGTAACGTTTCAAAGGCCAGCGCGGCACCCACGCCCCATTCGCCGCCCATCGCCACGCCGAAGCATGCGCGCATGATCAGAAAAACCTTCAGCGAAGGCGCAAAGGCGGAGGCGAGTTCAAAGACTGAGTAGGCGATGATGTCCAGCATCAGCGTGGGGCGGCGTCCGAACCGGTCGGCCATCAGGCCGAAGAGGAATGCGCCGACGGGGCGCATGGCGAGCGTGAGGAAAATTGCTTCGGCGATGGCGGAAACTTTGGTTTGAAATTCCCCGGCGATCGCGCTGACGCAAAAAATCAGGATGAAAAAATCGAAAGCGTCGAGCGACCAGCCGAGGAAGCAGGCGATGAAGGTGTTGCGCTGGACTGGAGTGAGGCTTCTGAAATTTCCGAGCATGCTCACGGGTGCTCCCGGCGCCGCAATTTTGGCGATACTAGCATATCGGCGACGCGGGCTACCTGGGACATCTCGCGCACGTCGTGAACGCGAACGATGTGCGCGCCTTGCAGGATGCATGCTGTGACGGCGGCGGCGGTGCCGTATGTTCGCTCGTTTTCGGGGAGGCCTCCGAGCGTGCGGCCGATGAAGCCTTTGCGCGATGGGCCTACGAGAAGTGGAAAGCCGAGACGCGCGAGTTCCGGGAGGCGGGCGATCAGCTCGTAATTTTGGGCGAAGCTTTTGCCGAAGCCGATGCCTGGATCGAGGACGAGCTGAGATTTCGGAATCCCGTGCTGGGTGGCCTTTGCGGCGGCTTTTTTCAGGCTCTGTGTGACGTCGCGCATCGCATCTCGCGCGAAAGGCTGCGTCTGCATCGTTCGGGGTTCACCGCGCATGTGCATCAGGATGAGGGGCAGCTTGCGGCGCCGGGCAACTTCGGCGATGCGTGGATCGCGGTGAAGTGCGGTCACGTCGTTAACGATTTCTGCGCCGGCTTCGGCGGCAGCCTCCGCTACTTCGGACTTATTCGTGTCAATCGAAATTGGAATTTTGAGGCGGCCGCGAAGCATGTTCAATACGGGAATCACTCGGCGCAGCTCTTCATCGGCAGCGAGCCATTCGGCGCCGGGGCGAGTGGATTCGCCGCCGATGTCGAGGATGTTGGCGCCGTAGCGTTCCATCTCGAGCGCACGGGCGACGACCGCTTTCACATCGAGGTGCAAACCATCGCCTGAGAAGCTGTCGGGCGTTATGTTGATTACTCCCATCAGCAGCGTGCGCTCGCCGAGCACGAGGGTGCGGGATGGCAGACGGAGGCGGAATTTCTTTCGGGCGATCATTCGTTGAAATTAGGGCGCTGAATCAAGAGCGCTATTGAACCACGGTTCGGACAGAAGGATAAGAGCGAGAGGGCGGCCGCGGCGTTGTGATTTTCTGCTTAGCTAGGGCGCAACGGTGGGAGCGTAATAAGCCGCGCGATGGATGGTTGTCGCGCCTGGCTGTCCGACTACTTCGATCGCGCAGCCGATGCCAGCCTGCGTGATTTGACGGGCTGGCTTCGGGGTAATAGCCGAGGGTGTATTCGGCGCCGATGCGTTGAGCGATGCGACGGAAAATATCGGCGAGAGTGGCGGAATCGCGCAGGAAGTAAAGCTGTCCGCCGGAGCGGCGGACTAATTCGGCGAGATAAAGCGTGTATGCGGGTACGCCTGATTTCGGAGCGGCGGAAACGAGCAGAGTGGAATCCTGATGCCCAGCGAGCCAGTCGGGCGTCATGATTTTGGGGCGATTTTCCGTGGACACGGCGAAGATTTGAATATCGGCAGCGGCGAGGGTGCGCGCGAGATCTTCGAACGTGAGGCGATTATTCGGCTGGCCGGGCCGCGGCGCGGCGGTTGCGGGATCGAGCGTCAGGCCGAGGCCGCTATCCTGGCCGTCGGTGAGTAACACGATTGCTTTGCGGCCTTCGCGGCCGCCGAGAAATACTTTCGCTGCGGTGAGGTAAACGGCCTGATAAATATTCGAGCCGCCGACGTCGCCCAGCAGCTGATGAACGTCCACACGCTCGATGCCGCGGCGTATCAACGCGCGGTCACTCGAAAAATCAGCTTGCAGATATGTGTGCGCGGAAAAATCGACCACGGCGACCTGGTCGGCTGGCGCCAATCCGTCCACGAGCGCGAGCGCGGCGCGCTTCATTTCATCGGAATCGCGAAGAACGCTGGGGCTTGCATCGATCACCAGAGCGACGCTGGCCGGTTCCGTTCCGGTTGCGAAGTAGGCGATCTGCTGTGCGGCTCCGTCCTCGTAGATTCGGAAATCGGAGCGCTTCAAGTCGGTGATAGCTGTGCCGTCGGAATTAAAAACGCTGCATGTGACCGGAACGATTTGCGAAGTGACGCGAATCGCTGGCGCGGGAGAACGCGTCGCCGTCGAATTCTCATTGCCTTTGCCGGCCGCTGACGAGTACAGCTCGCCGGTTGCAGGGTCGCGCTGCCACGTGATGTCCACGTCTAATTCCCGCGGTTTAGGCAGTTTCTTCTTTTGCTCGCTGGATTTTTGACGCGGTGCCTGCTGGGCTGAAATAGCCGGTAGCGGGGACAAGAGAGCTGCGATGGGAATCGCAAATAAAAACCACGCCAGCAAAGCAGGGACGCCGGTGAGTAGTCCCGGACGGCGCTCGGCTGGCACCGGAGCTTTCTGCATTCGCGCTTCAATCGAGATCGAAATCGCGGAGCGGCTTTTCGACGGGGCCGTCTTTAGCCTTCTTCAAGCCCTCGGCAAATTTTCGGGCGAGGACGTCTTCCTTGGATTTTTCGGCTTCGACCGATGCGCGGAACTTCGCTTCGACCGCTTCAGTCTGCTGGCGCAAGAGTCGCGCGGTATCGTCAAGATCAACGGACGATGGAGGCCTGGGCGGCGGAACGTGCGAGAGGACTACTCCGAGTTCGCGATCGAGAGTGAGCTTCGCGTGGCAGCAAGGGCAATCGGTTTCGAAGGTTTCTTTGTGTTCGCGCGCCATGGAGGCATTTTACGCCAATTTGCGGCAAGAGGAATGGGCACGTGCATGGCCGCCATGAAATGGAAGCGAAAAAAAAACGGCGCTCCGAAAGTACAGAGCGCCGTCGAAAAAGCTAGTAGAAGCCGCAGGTTTATGCCGGAGCCGGTTTCTCGCCCTTGGCGAGGCCCGGAAGCGGCCGCGGTTCGGGTCGCAGTGTAAGCTGCGGCTCTCGTGCGGTAACCGGCGGAGCAGCGGGAGGCGGCGGAGGCGGCTTCTCAGGAAGCGGCTTGCCTTCCATGAGGAGCTTGAGCTCGGTCGCGTCCAGCACTTCGCGATCGAGCAGCGCCTGAGCCACGCGCTCGAGCGCATCCTTATAGGTTTCGAGAATGTCCTTCGCTCTCGCATAACCGCTGTTGATGATATCGCGCACTTCTCCGTCAATCTTGATCGCGGTGTCTTCGGAATAATCGCGATGCTGCGCGATTTCGCGGCCGAGGAAAATTGCTTCTTCCTTTTTGCCGAATGTGAGCGGGCCCAGCGGGCTCATTCCCCACTCGCAAACCATCTGGCGCGCGATTTCCGTGGCGCGCTCGATGTCGTTGCCGGCGCCCGTGGTGATGTGGTGCAGGAACATTTCCTCAGCGACACGTCCGCCCATCAGCACGGCGAGTTGCGATTCGAGGAATTCCTTGGTGTAGGTGTGCTTGTCGTCGATGGGAAGCTGCATCGTGACGCCCAGGGCCATGCCGCGCGGGATGATCGTTACTTTGTGAAGCGGGTCAGCGCCCGGCGTCATCGCCGCGACCAGAGCGTGGCCGGCCTCGTGGTACGCCGTGTTGCGCTTTTCTTCGTCGGACAAAATCATGGAGCGGCGCTCGACGCCCATGAGCACTTTGTCCTTGGACATTTCGAAATCGAACATGGTGACGAGCTTGCGATTCTGGCGCGCCGCCCACAATGCGGACTCGTTCACGAGATTCGCAAGATCGGCGCCGGAGAATCCAGGAGTGCCGCGCGCGATCACTGAGAGGTCAACATCGTCTGAGAGAGGCACTTTGCGAGTGTGCACGCGGAGAATTTCCTCGCGGCCCTTCACGTCCGGCCGCGGCACAACTACGCGCCGGTCGAAACGGCCCGGGCGCAGAAGCGCCGGGTCCAGAACGTCCGGGCGGTTCGTGGCCGCAATCAGGATGACTCCTTCGTTCGATTCAAAGCCGTCCATTTCGACGAGCAAGGCGTTCAAGGTTTGCTCGCGCTCGTCGTGACCGCCGCCGAGACCGGCGCCACGATGGCGGCCGACCGCGTCAATTTCGTCTATGAAAATGATGCAAGGCGCGTTCTTTTTACCCTGCTCGAAAAGATCGCGAACACGGCTGGCGCCCACGCCCACGAACATCTCGACGAAATCCGAGCCGGAAATCGAGAAGAATGGAACATTCGCCTCGCCCGCGATTGCCCGCGCAAGTAGAGTTTTGCCGGTTCCCGGAGGCCCGACGAGCAGGACGCCCTTCGGAATGCGGCCGCCGAGCTTCTGGAATTTTTGCGGATCTTTCAGGAAGTCGATAATTTCGTAGAGCTCTTCCTTGGGCTCGTCAATTCCAGCCACATCTTTGAAAGTTGCCTTCTTCTGCTGCGCGGTAAGCAAGCGCGCGCGCGATTTCCCGAAACTGAGCGCTTTGTTCCCGCCAGCCTGCATCTGCTTCATCATGAAAATCCAGAATGCGACCAGCAGCATCAGCGGCGCAAAATTCACGATGAAAGTGAGCCAGTCCGCATTTTTCACTTCCGCGTAGTTGTAGCGGACTCCCTTCTCCTGCAGCGTCTTGGTGATATCTGGAATCGCGGTGTTGGCAATCGTCACATTGCGGAACTTCCCGCCGTCGCGATAGTCGCCCTTCAACTCCGCGCTGTTGGGAGAAAGAAGAATCGTGACTTCCTTTACATTTCCTTGATCCAGCTTGGCGAGGAAATTGGTGTAGTTGGAGTCTTCTTCCTTGACTGACTGGCTGGTCCCGGACGCCATTCGCCACAGGACGACCGCGAGCAAAATCATTAGAAGCCAAAATAAAATAGTGCGGACTGTTGAATTCACCTTGTTACCTCACCCTCTTGACGCCCTAAAACTCTCTCTTGAAAACTGTCCCGGCCGGACATCGCTACTACATTAGATGCAAGCAAGACGCGCGAGTATGCATGCCAGCAATTTGCCTCGCCGGCAGCTAACTCGAGCCGCATCAAAGGCTTTCTTCCTCGATCAGCAAACCCACCCTCGTATTCTCGCGAACGCAAAATTCTTCCGCGGGCGCCATCCCGCGAGCCCAAATCACTTGCCCCGCGCTTTCGAGCACGGGCCAATGAACGCGTTGCTGGCGTGGGACTCGCTCTGCCTGGAACATCTGCTTGAGCTTCTGGCTCTGTCGGTGGCCGCGCGGTCGATAGGCGTCGCCCGGCCGCCAACTCCGTAGAAGCAGAGGCGAGCGAAGAGTTCCAGCGTCAAAAGCGCCGGTGTCGGTTTTAGTGTCGCTCTCCCCCAAGGGCCAGTCAACTATTTTCAGGTGGAAGCAGGTTGAGAGTTCCGGCACAGCCACCGTGGTGGCGCCGCTAACGGGCAAGTCCACCATATATAGATACGAAGGCGGCTCCATTTTGGTTTCGCGCGAAGATGCGGCTCGATCCTTGTGGTCGTCTTCTTGTTCTTGACCGGCGCGCGAAAACACGATGTCGCTAAAAACGCGCTCAACCGCAATTCTGCCCGGCAGCCGCAAACGCTTGCCGCTTGTTGATTCCGCGGCCAGGCGAATCACCTGTTCCACGTGGCGCGCGGAAAGTTCGCGGCGATCGCCGCGCACCTTCTCATAAAGACGGCGAATCAGCCGTTCGGTAAGCGCCCGCGCCGGACCGTTTGGAGATTGCTCGCCACTCACGGCGAACGCCAACGGCGAAAGGAGTTCGCGAGCGCCGATCGATTCCGTCCGTTCGGAGTGCGCGTCGTTCGTGACCTTGCCATATTTCGCAAGCCGATCCGCAACCAGAGCCGACCAGAACGACTCTTCCTCTCTTGCGAAGCGGGCGAGATCGCCCAAATGTTGAACGATTCCAGGCGAGAACTCGGATTCTAGAATCGGCAATAATTGCGAACGGATTCGCGCGCGAAGCCGCGTCTGATCCGCGTTCGTGGCATCCTCCCGCCATCCCTGGCCGCGCTCGTGGAGGTAATCGCGCAGTTCAGCGCGGCGAATCTGGAGAAGCGGTCGTACAATCGCGCCTCCACTCGGCGAATCAACAATCGGATAGATGCTGGCCAGGCCGGTGGGTCCGGTTCCTCTGATGATATGCGCCAGAACGGTTTCTGCCTGATCGTCGGCGGTGTGAGCAACGGCAATGCGCTTCGCTTTTCCGCCGGAGAGAACCCGATCGAAAAATGCGTACCGCAAACGTCGCGCCGCCTCTTCCAGATTCCAACCGTTATCCGCCGCGGCCGCCCGTACATCCTCGCGCGCGCTCACAAACTCCAGCCCGCTTGCCCGCGCCAATTCTTCAACGAAGCTGGCGTCGCGATCCGATTCGTCGCCGCGCAACATGTGATCGAAATGGACCACGACGAGCGCGACTCCGAGTTCGTCGCGAAGCGATTCGAGCAAACGCAACAGCGCTACAGAATCGGCGCCGCCGGAGACGGCAACGCCAACGCGGTCACCGGCTGACGCCATTCGCGATTCGCGAATGAAATCGAGCACGCGCTGTTCGAGTGCTGTACGCATAGGCTCAAATTGTACCGAGTTTAAACTTCTGACTGGTTCCCTATCGTAGCAGCCGCGGCGAAAGGGGTCGAGGGCGGGGGTTGGATCTTGCGCGCGATTCGAGAAACGCGCGCGTCAGGTGCGATCGGCAACCTGCTGCGTAAACAGATCGCGGCTGTATGAGATTCGCCGGTCGAGGGCGACGGCAGCGAAGTGCGAGCAACTTTGGCATTCTCGCTCGGTCCACGGCCCGAAGCCGGGAATCAGGAACGTCGAGAAATATTTGATGATGCGAAGCAAGCCGTAGTAGGTGCCAACGGCGCGAATCTCAGTCTCGTCGTCGCCTTGCTCGGGGCACAAGCGCACCAGTTGGACGAGCTTCGAGAAGTCGTCGGCGCCGACGCTGCGATTGGCGATGCCGCTGACCTCGCGCACCCGGTCCGACAATTCGACCTTGCGGCTGACCGCCAGAACCGACCGGCAATACGACACGAAGAACTGCAGGAATACAGCAACCGATATGACGCAAATAAGTGCTGCTGCCATTATCGAGCCCTCGCTACTAACCGAGCCGTTGCAAGCCTTGAATCTTCGGAAACCTTCGCGAACGTATAGGCCCAGGCAATCGGCAGCCAGACTCCCATGATCGGTGGAACCCAGCGGAGAACAGCGGGCTGCAGGACGGGGAACAGATTCCGCAGCGCATACGTGCATGCCGTCGCGCTGAAATAGACGCCCAGCGCCAGCACCATCTGAATGAGCCGAGTGCGAGTTTCACGCAGCTTTAGGATGGCGCCCCACAGGAGATATGTGAGGACCATTCCGACGAAATGCAGATTTTGTCCCAACTCCACTACAAAGCGGGTCGTCAGATGACTGCGGTTTTCATGAATCACGATGTAGGAGAAGAGTGCCGTGGAAAGCAAGAGCAGGACGGCGGCCCCGCGAATGTAGCCAGTTACATTCATCTCGCGGAACATTTGCTGATAGAACTGGATGATCGTCCAGAACAGCAAGATCGTTAGAAGGCTTTCCGTATAGTAGTAGTAGTAGAAGTATTGTTGCGACGTAAAGCCGTAGTGCTCCACGTAGAAATACTGCCCGCAGTTAACGAAAGCCGCGCAAAGCATGTAGATTGTTAAGGGTAAGTACCGAAGGAGATCTCTGCGGTAGAATACGCACACCACCACGCCGATTTCCACGAGGAAACCTACAATCCAAAGTGCGTAATCAAATGGGCCAAGCATTGAACCTGTTTTCCGAGGCTTGACCCAACCAACTCCCGCTAGTGCGGGCCCGTCCCTTTAGCTACCAGGGTGACGGCGGCATTGGTCCGCTGGTATTCGCCCAAGGTGAAGGCGGCATCGGACCACTGGTGTTGGCTGCCAGCCAAGGCGACGGCGGCATAGGACCGCTCGTATTCGCCCAGGGTGACGGTGGCATCGGGCCGCTCGTGTTAGCCAGCGCCTGAAGACCCATCGCGCTGGTCAATACGAGCAGAACCATTACAGCCACAAGCGACCACTTAGACATTGACCCCTCCGAGTAGAGAAACTACGCGGGGGAGCTTATAAGCGGTCTCTTGCCGTCAAGAGGGAAATTTTAGGGGCGTGTGTCTAAACGGTACACACCCCTCCCTCCCTGGCGAGGCCAGAGCCTCTACGAATTGTCGAAGACGAAAGTAGCGTTCGGAACCGGTGCGGTCAATGTTACGAAGGTACTACCGTTTCGGGACTTTCAAGATGTGAGGCTCGCCGAATGTTTCACATCGGAACAGCACATTCACACAATAAAATAGGCCCTATTTCGCGGTTGTGGTGCTTGCCTGTTTTGCGCGATCGAAAATTGACAGGCGGCGCGAATCCAATTATTCTGTCTCCCTGATGTTTGCCTCCTTCTATTAGCGGCTCCCACCCGCCCAATAACCGGGCGACGATTTTCGCTTGTTTTGTCTCGAACCCTGTAACCCTGTGTTCCCGCATCTATGAGGCTTGTATATGGCGAAACTGACGTTATTTGAAAAACTGGACCGAATCGAATCTCGCTACGACGAAATGACGGGCGAACTTTCGGCCGGCGCTGTCACAGACACCGACCGCTTCCAGAAGCTCGCCAAGTCGCATTCCGATCTCGGCATAATCGTGACGAAATATCGCGAGTGGAAAGATATCCAGCATGCGCTCGAAGGTGCGAAGCAGCTCTACACCGAATCAACCGACGCCGAGATGAAGCAGATGGCGCACGACGAGCAACGCGAGCTGGAAGCGCGCCTCGCGCCTGTCGAACGCGAATTGAAACTTCTGCTGATCCCCAAAGATCCAAACGACGAAAAGAACGTGATCGTCGAAATCCGCGCCGGCACGGGCGGTGACGAAGCTTCGCTATTCGCGGCTGAGCTTTTCCGGATGTATTCGCGCTACGCCGAATCGCAGGGATGGAAAGTGGAGATTCTGGACAGTTCGCCCTCGTCCATCGGCGGGATGAAAGAAGTAGTGGCCGCCATTCAGGGCAAAAAAGTCTATTCCAAGCTGAAATACGAAAGCGGCGTGCATCGAGTCCAGCGCGTCCCGGCCACCGAGCAACAGGGCCGCATTCACACCTCCGCGGCCACCGTAGCTGTGCTGCCGGAAGCGGAAGACATCGACATCAAAATCGAAGCGAAGGATTTGCGCATCGATACTTTTTGCTCTTCGGGGCCTGGCGGGCAATCCGTGAATACTACTTATTCCGCCGTGCGCATCACTCATATTCCGAGCGGACTCGTCGTCTCGCAGCAGGACGAAAAATCGCAAATCAAGAATCGCGCGAAAGCGATGCGCGTGCTGCGGTCGCGTTTATACGAAGCGGAGCAGGAGAAACAGCACGCCGCACTCGCCGCCGAGAGAAAAGGCCAGATCAAAACCGGCGATCGCTCCGAAAAAATTCGCACTTACAATTTCCCGCAGAACCGCATCACCGACCATCGCATCAACTTCACGCTGCACCAGCTCACCGAAGGCATGGACGGAAAGATCGGGCCGCTGGTCGATTCACTGGTTACGCATTTCGAATCCGAGCGGCTGAACGAGGAGCTTGACGAATCGTGATCGCGCCCGCACCAACTATGGACTCGCGCGCGGCATTACGACAGGCGATGGCGACTCTTCGCGCCGCGGAAGTTCCTTCGCATACGCTTGCGGCGGAGCTGCTTCTCATGCACGTCCTGGGGCGCGATCGCGCATGGATTTACACCCATCCAGAGGACACACTTGAGCAGGCGGCCCTCGATTGCTATTTCGCGCTGGTTGCGCGTCGTGCTGCCGGCGAACCGGCGCAATACCTCACCGGTAAGCAGGAATTCTGGGCGCTTGAATTTGAAGTTACGCCCGCCGTGCTGATCCCGCGCCCGGAAACGGAGCATGTTGTAGAAGTCGCTCTTGAACGCCTCGGGGCGCGCGGGATCAGAATCAATATGAAGACCGGCCTTCCAAGCCCACCGCTACAAATCGCCGATGTGGGTACTGGTTCAGGATGCATCGCAGTCGCGCTGGCGCACGAGTTGCCGCACGCTGAAGTTCTCGCGACGGATATTTCTGGCGAGGCGCTGGAAGTAGCGCGGCGCAATGCGTCTCGTCACGGCGTCGGTGATCGCGTTCTCTTCCTGCAAATGGATTTGCTCGAGTCTGTAAATGAAGCGGAGTCATTTGATCTCATCGCCAGCAATCCGCCCTATGTTGCGCGCAATGAATCGCACCAGCTTCCGCGCGAAGTGCGCGAACACGAGCCGGCCTCGGCGCTATTTGGCGGTCCGACCGGCGCCGAAATTTATCCGCGACTCGTCGAACAGGCCGCCTCGCTATTGCGGCACAAAGGAATTCTGGTGCTCGAGCTTGGATACAATTCGCTCGATCACGTGCGTCCTCTGCTGTACGGGCAGCCCGCTTGGGTGAACGTCAGCGTCACGAACGATCTGGCCGGCATCCCGCGCGTGATCGCTGCAGAACGATCCTGAAGCTCGCAACCTCGGTAGCTGGGCGCGTATTTTGGATCCACGCGCCCCGTTCTTGTTTCCTCGTTGTATAGTTGCTTCACAGGATGGCGATGCCGAAGCTGGCCCAGTTTCGCGCCAAGCACGACGCCGCGCTGCAAGTCTCCGCGGATTCTCCCGCTTCGATTCTGCACATTGATATGGACGCATTCTTCGTTTCCGTCGAGCTGCTGGCTCGACCGGAGCTGCGCGGGTTGCCGGTCGTCGTGGGCGGCCAACGCGATCAGCGTGGCGTAGTTTCCGCAGCAAGTTACGAAGCGAGGAAATTCGGCGTCCACTCCGCAATGCCCCTGCGCACTGCCGCGAAGCTTTGCCCGCAGGCAATCTTTCTCGACGGCCACCATCAGCTCTACGGTGAATGGAGCGATCGCGTCGCTACGATTCTCGGGAAGTTTTCACCGGTCGTTGAAATGGCCTCGATTGACGAAGCCTATCTCGATCTCGCTGGCACGGAGCGCATGCACGGGCCGCCGCTCGCCGCCGCTCACAAGCTTCTCCTCGAAATCACCGCAACTACCAGCCTGCCCTGCTCCGGCGGACTCGGCGCGACGCGTCTCGTCGCAAAAGTTGCGAGCGATCAAGCTAAACCGCGCGGGCTCGTCTGGGTCGCTCCCGGAAGCGAAGCGGCATTTCTCGCCCCTCTCGCCGTGCGCAGAATTCCAGGAATCGGCAAAGTCACCGAGGCCGCCCTGAAATCACTGGGCATCGACACGGTCGGCCAACTGCAAAAAATTACGCTCGAACGACTGGAAGAAGCTTTCGGCCGCTGGGGCACCGCGCTCTTTCGCAAAGCCCACGGAATCGATTCCTACGAATTTTTTATCGACGCCGAGCCTAAATCCATCTCGCACAATCAAACCTTCGGCGTCGACACCAGCGACCGCACCACGCTCGAATCCACGCTGAGCCACCTATGCCAGAAAGCGTCGAAGCGCCTGCGCGATGCAGGCCTGCGCGCGAGAACCGTGAGCCTCACGCTTCGCTACACCGATTTCAAAACCATCACGCGCAGCCACACGCTCGGCGAGCCATCTGACCTCGACGAAATATTCCTGCGCACGATTCGCGAACTTTTCGCGAACGCATGGAATGGAATCGAAATGTTGCGCCTCGTCGGCGTCGAGCTCTCGGCATTTTCCTCGGGCGCCGCGCAACTCGACCTGCTCGATCCCGGCCGCCGCGAAAAACTCGAGCGCCTCGCGCGCACCACCGACCGCCTGCGCGACCGCTTCGGCTTCTCCAAAGTGCAATTCGGAGGCTCGCTAGGCAATCGTGATCACCGCGACGAATAGCCGCCGCTCAAACAGCGCGAGCTGAAACGCGAACGAATTTCGCAGCCGCAACGCGCCTGTCCTATAATCCCTTCGCCGATGTCGTCCGCTCCCATTCCCGCCGCTGCTCCAAAACGCTCGATGCGAACCCGCGCTCGCGATTTCTGGGCGCGCGTCACCGAAGGCCTCGAGATCGAACAACTCTGGGGACAATTTCGCGCTGAAGCCGAAGCAAGCTACGGCCTCTACTCGAAAGACGTGGATTGGGACGTAATCCGCAGCGAAAAAAGAAGGTGGAAGCGACCGCTCCTCGCAGGATGGGCGCTCTTTCAGGCGCTGCTGATGAAACTTTCGCCGGCCCGGCGCGTCCTGCTGCTCGTCGCGATCGTTCTTCTCGTCGTTCAGCCCGAGATTCACACAGGTGAAGGCCAATCTGGTTTCAGCCTCGGCGGCCTTGGCGCGCTGATCTTATTTTTACTTCTGGCGCTCGAGCTTGCCGACCGCGTCACCATGAAACGCGATCTCGAAATCGCGCGCGAAATTCAACAATGGCTCGTCCCCGATCATCCCCCGCACGTTGCCGGCGCGGATATCGCCTTTGCCACTCGCCCGCAAAATACGGTCGCCGGCGATTACTACGACGCGTTCACGCGCCCAGCCCCCGGAGGCGCCGTGAATACCGGTCCGCTGATCATCGCAGTCGCCGACGTCGCCGGAAAAAGCGTCCCCGCGGCGTTGCTGATGGCCACTTTTCAAGCCAGCCTTCGCGCCCTCGCTGCGACACCTGCCTCGCTCGATGAAATCGTCGCCGGCCTCGAACGCTACGCCCGCGCGCACAGCCTCGAAGGCCGCCGCTTCACCACCGCGTTCATCGCCGAGATCGATCCCTCGACGCGCGAAATGCGCTACGTCAACGCCGGCCACAATGACCCCATCCTCCGCCGCGCTTCCGGCCAAATCGAACGGCTCTCGACAGGAGGCCCGCCATTCGGCTTGCCGCTGTTCACGCCTGAAGAAGTTCCATATCAATCGGGCCGCGTCCAGCTTCAGCCCGGTGATCTGCTCTTCATTTTCACCGACGGAGTCGTCGAAGCCGTCAACGAATCCGAGGAAGAATATAGCGAGCGCCGCTTGCTTCCTTGTCTTCAGATTGCGCCGGCGGACGCTTCAGCCGCCGACGTTCTGCGCCGCGTGATGCTTGATGTTAATACTTTCGTCGGCCACGTTCGCCAGCATGACGACATCACCTGCCTCGTCCTCCGCGTCACCGTCTAGCTTGAATCGCTTCAAATCGCCGGCGAATTCCGTCTGCGCAAAACCTGCGAACTTCCCCCGCCCCCGGTTTTCCCGCATAATTTCAATATGAACGCCATGAACGGCCGCCAGCTTGCCGACCACATCTGCCGCGTCCTGCGCGACCGCGGCCACCAGGCCTATCTTGCCGGCGGCTGCGTGCGCGATATTTTGCTCGGCCGCGAGCCGGTCGATTACGACGTCGCGACCGACGCCACGCCCGACCGCGTGCAGGAGCTTTTTCCCGGCAGCCTCGCAGTCGGCGCGAAGTTCGGAGTCGTCATCGTCACCGACGGCCCCACGCAAGTCGAAGTCGCAACGTTTCGCCGCGACGTTAGCTACTCCGACGGCCGCCATCCCGACCGCGTCGAGTACGCCAGCTCGCCCGAAGAAGATGTAAAACGCCGCGACTTCACCATCAACGGCCTGATGCTCGATCCGTTCTCGAACGAAGTTCTCGATTTCGTAGGTGGCGAGAAAGATTTGCGCGCCGGAATCATTCGCGCCATCGGAAATCCCGAAGACCGCTTCCGCGAAGACAAACTGCGCATGATTCGCGCCGTGCGGTTTGCGGCGCGTTTCCGCTATGCAATCGAAAGCGGCACGTTCCTGGCGATCACAAAGCTCGCCCCCGATATTTTCCAGGTTTCCGCCGAACGCATTCGCGACGAGCTGACCAAAATCCTCACCGAAGGCGCCGCCCGCCGTGGCTTCGAGCTTCTCGACGAAACCAAGCTGCTCCCCGAAATCCTGCCGGAAATCGCGCGCATGAAAGGCGTCGAGCAACCGCCGCAATTTCATCCCGAAGGCGACGTCTGGATCCACACGCTGATGATGCTCGAACAGCTTAAAGCGGGCTGTTCGCCCACGCTCGCCTTGGGCGTCCTGCTTCACGACGTCGGCAAGCCCCCAACTTTCACTCCGCCTTCAGGACCAGACGGCCGCATCCGATTCGATCGCCACGTCGAGGTCGGCGGCAAAATGGCGGAAGAAATCTGCCGCCGCCTTCGCTTTTCGAATGACGACACCGCCCAGATTGTCGCCCTCGTTGCCAATCACCTGCGCTTCAAAGATGTCACCCAGATGAAGCTCTCCACCCTGAAGCGCTTCGTACGCCTCAATCATTTCGAGGAGCATCTCGAATTGCACCGGCTCGACTGCCTCTCGAGCCATCGGAATCTCAGCGCGTACGATTTCGTCCAGCGCTTCCTGGCGGAGACTCCCGCCGAGCAGGTCCGCCCTCCCCGTCTTCTAACGGGGGAAGACCTCAAAGCCCTCGGCTATCCCCCGGGACCACGCTTCAAAGAAATTCTAGCCGCTCTTGAAGACGCTCAACTTAACGGCACGATCCACAACCGGGAAGAAGCCCTCAGGCTCATTCGAGACAATTTTACCGCTTCCCCCGGATAGACGTAACTAACTTGTTGTAAGCAGGATAGAAGCAGTCGGCCAAGCACCGAGCCGGCACGACTACTTGCAATCCGATGTTGAGTCTGTTACACTCACCAAGACTTATAACGCTCAACGAAACCCTCACAATCCTTTTTGCTTTTCCCTGCATCTAACGCATTACAGCGGCCGATAAGCTGCTGTAGGATTCATTTGGATTTATAGCTTTATAGGCTCAAAGGGGGACACAGTGAGTAAGACAGCTAGAGTGGTTCCGCAAGAGCTCCCCATCCTGCCGGTGCGTGATACGGTTCTGTTCCCGGGCGCGGTGATGCCGCTGCCTGTGGGCCGCGAAAGCTCCCTGGCATTGCTGAATTCTTTGGACGGACCGGAGAAACTCCTCGGGGTCGTCGCGCAGCTCGATCCGCGCGTGGAGAATCCCGTCGGCTCCGATCTGCACAGCGTGGGAACTCTCGCAAAAGTACACAAGATGGTGCGCATGCCCAACGGAAACGTGGTCGCATTTCTCGAGGGCCTCGACCGCATCCGCGTGGCTGAAGTAGTCGGCTTGCAACCGTTCATCCGGGCGCGCATTGAAATGCAACCGGATCTCGAAGATCAAACCGATGCCGAACTGACCGCGCTTCAGCGCAACGTTCAGGAGCTGTTCCGCGAAGTGGTGGCTCGTTCGCCGCAACTCTCCGACGACTTGCAAACTGAAGTGATGAACATCGATTCACCCGGACGGTTGGCAGACTTCGTCGCTTCCACGCTTCCCTCGCTCAACACCATGGTTCGCCAAGAACTGCTTGAGACCTTCAGCGTCCGCAAGCGCCTGGAAACCCTGATCAGCGAGCTCACGAAAGAACGCGAAGTGCTCGAACTCCGCAGCAAGATTCACGATCAGGTGCAGGAACAAGTGAATCAGAGCCAGCGCGAGTTCCTGCTTCGCGAACAGATGAAGGCGATTCAGAAGGAGCTCGGCGAATCCGACGATGGTCAGGCGGAAATCGAAGAGCTTCGCAAAAAAGTCGAAGAGTCCGGAATGTCCGAGGACGCCAAGAAAGAATGCACGCGCGAACTGAAGCGCCTCGCCAAGATGACTCCGGCTTCAGCCGAGTACATGGTCTCGCGGACTTACCTGGAATGGATGACTTCGCTGCCCTGGAATAAGACTTCCGGCACCGACGACATCGACATTCCCAAGGCCGAAGAGATCTTGAACGAAGATCACTACGATCTGGTCAAGGTAAAAGAACGCATCCTCGACTATCTCGCAGTGAAAAAACTGCAACCGGGCATGAAGGGTCCGATTCTGTGCTTCGTCGGGCCTCCTGGCGTGGGCAAAACCTCGCTAGGAAAATCGATCGCGCGAGCGATGGGACGCAAGTTCGTCCGCATCTCGCTCGGCGGTATGCACGACGAAGCGGAAATTCGCGGACATCGCCGCACTTACATTGGCGCATTACCCGGCCAGATCATTCAGGGAATTCGCCGAGCTGAAACGTTGGATCCGGTTTTTATGCTGGACGAAGTTGACAAGCTCGGACGCGATTTCCGCGGTGATCCGGCGGCGGCGTTGATGGAAGTGCTCGACCCGGAACAGAACTCCACGTTCCGCGATCACTACCTCGATGTGCCTTTCGATCTTTCGAAGGTTCTCTGGGTGGCGACTGCGAACTGGATGGATCCGATTCCAGAACCGTTGCGCGATCGCATGGAGATCATCGAACTCGCCGGTTACACCGAAGAGGAGAAGGTCCACATCGCGAAACGCTTTCTGATTCCCCGGCAGACCAAAGAACACGGTTTGGCGCTGGGTGAACAGATCGAATTCACTGACGAGTCTTTGCACTACCTGATTCACAGCTATACGCGGGAAGCAGGCGTGCGCAACCTCGAACGTGAAATCGCAACGCTCATCCGCAAGCAGGCGCGGCGCATCGCCGAAGGCAAGACGGAAAAGCAAATCGTCACGCCCGAAGTGATTCGCGAGGCTCTCGGTCTCGAGAAAGTTCGCATCGAGAAGGAAGTCGAAGAGCGCGTGCAGAAACCCGGCGTTTCGGTGGGCCTTGTCTGGACACCGGTCGGCGGAGACATCGTGTTCATCGAAGCCAGCAAGATGCGCGGCGGCAAGCAGTTCACCGTCACCGGGCATCTCGGCGAAGTGATGCAGGAGTCCACGCGCGCCGCTTTGACCTGGGTGCGCGCGAACGCCGAGCGCTACGGCATCGATCCCGATTTCTTCCGCAAGGTCGACTTGCACATCCACGTTCCGTCGGGCGCGATTCCGAAAGACGGTCCATCGGCGGGCGTCGCGATGGTCACCGCTCTCGTCAGCTTGCTGACGGGGCGACCTGTCCGCCCGCGCGTCGCAATGACCGGCGAGATTTCGCTCTCCGGAATCGTGCTGCCCATCGGCGGCGTGAAAGAAAAAGTGCTAGGCGCGAAGCGTGCGGGAATTCGCGAGGTGATTCTCCCGTCGGAGAATGAACCCAACGTGAAGGAGGACTTGCAGCCCGAGATGCTCGAAGGCGTGCAGATCCACTTCGTCCGCACCGCCGAGGAAGCCCTCGAAATCGCGCTCGGCAAATTCGAGAAGCCCGTCCGGCCAGCCTCCGGCGGCTTCCCGAAAGATCAACCCGCAGCGGGCCCAGTCCACTAAGACGAGCCCAGCTCCGAAGCCGCAATAAGCAGCGGCTTCGCCTCAATAAGACGACAGCCCAAGAAAGGCCCGGGAACGCCAAGCCCCCGGGCCTTTTTTTTCGGCGCCAGCTCAGGCCGTTCACGTCAACAAACCTATCATTCCACTCGATGCAAAGCTGCCGTTCCGTACCGCCGGCTTGTCCTGAGCGGAGCGAACGGGCGTCCCGCCGGCTCTTTTGACCTTTTCACCACTCGCTGTTCTCGACACCTATCCGTATAACCTCGGTAGGTGAATCACTCGGGCCGTAAGATGGGCCTTGTGCTGACAGTTTGGGCGATGGCATTCGCGTGACCTTCATATGTGGCTGACGTGGTCTGGGCGCTTTATTCTCAACTCCATACCAATCCCATCTCTAAGCCGGAGCAATCAGCAGCAAGGCAAGCACGGTGGACCTGTCACTTTTGACACTATCCGTTCATGGATTCCACGCGTATGTTACGCGCCGAAACCCGACCCTGAAGATTCCGAATTCCAGGCAAGTCTAAGGACCATTCGGCATATGGATGACAGCGCGCGCCCACCGATCCTCCCGCTCTTGCAGGGCGCAGCCTGCACTGTCATCATCTTAGGGGCAGTCAAACTCGCATCTCCCATCGTGGGACCTCTTCTGCTCGCACTCCTGCTCGCCTATGCTGTGACGCCATTTCCCAATTGGCTTATGCGGCGTCTCAAGCTGTCGAAGAACGCAGCGATTGCTATGACGGCCGTCGCGGCTGGCGCGTTCACGCTTTACCTGGTTCTCGCTGTGGACGTGGCCACTGTGCGGATCGCTGCAAAACTACCGGTGTACGAACAGCGCCTGGCCAGCCTGTACGATCAGATAGCTGGCTTCATGAATGCCAATGGAATCGTGGCCCCGACCCTCTCTGTGAAGAGTGTCCTCACGCCCGAGCGGCTCCGCGAGATTAGTCGCGTCGCTCTGCCGGAGGCGGGTGAGGTTATCTCCAACGGTCTGCTGATTTCCCTGTTGGGGTTCCTTTTCGTCATTGAGATGGCGGAACAAATCGGGGTCAAGCGAGGCCCTATCGTGGAGCGTCTGATCTACTACGGTTCCGATGCGCGGAGTTACGTAACCGTGACAGCCAAGACCGCTGGCATCAATGCGCTGATTAACCTAGCCTTTCTCCTTGTCATGGGGGTGGACACCCCGGTTGTTTGGTGCTTCCTGTACTTCCTCCTTGATTTCATCCCCACTCTGGGCTTCCTAATTGCGCTCGTCCCGCCGACCTTAGTGACGCTGCTGATGTTTGGTTGGAAGCGAGCCTTGCTGGTGGCCTGCGGCCTCATCCTTACCAACGTGATCGTGGACAATATGGTGACGCCGATCTTCATGAAACACGCGGTGGACATTTCCTTCCTGGAAATAACGCTGTCGCTTGTCTTCTGGGCGTTCCTGATGGGCCTCGCGGGAGCCATTCTCGCGATCCCTTTGACCCTGGCCTTGAGAAAATTCCTCGCAAAAAACTTGAGACAACCAGAGCCTGCGCTGAGCCTGTCAGGGTAAGTTCCAACACCTACAATCAGCATATCGGCTCCTTTCTCCCGAGCCTTGGTTTGGTTGGCACCACCAAGTCTACTCAGGTCCAGGGAGCCGACATTGTTATGAAATCATTCCCACCACCTTTCTCAAAACGAGATAGGTAGTGATAATCCTGTTCCCAACAGTTAAATGCGTCAGTTTCCCCGCTACGCCGTTTTTTTTTGTGCCGTGAGCGTGAGCACGGTCACAGCGCCGTGTGACCCCTGGCACTGATTTCTAAAGGGCATGGCGTATGTTGTATTTGAAGTGATGGGATGGGAGTCATCAGAGAGTGATGCCTTTCGTGCGAGCGGACCGAGCCGCTCCCAATCATCCCCAGGTGTCGATCTTGACTTCAGTTCAATAGAACCACGCAAGAAGCCGATTTCGAATTCTCGGAGAACAATAAACGAGTGTACCGGCGATCAACACACGCCGATGAGGAGAAAGTCATGACTGTAAGAGACCCGAAGGAACTCTTTGTAATGCTGCTTAGTGACGCACGGCAGAGCACTGAGCGTTCGACCAAGATCTATCAGGAGATCAGTCAGGTAGCCCAGGATCGGGACATAAAGGAAGCGCTGGAATCACGTGCCTGGATCGCAGAAAAGGACCTGAGCGCAATCGATCGGTGTTTTCAACTGATCGGAGAGCAGCCGGTGAAGCTCAGCGGCCGTCTCCAAGAAGTATTTGTTGAGGACTTCCGCAAAGAACTGGCGGAGATACAGAACCCGATCGCAAAGCACATCTTCATCCTGGCCAAGGTTAACCACCTGATCCATCTTCGGATTGCCGAGTACGTAGCGCTGGTAGCAGCGGCGGACGTGACCGGACGTTATGCGGTTGGCGTTCTGCTGGAGAGTTGTCTAGCAGACAAGCTCGCGTTTGTGGAACGAACACGACGTCTCATCAGGAACTTCGTCGCGGCCAAGGTCGCGGCAAAGGTTGCAGCAGCTTAATCGTGTCCTACAGCAGTCTGAATTGGATTGCTGAAAACGCAGCCTGTATGACCGCGAAGTAAGCGGCGTGTGTAGGGTAGTTAATCCCGAAACGGCTCTCCCCGGCGACGGGGAGAGCCGCCCTCATACAGAGGGCGTCTCAGGTGGGAGCATTCACGTCCTATGTACCGGAAACGAATACGGAATTTTCTCATTGCAGGTGTCGTGATCGGACTGATTGCGGTCGCGGGATCGGGTCTATTTGTTGTGCGTGATCTGCTGGCTGCGTTTGTCCTGTTCTGTGTCTTATTGGGTGTACTTGGAATAGCTGCTCTGGCGTCCTTCCTCTTTGGCGAAGGAGTTGTGCGTTGCTTCGACTTTCTCGTGAATTCAGTGGCTTCGTTCCGTCTTCGTCATCCATTACCCGCAGTTACCGGTCCCCTCACGGGCGGAATTGTCAAGAGTTAGATCAGTGCTGAGCGGATGGAATCGGTAGCGATGTCTCATCGTGTGCACGGTCCGGATAGATGTTGGGAAATCCGCTTATCACCACCTATCTCAAGATGCGACCCCGGCAGCTGAAAGTTGTTTTGAATTTCTCGTTCCCTTTTCTCGTTAGGTGACAATCGCTTCCGTCCAATCGCTCCCATCCCCCACCAAACCTTTCCTATTGCGACCAACCCACGATTGCAGTACAGCTAAGACACTCGAATGCCCTACCGCCCCAGAGAACTCGTAATCCGCGCCCGCGAAGCAGCCTTCTTCCTCCTCGCTACCCTCGACCGCGACGAAATGGTCCAGCGCTTCCTCGACATGTACGCCGCCGAATTCCGCCGCCCAGGCCGCGCCGATCAACCGGTCCACTACCGCGAACAACTTCAAACCATCCGCCGCGAATCAATTCTCGCCATGACGTTGCGAGTGGAAGCCGCGCTACCGACACGCCTGAAAGTGCAAGTCTCAGTAAAGAACGCCCGCAGAAGCCCAACGAAGAAAAAGAAGAAAGGGAAAAAAGCGGCAAAACAAAAGAAACAGCGCAGCGCAGGACTCGAAATCGCGATCCCGCTACTCGATCTCTTCCGCGAAGAATTCTTCGTCGCCCTCGGCCAATCGCTCGATTGGTCCCAGGACGACGCCCAGCAATTCTGGCGCGACTATTCTCTCTACGAAAAACTCTCAGCCAAAGATTCCCGCGCCAACTCCCGCCAACCCGCGCGCGGCTCCGCGTCAGGCCCATTCGTCGACCGCACCGCCATGCTCCTCGATCCATCCCTGATGGACCAGGCCCGCCGAGCAGCCGCCAAATTCCAACTCGATCTCAACACCGCAGCCGACCGCGTCCTACGCAAAGTCTTCTCCCGCCGCCGCGCCAATTAGTTCAAGCACCAAAAGACCAAGCATCCCAATTCGTCGAAAGCCGCACTTCCGTAACGCCGGCGTCCCGCCGGCTCTTTTGACTTTTTCACCACTCGCCGTCTCCCGCAAATATCTCACCTGTCGCGACGCCTCAAGTGGCACAGGCACTCCTGTTTACCCTGAGAACCGAAGGGCCTGTGCGTTTTTACTGACGGCTATTCCACGGCCATTTCCACCCAGTCGCAATCGCTACCGTCCACGCCCTGAGGTAGAATCCAGGTCGCCTGACGATTCTCAGGACAGGTCTTGCGAGGTATACGAATGCGTCTTCTATTGCTATCTGGATCGATATTCATCGCTGCGATCGCCCTGGCCCAAACCCAGAAGTCGAGTGATGTCGCCCCGTTTGTAACGGTCGACACGCCCGTCTTCGTTCTCAATCACGTCCGTGTCATTGATGGGACAGGTGCAGGAGCGAAGGAAGACCAGACGGTCGTGATCGCGAATGGCAAGATTCAGTCCATCGGCCCGGCTGCATCCGTCCAAATCCCTCAGGATGCGCAACAGCTGGAGCGCCCCGGCTACACGGTCATCCCCGGCTTGGTTGGAATGCATGACCACCTTTACTACACCGATTCGTACGCCGTGCAGGTTGCCGATGGAAAGATTGGTGAACCTGGATTATTCGTTGCGGAGATTCCATACACCGCGCCGCGACTCTATCTGGCGGCCGGCGTAACCACGATGCGCACGACGGGAAGCCTGGAACCGTACACCGACTTGAAGGTCAAGAGCCGGATTGAAGCGAACCTGATGCCGGGCCCCAGCATTGATGCCACGGCGCCGTATCTGGAGGGTGCGCCGACGCGATTTGCGCAGATGCATGAACTGACCGGACCGGACGATGCGAAACGCATGGTGGACTACTGGGCGGCAGAAGGCATGACGTCGTACAAAGCGTACATGAACATCACGCGCGAAGAGTTGAGGGTGGCAATCGAGCAGGCGCATGCTCACAAGCTGAAACTCACCGGGCATCTGTGCTCCGTCACCTGGCCGGAAGCGGTAGCTCTCGGAATCGATGATTTTGAGCATGGACCCGTCTTTACTGACACCGAATTCGTGGCGGATAAGAAGCCGGACGTGTGCCCGGTGGGAGGCGCAGGCGCTTGGGCAAAGCAGGATGTGAATGGAGCACCAGTGCAACAGATGATTCACGATCTCGTGACGCACCATGTGGCCGTGACTTCGACGTTGCCCGTGTTTGAGGCAGGCGTGCCGGGAAGGCCCAAATTGCAGTCGCGCGTCCTGAACGCGATGTCTGCGGAATCGGCGCAGAGCTACCTGACCGCACGGGCGAACCTGGAGTTGGACTCTCCCATGACGGCGCTGCTGCGCAAAGAGATGGATTTCGAGGTTGCCTTCGTCAAAGCGGGGGGCTTGCTGCTCGCCGGTCCTGATCCAACTGGAAACGGTGGCGTACTGCCGGGGTTCGGCGATCAGCGCGAAATAGAGCTGCTCGTGGAAGCGGGGTTCACTCCAGTCGAAGCCATCCACATCGCAACCGAGAATGGCGCTTCCTATCTCGGCCAGCAGGATCGAATTGGAACCCTCGCGCCAGGCAAACAGGCAGACCTCGTCTTGATTGAAGGCGATCCCTCAAAGAATATCGACGAGATCGAGAACGTTGAAACGGTCTTCAAGGTCGGCATCGGCTACGATTCCAAAAAGCTAATTGATAGTGCGCGAGGACAAGTAGGGATTCGCTAAGAGCAAAGCCTTCTCCCGCCGCCGCGCAAATTAAGCCACCCACCAAAAGACCAAGCATCTCAATTCGTCGAAAGCTGCACTTCCGTACCGCCGGCGTCCCGCCGGCTCTTTTGACTTTCGCCTTCAAGTGGCACAGGCACTCCTGCCTGTGCGCCGTTATTCGCACCCCGCACCAACAGTTCCCACGGCCGCGATATCGCTACAAGGTCTTGCTTCTAGCAGCTCTAAGCCCGCGCTTCCAGCACAATATTGAACGGCGTCTCCGCTGCCCGCCGCACCCGCGAGAATCCTGCAGCTTTCAATATCTTCGAAAGCCGCCCCTCGCCCGCCTGCGCTCCCAGCGCCAACCCCACTTCCTGCGAAAGCGAAGCCGGCGTGCACAGCATCGTCGAAGCCGCGTAGTAAACACGCCCAATCGGATTGAGATTGTCTTCCAGCTTATCGTGCGCAAACGGCTCGACGATCATCCAGGTTCCATCGGGAGTCATGGATTCTTTCACGTGCTTGGCCGCGCCCTCGGGATCGCCCATGTCGTGCAGGCAATCGAAGAACGCCACGAAATCAAATCCCTTCCCCGGATAATCCTTCGCCTTCGCTACTTCGAATTTCACGCGATCGCCGACGCCAGCCTTCGCCGCCGCTTCCCGCGCCATCTTGATCGAGCCGTCATGATAATCGAAGCCCACGAATGTCGATTTCGGATACCCCTGCGCCATCAAAATAGTCGAAGTGCCCAGACCGCAGCCCACGTCCGCCACTTTCGCGCCGGCTCTAAGCTTCGCTTCCACACCGTCCAGCGCAGGAATCCATTCGCTCACCAAATGCGCGCGATAATTGGGACGGAAAAAGCGCTCGGTGCCTGCGAAGAGGCCGTGATCGTGTTCGTGCCATCCCATGCCTTTGCCGCTGCGAAACGCGTCCGTGATTTTCGGTTCATCCTTCACGCACGCAGCCACTACCTCAAAAAATCCCGGCAGAAATACGGGGCTCGTCTCGTCGGCAAGCGCAAGCGCCTGCTCGGGAGGCAGCGTGTATTTTCCGCTGGCCGCGTCGTAAGTGACGAATCCTCCGGCAGCCTGCGACGCGAGCCACTCGCGCACGTAGCGCTCCGCGGTCCCGGTTTTCTTGGCGAGTTCGGCCGACGTCATCGGCCCGGCCCCCGCCATTGCTTTATAAAGTCCAAGCTTGTCGCCAATCACGATGAGCGCCGCGTTCATCGCAGCTCCCATTTCGCCCACTGCTCTCATCACAAATTCGTGCAGTTTCATTTGATCCAAAGGTTGAGGCGCTGCGGTAGACATTTGAATTTCTCCTGATACGAACGCGACTGGGAGTTCGCGCCGAGATACTTGGAGTGCGAGTCTATCGTTGCGAATAGGGCAAGTCAATTGGCGAAGATTGCTGCGACCCTTATTATTCCTGCTATTCTCGCGCTATGGCCACCCTCTTCTACGTCCTGGTCATAGCCCAGATTGCGCTTGGCATCTATTCGCTCTGGAATGGATTCGAGTGGTTTCGCATGGTGAGGCGCCGCCTCACGTCTCATGCCGGTTTCTACGCGCCAACCACGGCGCTGATCTGCCCCTGCAAAGGAAATGAGCGCGGGCTCGAAGATAATCTCACGGCGCTCACCCGTTTCGAGTACGCCAACTACGAAATTTATTTCACGCTGGCCACAAGTCTGGACCCTGCGCTGAAAATCATCGAACGCGTAAAAGCCGCGAGCTCGAAACCCGTTCACATCGTGATTGCCGGGCCTCCCGAAGATTGCAGCGAGAAGGTTTTCAACCTGCGCCGCACAGTGGAAGCGCTGCCTGCGAATTTCGAAGTGCTCGTCTTCACCGATTCTGACGTGCGCTTGCCGCGCGGCTGGCTGACGAAGCTGATCGCGCCGCTGCAGGACGTGCGCGTGGGCGCAACCACCGCCTATCGCTGGATTATCCCCAGCGGACAATTTGGCGCGGGTGCATTTTCGAGCGCGCTGGCCTCCGCGTGGAACGCAGCCATCGCGACGATGCTCGGCAAGCAAAGCGACAATTTCTGCTGGGGCGGTGGCACCGCGATTCGCCGCAAGACTTTTGACGATGCGCAGGTGCTCGAAGCCTGGAGCGGCGCGCTGAGCGACGACTTCGCGATGACCGGCGCGCTCGAAGCCATAAATCTGCCGATCGTTTTTTGCCCTGAGTGCCTGGCCGCAACGTTGCATCCCTGGACCGGCACCCAGCTCATCGAATTTACGAATCGCCAGATTCAAATCACACGCGCCTATTCGCCGCGCCGCTGGCAAACGGGCGCGCTAGCGCACTTGAGCTATTCGCTCACCCTGATTTTTGCGTTTCTCTTCACCTTCAGCACGATGGTGGACGGCGATCCCTGGGTGCAGCTCGCGCTCATCACCATGGTGGTGCCGCTGCTCGCCGTGATGAAAGGCGTGATTCGAACCATCGCGGTGAATGAACTGCTGCCCGAGTGGCGCGGGAAGCTGCGCGAGTGGGGATGGGTTTGGAGCTTGATGGCGCCCATCGTGCCGTTCTTGTTTTCGTGGAATTTCATCCTCTCCCTCATTAGCAAGCAGATCCGCTGGCGCGGGATTCGTTACGAACTCATCGCCGCGAATCAGGTTCGCATCCTCAGGAATTAGCCGCAGGCGCATCGGGCTGCCGCGCGGCGAACGCGCGCTGCACGCGGCAGAGTAAATATCCCGTTGCGGCGCCAGCCGGAATCGCCAGCCACCATCCCGCTTGAAATACCATCGTCGGACCATACAGCAAAAACGAAAGCAGGCCAGGCTCGACCTGCTGTCCCGCTTGCATGCGTGCTCCCCATTTGCCCAGAGCAGCGACCAGCACCGGCGCGAGTATCGCGGCAGCGGCGGCCCAATGTAGCGGTGTCTTGCACTTCAGCAGCGTCATGATTCGCCGCAGCAAAAACGCGGCAATCAAAACCGCAAGCGCGCCGAAGACGAGACCGTAAAAATAAAAAAACAAAATGCCAAACGCCTCGTGCGACCTTGGCGAAGTGACGGTCGAGCCCCAAAAATCCCGGATCCAGATTGCCAGGCTCATGAAAAAGCAGCCGCAGATCCAGGCCGTGAGGTAATAGATCAGGCTGCCGCGCCGCGTCATTTTCTTAGTTGCCGTGCCGGGTCATTTTCTTTGGTTGACCCTGCCGGGTCAGATCCTTCGTTGGATGTTGGGGAAATCGGTCCAGACTTTTACGCCGCAGAAGTGGGAGCCTTCGGTGCAAATGGGGGTGGAGATTCCTGCGCGGAGATAGCAGGGTGGGCCGATGTAACGCGCGAGTTCGGGGAACACTTTGCGGACCTGCTCCACTTCCTCGATGGAGGCTTGGTAGATTTCTTCCTGGGCGTTGAAGCAGGTGCGCATCGTCCATTTGTGGAGAAGATGCAGAAGCGAGCCGGATTCGACGAGGCGAATCGCTTTCGCATTGGGCAGAAGATAGAGCGCGAATTCCGCGGGAACGCCGCGGTCGAGGAGCTCGTTTTTTGCGGACCAGGCTTCGTGCATCGCGCGTTCGTAAACTTCGAGCGCGCGCGGATTGTCACGAATCAGCGCGGGAGTGATGTAGTCGGGCGCGCGCGTATCGGCGAGGGTGAGCAGCGGGCGCGAGCCGGGCACCATGCGGTGGCGCTGATCCTGACTATCGGCGGTGTGGCTGATTTTTTTTGCGAAGGTGAAATTGGCGTGTTGCAGAGCGCGCATCAGAGGCGCGTGGACTCCGATGTTGAGTGTTTCGCGACGGTAGGGATTGCGCGCGGGATTGAGCATGCGGTCGAGCGCTTCGGCGTCCGGGCACTCGGCCGCTGTTAAGCCGACAACTGCGCGATACGCGTCGGCCATGACGGCGAGGGCGCGCGACGAATAATCGACGAGCTGCGATGTGAGCGAGCTGAGCTTCGCGTCAAACTCACGAGCGAACGCTTCGCTTGCAGTGTGGCCATTGCGCGGTGCTTCGACCCATTCGACCGGCTCGTCCATCGGCGGATTGTCGAAGCGATCGAAGAATTGCGGATCGATTTCGCGGACTCGCGCGACCATCTCGCCAATCACCAGGCGCGCTTCGCTCGGCGTGTCGCTTGCGGCAGACATGCGCCATAGCCGGTGCAGGACGATGCCGGACAGCGTGTGCACCATGGTGGTGAATGCGGCGACGGGCAGAACGTAACGCGCGATTTCGATGGCGCGTTTCTCAGACTGGCGATCAACTTTTTGCACGCGCTTGGGATGCGACATCTCGCTCACGTGCCAGATATCGGAAAGAATTTCGCGCGCAGCCGGCTCGAGCAGCTGCGTCAGCTCGCGGTAGTAATTCCAGGCGCGGGCAATTGCGCGTTCGTAGATTTCGCGCTCGGCGGCGCCGAACCCTTTTTTTGAGTTTTGGGGATTCTCCGCGGTGGCCATGGGCGGGATGTAGGCCTGCGCGCGGTCGAGGCGGACGTAACGCTGGCTCTGCTGTTCGGAGTTATAGAAGGGGTGCGCGTGCAGGAACGACCAGACAAACTGGCGGCTGATATTTTCGAGGCCAAATTCGAAATGCGCGTGCTGATACACAGTGTGATGGCCGCCGAAGTAAGTGGCGGCGCCGATGGTGACGCGCTGCTTGTCGGTAATTTCTTCGGGGCCGATCAGGCGCGGGGCGTAGCAGGTTCGCGCTGCGGCGATGGCGGAATCGAAGGGATGCGCAAAGTGATTGCGAAGGGTGACGCGGGGAGCGGCGGTTTCGACTTGGGATTCGTGCGGAGTGTCGTGCGATGGAGAGAGTCGCGTGGCCATAATTTCTGCTCGGCATTGTACTAGATTCTCGCGGTCGCGATGGTGGCGTTGCGGTTGAAATCCGGATGCTAGCCGAAACTCCACAATGCTGTATTTGTACCCATTAGAAATTTGTCTTCTGCTTTCTTTTGAACGACTTGACTTGATTTCTGAAATATCGATTGTTCCTATTAGAAATTCTGGGGTGCGAGGCTGATTGTCGGGCAGAGATGCGCCTGCGAGCCGCTTGTTGCGCGGCGGCGTTGAAATTTCGGGATAGGAAATCGTCATTTATTTGCGATTAGAAAATTGTAACGGATTGATTTCGTGGGGCTTGGGTTGAATTCTAATTCCGGATTTGCGATTAGGAAATTGGGCTTGGTGAGATGGGCTTCGGATTCGTCTTTGGCGTTCATGGGGTGCGATGCGGTGTGGGAGCCAAGGTCGGAGGGATTGCGATCTAGCAACGGCGCACGGGCCCTTCGTGCCTCAGGGTAAACAGGAGTGCCTGTGCCACTGAAAGGCGAGGACAAGAGCAAAAGAGCCGGGGCCGCGAGTACCATCGGGACGCGGACGGCGCGCAGGATGCCGACGCCACAGCGAGGACCGGAGCGCAATTGTTCCGCCGCGCAGATCGCTTCGGGTGTTCTCGTTGTGTTCCTTACGTTTGATTTCGTTCTTTTTCATTTCACACACTCCGAGACGAGCGTCTCATAGGTGGCGGTGGAAATTTGACTGGTCGTTCGTCCAGAACTAGGACAGGTCGGTTGCGACTGCGGGAGCGCCTGTGCACTCTGAACCGGCGACGATGGCGTGATTGCGTCAAGATCGCTTGCCGGGCACGGCCCCGCGAACCCATCCGGGATCTGCGACATGCCGTGCCCCTACTGCGGGAAAAAACCAATAGCAAAGGAGCCGGCCGGAGGCCAGCGGTACGAACCGCAGAGGCAAAAGAGCCGGCGAGACGCCGGCGGTACGAAAAGCGAGAAGAACGATATCGGGAGATGCGCAAGAATTGAAGACGCGAGGCGCGTTGTTGCGTTGGCACAGGCCCTTCGGTTCTCAGGGTAAACAGGAATGCCTGTGCTACTGAACGTCAAAGGCGGCGGCCGGAGGCCGGCGGTACAAAGGCGGGTGGGGATTTTAGTTCAGGCCTGCGGTATGTTGTAGATTTTGGAATTTTAGATCTTGGCGCAGGGGGTCCCAGGTTGGGTCGACGTTTAGGAAGGCTATGATTTCTTCGCGGTTGCTGAAAGCTTGTTGGAGAGAGTCGAGGGCTTTGGGTTTGTCGTTGAGGCCTACGTAGACGGCGGCGATTTGGTAGCGCGGGACGTAGACGTCGCGGGACCTCTGCTGGAGTTCCTGCAGGGCTTTTAGGGCCCTTTCCTTATTACCTGAGCGGGCGCTGGCCCAGGCTAGATACGCCAGCGGATACGGGCTGGAGTCGAGATGAGTGGCGCGGTCCAGCGACTGGATGGCTTCGTTGTACTTTCCTGTTTCGGCTTCGGCCCAGCCGAGGAGGAAATGTCCCCACCAGAAATCGGGCTCGGCTTCGATCATTTTGCGGGATTGCTGGATGCTTTGGTCGTATTGACGCGAGAACAGGAAGCTGACGGAGAGAAGCAGGCTGACCGTGTCGGAGAGCGGATCGAGTTCACGGGCTTTGGTGAGCTCGTCGAGAGCTTCTTGTTGCCGGCCCATGGCAATCAGGTAGTAGCCGCGCCACTGGTGAGCGGAGGCGGAACCGGGATCGAGTTCGACGCCTCTTTTAAATTCTGTGCCTGCGGCTGGAAAATCGTAGTCGTAGAAAGCGTTGACCATGGCGAGCATGGTGTGGGCTTCGGCGAGAGATTCGTCGAGCTGCAAGGCTTTGGTGGCGGCGTCTTTCACTTTGGGCATGGCTTCTCGAGGGGGGAGGAACTGACTGGAGAGGAGGAAGTACGCGTCGGCGATGCCGACGTAGGCCTGCGCGTAGTGGGGATCGCGTTCGATGGCCTGATGAAAGTATTCGACGCCGCGCTGAACGCCGGCGATGGTGGCCTGATCGGAGTAGAAACGGCCCTTAAGGTAGAGCTGGAAGGCTTCGGCGTTGCTGGTGTACTGCTTGGGGAGCGCGGCGTCGCCCTTGGCATTGCCGCTCAAGCGCATGCGAAGATTTTCGTTAATTTCGCGGGAGATTTTTTGCTGGATGGCGAGGAGATCGGTGAGTTTCACGTTGTACTGCTCGCCCCAGATGTGACGGTCGTCGCGCGTGTCGGTGAGTTCCGCGCTGATGGAGAGATCGTCGCCGCGCTCGACGATGCGGCCGGTGAGGATGGCGCGGGCGGAAAGTTCGCGGCCGACGACGCTAGGGTCGATGGTTTTGCCCTTGTAGCGGAAGACGGAGCTGCGAGCGATGACTTTTAGATTTGGCAATTGGGAGATGCTGTTGATGAGGCTTTCGGTGAGGCCGTCGCTGAGGTATTCGGCATCGGGGTTGCCGCCGACATTTTCGAAAGGAAGAATGGCGAGGGAATCGATGGCCTCGTTGGCGCCAGCGAAATGATGACGCGCGAGAAAGAATCCTGCGATCGCGATGAGGGCGGCGAGAGCCAGGGCGATTTGCCAGGGGCGGAATTTGCTGCGGGGTTTGACGGGATCGACGACTCCGGTGGTAGGCGAGTGCAGGCGCCTGAGATCTACGACTAATTCTTTCGCTGACTGGTAGCGGTCGGCGGGTGCCTTTTCGAGGCACTTCAGAATAATTTCTTCGAGCCTGGCGGAGAGCGTTTGACGAAGGGATGCGGGGCGCGCGGGCTGTTTATAGATGATGTCGTTGGAGAGAGCGGTGGAGATTTTATTGTCGAACGGGCGCGAGCCAGTGGACATTTCGAAGAGGACCGTGCCGACGGAGTAGATGTCGCTGCGGGTGTCGGCGGGTTTTCCGAGGAGCTGCTCGGGGGCCATGTAGGGGAGGGTGCCGGAAATGCCGGTGACGTCGGAGTCGCTGAGGGTGATGTCGGCCGCTTCGTCGGGCTTCAGGAGCACGGCGAGGCCGAAATCGAGAATTTTTATCTGATTCTTGGGAGTGAGGAAGATGTTGCTGGGCTTCAAGTCGCGGTGAACGATACCGTGGTCATGGGCTTCCTCGAGCGCGGACGCGATTTGGAGTCCGAGCGAGATCACTTCTTTTTCCGACAAGCCTTCGCTGCGGAGTTTTTGAGAGAGAGTGGTGCCGGTGATGAATTCCATGACCAGGAAATCGACGCCGTCTTGCGAATCGAAATCGTGGATGGTGGCGATGTTGGGGTGGTTCAGTTTCGAGAGAGCGAGGGCTTCTTTGCGGAAGCGCTTGCGGGCGGCTTCGTCGCGGAAAATGCCTGGGGGCAAAACTTTTAGAGCTACGTCGCGTTCGAGCCGCTCGTCGCGGGCGCGATATACGACGCCCATCCCACCGGCACCGATTTTTTCGAGAATGAGGTAGCGGCTGACCCGCTGGCCGATCATGTATGGGCCGTGGCTCCGGCGACATCTTAGGCGTGTGGTTTGAGGCAAGTCAATGACTGGGCGGTTAGATTGCGGACGAAGCCGCAATTAACTTCTCCGGTGTTCTTTGACGACGGGCGTTTGCGGGTGGGAGTTGGGAGTGAAATTCGAGATTGTGGAGTAGAATCCGCAGGCTGAGCGAGCCAGCACTGCAGCCTTATCGATGGCGAGCGCGATCTGCGGAGAGACGAGTTGTCATCAGTGGACATTCTTTTTGCTGTCCTGCCGTTTTCTGACCTGGGGCGCCCTGCCCTGGGCGTGAGCCTGCTCGACGCGCATTTGCAGAGGCGCGGGATATCTTCGCTGATTCGCTACTTCAATTTAGATCTCGCGGAGCGGATTGGGACGCGGCTTTACGGCTGGTTTTCGCAATGCACGGCGGACCAGGAGTTGCTGTCGGCGGTGGCACCTTCGGAATATCTCGCCGGGGAGTGGTTTTTTGCGGATGTTGCGTTTCCGGGAACAATCCGCGCCGAGAGCGAGTACATTGCGAGATTTTTCGAGCCGGATGCGGGGATGAGAAAACTTATTCCGGAAATTTTGGAGGCTCGGCGGCAGCGGCGGGATTTTATTGACGATTGTGTGCGCGAGATCGAGCGGATCAAGCCACGGGTGGTGGGGTTTACCACCACTTTCCATCAGACATGCGCGTGCCTGGCGGTGGCGCGGGGGTTGAAGCAGCTGGCAGAGCCTCCGGTAGTGATTTTTGGAGGGGCCAATTGCGAAGGCGCGATGGGATTCGAACTGATCAAATCGTTTCCGTGGATCGATTATGTGTGCACGGGCGAGGGCGATGAAGTGGCGCCGCAATTTCTCGAAGAGCTGGTGCGGGGAGGCGAAGCGCGGCCTGTCGCGGGAATTTTGAAGCAGGGCGATTGCAAATCGCTGACGACGCCTGCGCCTGTGCGGCGGATGGATTCGCTTCCGGTTCCTAATTATTCCGCGTACTTCGAGGCGCTGAGTTCTTCGGCGATTGGCGCGAGCATTCAGCCGCGGCTGCTGATTGAGACAGCGCGAGGATGCTGGTGGGGAGAGAAGCAGCATTGCACGTTCTGCGGACTGAATGGGCAGACGATGGGTTATCGGAGCAAGTCGCCGGCGAGAGCGAGCGAGGAACTTTCGTATCTTTCGAAGAAGTGGGGAGTGGAGCAGATCGAATTTGTGGATAACATTCTGGATTTGAAATATATCGAAACGCTTTTTCCGGAATTGGCGCGGGCGGGGTCGAAGCTGGAATTTTTTCTGGAGACGAAATCGAATTTGCGCTTCGAGCAGCTTCGAACGCTGCGGCGGGGAGGAGTGCGCGCGATCCAGCCGGGGATTGAGAGTTTCAGCAATCAAGTGCTGCAGTTGATGCGAAAAGGGTGCACTGGATTGCAAAATATTCAGCTATTGAGATGGTGCGAAGAGCTTGGCATTACGGTGTTTTGGAATCTTTTGTATGGGTTTCCGGGCGAAGCGGAGGAGGAGTATGCGCGCATGGCGGAGTTGATTCCGCTGCTCGCGCATCTGCAGAAGCCGGGCTACTGCGGAAGGATTCATGTGGATCGTTTCAGCCCGCTCTTCACGAATGCAGGGCTTGGGGTGGGTGAGCCGAGACCGGCGGCGGCTTATTCGTATTTGTATCCTCTCTCGGCAGAACAACTTGGAAATTTGGCGTATTTTTTTGAGTTTGACTACGCCGATCGGCGGGAGCCTGCGAGGTATGCGGGGGCGTTGGGTGAAGAAATTGCGCGGTGGCCTGAATGGACGGCCGCGGGCCGACCTCGACTCGACCTTTTCCTGGCAGGCTCGATGGTTTTGATCAGCGATACACGCGAGTGCGCGCGGAGCGGGAGTTTTGTGCTGACGGGACTCGACGCCAAGATTTATCTTGGTTGTGATACGGCGCAAACGCCGCGAAGTGTGGCGCGGCAACTTGGCGATTCGATTTCTGTAGAGGAGATTCGCGCGAGGCTAGAGTCGTTTCGAGATGCGCGGCTGGTGGTGGAGATGGACGGACACTATCTCAGCCTGGCAGTGTGGCGCAGGCGCGCCACCCGAGAGCAAGTGGCAGACGCGCATCCTATGCAAGCCTTTCCTGAGCCGCTCCTAAGTATAACTTCAGGTTTTAAGAAGGCAGGACACTCGCGGGGGACGCTCGAAATGGGGTGACGGCACGCTGCCGGAGTGCATTGTGAGGCCGCGCCGAATTGCTGGCCGGGCCTCCTGATGGTTCGGACCCGTTATTACTGACAATACCCTTCAGCCCGCTCCGAGGCGATGGTGGGAGCGCGTTGCCCTGTTAAAGACAACCCAGCGCCCGCCCTGGCATCTGGAAGAGTAGAAATGAGCGACCGAGAACTGCAGAGCATTCTCGATAATTCCACCGCCGTCGTCCAAGTGAAGGATTTAAGCGGACGCTACGTGCGCATCAATCGGCGATTCGAGGAAATTTTTGGCCTCGACCGATCGCAGATACTCGGCAAGACCGACCACGATTTGTTTCCCAAGGAAATTGCCGACCGCTTTCGAGCCAACGACGTGGAAGTGGCAGAGACGGGCCGTCCTTTGCAGTTTGAAGAGACGGCGCCGCATACGGATGGGCCGCACGACTACATTTCGATCAAGTTCCCACTACTGGACGAGGCCGGAGTCGTTTACGCCACAGCGGGAATTTTCACGGACATTACCGACCGCAAGCGGGCTGAGAGAAAGCTGAGAGAGAGCGAACAGCTTTTTCGTTCGGTCTTCGAGAACAATCAGGTCGGGATCAGCTTTTTCAATATCGAGGGCCAGGCGATTTTCACGAATCACGCCTTTCAGGAGATGTTGGGCTACACCGAGAAAGAGTTGAGTCACCTGGAAAAATGGGACGAGATTATTCACCCGGACGAACGGGCTTCCGGAGCGAAACGATATGCCGAACTCGTCGAAGGCAAGCGTGAAAAGGACGAATGGGAACAGCGGTTTTTGCGCCGTGACGGCCGCGTTGTCATTACGAACGCCCGGTTTTCGTTGATCAGAGATGCGGCCGGAAAGCCGCAATATGTTACGTCCTTAACGGAAGACATTACTGAGAGCAAGCGAGCGCTAGAAGAAAGAAATCGCGTGACGCAGCAAATGCAGATGCTGCTGCAATCCACCGGCCAAGGCATTTACGGAATCGATCTGCAGGGAAGCTGCACATTCATGAATCGGGCTACGTGCGAAATACTTGGATACCGACCCGAAGAGGCGCTGGGCCGGAACATGCACGAACTGATTCATCATCACAAGCCGGATGGCTCCCCTTATCCGGTGGAGGAATGTCCCTTCTACCGAGCGTTGAAGAAGGGAGAGGGTTGCCGCGCTGACACAGAGGTTATCTGGCGGCGGGATGGCACGCCCATACCGGTCGAATATTCCTCGTTTCCAATTTTCGAGGACGGGAGTATCACTGGCGCGGTCGTGACGGTTGTGGATGTCACTGAGCGAAAACGGGCCGAGGAAAAGGTGCGGGCGAGTGAGCAGCTCTTCCGTTCGATTTTCGAGAACGCGCAGATCGGTATCAGTCTTTACAGCGTTTCAGGGGCGCAGTATTTCACCAACCGCGCATTGCGCAAGATGTTGGGTTACAGCCATGACGAATTAAGTTCGGTTGAGAAGTGGAACAGGATTGTGCACCCGGACGAGCGCCCCGCCGAAGCGGAACGTTATTCCGCACTCCTTGAAGGTAAGCGTGACGGAGACGCGTGGGAACAGCGGTTCGTTCACAGCGATGGCCGGATCGTGAATACATCCCGCAAGGTTTCAGTCCTCAGGGACGCAACTGGAAAGCCGCTATACATCCTCCATATGGCGGAAGACGTTACGGAACGCATGCAGTCCAAAGAGGCGTTGCAAGCGAGCGAGCAGTTGTTCCGTTCGGTTTTCGAGAATGCGCAGATCGGGATCGGTGTCTTCAAGATCGACAAACAGGAGCTTAGTCCCAACCGCGCATTGCAGGAGATGCTGGGCTACTCCGAGAAAGAGCTAAGCCGTCTGGAGACGTGGGACGCGATTACGGACCCGAACGAGAGTGCCTCGGATGCAAATCGTTATGCCGAACTGGTCGCGGGGAAACGCGACAAGGATGAATGGGAACAACGCTTAGTTCGCAGAGATGGCCGCATGGTGATAACGAGCGTGAGATTCTCACTGCTGCGGGACGCCGCGGGCAAACCGCAGTATGTAGCTTCCTTGCAGGAAGATATTACGGAACGCAGGACTGCGGAAGATCTGCTTCGGAAGCGCGAGGAGGAACTGCGTCGCGCGAACTTTCTTGCGGACACCGCACTTGAACTTTCCAAAGCGGGCTATTGGCATGTCCCATTGGACGGCTCGGGTTGGTACAACTCGTCGCCCCGTCGAGTGGAAGTTTTTGGTGAAATCCCACGGCCAGACTACCGCTATCGGTTGGACGAGATGTTCGCACACGCGAGTGAGGGCGATGAGACTGCGGCCAAAGCGGCGCGCGAGGCGTTTAATGCCGCAGTTGAGGGCAAGAGAGCCACTTACGACACGGTGTTCGCATATAAACGTCCGATCGATGGGCGTATCGCGTGGGTTCACGCGCTCGGGCATGTCCAGAGAGGCGCCGACGGCAAGGCAACCGACATGTACGGCGTCTCGCAGGATATTACGGAGTTTAAGCGGCTAGAGGCGGAACTCGTAACAGCGAAGGAAATCGCAGAAGCCGCCACGAAAGCCAAGTCTGATTTCCTGGCGAACATGAGCCACGAGATCCGCACACCGATGAATGCCATTCTCGGAATGACGCATCTGGCGCTGAAGACGGAGTTGACTGCAAAGCAGACTGATTATTTGACGAAGACCAGGGTGGCCGCCCAGTCATTGCTCGGAATTATCAACGATATTTTAGATTTTTCAAAAATTGAGGCCGGGAAGCTGGATTTGGAGAAGGCGGAGTTTCGCCTCGATAGTGTGCTTGAGAATGTGTCCTCCGTGGTCGGACAGAAAGCCCACGATAAGAATCTGGAATTCCTTATCGCAGCACCGCAGGGCCTGCCGCCGAATCTCATGGGCGACGCCTTACGACTGGGCCAGGTCCTCATTAATCTAGTTAACAATGCGGTGAAATTTACCGAACGCGGCGAGGTGGTGGTGACTGTCGCGCTTGAGGAACGAGCGTCAGATCGGGTGAAGCTGAAGTTTTCCGTTCGCGATAGCGGAATTGGGATGACGCCGCAGCAGACCGCTCGTTTATTTCAAGCGTTCAGCCAGGCCGACACATCCACGACCCGGAAGTATGGCGGCACTGGGCTCGGTCTCTCCATCTCCAAGCGACTTGTGGAGATGATGGGAGGTGAAATCCGGGTTGAGAGCATCTTTGGCGAGGGAAGCACGTTCCTGTTTACGGCCTGGTTCGGCATTGGGTCGGGGGCGATGTCGCAGAAGCACTTCATTCCGGATCTAGTGGGCAAACGGGCCCTGGTGGTGGATGACAATGCGCTGGCCAGCGAGATTTTGGCAGACACGCTAAAGGGCTTCGCGCTCAGGGTCGACTGGGTTTCTTCCGGTGAGGCCGCACTCCGAGAACTGAGCGCCGCTGATTCGAGGGATCCCTATGAGGTGGTCTTGATGGACTGGGACATGCCGGGCATGGACGGGCTGGAAGCGAGCCGCCGCATTATACGCGGCGGACTTCTGAAGTACGTGCCTAGGATCGTGATGGTGACGGCATTCGGACGCGAGGAAGTTCGCGCTCAGGCGGAAGAGATGGGAATCAAGGGTTATCTGCTGAAGCCAGTGAGCCCGTCAGTGCTCTATGACACGCTGATGGACGTATTCGGAATGGCGGACCGCGAGAGCGGTCGCCAGCACCGGGTGAGAGAGGATGCTCCTTCGCCGAATGCGAACGGAATTCGGATCCTATTGGTAGAGGACAACGAAGTAAACCAGCAGGTGGCGGTCGAGCTTCTTGAAAGCGCAGGGGCCACCGTGAGTATTGCGAACAACGGCAGCGAAGCGGTAAGGATCCTATTGGAGGGCGATGAACCGCCGTTGTTTGACTTGGTGTTCATGGACCTTCAGATGCCCGAGATGGACGGCTTCACCGCCACTAAGCTTCTTCGAGCACAGCCTCGGCTTCAAGGATTGCCAATCATTGCGATGACTGCACATGCCCTGGTGGAGGAGCGGCAGCGTTGCCTGGACGCGGGGATGAATGATCACGTGAGCAAACCCATCGATCCCGATGCACTGTTTGCGACTCTGCTGCGTTGGGCAAAGCCGCGCCAGAAGCGCAAGGAAGCAATTGCATCAACACCGCTGGAAACGGTGGAAGAAATCACTTTCCCCGAGATTGAGGGCGTTGACGTGGCCGGGGGCCTGAAGCGCGTTGCTGGAAACAAACGGCTCTACCGCGACTTACTCCAACAGTTCGCTGCGAAGCAGGTCAATGCGAGTTCGCAAATCTCCGCGGCAATTGAGAGCGGAGACTCCCACCTGGCGGAGCGCATGGTGCACACGATTAAGGGCGTTGCGGGAAATATTGGGCTTGGGAAAGTACTTGCGGCGGCGGAGAAGTTGGAAAGAGCGATTCGGACGGAAGGCGCGGACAGGCTTAGGCTGTTCGAGGAATTCAGGCTAGTGCTAGAGCGCCAGGCACAGGCTGTTCGGTCAGCAACCTTCGAAGTCGGTGCCAGCCAACCGGCAAAGTGGCGAAAAAGCGAATCGTTCGATGCACAGTCAGCAACAACAGCAATCGCGCGCCTGAGGGCACTGCTAGAGGCGAGCGATGGGGATGCTGCAGAAGCGTTTCTCACCGTTGAAAATATTCTGGCCGGTACGCTGGACAAATCGCGATTGGACGCTCTCGGCGCGGCCATCAGCGAGTTCGACTTTGAAGGAGCGCTTGTGAAGTTGAATGAGATCACCAGGGAATACGGGACGGATTGGGAGCAGGGGAATGGCTAACGTGGAAGAAAAAAAAACCGTACTCGTGGTGGACGATGCCCCCGCCAATCTTCAGATCGTGAATTCGATTCTGAAGGACGACTACAAAATCCGAGTGGCCACGAGCGGTGCGAAGGCTTTGGTCCTGGTCAAAGTCAAACCGCTGCCGGATCTGATCTTACTGGACGTCGTGATGCCAGAGATGGACGGCTACGAGGTGTGCGGAATCCTGAAGGCGACGCCGGAGGCCAGGGACATACCCGTGATTTTCCTGACTGGCAAGACCGAAGCCGACGACGAGACGAAGGGCTTCGAAATGGGAGCTGTAGACTATATCCACAAACCTTTTTTGGCAGCAGTTGTGAAAGCTCGGGTTCACACCCACCTTATGCTTCGAGAAGCGCGCGAACAACTGTCTAGACAGCTGATTGCGATAAATAGCGAGTTGGAAATGGCGCGCAAGATTCAACTTGCGATTCTTCCCCACGATATTCCGAAAATCGCGGGGCTTGAAATCGCGGCTCGCTTCGTTCCGATGGGTTCGGTGGCGGGTGACTTCTACGACTTCCTTGTGGTAGACGAGAAGCATGTGGGAATTCTGATCGCAGACGCTACGGGGCACGGCCTGCCCGCTGCTTTAATCGCATCGATGCTTCAGATGGCCCTCGCTGCCCAATTTGCACACGCCGCCCAACCAACGCGCGTGCTTGCGGGCTTGAATCAGGCTCTCTGCGGGAAATTCACGACCCATTTTGTTACCGCGGCATATATATTCCTCGACATGGAACTGGGAGCCATGAAGTACGCCGGCGCGGGGCATCCACCTATCTTGCTGTGGCGCGCTTCGACAAGGAGATCAGCCGAACTTGAGGAGAATGGAATGGTGCTCGGCTTGTTCACCGACGCGACTTACGGCGAAATCGAGGTGACGATGGAGGCGGGCGACAGAGTCGTCCTTTACACTGACGGGATTCTTGAAGCAAGCAGCGGCTCAGAAGAGTTGTATGGAGCAGACCGCTTCAAGCGGTTCCTAGAGCTTAATTGCTCCCTAGGAGCCAACGAGTTCTCGGATGTATTGCTCGACGAATTGTCTGCATGGTCTGGCCGGCGTGAAGGGCGAGGTCAGCAGGATGACATAACGCTCTTGACCGTCGACTTCTTGGACAGATAAGGACCTCGTGGGCGACCGCGAAGAAAGTCATGATTGGAAAATAGGGCCGCGGATTTTGTTTCCTTCATCGAACCAATGAGTTCCGCCCCCTATTCCACTGCGCTCAAGGCGTCGATGCCAACCGAGAGCAAATGGCTGGCGCGCATAATACCCAAGTCCTTCCTGGACGCGGACGTTAAAACGTATAGCGGTATTCAAGCCGGACGATGTGTTTGTACCAATCGTCATGGGTGAGGGCTTGCCCGAAGCCTGCATAGATCGAATTATGGAACCCAAAGCCAATGCGCAGGCCCACTTTCAAGTTGACGATATTCAGGCCGCTGACCTCGTTCGCCGCGAGAGGGGGGCCCGCATTGGGGTTCGTCTGGAATCCGCCTAAGACGTGCCACCCGAATAGTTCGAGCACAGGTGCTATCCCGAGTCCGTTGCGACTATAAAGCCTGTAACTGGGACCAATGCCATAGAAGAATACGTCTCCCGCGAATCCCTCCGAGTTTGTAACTGGAACGCCTGCGGATCCGCCGATCGGGTGCCAATCGCCGACCTGGCCTTCGATCGTAAACCGGCTCGAAAGCTTATGGTACAAGAGCAACGAAGGCTCAATGCTGTAGTGGTTCGTGCCCAGGCCCTTTGAAGCGTCACCCGAGGGGAAATAGCTCTTGAACTGGAACGTGAGGTAGGTGCCCTCAGAAGCGATAGCGGCAAATTTGAATCCCGCCGTCACGTCGGAGAGTCCCGATTGGTTCCCGAATGTCGTAGCCCCGGGCGGTAAATTCCCAGGCGGTGTTCCGAAGAAACCTTGGGGCTGAAGCCAGCGTATTGGGACTTCTGAAAACAGAGAGAATCGGCGAACGGGGGCATATTCAACGTTGACATAGAGTTGCTGGAAGTTTATGGCAGTTGGAATAGCCGTCCCGGGTCCCGGCGCCTTGGGATCGTACGCTAGCTGCAGAGGCGGAACCGTGTTCAGAAGCCGATAGCAACTGCACTTGGCGTAGAAGAACTCGGAGCGGTCGGGAAACTGATCGTCGAAGGCATCATCGAAGCGAATCCGAATCAGCGATTGGACAATGGGATTATCGATGTAGCCGACCATGCTGCCGGGGATCTTTGGCGCAGGCTCACTAGGTGCCGCCGATTGAGTTGGCTTGGCGTTTGGCTGCTGTGCTGCATTAGCGTCCAAGGTCGAAACAGGGTTGGTGTCAGCCGCCGGTTCAGCAAGAGAACTGTTTTCGCCGCCCTGCGAAGTATCCGGTTGCGCAACGCGGGCCGTCTCGGACTGATTGGTCGCCGTGATAGGGACCTTTTCTTGAGCAGGCAGCGTGGAAGGCACGAGAAGAATGAGAACTAGCGCGAAACGGTTCATAGGCGGCTCCTGGCTGGGTCAGGCTGGTGCATTATTTAACCTGCTTCTTGCTTTCCTGCAATTCTTTTTCTAAATCCTGGTACGACTTTGTAAGCCTGGTTCGGTCCGGCTCCGCAATCTGCGGCAAGACACCCCCCAAAGTGTCGATAGCGACGCGAGCGGCATCTGGAGCGCCGGCATTGAAATAGTCCCTGGCGAGGGCCACATATTGGTCTGCCAGGTTCTTATACAGAACGTGGAATTCCGGGTGCTGGGATGGGCCTAGCAGATGATAAAGCATGTGCGTCTTGGCGCGTTCGCTTTCTATCGAAGGTGAAGGCGTGATCAAGTCCTCGATACTGTCCAGAGCTTGATGGTTCCGCTGCTGCGCCATTTGAACGTCGCCTTTTTCCACCAACAAGAGCGCGAGATTGTTGTAATACTTCGCAAGTTCAACGTGGTATTCCCAATTGTCCGGGGCCTTCTTCGTAAGATCGCTTTGGATACGGATGGCGCTCTCTAAGAAGTTCTGTGCTTGCTCAAGCTGACCCTTGGTTCTGACCAAGGTACCGAGGTCGTTGTAGGCGCGTCCCAAGTCGTGAGCAGGCGGGTTATCGTTTATCTCCGTTTGCAAATCTGCTTTTTCCGCCGTTGCCAGAGGCTCGAGCAAATGGACCGCCTGGCGGAAATCCGATTCAGATGCACTCGAGTCACCAGCGTCAAAATGAAGAATGCCGAGGTTGTAGTGGGTGCGCGCCAATTCCTGCTGATATTTCTCGTTTTGAGGCTGCTCTTCGTGCAAGGCCCGCTGCAAGCGCAAAGCGCTGTTGTATTCATCCAACGCTTCCTTGCGATGATCTGGTTGATTGTGAGTTTCTTCCGACCACAGCCTGAGCGTCTCGCCCAGCCAGTTATGAGCATAGGCCAAGGCCTGCCGATATTCGGGGTTGGCGGGCGCGTTTTGCAGAAGATTCTCGAGGCCGCTGATGGCATCTCTATATTGCGTCACTGCGTCTTCATGTTTCTCGAGTAGGCGATTGATGTCGCCCAATTTGGAATGGACGAGCGCACTCTCGGCTCGGAACTCGGGATCGTTGCCACCCTGCTTGGCAAGAAAGTTTGAATAGAATTCTTCGGCTTTGATTAACAATTCATGGCGAAACCGCTCGAGTTGCGGGGGGTCGGGAGCCTCACGAGCCTGCTGGCGGCCCGCGGAAGACAGACTCTCATCCACTGCTTTTTTGGCTAACTGCAGGTTGGCTTCGGCACGACCGGTCTCTCTGCGAGCGACAAAATACAGAGAAAGAGTAGCCAGCAGCAGAACTCCCAGAGCGCTTGCGACTGTCCAGGCAAGAAAGAGTTTGCCTCTGCGTTCTTTTTCCTTCTCCGCTTCAATCCGATCCCGTTCCTGTTCGCTGCGATCGAGAAAGTCCAGCGCCGACGCGAGCTGAGGGTTATAGCGGTCTGCCCAGGCTTGGGTGGGATTATTCTGGTGCTTCCAACGCAGCCCGATTTCAAGTTCGGGGTTGCGCCAGAGTCCCGCCGTACCCTCTTCAAACCAAGAGGCAGCCTGCGAAAGCCGCATGTATCGAGTCGCTGACAATCTTTCTTCTTCCGCCCAAGTGATCAAACGAGTCCAGCACCGCATGAGGCTCTCGTGCGATAGGTCGATGATCGAATGAGAATCCAATGGCACTTTGGGAGGCGGCATTAGAAACGTGCGTCCCGGACGGCGAAAGATTTCGACTACCTCGATTACGTCCGAAAGCGGGGCTTCGCAGACCGCGACAAGTTCCTGGACAGACGTCGGATGCCTAACTCCGCGTGGATCTGAAAACGTGTCCGTGAGCGACTTGAACATTCGCTCTACGATCTTTCGGCTCCTTTCCGAGCCGGCTTCTTGGTAAGCCTCTTCAGCGTGAGCGGAGAGCGCGTTTCGCATCGTTCCGACGGCCTCATAATCCGCGATGTCGATGGGCTCATCAGCGAGGACATGGCTTCGCCAGTGATCCCATGTCCGCATCAAGGCATGTTGCAGCACCGGGAGCTGGTCGTGGTCGCTCCCCACGTCGTTGAGGAGCCGAAGAACGAGGCGTGGGGCGATGCTCCCTCCCCCTACCGCTACTGGGCCAGTAATAGCGGAACGCAGTTCGTCCCTCGTCATCCGAGGGACAAGATATTGGCCGGAATTGACAGCTTCCGGCAGCCCGGAGAATTCCATGCAGTCCCCAATGAAGTCAGACCGCATAGTGAGCACTACGAAGATAGGCACCTCTTCCTGGTGCGCCGCCTCGAGCAGCAATTTGACGAATGCAGCCGCCTCGTCCCTGGAGTTTTCCAAGGGACGGCTGCGTCGGAAGCGGAAGAGCTCCTCGAATTGATCGACCACAACCAGGAGATTGTCCCGCGCGGGCACACCGGCTTGGCGGACTGCCGACACCAGCCCGAGGGTGCTACGGCGAAGTGTCGCTTCCAGCAGCACACGATTTGTGCTCTCGAGTTCTCCCGTTGTTCCAAGGACATCCGGCGCGTTAAGAGCTTGTGCGAGGTGGCCAATAGGATCTTCACCCGGTCGAAACGTAGCCACTCGCCAGTTAGAACCCGCCGTCACCATGAAGCCGCTGTGAAGGGAGGGGATCAGGCCAGAGTGAACGAGCGATGATTTCCCGCTTCCAGAAGTGCCGACGACTGACAAGAAGCGGCAAGAGCGGAGGCGCCGCAAGAGATCGTCGATTTCTTTTTCCCGGCCGAAGAAAAGATGGTCTTCGTCGGGCTCGAATGGCCGGAGGCCTGGAAAAGGGTTGAAGCGGACTCCAGGTGGCATTAAGCCTGGCCTCCCTGCGTCATGCTTTCAGAAGAGAGATAAACGGCTGCAGGGCATCCGACGAAAAACCTGTCAACTGAGGGATCACCATGGCCTCGTGAGTTCGAAAGCGTTCCTTGTCAGGGGCCACGGGCGGAATCAGCGAAATCGCTACTAAGGGCATCGGTTTGGTGCGGCCATATCCGGCACTTTTCTGAAGCTCGCGAAGTTTACGGCGCAGCCAACATTCGCTCGCCGACCCGTACAGGATTAGCGCTGCGTCGCAACTTCGCAGATTTTCTTCATGGTACTCTCGGACTTCCGCCTCATCACCTTCGAAAACAGGGCGAATCACCTCGAACTCTTCTTCGAAAAGGAAGTCTGCCCAGGACGAGGCTAGCTCCGTGTCCCGCTGATCATGGATCAAATAGAGCTGAACAAGGTTCTTGGAGGGCACAGCCTGTCTACTGGGCGCGGCTGAAGGCACCGTGATCCGCTTGAGCCGCTCCTGGATAACGGTTTTGAAATCCTCGAGGGGAGTTTCCAAAAGATCGGCTCCTTTTTGGATTCGAGGATCCATTCGAAGCTGCTCGATAACGCGCTGTTGCCGTTCGTCTTTGGCCTGCAAACCGGGAGGAATCCACAACAGGCGAGAGAAACCGCCTTGGGCGCCTCTTTCGATTGCAAGATCGTTCTGAATCTCCAGAAGAGATTGAGAGCTAGCTTCTGGAACGAAGCTGTAGCTCCTGCCGACAAGGTGGATCGACATCCTGCAACGCGCGAGGTCGCTGCGCAATATCGCTTTTAATTCAGATTCGACCATGGGCAGGGTGCGGGCGGGAAGCACCGTGTATCCATGTTGCTGAAGGTCTCGCTTGATGGCTTCGCGCTGCTCCCGAAGCTCGGAAGTGGTCTCGGCGAGGAAAATGACAGGAGCAGGGATCGAATCGACCGCTCCGATCGCCGGGTCGGAACCCTCGAGGACCTCCAACATACAGCAGATGTCGTGCGCCAGGTCGTCGAGCCTAATCCAGAATTCTCTTTGCGCGTCGGACCCGAACACTTCGTCCAACTCGTGGATTCTTCCTGTATCCGGATCAACCCTGAAGAACTCATAGCCCAGCAAAGACTGCAATTCAGGCGGCGTCGCGTCGAGCGGCACGGGCGTCTTCAATACCTTGAAAATCCGCGCTTTGTCACGGAAACGAACACCACCCTGCTCTTCGGCCGCCTTCCAGAATTCCGCAAGCTCCCGCCGGGTCCACTCTGATTTCACGTAACGCGGAGAGACAACCGAAATGAGAGCTGCAACGTCCCGAAGTCGCTTCACAAGGGCATCCTCGAAGATGTCGTTGCCGTCCAGCTTTGGATCGCGCCAAATATGTGATGGCTTGCCCAGCAGTTGCGCCACGCGCACTTCGAGAGCGCGGTGCAGGTTCGTGACCCATCCCTTGCCGCCCTCGATCAGTTCCACATTGTCCAGGTGCGCGTAGCTGATAAACGCGTCACCTTCGAAGTTCATCTCGATATGCCTCTAGGTCGCTACTGGAAAGGACCACAAGAATTGCCTATCCCCAGGAGCGCAAAACAGGAGAAGCGGGAGCCCAGCAAAATTCGGCCGGTGACTTCGTCGCAGCGTTTTTGCGGGAGCCCGCCGTGTTCTCGACCTGGGCGATTTTTATAGCGTAAGCCACCGTGATTGGCAAGCGTTTCACTGGTCTTGGTACGGCTAGCGGCGAAGCAAGACATAGGTTGGAAAGGTCCCATATCGCTTCGCTAGCGAAGTTTGCCCCACATAGTTGCATTTGAATTCGAGTTCCTTCTCTGCTGCCGCGAGTGCGGCAAACGACTGGCTGGCATAGACATTTCCAGGGGGGGTGATCGGCTCAATTCGCGCCGCACGGCTCACATGCGCGCCGATGTAGTTGCGCTGTTCTGTAACTGGGTCAATGCACGCATAGACAGGGCCGGCATGCAAACCGATCCGCAGGTCGAGGTCCCTCAACCCCTTTTCGCTCCATTGTGTTGCCTTCACGCGGTCTCGAAGCTCCAAAGCAAAACGTCCAGCACTCCGAACGTCCGGAAAGACAAAGTACAAACCATCTCCCCATGTATTTTTCATCAGTGGAGCGGGAGAGAACTCTTGGATTAACTTTCCCACCAGGCCAAGGAAGTGGTGGACAAACAATGTTGTTTCCGTTTCGCTGAGTTTACTGAAGTCTGTCGCATCGGCAAACAAAAGTGCCCGAATCTCCGGTACAAATTCCCGATCAGCACGCGCAACTGCCGTTACGCTTTTGGTTTGCCTAACAGGCTCCGTATATGGCGTTGTTTCCCGGTAAGCCTTTCGCAGGACCGCCGCCGAATCAATGATTTTGATTTCGGCGCCGAGTGTGCTCCATAGTTTGATGGCGCTTGCCGTTCCTGCGGGATTTTCTTCTGGCTCACCATCCCAAAGGGCCAGCGCGTGTAACCCCGTTTCCAGTTGGTCAGCTCTGCAGTGCGCCAGTCCGTACAAAATCCGATTCGCGTACTCATACAAAATGTCGTCGGCATTGGCTCGATTTCCCGAGGCGACCACCACGTCTGCACGCTCCAAGATTCTTTCATATCTCGTCTTCCAGCCCGGCGCTCGATCGGCACTCGCTTCCATGAACTGGCCTTTTTCATACGGGAGCACGACGTGAATTTCTCCCTCCCTCTCAAGCATCGCCTCCAAGAAGAGGATTTCCGATCCGCATGTCGCCGAGCTGTATCCGAACCCTGCATCCAGCTCGTGCAGTCGCTTTTCAATCTCGGCATAGATCTTTGGCTCGAGGTCAGCGGGAAAGCACGGCTCCCGCCGTTCGGCCTGACCCAACGTATGACCCGAAAATACCACCACCGCTGGCAAGTGAAAGCAGGCTTCGATGCGGCTGGAGTGGACGTTAAGATGGTCCATCAGCAGACGGGCATTGCGTCGGGAGGAATTCAGGTCGCCATAACGCTTTCGTCCAATTTCAGCAGCCTGCGAGTACCATTCTTCGGCCTCCGCGCATTCGTTCAGAATCAGTGCCGCTTCACCCAGCGTAGCCAGCAGCCAGTAGGTATCTCCCCCTGTGTTCTTCATCTGCTTCAGATCTTCGCTGCAAAGCTTTTTCACCTCCCGAGCCAGCGTCGACGCGTACTGTCGTTCTCCGACCAGCACCGCCAACGTTGCTGCGTTGACGCCGCTCCAATAGCCCTTAGTCAGCTCGTAAGCTTTCGAATAGAAATCCTTCGCGCGTCGCAGATACGATTGCTTTGTCTCGGAGTTGAGCGCAGCGTCCGCCAAATCCTTGTACGTTCTTGCTAGCAGGCCCAGTGTCTCTTCGTCTTGATGGCCTTCGCGGTACAGCTGGATCAGGACTGCACTCGCCGCCTCGCTGGCGCCGCTTCGAGCCAATGCGAGCCCCAAAAGCTGGCGCAGCCTAACGGACGAGGGAAAATATTTCAGACCTTGATTGACGATGTCATAGCCGAGCAAGGGCTCGCCAATCTTTAACACGCTTTCCCCTATCAAACGGAATAGTGTCTCCGAACTCGACCATGCGTCCGTGTCGCGTCCGTTCCAAACGGCCACCAGTTTTTCAAGCGGTGGGCTCTTCGACAGCAGATCATTGAGGCGCTCCAGTTCTTCCGTAGTCTGCGCAGACGGATGCGCCGATGCGCTCGGCTGCGGATTCGGAGATTCGATGCTGTAACCGAGAGCGAGAAGCATGCGAAGCGTTTCTAAAGCTGTCCTGCGGTCGTACTCTCTTTCAAATTCGGGAAGTTGATCGTACGGTACAAGATTGGGATGCTCTTTCGAAGCGTCGTTGCGGAAAGGACCGTAACGCCACCCCTCAGCCAGCCGATCTCGTGCCCAAGTGTCGTGAACGTTCTTGGCAAGCCGTTCGGTGAGCTCGGTAAGCTCCGCATTGAGCCGAATTTGCGATGTATCTATTGGCTTGGGGTTGTAAACCATCGAAGTCGCGCAACTCTCCGAGAATGCATTCCGGACCTTGTCCTTAGACAAAAACTTTATCATTTAAAACAACTAGCCATTCAAGGGAAGTGAGAGCGACGACCTTTTCTGCACGTTCCTTATTTTTTCTCCGACGTATTCGATTTGTCGTACGAACTTTGGGGTGAGCCTCTGAAGGAGCTACTCACACAATCGCTCGCGGAGACGTGAGCAGTTCAAGGTTCAGCATCTGGTGGTTAAAACGAAATTGTTTGATTGCTGCCTTCGTCATGAATCGTCCAGATGAAGAGCGTCAGATCGCGCCGGAATGGATTACATCCAAACAGATCATTTCGGCAGATCGACTCAAAGATCAAAATCTTCCCATTAATGAAGTTGTGTAAGCTCGCAGACAAGACCGGAAGGTTCTACGAGTTCTTTTTGCCTCTTCGTCGAGTTGTACGGGTTCGATTCTTAACGCGCTTCAGCGCTTGCCCTTGTGAATCGCCACGTGTTCGGTCTTGTCACTCTTGATGATGTACTGAGGCTCGTCCTTTGAGGCGTGGTGCACATAGCCTTTGAAACGAATATCGGAGACAACTTTCCTCACGATAACTCCGCGAACTCGACCTGCCTCTGAGTTCCATTCGACGTGATCACCGCGCTCGTAAGTCTTGGACATTCGTCCTCGGGCCCATTGTGAGTGAACCGCAGCTTATGATTCAAGAGGTGTGATACGGCGCAAACGCCGCGAAGTGTTGCGCGGCAACCTGGCGATCGTTTTCTGAAGGGGATATTCGCGCGAGGCTGGAGTCGTTTCGAGACGCGCGGCTGATGGTGGAGATGAATGGGCACTATTTGAGTCTGGCAGTCTGGCGCAACCGTACGGCGCGCGAGACGGCGGCGAGCGTGCAGGTGATGCAAATCGTTCCGAAACCACGTTCGCTACATAACGTGATTTGATTGGCCGTTGGCGATTGGATTTAATATTCACGGTTAGTCTAGTTCTATAAATGGTAAATATATGCTACTGAGAATACGGCCGCATCGCGCCGCTGACTTACGTGCCGCGCTTGGTTTTCTGTGCTCGACGTTCGGCGTATTTGCGAACCAAGGCCTCGTCCCGATGGACGCGCAGTCCAATTTGCCCTGAGAATTCATTCCTGCTGGGATCGAAGATGGTGAGCGTCACGAAGATAGCCGCAAGGTCCGCGATCTCAGCGGGTATCCTCTCGCGAGACGAGGCGAGGAGGCTTCCCTCGATTTCGTCGCCTGGCAGCAGGCTTTTGTGCCGTGCAAAGAACGGATTGAGCGCATAGTCGCCTTCGCAATAAGGTCCGGGCTCCTTGAAACAATAGAGCGGGTACCTTTCGGATGATTTTTTCGGCGCGGGCAGGAGTGACACTCTCGGAACGCCCCATGGGGTCTTGATTTGAAAGCCCCAGAGTGTGATGGGATGGTCCGCTTCGTTGCGAAGCACAACGTCGAAGTAGTACCCCGTTCCGCCTTGAGCGAGCTGAAAAATGCGATTAAAATTTGCGCCCGGGATGCTCTCGATTGCGAGGCCCACAGGACGGATTTTGTAGCCGTTATTACGCAGTACGGGACAGCCGCCGTCATTTAATCGACGTCTGAGCGCATCCTCGTACTCGCGTGTGTATTTCATAGATTTTCTCCTTTAGATTGAGGTCTCTTCGCCGGCAGCACACTGCCGGCTCCGAGACCAAGTTCGCTACAGATCTAGATAACCTGTTGCGCAAAGCACGTGCGCGACGTGCACCACGTGCACCTTCACGCCGTTTCCGTTCCAACGACTCCTCATTTCGTGATCTTGCCTTCCGCGCAGAACTCGCAACGAGGATCCCCCTGAGCGGAGCGCACGTCATAGGCGCTTGCCAACTGGTGAATCCGGCGCCGAATTTCGTTCGTGAAACGGATGCCTCTCCCAGCACGGCCGAGCCTTTGAGTAAAAAGACCGCTAGCGCGCAGGTAATTGCCAACCGCGCGCGGGTCGAGTTGCATGCTGTCGCCACGGTTTCTGAGGATGCCGTTTACGATAGTGGTAATTTCGCCCACGCGAGCCTGACCCCGCTTGGCTTCGTGGGCTAGAAACAACGTCGCCTCGTTCACCACGGCTTCGATCGAATCAGTTCGCCCGATCCGAATATCGTCGTCCTGCGGCTGAAGTAGCGTCGGCACCAAACCTTGCAGCGAGGGATCATCCGCGATCGAGTTTCCGAGCATGGACGCGATCTCGCGCATCGGCGAGCTGAGTTTCGGTGCCTCGAAATGCGAGTTGCGAACCTTGTCCAGATTTCTCTCGCGATACAGATTGAGTTTCCCTTTTAATTTACGTGCAGATTCGTTTAAGGTGTGATGATCGAACCTCGGCAGCGGACCTCGCGTAGGGGTAAGCGTGACGTGAAGAGCTTGGTCGAGAATCCACTGGTCGCGCAGCGGCTCAGCGGTGCACACCAGCGCCGGGATTGACACGTCGCGAAATTCTCCCTTGTGAATGATGGGGCTGCCGGGACGGCTCATAACCCGCAGTACGCGCTCGAGCTCTTTGCTTCTGGTAAGTTGGTCTATCAGCAAAAGACTCGGACGCGGAGATTGCGGAAGGGTCAGCAGGGCATTTAGCGAAAACTCACCAATCCGCGCCGGATTGATACAAACGGAGCCGAGCATTCGCAAGAGCAGGCTGGATCCAACGGTATCCGGCGCAACGACGCAAGCAAACAGCCAGGGTCCGACACTTTCTGCGAATAGAATTGCAAAAGCAAAATACGTCAGCTTTAGGACCGACTCCTTGGGCAATCCGGGATGCAACGAAAGGAAATCGCGGATCTCGTCGAAGAGTTTCCCGCGGTGCCAAATTCGATTGGGTCGATCGGGTGTTGAAGCGTGCCCTGGGACGTCTTATCCGTGCTTTTCAGCGAAGTATCCGCTGCCATGCCTGCCGCTGAATTCATTTGGTCGCCAAGCCCTGGTACGAAAAGCCCTGGCGCAAAAAAAAAGGGATGCGCGAGGGCCACACATCGCGTCATCCCTGAGAATTTCCCAGTGTTCGAACTAAAGTGAAATCAGCTCGAAACGACATTATTTCACGCGCGCCTGTGCTTGTCAACCGGACGAGCTCGGTGGGAGAGCCTACTCACATCGTATCCCCCTGGTGAAATTCAAATGCATGAGTCCGAAGCGGTGGGATGAACTGGCCGCCCGGCGGAAGAAGGCTCGGAATCCGACGCACGACGGCCCGGCGGATTATCACGCAGCTTTATTGGAGGGAAGCAACCTTAGAATCGCGTACCAAGATTAGCGTTTCGGTATCGGGCCTGAAATCCGCGTCCCCGGGCTATACGATTTGCGAACCTCAAGATTTGAAGTTCCTGGAATCTTCCACCCGTGATTCTGTTCCGGTGACTTGCGGTTACTGATCTCCCGCTGTGCTAAAAAACTTCTCAGCTAGCGCGTCCAGAAAAACCACGTACGGCGTTCTGTCTCTGAAATGCAAATCCCCGAGGGCGCGAATGGGTAGTATAGTCGGCATTGTTAAAACCCGTAGACGCATCGCCAATGCATTAGGGATTTCCCTAGTTGTAGCTCACGGCTCCCTCCCCTAAGTAAAGATCCCGAATTCAATCTCGATGGAAAACGTGTCTGTACACACGAAAAGCTCACGATTACTTATCGCGGATGACCATGCCATTTTCGCTGAAGCATTGCGGGTCTTCCTGGGGAAAACTCATACCGTCGTAGGACTCGTGCAGGACGGTCAGGCCATGGTGACGGAGGGGATTCGACTTCGGCCGGACGTGATTGTTGTGGATGTTGGTATTCCGCTCGTGAATGGACTCGATGCGGCCCGGAAAATCAATGTACAAGCTCCTGACATCAAGTTCGTTTTCCTGACAATGCGAGACGATCCAAATCTTGCTGCCGCAGCTCTCGAACTCGACCCAATCGGGTTTGTGCTGAAACACTCACCCGTACAAGAGCTTCTAAAGGCGATCGATCAAGTCTTGCATGGCGAATCCTATCTAACGCCCAAGCTGAGAGCCGGAGACTGGGTTGAAACGAAGGCTAAGGCGCGGCAATTCTCGAAGGAAATGCCCCCGCGACAAAGGGGCATTGTTCAGTTGCTGGCCGAGGGGCGATCCATGAAGGAGATCGCCGGTCTCTTGGGCATAAGTGAGAAAACTGTGAAGTTCCACAAACACCACATCATGAAGGCTTTCAACCTTGAGAGCAACGCTGACCTGGTCTTATTTGCCTTGAAGCAAGGATTAATCTCGCTCCCGGAAGGAAGATGACATGGACGTACAGACCGACGAACGGCTCCTGATAAACATCGAAAGTTACCTGATCGAACTTCTATGTAACGCCCAAACTATGGACGAAGTGAACCTGGTTGCTGAGCTATTGGTCTCGGTCCAAGACGCTCTCCGGCACGTGGACCAAGAGCCAATTTGCAGCCGGATCCAATCGTGAAACGCTGGTGTTGGCGAGCTTGCCGACAGCATCATTGAAATTAGCGCGTCAGGCGAGGAGGGAAATTACTCGTGGTTTGTAGATCGTGTCAGGCGGAAAACGTGACAGAGTTTGGCGCGGAGATTAACATCCATTTTCCCGCCCAGGAGGGTCTGGACGATCCCCCCGTGTTGGTGTTCCCGAAGCTCGTGGTTTGTTTAGGTTGCGGCTTTACAAATTTTACGCTTCCAGAAACTGAGTTGCGTCAGCTAGCAGAGTGAGTGCGAAGTGGTGCGTGAGGCTATTTAAAAGCCTGCCCACTGGGAGCACACCGCCGAGTGCTCTGCACAAATTCTCTTGTAGATGTGGCACTCCGGTTCACGCTGAAAGCTTTTCATCACATAAGCATAAGCCCAAGCAGACCTGCGCTAGTCAGAAACAGTGTGCAAGGTTCCGGTACCGTCGTGAGTCAGAAGAACCGTCGAACGGGCCTTGATGCGTGATATCAGTACCCATGGGCGACCAAGCGGGATCGAGATCGTTGTTGCGGATCCAACTCTGAAGATCCGGCGCAAATGCGGTACCGGGCGGGACGCAAAAGTGTTCCGAAGCGATTTCTACCTGCTCATCCCGTCGAATCGCTGGCTGTGATTCACCAACCGTTACATTCCGAATCCAACGGTTTCCCGAAAGTGCGCGCCGCCACCAACATCCACCTGTTCGAGAGGCCAGCGTGACCGATTGGGGTAGTACCCTGCCGGATCGGTTCTTAGCGGCCAGGGCGTTGTGGCCTACTGGGTGTGAGGCTGCTTCGGGCAGCCACCTTTTTGTCAAACGTCTTCAACGAAGGAGCACGTGTGAGGAAAACGCATTTGGTTTGCGCAGTCCTGCTTTTCGGTGTGTCGATCTCTTTGACGATGGGTGCGGAACGAGCAGCGGCGCAAGGGCCCGCAGGCAACGGCGCGGCCGCCGCCGCACAGGAGAGCTCGCACTCCCTTAATCCGATCAAGTGGGTCAAGAAAGATTCCAAGAATTCCACCGAGGCGCCCGGAAGCAGAAATGAGGCAGAAAAAAAGCTCACCCCCAGCCTGCAAGCCCAAGGGTTTTTGGCGGCTAACGTGACCGCTAGCGACGCCTGTGCGCCATTTACGGCATTGGATGGATGTCTAGCTGCCCTTCACGCTAGCCACAACCTCGGAGTGGATTTCAATTGCCTCCGCGCCGACGTAACCGGCGTTCATACGAGTGCGGATGTATCTGGCTGCAAGGTTGCTGACGGAGAGAAAGCTCAGGGCCTGAACAAGGCCATCCACCAGTTGAAGCCCGATGCCAACGCCAAGCAAGCCACAAAGGAAGCGGAGCAACAGGCCCAGGACGATCTGAAGGGAATTGGCCACTAGCTCGACACTCAAGAAATATCCTTCTGAGCTTCAGCCAATGACTTGAAGAATGCCCCAAATGACTCGTCGGCACAGCCGCCTGGTAGTTCCTTGTGCGACTCCCGAATGATATGCAAACTCGTTTGGCAGGGGGCGGGAAGCTCACGTTCTTCTCGAGCACCGGCTTCAAGCGGCCTTTCGAGGGTTCACGCTCTTCCTAATCGCTGGCCCTTTCCACCGCTCAGCAACCCTCAGTTCATAGGCAGACTGAAGATTGAGCCAAAACTGCGCTGTCGTGCCCAAGTAACGCGCTAGCCGGAGCGCGGTGTCCGCCGTGACACCACGCCGGCCGCGCACAATGTCGTTTAAGCGCGTGGCGGGGATGCGGAGCTCCTTGGCGAGCGCATTGACACTCATACCAAGCGGCTTTACAACATCCTCCAAAATCGTCCGCCCGGGATGCGTCTCCGCGAGAAGTTCATTTGCCGTCATTGTCTGCTCCTAATGATTGTCAACGATTCGTAAGGATCTCCTCGAAAAATGATGCTCATGATCGATGATTCGACTATGTGGTTCCGTTGCCGCGAAGGTTCCCGCGACCGGTCAGTGGAGGTGGTCTCCGGGTCCTTGCTCCGGGGCTTTCGTTAATCCGAAAGCCGGGCGCGACCGCTTCAGTTCCGCTGGCCTGTCAACGCCGCAAAAAGCAAACTCGATCAGTCCAGTCCCATTTCGCGGTTTTGCGGGAGAGGGTGGTCAAGGATCGCGCGAGGCCGCCAGGATCCGATGGCGAGATGGTCTTTTCGTCCACAAAAATCACCCCGCCGTGCTTTCGCCCCTCCTCCGCCCAGGCTTTGAGTAGTGGGGGAATCGTCCTTCGATCGTAGGTTACAAGCGTCAACCCATGCATCGCAGCCTGTTCCAAACAGGAGGAGTCCGGTTGCCCTAGGAACTTCCCGCCTTCCCATTCCGCCATGCAGATAACTACCATTGAGCGATGACGGCGGCGGAGACCATCTGCGACAGTAGGTGAGATATGCTCATCCAAAAGGAGTTTGAGCATCTCAGCTCTTTGACGCAGGTCGCGAAACGAATTCGGCAGCCTGAGGCAACATGCGCTTCAGAGCCTCCCAATCCGTGGCAGTATTCTCGGAGATTGCCCCCTCAATTTCTTCTGGAAAGGCCTTTGCATAATTGACAGCGGCTTGTACCTTCGCTTTTGGCCATTGGAGGTGCTTGGCCACGGCCGCGACATCAGCCTTATAGCTTTGAACGAGCAGCAATACCTCCCACACAGCGAGTGTGCTCCCCTGAATGCAGGCTTGCCGGCCCGCAGCGGAATCGCGAAAATCGATGAACGCGAATTCCGACCGCCTGAGACCCTCCTCGACCAGCCGGGCGCTCGCATCGCTGGGGGTCCATCCATGCCGGTTGGCCATTCGCTTCAGGCGCTTTCCGCTCTCTGCCGGTAGACGCATGCTGATGACGACGGGGCGAGTCGTTCTCATCGAACCTCTCTTTCTACAACGTAATTATTGTAAGTATTGTAGCATCTGGTGAGGGAGGAGAGAGCGAGATTAGTTGCAGTGTGAATTACAGAACGAAGAGAAGTCCATTCCATTTCGCCGAGTCAGACCGTTACCCGAAGTGAGACCTTCCGGTGTCTGGAGCCGGGGATACAGTCTCTCCGGTGATCGAAATTCATGACATTGAGGCACTGAAGAATTCAAACTTCTGCTTGATACGCAGGGCGACAGCGCTCCGCGCCTCGCTCACTTCTTTGGCGCAAGCGCTCCAATCACGCGGTAGCCACTTTCATGTACACGATGTTCACGGAGTTCACACCTGTTTCGAAATGATTCCGCTATCCCCTTTCTTTTCAGTGGAAAGGGCAGCAAAACGACAGCGAGCGCCGACCAGTATTCACTCGTTTACGCCGCTCGGCCACCAATACAGCATTCGTGATTTCAACCGACCACAGTGCCGGAATCAGCATCGCGCGTCCTTCCAATGCGACCAGTACCCCATCTGCGTACTCGCTTGCCTGATCTGAAAGCACCAAGCGAGCGCCACGGACGCATCGATAACAATCCCGGTCAAAACCGCCGCCCCTGTTCCACCATCTGACGGACGTTCATCTTGCCGGGCTTGATCCGCTTGCGCAGCTTCCGCATGCCTTCCACAATCTCCTTGTGCGTCATTTTTGCGCTTGTTTCCCCGACAGGGACCAGCATCGCCGCAGGAACGCCATGCCTCGTAATCGTAATCTTCTCTCCCCTGCTGATCCGATCGAGCAATTCCGCTAAATGTGTCTTGGCGTCAAAAGCCCCTACGAATGCCATCTTGATGTCTCCTCTCAAACTAGCCCCAGCTAGCAGTACGCCATAATGTCAGGCGACAGCACTGTGCTTCGCGTTTACTATCGCAGACTGGGAATTTGGGAGCCATTTTTTCTTCTCTAGTTGCACCCATTCCTACACGCAAGTCGACGGCCACGACGAATTTCTAGGAAGGTATCCCCGGGATCGCACATAGGAAACGCGGAGACTCTCAGTGTGTATTCTCGCCATCTGAGACCCCTCATGGAATGATTCTCATCCCGAGTGAAAACTACGCACTGAAGGTACGTCTTTATCGGCCTATGCGGGAAGACCGGTGGTTTCTGACCTTTACATGACTCGTCTTGCACATCTGCCATAGATGACTGGCTCCACGTTCTCGGCAAGCGCGAAGGCGACGAGCACGGTGCGGCGGCGAAGTAATGCGCCGAGATTGGGGGCACCATGCCCGCCGAGAAGATGTAATACACTCGTTTTATGAAGACTTCTCACGGTACGACTGCCCGAGCCACTGGTAGCGGACATTGAGGCGGAATCGCGCGGGCGCAGGATCTCGAAGTCGGAAGTAGTTCGCGAACGGCTCGAGCGTGCGCCCCGGCAGCGCCGCCATACGTCCTCCCTCGATGCCATCGCCGATCTCATCGGATCAGTAGATGGCTTGCCGACAGACCTAACCACGAGAAAGAAGGAATATTTGCACGCCACACGTTATAGCTAGAAACGTACTCGTTGATGCTGGATTTGTTGTTGCGTTGCTTAGTAGTCGGGACGCTCACCACAAATGGGCCGTAACGCAGGCGTCCGAGATGCCTCCGCCTTGGGTTACCTGCGAAGCTGTTCTATCGGAGGCCTTTCATCTTCTCGGCGAGCGTGGTGCCCCCAATCTCGGCGCACTACTTCGCCGCCGCGCCCTACTCGTCACCTTCGCTCTTGCCGAGAACGTGGAGCCAGTCATCAAACTGATCGAAAAGTATTCCAACGTTCCGATAGGATTCGCCGATGCTTGCCTGGTTCGCATGACCGAAACGCTTGCCGATCCCTTCATTCTCACGACCGACCAAGATTTTCGAGTCTACCGCCGGCACAGCCGCCTGGTAGTTCCTTGTGCGACTCCCGAATGATATGCAAACTCGCTTGGCAGGGGCAGTCGTAGATCGAGAGGACAACTACGAACTGTGCAAGCAGTTTCTGGGCTCGGATACTTTAGAACCGAGTGCTAGTTCCGCCGTTGCTTCATTTCCGCTTGCCATGCGCACTTCTTGTTCGTTCCGATTCCCCGGCCGCTGTCAGCGTCCGCTCGTTCCTGTGCGATTGCTTTCCACCCGTTACCGCCAACATTCTGACTGCCCGCTCGAAGAATTCCGCAGCAACGGACGACTCCCACGAATATTGTCTGAAATATGTCGCGGGTCCGCTGGTACCGACGATAACCGGAACTTCTGTTTTCACGGCAACTGTAGGAGGGATGCCAAGGAGGACTCAACTATCAAGTGGGCGGCTGAGCTGCCTCGTGCCCGTCGGCGGAAGGGGTGACTTGTTTTTCGGAGGGATCGTTTCGTGGTTTGACGAACTCGGCTGAAGACGCGCTGGGCTTCGGTGATGCCCTTACGGTTCCGAAGAACGCCTCACGAGCTTTTTCGAACATATCATCTGCCATAACCGCCATGTTAACAAGCCCGACCGCACTGGACTGTGCAAGAGTGAACAGGCGCCGGATTCCATTCTGCTCAGATAGAATTCACTCCTGGGGAGCAATTGCTGCGGCGGTCGAGAATCTCACTTGGCTTTCGCGGCAGCGCACGCTAACGCCGGAAAGTAGAAGCACTCTTTGCGGAGTTGCAGAACCAGATCGGACTGCAAAGGTGCGCTTGCGGAGAATGAAGCATGTTCGCGAACAGTTCTTTCTCGCCGCTGCAGCCCAGAACTTAAAACGACTGGCTCGCTTCCTTAGATCAAGATCTCTAGAATCGGCCACGGTGCCGATCTGAGATAGAAAAAGAAAGCACGAAACACCGCTAGGACATCACCTCAAATCAAAACTCCCGCCAGTAGCGGGTTTTTTCAACACCCACGGGATTTCTCAACACCTACGGGCAGAAGTTCGCGCAACGGCACAGCGCAGACGCGGAGATCATCGCCCCAAGGCCGTACGAAGGCGCGCCAAGTGATGCCAGCTGTGCCGAACTGCATGGTCCTCAATGACAAATTGCGCAGTCATAGGTGCTCCGTAGCTCAACGAGAAAGGCGCCGCCCGGTCCAACTCTTCGTCTATGAATGCTCGCACTGCAGCAGCGGCCTCACAACTGTTGCGGCGCAAGAGTTCGAGAGCGGCCTCTTTCGTTACACCGGAATGGTCTTTGGCATGCCTTGCATTCAACTCGGCGACGACTTCCGACGTGACGTCAGCTACCGCCTTCCCGCTGGCGATTGCTCGCGCCAGATCAATCTCGACAGGGTAGGCGCTGGCGACATGGTGCACTATGACTCCGATGGAACGACGATCGGTATTCGATGCAGGAGCGCGCCATTCCGCTTGCGAGACTCCTTCCACGAAGGAAGCCAAGCTAGCGGCGCCTTCCTCGATGCGACGAGCCAATCGTTCAGCACGACGGCCAGCAGAGCTTCCGATCTTCTGATTCGCGACAGCGGGCGATCCAATATCTTCGCCCGCTGCTGGTTGTTTCGCGATTGAACTCATCCTGACTGCCTCCTTACGTTCCTTTCTTCAGTATCAAACGCCGAAAGGTTCCGCTTTGCCTCGTCACGCGGTTATGGCCGAGCTTCGTAGACGATGTTGAAGGGCGTCTCTGTGGCGCGGCGGAACCGGGTAAATCCCGCCGCGGTGACAACCTCTCGAATGCGCGCTTCGCCCGCCTGCGCCCCCAGGCACAGTCCCACCTCCTGCGAGCGTGAGCAAGGCGTGCAGAGCAGAGTTGAAAACGAGTAATAGACCCGGCCCACCGGATTGAGATTGTCCTTGAGCTGGTCATTCGCGAACGGCTCGACGATCATCCACATGCCGTCCTTTGCCAGCTTTGCCGCACATGCTTGCCGCGCCGACAGGATCGCCCATGTCGTGCAGGCAATCGAAGACGGCGACGAGATCATAGTCCTTGCCGGGAAATTCCTTGGCTGTTGCACTTCGAAAGTGACGCGGTCGGCACCGCCTTCGCGTCTGGCGGACTCGGAGCCGCTCGATGGATTTGTCATGGTAGTCGAAGCCGAAGAATTCGAGACTTGGGATAGGCTTTCGCCATCAGGAAGTGGAGGCGCCATTGCCGCATCCGACATCGGCCACTCGGCGCCCGCCTTGAGCTTCTCTTGACGCCGTCAACGCGGGGATCCAGCCGAGTCGAGATTGGCGATGTAGCCTGGGCGAAAAAACTTTCGCACCGTGAAACACGCCGTTCGCATGCTCGTGCCAGCCCATGCCTTTGCCTGTGCGAAACGATTCGGTGATTCGTGGAACCGCAGCGAGCGAGCCCAAAGCCAGCTCAAACGCGCCCGGCAGATATGCAGGACTCTCTTCATTCGCCGAGCGTGAAGGCTTGCTCTTGCTCAGGCTGAATTTGTCGGTTGTTCGTCGTAGGTGACGTAGCCGCCGGCGGCTTGCGAAGCCAGCCACTCGCGCACATAGCGCTCATCGGTCTGCGTCTTGGCGGCCAGTTCCGCCGGGTCCATTGGGTGAGCGGCGAGAGCCTTGTAGAGCCCAAGTTTTCACCGATTACGACCATGCCGGCGTGAACGGAGGCGCCGAGATCAGTTACGAACTGACCGACGAAGGCGTTCAGTTTGTCCATGTTAAGGATGGGAGCCTGTGCTGTACTCATCTTGGATGTTTCTCCTTTTGGGGGATGGCGTTCATCCCTCGATTGCCGTTTTTTCTGTAATTTCTCATGCGGCAACGGTTTGAACTCTTCCTGCTGCTATAGATGCGACGATGGCTGCTTCTAGTGCATGCGAACTTATCCGCGCGTCTGGAAAACTTGACCCACTCGCGGTAGCATGCAAGACAACTTTGCTTGGAGTCCTGAAACCTTAGCCAAGAGTCCGCATCGAAACCTATGGACGCTTTATCGGAAATCTTGCAGTCGGTGAAACTCGATGGTGCTGTCTTCTTCAACGCCGAATTCACTGCCCCATGGGGTGTGCGTTCGCCGTCCTCACGTGAAGTCGCGACGTTTCTTCGCAGGAGGTCTAAGCACCTCATCATGTTTCACCTCCTTACCCAAGGCCGGGCGCAATGCGAAGTTGAACACGGCAACCTAGCCGTGGAACTGATTCCCGGAGACATCGTGGTATTTCCGCATGGCGATGCACACCTTCTTTCTAACGGGTGCCCTTCTTGCATCGTGGACAACGGCAAGCAGTTGAAAGAGGTGTTTTCGCAAGGGATGGCTCTCGCTCGTTACGGCGGAGGGGGCGATGCGACCTTGATCGTTTGCGGCTATATGGAATGCGACCGGGAGTTCAGCAAGATGTTTCTGGGAGGGCTGCCTCCGGTCTTCAAAGTGAATATCCGGAACGACAACTCAGGCCAGTGGCTGGAAAACTCGATTAAGTTTTCGGCCAAGGAAGCGAGCACGAACCGGGCGGGCAGCGATGCGGTGCTGGCGAGATTGTCCGAAGCGCTTTTTGCAGAAACAATGCGCCGTTACATGACGGAATTGCCGAAGAGCAGACCGGTTGGCTTGCGGGGGCACGCGATCCATGGGTGGGAGTAGCATTAGCGCACATCCATCGAGCCCCGGAACGACCTTGGACGATTGCGAACCTCGCTCAGGAGGTGGGAATGTCACGGTCGGTGTTGGCTGAGCGGTTCCGGCATTTTCTTGGAGAACCACCGATGACGTATTTGTCGCGATGGAGGCTGCAGCTAGGAGCACGAATGTTGACTTCAACGAGCTACAGCGTGGCGAGGATTTCGGGAGACGTGGGCTACAAGTCCGAGCCAGCTTTCAATCGGGCATTCAAACGCGAGTTTGGACTGCCCCCGGCGCGGTTCCGAATGCGGATCAAATCGGCGCAAGGCACGGTGCGTATCGGAAAAGGACAAATTTGATTA
>CAVRFZ010000026.1:0-32940 GCA_963720655.1 uncultured Acidobacteriota bacterium | reverse complement strand
GCATTGCCCGCCGCGCAGGAATATAACAGGCCGCAAGCGCCACGCCGTGAGCACCAGGGTGACGCCAACAAAAGTAAGAGGATCGGTGGGCATTACGCCATCCAGCAGCCCTGCCATCAGGTGCGACACGATCGCCCGTCCCCGCAGTCCCAGCACAGCTCCCGCCAGCGCCAGCCCCAGTCCCTGGCGCAGAACCATCCCCATGATCTTCCCCCTCTGCGCCCCCAGCGCCAGGCGAATGCCAATCTGCCGCGTGCGCTCGCTCACGATGTACGAAATCACTCCGTAAATTCCCAGCGCCGCCAGCAGCAGTGCCGTAATCGCGAAGGCCACCACAATATCCATCGAGAATCGTCTCTGCTCCAGCGAGGCCGACACCGCATCGTCCAGCGTCTGCGCTCCGTAAACGGGCAGTTCCGGATTCACTGACTGCACCATCGCCCGCACTTCTTCCGGGATCGCGCTCACATTCAGGTCTCCACGCAGAAAGATGGCCAGCTCCTTGGGTGTCTCCTGGTAAGGCTCAGATAGATTTGCGGAACGCTCGCGTTCGCCAGCGACTCCGTTCGAGCATCCGCGATCACCCCGACGATCGTGATCCAGGTCTTGCTCGCACGTTGGCCAACCCCAGCCCTCCCACGGCCAAGCTTTAGCCGCTTCCCAAGCGGATCCTCGCCCCGCCAGTAAGTCTCCGCCATCGCCTGGTTGATCACGGCGACCAGCGGCGCATTCTCGTCGTCGCCGTCGTTGAACAGACGGCCCCGCAGCACCGGAATCTCCAGCAAATGAAAATATTCCGGCGTAACCTGCGACCGCTCCACCAAAGGCGGCTGCTTGCTCTGTATCTCGCGTCCTTCCACGATCAGCGCGCTCCGGTTGCGATCGTGGTGCAGCGGAATCGACGGCTCCGCTCCCAGCGCCGCCTCCTGCACTCCCGGCAGCAACCGGCTGCGCCGCAGCAATTCGCGCGCAAACACTGCCTCCTGAGCAGCCGTTCCATAAATGTCCGTCTTCGGATCGTTCGGGCTCGGCAGCCACAACTGCACCGACATTACACGCTGCGGATTGAATCCCAGCGGTGCCTTGTACAAATCCCAAAAACTGCGCAGGAGCAGACCCGCGGCCACCATCAGCACCAGCGACAGCGCAAACTCCGTCACCACCAGCACGCGCCGCGTGCGCATCTGCTCCGTGGAACCTTTCGACCCACGCCCCTCCACCCTCAGCGTACTTGCCAGATTCAACCGCCCTGCCTGCCTCGCGGGCGCCAGCCCGAAAATTAACCCCGCAGCGATCGAAGCCGCCAGCGCGATCAGCATCACGGTCCAGTTGATCGAAAGGTCGTTCAGCCGAGGCAGGCTCTCCGGAATCAGCCGCAGCAACAATCCCTTCATGCAGAACAGAATCACCAACCCCGCCACTCCGCCCAGCAGCGAAAGCAGCAGGCTCTCCGTCAGCAATTGCCGCACCAGCCGCTTGCGTGCCGCTCCCAGCGCCTGGCGTACCGCCATCTCCCGCGATCGCGCGCTGGCCCGCGCCAGCAGCAGATTCGCTACATTCACGCAGCCGATCAGTAGCACCAGCGCCACTGCGCCCAGCAGTAGGATCAGCGACTGCCGAACGTTGCCCACCACGTTTTCCTTCAGAGGCACCAACCGCACCGTCCACTTGCTGTCGGCCGGATAATCGTCCGGGAATTGCTCCCGCAACGAAGCAACCAACGCGTCCATATGGCTCTGCGCCGCTGCAACCGTCAGCCCCGGCTTCAGGCGCCCCACCGTTTCCAGGGGCAACCGCAAACTGCGATTCGGGGCCTCAGCCGGATTATTCGAAAAACCCAACGCCGCCCACTGTTCCGTATTCCTCTCGCCCACGGTTCGCCCCGGGTCGTGAAAATCCGGCGGCATCACCCCGATCACCCGGTACAAATCGTTGTCCCCCCGCAAACTTCTTCCCACAATGTGTGGATCACTCCCGAAAGCCCGCTTCCACAACCCGTCACTGATCACCACATCCAGCGTGAACCCCGGCGTTTGATCCTGAGGATCGAACGTCTGCCCCAGCGCCGGTTTCACCCCCAGCATCGCAAAATACGCCGGCGATACCCCCTCATACTGCATCCGCGATGGCTGCGATGCACCCGTCAGGTTCGCCGACCCGAAAATCTCCAGCACAACATACTGAAAAATTCCCGAACGCTGCAGATCTCTAAACTCCGGAATCGAGATGCCCGCGTCGGTAGCGCCTGCACCAGGCAGATCGTCCTCGATGCGTACCAGCTCCTCCGGGTGCGGATAGGGCAGCGGATGCAGCAGCGTCGCATCGACCAGGCTGAAAATCGCCGTGGTCGCGCCGATCCCCAGCGCCATCGTCAGAACCGCGATAGCCGTAAACCCCGGCGACTTGGCCAGCATGCGGATCGCGAAGCGCGAGTCCTGCAACAGGTTTTCAAAAAACGGCAGCCCTTGCTCTGCGTGGTAATCCTCTCTCACTGTCGCCGTCCCTCCGAACTTCATCACCGCCTGCCGCCGTGCCTCTTCCGCATTCATCCCCGCGCGCAGATTCTCCTCCGTCTGCAGGGCGATATGCTCTTGCATCTCCTCCCGCAGCCGTTTGTCGTCTCGCCGCCGGGTCGCAAAGTTCTTGAGCCGCGCCAGAAACCTTCTCAGAAATCTCATGGCAAGTCCTCCGCCTTCACTTCGAAGAACCGGCCGATGATCGCCGCAGTTTGCTCCCAGTCCTGCGTCTCCACCTGTAGCTGCTTGCGCCCTTCTTTCGTCAGGCGGTAGAAACGCGCCCGGCGATTATTTTCAGACGCGCCCCAGTCCGATGCGATCGCCCCTTCCTGCTCCAGCTTCAACAGCACCGGATAAAGCGTCCCCTGGTTCACCGCCAGCAGATCTCCGCTGATCTGCTCAATGCGCCGCGCAATCCCATACCCGTGCTGCGCTCCCAGCACATCAAGAGTCTTAAGCACCATCAACGCCAGCGTTCCTTGCAGGACGTCCGTTTTCTGTTTCATAGCACCTTCGTTTTGGTTTCCAACAGGAATATCTCACACCACCTATGGGAAAGCAACAGGTTAAAAGGCGAGGAATCAGTTCGGGGCACCGAAGTGGAAAATGTTGGTCAGGTTCTCCTGTGACAAGCGGAAGAGGGTCCACGATTTGACTTGGAAACTGGGAATCGTAGCTCAGGTCTCATTCTGGCCCGACCTTGGCCAGAATTGACCTGAGGCCGTTTGGGCAACGGCACTCGATGCGAATCGCAAATCCGAAGAATCTCTAAGCGGCGTCTCGAACGGGCTTTCTTGGTGCCACTTTTCCCCGGTGCTCCCAAATTACCCAATGCACGGAAGAATGAAGCACCGGAACCCCGCCCACTTGCTGCGCCGGCAGATGAAATTGCACGTTGATAAAAACTTCCTGCTGAAATCCCGTCGCATGGAACGACGTGCTCCTCACCAGATCCAGCGCCGCCCGGCTCAATTCCTGGTTGGAATTCTGCAGCACTTCTGCGTCCATCACCCGTCCTTCCTGCGCGTCGAGCGTCGCGTGGACGATCACGGGTTGAAAATAGGTCGAAGGGGGCTCATCGGAAGGATCCACGCGCATCGGAAACCGGCGCGGGCCCGACAGCGTGAACGACTCACCTGCATCCGTCATTTCAGGACCCGGCTTGAAAGCGTTGGGATCGATCTCGCCCGGATTGCCAAAACTTTCCACCCGCGCTTGAACGACAAGCGCCCCGCCTTCGAAAATGGAGACTTGCCGAGGGAGAGTGTGTCCATTGAATTCCGCAGCGCCCTCGTAGTCGTACTCCGTGTAAATTCCGGGCGCCGCCGACCACATCTGCAATAGTCCTGTCGCCGGATCGATGCAGTACTCTTCTTCCACCCACGCGCGCGGCGCCGGATTGTCCGGCACAGCCGAACTCAGCAGAAGGCACGTCACTGGTTTGCCGTTCAGTTGCGCGTTTGCCGATCGAATCACGTTCTGGGCTCCGGCATTTCGGAAGATTGGCCAATGCAGCGCCGCGCGGATTTCCTGAATCCGCATTGGAACCGGTTCGTTAGGAATCGCTCCGTACGCGTGCCCATTTCCTCCAACGCGAACCACGCTCGCGCCCTGCATCTGCGCCGTCCATCGCCACTCCGGCCCGTTCGATAGCTCCTCCATCGTTCCATCGCCTTCGTTCTGCGTCGCGCCGGAAGTTTGAAACAAAGCTTTCAATTCGTAGGCGCCAAAGGTATGCATGTTCAAGTCTTGCCGCGCATGCTCCAAAAGATCGATCGCCGCCGAGCGCTCTGCCGGACTTGAGAGAGTTCGCGGCTGATGAATCACCAGCTCATGTGGATCGGATGGCGGAGAATTCGTCTGCGCGAAAACCGAAGGAACCAGAAACAAAGAGAAAGCAAAAAATCCGGAGAGCCGGATGGAAGCTAGCATGAGGACCTCCTAAACGACGCGGAAATAAGACGGGGACCGGCCTCAATTCTACTCAGAAATTCCCATTCCGCGCAATCCTCTCGCCGATGCTTTAGCCAGGGTACGGCAGGCGCGAAATTCAGCGGGTTTGCACTCGTCGCATTCGCGCGCGTCGCGCCGTCAGCGCAATCAGGATAACCATCGCTCCCGCGATCACAAGGGAAGAAGTGATTCTTCCAAGCGCCAGGCCGCCCTCTTGATGCGGTTTCGTGAGAGTGTCGCCGAGCGTCGCGCCCAGCGGCCGCGTCAACACGTAAGCTGCCCAGAAGGCCACACTCTCGGGAATCTTTAAGAAAAAGTACGCGGCGGCAACCACTGCGATTAGCCCAGCGAAAATCAGCGCGCTGCGCTCGAAGCCCAGTCCCGTGTCGCTAGCCACAAAATCGCCCAGCGCAGTTCCCAAGGTGTTGGAGACGAGAATCGTCACCCAATAAAAAATCTCGTTCGTCTTCGTGGTGATTTGATCCACCGCGATCGCGCCCGTCGTGTAGCGCCAGATTGCCAGCACGATCAGCACAGCCGTAAACAACATCACCGAAGATTTTATGTATCCAAGCCCCAGAGTCCGATCCATGTAATCGGACGTCGTCGTTCCTACGGTTGTGGTTGCCACCACCACCGCCCAGTAAAAAACCGGATGATATCGCTTCGAAGTGATCTGCGCCGCGAGCGTGACGACAAAAAATCCCAGGAAGATCAGGCTGCTCACGGCGTAGCCAAGATTCAACGTCATGGAGAGCGCGTCGCCGCCAGTCTCCCCTACGGTAGTCGCCAGAATCTTGATAATCCAAAACCCAAGCGTCACCCGCGGGACTTTGCTCAGAATTTCTGCTCCGGAATCACTGGCTTTGTCGTGCTGCAACGCCGCACCTCCGAACTTTTGCGGGGAAACTTTCTGCCTGATGCTCGACCGACTGCCCAATTTTAATCTACGGTAGCGCGATTAAAAGTCTGCGCAAATCACGCAGAATGAGCAAGTTGCAATTTTCTAATCGGCGGTAAAACAAGGGCTAAGAAGCTTAGTTTTCTGCTGGGGTTTTTGTGAACCTGCGCTGAATTATGCTAAAGCTTGACGCAGATCTTCGAGCAAGTCAACCGAATCTTCCAAGCCGACCGAAACGCGCACGGTTCCCGCGCCAACTCCCGCAGCGCGAAGCTCCGCTTCGGACATATTGTAATGCGAAGTGTAAATCGGCAGAACGACGAGCGATTCAACGCCGCCCAAACTCGCCGCCAACAAAAAGATGCGCACGCGATCGCAGAAGCGCCGCGCGGCCGGAAGGCCGCCTTTTAAGTCGAAGGCGAGCATCGCGCCGAATCCTTTCATCTGGCGCTTGGCGAGTTTGTGATCGGGATGCGAAGCGAGTCCCGGGTAATGCACTTTCGCAACCTTGGGATGCTTCGCAAGATATTTCGCGACGATCATCGCGTTCTCGCACTGGCGTTCCATCCTCACGCCGAGCGTTTTCATCCCGCGAATCAGCAGGTAGGCTGCTTCGGGATCGAGCGAGCCGCCGAGATTGATGATGTTGTGGCGCACTTCGTTGATGATGGCGCGGCTGCCTGCCGCGGCGCCTGCGATGAGGTCGGAATGGCCTGACAGATATTTCGTGGCGCTGTGCAGGACGATGTTGAAGCCGAGTTCGATCGGCTTCTGCAGCGCGGGGCTTGCGAACGTGTTGTCGATCAGCGAAATCAGGCCCCATTCTTTCGCGAAAACAACGGCCTTCTGCAAATCCACGAGCCGCAACGTTGGGTTGGTCGGCGTCTCGATGTAGAGCGCCTTCGTGCGCGGATTCACCAGCTGCTCGATTCCTGCGAGATCGTTTTCCACGTAGCGAACGACGATGCCGAAGCGCGGGAAATTGTCGCGCATCAGGCGATACGTGCCGCCATAGGTTTGCCGCGTGGAAATCACTTCGTCGCCAGCTTTCAATACAGCGAGCAGGGCGCTTGAAATCGCGGCCATGCCTGAGGCCGTGACGATGGCTGCTTCCGCTCCTTCGAGAGCGGCGAGCTTTTCTTCCGCGATGGTGAGCGTGGGATTGCCGTAGCGCGTGTAGATGTAGGCCGAGCTTTTTCCTTCGGCCCAGCGCTTCATCTCTTCGGTGCTTTCGAAGGTGAAATTTGCGGTACGCGCGATGGTGGTGCCGACCGGCGCGGCTACGTGAAAATGTTCGGCGCCCTGGTGAATAGCAATCGTCGCATCGCGCCAGCGTTTCTGCTTTTGTGGTTTTTTCATGGTCGAAGAAGCTTCAAGCATTTGGTCGCTGAACCGCAAGCGCCAAATTGGTTAGATGGAGATGCAAGGCGCTATGGTTGACAGAGTTATTTCAGTGCGACAGAGTTGTGGCGCTCAACAGGACTAACGGAAAAGAGGGAAGGAACGATGCCGTCCGTTTTGGCGTCGTTCGTTTTCGAGATGCCTGCGCCATATCTGATTATTCAAGCGGCATGGATCGCGTTCTGCGTGTACTGGATCTGGGCTGCGCGCAATCAGAAACGAGAGCAAAAGCGGGAGCCGCCGCTCGCGCGTCTGCTTCATGTCGCTTACATGGCGTGCGGGTTCATTTTGCTCTATGCGCAGGATCCGCGTTTCGGCGCGCTGAATCGCAGATTTCTTCCCGAGCGCGAATGGATTGCAGTGTTAGGAGCAGTTCTGACGGCCGCGGGAGTGGCCTTTGCAATCTGGGCGCGCCGGCACATCGGAAAAAACTGGAGCGCCCAGGTTACCATCCGCAAAGAGCACGAGCTCATCCGCACCGGTCCTTACGCGCGAATCCGCCATCCGATCTATACCGGAGTTCTGTTGGCCGTGGCCGGCACAGCAATCGCGATCGGCGAGTATCGCGCGATTGTGGCCTTTGCAGTAGTCGCGATCGGCTTTGTAGTGAAAGCGAAACGAGAAGAGGCTTTTCTCGCGACGCAGTTCGGCCCTGCATTTGACGAGCATCGCCGACAAACTGGATTTTTGCTTCCGCGCTAAGCATTTACGCCAAGCAGTCACGCTTCGCCTTCTATTCTCTGTTACTCATGCGAGTGAGGCTCGGACAATACTGCTGGCCTGCGAGGGATTGTGTGCAACTATAGAATTAGGAATCGGCCTGTCTAGAGCGCACGTCTGCCATCTGAGGGAGCGCATCACATGAAGAAGAACGCCCTGCTCGCGTTACTGCTGTCTTCGGCGGTGTGGATTGGAGGCTGCTCGCTTATGCGGGTGGCGGGACCTCCCTGCGTAGGCACTTCTTGTCCAACGGGAGCCGGAGGCACGCTTCCGGGTGTGGCGAATACTGCGAATGCGCAGGCGGCGGCGCCGGCTGATACTCAGGCGAAGAATACGGATGCGCCTCCGCAGCACCGCAGTATAGCCAGCCGGTTGCATCTCACGCACGGCAGCTGATTTCGGGCTGATTTCACGGCTACTCTTCCTACCTCAGCGGCTAAAGCTGTGCCCTGACGAATTGAACTTCAGGGGCTAAAGCCCCAGTATTTTCGAGCCACAATTTGCCGCGGTTGAAACCGCGGCCTACAACGACGGCGCGGCGTAACCACGAGCTACGAAGTTCGAAACTTCAATGCGAGCCCTCAGCGGCTAAAGCCGTTCCTCTCTGCATTCGTTTTCGGCACGGCTAAAGCCGTGCCCTGACGGACTGCAATTGACGTCCGACGAAATGCGGAAGCACTCGTGCTTTGTTAGGGCTCGGATTGTTGGAGCCTCGATTACGCTGAGGCGGCTTCGCCTTCTTCTGCTGCGTGATGCGGCTTGTGGGCCGCGATCACTTTGTCTGCTAGCTCACCTGGGACGTAATCGTAGTGCGAGAATTCCATGGAGTAGCTGCCGCGTCCTTGCGTCATTGACGTTAATTCGTTGGCGTAGCTGAGCATTTCCGAGAGCGGGACCTGCGCTTTGATCACGACGCTTCCCGCGCGGGATTCGCTGCCGCTGATTTTTCCGCGGCGGCTGCTCAGGTTGCCCATTAAATCGCCGGAGTATTGATCGGGCGCGTAAATCTCGACGTGCATTACGGGTTCGAGCAGCGCGGGGCGTGCCTGTTTCATCGCTTCCTTGAAGGCCAGCGAGCCTGCGATGCGGAAGGCCATATCGCTCGAGTCTACGTCGTGATATTTGCCGTCGTAGAGAGTGGCGCGGAAATCCGTGACCGGGAATCCGGCGAGATAGCCGCGCTCGGCCGATTCGCGAATGCCGCGTTCGACGGACGGAATCCAGTTCTTGGGGATCGCGCCGCCGAATAAATCGTCCACAAATTCGATACCCTTGCCGCGCGGAAGAGGCTCCATCTTGACTCGGCATAGACCAAACTGTCCGTGTCCGCCGGTTTGCTTTTTGTGTTTGCCTTCGGCGTCGGCCTTCGCGCGAATTGTCTCGCGGTAGGGAACTTTTGGCGGATGCAAAGTGAGGTCGACGTGGTAGCGCTTGCGAAGTTTCGCGACCACGACCTCGATATGCTGCTGCCCTGCGCCGGAGAGTAGAAATTCCTTCGTTTGCGGGTCGCGTCCGAAGCGCAGCGCGAGATCTTCCTCTAGAATCCGGTGAATCGCGACGCCAATGCGATCTTCATCCGCGCGCGTTTTCGGTTCAACTGCGAAGGTGATGGAAGGTTCGGGAATACGCGCGGGTGGATAGAAGATTGTCGCGCTTTTATCGCCTAAGGTTTCCCCCGTCGTTGTTTCTTTCAGCTTCGCAATCGCGCCCACGTCGCCAGCGTGCAAATCGTTCACGGCGACAGCCGTCTTACCCTGCATCACTTGAACGTGTTGGAGGCGCTCCTGCGTTCCGCGATTAAAGTTTGTGATCGTCGCGTCATTTTTGAGGACGCCGGACAGGACTTTGAAATAGGTGATGCGTCCGGCGAAGGGGTCGGCAAGAGTTTTGAACACAAAAATCGAGAGTGGTTCGGAGTCCGCCACTTTGCGCTCGACGGTTTCACCCTTGTGGTCTGAAGTCTTGTGGCCGCTTGCTTTCCCGCGCGAGGACGGGGCCGGGAAAATGTCGCACAGGAAATTCAGGATCGCGTCGGCGCCGATATTGTGCAGCGCGGAACTGAGCAGCACAGGGAAAATGCGTTTGGCGAGGACTGCCTCGCGCAGGCCTTTCTTCAAGTCGTCGATGGGAAGCGTTCCCTCGTCAAAAAATTCCTGCATCAAGGCGTCATCACCTTCGGCGACGAGTTCGACAAGCGCTTCGTGGGCTGTTTTCGCCTCTTCCGCCAGATCGGCGGGGATTTCTTCTATTTTAGCTTTGCCGTCGCCGTCAGGCGTGTACATCAAAGCTTTCATTGCGATGAGATCAATCACTCCGCGGAAGCTTTTCTCGGAGCCGATGGGCAGCTCGATGGGAACAACGCCGCGGCCGAAAACGTGCTGCAGCGAGTCGAGCGCACGCTCAAAACTGGCCAGCTCGCGGTCCATCCAATTCAGGACGAAGGCGCGAGGCTGATCGTACTCGGTGGCGTAGTCCCAGGTTTTTTCGGTGACTACCTGAACGCCAGCAGCTGCGTCCACGACGATGAGAGAAGCATCCGCGGCGATGAGCGAGGATTTTGTTTCGTTGATAAAAGTGGAATAGCCGGGAGTATCGAGGAAATTGATTTTTGTTTTGTCGGCTTGCCCGGCGGCTTGCCATTCGGCGTAAGCGAGGCCGGTATTGATGGAAATTTTGCGGGCAACTTCTTCTTCGTCCCAATCGGTGACGGTGGAGCCGTCGGAGACTTTACCCAGCCGCGGCGTCATGCCGGCGGTGAAGAGCAACGACGACACGAGCTGGGTTTTCCCCGTATCGCCGTGGCCTACAATGCCAACGTTGCGTATCCATTCGGTTGTATAGGATTTCATGTTGCACCTCGGTTGGAGAAGTTGGAATCAGTAGTGAAAAAACGAGATTTGCATCTGGGCCGGGCGGAACAGGCATTTCGTGGCGGGAAAATCTGAAGCGCGAATCCGAGCTGTGCGAAAAGGGAACCTTCACGACGCCGCCCCCCGGCGGTTGCGCGTGACCCTGCGGAACGGGGATGCTAGCACACGGATCGGTTTGGGTTCAACTGAGGAAGGAGGGCAGTGGGGGCCGGTTTCAGCCTTTACCAGGCATTTATCGGAAAGTAGGGTACATACAGGAAATAAGGATTGTTGACGCAGAGCGGCGCGAGTTTCGGCTGGCTTTTTTCTGTCACTGCTTCATGTAATGAAGCGCAACACCTCCTGACTTAAAAATCTTTGACTCAATAAGTTTCAATTGTAATTTTTCCGGGAGGCTAATGCCTTCAAACAACCGTCTCCCTTCTCCTATAACGATCGGGTGGACCACAAAATAATATTCATCAATCAGGCCAAGCTCTACAAGTTGTGAAGGAATGGTTACACCACCGGTAAGAATATTTTTGCCTTGTTCTTGTTGCAATTTAAGTACTTCGTCGTGAAGGTTCGTACGAACGATTCTCGTTTTTGTTCCCTCAGGGCTGTCTAATGATTTTGAGAAAACAATAATTTTGTTGACGGCGTCAAATGCCTGGGCAAATTCGTAATCTGCTTTTGTCTGCCCGGAACGGTCTTTCGCCACATCAGGCCAATAAGGAACCATCAATTGATAGGTTTTACGCCCGTAGAGGAAGGTGTCAGCATCACGCGTGAGCTGCGTAAAATACTCAAGCGTTTCGTCATCGGGATTGAATTTGGTGTGGTCGCAGCAGCCATCCAGGGTGATGTTGATTGCGTAGATTACTTTTCTCATTCTCGCCTCGGATTGAGCGGCACGGCCTTCGAACATAACACCAATGACTTTGAACCGCGCGTCATTGCAACATAAAGTTTATGGAAGAGTGGAAGAACCCGTCGTTCGCCGGAACAATGAGGACGTGGTTTGGAAAAGGTGCTGTAAAGGGTCGTTTTGCCGTCCTTTTGCAGGGTGGTTGAAAAGCAGCAGGGCCGGTGGTGGGCAGCCAAATTTCGAGTTGCCGCTTTGAGTCATTTTCCGCCGCAAACTCTCCTATGCTACTGATTTAGAGCCACTTATTTAACGGCCGAGGTTTGGCATATCCCTTGCACTATGACCAGCGTGAAGAGCTTCAAAGGCAGTAGCGGAGCTGGAAGCGAAGTCGGAAGCAGACGACGCCAGCCAGCCGGGAGGTCTCAGATGCGTTATCTAAAATATACGGCGTTGGTTGGAATTTTAGCGCTCTCGATGAGCGCTGTTGCGAGCGCGCAGGTGCAAGTAGGAATCGGCGTAGGTCCGGTTGGCATCGGAATTGGGGCGCCTCCCGTGTGCACCTACGGCTACTACCCGTATGCTCCGTACGCTTGCGCGCCTTACGGATATTGGGGCCCTGACTACTTCGCGAACGGAGTATTCATCGGTGCCGGCCCCTGGTTCCATGGCTTCTATGGACGCGGCTACTATGGCGGCGGCTACTATGGCCGTGGTGGGTACTATGGGGGCGGTAATTGGGGTCATGGCGGATTCCATGGTAACGAAGGGTACCGTGGTGGAGTCCGGGGAGGCAATCAATTCCACGGCGGAAATAGCTTCCATGGCGGAGGCGGGAACAGCTTCCATGGCGGCGGTGGCAACAGCTCGCATGGTGGAGGCGCGGTCCGCGGCGGAGGCGGCGGCTTCCACGGAGGCGGCGGAGGACACGGCGGCGGACACCGGTAAGCGCGGGTTCTTTGCCTGAAGTTGAAACGGCTGGCAGCGAAAGTTGCCAGCCGTTTTTTTTTGTGCAGGCGGATTAGTTTTGTTCGTCGGCTGACGGGCCGTAGATTGAGGGGACGGCGACGTTGTTGAGGCGCAGATAAACTGAGAGCTGGCCGCGGTGATGGATGATGTGATTCAGGATGAAGCCGCGAAGGGCGGCTGTGCGCGGAAGCGAGAAAATGGTTTTTCCGCCGGCTTGCAGGGTGAAGATCTTTTTCAGATCTTCGTCGCTGGATTGAGCGATGGCGGCGCGGGCGGCGGCGACGTTCTTGTCGAAATCTTCGAGGAGCTGTTTGCGGGTGGACATGACGGTGGGTTGTCGCGGCGGCGCGCCGGGCGGGCGAAAGTCGAGCGATTCGCGCTGGAGGGCGAGCGGGACGAGCGTGGGTAATTCGACGAGATGCCCAGCGAGTCGGCCCATGGTCATGGATTTATCGTGGGGCTTCCAATCGGTGTTGTTTTCGGGAACGCGTTCGAGAGTTTTTCGGGTCGTGCCCATTTCGTGATCGAATTCCGGCAAGAAAGCATCGCGAATTGCCATTGGTAATCTCCTTGTGTGGATTGGATGCGGACATTATACGCCGACGGTTTGATGAGGCAGCAGCGACAAAAGATGCGGCGCGGGTTATGGCGCGATGGTGAAGGAATCGTCGGGGTTTATGAAGCCGTAGGCCATGCGGGAGGTATTGAAGGCGGCGGCTGGATTGCCGTTGCGGTCGAGGAGAATCAAGCCGCCGGTGGTGTGGGCGCGATGAGCGAGTTTGCGGACGCAGGCGTTGGCAACGGATTGAGCGTCGCTCCCGATGGAAGGCGAGATTGTGGAGCGCGGGCCCCAGCCGATTCCCCAACGGCAGTCGTCGGATTTTGTCGCCGGATTCTCCGGTGCGGTGAGCAGGTCGGCCGCCATTTTTGCCATCACAATTTTCATGATGCCTTCGCCGTGGCCCGTGCAGGAGACACCGCCGGAATCTGCGTCGGCATAGCAGCCGCAGCCGATGAGCGGCGAATCGCCGACGCGCCCGGGAAATTTGCAACAGGTGCCACCGGTGGAGGTGCCGGCGATGAGTTGATTCTGTTTGTCGAGGGCAACGGCGCCGACCGTGCCGAATTCGTGGTCCATGTGATGCTCGGCCGCGTGCGAATCTTCGAGGCAACGGCCCCAGGCGGAGCGCTCGCGATCGATGACGAGATCTTCGGGCGCGCAGAGCGCGATTCCGTTTTCGGCGGCGAATTTTTCGGCGCCGGCGCCGACGAGCATCATGTGCTCGCTTTTCTCGAGGATGGCGCGGGCGAGGCGGATTGGATTGCGGATGCGTTCGACGGCCGCGACGGCGCCTGCTTTTAGCGTCGCGCCATTCATGATGATTGCATCGAGTTGCACGCGGCCGTCGCGATTGAGATGCGAGCCGATGCCGGCGTCGAAAGTGGGATCGTCCTCGAGAATTACGATTGCGGCCTCGACTGCATCGATAGCCGCGCCGCCTGCGGAGAGAATTTTCCAGCCTGCTTTCAGGGCGCGGCGAATGCCGTCGCGGCAATCTTCGACGGCTTCATCGGGGATGTTCCAGGCGCCGCCGTGAATGATGAGGGAGGGTTTCACCTTGCACGAGTGTTCAGAGATTTTTGTAGAGCAGAAGCGTGACGCTGATGGCGATCAGCATGGGGCCCAGAAGGAACGCAAATCCTACGCCGAGGAGAAAGCGGACGGCGTGTTTGCGTTTGGCGGCTGGGACAGCGGCGGGGAGCACTCGGGGGGCGGTGACGTTTTCCTGGCGGCGAAGAATCGAGCGGAAAACGTTGATGTAGGCGGCTATCCAGAATTTAATTTCGTTGCGCGATTGCCACAGCAGGTCGATACCAGCGCAAATGACGAGCGCGCCGATGATGGCGAGAAGCTTAGGCATGGCTACCGTCCGCGCCCCGCGGTGCGCGAGAAGAACTGAGGAGATGGACGTTGCCCTCCGTGCGAGAGATTTGCTTCTAGTGGCGATGGGGCTGGAGCGGGGATGGAAACAGGCTTCGGAGTAGTGACGACCTCCTTCGTTTGCTTCCACGTGTGGACGATTCGGTGGATTACGGTGATGTTGGGGCCGATCGCGAGAATCCAGAGGACAGGTGGCATGCGATTTGCGAGCGCGCCGATGATCATGAGGACGAGGCGCTCGGGACGGTCCCAGAAGCCGACGTCTTCGTTGGGCACGAGCGATTCCGCGCGGGCTTTTGCGTAGCTCACCATAACGGCGCCTGCCATTGCAGCGCCGGCTAGGAATGCGTAGCCGAAGCGGTTGACGCTGGCGTAGTAGACGAGCAGGCCGAGAAAGAGGATCAGGTCGGCGTAGCGGTCGAAGATCGAATCGAGGAAGCCGCCAAAAATGGAAACGCGATTCTGGATGCGCGCTACGGGACCGTCGAGAAGATCGCAGAGCCCCGCGAGAATCATCATTCCGCCGCCGGCTGCGAAGCGGCCTTGTGCAAACAGGATGCCAGCCCAGAGATTCAGGCCAAGAGCTACCCAGGTGATGACGTTTGGAGGGATGCGGGTAGGGGCGATAAGCCGAGCGAGCCCGTTGATGGGCCATGACAGGTAGCGACCGATGGTGCGGCTCAGCATGAGGCGGGAATCACCCAGTTATTCCTCGTCGTAAATCGTCGCCAGGCGGACGACTTCGTAGTCTTTTATGCCCGCCGGCGTGGTTACCTGTACTTCGTCGCCGACTTTCTTGCCCAGAAGGGCGCGGCCGATTGGAGAACTGGTGGAGATCAGGCCTTTGGGCGCGTCCGCTTCTTCTACTGTGACCAGTTTGTACTCGATTTCGGAGCCCTTCGCAACGTCCAGTACGACAATTCGCGAACCGTAGGCAGCGCGGTCTTTCGGGAGGTTGTTGAGGTTGAGCATTGAAAGGTCCGCCATGCGCTGGTGGAGCTGGGCGAGGCGCGTGGAGACGAACGACTGGCGCTCCTTGGCGTATTTGTACTCGGCGTTTTCCGAGAGGTCGCCATGGGCGCGCGCCACTTTGATTTCTTTAGGGAGCTCGTCGTGGAGCTCATGTTCGAGAGCGGCGATCTCGTCTTTCAGCTTCTTTTTGATTTTTTCGGCTAGATCGATCATTTCGAGTTGTTTGCGGCGCTTGGGAGAGCGTCGCGACGCGAGTGGACTCCCTTTTCGTTTCGGCACAATACCCAACAATTATAGAGGATTCGCGCGGGATACCGCAAATGGGCTGTGGAACCTCGCAACCATTGGAATTATGAAGGCTACCGCTATCCCTCGATTACGCTCTCCGTGTGCCCGTGTTAGGATTCGGCGCTATGAAAACTGTTCTCCTTCTTATCTGTTCGAATGTCTTCATGACGATCGCGTGGTATGGCCACCTGAAGTACAAAAAGGCGCCGCTGATTGCAGTGATTGTCGTGAGCTGGTTGATCGCCTTCTTTGAATACTGCTTCCAGGTTCCGGCGAATCGCATCGGCTACGGCGAGTTCACGGCGTTTCAGCTGAAAATCATTCAGGAAGTGATCACGCTGTGCGTGTTCGTCGCGTTTGCCTGGATCTATCTGGGCGAGCACATGAGGTGGAATCACGTTGTCTCGTTTCTCTTCATTATCGGCGCGGTGGTTTTTGGTTTCTGGGGCAAGCTCTAGTTGGCAGCCATGCAATGCCGATGTTCGATAGACTTCGGCGCAATTCCAGATAAAATGATCGGTTCGTAGACGGCCAGGAATGTGCCTACTGCGATTGGTGCGTTTGGCCGATGATATTTCCGGACTTCACAGAGGATACCAGGGGGCTTGATGATCGTTGGTGTTCCGCGCGAAACCTTTCCGGGAGAGCGGCGGGTGGCGCTGGTGCCATCGGTGGTGCCGACGCTTGCGAAATCCGGGCTGGAGGTGGTGGTAGAAGCGGGCGCGGGAATCGAAGCAGGATATCCGGACGCAGACTATACCGCAAAGGGCGCAAGAATTGTCGCCGAGCGTGCCGAGATTTTTAGCGCTTCCGACATTATTGTGCAGGTGCTCGCGCATGGCTCGAATGACAAAACGGGCGACGCGGACTTGCCGCTGTTTCACCGCGAGCAGGTGCTGATAGGATTTTTGCGGCCGTTGGGTGAGCTGAAAACGATTCAGCAGATTGCTGCAACCGGAGTGACTTCCTTCTCTGTGGAGTTGATGCCGCGAACGACGCGAGCCCAGGCCATGGATGCGCTGTCCTCGATGGGCACGATCTGCGGATATAAAGCGGTGCTGATTGCGGCTGACACGCTGCCGCGTATTTTCCCCATGTTGACCACCGCAGCGGGGACGATCACGCCGGCGCGGGTGCTCATCATCGGCGCGGGCGTCGCTGGCCTGCAAGCAATCGCGACCGCCCGCCGTCTCGGCGCCGTCACGTCCGCATATGACATGCGGCCAGCCGCGAAAGAGCAAGTGCAAAGCCTGGGCGGGCGTTTCGTCGAGCTGCCGATTGAGGCGAAGGATGCGCAGGATGCGGGTGGATACGCAAAAGCGCAGGATGAGGAATTTTACAGAAAGCAGCGGGAGCTGCTGGGTCGCGTGGTGGGCGAAAGCGACGTGGTGATTACGGCAGCGGTGATTCCGGGAAAGAAATCGCCGGTGCTTGTAACCAAAGACATGGTGGCGAGGATGGCGCCGGGATCAGTGATTGTCGATTTGGCGTCGGAACGCGGCGGGAATTGCGAGCTAACACGATCTGGAGAAAATGTGGTTACCAACGGCGTGACGATTATCGGCCGAATCAATCTTGCGAGCACCGTGCCCTATCACGCGAGCCAGATGTACGCCCGCAACATCACTGCATTTTTGCAGTACCTGGTTCACGATGGCAAGCTCGAGTTGAAGCTCGACGACGAAATCATTCGAAGCACGATGCTCACGCGAGGCGGCGAAATCGTGAACGAGCGGGTGCGTGAATTCCTGTCGCTGCCGGCACTTGCGACCGTAGGGAAAGGGGCAAGCTGATGGTGCAGTCAGACCTGCTGACCGATTTGTACGTTTTCATTTTGGCAGCCTTTATCGGATTTGAAGTGATTCGCCGCGTCTCGCCGCTGCTGCACACGCCGCTGATGTCACTAACGAATGCGCTCGATGCCATTGCGGTGGTGGGCGCGATCATTCTCGCCGGGGAAGGGAAGAGCACTCTTGCGACGATCCTCGGGACGATCGCAATCGTCGCGGCGACGAGCAATATCGTAGGCGGCTTCCTGATTACGGACCGCATGCTGAAAATGTTCAAGACCAGCCGCCCCGCGAAATCATGAATTCCTTCGCAGGTTCTGACGTACTCCTACAGGTCACCTATTTGGTAGCGGCGGTTCTTTTCATTCTCTCGCTCAAATTGATGAGTTCGCCGAAAACGGCACGGCAGGGAGTGTGGGCCGGCGAACTGGGAATGCTTCTCGCGATCGTCGGGACTCTGCTGCATCACGGGATCGTGGATTATCGCTGGATCGCGATCGGCCTGGTGCTTGGCTCGATCATCGGCGTGCCGCTGGGCCTGGTGCAGATGACAGCCGTTCCGCAAAGGACGGCGTTGAGCCACGCGTTTGGCGCGCTCTGCGTGACGCTGGTGGGCACGTCGGAATTTTATTTGCGCGCGCCCAATGTGCCGCCGTTCATGATGGCGGTGCTCTCGGCGGAAGTGATTCTCGGTTCGCTTACTTTCACGGGGAGCCTGATGGCAGCGGGTAAGCTGGAAGAGGTGCTGCCGCAGCGGCCGATCACCTACAAGGGACAGAATCTCGTCAATCTTTCAGTCCTGGGCCTGGCGATTTTGGGCGCAGTGGTGCTGATCCTGCATCCCGAGCACATGCATCTTTTCCCGGCGATTCTGGGAATCTCGCTCCTGTTCGGCGTGTTGATGATTGTCCCGATTGGCGGCGCGGACATGCCCACCGTGATGTCGCTGCTCAATTCCTACGCGGGTCTTTCCGCTGCGGCGATGGGGTTTGTGCTCGATAGCAAGCTGCTGATCATTGCCGGCGCGCTCGACGGAGCTTCCGGATTCATTCTGTCGGTGAACATGTCGAAGGCGATGAACCGGTCTTTCTCCAACGTGCTGTTTGGCGCGTTTGGCCAGGAGCAGGCAGCGAAAGGCACCGCCGGGCAAGAAGAGAGAGCGGTGAAAAGCGCGACGCCCGAAGAGGCGGCTGCAATTCTGGGGGCGGCCAGCAAGGTGGTGATTGTGCCGGGCTACGGAATGGCGGTTGCGCAGGCGCAGCACAAGGTGCGCGAATTGTATGACTCGCTCACGAAGCGCGGCGTGGACGTGAAATTCGGGATTCACCCAGTGGCTGGTCGCATGCCGGGGCACATGAACGTTCTTCTCGCCGAAGCGGATATTCCCTACGACAAGCTGCTCGATATGGAAGACGTCAACCCGGAATTTCCGCAGACGGATGTGGCTCTGGTGATCGGTGCAAACGACGTGACAAACCCCGCGGCGCGAAACGATGCGAGCAGCCCCATTTATGGCATGCCGATTCTTGATGTGGACAAGACTCGGACGGTGATGGTGATCAAGCGCGGCATGAGTCCTGGCTTTGCGGGAATCGATAATCCTCTGTATTACCTGGATAGGACGCTGATGCTTTTCGGTGACGCGAAATCATTCGTCGGCGACATCGTGCGCGAACTCGGCGGCGGCCACAGCTAGTTCCTGTCGTCGGCTCGAGTACCTCGTTGTTACCTTCCGAGGCGCAAGTAACCTCGCCTTGCTATTTAACGCAGTATTCTTTATCTTGCAAAGTACTTGAAATTACCAATTAATTTAGGCAAGCTTGGTGTGCGGCGGACGGAAGTGTGTTCCGATTTCAAGGAGACTTGTAATGGGCAAACGTATCGCCGCAATCGGTTTTATCTTCTTCTGCACTGCAATCGCCTGGGCCATTCTCGCCAGCACCATCTTTTACCGCACCTATTCGTCCGATACGCAACTTCGGGGCAAAGTGGCGTCGTCGTGGGGCGCGCCGCAGGAACAGTGTCCGCCGGCGGCCACGTATGTGGAGGGCTCATGGCGCCAGGTTCCCGCCGTGAAGAACGGCAAAGAAATCCTCCGAACGATCGACGACCGGCGTTATATCCCGCTCACTCTGGAAAAGAGCCGCGTGAATGCGGCGCTGCACGCCGACTACCGGCGAAAAGGCCTCCTCTGGTACAGCACTTATCAGGTGCAATTTGCGGGCGCGTACGAATTCGTGAATCCCGACGATCGGCCGCGCAACGTAACCTTCACGCTCCATTTGCCGGCAGAGCAGGCGATTTACGACGATATGGTTTTCACGGTCAACGGCGCGCCTCTCGTGCTGGAAAGTCAAAAGAGCGAAACATATGGAAGCACGACGGTGCTGCCGCATCAGACGGCGGTGCTCAACGTCGGTTACCGTTCGCAGGGTTTGGATACCTGGCACTATAGCTTTGGCGACCAGGTGAGCCAAGTCCACGATTTCGAGCTGCGGCTCAGCACAGATTTCAAGGGTTTCGATTTTCCAGAGAATACGCTTTCGCCGACGCAGGAAAACAAAATCGGCCAGGGGTCGGAGCTGGTTTGGAGCTACAAGAACCTCGTATCGGGATACAAAATCGGCGTCGCGCTTCCGCAAAAGCTGCAACCTGGTCCGCTGGCGGGACGAATCAGCGCTTTCGCTCCAGTATCGCTGCTGTTTTTCTTCTTTGTGCTGTTTGTTCTCACCACTATTCGGGGCATCAATCTGCATCCCATGAACTATTTCTTCCTGGCATGCGCTTTTTTTTCGTTCCATCTGCTGATGGCTTATCTGGTGGACCACATTTCGATTCACTTGGCGTTCGCGATCTGCTCGGCGGTTTCGGTAATTTTGCTGGTGAGCTACCTGCGATTGGTGATGGGGATGAAATTTGCGGCACTCGAAGCGGGAGTGGCCCAGGTGATCTTTTTAATTTTGTTTTCGTATGCCTTCTTTTTTGAAGGATTCACGGGGCTCGCAATAACGATTGGCGCAATTCTGACGCTCTTCGTCACCATGCAGATGACGGCGCGAGTACGCTGGGCGGAAAAATTCGCAACGGTTCCGGTACCTGGACGAAGTTGAGCCATGACTCGCTAGCGAACCTGCACGGTAAGCGTTGAGGTCTTCGAGTTCCCGTTGCCGTCTTCAATGGTGAGTGTGTACTCCGTAGTTTGTTTTGGGGTCACGTCGACGCAGCGGCTTACGGACGGCCAGACGGGGTTTGTTTGCGGTTCGAGCTTCACGGTCTTCGCATTGGAGACGCCGTAACACAACTGCACTGCTTCGCCTGCGTGGACGACCGGGGGTGTAGCATAAAAATTCAGGATCTTGAATTCGCTTCCGCCGAGTTGTTCGACAGTGAGCGCATCGTTCGCACGCTCTTTCGCGGCCGCCGCATCGGCGGCTCGCTGTTCGATCTCGCGATTCTGTTGCCGGCGCGCGTAAAAAGTGCCGGCGACGTAGACGAGCGCAACGAGAAGGAGCGTCGACGTGTAGAGAAGGGGATTGCGAAAACCGGAAAAAGGTTTGCGCCCCGGATCTTCGGACATCGGATTCACCGCCCAATTCAGTATAAACCACTGACTCGAATACCCTTAAAGCGCCACTCAAAAACGCGCCAGATTTTAACAAAGTGGTAGTTGCCAAAATAATATTTATGTAGATAATGAGCGCCACGATTTAAGCTTTGTTTATCGCCTTCCTCTTGCACGGAGGCACCGATGCCTACCAGCTCAAGCGCCCTCACTCTCACGGCGTATCCCGGTGACGGCGCTGTCCTGCTCGGATTTAGTTTAGATCCTACCGAGTTGAAGACGCACGATCTCGTTGGGTTCTCGATACAATGCACGCCGCCCGCTGGAAAACCTTTCTTTCTGGACAATCGGCTCAATTTCGCGAATCCCGTCACTTCCAGCACCACCACGGCGCAAACTCCCTGGACGTCGTCTGAAAACGCGCCATTTCAAAAATTTCACTGGGTGCACTTCCCGGCCGATGTTCTTCCGGGGACTTTTCACTACGAAGTGACGGCTCGATATTGCCAGGGGTCGAATATGGTGGACGGACCGAAGGCGACCGTCGCGGTGGAGTTGGCACCTCCAGCCGGCGGCAATTTCGAGCTCGGACTCACGAGGGCCTACATCAGCTCGCAGGCCTACGCCTCTAAATTTGGGAACAAGCCGATACGTCCTCTGCCCAAGAGCCTCGACTACAACACGCAGCCGTTCCAGCCGCAATATGAATGGCTCGGCTATCACGCACGCAAGATGATTTTTGATTTGCTGGGCGAATGCCTGGCCGATCCATCGATCACAGTGGATTTATTTGCGTACGATCTCGATGAGCCGGACATCGTTGACAAGCTCGAAGCGCTGGGCACGCGGCTGCGCGCCGTGCTCGATAATGCGCCTCTGCACCTCGGAACGGCTTTGGAAGTGATCGCTCACGCGCGGCTGGTGAAGTCCGCTGGAGCCGGCAATATCATTCAAGGGCACTTCAAGAGGTTCGCGCACGACAAGATCATCATCGCGAAGAAGAACGGCAAAGCGGTGAAAGTGCTCACGGGCTCGGCGAACTTTTCCGTGCGCGGGCTTTACGTACAGGCGAATAATGTTTTGCTTTTTAGCGATCCCACGATTGCCGATCAATACGAGCAGGTGTTTCAGTCTGTCTTTACCAACATGGCGAAATTTTCGAGCTCACCGCTCGCCTCGAAGTGGTTCGATTTTCCGAATGAAGGCGGGGGCGTGCCGAATTTCTCTGTGAGCTTTGCGCCACACAAGGTTGCCTCTGTTTCGCTCGCGCAGGTGCAGCAAGCGCTCAACAATGCAAAATCTTCCGTCATGTTCGCCATTATGGAGTTGCAAGGCGGAGGAACGGTGCTGAAGACGGTGGAGAATTTGCATACGAGCGGCAAGGTGTTTTCGTATGGCATGACGCAATCCGTAAAAGGCTTCACGGTTTATAAACCCGGGCAGCCGGGCGTGCTGGTTCCGTTCGCAGCTCTTATCAAGAATGTGCCGCCGCCGTTCAATCAGGAATTTACCGGGGGGCCTGGCCAGGTGATTCACGACAAGTTCATCGTCATCGATTTCAACGACAAGAACCCCGTAGTATTCACCGGCTCCTCGAACCTGGCGGAGGGCGGCGAGCAAAGCAATGGAGACAACCTGCTTGCCATTCACGATGCGCGAATTGCCGAAGTCTTTGCCGTGGAAGCGATACGCTTGGTGGATCATTACCAGTTTCGCGCGGCTGCGCAAGCCGCTACGCAGACGCATCCTCTGATGTTGAGTCCATGCGGCAGTCCAAAGAAATGGTGGGCGCGCGATTATGATTCGAACGACATGTACAACGTGCAGAGAGAACTTTTCGCGCTGGGGCCTTCGGCGGTGACTTCGATTCCGAGTGGGGTTTCAAGTGGAGCGGCGCAGGCCGCGGCGTCGGGCTCGGGGGCGAAAAAACGCACGGCAACTGCAAAAGGACGCGCCGGCAAGAAGAAAAATTCTGGCAGATCAAAACCTCGGCGTGGCGGCAGCAAGTAATAAGGCTTCAATTTGACGCTCGCTGCGATCTCTGTGCCTGCATCACACCGCGCGCTGCGGCCAAACCTGTGTCCACCGCGCCATCCATGAAGCCTTGTTCATCCGCCAAGTGCTCGCCCGCGAAATGAACGCGCCGAAATGGCCGGCCGAGCAGTTCCCGAACCGTAAACCACTGACCCGGGCGGTAAAACGCATAAGCTCCCTGCGTAATCGGGTTTGATTGCCAAGCCTGTTTCTGGATGGCCAGGATTCGGACGGTCTTCTCGGGGAACATGCGCTTGATATCTTTATAGATGCGTGCTTTTAGGTCTTTTACCAGGCACGCGTTGAGGTCGTCGGCTTTGTCCCCGATTACATAGCTGCATAGGATGCCTTGTTCTCCAGGCTGGCCGAGCGTCGCGTCGAATAGAAAATCGGACGACCCGTCGGTGAAAACGGAAAACTTCGTATTTCTTTTGTCCATCCAAAAACGGTTTCCACACAAAATCGCGACTTTCATGATTCGAGCATATTGAAGCTGTTTTGCCGAGTCCCACTGCTTGTCGGGAAGAGGCGGGTCGAAAGTGATATTTGTGAGCGAACGCGCTGGAGCCGTGCAGATGCAGTACTTCGCTTGAATAATGCCGCTCAGATCCGTTTGAACCGAGACAAGCCCTCTTTTTTGAATGATCGCGCTGGCGGTATGACATGTCAAAATTGTTCCTCCCAGCGAATTAATGGCCTTCTCCAGGGCCTGAATAAGCTGGCTATTTCCGCCGGCGATCTTCATGTCCATTTCATCGGATCGATTGCTGGAGAAATATTCGCTAGCGGCCGAGTACCCTCCGGCTTCGCGAATCGACTCTCCGAAGTCTGTGCTGTCCATCAAATCGCGACGAAGGAGATCACACTCATTGAATTGGAGATCACGAAGGATCGTCCACCAATCCTTCTTGTCTAGGATGAAATTCCGCTTGTCGCTTGCTCTCAATGAGAGGACTCTTTTCTTGAGCGCGTTAAACTTAGCGAAAGCATCGGGTGAGAATGGCCACGTACCGACACGATATAATTGGCTTAGCCTTCCGCGTTCGAAGAAACTGAAATCGAATTGATGCGGGATGAGCTCCAATTCAAATTCTTTGCAGAGCGCGATCATATTTTTGTGGCCGTTGCCGATCCATTCGCCACCTAGTTCGCAGACCAGCTCAGACGACTGCGGAAACTGGAACGAGTAGACCCGTCCACCTGTGAAGGGCTGCGTCTCAAGGACAGTCACTTCCCACTTGTGTTTCGTCAGCAGATGTGCGGCCGCAAGGCCGGAGAGGCCGGCGCCGATCACGATGCAGCTTTTCGGATTCATGTCACCTTCTTGTTGCTCCGCGCAGCCGCGCTCTTGCTCCCGACGGAGTCTTGGACTTGAATCAGACTGATCACTGCCCAAGCGCATACTTGACGAAATCCTTCAGCTTGTAATCGGGGTTCTTTTTCCCGCTGGATGGCGGATTCGTTTCCGGCTGCCAGTCCGGTTCGAGATTCAGCAGTGAATGGTTGTCGCCAAACTGCAGGCCAAGGAAAACCTCAGCCACAATCCGTCCTCCTACGGGTCCCAACTGCGGAGTTGTGATCGTCTTTTTCTCTGTGACCGGAATCGTCACGGTTTCCTGGTGGTGCATAGCTTCCGCCAGGATGTAGGTCCACAGCGGGCAGTTGTTGGCGAAGACCTTGTTCACATCAACCACGCTCCCGAGCGGCGCATCAGGCTTGTCGACTCCTTGTCCAATCAAAATGTCCTCGTCCGCGAGCGGCTGAACACCCATCGCTCGCGCCACATTCTGTCCGGATGGAAGGCCCAGCCGCCAACCGCGCAAAAGGTTTCGCTTCGCCAGAGAGTCAGGAGGATCTTTCGGATCCACCACGGATGGCGGAAGATGTAATAGCGGATTTACGATCGAAGTGTCGATCCGGTATGCAAACTGGAGACGCTTTTTCTTGATCGCGTCGGCACCGTCATAGCCGCGGAGATCAATATCAATGAATCGTCCCCAATCGATTCCCCAATGTGGATTCATCGCGCGAAATCCGGTGAGGCCCTCATTGAGATGGTGAGAAGGAACCGGGAAAATCGGCAGCAGCGTCTTGTCGTCATCGTTCAGGCGATAGCCGGGGCGAATCATCGAATGTCCCAGGCGATATGCCGCTACTGAAAATTCCACCGGCATGAACGGATTATTCTTCCAACGAAAGAATTCAAGCTTCTTGCGATCGTACTTTTTCGCTGTCTTCAAATCGTTCAAGACGCTCGCGGTGACAATCCGCGGCAAGAAATCGTTCAATACTACGTATTGGTAGTGAAATCTCACCAGACGCTGAATATGCGCAAAGTCGCTATGCGGATGGTCATGCACCATTCGATTGTGGAATCGCAGAACGAGCCCTTGCAGCTGCGAGACGATACTGTTCTCGTCATTCCGGGGATCTCCGATGAGCGCGCGACTGGGATTCGCGCCGTTGCGGGCTAAATCCCTGGCGCCGCCGCTTCCGCCATGGAGCGGGCTTCCCAGCAGGAACGACTTGCCTTCATACATGTAGGGCTGATCGTCGGGACCGCGCCCATAGACATTGTCCATGTCGAACGCGGGGCTTCGATAGTCGGTCAGTGCGTCGGGGTCATCCTGCTTCTGCAAGCTGCTCGAGGGGTCGAACGTAATATCGTGATCGATAAATTGGCCAAAGTACGTGTAGAGCGCCGGTATACCGCTCTCCTCGTCGTCCTGCCCATCTTTAGGAGCATCGAAGCTGTTGGACATTTTGGCGCCCAGCTCGCCCAGATGTTTGCGGTTCGCGTCCTCGTCCACGCCGAACGTGGCGGGAGGCAGCGACCGAAACAGTCGCCCGAAACGGCCTTCAAAAATCTGCGATCGATTCGTGGCCATCAGGCCGCGCAATGGCTCGCCGTGTTTTCCACTCATTGGATACCTCCCGTGTCAGCACCCGGTGGTCGCGAATTCAAAGAAATGTCGCCCGGTCCTTCGGCTCGGACCGTCGAAAGCCTGCGTCTGGGTGTCGGTTTTACCGGTAAGTAGTGAAGCCAAAAGGCAAATCGTTTCAGTCAGCAACGTGACAGACGCAAAAACAGAGTTTTCAACAAATGCCAGCCTGTCGATTTCGCCATCCATCGTTCGACGCGTAGGTAGAAGGAACAAAAAACGTAATTCACGGGGAGTTCATGGCAAGGCAGCACGCAGTCTTTCAGAATCATAAGTCAATCGTGGGAGCGGCTCTCATCGGCCTCGGGCTCTTCATCCTGCTTCGGAACGTAGCTGAGGCGGCTAGCCTGATCCGCTCTCTTCGGATGGTTGGACGCGAAGCTGATTCTTTAGGGATCCTGACAACCGCGGCTATGGCGATCCGGCGAACCTTGCAGGCCTATCTCTTCAATCACGCGGAGTTCTTGCGAGCCGTCTATCAGGTATTGGTATCATTTTCAGCGCTGCTTCTTATCGTCACGGGAACGACATTTTTTGCAGGCGTGTTCGAGGTGGGGCAAGGACCTAAAAAAAAGAATAAGGCATGTCGATTTGGCTGCCTCTCATTCGACGCATAGATGGAAGCAAGACTCAGCCGAGCACGTACAGCAGGAAGTCTTGTTGTTGAATCTAAATCATTTAGGAGATGAAACGATGCGAGTGATGGTGATAATCAAAGCAGACAAGAATTCGGAAGCAGGAATTCAACCGACCAAGGAGACAAAGGAAATGTTTGTCGCCATGGGGAAGTTCAACGAGGAGCTGGTAAAGGCCGGCATGATGCTCGCAGGCGACGGGCTTCAACCGAGCTCGAAGGGCAAGCGAGTGAAATTTTCAGGACAGCAGCGCACCGTGACAGACGGCCCATTTACCGAAGCTAAGGAACTCATCGCTGGCTTCTGGCTGTGGCAAGTGAAGTCAATGGAAGAAGCGGTGGAATGGCTTAAGCGCGCCCCGTTCGATGGGGGCACCGAGGTCGAGATCCGGCAGGTGTACGAAGTGCAGGATATCCCCGCGGACGCCATTACTCCCGAACATGCCGCGCGTATGCGGGCTCTGCGGGAGGAATTGAAGCAGAAGGCTGCGAAATCGTAATCGCGGCGTGGGCACTTTTCGCAGCGCTTTGAACCACGGTCCAACAGAACAATCTTTTGATTTGTCGAATTCAACGCCCCTCGTTCGGCGCGTAATTAGAGAGCGAGGTCGGCAGGTTGCGAAGATTTAGAGATTCGATCTCTTTCATACCGAACCCCAAGAGGAGATATGACGATGCGATTCATGATGTTGGTGAAACACGGTGAAATTCAAGCTCCTCCGCCCAAGGAATTCCTGGATGCCATGGCGAAGCTTGGTGAAGAGGCAGAGAAATCCGGCACGATGATCGCAAGCGGAGGCCTGTCTCCGATTGCAAGAAGCGCGCGTATTCGGCTTTCGCGCGGGCAGGTAAACGCGGTGGACGGGCCTTTCGCCGAGGCCAAGGAAGTGGTGGGCGGGTTCGCGATCTTTGAATTGAAATCGAAGGAAGAGGCGATCGAAGGTGCCAAGCGCTTCATGGAGCTTCACAAGAAATACTGGCCAGGCTGGGAAGGAGAGACCGAAGTTCGCCAGGTGCTCGGGCCCGAAGCCTTCGATTGCAAAGCGTAAGAGCGCTCGTTCGTTGAGGACAGCCGCGACGAAGCGACGAAGAGTCGCGGCATCCCGGGCTTGCACGGCCGGATTGAAGATGGTGTGATGGGTAGCCATGACGGCTACCGACACAAATAGCGCCATTGACGCGGTCTGGAGAATCGAGTCCGCCAGAATCATCGCGGGTCTTACGCGGATTGTGCGCGATGTTGGCGTCGCTGAGGAGCTCGCCCAAGACGCTTTAGTCGCTGCGCTCGAGCAGTGGCCGCAATCCGGAATTCCAGACAATCCGGGCGCGTGGCTGATGGCCGCCGCGAAGAATCGCGCCATCGATCTTTGGCGTCGCAACAAGCGTCTTGAGCTCAAGCACGCGGAGCTGGGTCGCGAACTTCAGGCGCAGCAGGAGATGGCCGTGCCGAATTTCGAAGCCGCGCTCGACGATGATATTGGCGACGACCTCCTGCGTCTCGTCTTCATATCTTGCCATCCGGTTCTCCCGACCGAGGCGCGCGTGGCTCTCACGCTTCGCTTGCTCGGCGGCCTCACGACCGACGAAATCGCGCGCGCTTTCCTCGCACCGGAGCCGACAGTCGCTCAGCGCATCGTTCGAGCCAAGCGAACACTCGCCGAGGAGCACGTTCCCTTCGAGGTCCCGCGCGGATCCGAACTCGCTTCGCGCCTTTCGTCGGTGCTCGAAGTCATCTACCTCATCTTCAATGAGGGCTACTCGGCGACCGCTGGTGACGACTGGATGCGACCCGCACTCTGCGAGGATGCGCTCCGTCTCGGCCGCATCCTGGCGGAGCTCGCTCCCGGGGAGCCGGAGGTTCATGCCCTCGTCGGGTTGATGGAAATCCAGGCATCGCGATCAGCCGCGCGAACCGGACCGTCAGGCGAGCCTGTTCTGCTGCTCGATCAAAATCGCGGGCTATGGGATCAACTGCTCATCCGTCGCGGCCTCGCAGCCCTCGATCGTGCAGAGAAACTCGGTGGCGCGCGTGGTCCCTACGCGCTTCAGGCCGCCATCGCCGCATGTCATGCGCGAGCGCGGACGCCGGAAGACACCGACTGGCCGCGCATCGTGGAGCTTTATGAGCAGTTGGGTCGGCTCGCGCCGTCACCCGTCGTGGAGCTGAATCGTGCAGTCGCGGTCGCGATGGCATCCGGTCCCGCTGCGGGCCTCAAGATCGTCGATGCGCTCGTCTCAGAGCCGTCACTGAAGGCCTATCACCTCTTGCCGAGTGTTCGCGGCGACTTTCTTTTCAAGCTCGGCCGTCATGCAGAGGCACAAACGGAGTTCCGGCGCGCCGCCTCGCTCACGCGCAACACTCGTGAACGTGACCTTCTCCTAGACCGGGCAAAAGCCTGTGAAGAAGGCCTTACAGGGGGCCGTGCCAAAGATCCGACGCAGACAACTCACTGAGGGCGCACAATGAGAGGACAAGAATTGCGTTAGCGGAAATTAGAAATGACTGGCGGAGAGGGGGGGATTCGAACCCCCGTCACCCTTTTGGGGTGAAACTGCTTAGCAGGCAGCCCTGTTCGGCCACTCCAGCACCTCTCCGTTGTCTACTAAGCCTTTTTGGTACCGTTCAATATGAGCAATTCTGCTAACGAGTCTGGCTTCCCAGCTTGCTGCCGGCGAGTCTCAAGCATATCACGAACGCGCGGAGTCATCGGCACCCGAGAGCGGTTGCGCTGAGCTCGTAGTCGGTATATTCGCCGACGATCTGCCAGCCTTGTTTCGCGGCAAGATCGCGCAGCTGACAGAATTCCGACTCGAGCAGCCGAAGCAGCGATTGTTCCTGGATTCATCCGAGAGACCTTCAGCGCTGTCGTCCTTATCCAGCTCCTAAGGCACGGCCGCAACCGAGGGTTCGGACGTCATTTCTGGAGAATTTCTACCTTTGCTGCGAGGCCGACCTACGATTTCGCCTGCCTCGGACCACTTTGTCCCCGCCAAACGCGATCGTTGGGGCGAGAGTATTTGCATTGTGACGATGACAGCTGGCACGAGGAGGATGATCGTTATGCAGATCCACATCAGGGATGCGGCGAGCTGCTGATCTTCGAGGGGCGGAATATTGATAAGCCGGGGCGCGGAGTTGTAAGAGACATACACAACTCGATCGCAGAAGGCGAGAAAACCAGAGAGCGCGTCACAGGGCAAAGTGGCGGCGAAAAGATACAGGGGCACCGACCATCGAGGCCAGCGTGCGGTGCTCGGCCACGGCTGGACTACAGGCCACCAGAAAAGAAGTCCGGCGGCTAAAAAGCTGGCATGCTCCAAATTGTGCAGCCAGTCATTACGCAGCGCCGCCTCAAATACCGCGGGAACGTGCCATGCGATCAATGCAAGCGTGGCCGCAAGCCAACAGATCGCGGGATTAGTGATCAGATGGCCGAACCTTCTAAGTGGGGCCGATCTGAGCAATGGTCCTATGACTCTTCGCGCGATCAGTTGCGGAAGTCCTTGAAGCAACGGCAGCGTCGGAGCCCCAAGGAGGATGAAGTAAGGGGCGATGGCCATGAGCAAGAGATGCTGCACCATGTGGACGGTGAGAGATACATCGTCAAACGCAGCCAAAGGGGAGCCAATGGCGATCCAAATTGAAGTGATTCCCGTAAGAAATGCAGCAAGCCTCCACGCCGAAAAGAGCTCCGGAAACGTGCCGTGCAAACGAAGCCAACCCCGTACATAGATAACGATGGTGAGGCCCAGAACCAAGTTGACACCAAGTGGGGGAGACCATGATTGCAAAACGGCTTGGGCGTCGGAGGTCATAGCAATGTTATTGGTGGCTCGAAGAGGGCGCGGCGGTACCCGGTTCGATTGCGAGGGCACGCGAGGCGTTCCGTGCAGGCTGTTGTCCAGCGGGATGCAGCGTTTCGAGGAATGCCACCAGCGCCGTGGTCTCCGCCGGGCTTAGATTTTTTCCATACGCGGGCATGTTCCCGCCCCCTTGAATCACCTGCCGGATGAGTTGATCTTGCGTCAGTCGCACGGCCACGGCGTCTAGAGCCGGGCCACGCTTTCCGCCTTGATCCCCGAGCGAGTGGCAGTTGTGGCACTGTTTAGCCTGAAACACAAGAGCGCCTTGCCGCTCGAGCGCCGAGCGGCTGTGGAGAAATTCGGGAGGGATCGGGTCACCGCTCCACGCGTCCATGATAGGACTCCACGGCGTATGTTCCGCCAGACGCGTGAATGTTCCTAATGCAACCGCCACCAACAGAACCGTGAGCACCGCCACAGGCCTGCGCCGCCAGCTCTTCTCGCCTTCGCCGAAGAGAAACGGCAAGAGAACCAGCGCGAGAATACCAACCACGGGACCGATGAGCAGGGCGGGAGTTTCCATAGATGGCGGCAAGAACGAGAGTACTGCATAGAGCCAAAGGAAAAAGAAGTCCGGGCGCGGCGAGGTTTGAATGATTGTTGGATCAGGCGGGCCGGACGGGCCGTAAGGGCCGAACCACGCGGCGCAGACAGCTACTGAAAGCAAAATGAGGGCGGCGAAAAACATATCCTTCCAGATCGCGTCCGGTACGAAAGGTATGCCGTCTCTCTTCGTGAGTGCGTGGTACTCCTTAATATAGGTAGCCTTGCGGACTATACGTCCCGGCATCGGCCATTCATTGATTCCCAGCTTCAGAACCATCAGAAGATGAACGCCCACAAATGCGATGAGAAGTCCGGGGATGACGAAAACGTGAAGCGCGAAGAATCGTGAGAGTGTCGCACCGGCGATAATCGGGCCACCGAGCATCAAGTTGACGGCCCACGATCCAATCCCGGGAACGCGACTTGCGATCGACGCGCCGATCCCGAGACCCCAGTACGCGTCCTGATCAAATCTCAACACTTGCCCGGTGAAAGCCATGCCAAGAGTGACGAGCAAGAGTAAGACGCCGACGACCCAGGTGAGTTCACGCGGGTATTTGTAGGCGCCAAATAGAAAAACCTGAACCATGTGAATCAGAACGATCGCCACCATGAAGTTCGAGCCCCAACCGTGAAGAGCTCGAATGTACCAACCCAGCGCAACGTTATGATTGAGGGCCTGAAGGCTGTTCCAAGCTTCACCGGCAGAAGGCACATAAATAAGAGCCAGCATGATGCCGGTAACGATTTGAAGTATGAACACGACGAAGGCTGCACTGCCGAATACGTAAAACCAGCTGGAGGTTTCGCGAGGTATCCGATGCTCCATCGTCTCGCGGATAGACGTACCAACCTGAAGGCGCGCGTCCAGCCACTCGCCAATGGACTCGATCAAACGCATGGTCGTATCTCGGTGACGATATTTGAAGCAGTGGGACTGCCTGGCGTGGGCATTTCGCCAGCATTGATGAACAACCGCCCGTTTTCGATCCTATAGTGATATTCGAACAAACCGCGTTCTGGAGGGCCGGAGGCGCGCGAACCGTCTTGATAGTAAGCGCCGCCATGACATGGGCACATAAACAGACTCGATTGCGGAAACCAGCGAACGGGACATCCGAGGTGCGCGCAGTTGATCGCGAAAACCTGGAAATTTTGCCCGTCCACATTGCGAACCCAGCAGGCGATATCTGCGGTATCGCCGTCGGTAGGATTCACAACGGGATTACGATAAGTGGCGAGGCGAGTCTGGCCGGAAGGGAATTGTTCGAGATTGCCAAGCGGAACCCAGGACTCGTAGCCGCCTTTACGTCCGCGGGCAACTGGAGACAGAAGATAGCGAACAATCGGAACGGCGAGAACAGCGGCAACGATTCCATTGAGCAGGATTCCGATCTTCATCAGCACGTCGCGCCTGGTAAAGCCGCCTGGGAGCGTCATCGAGCTTCTCCTGCCGTCTTTGCGACACTCGGATAGGGTTGACCGGGGAATTTCGGCCGCTGGGAGGCGAGCCAGGCCACAACATCAGAAACATCCTGCGTTGACATCGGCTTGCCAGGCACGTTGTTTCGCCAATCAGGAGCGCCGAGTTCAGGACGTCCCACAATCACGATCGTCCGCAGCTCTTGATCGTTCAGCAGGGCAAGAAACGACCCATTTACAATTGAGCTCGCCTTTTCTCCGCCTCGGCCGCCGGCACCATGACAGGAAGAACAGTAGTTGGCGTACACTTCCGATCCGCGCGAAGGATTCCCAGGCTCGGATGAAGAGTACAGAGGCGGATTCGCGTCGCGCAAAACATCCGGCTTCGACCATCGTGAACGAATACCGCCGACGATCAGATCGATCTGTTTGCTAGTGAGCATTCCGCCAGCGCTTTGCGCGAACGCGGGCATAGCCGTCCCTGCGATTCCATTTGCCGCCGTGCGCCGAACCACCGAGTCATCTGCAACCGCGAGGTACACCGGATCGGCAAGAGCGATCGCAGCTCCACCTTTTCCATCCGGACCGTGGCAACCCGAGCAGTTCTGCGCGTAGAGAATCTTGAAATCTGAAATGTCGTCCGGGACGATCGGAACTTCGATCGTAGCGGCTCCCCTGGGTACGCCACTGCATCCGCACAAAACAAGAGCAGAGAGGCTCGCGATTCCGATGACGAGATGCCGGAACTTCATTTTGATCCACCCGGCCCT
>CAVRFZ010000025.1:0-106562 GCA_963720655.1 uncultured Acidobacteriota bacterium | reverse complement strand
CACTTCCAGTCGAGCGCGAAAAAGACCTGGGATCTCATCTCGTCCAGTTTGCGGGCCGATACAATTCGGAGGGGCGCAAAGCGCAAGAGAGGCTGAGTCTTACGTGGCTCGGACGTAATTTTCGGCGCATCGCTGAGTCGTTCGAAGTCTGCATTTCATCCATTACTGTAAGGAATTAGGAGGAGGCCACCACGTGAACAGTCGTTTCTTCAGGTCGTTCCTCGCCCTGGCCTTTTTATTGCTTGGTTCAATAAGCATCGCATTCGCGCAGTTGGCACCACCTGGATTGCCAAGCCCGCAGGCTGGACCATCGGCGGCGCAATCGGGTTCGTCGAGTAGTTCGTCGGGCGGCGGCGCGACGCAATCTCCGGCGGCGCCGCAGGCGCAGAGCAATTTCTCCGGCAGCGTGCCAGGAAAATTCGTGCCGGGCGTTTTACCGATCACGCTCGAGGACGCGATTGAGCGGGGGTTAAAGCAGAATCTCGGGGCGCTACTTTCGAATCAAGATGTGCAGGCAGCGCATGGGACGCGATGGCAACAATTGAGCGCGCTGCTGCCCCACGTGACCGCGAGTCCGCTAATAGACGTGTCGCAAGTAAACCTGAAAGAATTCGGTTTCACCTTCAATATCCCCGGCCAAAACGTTCCCAGCGTTGTGGGTCCTTTCTCATATTTTGACGCGCGCGCCTTCTTGAGCCAGCAACTATTCGATTGGAAAGCGATCAACAAAACGCGTTCCGCCAGCCAGAGCGTGAAGTCTGCCGAGTACAGCTACAAGGATGCGCGAGATCTCGTGGTGCTGGCGGTGGGATTTAACTATCTGCAGGCAATCGCGGATGAAGCGCGGATCGAGACTTCAGCGGCGCAAGTAAAAACTGCACAGGCGCTCTACGATCAGGCCAACGATCGCTTCAACGCCGGAACCTCACCTGCAATCGATGCGTTGCGCGCGAAAGTGGAGTTGCAGACGCGGCTGCAACAGTTGATTCAAGCGCGAAATGACCTCGCGATCCAGAAACTGACGGTAGCGAGAGTGATTGGTCTCGCGCCAGGGCAGCAATTCGATTTGACCGATAAGTCGCCGTATGCGCCCCTCGAGGGAATCACGGTGGATGAGGCGCTGGCGCGTGCGTACGCGAATCGGTCTGATTACCAAGCGGCGCTTTCGGACGTGAAGGCGATGGAATTTTCGCGCAAGGCGGCGGTGGCGGGCTACTACCCGTCTTTGTCATTCGCGGCGGATTACGGCGTCGCGGGGCAGCACGCATCATCGAATCACGGCGTGTTCGATGTCCGCGGCACGCTGAATATTCCGATCTTTCAGGGCGGCAGCGTTCACGGAGACGTGCTGGAAGCAGATGCGCGGCTGCAGCAAAGCCACGATCGCGCGGAAAATCTGCGAGGGCAAATCGATGCAGACGTCCGCACGGCAATTTTTAATCTACAGTCTTCGGCCGAGCAGGTGGCGGTGGCGCGAAGCAACATTGACCTCGCCGCCGAGACGCTGACTCAATCGATAGATCGATTCGCAGCCGGCGTTACGGATACGGTGGAAGTGGTGCAGTCGCAGGAAGCGGTGGCCAGCGCGAACGAGCAGTACATCTCGAGTCTCTACAACTACAACTACGCCAAGATTTCTCTGGCCCGAGCCGTGGGGCAGGCGGAACTGGGCGTGAAAGAATACTTCAAAGGAAAATAGCCATGGCACAGCGCACGGACGTGGAAGTCTCGCCCAATCCTCCAGTCACGCAAGAGCCGAATACTCAGGCTGCGCCACCACAGTCCGAGACGCATTCGGCCGCGCCTCCGCCGTCTGGCTCCGCGCGAAACAGGTTTCGCAGAAACCCCGCGACGCGATGGCTGATTATTGGCGCTGTGCTCGTGCTCTTGATTGGCGGCTTCTTTGCATGGCGCTATTTCGCGAGCTACGAGAGCACCGACGACGCACAAGTGGACGGTCACTTGATGCCGCTGAGCACGCGCATTTCCGGCTACATTCAAAAAGTAAATGTGGACGACAACCAGTTCGTGAAGGCCGGAACGGTGCTCGCGGAAATCGATCCGCGGGACTATCAGGTGGCAGCGGACCAGGCGCGCGCGAATCTAGCGGATGCCGAAGCACAAGCCTCCTCTCTGGGCATCAACGTTCCGATCACATCGATCAGTACGACGAGCCAAACCTCCGCCAGCGAAGCGGACGTCGAAAACGCCAAGGCGGGCGTGGCGGGCGCGCAACAGCAGTATGACGCAGCAAAGGCTCAGCTCGCGCAAGCCCAGGCAAACGACATCAAGGCGCAGGACGATCTCGTTCGATACAAACAACTCGTCGATAAGCAGGAAGTTTCGCAACAGCAATACGATCAGGCATTGGCCGCCGCACGGGCAAGCACCGCGACGGTCGCGTCCGCGGCGGCGTCCGCTTCAGCAGCGGAACAGCAAATTCATCAGGCTCGCGCGCGAGTCCTTCAGGCGGAAGCCAACTGGCGCGCTTCGCAGACAGGTCCGCAGCAGGTGGCGGTGTCGCAAGCCCGTGCGCGATCGGCGATTGCCACCGTGGCGCAAAAACAAGCGGCGCTCGAGCAGGCAGAACTGAATCTGCAGTACACGAAGCTCACGGCACCGGTGGACGGCGTGGTGATGAAAAACGCCGAGGTCGGCATGAACGTCCAGCCGGGACAGCAACTGTTCACGATCGTTCCACTCAATGAAGTCTGGTTTACCGCGAATTTTAAAGAGACGCAGCTGAAATATATGAAGCCCGGGCAAGTGGCGAAAGTGCACGTGGATGCCAACGGCCGCGACTACAAGGGACATGTGGACAGCATTGCCGGCTCAAGCGGTGCGCGCACCAGCTTGCTTCCTCCAGAAAACGCTACGGGCAACTATGTGAAAGTGGTGCAACGAGTGCCGGTGAAAATCGTGCTCGATCAGGGCGAAAACAGCGACCACTACTTGCGGCTGGGCATGTCCGTTGAACCGAAGGTCTACGTGAAATGAGCGTCAGCGCGGCCATTTCGGCACCGCGCGAATTTGAGCGGCCCGCAGTAAACCCCTGGATTATTGCGCTCACGGTCACCCTGGCGACGTTCATGGAAGTGCTGGATACGAGCGTCGCGAACGTCGCGCTGCCGCACATCGCCGGCGGTCTTTCCGCTGGGCAGGATGAGGCCACCTGGGTTCTCACCTCTTATCTCGTCTCGAACGCAATCGTGCTTCCAATGAGCGGCTGGTTCTCCGCGCTGATCGGCCGGAAACGCTTTTACATGTCGTGCGTGGCGCTGTTCACGATCAGCTCGTGCCTCTGTGGTTTCGCGCCTTCTCTCGGCGCGCTGATTTTCTTCCGCGTGCTGCAAGGTGTGGGCGGTGGAGGACTGCAGCCGAGCGAACAGGCGATTCTGGCGGACACGTTTCCACCGAAGCAAAGGGGCATGGCGTTCGCCGTTTACGGAATGGCGGTGGTGTTCGCTCCGGCGATCGGACCCACGCTCGGCGGATGGATTACCGACAATTTCTCGTGGCGCTGGATTTTCTTCATCAATATTCCTGTGGGATTTATTTCTCTGTTTCTCACGAATCGTTTGATTTCCGATCCTCCCTACATGAAACGCGAGAAAAAATCCGGATTCCGGATCGATTACATCGGCTTGGGTCTTCTCGCGCTGGGGCTTGGCACTTTGCAAGTTGTCCTTGATAAGGGTCAGCGCGATGACTGGTTCGGTTCGCATTTTATTACCGCGATGACGACCATCAGCGTGGTTGCGCTGATTGCCGTAATCATCTGGGAATGGCAGCACAAAGATCCGATTATCGATCTTCATCTTTTTCGCGACCGCTCGTTCGCCGTCGGAAATTTGCTGATGTTTATGGTTGGCTTCGCGTTGTTATCCAGCACGGTGCTGATTCCTCTATTTTTGCAGACCATTATGGGTTACACGGCCGAGCAAGCCGGTCTCGCATTGATGCCCGGAGGATTCGCCATCATTCTGGCGATGCCGCTTGTAGGGTATCTGCTCGGCCACTACGACGCTCGGATCCTTTTGCTATTTGGCCTCACCGTCGTGGGCTTGTCTCTTTTTCACATGACAAGTTTCGACGTGTCGATCGATTTTCGTACTGTTGCGATCGCCCGCGCATTCCAGGCCCTCGGTCTCGCGTTCCTGTTCGTTCCAATCAACACCGTTGCCTACGCTTTTCTACCGAAAGACAAAAACAACGCAGCGTCTGGCCTGATCAATCTCGCGCGAAACATCGGCGGCAGCATGGGAATCTCGCTCGTCACGACGATGCTCGAGCGCCGCTCTCAATTCCATCAGAACCAGCTCGTGGACCACGTGAACTACGGAAGCGGCCGGCTGCACGCGATGATCAATGCTATGGCGCACTTATTCGTCTCGCGCGGATCGAGCAGCTACGAAGCCACGCATCAGGCGTACGGCATGGTGTCAAATCTCGTGAACCAACAGGCGACGATGCTCGCCTATATCGACAACTTCAAAATGCTGGGCGTCGCCGTCCTGGCGATGATTCCATTTGTGTTCCTTATGAAAAAAGTGAAGCCCGGCGGGCCGATGGCGGTACACTAATCCGCAGCGCAGGTTGGCATGCAGATCCGTATCGTCACCATCGAACGAGAATACGGCAGCGGCGGAGCTAACATCGCGAAGAGCCTCGCGGCGCGGCTCGGCTGGAAAGTGTGGGACGAGGAGCTGACCGCGGAAATCGCTCGCGTCGCGAAGGTGGACCATCGAGCAGCTCTTCGTTGCGATGAGCGCTGCGATTCTCTGCTTCACCGGCTTTTCAAAGTGTATGCCCGAGGGAGCTACGAGCGCACTTTGCCGCTCGAAGGCGAATCGCAGATGTTTGACGCTGACCGGATGGTCGCCGTGTTGCATAAGGTGGTCGAGGAGGTCGCTTCACGCGGCAAATCAGTGATCGTGGGCCGCGGAGCACCTTATATCCTGCGCAATCGGCCGGATGTCTTTCACGTTTTTATTTACGCGCCGGTCGAGGAAAAGATTCGCCGCATCATGAGCCTTGGAAAATCCGAAAAAGAGGCGGCGCAGCTTGTCGAAGAGGTGGACGCCGAACGAGCAGCGTTTATTCGCCATTACTTCGGCAAGGATTGGCCTCTGCGTTCGCTCTACAACTTGATGATTAATTCGAAGTTCGGCGACGAGCACACCGTGGAAACAATCGCTCAGGAAATCGCGTTGCTCGATGCGCGCGCCGTGCCGCAGGCCGCTAGCAGGTAGCTAATACGATTTCGGTTTCGCTGCTTGCTGCGTTTGGGTCTTCTCGTACTTTGATTTCCTTCGCATTTGGCGATTTTGACGGCACCAGGAGTGCGCATTGAGCTGCGCGATTTGCGAAAAGCGGCCGCCGAAACGGTTTTGCCCCGCAAAGGGCGAAAAGATCTGCGCGATCTGCTGCGGCGAAGGGCGCGAAGTGACGATCGATTGCCCGATTGACTGCTCGTATTTGATCGCCGCTCACCGCTACGAAGCCGAGCATCGCAAGCCGACTCCGCGAGACGAGTTTCCCTATCCGGACATTCAATTCCCGGTGGATTTCGTCTATGAAAAGTGGCCAGTTGTGGCGGGCATCGGCGCCACGATTCATCGTTTTCATATCGAGAATAAGGAATTAAATGATGCTGCAATTCTCGCGGCCCTCGAAGCGCTCGCAGAAACGTATCGCACGCTCGGCACTGGAATTTACTATGAACGGCCGCCCGATGCCCCGGTCGCGCGGGCGCTGTATGGACAGCTCGCGGCATTCCTGCAGGAGTTCAAGAAAGAAGAATCCGCGCGTGCCGGCTTTTCAACTTTGAAGGACTCGGAGATTTTTCAGTTGCTGGTGTTTCTGCTGCGCGTGGGAAAACAGGAGACGAACGGGCGACCGCTCTCGCGGTCGTTTCTAAGTTTTCTCCGGGCGCGATTTCCACTTCCCGCCCCAGCGTCGCAAGAAGCTCCGCGAATCATCGTGCCATAGGAGTAAAGTACTCGGCGATTACTATGCGACGCAACATACGGACGCCAGTCAGCGTACAACGGACGTCCGTGAGCAGCCCTCCTGTGTGGCAAGCCATTCTCGCTGCATCGTTGTTTGCGTCGTCCATTTTCGGACAGACTACTTCGGCGATCAGCGGCACCGTTACAACGAGGGGCGGTCAGCCTGTAGCGAATGTCCTTGTCTACGGCAGCATGTCGACAACGTGCTGCCCATTCAAACGAGAACAAACCACGACCAATTCGGAAGGTCACTTCCGTCTGGAACGCCCGGGGCGCGTCGTCCACTTTTCGCAGAGCGGCCTACAACCGAAAACCATTGTTCTTGGCGACCAACTCTCAGAAATTCAAGTTGCGATGGACCCCGCCACGAACAGCTTGGTGATGCCTATTTGTGAACAGCCTGCATCTGGTCAAAAACGCATTGGCTGGGGAGACCGTGGGTTGCAGTTCAGCGTTTCTATTCACGAAGCAAAAATCCTGGGTGGAAAACCAGATGTCGACTATGTCCGGTACGCAATTAAACCCAAGGGAAGCAAGGCCTACCTTGAGCTCTGGTTCGGCGTCTACGCGACTGAGTCCGACGCTGATGACGACCAGTTCATCGACTCTGTCGAATTTACCGAGAGGAACGTGGTGTTTCCTGATGGCTCTATAGTTGGCAAGGATAGCTCGGGTCGCCTACGTAACGGCAGGAGTTGGCGACATGCGGCTGTTGTCGGTCAGGGAGCCGCGATCTACAGGGATGCAACCCAGGAAGACGCCAAAGTGTTCGACCAGATCATCGGATCGATATGCAACGTACCGTACCTAAGCCGGTAGTTGGCTCAGTCGGCTGATAATTCCAGGGCCAGCTGTGGCGAACGCCATTGTTTGCTTGTACTGTAGCGCTCCGGACGCGAGTTGAGACCGTATTTTCGGCGCAACTGTTCAAAGCGCGCGGAAATTTCCTTGCGATATTCCTCCGGCGCGTACCCTTTGCGCCCGTACCATTCACGATAGCGCTTCGCAAGCTTCGGGAATTTCGCGTCAATGAACGGCAGAAATTGTTTCAGCGAGGACGGCATGAGAAACAGCACGCTCGCCGCAATCCACTGCGCACCCGCATCGCGGGCGGCGCGCGCCAACGCGTCGAGATCCTCTTCGCGATCCGTCAGACCCGGCAACACAGGCATAGCGTTCACGCCTGCATTGATTCCAGCATCGCGCAGTTGCCGCAAGGCAGCCAAGCGCAAGTCCGGACGCGGTGCGCGCGGTTCAAGCATGCGCGCCAGGCGTGTGCGAAGCGTTGTAACCGTCATGTGAATCGTGATGGACGAGCGCTCTGAAATCCGCTTGATCACATCAATATCGCGCACCACCTGATTCGATTTCGTGGTGATGGAGAGGCTCAGCCCCTCACGTTCGGCCATCTTCTCGAGAATCGCGCGCGTGGCGCCGAATTCCTTTTCGGCTGGTTGATAGGGATCGGTCGCGGTCCCAATGGCGATGTGCTCGCCCCAGATTTTCTCGCTAGCCAGGTCGCGCTCGGCCAGCGGACCGGCATTCTGCTTCACGTAAATCTTCGATTCGAAATCACCGCCGTCCAGCTCCATATACTCGTGCGTATAGCGCGCGTAGCAGTATTTGCAGCCGAATTCGCAGCCCCGGTAGGGATTCACCGTCCAGGCGAACGGCACTCGCTCAGAATCGCAGTGGTTCAGGATCGAGCGAACGGGCAGCAGGAAATACTCCGTCCCGCGCTTAGCATCGGCGCAGGGGGAGGAAGCAGCGAGGCGTGCGATGCCGACCAGTTCCGTAGCAGGCTTCGTTCTCCGGTCGGAGACCGGAGTGGGCGCGGAAGCACTACCAGGTGACTCACTATCGCCGTGGCGAGCGGCTGTGGGGAAAAGGGTGAGACTGGTCTGATTCGGCCGAGACCGGCGACGCGGGAGCATCGTTGGTTCGACTCGAAGTATGGGAAAAGTGGCCATTGCAAGCCTCGCTGCACGGGCAGGATGATATTCGCTTTTTGTTCGCTTTGTCAAGCACAATATTTCGCTTTTATTTCGCCTGTACGCAAAGACAGGATGCCTCTGGGCACGCCCTCGGGCGAATCCAAATTACCGCCCCAGCGCCCGGCTTATACTCGATGGATTGGCCGATAGGGCCAGCTAGAAAGCGATCCGAGGTCCCTCACCGTGGCCGAAGTCGGAATCCTGATCATTGACGACGACGTCGTGAGCCAGCGCGCGCTCAAAAATGTCCTCGATTCCGAGGGGTGGCGAGTGCGCATCGTCCCGCTGGCTTCGCACGCCATGGCGGAAATCGCCAGCGGCGTCTGGAGCCTGGTAATCGTAAATGTGTCGCTTACAGACGTCCGAGGCCCGATTTTCACCACTCTGAAGGAGCTGGCGCAGGGGCAGGCCGATGCGCCGTCCGACGCCGAAATCGATGCTGCCAGGCCTAAACGCATCCGTGTACTTTTCCTCGTACCGGTTCTGGCCGCCAGGGAGACTCAGCCTGTGCTCGAGCGGGAAGGCCTTCCCTACTCGCTGAAGCCCTATCATCTGAACGAATTTCTCGAGAAAGTAGGCGATCTCCTGGTGGAAGCCGGAGCGATAGAAGCCCCCATCCGCAGCATGGACTTCACCATCCGCCGACGCCGCCACGGCTCCCGTTCCGCGCGCGACAAGCGCAGCGGCGCGATGTTCGCTTCCCGCGAAGACTACCAGATGAGCGAGGAGGAGATGATCGAGTTCGAGCACCAGGAAGAAGAAGACCGCAAGAAGCGCGAGAAGCAGCAGAAGGACCGGGAGCACCTCTAGATTTACGTCGCCGTTACCGCCTAAGCCTGCGCCCTAATTCCCCTCAAAAAAACCGTGCAAGGAAATCGCCCCCGCTCGTTCTCATTACCGAAGGCCGCGAAGTGGCTCCAGGCGGGGAGACCGGCCGAGGGGGACTCGTCATGGCACCCAGACCCAAAAGCAATAACGTCTTCGGAATACTCGCACTCTCCGTTCTCGCCCTGGCGGCGGGAGTAATTCTAATGACCAATGTGGATTCGAATGTTCGCGCTGCTTCTGGTGGTGATGGCGGTGACGAAAAATCCGCGCGAGGCTGGCGGCTCGGCGAAGCGGTCACCTACGAAAATCTCACCGTGTTTCCCGTGTACGTTTCGCAGCAAGCCGACACGAGCGCCTTCACCACGCTCGATGAGGCGCTAGCTTCAGGCGACGCCGTTGTCACCGAGCAAGGCAGCTACATGCGGCGCACCCGAGGCGACGGCGGCGGCTCAGCTTCCTACGGTAGCGCGCAAGTGAATCAACTCGTCCTCATCAACCGCGGCAAGCGCCCGCTGCTCCTTCTCGCAGGGGAAGTAGTTTCCGGCGGTAAGCAGGATCGGATCATCGGCAAAGACCGCATCGTTCCGATTGGCGCCGAGCCGCTTCCTCTCAGCGTCTTTTGCGTCGAGCACGGGCGTTGGACCGGCGGCTCGGATAAATTCCAGGCCTCCGGCACAATCGTGCACCCGAGCGTGCGGGAAAAAGCCGCCGTCGATCAAAGTCAGGCGCAGGTTTGGGCGGCTGTGCGCGGAGCCGCGCCGATGACAAGCGCTCGCAACGGCGCCGCAGCGGGAGGGAGAACAACGGGGGCGCCCTCGGCGGCCCGATCACCAGCACCAGCGATTTCCCAAAGCGAAGTTAACTCTGTGATCGCTTCCAATGCTCCCACGATGTCGTACAAACAGATCTACGAATCGCCCCGCGTAGGAAGATCAGTCGAAGAACTGGCTGGACAATTGCAAAAGCGGTTCGAGCGGTCGACAAAAGATCACGATGTAGTCGGCGTGGTAGTGGCATTCGGCGGCGAAGTGGCCTGGAGCGACATTTTCGCTTCCTCGCCTCTATTCGAAACCTACTGGCCAAAACTTTTGCGGAGCTATGCTGTAGAAGCTCTCTCGCGGCCGGCTACCAGCGAAACTGCATCGCTCGATGACGCGCGCGACTTCCTGCGCCCAGCCAGCGGCCATGTGCGCGAAGAGACCGAGCCCGGTGTTTACCGCTGGCGCGAACGCACAGAAGGACCGGCAGCCGAAATCGAGATTGAGGCGCTGGAACCCAAGCCGGTTACGCTGCATTGGCTGAAGGTTCTGCGGGCGAGCTAATGAACACCGGCTTTCATTTCGGATGCGGAATTTCTGCGGCGGCGTCTCTTAGTGACCGAGAAGTTTCGCAATCGTCTCGAGTTCGCCTTTGGCCAGGTCCAGGTAGATTTTCGCCTTCTGAACATCGGCGGCCTTCAAAGCGGAATCGGCCTGGTTCAAGTCGTTCTGGAATCGCTGCTGCGAAAAGGCGAGATCTTCACGCGGTGTGGGCTGCTGTCTCTGCGCCGCTTCGATACGATCCTTCATCGCGCGAGCACGGTCGAAGAGACGGTCGAGGTCTTCGCGTTCCAGCGCCACAAGGTGGGCGGTCGCGTCTTCCGTCGCCCGCAGATTCTCTTCGCTCTTACGCGCGCTCTCTCCTGACCGCGACGGTTGCGTGGCATCTTGCCTTTCGGCCGCAACCTGAGTGTCAGACGGTAGCGTTGCGTGCGAACTCGCGCCGGGAGAGGCAGAGGATTTGCGCGCAGGCGCATGTTTTTTCGCAGGTCCGCCGATGTCATGGACCACGGCGGATCCCGAATCAGCTCCTGGCTTTATTGACGGCGCCGGGCGGGACGCGGCACTTGATGGTCCCGGTGCGGTGTCGTTCGATGAAAAAAACGAGCCGCTGTCGCCCGGCCCGGGATGCAGCCACCGCGGAATCGCGTACTCAGCGGATGCGAGAAGCGCCATGACGCCGAGAGCCACCAGAACGCTCAGCATGGGCGTGCTCACTCTCCCCGTTTGTGTGCATCCGCGTGACATTTTTTGCACCATGCTCGCGCACCGGCCCGTACCGTCGGCGCCCTTGGTTATCTCGAATGATAACTGACGCAAAAACCCGAGGCAACGCGCCGGGCGCTCCGACAATCTGACTTGGATGCAGAAAGTCGGCCTCCTGGCAAGGAATCAGAACGCTCGTTTGCGACAATCTGGAATCTAAGGGTTTTCTGGACCCTTTCGGATCAGGCGTGACAGGAAAAGTCCGGAAAATACGCAATGCGAAGTGAGCGCTGTTTCGATTTAGCAGCGTTATTGAATTGGAAGGCATAAGCGCCGAGGCTCGCAGGGCAGGATTGTTCGAAAAACGACAGTGCGGCTGCTCGAAACAGCGCCGCAACTGGAGTTGACATGCGAGTTACTCTGACCTATTGTTTGCTCAAGATTCCGCGAAATGGCAGGAATCCTTCGAGTTTTGTGCCTTCTTTTTCGGATGAAGCCGCTTTCATCTTGAGCATTTCGGTGACGGTTTCAGGATGTGAATCGCGCCGCCTTGGCGCGTAGCCGCGTAATCGGGGCGCGGTGAAATTCGAGTTTCGGGGACGCTGCAAAATTCATAGCAGTGAAGCGGAGAAAAAGTTCGGATGAATCAGGAGGCAGTGAAAATGAGTCTGGCCCATTTGAATCGAAAGCTTATTCAGTTGTCGGTTGTGTTGGTCGCTCTCATCCTCGTCCCAGGCATTGCTCGCGCTCAGCATCACGGTGGCGGTGGCGGAGGCGGCGGGTCGGCGCCGAAATCGGCGCCCGCATCGCACCCGTCATCGGGTGGAGGCGGTGGAAGCCATCCGAGTGGTGGGGGCAGCGCCGGTCACACCACCACAAACACCGGCGGTCACACCACGACTAACACCGGTGGCCACACCACAACCACGAACACCGGCCACACCACCACTTCGACGGCCGGCCATACAACCACTACGACGGCCGGCCACACGACCACTTCGACTGGCGGCCACACCACCACTTCGACGGCAGGCCACACGACCACGACGACCGGCGCACACCACGACCGCAACCGGCGGCAAGACGACGACTACGGCCGGCGCGAAGACCACTACAACAGCTGGCGGCAAAACACACTACCGCAGCCGGCAGCAAGACCACGGCAACCAATACGAAAGCAACCGGCGCGGCTGGCGGCAAAAGCGGCACTACGGGTGCAGCGGGCGGCAAAGGCGGCGCTACCGGCGCGGCGGGCGGCAAGGCTGGCGGCGCTAATAACGCCAAAGCCGGTGGCGCTGGCGGCAAGGCCGCAGCTCCGAAGACTGTCAGCACCAAGAGTGGCGCAACGGCTCGCGTCAATTCAAACGGACACGTGAGCCAGGTCCACACCTCCAAGGGTGCAACGATCAATCGCAACGCCCACGGCGGCCGCACGATTTCTTCCGAGCACGTGAACGCCAAGGGCGAGCACGTTCGCACGGTGAACACCGGCCGAGGCCGTGGTTATGTGGATCACCGGTATTCACGCGGCGGTCACTACTACTCGCGCCGCACTTACTATGATCACGGCCATCGCTACGCCTATGGTTACCGCGGTTACTACTACCATGGCTACTGCTGCTACTACGGCTACACTCCTGCCTACTACTACGGCCCGGCATTTTACGGATGGGCTTATAACCCATGGGCAGCGCCAGTGGCTTACTCATGGGGATGGGGCGGAGCACCGTGGTACGGAGCCTATGGCTACTACTTCAATCCGTATCCGGCATACGCCAGCGCAGCCTTGTGGATGACCGACTATGTGATCAGCCAGAATTTGCAGGCTGCCTATGCGGCGCAAGCTCAGGCCAATGCGAATGCTGCAGCAGCAGCTAACGCTCAGGCGATGGGTGACTACGCGGGCGGCGGACAGCAGGCGGAAAACGCCGGAGGCGGCGACAGCAGTGGACCTGCTCTTACTCCCGAAGTGAAACAGGCCATCGCTGACGAAGTGCGCGCGCAGCTCGAAGCCGAAAAAGCGGCTGCTGCCGCTCCTCAACAACCGGCTTCCGCCTCTGGCGGAGCAGCTGCCGGTGGCCAGCAGAGTGCGTCGGCGGGAGGGGATGCGGCGCAGCAAGAGGAAGTGCCTGCCGCGCTCGATCCGAATCACCGCACGTTTATCGTTGCGACGATTCTTACCGAGCAGGCCCCAGACGGCTCCGATTGTTCTCTCTCTCCCGGCGATGTCGTCACGCGAATTGATGACACCCCGGACGACAAAAAGAACGTCAAGGTTCTCGTCAGCAGCAGCCAGAAGGGTGATTGCAACTCTGGTTCGCAAGTGGCGATGGCCGTGGACGATCTGCAGGAAATGCACAACCACTTCCGCGAGCAGCTCGATCAGGGTCTCAAGACTCTTGCCGAGAACCAGGGCAAGAATGGTATCCCGGCAGGCCCCAAGCCAGGCGGCCGCGCGAATCCGGAGGGAGAAGCGCAGCCTGACCTCGACGTGGAAGCACAGTTGAACGATCAGCAGAAGGATGCCGACGCGGCCGAAGCCGAAGTGCAACAGCAACAGCAGCAAGGCGGCGCGCAAGGCGGCAAGTAACGCGGTTGATTGAAGGCGTGGTGCCGGACGCATGTACGTCCGGCACCCCGCGACTCCGCTCCAAGATTAACGCAGACCCTAACGATTCCGGACGGTTGAGACGTTGCAAGAAATTCTTATAAGCGAGGTAGCTATGGTTTCGCGGAGAGCACTCCAAGCAATCACCGTCGTAGCAATCTTATTTTCGTGTCTCGGGGCAAGTCCCTGCCGAGCTGACCAGGCGGCCGGACTTCAACAAAAGTTGGAAGCGAAGTACGCAATCACAAAGACCACTGCTGACAGAACCGACATCGTCACCGCCGGCTCCGTTCTCATTCTGGAGAAGGATAGGTTGTTGATGTATGCCACCACCACGGGCGCTCCGCCGCAGAACACCTATAAGGACGGCAGGCTCTCCGCGGGCGCTTTTGCAGCACATGAGAAGGCGCAGAGTTTCGGGACCTTCATCGGACATCCGCCTCCGAAGAGCGTAACTACGCGGTACTACGTAACCGGAGAGAAGTTCTGGGTCACCAGAATTGATACGCTGGCCGACGGCGTTGTTTTCACGCTGTTCACCGATGCCGTAGACGACATCCGCTACTATTGCACACTGAAATTTATTTATCCGCATGGCGCCACGCCCTCCGCCGATCAGGTGTTGAGCATGGTTGGCGAAGTTCTCAAAGTCCAACAGGATGATTCCGCCCAGTCGGACAATAAGGGCGGCGATCAGCAGCAGGCAGGCGGCCAAGACCAGGGCCAGCAACAGCAAGCCGCCCAGCAAGATGCACAACCAGCTCAACCGCCTCCCACGATTCAATTGGGCCAGACGGAAGATGAAGTGGTTGGCTTGATTGGACAGCCGGAAAAGAAAATCGCGCTAGGCTCCAAAGAAATTTTCGTTTACAAGGACATCAAAGTGACTTTCATAGGCGGCAAGGTAGCAGACGTCCAGTAAAGCTCACCAGACTTTCAGAATCGCGGGCATGCACAATGTGCCCGCGATTTTTTTTGCGGTGTCTGGTGTTGGGTTACGTACCGCCGGCCTCTGGCCGGCGTTTTTGAATTTGGTTCTCGCGCGAACGGCAAAACCAAAAATCAACAGGATGCTGACAAGAACGCTCAATAACCAGTTTCTACTGACCTCTCACTGAACATCCGCCACTTTGCCGCTTATGAAGATCACCTTCATATCCGGGTAATAGTAGATTTCCTTGGTACCCAGGTTCACCTTTTTCTGCGGCGCCCCTAGAATCCCCACCACTTCATCCTCCGTCTGGCCCAGGGCGATGGTCTTGGTCGCTGCCGCTGGCGCCTGTCCGCCGGCCGCTGGTGCTTGCGGCGGGGCGGAATCCGCCGGTGCAGCCTCCTGAGTGGCGCTGTCATCCGTCACCACCTCAGCGATCGTCTTCATCATATTGTCCGCCGGAGGAAACGCGCCCTTCGAAACCGGAAATTTCAGCTGTGCGTAATAACGGACGTTGTCAAACGGGTCGCTGTAAAATAGAAGATAAACCCCGTCCTCTTTCACCTGGAAATCGGCCAGCCAAATTTTTTCGCCGCTGACGAACTTGCGCTGCGGAATATTCGCAGGTTGCTGGCCCACCGAGCTCAACGCCATGTTCCACGACATCGTGGCGCCCAGACCCATGGAAATCGCCCCGTTCTTATAAGTGTTCGTCGGCGCCCCATGTGCCTCCATGCTGCACATAAACAGATTGTCTTTATGCAGGGTGAGAACGGTGCCTGCCTTGGCTACATCCGATCGGTCCGCCGTCAGCGTAGTTCGCTTAAACGCCGCGCTCAATCTCTTTTGAATTTCTGCTTTCTGATCCTGGCCACGAAGGGAAGGAGTCACGCCCACCAACGCCAAAATCAGAATTAAGAGGATTCTTCTTCGCATGAGTGCCCTCCACAGAACTGGATTCGTTATTTTGATCCGCAGGCAGCCCGATAACGTACACTGACCGGCCGCCAGATTTCAATTCTTCAGGCCGCCTTGAGCCCACAGGCCTTTTAACACTCCATCCTCATCAGCGTTCATCTTTGTCTGATCTACGTCCGTCTTTGGCTCCGTTTTTCCCTGGCCACTTTCTCACCTCGCTACGATCCGCCGTCGCTTCGAGCATCTCTGCAATCGTCATCATCGCGACCGGATGGTTCGCCTCCCCCGCAATCTCCGCCAGCGGCACAAGCACAAATTTCCGCTCCGCCATGCGCGGATGGGGAATCTCGAGCCCGGGCTCTTTCACGATATTCGAGCCGTACAGCAGAATATCGATATCGATCAATCGCGGTCCCTTCGGCACCACTCTTTCGCGGCCCATCTCGCGCTCGATCTCGAGCAGCACTTCCATCAATCGCTCCGGCGAAAGCTCCGTCTCCGTCGCCACGGCACAATTCAAAAACCAGGGCTGCTCCCTGATCTCCAGCGGTTCGGTCTCATACAACGAAGACTCCAGCGTCACGCGCACTCCGCGCTGGCCAAGCGCCGCAATCGCCAGCGCAATATTCCCCGCGCGATCCCCCACGTTCGATCCCAGCGATAAGTAAACGGTCGTCATCTAACCGGCGGCTTCGGATTATTCAACAAGCTGAACGCCCCATCATACCCGCACATTTCCGCCCAGAACCATTTGCTCCACCGACCAAGCTTCGTCGCGTATACTCTTGCAGAGGCACGTACCCCCTTCCTGAGGTGATTCATGCGCTGGACTCCTGGCGGCGTCAGCGGCGATATCGAAGACCGTCGCGATAGCAGTGGCGGCGGAGGCTTTGGATTCGGCGGTGGCGGCGTTCCATTCGGCATCGGCGGACTCCTGGTGCTGCTCGTCCTGAGTTTCGTCTTCAAGCGCGACTTGATCTCGCCTTTTCTCCATACCGCCTCGCCGGGTGCAGCCACCGTAAGCCGCCCCGAGGACCCCGCGCGCAAAGCCGCCGAGTCGCGCGAAGTTCAGTTCGTTTCCTTCGTCCTCGACGACGCGCAATCCGACTGGGACAAACTGATCCCCAATTATCGCCACGCCAAGCTGGTTCTCTTTCGCGACCAAACAAACTCGCCCTGCGGCCAGGCCGGCACAGCCACCGGCCCGTTCTACTGTCCCGGCGACGAAAAGGTCTATCTCGACCTCGGATTTTTCGACGAACTCCGCAATCGCTTCGGCGCCTCTGGCGAATTCGCGCAGGCCTACGTGATCTCCCACGAAATCGGCCACCACGTTCAAAAAATTCTCGGCATCGAACGCACCGTCCGCGCCGAACAGCAACGCAATCCCGGCGCCGCCAATCAACTCTCCGTGCTCCTCGAACTGCAAGCCGATTGCCTCGCCGGCGTCTGGGGCAATTCCACCGAACAGCGCAACCTGATCGACCAGAGCGACATCGCGTCCGCGATAAATGCCGCAGCCGCAGTGGGCGACGACCGCCTCCAAAAACAAGCCACCGGCCGCGTGATGCCCGATAAATTCACCCACGGCACTTCCGCCCAACGCGCGCAATGGTTCAAGACCGGCCTCACCTCCGGCAGCATCAAATCCTGCAACACATTTTCTTCGGGCCCATAAGAGACAAAAACTCGCGACCGGCGTCTAATCACGGCAGCTTCTCCAAAGCGCTCGGCTCAATGAATCGCCAGCAAATGAACAGCCCCGGCTCTCGATGAACGCCCTCATTCGCGACCTCCGCTACGCCCTCCGAGCCCTCGCGAAAAATCCCGGCTTCTCCATCGCCGCAATCCTGTCCCTCGCCATCGGCATCGGCGCGAACACTTCGATCTTCAGCATCACCAGCGCCCTTCTCCTGCGCCCGCTCCCCTACAAAGACGCCACCCAACTCGTCATCCTCTGGAATCGCTCGCCCGGCCTCGGCATCACGCAAGACTGGTTTTCCACGGCGCAATATTTCGACATCAAGAATGGCCACTCCGGCTTCGAAGACGCCGCCATCGCCTTCGGCACCAACGACAATCTCACCGGCAACGGCGACCCCGAACGCATCGGCACAATTCGCATCTCCTCGAATCTTCTCCCACTGCTCGGCTATCGCGCCGCAATGGGCCGCCTGTTTCTTCCCGACGAAGATATCGCCGGCCACAATCCCAGCGCGATTCTCAGCTACGGCACCTGGACGCGCCGCTTCGGCTCCGACCCGCACATCCTCGGCAAAAAAATCGCTATCAACGGCACGCCGCGCGAAGTGGTCGGCGTTCTTCCGAAATCATTCTCACTGCCGCGCGAAGTGATGCCCACGCTCTACGGCGCAGAAAATCAGGCCGAAATTCTTCTGCCCTTCCCGATGCAGCCCAATGCCGCGCAAGATCGTGACCACGAAGACTACAACATCATCGGCAAGCTCAAGCCCGGCGTCACCGTCGCGCAAGCGCAAGCCGAAATGAACACGCTCACCGCCCGCCTCCGCCAGGATCATCCCAAGGAATATCCGCCCAATGGCGGCCTCACCTTCGGAATCGTGCCTCTGCAGGAACAAGTCGTCGGCGACGCCCGCCGCACCTTGATAATTTTGCTCGGCGCCGTCGCATTCGTCCTCTTGATCGCCTGCGCCAACGTCGCAAATCTCCTGCTCTCTCGCGCCGTCGCTCGCCGCAAAGAAATCGCCGTGCGCACCGCCTTGGGTGCCAGCGCTCGCCGCATCATTCGCCAGTTGCTCACGGAAAGCATCCTGCTCGCGCTTTGCGGTGGCGCGCTGGGAATTATCTTCGCGATTCTCAGTGTCCACTGGATTCACGTGCTCGGCCCGAAAAGCGTCCCGCGCTTGAGCGACATCGGCGTCGACCGCCAGGCCCTGCTCTTCACGCTATCGCTCTCCGTTCTTTCCGGAATTCTCTTCGGCCTCGCTCCAGCTCTGCGCATCGCGCGCCTCGATATGCACGCCATACTGAGCGACGGCACGCGCGGCTCAGCCGGCACGGGCGCCGTCTGGGGACGCGGCAACAATCTCCGCCGTCTCCTCGTTGTCTCCGAACTCGCGCTTTCGGTGGTGCTGCTGATTGGCGCCGGCCTGCTGATTCGCAGCTTCGCAAGTCTTGAAAACGTCGCGCCCGGCTTCAATCCGCACAACGTCCTCACGCTAGAACTCACCACCAACGGCCTGCGCTACAAAGATCGTCCCACCGTCCTCGCCACCTATCGCCAGCTCAATGATCGCCTCGAACGCATCCCCGGCGTCTCAGCCGCAGGCGCCGTCACGTCGCTTCCGCTCAGCGAAATGTTTGCCTGGGGTCCCATCACCATCGAAGGACGCACGCCGCCCCCCGGCGAAAATTTCATCAATGCCGATGAACGCATCGTCAGCGGCCACTATTTCGAAGCGATGCAAATCCCGTTGCGCCAGGGCCGATTCTTCAATGACCTCGACACGCCTACCACGCAGAAAGTCGCGATCATCGACGAATATTTCGCCCAGCAGTATTGGCCGCACGAAGATCCCCTCGGCAAACGAATCCGCACGGGCGGCCTCGATTCCAAAGAGCCGTGGATCACGATCGTCGGCGTGGTTGGCCGCGTGAAGCAGGACGCGCTCGATTCCGATTCGCGCATCGCTTTCTATTTTCCGCATTCGCAGTACACCACGCCCGCGATGAACGTCGTCCTGCGAAGCAACGTCGCGCCCGCCGCCCTCACCTCCGCCATAAAAAAAGAAATTCGCGAGCTCGACCCCGATCTTCCCATCTACAACGTGCGCACGATGGACGACCGCGTCCAGGAATCCCTGGCCCGCCGCCGCTTCTCAATGGTGATGTTGGGGCTTTTTGCCGCTCTCGCACTGGCGCTCGCGACGATCGGCATCTACGGTGTGATGGCCTACATGGTGAATCAAGGCACGCGCGAAATCGGAATCCGCCTCGCGCTGGGCGCAACGCAGAAGAACATTCTCAATCTCATCGTCCGCCAGGGAATGATTCTCGCGCTAACGGGCGTAGCCATCGGCCTCGCTGGCGCCTTCGCGCTCACCCGCCTGATGCGCAGCCTGCTTTTCGGCGTGCGTTCCACAGACCCGCTGACGTTCGTCGCAATCGCCGCGCTTCTCACCCTGATTGCGCTTCTCGCCAGTTACATCCCAGCCCGCCGCGCCGCCCGCATCGACCCCATGGTCTCCCTGCGCTGCGAATAATCACCAATGGATCTCGAGCCACTGTGTTTGGCGGAACAGAGCAGAACCAGGAAAACAGAGAGGATTAAAACCAATCGGCTGGGCTAATGGTGAAGCTTCCGCAACATATCTTCACCTTCTTCTTCACTGAGCACGCCTTTGCGCATCAGCTTGATCAGCAATTCGTTCAAGACGTAGCCCTGGTCCTCTTTGAGCAGGCAGCCTTCCGTGCCCTGCTCGTCCGGCTGCAACTCCTTCGATGACGCGGATTCGCAGCGCACCGATCCCGCGAGCCAGCTTTCTAAAAGCTCCCCCTGATCGGGAGCAGGAGATGAAAAGCTGACGCCCATTCCAACGCCCGCATCCGACGACACCACTCGCGCACTGGAATGAAATGACTTTCCATCTTTCGTTAGCCGCAGCTGCAAGACGGTTCCGGCTGGAAACGGGCTCATCGAATCTACGTAGCATCCGCCCGGGCAGACGTCCGTAGTTCGCGCGTCGATTCGCGTGCCAGAAACTGGTTCGATCGCAACGACGGATGCCGTGAATGCAAGCCGATCGTGGTGCCTCCGCTCTTTGGACGCCAAACTGCATCTGGCGCTCGCCGTTTTTTCAGGAAGACTTTTCATTTCCACGCTTCTCTTCCCGGAAGGAACGATGTCTCAAGACGGTACACTCTAAATTTCGCGGAAACCGCCACGCGCAAACACTCGTATCCATTTATCGGCACAACTTGTTCGAGGAATAGCGCTAGGTCAGTAATCGCAGCGGCCGCTCGGAAAATCCCACATCCCAGTAGCGCCCAAATTTTCGCCCTGCCTCGCTGAACACCGCAACCTGCTTGAATCCGAATCGCTCATGCAACGCAAGCGTGGCCGCATTAGGCAGTGTGTAGCCGCCGATGATCCGGTGAATATCTTCCCCGGCGATCGCTTCAAAAAGCGCGGCGTAAAGACGGCTCCCAATGCCGCGCCCAAGCGCATCATGGCTGCAATAAACCGTAGTCTCAACGCTCGTCTCATACGCCGCTTTATTGCGAAATCGCGTGGTGCCCGCATAACCGACCACGATGCCGTTTTCTTCCGCCACCAGAAGACGATGCCGGCCAGTAGCGGCAAACTGCTCGAACCAAGGCACGCGCGCCTCCACCGTATGCGGCGCGAGATCAAATGTAATCGGCGTATGGATTACGTAGTGGTTGTAAATCTCGGTGAGCCGCGGAAGGTCGCTCCGAACAGCAGAACGAATGTGGATGTCGCGCATAGCGGATGGTAGCTGCCATTAAAAATGCAGGTAGAGCCAAAGTGGACTGGCGGTCCTGCGCGCTCGGGGGGAACCGTTGACACCCTCCGTCCGCCAACGTAGCCTCAAAGTGACAGAAAATATATGAAAAACCACTCGCAAAAAACAATTCGAAGCCGCTCAAAACGAACCTTCGCCGGATTGCCGCTCGTCGATGTCGCCCTCGGCCCCGATCCGGATCTCGACGAACCTCACGGCAAAGCCCACGGCATCATCGCCATTGGTGACGAAGCGCGCGGCTGGCTCGCGATGGGCGGCTCCGCTCGCGGATACATCGCTCTCGGCGGTAGCGCTCGCGGCATCCTGGCCCTCGGCGGCAAAGCAATGGGAGTTGTCGCACTAGGTGGAATCTCGGTTGGTTTAATCGCGATGGGCGGCTTGGCGCTGGGCGCGATCGCAATGGGCGGCCTGGCTGCGGGCGGAATTGCCGTCGGCGGCCTGTCAGCAGGCGCGCTCTCCGTTGACGGTCGTGAAGACCGAAAGAAGATCTGAAAACCGTTCGCCGCGAGACGTAACTATTCAGAGCGCAACCTGTCCTGGCGGAGCCGAAGGGTGGCTTGCCGTCGCTTGTCAACAAAGCCAAGTTTAATCGGTCGAGGAAGTCAGGGCCAGGGAGGCCGGCGCGTGCGAGGTTTCAGGAGGAGCGCTCGCAGGAGCCCGCAGCGAACGCGCATATTCTCGAGCTTCCGCGTTGCGCGCGCGGTCGCTCCGTAAGGCGCGAATGCTCATCCGGCTAAGGTCAAAAACTCCGTAAATAATATTGCCGCGCAGCACGTCGCCGCGGAACGAAAGCACCTGCATCCGAAAATAACGCGCAAATTTCGACCGCGGCCGCGCCTGCAAATTTGTCTCGGTCTCTGCCTGCGCAAAATCCGGCCGTTCGCAGTTTTTCAGCTTCACCACACTCACGCCGCCATCGGTGTGCATGTCATCTCTCGTGGCATTTTCAAGGGCTCGCGAAGCTCCCGGCCGCGCAGCTACGAAAACCGCATCCACACAGCCGGCCACGGAGAGGTCCCGCACGATCTTGTCGCGTTCCTCATCAATATTTGCTTCCACACGATGAATTAGTTTTTTCTGGCGAAGGGAGAGCACCGCGTCCGTATCCCGCGTTCCCGCCGCCACCCACGCCGGCTGCCCATCCCATCGTTCGCCCGTGCTCCACACCCGCGAATGATCTCGCTTCGCATAGCTGTTCAGGCTTTTCTGCCGCGTCATGTCCGTCGCGCGCCCCTCGAAGAATTGCTGCGACATCGGTTCGGTAGGATAGTTCTTCAGCGCCAAAAACGCGTGAAACTGCCGAAACGACGCGCGCTTCGATGACGCATCGCTGCCTCGCCAGCCCGCCGCCGCGAAAGAATTTTCCACCTGCTCTCGAGATCCCAGAAAAACAAGATTGATTGCGTCCGCTTCTTGGCCTTTTCTCGTGAACGTACGCTCGGGAAGCGACTGCACCATCATGCTCAGCTCGTCCTTTTCTGACTGGTCGAACTCGCTCACCATTGATTCCGCCGGCGGCCGGTTGATCACAGGCATCGAAGACGTTAATTCCAGGCGCATGTCCGTTCCCGCAGGAAAATAAATCTCCGGCTCGGGGAAAATTGGGAAAGTTGCCCGATAAGCGAGCAGAAACCAATCAGAATAGGGATTGATCGTCGGAAGATATTTCAGCCGGCTGGTGATGCGTCCCTGCGGAGTTTGCGTTCCCAGCACGCCTTGAATCACGCCCTTCTTCACGTTCTCGCGGGCGTTGTCCACGTCCACCACTTGTGACTGCATTTCCGACGATTCACCGTTGCCGTTGGAAAACCGGTTGAATACCACGTGAAGCGCAGCAGTCTCATGGCGGATTCCCATGCCCACACGATGAACGGACTGGATATATCCTTCGACGATCGTGCCAATCGGAAAAACGGCTGACCCATCGCACTGCGGAGATTCAACCAGAAGAGCCCGAACGCTCGTATTAGGCTTCGAGCTGTACGAAGCGAGCGGCTGCAATAGCCTGACTCTCAAACGTCTGCCCCGCCGGTATCTGATCGCACGCGCCCGCTCCCGCAGCAGCAGGAAACGCTGCGACCGCAGCCAGAATGATCGGTCGCCAATCCCCAACTCTCTGCTTCCAGCTTCTCTTCGCTCTCACGCCGACACCACACCCCGAGCAGTTTTCTTCGTACCGGTACTTCGATGTTGCCACACCTCCAAGTGGATGCCATCGACTTTGCAGGTCTACCTTGTGGAAATTGGCAACACCCAAGCACGAGGCAGAGATTTCTCGCCACGAAGCTACCGGCTAAGCTAGCCACGCATCTAAAGAAGCAGTGCTGTATTCCGTGGGGTCACGGCATGCCGTGCCCGAACGCGCGATGAGCAAGGCCGCGCCACTTGGGGTTACCGACCGCGAGTTTTAATACACGGTACCGCGATTAAAATTCACGGCAAACCGCCACGAATCAGCAATTTGACGAAATTCTAATCGGCGGTAAAAGGGGGGACTGGCGCAAATGCCAGTTGGACGGCTAGCTGAAAAGCGCAGGCTGGCGGCGCGGCTCATCAAAGCCGAAATGCTTGTAAGCCAGCGCCGTCGCCACGCGGCCGCGCGGCGTGCGGTCAAGCAGCCCGAGTTGCATCAAGTAAGGCTCGTAGATTTCTTCGATGGCGTCTTCTTCCTCGCTGAGCGACGCGGCAATCGTATTCAGGCCGACGGGGCCGCCTGAATATTTCTGAATAATAGTCAGCATCAGGTTCCGGTCCACTTCGTCGAGGCCGTGCTCGTCGACGCCGAGCATTGCTAGCGCGTCGCGCGCAACGCCGAGCGTGATGTGGCCTTTGGCGCGCACTTCGGCGAAATCGCGCACGCGGCGCAGCAAACGATTCGCGACGCGCGGAGTGCCGCGGCTGCGGCGCGCGATTTCGGCGGCGCCTTCGCGGTCCATCGTGATGCCGAGAATTTTTGCGGAGCGCTCGCACGATGCGCTGCAAATCTTCCGGCGAATAAAATTCCAGGCGATGAACGATGCCGAAACGCGAGCGCAGCGGCGCCATGATCAGGCCCGCGCGCGTGGTGGCGCCGATCAGCGTGAAGCGGTTCAGCTGATACGGATGAACGCGCGCGCCGGGGCCCTGGCCGATGATCAGGTCAATGCGGAAATCCTCCATCGCGGGATAGAGAATTTCTTCGAGCGCCGGCTGCAGGCGGTGAATTTCGTCGAGAAAGAAAAAATCGCGCGCGTCGAGCGATGTGAGCACGGCGGTGAGGTCGCCCTTTTTTTCCAGCAGCGGGCCGGAGCTGATTTTGATGGCTGAGCCCATTTCATTGGCGAGAATTTGCGCGAGCGTGGTCTTGCCCAGGCCGGGCGGGCCGTAGAGCAGGACGTGATCGAGCGCGTCGCCGCGATTGCGCGCGGCGTCCACGGCGATTTTCAGATTTTCTTTTACGCGCGACTGGCCGATGAAGTCCTCGATTTTCTGCGGACGCACGGTTGCGTCAATGCGCGCGTCTTCCTCGAGCGCTTTACCGGAGATGATCCGGCTGCGATTGTCGGTCATTCGTCGCGACCTGCGCGGGCCGATTTTTGCATGGCGGAGCTGCCGAGAATCTGGAGCGATGAACGCAGCAATTTTTCGAAATCGTTGCCGCTTGCCGCGCGCGATTTTTCAACGGCACGTTCGACAGACTTCGCATCGTAACCAAGATTCATAAGAGCAGACGCCACGTCGTCCTCGAGCTGAGAGCGCGTGCTCGGCTTGCCCGCCTCCGGAACGTCAATCACGACGAGCTTGTCGCGCAGTTCGACGACGATTCGTTCGGCGGTCTTGCGGCCAACGCCCGGAATTTTAACGAGCTGCGCGAGATCGCTTTTGCGGATTGCGGGAACCAGCTCTTCGATGCTCATCCCGGACAAAATCTTCAACGCAAGCGAAGGCCCCACGCCAGACGCGGAAATCAGCAGCTCAAAACACTGCTTTTCGCGTGCCGTTGCAAAGCCGTACAGCGTGAGCTGGTCTTCGCGTACGTGCGTGTGAATCAACAGGTTCGTTTCGGCGTGGAGCGCAGCGAGGCTCGCGAACGTGGAGAGCGGAATCTGCACCTGATAGCCCACGCCATTCACGTCAACGAGGAGCTGGTTAGGCCGTTTCTCAATGAGCTTGCCGCGAAGCGAACCGATCATGTCGAGCGATTATTCCTGAGCGTGGTCAGGGTGTCAATCTGGGCCCCGCAGGCCAGAAAAGGCGTATGCACCAAAAGGGTGCAACCTAATCAGCAACACAAATCCGAATCTTGATAAATATTGTTAATTTTCTATTACGCCGGAACTAATCGCCGCAGCGCTCCGTATACAAGAAGAGCGCAGCGAAAACGCATTTTGCAGCGTTTGGCATTTCTCCGAAAATTCGGAGAGTGTTGATTTTTTACCCATTTTTACTCGCTGGCCCGAGCAAGCTGTTCGCTTTCGCACGCATGGTGTCCGCATACGGAGTGATTTAGTTGTAACGATTGCTGCAAGGCTTTTTTTATGAATCTTTTGAAATGGCGCTCTCGGTGCAGGAATCATCGCGTCTAAGCATTGCAAGGGGCGAGTGAGAACAAGGAGAAATGAAAATGGAACATCGTCGAATGAATTTTGTGGTGACAATCCTGGCGGCGCTTGCTCTGGCGATTCCAATCGCAGCTCGCGCCGACGATTCAAAAACAGTCAAGCCGGTTTCTCATATTGCCGTCGATCTACATAGCTCCGCGACGCTGGCCGGCAAAGATCTCAAGCCCGGAACGTATCAAGTGTCGGCAGATGAAACGAAAATGACGATCTCACGCGATGGAAAAGTGGTGGCGGAAGCACCGATCGAGTGGAAAGACGGGCAGAGCAAGGCTTCGTACACCTCCGTCGTGCTGGATAGCAACCAAATCGCCGAGGTTCATTTTGGCGGCAAGGCCAAATACATTTCGGTGACGAGTGGCACGGTAGCGGGAAAGTAACGATCTGACGCAGCTGGGATTTGTTGGTGGTCGCGGAATGGGCAGCGCTCGATGCAGCGAGCGCTGCCTTTTTTTTGGGTGAGTTGTTTCAAAGCAATCAAATAACAGGCTCAGAACAAGCGCCTCGCCATTTCGGACTTGCGCCGCGATTGTGGCGTTTGCGTGAACTTGGTTTTGCGATCGTCAGAGGACAGGCAAGATCGGATGTGGGTGGCGCGGTGGTGGAGTGGGCTGCGCGGGCGGGTCTGAGACCCGCTCCTACTGGGATCCGTTACTTTATGTTTTCGATCAGCGTTACTTCGTCGATTATGCCGATTACGGCGGTGTCGATGGGGGAGTTGGGGCGGCCGACGGCGGTCATCGCGCAAAAGCCTTCGGCGGAAAGCAGCACGCGCTCACCGATTCCGGCATCCACGGCATCGAGGGCGACAACAGCTTCGCCGCGATCGGAGCCGTCGAGATTCAGCGGCTGCACGAGCAGGATTTTTCGGGCGTGGTGCGACGGATCTTTTTGAGTGGCGACTATGTCACCGACGACGCGCGCGATCAGCATTCAGGAATTCCCGGATTCTGTGGGGACGTTGATTTCGTCGACGATTCCTACGATTGTTGCTTCCGTGGGAACCTCGACCGGAAGAAATGGAAAGCTGGCTTCTTTTCCTCGGCACCAGTAAACGGTTTCACCCGCTCCGGCGCCTACCGAATCGAGCGCGACAATCGCTTTACCTTTATCGCGGCCGTGACGGTCGATTGGCTGCACGATGAGCAGGCGTTGGCCGATGAGTGTGTCGTTTTTCATGGTAGCGACGACTTTGCCGATGACGCGGCCGAGAATCATGCTTCTGCCCTACTGTAAGCGGGTGTTGGGTCATTTCTTTCGGGCGGCGGCGAGTTCGGCTTCGTGGTGGGCGTCTAGCTGGATCGTGTCGACGATGCCGATGATGGCGGCGTCGACGGGGCGGTCCTTGCATTCGGCGGCCAGGCGGGCGGAGCTGCCGGAGACGACGAGGACGGTTTCGCGGAAGCCGGCGTCAACGGTATCAAGGCGATCAAGTAGCCGGATTCGTCGCCGCCTTCGGGATTGATGGGCTTTACGATGAGCAGCTTTTTGCCTTCGAGGCGCGGGTCTTTGCGAGTGGAAACGACGGTGCCGACGATGCGAGCGAGAAGCATGAGATTGATTTGTTCTGATAAAGCTTTTTACGTCCCGATCAGGCTTTCAGCTTGCGTCAAAGGCCTCAGGTCAATTCCGCTCGCCTGAGCTGCGAAACTGGCGACAGGCGTGAATTTGCGGCGCAATCGGGTTCGAGTTTGTGATCATTTCTGAATCGTACTTCCCGGGGCTAAAGCCCCTTGTTCTTGGGCGCTTTTTCCGCTGGACTGAAGTCCAGCTCCCCCTGCTAAAGCAGGGGGCTCCGACCGGAAACCAACCAAACCAATTCTTCGACAACGACCAGACCATGACATCCGACGACGACCGGTGACAGTTGCGCGCTGGTGCGCCGAGCCTCGGCGCTTTGCCGACGGCTACTTGGCGGCTACCATCGGGGTCTTGCCGATGGGCAACACATCCTCGAGCGATTGATGCGGCCGCGGGATGACGTGGACGGCGATCAATTCGCCCACGCGGCGCGCAGCGGCGGCGCCGGCGTCGGTGGCCGCTTTCACGGCAGCCACATCGCCGCGGACCATCGCGGTGACGTAGCCGGAACCGATCTTCTCCCAACCGACGAGCGTGACCTTGGCCGCTTTTACCATCGCGTCTGAGGCCTCGATCATCGCAACCATGCCGCGCGTTTCGATCATACCGAGTGCTTCGCCCATTCTGGATCCTCCGGCAACCACTTCTGAACGTTGTCTGGTGTCCGTCTGAAACAGGCCTGATGTACTTCAGGGGCTAAAGCCCCTTTTTTCTGGTTTGGCAATTGCCGCGGTTAAAACCGCGGCCTACAAAGCTTTTCGAAAATTCGAACACGGCCTGTTGCGCTAGCGGCGCGAGCGCTCTTTCTGTACGGCTTCATCCACGAGCGCTTCGAGTTCGCGACGCGTCAGCGTGATTCGCTCGGAATCGGCGGCGTCTGCCGTGACTGGACAGTCTGGGCCGATTGACGAAGCTGTTTGAACGCCGTAACGGGCGCGCGCCGCGAGCAATTTTTCCACATCTCCGCTGGAAAGCAAGACTTGTTTGCCGATTAATTCGGTTACGAGGGAGACGCGAGCGAAGTGTTCGGTGGTCTCCATGCGGAAAAAAGCGGAGAGGAGATCCTGCCCGTAGCAGACCACGCCGTGATTGGCCATCAAGATTGCTTCGTAGCTTTGGACGAGCGGTTCGAGAGCTTCGGTGAGTTCGCTGGTTCCGGGAGTGCCGTAGCGCGCGACCGGAATGCAGCCGAGGGAGAGAACGAGTTCGCAAAGGATAGCTTTGTTAAGCGGAATGCCGGCAGCCGCATAGCCAGTGGCAGCAGGCGGGTGCGCATGGCAAACGGCATTGATGTCGGGCCGGCGGCTGTAAATCAGGAGATGCATGCCGAGTTCGGAACTGGCGTTGCGGCGGCCGCTCAGCTTGTGACCTTGAAGATCGGTGACGACGAGATCGTCGGGCGTCATCATGCCTTTGCTGATGCCGGTGGGAGAAGTGAGAATGCGGCGAGGGTCGAGGCGGAGCGAGATGTTGCCGTCGGTGGAGGCAACGTAGCCGCGATCGTGAATCCAGCGGCCGACGGCGCAAATGTCGCGGCGGTGTTCGTCCTCGGTTTTTAGAGCGCCCGGCGAAATGGCTTCAGGGTACAGAATTGCCTCCGTCGCGAACGACGCTTACATTCAAGATGACGATGGGCAGCTTCTTCCCACCGGTCGATCGGGCACGGCATGCCGTGCCCCTACTGTGCGGCTGTCGCTATGCGTAGATGCCGCGCAATTTCAGTGCGCGGGCCACGCGATCGATCGCCACAATGTATGCAGCGATACGATTATTCACCCCGTGGGTTTCGGCGTAAAGCACAACTTGATCGAAACTTTGTTCCATCACGTCCTGCAGGCGTTCATTCACTTCGCTCTCGCGCCAGAAAAAGCCCTGGCGATCCTGCACCCACTCGAAATAGCTGACGGTGACGCCGCCGGCATTGCCGAGAATGTCCGGGATGATAAAGATTCCCTTTTTCTCGATGATCGGGTCGGCGTGCGACGTGGTGGGGCCGTTGGCGCCCTCGCACAGGATTTTGCAATCCACGCGGTGAGCATTTTTCGTGGTGATCTGATTTTCGGTGGCCGCGGGAACGAGAATCTCGCAGGGGTGGAAAAGCACTTCCTGCGCGCTCATTTTCTCGCCGCCACCCGGGAAATCAGGAAGTGGTTTGCGCTGGCCGTAGACCCATTCGACTAGTTTCGGGATGTCGAAGCCGCCTTCGTTGTAAAGACCGCCGTGTATGTCCGCAACGCCGATGATCTTGTAGCCCGCCTTGTGCATCAGGTCGGCGGCCTGGGAGCCGACGTTGCCAAAGCCCTGAATGATGACGCGAGCGCCGCGGCGCTGCATTCCGAGTTTCTGAATGGCTTTGTCGCAGCAAATCATTAAGCCACGGCCGGTAGCCTCGGTGCGGCCTTGTGAGCCGCCGAGTTCAAGCGGCTTGCCGGTGACGACGGCGGTGGTAGCCTGACGGACGTGCATGGCGTAGGTGTCCATCACCCAGGCCATGGTTTGCGCGTTGGTGCCGATGTCCGGCGCGGGAACATCGCGCTCGGGCCCGAACCATTCGCTCAGCTCGGCGGTATAGCGGCGGGTGATGCGCTCGATTTCGGTTTTTGAGAGTTTGCTCGGATCGCAGATCACGCCGCCCTTCGCGCCACCGAAAGGAATATTGACGACCGCGCATTTCCAAGTCATCCAAGCGGCGAGGGCGCGGACTTCATCGAGGCTGACGTTTGGGTCGAAGCGGATGCCGCCTTTACCGGGACCCCGAATCGTGGAGTGCAGCACGCGATAGCCGGTGAAGACTTCGAGCTTGCCGTTGTCGAGCGGAACTGGAATGTAAACCGTGATTTCCTTGCTGGGATATTTCAGATAGCGGTAGAGGCCATCTTCCAAATTCAGCTTATGCGCAGCGATTTCGAAGCGCGCTTCCGCAGACTGATAAACGTTTAATTCATCCTGCGCAGCCGCAGACATGACACCTCCTGGAGGAATCTGACGAGCATGAATGAAAGCGTTCGGAAATGGACGTTGTTATAGGCAGTCACAAATTACGCCAATATGGCTCATAAACAGCGCGGGCAAGTATACGAACAGGGGGAACGAGGCGCAAGAAAAGGCTTTTTGAAAGTGCCTTTAGACTGACGCAAAACAGGACAGCAATCAGTGGCGGGGATGCTGCGTGACGAATTCGCGCAGGAGGAGTTTAGCGAGGCGGCTGGTATCGTGGCGGATCTTGCCGCGCTGTTGCAGAAGATCGGAGGTGATATAGGGCAAACGCATCCGCTTCAGTTCAGTGAGCGAAGGCTTCACAATCTCGGCGCCTTGTTTGCGATAGCGGCGCAACATTTGCGGGGAGGCCGGAGTGCGATTGATCACCGCCGAGTGGAATATGGGAACGCGGGTGTGTTCGTAGATGGCGCGGACGTGATCGGCGACGGAGTAGTGCTCGGTCTCGCCAGGTTGCGTCATGAGGTTGGCGATGTAAACGCATTTGGCGCTCGAGCGGGCGATCGCTTTTGTGACGCCCTCGACCAGGAGATTGGGAATGATGCTGGTGTAGAGCGAGCCGGGGCCGACGAGAATCAAGTCTGCGGAGTGAAGCGCGGCGAGCACTTCGGAGAGCGGACGAACGCGGCGCGGGACGAGACGAATGCGGCGGATTCGCTGCTTCGAGCGGGAAATTCTTGTTTCGCCGGCCACGAGGGAACCATCTTCGAGCTCGGCTTCGAGGGTGACGTTCTCGGTCGTCGAAGGAAAGATGCGTCCGCGAATTGCGAGCACCTGCGAGGAAACGTGCACTGCTTCCGGGAAATCGCCGGTGATATTGGTGAGGGCGGTGAGAAATAAATTGCCGAAGCTGTGGCCGGCGAGGCCTCGGCCGGCGGAAAAGCGGTATTGAAATAATTTGCCGAGGAGGTCCTCGTCTTTTGAAAGCGCGACCATGCAATTGCGAATGTCGCCCGGCGGGAGGACGCGATAATCGCGGCGAAGACGGCCAGAACTTCCGCCGTCGTCGGTGACGGTGACGACCGCGGCGAGATCCGAGATGGGCCGCTCGATCCCGCGTTTGGGATCGCCGATGTGCTGCTTGAGTCCGCGCAGGACTGTGGAGAGTCCGGTGCCGCCGCCGAGTGCCACGATGCGAACTGGGCGGACGCGAGGGTGCGAACTATTTTTCACGGAAGAAAATTGAGGCTAGGCGCTCGAACCGTCTCGCTCGGGGTAGAGCAGCTCGGTGAATCGAGGGTCTTCCTGCAAGAATGCGAAGTCCTCGTCATTGCGGGCGTGGTAGCGATTTTCGGGGCGAAGCTGGATGGCGATTTTCAGATTCTGCATGGCAGAATCAGCTTCGCCGGTGAGGCAATCGAGCGCGGCCATCGCGTACACGATGTGGTCGGCTTTAGGGGCGGATTTGCGGGCGCGATCAAGATGCTCGCGGGCTTCGTCCCAGCGGCCCAGATTCATGAGCGCGACGCCCTGCGTGTAGTGATCCTCGGCGGATTTTGGCGCAGCAGCCGGCAGGCGCGAGATGCGCTGTTCGCAAATGCGGACATGAACTTGCGCGCGATCGCGGAGTTCCCTGCTGGGACCTTCCAGGGCGCGTTCCAGGGACTGCTTGGCGCGTTGAAACTTCTGCTGCTGAAAATACTTAAGAGCCTCTTCGTAGAATTTGAGCTGAGCGAGCTTGGCGCCCGCCTCGGGATCGGGAGGCATGACTTTTGCCTTGGCGATCGCTTTCAAGCTCTTTGTTTTCAGCATCTTCTGGCTACTTCTCGGGGATCGAGAGGTGCGGGCTGCGCGATGCTTCACGTGGTGGCTCCGTATTACTGTCGAGGAAACATAGCAAAGTCGGGCACCTGCGTCAATGCAGGGCTCAAGGTAGGTGGCGGGCTGATTTTTGGCGGATTGGACACAGAATGTCAGTCCGCGGGTGAATTCCTGCTAACTGGCAGTGCGGCGGAGAGTTGTCAATTGCGAAGCACGGGGTGGCGGTCGCGTTGGCGGTGGTGCGAGGCTGTGCTATAAGTAACCTCGGCTGCAAAACTGAGGAAATTGTGCCGTTTATTAATTTTCCCGCGCGCGAAATTAACTGCAAGCTTGTCTACTATGGCCCCGGCCTTGGCGGGAAGACCGCGAACCTGCAGTGGATCTACGAGCACACGGGGTCGAACCAAAAGGGAAAGATGGTGTCGCTCGCCACCGAGACGGATCGCACGCTTTTCTTCGATTTTCTACCGCTCGACCTGGGGACTGTGCGCGGATTTCGGACTCGTTTTCATTTGTATACCGTTCCGGGGCAGGTGTTTTACGAGGCGAGCCGACGATTGATTTTGAAGGGCGCGGATGGAGTGGTGTTCGTGGCGGATTCGCAGGAAGAGCGGCTGGATGCGAACCTCGAAACACTCGACAACCTGCGCGAACATCTGAAGGATCACAATTTGAATTTCGATACGATTCCTTACGTGTTGCAGTTGAATAAGCGCGATCTGCCGAACGTGCTGCCCGTAGAGGAATTACAGAAACAGCTTAGCGTGAAGGGTGAGCCTTCGATGGAGGCGGTTGCAGTTACCGGGCAGGGTGTGTTTGACACGCTGAAGGAAGTCGCGAAGCTCGTGCTGGCGGACCTGAAGAAGAACGCTTAGGTCTTCACTTAATTTATCCCGCCGGTTTATTTTCTTTTTCCGAAACTACTTTCACGAAATCAAATACTGCTTGCGGCCGGATTAGGCCAGGGCGGCGCCGCCGCGGAAGCTGGCGACGGCTTTTGCTTCGTCGGTGTAGGTGGGGATGGATTGGATGAGGCGCGTGAGTTCGAGGACTTCGCGGACGTGGCCGGTGGGATTGAGAAGCTTCAGGCTGCCGGCGTTGCGTTCGAGCGTGACGAAGGAACGAACCAGCGTGCTGATGCCGGAGCTGTCTACCTGTTGAACGCCAGAGAGATTGACAAGGATGTCGCAGGGGGCGATTTCGGCGAGGCGTCGCAATTCGGCACCAAGAGCGTCATTGCTGGTGCCGATTGTAATACGGCCTTGCAGATCGAGGATGGTGACGTTTCCGGCTTTACGCGCGGCAATTTGCAGGCCCATGTCCCCTCCCCCACATTCAAATACTGGCGCGATCCTAAGTGGCTGCCGAGTGCGCATTATAACCCCGCAAGTGCTTGAGTAAGCAAGCGATCGCGAGGCGGCGCGCCACTGCGCCGCAATCAGCAGAAAACCGGCATTACAAAGACAGGCATAAAAAAGGGAGGTGAAAGCCAAGCGGCATTCCACCTCCCGGGGTGGGTGGGCTCGTTGCCGGATCGTCCTTTGGGTGGTACTTCCGCGTCTGACGACCCAGCAACCCGGCAAGAAGCCGGTGTCCACGGATTAATTCTGAAATACCACGAGGGAAGAAATGGTGTCAACGCTAATCGTGATGAAGTGCGGCGGGGTGAGGCGAATTACAGGGCTTTTCTTGCACATTTTCTTGCACAACGGGAACCCGGGGTTGATCCAAGGTGTCGCGGACCTTCCGCGCTAAGCTTCGCGGGGAGTAGGGCTTTTGCAGCACCGGCAAGCCTTTCTGTTGGGCCTTTTGAAGCGAGGCGATATCAGCGCTGTAACCCGTTGCGAAAATCACGGAAACATCGGGCTTGATTTCGCAAATACGCGAGTAAATTTGCGGGCCGCTCAATTTGGGCAGAACAACATCCAAGAGAAGAAGATTGATTTGGTCGCGGCGGCTTTCAAATTCATGCAGCCCCTGCTCGCCGTCAGAGGCGAGAATCACTTTGTAGCCGAGGTTGGTGAGAGTTTCGAAAGCAAGTTCGCGCAGCCCGGGGTGATCTTCTACAACGAGAATCGTCTCGACGCCGCCGCGAACCGGTTGCGTGTCCTCGACTATTTCAACGGATTTGGTTGCGAGCGGTGCGGCTGGAAAATATGTGCGAAATGTAGTTCCGACGCCCAGTTCGCTATACACATGGGTGAATCCGCCGTGTTGCCTGACGATGCCGTATACCGTGGCGAGGCCAAGACCGGTGCCCTTGCCCAGTTCCTTGGTGGTGAAAAACGGCTCAAAGATGCGATCGATGGTGGCCGTGTCCATTCCCGTTCCCGTATCGGTGACTGAGAGCATCACGTAGTCGCCGGGGCGGGCGAATGGTTGGTGGGCACAGTATTCCGTGTCGAAGATGACAAGCGCGGTCTCGATGAGCAAGGAACCGCCCTCGGGCATGGCGTCGCGAGCGTTGATGCAGAGATTCATGAGCACCTGCTCGACTTGCGTGGGATCAGCGCGAACGAGGGAGAGAGCTGGCGCGAGGATGGTCTTGATCTCGATATTGCTGCCAATCACCTTTTCGAGGAGGTTGAGAGTTTCGGTGACGCTCTGGTTCAGGTCGATATTGCGCGGCTCTAGAATCTGGCGGCGAGCAAAAGCCAGGAGCTGACGAGTGAGCGCGGCGGCGCGTTCGGCCTGCTGGTGGATTTTTTGAAAATGGCGGCGGAGGCGAGCGCCTTCTTCGGTCTCTTCCATCCCAATATCGGACCAGCCCATGATGGCTCCGATCATGTTGTTGAAGTCGTGGGCGATTCCACCGGCGAGCTGGCCGATGGCTTCGAACTTTTGAGCCTGCATCAGTTGTTTTTCGAGAGCCAGGCGCTCGGTAACATCCTCGACGATGACTTCCGCGCACTCGCCATTCTGTTCGGGGTCGATGACGCGGCGGCCGCTGAGCCGTACGGTGATGATTTTGTCGTCTTTGCGTTTCCATTCGACGGTGGCCTCTACGTGCCCACTGGCCCTGTACCTTTCGCGGAGTTTCGTCGATGCCGCGGGATCACGGTAAAGCGCAGTGGTGTTACCAATGGCGAGAAGTTCTTCGGCGGAGTTGTATCCCAGCATGCGGACGAATGCCGGATTTACGGCGAGAAGATTCCCTTCGCCGGTGACCCAGAGCATTCCGTAAGTTGCGTTTTGGACCAGGCCTCGATAGCGAGCTTCGCTGGCACGAAGCGCGTCCATGGCGCGGGTTTCGGCGTCGCGCAACTCCTTTTCTTCGCGCGCTCGAATCAGGGCAGCGGGAAGGCGGGCCAACTGGTCTTTCAAGACGTAATCGGTGATTCCCTCCTTGATACATTCCACTGCGAGACGATCACCCAGCGTGCCCGTGACGAGAATTAGCGGAATATTGAGATCGCGTTGCTTGATTTCGGCTAGCGCGTCCATTCCCGTCCAGCCAGGCAGGCGATAGTCGGCGATGACGACGTCGAAAGGCTTCTCGATTAGTTTCTGAACGTAAAGCTCCCTGGCGGCGACGGTGTCAACTTCAAAGTGAAGCCCGGATTTCTTCAACTCGCGCAGGCAGAGTTCTATATCGTCGGCCTCATGCTCCACCTGGAGCAGACGAAGCGGCGATTTTGCTCGAAGCGGTTCTTTTTCGGACGCGATTTCCGACATCGAGTCGAGACTCCTAAGAGAATGCGGAAGCTGGTGGCTTGCTATTGGCTATCAGCCAATACAGGCCGAGCTGCCTCACAACGTCTTGAAACTCCGTGAAACTCACCGGTTTTTGGATGTAACTGTTCACGCCGAGCTTGTAGCTTCTTGCCACATCACGCTCTTCCTTAGAGGAAGTGAGAAGGATCACCGGAATAGCTTTCGTTCGTGTGTCGCTTTTTATTTGTTCGAGGACTCCAATGCCGTCGACCTTGGGGAGTTTCAAATCGAGGAGGATCAGACGGGGAGGAGTGTCGAATCTCCGCATGGAGTAGGCGCCCCGGCAGAAGAGAAAATCAAGAGCCTCGGCGCCGTCCTGCAGAAGGCAAATGTGATTGACCAGCTTGCTTTTCCGGAGAGCGTGAATCGTCAGCTCGGCGTCAGCAGGATTGTCTTCGACCAACAAGATTTCGACGGCTTCAGGCACGGTCACTCACCTCCACAGGCCGGGGCTCGCGTGCGGCTGATGACCGACCGCCGAGCGAGAAACAGAATGTGGCGCCACGATCCAGTTCAGATTCGGCCCAAACTTCGCCACCGTGCCTGCGAATAATTCGCTGAACGGTAGCCAGGCCGATGCCTGTGCCCTCGAAGTCTTCTTGGCGATGAAGGCGTTGGAAGACTCCAAAAAGTTTATCGGCATACTTGGGATCGAAGCCCACACCATTGTCGCGGACAAAAATTGTGGTCATCTCAGCGGAGTCGAGTGTGCCGATTTCGATCACGGCGGGCTGGCGGCCGCGCGTAAATTTGAGGGCATTGCCAAGAAGATTGTTGAAGACTAATTTGAGCAAGCCGGGGTCGCAGTCAACTTCCGGCAACGGTTCAACGCGCCACTCAACGGCACGGTTTTCCGTTTCAGGCAAGTCGGCAAGCGTCTCCCGAACAAGCACGTCGAGCTTCGTTCTTTGGCGGACCAGCTCTTTTCTTCCGACCTTGGCGAGATTCAGGAGGTCATCCACAAGCTGGCCCATATGATTCGCGCCATGGAGGATGCGTTCGAGATAGCGCTGAGCCTCTTCGGACAGCTCTGCAGCATGCTCCTCTTTCAAAATGCGGGCGAACCCATCAATGTGGCGCAAGGGAGCGCGCAGATCGTGAGAGACGGAGTAACTGAAGGCTTCGAGCTCCTGGTTGACGGCGGCTAGATCGGCGTTGGAGCGGGCCAATTCCTGTCTGCGGAGCTCGACCTCTTGTTCGGCTTGCCTGCGGGTAGAAACATCGCGGATTGCACTGGAGACGAGCTTGCCCTCTTCTGTTTCGAGCGGGCTCAGACTGACTTCAACGGGAAACTCAGTGCCGTCCTTGCGGCGGCCGTAAAGTTCCAAACCAGCTCCCATAGCCCGAGGGCGAGGCGCATGAGCATAGCTGGTGCGATGTACGGCATGCTGGCCATGAAACCGAGGCGGAATGAGGATTTCGATGGGCTCGTGCAGCAATTCGTGACGCGGATAACCAAACAATTTCTCCGTTTGGGCATTCGTCAGAACGATGCGGCCGTGTTCGTCGACGATCACGATTGCATCAGGGGCCGATTCGAGAAGATTCCGAAACTTCGCTTCTTCCAACTTGCGATGGGTAACATCTCGATTGCTTTCGAGAATGGAAAGCGGTTTGCCATTGGCATCCACGCGCAAAGCCCAGCGGCTGGAGACTGTGATTTGCGCTCCATCGCGGCGGGTATGAATGAGTTCGCCTTCCCAGTAACCTTTTTCAAATACGTCGGCCTGAATTTCTTCCAAGGGTTTCGGGGAAACAGTATGAAGAAGCTCGTGAGTAATTTTTCCGCGGGCCTCTTCCTTTTGCCAGCCGTAGAGCCGCTCGGCTGCGCGATTCCAGTAGAGAACCTTCTTCTCGAGGCTACGGACGAAAATAGCGTCGTGAGTTAGCTCGAGAAGTTCGGCCTGTTCGCGATACATCGACTCGCTGATGCGGAGAGTGAGCTCGAGTTCACGCCGATCTTGCACCTCCTGCTGAAGCGCGGCGTTGGCAAGGAGCCACTGCTTAGAGCTGGGAAGATCGAGGGCCTGCGGCACCAGTCGAATCAGAAGGATCGCAGTGAGAATGGAGGCAGCCGCTGTGATGGCCTTGATCACGCCGGCGAGCCAATAGTTCGCGTGCCAGAGATTCCAGACTTCCAAGACGTGCGTGGCGCCACAGGCAACGATGAATACTCCGAAGCAGACGAAGATCCAGCTGAAGGGAAGATCCCGCCGTTTGCGAATGAACCAGACGAGCGTGACCGGAATCGTAAGATACGCGAGCCCTATCAGCAGATCTGAGATCGCGTGCAGCCAGACCAGCCGGGCGTTCCAGAGATAGCAGAAGCCGTGTGGCTGGAAGTCGCCCGAGCCGAAAAGCTGCCTCAGGAAATCCAAGGGTCCCCCGCAACGACACCTGTGACAAAGGCGCCTTGAATGTCGTATCGGCAGCTAGGAGCGAATAGATGAGCCAATACGCATCAGTGGGGAAATTTCAAAACGAAACAGCGGATTTGGCAGAGATGGAACGGGCCGCCCAGACCGAGCCGCTATTTGGCGGCCTGTGACGGCGCTGTAGGCGGATGCTCGGCGAAGTACTGGCCCATTTCCGAGGTGAGTTGCTGCAGCCCGGCGCGAACATTCTTGTCGAGTGCCTCGACAACCGCCGTAACGGTCTTGCTTCCCACAGGTTCGTCATGGGAGTAGTCGCCGCTCCAGACAGTGGCGCCCTTCTTCGGATCGTATAGATCGAGATGGATGGCAAAGCGGGCGACAAAATCCGGTGAGTCAATCTCAGCGAGTGAGCGCAGGTAAGAGCGAACAATGTAATCACCCCTCGCATTACTTCCGGGGCGAAGAACGGAGCGGTATTGTTTGGAGTTGCGCAAGTAGCTGACGAGGAGATCCTGCATCATGTCGGCGGGGGATTGAGCCCAGCGCTCAAACTCATAAGTGCCAAGTTCCACCGGACCCGCGCCGAAAACGATGCGGTCATCGCGATAGAGGTGCGAGGTGACGGGCCTGGCGACAAGCAGGGAGACAGGATACGCGGTGGACGACTGAGTGGTGGGCGGAGCGGGAACGTCGAGCACGTAGTATTTGGTAGGACGCGTGCCGCCACATCCTGACAGAACTCCTACAAGTACCGCCACCAGCACAGCACTGTTCGCGCGACGCATTAATGTTCCTTTCAAAGCTCCTGTCTCTTCAGCCTTACTTCGGCGCCTGACCCGTCTGGTGCGGCTTCGGGCTTGAGGTGCGAATCAAAGTGTACGGACGAGTCTTAATGGTTTCGGTGAATTCGCGCATGTTGTTCGAGACGGCGCGGAGGTTGTCGATGATCTCGTCGAGGTTCTCGGAATTGGCATCCATCAGGTTGTTCAGCCGGGTGGTCAATTCGTTCGCTTGCGTTAGAGTTTGCTTCAACTTATCGATGGACTCCTTGACGTTGGGATCGGTGATGACGCCGTCCATGTGGGCGATCAGCTCGTTGGCTTTGTCGGAGAGGTTGTTGAACTTATCGAGGAGAGGGCTGAGCTTTGCGCTCGCATCGTTTATGTGATTCAGCGACGAACGAATGGCAGGGCGATTTTCAGCGAGCATGCCTTTTATGTTGCCGATGGTAGCTTTGATGTTGGCGCGATTCTCGTCATCGAGCACGTCATTCACGCGCGCCAGCGTTACCTTCATCTCCATTACGCGATCATTCAAATGGGTGATTAGCTCCTGAGCGGAAGGGCCGAGGCCGGAGAGCATGTCACCGATGTCTGCAAAGCTGACATATTCTTTGGAGGGAAGCGTCGAACCCGGCGGCGCGTGCGGGGCCGGAGGAGTCCCGGCGAGAAGACCAAGAAAATTTTCTCCCAGGGGACTGGTGCTGGCGACCGTCGCTTTAGCTGTCGGTCTTAACCGGAACGCTGGGCTCAATTCAGAAATCGACCTCCATGCGCGTGGGATCTTTCGGATCTGGAGCGACCTTCGTGACGCGCCCTATTTTCGGACCGCCGGCGTAGTGAACCTCGGTGCCAGGAATCATTCCGCCCGCGTTCTTGAAATAGGTGCGATACGGGACCAACCCGCTGGAGAGGCTGCCGGAAAGATACAAGATGGTGGCGATCAGTAATGCCGATGCCACGACTACGAATAATCCGACGAGTGCCTGTTCTCGCTTCGATTCCATTGGCTTCCTTAATATCCCGCCCGATGTTTCGGGAAGGTCCCCCTCAGGCGCGCGGAGTATAGCATGAGCTCCGCGCCCTCCATCATTGCCGCAACGGCGGAATCTCTCCCGTCAACATCTGCAGATAATCCAGCTCCGTTGAAATTTCCGGCTCCGGAACGCGATCGAGAAATTGGCGCACGCGCGGCTGCAGGCTCTTTTGCAGCTCGGCCGTAGTTCCATTGGCGACGATGACGCCTTTATCGAGAAGGATCATTCGATCGGCGATCAAATAGGCGCTGGCGAGTTCGTGGGTGACGACGACGATCGTCATGCGAAACGCTTTTTTTAATTTCAGGATGAGTTCGTCGATGCCGGCGGCGATGATCGGGTCGAGACCAGCGGATGGTTCGTCGAAGAAGAGAATCTCCGGATCCATGGCCAAGGCGCGCGCAATGGCGGCGCGCTTTTTCATTCCACCGCTGAGCTGTGCGGGCATGTAATTCTCAAATCCTGAGAGGCCAACCTGATCGAGTTTCAGGCGGACCATGATTTCAATTGTGGAGTCGTCGAGAGGGGTGTGCTCGCGAAGCGGAAGCGCGACGTTATCGCCGACGGTCATCGAGCCGAATAAGGCGCCGCCTTGAAACGACATGCCCATTTTTTTCAAAAGCTCGTCGCGGCTCGCGTCGTCCAGCGCCGCAAAATTCTTTCCACGAATCCAGATTTCGCCGCCGCTGGGTTTTTCAAGTCCCACCAGCGTGCGCAACAACGTGCTTTTGCCAGAGCCCGAGCCGCCGAGGATCACGAGCGTCTCGCCGGGACTGATGTCGAAGCTGATGCTGTGCAGAATCTCACGCTCGCCGTAATTCACGCGCAAGTTGCGCACGGAGATCGCGGGGCCACCGTCGGCGCGGCTCTCTGGCGGTTTCACGATAGGGTCGGGTGACATAGTCCGTTCAGTCCGGCATCGCGAAATAAAAAATGGCTGTAAAAATGACGTCTACAAAAATGACCATGAAAATTGATTTAACGACCGCCGAAGTTGTGGAGCGGCCCACCTGTTCGGAACCGAGGCCGGTCGAAAATCCCTCCATGCAGCCGACGGCGGTGATCACAACGCCGAACATGATGCTCTTGACCAAACCTGTGAGAATGTCGCGCCTCACCAGTGCGTCTAGCGTGGCCTGGAAATAGGAATGCCACGTGAAGGGGCCGCTGGTGACGCCGAACACTCCTCCGCCTACGACGCCCATGAAATCGGCCCAGGTGGTGAGGCAGGGCAGCATGAGCATCATCGCGATCAATTTAGGAGCGACGAGGAAACGGACTGGCTCGAGCGCCATCGTTTCCATCGCATCGATTTCTTCGTTGACCTTCATTGTGCCGATTTCTGCGGCGAAAGAAGAACCGGAACGGCCAATCACCATGACCGCCGTCATCAGGGGGCCAAGCTCGCGCGTGATTGCGATGGCGACTGCCGCGGCAACGAATTGGAGAGCGCCAAGTTTGCGAAGTTGATAGGCGCTTTGAAGCGCAAAAATCAATCCGATGAAGAAAGAAATGAGCGAAACGATGGGAATGGCTTCCACGCCGACAGCCATCGCTTGATGAATCGAGCGACTGAGGAGCTTTCCAACGCGACCGGGTTCGACGAAGAGGGCCTTGGCGGCGCCCCCCGTGATGCGAGCCAAGCCACCAACGTAGGCTAGGCCGTTAATTGTCGCTGCGCCGACTGATTCAGTAAATGCCATTGGTGAAACCCGGCGGGTGGCGGCATCCCCGAAAATTGCCCGCCGAATCCGACCGGAAATTACCTCGCGGGAGCGGCTGGTGCGCCGCCACCCTGCAGAGCTTCTTGTTCGTTGTTATAGACTTCAAAAACCTTTATCAGGCGCGTGAGCTCGAGTACCTCTCGAGCCGTGCGGCTGAGACCAAAAAGCGCAAATGTGCTCTTCAGATCCCTAGCAATTTTTAGACCTTCTACCAGAGAAGCAACGCCCGCGCTATCAATATATTTCACACTGAGCATATTCACGATCACGCGAGGTTTGCGCTGCGTCTTCAGCAGATCGATGAGCATTTTGCGCATGTCCGGCGAGTTATAGAGCGTAATGTCGCCGACCACGTCAACAATCGTGGCTGTGCCGGAATCACGTGTAGATAGTTCCATTTACAGAGGCCCCCTGCAGGCGTGCAGGGTGTTTTGCCAGAGATTAGGCCCGAATGCAATCACTTTTCGGAAAAAAACCGATGGACTAAGGCCACAGCGGAATGAGTCAAAGCGGGACGGGGAGAGAGCAGTTTTCAGCTGCGGTCGTCAAGTGGAACGTACCCGCGCAAATCGTGTCCTAGATAGATCTGGCGCGGACGGGAAATTTTTTGCTCAGGGTCTAGCAACATCTCTTCCCATTGCGCGATCCAGCCCGAAGTGCGTGGAATCGCAAAAAGGACCGGAAACATCGTTACGGGGAAGCCCATCGACTGGTAGATGAGACCCGTATAGAAATCCACATTGGGATATAAGCGGCGTGTGACGAAGTACTCATCTTCGAGCGCTATGCGTTCGCATTCGAGCGCAATCTCGATGAGAGGGTTGCGGCCCATCACGTCGAAAACTTCATAGGCGATGTGCTTTACGATCCTGGCTCGCGGATCGTAGTTTTTGTATACGCGATGGCCGAAGCCCATCAGAAGCTTTTCGCCGGCTTTGACGCTCTTGATGTACGCCGGCACATTCTTCACCGAGCCGATCTCGAGAAGCATGCGGAGCACTTGCTCATTCGCGCCGCCATGGAGCGGGCCGTAAAGCGCCGCGGTGGCCGCGGCAGTTGCCGAGTAAGGATCGACGTGGGAACTGCCTACGCCCCGCATGGCGCTCGAGGAGCAATTCTGCTCGTGATCGGCGTGAAGAATAAAAAGAATGTCCAGGGCGCGCTCGAGAGTGGGATTCGGCCGGTATTTCAGTTCCGTGGTGCGGAAGAGCATGTTCAGGAAATTGCCGGTATAGCTGAGATCGTTATCGGGGTAGGCGAAGGGCATGCCCAAGCTATGGCGATAGGCAAACGCTGCCAGGGTGGGCATCTTTCCGACCAGGCGATAGGTTTGCTTAAGTCGCGAGTCGGGATTGAAGATATCCTTCGCGTCGGGATAAAAAGTGGAGAGCGCGGCGACAGTGGAAATCAGCATGCCCATCGGGTGCGCATCGTAGTGAAATCCGTCGAGAAATTTTTTAATGCTTTCGTGAATGAAGGTGTGATGAGTGACGTGATAGGACCAGTCGGCAAGTTGCGATTTAGTGGGGAGTTCGCCGCGGAGTAGAAGGTAAGCCGTTTCGAGATAGGTGCTCTTTTCGGAAAGCTCCTCGATCGAGTACCCGCGATAGCGCAGAATTCCTTTATCTCCGTCAATAAACGTGATTTTGCTGATGCACGACGCCGTATTCGAGTACGCCGGATCGTAGCTCATCATTCCGAAGTCAGAGGGATCAATTTTGATTGGGCGCAGGTCGATGGCGCGAATCGTATCGTGCTTGATGGGAACTTCGTATTGGCGGCCGTTGCGGTTGTCGGTGATTGTCAGCGAGTCGCGGCGACCGGTGGCCGCTGGATTTGCGCTCACCACAGATTCTGACTTGGCAGGATTCATCGCTCAATCCCTTCGCGCCTTACATCCACGGCGCTCTGCGCGTGCGCAGTCGCTACCTCTCTACGCTAAATGTATACCAATTTCCTGTGCTTGCGAAACTGGAATCGCCCCGACGCTACCAGATGTTAATGCCAGCGTCACCATACGGTACCGTATGTACAAATAAGATGCCCTGATTAAGCCACTTCCGGCGTCGCACTGCTATTGTTCTGATCGGCCATTGCTTCTGCCGTGACATTGTGCCGATAGCGAAATAATTTCCGCAGCTTCTTGTCTACAAACCAGCCTCCGAGGAGACTGCCAATAAATCCAAGGGGCAATTCATATTCGACGCGATCCTCGAGCCGGCAGGACTTAGGGCCTTCCGGCATCATGCGATGCGTGTGGTCCCAACGTCGAAATGGACCTCGAATCTGGACATCGCGAAATTGACGTCCCTCCACGTAGTCGCGGTGCTCGAATTCCCAGCGGACGCGAAACGGGCCGACTTTCACTCGCAGCATTCCGCGGTCGCCGTTGCGTATACCAGGCGCCGGCTGCAGCACTTCCAGCGGCTCCCAGGGCGGCGTCAATCGCTCAAGCGCACGGGCCTCGGCGTGCCAGCGAAAAACTTCTTCCGCAGGCGCATTAATTATTGATTGCGCGACGAAGACCCTCTTGCGGCCCATATTCGTCGTAGTGTCTCATGCCAATGGTTCAGAGCGATTCAGCTTTGATTGCGTCATTAGCAACCGGCAACTAGGCTGAGGTCACGCCCTCATCCTCTATCGATGGGACTGCGACTTCCACACGATTGCGTCCCATCTGCTTCGCGCGATAGAGCGCTTCGTCTGCCCTCTGCAAGAGCGATTCCGCATCGAAGGAGTTCTGTCCTCCACTCGCGGCGATTCCGAGGCTTACGGTAATCGCGATCTTGTCACGCTCGGTGACGATTGGCTGCGATTCAAATGCTGCGCGGATTCTCTCGGCGACACACGCAGCTCCGGGCCCATCGGCTGTAGGAAGGACAATCAGGAATTCCTCACCTCCATAACGTCCTAAAGTGTCGTAGGGCCGAATGCAGCTCTTGATTCGCTGAGCCGCCTCGGTAAGTACCGCGTCCCCGGCGAGGTGGCCGTATGTGTCGTTGACGTATTTGAAATGATCGATGTCGAGCAGCGCGATCGCGAAGAAACCGCTTTCTCGGGTTTGGCGAGAGCGCTCACGGCGAAGCGCGTCCAGACTCACTCCGCGATTGGAAATTCCCGTGAGCGCGTCGTGAGTGGCCTGGTAGAGCAGCTTTTCGCGGGCAGCGATCAAATTGTCCTGCAATTCTAAAATTCGCTTCCCGACGTGCAGGCGCGCTCGCAATTCCTGTGCGTCGAAGGGCTTGGTCAGATAGTCGTCGGCGCCGGACTCCAGTCCGCGCACGAGATCATCCTTTTGGCTGCGCGCGGTGAGCAGCAGCAGGTACATATACGGTCGCGTAGTGTCCTGGCGAATTCGCTGGCAGACCTGAACGCCCTCCAAGCCAGGCATCATCCAGTCCAGAACGGCGAGTCGCGGAGCCTCCCGGCTCTCCAGCAGGCGCACTGCTTCCAGACCATCGTTTGCGACCACGATTTCGTGGCCCCATTTTTTGAGCAGGGTCTCGAGCACGCGTCGCGAAACAGGATCATCCTCGGCAATGAGGATGCGCTCTTTGTTTTCTTTTTGGTCCATCATCATCGTACCCTCTCTGGATGGTTTGGCTGGATCGCATTCAAGTACTCGGCAGCCGGTAGTCCAAATTTCGCTGTAAACATAAAGGTGCTGCCCTTTCCGGGCTCGCTTTCCACCGAGATCTGGCCTCCCATCAACTTGATGAGGCTGCTTGATATCGCGAGGCCGAGACCGGTGCCGCCGAACCTTCGCGTTGTGGAACTATCCGCTTGCGTGAAGGCGTCAAAAATCAGAGCCTGCTTTTCGGAGGGAATTCCAATCCCCGTGTCGCGCACCCGGAATACCACCTCGAGACTTTGACCCTCGCGATGACCGCAAGCGACGTCCACATCGATGCCCCCGCGCTCTGTAAACTTGATCGCGTTCCCCACCAGATTGATCAGTACCTGTCGCAACCTTACGGGGTCGCCAATCAATACCGGCGGGACGTCGGACGCGATCCGCCATTCGAACACGAGGGCTTTCTGCCGGGCTCGAAATCGCATCAGTTTCAAGGCTTCGTCCAGATTCTCCTGCACCGCGAACTCCAGCGGGTCCAAGTCCATCTTTCCGGCTTCGATTTTGGAGAAATCGAGAATATCGTTCAGAAGCGCCAATAATGAATCGGCAGAAAGCTTCACAAGCTCCATATATTCGCGCTGATCGGCGGTCAATTCGGTATCAAGGGCCAGTTCGGTCATCCCGATAATCCCGTTCATGGGAGTGCGTATTTCGTGGCTCATATTGGCGACGAATTCGCTCTTCGCGCGGCTCGCTGCTTCGGCGGCATCGCGGGCGCTGCGCAAATCTTGTTCGGCTCGTTTGAGGCCGGTGATGTCGCGCGCCGTCATGCAAACCGTTTTAGGCACGCCTCCCGCCGTCGGAATCGCAGTAACCCGGCCCAAGAACCAGCGCTCCCCGGAAGGAAAGGGTATGCGATATTCAACACTCTCGCCCCGGCCGGTACGCAGCACCCGCTGAAAAATCGGAGGAAATGGGCGCGTGCTCTCTTCATCGAGAAACGCGGTAACCTTTCGTCCAATCAAATCACCTTTAGGCCGCAAAAGAAGTGTTTCGTCGTTCGTCCAGACGTTCTTGTATTTATTATCGGCATCAAATTCAAACACCAGTTCATCAATGGACTTCACGAGAGCCTCGAGCCGCGCCTCACCTTCCCTCGATTCCTGCTCGGCGAGCTCACGCTCGGAGATCACCGTTCCGATCGAGAGTCCGGTGAGCGAGACGATCAACATCAAAATCTGCAAGAGCGTCAGCCGCTGCGAGTCCGACGAATAGATGCGAAGCATCAGCATCGCACTGGAATTGAGCAGCACCACTGCGCTGGTGGCTCCTCGCAATCCGCGGCGAACCGCAATCCAAAGAATTGGCAAAAAGAAAAGATAGAAAAGGTCATAGCTCTTCAGCAGGTTCCAGCCAAACACAAACCACAAGGAAAGAAGGATGCTGGCGCCTTGGGCGCAACTTTCAATTGTGCGGGTGACCGGAGAACCGCTCACCGCTCGGATGGATGGCGGTGAATCAGGTTGTGAAAGTACCGAATCTTTGGGGAAAGCTCGTCGGCGCAGCCAGGGAGTGACATGAACGAGCAGAAACGGCGTGAGACAAATCAGCGCAACTGCATCGCCAATCCACCAATTCAATACCGCTTTGGGATAATCGGCTTGTCGCAGCGTTCCAGCCCAAACGAAGGCTGCCGAGCCCGCAGCCGCGACACAAAATGAAGCTGCCAATGCCACCATCACAAACAGATTCACATCGCGGAGAGAACGGAAAGCGATGTTAACGCGGAGACGGCGCAACATGTAAGCAGCGCACGTGTATCCGATCGCGACGACGAAGTTGACAACCCAAAATCCCACCGAAAACGCTGACAGAGGATAGTTGACGCCTGCCGCGATCATCCCCGCGATCAACAGAAGCGGTGCGTAAGCAAGATCAAGTCCTACGAGAAGCGCCAGGGCAAGTCCGGCGGGAGGGTACCAGGCGCTGATTCCCTCCCATATCTGAAAAAAAACGACGGAGTGATCCAACGCTACGTAAAGGACGGTGAATCCGAGCGCAATCACCAGACGATACTGGATCGCCTCGCTGAAAGAGGCCGGGGATTTCCCGCGGAACCAATCCGAAGGCGACTTCCTCGCGAAAATCGAGAGCGATGTCAACTGGCCACCTTTCGCGAGAGAGCTTCGAGTTCGCGCAGAAGTTTTTCCACTTCGCTTTCAAGCGCCTGAAACTGTTCGCGAGAGCGTGAAGAGTCGCCGGAGCGCGCGGATTCTTCCAGTTTTGCGGCAGCCTGAGTCACGCCGGTCGCGAAAAGGTTGGACGCTGAGCCTTTCAGGGAATGGGCGGCTCGCTCGAGAGCAGGAAGGTCGGCGGCGCGAATGGCATTCTGAATTTCGTACAGTGTTTTCGGGAATTGATCCGCAAAAATTCGGATGATTTCATCGAGCAAGTCGCGATCGCCCTCCACGTGCCTGAGCGCTGCATCGCTGTCAAAACCATTTGTCGCCGGCGCTTTGGTGATGGCGGGTGCTTCGGAAGTGGTATTTGTTTTTGCGTTTCTCAAGCGCTCGACAACTGCAAAGAGATCCGCCGTGCGAATCGGCTTGGTCAGGTAATCGTCCGTGCCGGCGGCCAGGCACTTCTCGCGGTCTCCTTTCATTGCGTGCGCGGTGAGCGCGATGATGGGCAAGTGATGGCCCGTCTTTTTCTCTTTTTCGCGAATCGCTGCCGTGGCTTCCAGGCCGTCCATCTCCGGCATCTGCACGTCCATCAACACCAGATCCACGGTTTCGCGTTCGAGCGCTTCCAGAGCTTCGCGTCCGTTTTCGACCACAACGACGGTGTGGCCGTGTTTCTGAAGCAGGCGAGTGGCGAGCGTGCGATTGACCGCGTTATCTTCCGCAAGTAAGACTTTCATTCCTTGCCTCCGGTCGCTTTGTGGCAACACTTCCTGCGGCTTGTCCTGCGTCATTTCCTGCGTCTGGCTCGGCTCACTGGCATGCAGCGACAGCGCGCTCAAAATCGCATTGAGAAGCTCCGACGGCTGAATTGGCTTGGCCAAATACGCTGAAATCCCCAGTTGCCGGCACCGTTCGTGCTCACCTTGCTGCACACTCGAACTCAGCAGGAGCACCGGAATTTGACCGAACTGAACACTCTTGCGGATGTTTTCTACGAGTTCGAATCCGTCCATATCCGGCATCTGCAAATCTGAGATGACTGCGGAGAAGGAGGGGCTCGGTTTCCACTGCGTACAAGGATTTCGAGGGCCTCTCTGGCATCTTTCGCGGTCACGATCTGCATCCCCCATCGTCCGAGCATCTCAACCAGGATGATGCGATTTGTCTCGTTGTCATCGACGACGAGAATCGAGGCGTGCGACAGGATTTGGGGATCCGGATAATCAGAAACTGGTTGGGCCGATGCTCGCTGGAATTGAATCGTAAAATGGAATGCGCTGCCCACGCCTGGCTCGCTCTCCAGCCACAGTTTCCCGCCCATCAGATCTATGAGGCGTCTTGTAATCGCCAATCCGAGTCCGGTCCCGCCATACCTTCTCGTCGTGGAGCTATCGGCTTGGGTAAATGCCCCGAAGATCATGTCCTGTTTCTCTTTCGCAATTCCGATGCCCGTATCGCGCACGCAGAAATGAAGAAGGATCGTCTGCTCAGTTGACTTAGGATCCCGCTCGATTTCGACGACTATTTCTCCTTTTTCGGTGAACTTCACTGCGTTTCCAACCAGATTTACAAGCACCTGCCGCACGCGACTGGCGTCCCCCGCCAGATGGTCCGGCACGTTCTCCGCCACGCGCCACGCAAGTTCGAGGCCCTTCTGATGCGCGCGGAAACCGAGAGCCTTTAAGGTCTCGCCGACGCTTTGCCGCAGGGGAAAATCGCTCACGTCTAGGTCTAGTTTTCCCGCCTCGATCTTGGAGAAATCGAGGATGTCGTTGATGAGTGTCAACAACGAGACGCCGGAGGTCTTGACCATGTTGAGGTATTCGCGTTGTTCGATGGTCAACTGCGTATCGAGCGCCAGCTCGGTCATGCCGATGATTCCGTTCATTGGCGTGCGAATTTCGTGACTCATGTTGGCCAGGAACTCGCTCTTCGCGCGGCTCGCGCCTTCGGCAACGTCCTTGGCGGCTCGCAATTCTTCTTCAATTTGTTTGAGCCCTGTGATGTCCATGCGAATTACGATGAACTGCTTGGGCTTGCCGATGCCGTCACAGAAGGGAACGATTGTGGAGTCAACCCAGTAAAAGCTCCCGTCCTTCGCGCGATTCTTGACTTCTCCTTTCCACACCTCTCCCGATTTGATCGTTTCCCACAATCCGGCGAAGAATTCCTTGCTGTGATAGCGGGAGTTCAGAATCCGATGGTCCTGTCCGATCAGCTCTTCGCGGCTGTATTGGGAAACGGAGCAGAACTTGTCGTTGGCAAAGGTGATAATTCCGCGCTCGTCGGTTCGGGCGACGATGGCATGCTGGTCAAGGGCAAATTTGAGATCTTCCAACTCCCTGAGAGAGCGCTGAAGCTTCTCTTGGGCTGCTGTCTTTTGGACGATCTCTTTTTTCAAGTCTAGCGTGCGTTCGTGAACGCGCAGTTCCAGGCTCTCGCGCGCTTGCTGAAGAGCGACGTCGCGTTCCTGAATCTGGCCCAGCATTTCGTTGAAACGGTCAAACAGAAAACCGATTTCGTCGTCATTCCACTTCCTGACTCGGAGCGAATAGTCTTTTCCGGTAGAAACGGCGAAGGCGGCACGGGCCAAATCCAGAATCGGATCGGAAATGAGCCGCTGCAACTTGGCTGCGGAGAAATATACGGACAAGAACGAAAGTAAGATCACTCCAAGAATCGTCCAGGCGAAACGAACCTCGCGGGCGCTGAGCTCCTTAAGGTCGGATTTCACATAAATCGCGCCCACAACCTCGTTCTTCAAACGAATTTCACGAAAAACCTCCATGAATTCGTTAATTGATCGCACGCCGTCGGGAGAAACCGGAGGCGGCAAGAAATCCGCCGCGGAGGGGTCGCTGCTGTACTTGGCAAAAACGCTTCCGTCGCGCCTATAGATGCACGCCTCGACGATGTGTGGTTTGGAGCTAAGCGAACTGAGAATTTCATTGGCGGATTGAGCGTCATCGAACGTAAGAGCGGCGGTGCTGTTGGATCCGGTGATCTGCGCGATAGTCATAAGGTCGCGCGCGAGCGCCTCTCGGGAGCTCACGATGTCGTAGACCGCAAAAACACCGCAGGCCACAAGGACTGCCACCGCGCAGGTGACCAGAACCAGTTCCGTGATCTTGCGCCGAATCGAATATCTGCTCGATGGCATCATCGCAGTGGGCTCCCGGCGGCAACCGACCGATTCGAATCGCGCACGATTTTGGCCAGGGCCAGAAGTTTTGAGCTGATCTTCAGGCCCGCTCGATCCGCCGCGTCTGGATTGATGACGAAATGTACGCGGTTATCTTCGATCGTGAACTGGATCGTGCCGCCGGAGGCTGCGAAGCCGTCGCTTTCACCAACGAGTAGAACCGCGCGGCCTTTTAGCCGATTGGCCAACTCCGCCGCGGATTCGCGCGCCGGGGCGCCCAGGAAAACCACCTGGCAACCCGCAAGGTCTTGGAATTGCGTGGCCCGTCCAAGGCCAACGCGGCGTTCACCTATCGTCTTTCCGAGCAGCGCATCTTCCAGAGCACTTCCGAACGGATCGCGTCCGTAGACACAAATGTCGAGCGGTTGCTTCGCATCGCTAAAAGCGGATGGCGGCCACTCAACAAATTTAGCGAAATTGTAGAGGAACGCGGCTTTCACCTGATATTCAGTGGCCGTCTTCGTTTGAGCAATAAGGGCTGACGAATCCGCGATCGAATGCGAAATCAGAATGATGAAAGCGAGCACGAGCCTCATGCACATCGCGGGGACGCGCGGCACGGCAGCGCTCGCTTGCTGGCAGGAGGGTCCCATGGTTTGTCCCGGCCTAAATCGCTTTCACTCCTCTCTAGAACCGCCAAGTAAATTTGGAGTAGATACTGCGTGCCACCTGCGAGGAATTCACGCTCTGGAGTGGATCGTTGAACTCCACGTGATGATCGTGGAGCAGGTTTTGACCGACTACACTCAAGTCCACGGATTCCGCGATTCGCCAGCTCAGTTGTGTATCCACGCGGGTATAAGCGGCAATCTGCGGATCGGGGAGGCGATCTACAAAGTACGCGGCAGCATCCCAGGAAAGACCATGGAGCATCGCGACGTGAGACCGAAGTTGGGCCTGGTGAACCGGATTTGTGCCCTGAATGTCAGAAATGCTCGTCGTGTCCTGGCTGCTCCGAGCGGCGTGAAGATGCATTTCCAGAAAGGCATATCCCGGACTGAGCGTCCATCGATTAGTCACCTTCCAACTCGCAAATACTTCGACGCCTTCAGTCTCACCGTACAGGCCATTACCGAAAGTTTGCGGATGGATCAGGAGAGGAGGATTGGATTGAACGACGTCAGGGAGTGGCTCGACACTTTCAAGAGAAGTGTAGCTATTGTAAAAAATCGTCCCGTCGACCGAGAGACGGGCAAGCGGCTGGGCGCGGTAGCCGGCTTCGTAAGCTACAACATGTTCCGCTTGGAAGTCCGGATCGCCCAACAGCACAACCTCGGCCGGTCCGGGCAATGCGGCGAGAACCGCATCGAGTCCTCTGTCACGACGAGTGGGGGTGCGAGCCGCACGTGAAACCGCGGCCCAGAAAGTATGCTGTCCGCTGGGAGTCCAAGCGACGCGAGCGGTGGGCTCTGGATCAAATCCCGTGAAATACTCATTTTCAAGCTTCGTTCCAATCGTCAAAAACACACGATCTGGTTTTAGGGTGATTTGATCTTGAACGAAGAAATTGAACAGTTCACCGGCAAAGTCCGAGGGAACAAATGACTGATCGATCGTGCCTGCCGTCTGATCCGAGGTGTGACGATAACCAAAGCCCCAGATGAAATCCTGCCGCGAGCCCCACGCAAAGTGATGATGAAATTCGAGGTCAACAGTGTTGCGATCCTCGCGCGATTCGGGTCCCGAGCGCGCGTAACGGTCGAAATAGACCTGCAGGGTGGCGTCGGACCCGTTCGAAAAAGTGTGCTGCCAGCGGCTCAGGATGTTTCCGCCCGAGAGCCCGGTGAGGCGAGCAACATTGACATTGTCAGGCGGGTTAAATTCGCTATGGACAATGATCGCCCCTTCGCTTCCGCTGTACAGATCTCCCTCTGTTGTCAAAGAGTCTTTAGCGGAAAGATTCGAGTCCATGCGGAATCCGCCGTGCAATAAATGCCAACCGTCCTGTCCATCCTGGTTGTTCAAGTCCAGAAAACGATCGTAGTTCTGATATTTCGCAAAGATTCGGTAGTCCGTGTTCTTAGCTGCGCCCCCATACTGAACGGTACCGAATTCCTGATCGACGTTGCCTCCGCCCGCTACTACCATCCCGCCGTGAGTATCTGCCGCCTTTTTCGTAATGATGTTGATTACCCCATTCACTGCGTTGGCGCCCCAGACAGTTCCTCCCGGACCGCGAATTACCTCGATTCGTGCGATGTCTTCCAGCGGCACGTCCTGTGTGTCCCAGTCAACGCCGCCGAAAAGCGGTGAGTAAACCGCTCGGCCATCGATAAGCACCAGAAGTTTGTTCGCGAACTGAAGGTTGAAGCCTCGAGAACTGATAGCCCAGGTGTTGCCATTGATCTGCGCCACGTCGAGCCCCGGCACCATGCGAAGCAGGTCCGGGATATTGGTTGCACCTGAGCGTCGAATGTCCTCCTGCGTAATCACAAAAATGGCTGCCGCTACCTGCGATATCTTCTGCTCCGTCTTGGAAACCGAGGTGACCTGAACATTCATCAAATCTTCGAGGCTGGAATCCGCAAGATCAGTGGGCTTCTGCTGTGACCTTGCAGGCAATGCGAAGAGCGCGCAAACCGCCACGCAGAGCGCGGCTTGGAATAGACCAGTTGAGCGCCCTTTGACGCGGCTGGTTAGGAACTCCAACATTTTTCCCCCTGCATATTTGGTTTTGGCATCGCCGGTCGGAAAGGTCAGGTATGGCCTGGATTCCGCGAGAACGGCAGCGCCTCAGCGCGTTGGCCGAAGCGGTAGCCGTTCGGCGACCGCCACTCCTGGCTCGACCGGTATCGCCCGGCCTCCTGAACTGGCAGAGACAGCCTCATTTGTTTTTTGCAGAGCAGGGAGGGGGATCAGCGCGCCTTCGGCTTCTTTTAGAAACACAAGGTCGCTGTCAGTGCCACTGCAATCCACCGAAATCATGTCTCCCAGGCGCACCTGTTCGGTTGAGAGCAGATTCGCGATTGGGTAAACGAGCCTGCGCTCGATGGCACGTTTCAAGTGGCGGGCTCCGTACTTGAGGTCTGTACCTTCGCGAAGTAGGAATTGCCGCGCGCCTGGCATCACGCGGAACAAGAAACGACCCTTGGCTGTCTCGAGTACGCGCTGTTGCACCATGCCCAGCTCGATCTCGAGAATCTGTTCCAGCTGCTCTGAACGTAGCGGATGAAACACGATTGTCTTGTCGATCCGGTTCATGAACTCCGGTGCGAATTTCCTCTTCGCCGCTTCCGATGCTGTCTTTTCCACCTTCTCATCGAGGCGCGGCTTGGAATCGGCCGGTACCGTCGGCGCGAACCCCATTCCGCCAGTCATCAGTTCCGTGATTTCCCCGCCGCCCAGGTTCGAGGTCATGAAAATCATCGTCTGCGACAAATCCACTCGCCGGTTGTCTCCCAGCGTGAGTGTGGCCTTGTCCAAAATTCCCAGCAGCAGCTGCCATAGCGCATCCGACGCTTTCTCGATTTCGTCGAACAGGAGGAACGAGATTTTCAGCTTCTCCGTGTGATATTGCGCGAGCGCTTCCTGGGTGATTAGCGGATGCGTCTCCCGGTGCCCCAAATACCCTGGAGGCGACCCAATCAATTTCGCGATTTCGTGCGAGTGCTGAAACTCGGCGCAATCCACCTTGATCACCGCCCGCGGATCGCCGAACAGCACCTCGGCCGTGGCTTCCACCACGCGCGTCTTGCCGGCTCCCGTAGGCCCGAGGAACAACAGGTTCCCCACCGGCCGCCCCGGCGAGTTCAGGCCGGCACGAAACACCTGGTACAGGTCTACGACGGCCTGCACCGCTTCGTCCTGCCCTACAATCTTCCGCCGCAGCCCTCCCTCGAACCCCATTGACTCAGGGCTTTTCCGCCCCGGATCCAGTCGCTTTCCAGCGCAAGCGTTCATAAACGCCTCCCCTGCACCTTTTATCGGCAGGTTGGAGAATCGGCATCGCACTGCTTCGAGGGATTTGGGTGGCTCTCCACGTTCGCGAAAGGATCTTGCAGGGGGGAATGGACGGCGAAATCGTCTCAGCTAACTGCACCGAAATGGGAAGGCTTGAGGATGTTTCTTGAAGCTGGCTGAGTAAGAATGGAACAGAAGCCGAGGAACTGCTCTTAACAATCCGTTAATCAAAAGATGCTACAAGCGTCAGCTTGCTTCGGGGACTGTGTTTCCCGTATGTTGAGGGCGTCCAAAGAGAGAAAACTATGAAGCGGATTCTGGTTGTTGAAGACGACAAAGACATTATCGAGCTGGTTCGGTACAACCTGGAGAAGGATGGATACCAGGTGGGCGCGACCGGCGATGGGGCCACCGGTTTGGCTCAGCTTCGCAAGACTCCGCCCGATCTTCTGATTCTCGACCTGATGCTGCCGAAGCTGTCGGGTCTTGAGATCTGCAAAGAGGTTCGCAAGGACGTTAGCTTGAACCGGCTTCCGATCCTGATTTTGACCGCCAAAGGTGAAGAGGCGGATCGCGTCGTGGGCCTCGAATTGGGCGCCGACGATTACGTCACGAAGCCTTTCAGTCCTCGCGAGCTCGCAGCGCGCGTGAAGGCACTTCTTCGCCGCGCCGATCCGGGAACGCCCTCTGAGAAAGCTCTCGAAATCGGAGCTCTGCGGATTGATCCGGCCGCGTATCGCGTTACGCGCGCGGGAAAACCGGTGCCGATGAGCACGCTGGAATTTCGCCTGTTGTATTTCCTCGCCGCCCGGCCCAACCGCGTCTTCACGCGAGACCAATTACTGGATGGCGTGTGGGGAACGGAGCGGTTTGTTACGCCGCGCAGCGTGGATGTGTATGTACGGCGCTTGCGGGAAAAAATCGAAGCCGATCCCCAGCACCCGGCTTATATGAAAACGATTCGCGGCGCCGGGTATTTATTCGAGACCCGTGCGAGCTAGGATTTTCTGGAAGATTGGGCTGACGTATCTAGCCCTCCTGGTCGGAGTTCTGCTGGCGGTCGATTTCTACTCTGCGGAAGTACTGCGCCGCGAATACATTCGCAAAACCAACGAAGAACTCACTTCGCTTCTTAATCTCGCCCGCACGCGTCCGCCCGCAATCAATGATATTTCCCAGCTTCGCTCTTGGGTGGACTGGATGTCGCAATCGGGGGCCCGCGTAACCGTGATCGAGAACGGCGGCAAAGTGCTTGCTGACTCTGCACAAGATCTCGAGACACTCGGAGAACGCTCCACCAGCCCGGAAGTTCAGCAGGCGTTCGCGAACGGGCAAGGGCAATCCCTTCGGCTCAGCACGGCCTTAGAGGGCCAGGCGGTCTATCAAGCGATACGTTACGAGCCTCCGGGCGGAGCTCCGGTAGTGATTCGCGCGGCGAAACCATTAACCAGCCTTGATGTGGCGCTAACCGAGCTGCGTGACCGGCTGCTGTTCGCCTCTCTGCTGATATTTCTAATGGGACTCGCCGCGTCTCTTATGATTTCGCGGATGTTTTCGGCCCGCGTGGAACGCCTGACGGAATTCTCAAAGCGCGTCGCAGAAGGAGATTTCCGCCCGCTGCCCGGTGAAAACTCGAGCGATGAGCTCGCAGAGCTGGGTGCATCGCTCAACGAAACGGCGCGGCGCCTCGAATCCGAGATCCGGCTGCTGAGTGGCGAGCGCAATCGTTCGAGCGCGATCCTCCGAAGCATGGTGGAAGGTGTGGCGGTGATTGATGCGCAGGAGCGGCTCGTCTTTTGCAATCGCGCGTTTTCGGAAATTCTGAACATAGATTCGAAAAGCAGCGAAGGGCGCCCGCTCATCGAGGTGGTTCGCAATTCGGAATTAACCGGACTGATCCGCAAGGCTCTGGGCGGAGAGGAAGGGCTTCAGAGCGACATCGTAACCGGTATCGTGTCACAGCAGAGTTTCTCTGTGACGGCTGCTCCCGTGAAGGCGCTCGAACCCACAGCCGCGGCGTCCAACGCGAACCGGCCGTCTCCCGTAACGTTTCCTTCGCAAAAACCATCAGGCGCGGTGGTTGTGCTTCACGATGTCACTGAGCTGCGGCGGCTCGAACGCGTCCGGCAAGATTTCGTAGCCAACGTCTCTCATGAATTCAAGACTCCTCTCACAGCGATCCAGGGTTTTGCGGAAACACTGTTGGGCGGAGCGCTCGAAGATCCAAAAAACAACCGGCGATTCCTTGAAATCATGCGCGATCACGCCAATCGGCTGGCGCGATTGACGGACGATCTCTTAAAGCTCGCACGCATCGAAGCAGGGAAGCTCGAACTGGAGTTTTCGGCGGTCGGTGTGATCGAGTTTATCGAGCGCTGTGCGGAAACAGCTCTGATGAAAGCCAGCCGCAAACAGATAACCCTCGACATAGAGATCCCGCCGGGACTTCCACCGGTTCGCGGCGATGCCAGCTTGCTGCGTGACGTTCTTCAGAATCTGGTCGATAACGCAATTCAGTACACGCCACCTGGCGGCCGGATCCGGGTAAGCGCCCGCGTCAATTCCAACGAAATGGTGATCGAGGTTATGGATACTGGAATCGGGATCCCACTTATTGACCAGGAGCGGATCTTCGAGCGTTTCTATCGCGTGGACGCGGCCCGTTCCCGGGAAGCAGGCGGCACAGGCCTGGGCCTATCCATCGCCAAACACATCATCGACGCGCACGACGGACGTCTGTGGGTGGAAAGCACCGTAGGCGAAGGCTCGCGATTCTCCTTTTCGATTCCCCTGGCTAATTAGCCGGCCCCCCTACTTCCGCGGTCTCGAAACATTCACGACGGATTCAACCTCTTGCAACATCCGCCCCTAATCATGTAGTGGCTGGAAAAAGATACGGCTGGGCGCATACCCATAGGGCCCTGGGAGGAACGCAACGTGGCGGGAACAAAGGCCAATTCGGAGGCGATTTTTCAGAACGTGCTGGTGAACTACTTGATCTCACAGGCGCGCACTGTGGAGTCTTCGCTGAACCGCGCTCTGTGGGCGTTGATGGAGCGCAACGAACGGCTTGCCAGCGAAGTGTTTCTGACCGAGCCCCGGATCAACGAAATGGAGATCCTGATCGATGAACATGCGATTCGCATGTTGCGGCAGCCGAATCTTCTTGAAACCGACGTTCGCTTGATCGTGGCCACTCTCAAGATAAATAACGATCTCGAGCGCATGGGTGACCTGGCCGTCAACTTAAGCGAGCGCGCTATCTCTCTAGCCGGAATGGGTAAGATTGAGACGCCTTCCGAACTCGAGCCAATGACAACAGCTGTTCGCGCCATGGTTTCGAAATGCCTTGGAGCTCTGATCTACCAAAATGTGGATCTGGCAACACAAGTCCTTGAGAGCGACGATATCGTGGACCAATACCGCGATCAGGTCTTCGAGGCACTTCTCGCAGGAATGACGAAGGATTCGTCGCTCGCCGCGCCGAACCTTCATTTCGTTCTGGCCTCGCGGCACTTGGAGCGAATCGCCGATCACGCCACGAATATTGCGGAGGACGTCCTGTTTTGGGTCCGCGGTCTTGAGGTACGGCACGGCCGAGCGCGGCTTATGGACACCCAGGAAGACGCAAAAGCGTCGTAACAGTTTTTTCACGCATCGGTCATCCGGCAGTGAACACGAGCGCCTACGCTGCGCCATCGATTTTGTAGCCGGACGGATGCGACGATAAGACTTCTGTCGCGGGCGGCTGATGGGTTCGGCTTGACAAGTTCTGGCGCAACAGCATTTTGCGCTGGAAAATGCAGTCTACGACCTGCGCCCACCAAGGAGGCGCGGCCTGGACAACCCCCGGGGCCGCGCCTCCTCATTTTTTTGCAGAGGAGCTTTTCCTATTTCACTTCCAATTGTTGTGTATGTAACGCAGCTGTAACAATCCCGACAAAAGATACGCTCCTAAGGAGAGTACTGCCACCATGAAGAAGACTTCTCTCGTTCTGTCGATCCTGTTGGCTCTCGCAATTGCAGTTGCAGCGCACCCCGGCACGATATTGCTGAATGCCGCAGGCGCCACCTTCCCGTATCCCATTTACTCCAAGTGGTTTGATGTTTACCACCAGAAGGACCCCAACGTTCAGATTAACTACCAGTCGATTGGCTCAGGCGGCGGAATCCGCCAGCTTCTCGCCGGCACAGTAGACTTCGGCGCCTCTGACGGGCCGATGACCGATGACCAGTTGAAAGAAGCAAAATTCAAGATTCTGCATTTCCCCACCGTACTTGGTGCCGTGATTCCGATCTACAACGTCGCTGGAGTGTCGGGGGAATTGAACTTCACTCAGAAAGCACTGGCCGGTATCTATCTGGGGACAATCACAAAATGGAATGACCCGGAAATTGCCAAGGCAAATTCGGGAGTGAATCTGCCGGCAAGCGATATCGTCGTTGTTCACCGGGCGGATGGCAGCGGTACGTCCTACATCTGGACGGATTTCCTTTCCAAGGTAAGCGACGACTGGAAGAACAAAGTCGGTAAAGGTACATCCGTGCAGTGGCCAGTTGGGCTGGGCGGCAAGGGAAACGAAGGTGTATCCGGCCTCGTAAAGCAAACGCCCGGTTCGGTCGGATATGTGGAACTCATCTATGCCGTTCAGAATGGCATCACTTTCGGAAAGGTTCAGAACGCTTCCGGGAAGTTTGTGAAAGCGGACTTGGCGGGCGTCACTGCCGCGGCAGCGGCGGCGGCGAAAGACATGCCGGCCGACTTTCGCGTGTCGATCACGAACGAACCCGGCCCGACCGTGTATCCCGTTTCCAGCTTTACATGGCTCTTGATCCCGGCGCAAATCTCGGATGCCACGAAACGCGATGCGATCAAGGGTTTCCTGAAATGGATGCTGACGGATGGACAGGGATATAATGAAGGTCTCGCTTACGCTCGCCTGCCCAAACCGGTAGTCGAAAAGGAAATGAAGGCCATTTCGCTCATCCAGTAGCATGACATCACCGGCCACCACGATTCCGCACGCGGCTCCTCCCTATTCGGGGCCGCGTTCGTTCGTTCGGCGATTCCAGCACGGCGATGAAATGGCTCACCTTATTACGCTCACTTTCGCCGCTGCGATTCTTCTTATTACCTCCATGCTGGTTTGGGAATTGTGGGTGAACTCCCACCTTTCCCGCGCCAAATTCGGTTGGCACTTTTTTTGGACGACAACCTGGGACCCGATTTTCGACAATTTCGGAGCAGCTCCGTTTATCTATGGGACGCTTGTGACGTCCGTGGTTGCACTCGCGCTTGCGGTCCCGCTCGGGCTCGCAAGCGCGATCTTTCTCTCTGAGCTTGCGCCGCGAAAAATCAGTGACGCTGTTTCGTTCCTGATCGACCTGCTCGCTGCCGTTCCCAGCGTCATTTACGGATTGCTTGGCATCTTCGTAGTCGTTCCGCTGATGCGCTCCTGGCTCGGTCCTCTTCTCATCAACACTCTTGGAAAACTTCCAGGAATAGGAAAGCTATTTGCGGGGCCGAACTACGGAGTGGGATTCTTTACGGCGGGAATTGTGCTGGCTATTATGGTGGTCCCGTTCATTATTTCCGTGTCACGCGAAGTGTTGCTGACGGTTCCGCGCGAGCAGCGCGAAGCAGCCCTCGCACTGGGCGCCACGCGGTGGGAATCCACATGGAAGGTGGTGGTTCCGTGGGCTCGGACGGGAATTATGGGCTCGATATTCCTCGCCCTCGCGCGTGCGCTCGGGGAAACGATGGCCGTCACGATGGTCATCGGCAACGACCCGAAGATCAGCGCCTCGCTTCTCCATCCGGGCTACACAATCGCCGCTGTAATCGCCAATGAATTCACGGAAGCAACCGGCGATCTTTACCTGAGCGCGCTGATCGAACTCGGTCTCGTCCTGTTTCTGATGACGTTCATCCTGAATGGTCTCGCTCGAATTCTGATCGTGGCAACTGAGCGCGGCGGAGGACGTCCCGCATGAACCGCGCGCTCTTAATGTGGCGAAAATCCCTCAACGTCATAATGCTAACCCTTACGGGTGTGGCTGCTTTATCGGTCGTCTCCGTCTTGTTCCTGATCCTCGGTTATCTGATCTGGCATGGTGGTGCATCGCTCAATTGGAATTTCTTCACGCAGTTGCCAAAACCCGTCGGTGAGACGGGCGGAGGAATGGCCAACGCCATCGTCGGCAGCCTGAAGCTTTTGTTGCTCGCCGCCGTTCTCGGTTTGCCGGTCGGTCTGATGGCCGGCGTCTACCTCGCGGAATTCGGCGGCCAGACTTTTTCCTTCGTGATTCGCTACACCACGGACTTGCTCAACGGTGTGCCGTCTATCGTCATCGGCATATTCGCGTACTCACTGGTTGTGCTTCCCGTGAAACATTTCTCAACTCTCGCCGGCGGTTTCGCTTTGGGAATAATGGTGATTCCGATTACGGTCCGCAGCACGGAAGAGTTTCTGCGAGCGATTCCGGGAACTCTCCGCGAAGGCGCAATGGCTTTGGGCGCCAGCAAGTGGAAGACAATCGCCACCGTAGTGCTGCCGGCTGCGAGTGGTGGAATTCTGACCGGTATGCTGCTGGCATTGGCGCGCGTAGCCGGAGAAACGGCTCCGTTGCTGTTCACCGCCTTCAGCAATCGCTATTGGAGTCCGGGATGGTCCCAGCCAATCGCTTCGCTTCCGGTGATGATTTACACCTATGCGATTGCGCCTTATGATGATTGGCACCGCCAAGCTTGGGCCGCTGGCCTGGTTCTCTTAGCACTCGTCCTCCTCGCAAATCTTGGTTGCCGTCTTGCCCTGAATCGCGGCGGCAATGCTCGGAGCGTATGACATGGCATCAGCAACTCAAGGAAAGAATCCCGCCGCTGAGCGGATTGCGACGGAGGTCCGGATGACCGAGCCGACACCAACGGGTTCCGAAAAAAGCTCACCGTTGCGTTTTAAGATTTCGAACCTCGACGTCTTCTATGGACCCAAACAGGCGGTCTTCGGTCTCAATTTGAACATTCCGACCAACAAGATTACCGCGCTAATTGGACCATCGGGCTGCGGCAAGTCGACGTTTCTGCGTACCCTCAACCGCATGAACGAAACAATCCGGAACACCCGTGTGCAGGGCGAAATCTTGCTCGACCAGCAAGATATTCACGGAATGGATGTGGTCGGACTGCGCCGCCGGGTTGGCATGGTGTTCCAGCGGCCGAACCCATTTCCCAAATCCATCTACGAGAATGTGGCCTACGGCTTGCGGGTGAATGGCTTCAAAGGACGCCTCGACGATCTCGTGGAAAAAAGCTTGCGTCGCGCTGCCCTGTGGGAAGAAGTGAAAGACTACCTCAAGAAGTCGGCCTTTGCGCTCTCTGGCGGGCAGCAGCAGCGCCTTTGCATCGCGCGGGCTCTCGCTGTCGATCCTGAAGTTCTTTTGCTCGACGAGCCGTGCTCCGCTCTCGATCCCGTAACCACGGCCAAAATCGAGGAGTTGATGTTCCAGCTCAAAGACAGCTGCACGATGGCCATTGTGACGCACAACATGCAACAGGCAGCGCGCGCCAGCGATTTCACCGCGTTCATGCTGGACGGAAAACTGATCGAGCACAGCGAGACTTCGAAACTGTTTACAACGCCGACCGACCCGCGCACAGAAGCGTACATCACCGGCCGTTTCGGATGATTCTCTGTGCTGCTTTGGGCCCGGTTTCCGGCTTTCGAGTGAAGGGGACTGAGATTACATGGAACGCCATTTTGAACGCGACCTCGAAGAACTGAAGCAGCGTCTGCTCTGGATGGGAAGTCTGGCCGAGCGCGCGGTACACCAGGCTGTGCACGCCGTGTTGGACGCCGAAGAACACCTCGCTGAAATTGTGCTTAGCGAAGAAGATGCGATCAATGAAATGCAGATCGAAATTGACGAGCGCGTACAGCGGCTGCTCGCATTGCAGCAACCGATGGCTGCCGACCTGCGTTTTCTCTTGGCGGTCTCGCGTATTAACGGCGACCTCGAACGCATCGGCGATCAGGCCGTCAACATCGCGCAGTCCGCGATGCGCGTTCTGCGCCATCCCCAGGTAAAGCCTTACGTCGATCTGCCCCGCATGAGCGAACTCGCCGAAGGGATGGTGCGCGATAGCTTGAATGCGCTGGTCCGCGGCGATATTGATCTTGCCCGCAGCGTTCTTCAGCGCGACGACCAGGTGGATCGCTTGCGTGATCAGCTCTTTCGCGAGTTGCTTACTTACATGATGGAAAATTCTGCGGTGGTGTTTGCCGCTTTCGAGCTGATTCTCGTTGCCAAGAATCTCGAGCGCATTGGCGACCACGCCACGAACATCGCCGAGGACGTTATCTACTTTGTTGCCGGCCGCGACGTCCGCCACCCCGCTCTCGACCGCCGTTAGCGGCGCGGTTTCGCCTGGAACTACGGTCGAAATACCAGCACGCACACCAGAAAAATAATCACCGCTTCTATCGCGCCCAGCGCTACGTCGAGAAAGTAATGGTAGCGGCCGAGAAACGCGCCGAGCGCGATGCTCACTGCGACAACGACGAATATCGCGCCGGTCGTCGGCAAGAATCGCGTCAGCACCAGCGCCACCGCCATTGTTGACGCCACGTGCGCGCTCGGGAACGTGATGGCCTGAATGCTGCCGCGATTCAGGACTTCTAAATTCAGCTTGCGAACCTCATTCGCGGCCACGCGGAAGTCACCAGTTTGCTCAGGAACCAAACGAGGCGGCATGGCTGGAACAAAAATCGTGACGGCAAAGCAGATGTCGCTCGCTAAGACGACGACGATCCAGTAGAAATCGGCTGCCGCACGGTGATGTCCCAGATACAGAGTCGCCAGTCCGATCGGCACCAACGGATAGCACATCAGGTAGGCTGTTTCAAAATATCTGGCCCATCCCCCATTCTCGTTGCTTCCGATTGTCCGTTGGAGCACGCGCAACACTTTCTCGTCTGTTTGCGCCAGCCAGTTCTGAATTCGTTCGTCGGGACCGGTAAAAAATTGCCCCGCTTGCCAGTAAGGAATGAGCAACAGCGCAGCCGGGAGCCAATCGCGCACTAAGGAGCCCGCGAATCCGTGAAAGGCAAATCGTGCCCCTAAGATCGCCGCCGGCACGATGACGGCAAGCTTTGCAATGCGCAATCGCCGTCGCTTTTCCAGGGGTCGCGTCCACGCCAGCAAACCAATCCCAATTGCAAAAGCGATTTGGATCCATTCCGAAGCACGCATCTCGGCCTGGAACTATAGGACAAACAGGAGGGAACGCGAATTGTTCAATCTCAGGCGGATGAGGCTCGAATCCAAAAGCGAAAGCTAAATGCGCGTTAGCGCTGTGGCTTCGTCTTCCGAAAGGTCCAATATCGAATCCAGGCGCACCATTTTCAGCAGCATCATCACGCGCTTACTCGGCGCGAAAAACGTGCATTTTCCGCCCGCCCGCTTCAACATCGTAAAAGAACGGACGAGAGCGCCAATTCCCGAGCTATCAAGCTCGGTTACACCCGCCAGGTTCACGGCAACGCGAGTGGATCCCGCATCCATCAGTTGCTGAATCTGACTGCGGAATGCCTCTTCCGCCTCACCAAGTTTGAGGGGGCCCTCAAGATCCAGGATCGTGGCTTGTCCGGCTTTGCGAATACCAATATTCACAGGTACCTCACAGCGAGTTGCAAAGCTAACTGAATTGCGCTCCGCAATCAAGGGTTTGCACTCTCGTATGTCCTGTTTATCGGGGCCATTAGGGGACAGTTCCTTGACGCGCTACAGCCCCTTTTGTTAGGCTCCGCGCGTTCTCTTTCCCCCGGTCTCCGGGCTCGGCGCGGGGGCGGGTGTGAGAACGCCCCTCCAGGGAGAGCAATGGAAACATCTTCGGCGCTCTTCGAACTCGCGAGCGTGTCTCTAGCGTGTCGCGATCAGGACACGCTTTTGAAGACGTTTGCCGCTCGCGTGGGCACCACGCTCGGAGCGCGCGCCGTATTCGTGTGGATTCACGATTCTGAATCGGAAGGGCTTGCATGCCGTACGCGCTGGACCGAAACCGGCGAGCGGATTGTGCCCTCCAGCGAACCGGTCACTGAAGGTCCTCTCGCCATCGTGTTTGAGTCGGCAAGCACCAGCCGCCTTAGCGCGCAGGATCTGTCGCTTGATGATCTCGAGCATCTGGAGGAGACGAGCCGGGTCCGCGTCAAATCTGCAATGTTTGCCTCCCTTCCCGGCGTCGAAGGGCCCGAAGGCGTGGTCGAGGTCCTGAACAAGAGAGCCGGGAACTTTACAGAGCAAGACGCGCATTTTCTCGAAGAAGCGGCGCGGCTTGCAGGCCAGGCTCTCACGAATCTCGAAGCTATAGAAGGCGAGCGCCACGCCCAGCTCGCAACTCTCGAACGCCTCACTGCTCTCTACGACCTTGGCCGCACCTTCACATCCACACTCGAGTTAGAAGAGCTGCTGCCCATCGTCGCCGGCAAAATCAAAGACATTCTCGGAGCTGAGGGCTGCAATCTGTGGCTCGCGGCGGGAGACGAACTTCGTCTGGCCAATACCGCAGGAGTGGATCCGACGGTGGAGCAAGGTGCGAGTGTTTCCGCGAGCGAAGGGCTGCTCGGTGAAATTGCCCAGGCGGGAAATCCGAAGCTCCTTGAAACGCCATCGGAAGAACCGGGTCTCGAAGAGCGCATCAAGGCTGGCGGAGAATTCGAGATCGAGTCGTGGATGGCGGCGCCGCTACGAAAGGAAAACGAGGTTCTCGGCATCGTCGAGCTGGTGAACAAAGCAGACGGCACTCCCTTTAACGAAGAAGATCTTTTTTTCCTCGAAAGCATCAGCGAGCAGGCTGCTGTCGCCTTGCACAATGCGAATCTTCTTGAATCCGAACGTAAGGTCTACGCCCTTGACGCTCTTCTAAAAATTTCGCAGGAAATCACATCCACGCTGGACCTCGATCACGTTCTTTCCACTGTCGCCCAGCAAGCCGCCTCCGTAGTTCCGTTCGACAAATTAGTCATCGGCTTTTTCGATCGGCGTAAATTCGTTCTTGGCGCCGTCTCGGGCGAAGCGGAGGTTCCAAAAACGCGCGAGATGAGCGAACTGCGCGACCGGCTGGAATGGGTATCCCAGCAGGAAGGCCCCGTCGCCGTCGATAAATACGACGATGGCTGGCACGCCGATCCGGAAGATGCTCGCGCGCAGCTCGTTTCATACCTCGAAGCCTACGAGCTCAACGGCACGTATGCCTTGCCGCTGCGCGACGATCAGGGCGTTCTTGGCGCGATGATACTTCTTAGCAGCGACGCAGACTTCCTCACCGACGCCAACAAAGAGACTGTCTCGATTCTCGCCAACCAGACGACTGTTGCAATCCGCAATGCGCAGCTTTATCAGCAGGTTCCGCTCGCGAATATTTTCCAGCCGCTTGCCGAACAGAAAAAGCGCCTGGCTGCCGCGATGCCGAAGGAGCGCTGGCGCCTATATGCTGAGCGCGCCGCCATTGTTGCCGCCATTCTTATTCTGGTGCCATGGCCTGTGCGCGTGCGTACGGATGCTACCGTGGTCCCCGCTGAGCGCCGCATTGTTAGCTCGATCGAAGGCGGAGTCGTGCGGCACGTTTTCGTTCGCGAAGGCGAAACTGTGCAGCCGGGCCAATCTCTTGCCCAGCTTGACGACAGCGAAGATCGCATCAAGCTTGCCCAAGCCGAAGCCGCTCTCGCGCAGGCTCGCCGTGAAATTGCGGAAGCGGAATTTCGTAACGATCCATCGGCCGCAGGACAAGCCAAAATGCGCGCCGACCTTCATGCTGCCGAAGTGAAACTCGAACAGCAGCGCGTCGCCTCTGCGGATCTTCGTGCGCCGATTGCTGGTGTGGTTGTGACGCCGAAAATTGAAGAGAAAACTGGCGTGATGGTCAAGGCAGGAGATCCGTTCGCCGAGATCGTCGACCAGGAACGGATGGCCGCCGAAATGAGCGTGCCTGAAACGGATTTGGCCCTCGTCCATCCTGGCAAGGAAGTCGCCCTTAAGCTCAATGCCTTCCCGACGGCAACATTCTTCGGGACCGTCGATCGTATCGGCGCTCAAACTCATTCCGATGCTGGGGACCAATACTTTCTAGTACGCGCTCTCTTTTCGAATTCCGGCGGGCGCGCTCGCGACGGAATGGTTGGCCGCGTTCGCATCCGCGCCGCAGGCGGCCCGCTCGAATGGTTCCATACCGGATGGTACCCGATAGGCTACGCACTATTTCGTGATCCATTTCGCTGGATTTGGCAGAAGGTCTGGAGCTGGCTTCCGTAAGCTGAAGGGGCAGGGGACATGATGAGACGTTCAACGTATCTTCCAATCGTAACTTTGGCGCTCGCGCTGGCGGGCTGTGGCGATTCTTCTCACGCGCCGGATTCCACTTCTGCCGCTCCACCTCCGTCTTCGGCCGTGCCTTCGCGACCGTCACAACCGCCGGGACCAACCGCCACCGTCAAGCCTCCTGAGCCAAACGACGTTCTCAGCGTGCTCTCCGTGGAGCACCAAGTGGATCTCTCTGCCGAGCGCGACGGTGTCGTCACCTCCCTCGCGAAAGACGAAGGCAGCGCCGTCAAAGCCGGTGAAATTCTAGGGCAGCTCGATGACCGCAGCCTTCAGATGGAGCTCAACAAGGCCCGCAACGATCTCACCGTTGCCGAGAATAACGTGAAATTCAAAGAGGCCGAGCTCAAGGCCAAAGCCGCGGCTCTAAGACGCCAACAGCAGCTGCGTGAATATGGGCTTTCAAGCGAAGCCGATCTGGAAGCCGCCGAGTTTGAAGCAAAAGGCGCCGAATACGATATGCATGGATGGCAAGCCCTGGTCGAAAGCAGCCATTCGGAAATTCATCGCCTCGAAATTCAACTGGACCAAACCCGACTGCGCGCCCCATTCAGCGGTGTCGTCGTGCGCCGCTATGTTCGTGAAGGTCAGACGGTGGCCAAGAATGACAAGTGTTTTCGCATCAGCCAGCTTTCGCCCCTTCAGGTCCAATTTCAGGTTTCCGAAGCTTCCCCCAGGCGTCCCGAGCGTGGCGCGCCCGTCGATCTCTCGCTTGTCGATAATTCCGGCCGCACGTTTTCAGCCCGCGTGGTGAAGGTTAGTCCCACCGTCGATCCCGCAAGTGACAGCTACGACGTCACCGCGCAGCTTGTCGGAACCGGAATTTCCGATTTGCGGCCCGGCATGGCTGTACATGTGATTTGGCCGGGCACTGCAAAAGCGAAACCATAGGCACCGCGACCCATGCGCTTTGGCCCCACCAGTATTCAGGTCTCGAGCGTCCTCTCCAAAGGATTGCGGCGCCCCAAGCTTCGCTCCGATCTGCGCATCAGCGAACAGACCGTGAATGGCGAAAAGAGTTACGTCATCAAGAATTACGAAACCAATTCCTACAACCGTTACGGTGAATTCGAATATCAGCTGCTTTTGCTGTGCGACGGAACACGTACACCGGCCGAGATATCCGAGGCGCTCGCCGAACAAGACCCCGATTCTGCGATCGCGGAATCCGAAGTTCTCGAATTTCTCGATTCAATTGAGCCCGCCATGTGGGAACGGTCCCTGGGCGAAAAAAATCTCGCGGTTCTTGAACGCATCCGCGACGAACGCAAAGGCCGCGTCGACCAGTCCAGCATGCTATACATCAGCTTCAAGGCCTGGGACCCAAATAAAACCCTCGCGAAGCTCGATCCTTATCTCAGCTGGATTTACACTACTCAGTTCGTGTTTTTTTGCATCCTCCTGTTTGTCACGGCGGCCTATTTTGTAGCTGGCGACTGGAGCCGGGTGCAGCGCGACACTTCATCGCTTTATTCCTTCGCCGAAAAGAGCGCCTACGATGTGTGGGCGTTTTGGATCCTGCTTCTGCTGCTCGGCGCAGTCCACGAGTTCGGCCACGGGCTTACCTGCAAGCACTTCGGCGGCGACGTTCACCAAATGGGGTTTTTGCTGATCTACCTGACGCCCGCCTTTTATACCGACACCACAGATATCCTTCTCTTTGATCGCACTTCACGCCGCCAATGGGTGATCTTCGCCGGCATCTGGGTGGAGCTTCTTCTTTGCAGCACTTCAGCCGTGATCTGGCACTTCACCGCACCCGGCACTATCGTTAGTGACTTGGCGTACAAGATGATGCTTCTCAGCGGCATACAGGGCGCTGTTTTAAACCTGAATCCGCTCATCAAAGCCGATGGTTATTACGCCCTCTCGCAGTTCCTCGATATCGACAACTTGCGCGAAGACGCATTCGCTTTCCTGCGCGTTTGGGCGCAGAAATACATTTTTCGCCGGGATATTGATCTTCCTCCTTCCAGCCGCCGCCACCGGCGAATCTTCTTCATTTTCGGCGTCACAGCAATCATCTACAGTGCCGCCCTGCTGGCCGTGGTCCTGTTGTTCGCGAAGAATGTGCTCGTCTCAAAGTTCGGAGACTGGGGCTATTTCTTGTTTGCCGGTGTGCTTTATTTTTTCGCGCGAAAGGGGATCAAATCATCCGTGCCTGTCGCCCGCGCATGGATTCGAAAACAGGGGGGGTCCTACATGACCTGGAGATTAACGCGCGCTCAGACTTTCGGCGTCTTAGGAGTCGCTTTGCTCTTATTCGTGCCTCCTATCCCCACCAGCGTCTCCTCCGAACTCCTCCTCGAGCCCGGTAAGGCCGCGCATCTCCGCACCTCAGTTGCCGGAACAATCTCAGAGGTATTCGTTCGCCAGGGTCAAGAGGTTAAGGCGGGTCAACTCCTCGCCGTTCTGCAGAACCCGGAGATTGAAGCGGAGGCCAGAAAGACCACCATCGAACTCACCTTGGCTAGCAGCAACCTTCGAGAGAATCAGGACCAGCCTGCATCCGGGAAGTCTGCCCAGTCCGTGCGCGAACGCATCCGTCTTCAGAAAGAACTCGCCGTCGCCACATCCAATCTCGACGCGCTACAAATTCGCGCCCCCTTTGACGGCATCGTGACAACTTCCGAAATTCGCCAGCGAGTCGGCCAGTTTCTCGCCGCTGGCGAAGAATTCTGCCGCCTCTCTGACGCTCGCACGATGAAAGCGCGCATTTTCGTCTCTGATCGCGATCTGAACGACATTCGTGCCGGTGCTCCTGTAAGAGTGAAAGTTCTGCCCTACGCTTTTCGCACCTACACAGGCCATGTGGAGCAGATTCTTCCCGCCGCCGCTACCGATGCGCCCATCTCTGACACGCAAAAGCTAACGCGACTAGGGCAGGAACTGACTAACCGCTTCGCCGTCGTGATGGTATTTCCGAACTCCGACGGCTCACTCAGCGCCGGGATGACCGGTGTCGCCAAGATTACAGCGAAGAGCAGGCCGTTGGCCTGGCAGATGAGTCGAAGCGCTTGGCACTGGTTGCGTTCTCAGGTTTGGTGGTGATTGTGGGGATTGGACGCGGTCACAAAGAAAGGGCCGCCGTTCCTGGGACGGCGGCCCTTCGGGGTTGCTGCTACTTCAAACTCCCGACCTAGCGGAGCGCAAGGTCGGAAGATCGTTAAAATCTCGGGACGACTTAATCCCCTACCACTTCACCGTGAGACTGCGCACGGACATCAGCGGTGTTTTACGCTCGAGCTTCTTTGCCGGCTCGACTTTCTTGTTTTTCTTTACTGGCTTCGCGGTTGGATTCATGATTCGTCCCTTTTTCTTGGTCTCGTCCCTGCCCGGGCTTGTTCAGAGCAAGTGCAATTCGCGCGCCAAACACAATTCCCTCTCCTGGCTTAAAATCAAACCACTTAGGCACGGCGGCGCACGCCTACCCTCTGATTTGAGCTCAGTAAGCGTTGAATTTTGCTCATGTTGTTGAAAAATCCAACGTTTCAACGCCGCCCCTTTAGCGGTGGGCAAAATCACGCTCCCCTGATATAAAGGGCGCTCGTTTAGGAGCCCTGTTGCCCCGCCCATCCACAAAGATCGCGCCAAAACCGAACACCTACGCCGAACTAGGCCCCGTTTACGACGAGATCTGGCCTCTCTATGAAAAGTCTTGGGTTCGCAACCGGGAAAAATTGCTCCGTTCGATTCTTCCCGGAGTCAAAAGCGTGTGTGAGCTTGGCTGCGGAAGCGGCACGGCTGCCATTGATTTCGCGCGACGGGGCCTGAAAGTCTATGCCGTCGATTTATCCCCACAAATGTGCCGCGTCACGCGTGGGAAGGTGCGCGCGACGGGGCTCCGCGTACGTGTCTGGCGGGCGGACATGCGCACCTTCAGCCTTCCCGAGCCAGTCGATCTGGTTTGCTCGCAATGGGGCGTGATAAATCACCTGCCCAACCGCTCCCAATTGGCTCAAGTTGCCCGGGCCGTTGCCCGCGCGCTTCGTCCCGGGGGCTATTTCTACTTCGATTTGCACCAGCGGCTCCTTTACGAACAGCACTGGTCCATAACCAATTATGGTGAAGGACCGAATTTCTTTGCAGTCGAGCACGGCGGATTCGACCGCAAGAGGGGTAAAGGCTGGAATCGAGTAACTTGGTTCATTCGTGGTCGAAAGGACCTTTGGGAGCGCCACGATGACCTGCTGGAAGAAATCGAGTGGCCCCATGCCGATATAATCCGCCACCTCAGGCAGGCTGGGCTGGAACTAGTTCGTGTTCTGGATTTTAGCGATCTCGCCGCGCCCCCCAGCAACCGACGAGTATCTACAGGTCTGCGAACGATGTACTTGGCTCGTAAGAGGGGTAAATAGCTGGCTGGTTGACGGAACCGTCGCTACTTTGAGGCCCAAGGAGCGCGGACGATGAGGGATTTCAAGGGTTCGAGTTTGGTCGACTTCTTAAGGGTTTTTGGCTTCGGTTTGGACTTCATTTTTGCACCGTGTTATGAAAAGTTGAGCTCCATCTACGATAGAAAGTCTAATCTGCCGCGGAATCACGCGCAACCAACTTAATCCATAGAGGTGCCGTTTCCTAAATGACTAAAATACTGGCACTTACAGGTCTGATCCTGCGGACTCTTGAGCCAATCGGCCCAGGGTACGGTCAAGAAGCCGATCTTCAGAATTTTTCTGCCCTGACTTTGGCCTTTAACTTTCTGGCCCTAACGTGGAAAAGGCCGCTCCTAGGAGCGGCCTCTTCTCATTTCAAGAATCCTTCTCCGCAAAGTGCGCCACTATTTCGGGCGCACCTAAAAATTATCCGCGGCTGATCAACGGCTTGGTCGATTCGAGCTTCTTGGACTTCTTCAAGGTTTTCTTTGCCATGTCTTTGTTCTCCCTCTCAAGTTGCCCCTCTGGGGCGATGCTTTCTATCTTGCAATCAAGTTGCCAATCACCTCGAGACTCGAGTCGCCCGATAAGTCTCGTGGAATGTGTTTGATCGAATTCTGCGTCCCGGATTGCTTCTGCCCCAATGTCTTTACCGTGTTGATTTACTCAACGCCAATGAATTTTTCACCATGTGCAAATACGGATACCAGTCTCCTGTGCAAGCAGACCCGGATCACAGGCTGTACTTACGGCACAGGTAGTTCAATCGGTTCCGATCGACACCCAGCAGTCGTGCCGCCTCTGACTTTACCTGTTTCGATTGTTCCAATGCTTCCTGCACCCACCGTCGCTCGAAGGCCTCGATCTCTCTGTCCAGATTGATCCCGTTTCCCGACAGCCTAACCCGTCCCCTGTCCCGGCTGACTACCTGCATGATGTCGATCGGCAGATCCTTGAGCTCAATCGTTTCTCCGTCCGTCATGATCACCAGCCTCTGAATCGCATTCTCCAGTTCGCGCACGTTGCCCGGCCACGGGTAGCGTTTTAACGCTTGCATGGCGTCGTCGGCGATACGCTTCGCCGGAAAGCTATTGGCCGCGCAATAGACGCTGACGAAATACTCCGCCAGCACAGGGATATCCTCTACCCGTTCGCGCAACGCGGGCACGAAAATCGGCACCACATGGATCCTGTAATACAGGTCCTCGCGGAACCGGTCGTCCCGCACCATCTCTTCCAGGTCCTCGTTCGTCGCGCTGATTAGCCGGAAATCCACCTTGATCTGCTTCTTTCCGCCCAACCTCGTCAGCGACCGGTCCTCCAGCACCCGCAGTAGCTTGCTCTGTAATGGTGGCGTCAACGTTGCAATCTCATCGAGGAACAGTGTTCCCTGATGGGCCAGCTCCACGCGGCCTTCTTTCGTTCCCACTGCTCCTGTAAAGGCCCCCTTCTCGTACCCAAAAAGCTCAGCCTCCATTAGCCCCTCGGGCAGCGCCGCGCAATTTACGCTGATGAAAGCGCGGTTTCGCCGCGGGCTCTGCTCGTGGAGGGCGCGGGCCACCAGCTCTTTTCCGACGCCGCTCTCTCCGCGAATTATCACGTTGGTCGTCGCCCGGGCCATCCGCTTGATTGAGTCGAACACATGCCGCATCGAGTCCGTTGTCCCGATCAGATCGCCGAGCGCGTTCTTCCGGCTGATTTCCTCGCGCAGCAGCCGGTTCTCGCGCTGGATGTGCAGCTTCTCGACTGCGCGCTCGAGCAGGTGCCGGAGCACGTCCGTGTCGATTGGCTTGATGAAGTAGTCGTAAGAGCCCGCGTCGATGACCTTCAGCGCGGTGGATTTCTTTTCATCGGAACTCAGCACGATCACGAGCGTGTCGATGTTGCTTCCGTCCAGCCTTGACAACAACTCAGTGCACTCCCGCACGCCGCCGGACGCGATGGGCAACCCCAACAGCAACACATCCAACTCTCGCTCTTCCAGCAACTTTACCGCTGCGTCGTAGTCCTCGCCTTCGAGAACTTCAAAATCTGAACGCAGAGCAGACGCAATCTTTGCGCGCAACCCGGCATCGTCGTCCACAATCGCTATTTTGGGCCTACCCGGACCGGGTGTGATGGCTGTCTCCGCTATTAGCGGCTCCGCGAGAATCGCACTAATTCTCGAATCAGAGCCTGGCCTGTGCGATTTAGGCCGCGATTCTAGGTGCGACGCGCCCACATGTCAACGCGCCTGCGTGTCAACGGACGGGTGCGCTACGCCCTAGCCCACGACGAGAGTTCGCGCCACGTAGCCAAAGGCCCTTAAAATTTGGAGGTTTGATTATTCGGGTGAGTCGAATACGGAGCTCGGCCGTCGTCCAGAAACTAGAGCAGATGACGGTCCGAATTTTTCTGCGGTTATGCGCCGGCCGCTGACTCGGCTGCTTCGTCAGACTCGCCCGCGTCCGCAGAAGACCGCACCAAAATTTCGACACCGTGTTTCTGCATGTCGAAATTCTGCTTTCGATCCGTCTTATCGAGAATCTCGCGCACGCCTTTTCCGATTGCCGCCGCCATGGTGCCGGCCGTAACGATGGCTTTCCCCGCCACGGTTCCCGGCCCCTTCTCGCGATCCTCAAACTTGATTTCCACTTCGAATGTCTTAGCCACCGATTTCCTCCGATTTCCTATTAACAAAAGGCGATTCGCTAGGTTCCAGAGTACTTTGCTCCCGTGCCGCTTCGCAATACACTCTTCAGTTTTTTTTGCTGCTGCCCGTGTTGCCGGGCCTTCACCAGCAATGTGGCAGCAAAAAGTAAGCCTTTCACTGTATCGACGGACGGGGAGGACGCTCGATAGGATTTCATGTTCGACTCAGGAGGCTCTCCCGCGAGAGAGCCCGCACGCGAAGTTGTGGAACCTTGAAAGCCGCTGGTAGTTTGTTCAACAACGACTGACCGATGCCCACAAAAATCAAATCACGCGGCGTTCTCGCCGACCCGACGCGCCTCGCGCCATTCGATAAAGACCTCCAAAGCAGGATCCAGGTCATCGTCGAAACTCCCAAAGGCAGCCGGAACAAATTCGCGTTTGACCCGGAACAGGAAGTGTTCGCGCTCGCGAAGGTCCTGCCCGCCGGCATGACGTTTCCTTACGACTTCGGTTTTATTCCCTCGACCAAAGCGGAGGACGGCGATCCTACGGATGTTTTGGTTCTAATGGACGAGCCCGCTTTTCCCGGAGTGCTCGTGAAATGCCGGGTGATCGGGGTGATTGAAGGAGAGCAGGGCAAGAAAAAGAAAGGGCAGCGCAACGATCGGATCGTCGGCGTCGAGGAAGAAAATCACAGCTACGCCTACGTCAAGCACATTGATGACCTGGGCAAGAAATTCGTGCAGGAACTAGAAGAGTTCTTCGTCAACTACCACAGGCATCTGGGTAAGAAATATCGAATTCTCGACGTAAAAGGTCCCGCAGAAGCATGGCGTCGAATCGAAGACGGCAGAAAAGCGGCTCGCCGCAAAGCGTAAGTCAACCCTTTGGCGAAACAGGCGCGTGCGAGGCAGTGCCAGCGTGACCTTTGCGGAGAAAAAGGCGGTGCCTGCGCAGACGCCAGATCAGAACTGAAATCGCGGCCCACACCACAAGCGCTCCAAAAAGCGCGATCACGCCGTTCGACATGGGCACGAGCTTCCACGCTATAAGTGCGAAACCGGCGAGGCCGATACTTCCGATCGCTGCGCCGCGCGCATCCAGAGCAGCAGCCTCTCGCCCGCGACTGGTGTTTGCTATTCCCGCTCTTCTTTTCTTTTCTCGCTCGTGTTTCTCGAGCAGAGTGGCGCTCGCGGGAAAAAGGGCAGGGAAAGCGAGGAACAAACCGCCGAACACGGGTCCGTAGCGGTTCGCTAGTATTCCGGTGATAGCGGTGATCGCGCCTCCGAAGAGAAAGCGCGTGGCTAACTCATACCATTTCGTATCTTTCAAATCCGAAATGTCGAAGTGAACTCTCATTCGCAATCAGCGCAACAACACGTACCAAACTCCCATCGCGCAAATCATCCACACCGCAATGGCTGAGAACGCTGCTGGAGCAGCATTCAGCTTGTACCTCATCATCAGCCGCATCGCCGCCATCGCGTAGAAGAACAGAGCAATCGCGCCAAAGATCATCGACCGCGCTTCGGTAGCCGCGAATAATTTCCCTTCGCTCAAAATCGTCAACCCAAGAGTGCCTATCGCTACCGAAGGCGCCGCGGCGAAGAGGCCGGCAAAGCTCTTGGGCTTCAATGCGTCGGCAAACGCAGCGAACAGCGATACGACAAGACCGCCAATGACGAAGCGGAATAGGATTTGCATGGGTCGATTGCTCGGCAAAATTACACGCCATCGCAAATGTTACGGGGAGATTACAGCGCAGCTCTCGGCATATTGAAATCAGCACTTCTCGGTATGCTGGCGCGCCTCTGAGCCTTTCCCGCGATTTCTCACTCGATACGAGCTCCACAACGAAAAGGCTTTTTTGTCTCGATTAGAAATTTGCAAATGTATGTTTTTAAGCTAGATACGGGCATTTTTAATCGTGGTGTCTCGATTAGAAATCTGGGTCTAATCGACACAATTGGCCTGTCGCTACCGACCATTGGATAAGGTTCGTTAGTGAATCTTGGCTGGAAGGTATTTCTTTTCGATCTTCGCAATGATCACGTAGTTCGGATCCACCATCTCGGTGAGGTGTATCTTCGCCACCTTTGAGAGCAGTTCATACGCGTCGAGCTCCGAAAGCCCGTAATCGGCATGAATCCAGCTAATTAGCTGCGTGAACGCGATTCGCAGCGAATCATCGAGCGGGCGGTAGATTCCGGCGGCCATGATTTCGTCGGTATTTTCGAAGCGCGGCCAATCGATCTTTTTGCCCTTAATCACCGAGACACGCATCCGGACTCGCAGCGGAACCTCAACCGCTGTGCCTGCCACTTCGCCGTCGCCCATCGCCGCGTGTCCGTCACCCATGTAGAGCAGCGCGCCGCGAACGTTTACGGGAAGGTAGAGCGTGTTGCCCACGCTCGCTTCCGGCGCGTCCATATTGCCGCCGAACTCAGCCGGTACCACTGAGCTGCGCGCCTCGGCGCCTGCGGGCGCCACTCCGATGCAGCCTAAGAACGGATGCAACGGGAACTTCACGGAAAAATTTGAGTCGAGGGCGTGAAACGTGGCGGTGCCCGCCGCATTGTCGATCGGATAAAACCAAATACGCTCGGGCAGCGGAGGATGGACCATCGGCGTGTAGAACGTCTCATTCAGCGCGCCGAAACCCGGAGCGAACGCGCCAACGCCCTGCGAAGAGTCCACCTCCATCTTGAGAAATTCAATCGCGAGTGTGTCGCCTGGTTCCGCGGTCTCGATATAAAAGGGTCCGCTCAACGGGTTGTCGCCTTTTACGAGCGCCAACGTGTCGCCTGGCTTTTGAAGCGCGTTGCCGAAGGCGTCCACGGTGTTCGTTTCGAGAATGTCTTCGGGGGCTAATTTTGCGACCGGCGCCGAGGTGCTGTTGTAGGTGTACTTCACGTCGTCCATCGTCGTGTGATACTTCACCACATTTTGAGCGCAAGCGAGCGGCGCGCAAAACAGCGCGAGCGCGAATCCTACTACGGTCCGATTCATCATCAACGGCTCCTTTGTAATCACGAACTCCCGATTATGATTCCCACAGCAAACACGAGACCGCCTCCCACCACCACCTGCAGTGAAGACGCAAAGAGGGGCGTGTCCATATAACGATGCCGGACATAGCTGATAATCGCCAGCTCGATCGCCACCACGACCATCGCCGCAACGAGCGCCGCATGAAAATTTGTGATGAGAAATGGCAGCGTGTGTCCAATTCCGCCTGCAGCCGTCATTAGGCCTGTCACAAGGCCGCGGATCACCGGGCGCCCTCGCCCTGTGAGCGAGCCATCGTCTGAAAGCGCCTCGGCAAATGCCATCGAAATTCCGGCGCCGAGCGATGCTGCAAGTCCGACGCGGAACGCGTCCCAACTGCTATGCGTCGCGAGCGCTGCGGCAAAGATAGGGGCCAGCGTCGACACGGAGCCGTCCATCAATCCCGCGAGCCCCGGCTGAATAATCTGCAGCATGAACATTCGCCGGCCGGCCTTTTCTTCCTCGCCGCGCGCGCCCGTAGTGACCTGCTGCTTTTCGAGCGATTCTGCCTTGGCGTAATGCTGCCGCTCGACCTCCGCCAGGTCGCCCAGAAGCTTGCGAATCGAAGCATCCGTTACGTGGCTGATAGAGCGTTCATAGAAGCGCCGTGTTTCAAGTTCCATCACCTCGGCTTGCTTGCGGACATTCTGGATTCCCAGCGGGCGCACGAGCCATTCAGGACGGCGTTCGATAAAACCTTTCACATCCTGCCGGCGAATCAACGGGATGTGCTCGCCGAATTTCTGGCGATAGAGATCGATTAGCGCCTGTCGGTGCCCTGACTCCTCCGCCTGCATCTCCTCGAACATCTTGGCGGTGGCTGGATAGCTCTCGCGAAGGCCGTCCGCGAAATCGCCGTAAACGCGCCCGTCTTCTTCCTCGAGAAAAATAGCCAGCGCCAGAATTTCCCGCTCGGAAAGCTGTTTGAAACTCTTCTTCGCCATCGCTGCCCCCGGGACATTAAATCACGGAAGAGCGCGCCCTCGCGCGGCAACCAGCGGCACCGAGATTTAACAGTCTGGAAATGAGTCATACTAATCGCGAGGCGCATCCATTGAATAGCGACCTGCTCAGCAAATAAGCGTCCGACGGAGGACATCCACAATGCCAGAGACACTCGGATTTATAGGGTTGGGAAACATGGGAGCACCGATTGCTGCGAATCTGCTCAAGGCCGGTTATGGCCTGCGGGTGTACAACCGAACGGCTGCAAAAGCTGCTGCGCTCGTCGAAAAAGGCGCCACACTTGCGTCGAAACCAGCGGACGCAGCGCAGTCCGGCGGGATCGTCGTGACGATGGTAGCGGACGACCGTGCCTTGGAGGATTTGTGCTTGGCGAGCGGCTCATTCGTCGAACGGCTGGGCCCCGGCGGAATTCACGTCTCGCTCAGCACTATCTCGCCCGTAACCTCCCGTCGCTTGGCCGAGCATCATGCCAAACATCAAGTGGCCTATGTGGCCTCGCCGGTGTTCGGCCGCCCCGATGCGGCGGCGGCAAAGCGCCTGTGGGTTTGCACGTCCGGTGCGGCCGCCGCCAAGCAGCGCGCCGAGCCGATTCAAAACGCCATCGGCCAGGGCCTATTCGATTTCGGCGAGGATCCCGGCGCCGCCAACGTGGTCAAGTTGTGCGGAAATTTCATGGTGGCCGCAACCATCGAGACGCTCGCGGAAATGTTGACTCTCGCGGAAAAGAGCGGCGTGAGCAAGAAAGCCGTCGCGGAGATGATCGGCAAATTTTCCCCTCTGCACGCCGGTTACGCCAACCAGATAGCCGAACAGCGCTTTGAACCCGCCGGCTTCCGGCTCACGCTGGGGTTGAAGGACGTCAATCTGATTTTGCAGATGGCCGCCGCCAGCACCACGCCCCTGCCGCTCGGCAGCCTGATGCATGACCGCTGGGTTTCAGCGGTCGCCAAAGGCCGTGGCGATCTCGATTGGTCCGCCATCGCGCTGAATGTGTCCGAAGACGCGGGGCTGGGAAAAGAAGGATCGAAAAATGAAAGCGTGCGTTCTGCGGGCCGCAGCACGGATTGAAACGAATCCGCTGGAATTTGCCGACGTTCCCGTTCCGCATCCCGGAAAGGGTGAAATACTGGTCCGCGTGCATTTTTGTGGAGTCTGCCGCACTGACTTGCACGTGGTTGAAGGCGAATTGCCGCCGCGAAAATCTCCTGTGATCCCCGGGCACCAGGTCGTTGGCACAGTCGAGAAATGCGGAGAGGGGGCTCGGCGATTTCGCGTGGGGGCGCGCGTGGGAATTGCGTGGCTTCATAGCACGGATCAGAGCTGCGAATACTGCCGCGCAGGAATGGAAAATCTCTGCGACCATCCGGAGTTTACCGGCTACACCGTGGATGGAGGCTACGCGGAGTACGCCGTGGCGCTGGAGGATTTTGTATACGAGATTCCGGAAAGCTTTGACGATGAACAGGCCGCTCCTCTTCTCTGTGCCGGAATCATCGGTTTCCGCTGCCTACGGATTTCGGGAATCAAAAAAGGCGGACGCCTTGCGTTGTACGGCTTTGGCGCCGCGGGGCACGTGGCAATTCAGGTGGCGCGGCATTGGGGCGCGGAAGTTTACGCGGCCACACGCGGCAAAAAGCATCAGGAGCTGGCTCGCAAACTGGGCGCCGTGTGGGTAGGCGAAGCCGCCGACGCACCTCCGGACAAAATCGACGCGGCCATCATGTTTGCGCCGGCCGGTGAATTAGTTCCGCCGGCGCTGAAGGCGCTGAAGAAAGCCGGAGTGCTGGTCCTCGGCGGAATTCACATGAGCCCGATTCCGGAATTCGACTACGGTTTGCTCTACGAGGAGCGCGTGATACGAAGCGTCGCAAACAACACACGCAACGATGGCAAGGATTTCCTACGAGTCGCGGCCGAAATTCCGATCCGCAGCGAGGTTACTCTCTTTCCGCTGCGCGAAGCCAATCGTGCCTTGAATGATTTGAAGGCGGATCGCATCAACGGCGCGGCAGTGCTGGATTGCAGGTCGTGACAGAGAGAATTCCTCAATGAAGCTTATTTCGCTCAACGTGGCCGTGCCGCGCACCGTGGTCTGGAAAGGCCACCAAGTCCGCACCGGAATCTTCAAAGAACCAATCGAGGGACCTGTGATGATGCGACGCTTGAACCTCGACGGCGATCGCCAGGCTGACTTGACCGTCCACGGCGGCCCGGCTAAAGCGGTGTATGCATACCCGTCGGAGCACTATCCGCTCTGGAAAACCGAACTGTCGGAGATGGCGCTGCCCTGGGGAATGTTCGGCGAGAACCTCACGACCGAAGGAATGCTGGAGGACGAAATTCACATCGGGGACAAATTTCGAATCGGCGAAGCAATCGTGATCGTGACGCAACCGCGAACTCCGTGCTACAAACTCGCGCTGAAATTCCAGCGCGACGACATGCTGAAACGCATGCTCACGAATGGACGATCCGGATTTTATCTTGCGGTGGAGCAACAAGGAATCGTAAGAGCCGGTGACCCAATCCAAAGAATTCACGAAGACCCCGAAAGAATCAGTATCGCCGAGATCAACGCGCTCTACAGAGATGGCGGGAAAGATGCTAACCTTTTGAGACGCGCAGCGAATCTGGAAGCCCTGCCCGAAAGTTGGCGAGACTACCTCCGCGAAGAATTGAAATCGCTCGAACACGCAACCTGACGGGATTCATTTGAAACTTGGCGGCTCACTCCTCGATAAGAGTTTCCAGGCCGGAATCGCGATCAAGGGATTCGACGGCCTGCTCGAATGCATCGGCGGCGTGCTGATCTGGTTTATCAAGCCGAGCGCGATGAATGAATTTTTCCGGTTTGCCGCACTGCATGACCTGCCGGGCAAGTACGACGAAGTGATTGTTGCCCACCTTTTTCATTGGACCCAATCTCTCGCGAATGGCGGGAGGGAATTCGCTTCGATTTATCTGATTACGCACGGACTGTCGAAGGCCTTGCTCGTAGCCGGTCTCTGGATGAACAAATTGTGGGCCTATCCGCTGACGATGGTTGTGTTCGGCGTGTTTTGCGTCTACCAGATGCATCGATTCACGCACACGCATTCGATTTTTCTGGTGTTGCTTACGATCTTCGACCTCATCCTGATTTACCTTACGTGGCGGGAATATCTACAGAAGAAGCGAGCGCGCGACGAGGGCGCCAAAACCGCCAAAGAAGCGGGGAAGCCGCAGGAGTCGAACGCGTAACAGCCTCCAAGGTTAAACCGGGGCCCTCCAAATGTTTTCGTTCTGTCTCGCCTTTTCAGCTTTCCAGAACGACTGCCCCCGCACGCTGCGGTGCCATCTCCGCGTGAAGCGCCTTAGCTCGCTCCAGGGCTTCTTCCACATTGCGGCAAATGTTTTCTGCGCCGACGTGCTGCTCAAACTCAGCCTGCCTCATTAGCCGCGCCGGCTGTTCGCGCGCGCCGCATAGGACGAGCTCCCGGCCGGAGCTGTGGATCACGTCCGCAAGTTTTTCCAAGGCTTGTAGTCCGGTGGCGTCAATCGCGGTCATGTTGCGCAGTCGCAGAATTACGATTGGCGGCAATTCCGCAATTTGCGAGAAGATTTCTTCGATCTTATCGGTCGCGCCGAAAAGAAATGGACCGTGAATACGGAAAATGGTTACGTACGGCGGAATTTCCTTGTGCTGCAGCATGTGCGCGTAACCTTCGCGAACATATTCTTCGGTCACCTGGGAGACGGTGGTTGTGGAAGTAACCTTACGGATGAATACGAGCGCGGCAAGTATCATCCCGACTTCCACCGCAACGGTCAGATCTGCGAACACAGTCAACAGAAATGTGACCGCCCAGGTCCCAATTTCCAGATGCGACAGCTTCAGCAACTCAGGAATTTCTCTCCACTCGCCCATGTTGTAAGAAACCACGAAGAGAATCGCGGCGAGCACCGCGAGGGGGATAAAACGGGCAAGTGGCGCGGCGAATAGAACAATCGCAAGCAACGTGAGTGCATGAATCATTCCGGCAACCGGGGTCCTGGCGCCCGAGCGAATGTTCGTCGCAGTGCGAGCGATCGCCCCGGTGGCCGGCAAGCCTCCGAAGAGCGGCGAAAAAATGTTGGCAACGCCCTGCGCCACGAGTTCGACGTTCGGATTGTGTTTATCCCCGCTCATGCGGTCAGAAACTACCGCGGACATTAGCGATTCGATCGCTCCCAGCATTGCGACGGTGACGGCCGGAGAAATCAGCGGTCGCAGCAGGTCAAAACGAAATTGCGGCACTTGCAATTTTGGCAAGCCGGAGGGAATTCCTCCGAAGCGCGTGCCGATGGTTTCCACCGGCAGCTTGAGAATAGCGACGATCGCCGTTCCGATAAAGAGTGCCACGATATAGCCTGGCACTTTTTTCACATAGCGCGCGAAAACAACGATCAAAGCGAGAGCGAGCATGCCGAGTCCCGTCTCGAGCAGCGAAAGAGTTCGGAAATTCCGCGCAAGAACTTCTATGCGCGCCAGGAATTCCCCGGGAACTTTATCGACTTTGAGTCCGAAGAAATCCTTGATTTGCGTGCTGGCGATAATTACGGCAATTCCATTTGTGAAACCGACTACCACAGGCCGCGGAATAAATTTCACCGCGCTTCCGAGTCCGGTTACTCCGAGGATTACCAGCAGCACGCCGGCCATCAGCGTGCACATGTACAGGCCGTCCAAGCCGTGCCTTGCCACGATGCCGTAAACAACCACAACGAATGCTCCGGTGGGCCCGCCGATCTGAGTGGTGGAGCCTCCCAATGCGGAAATCAAAAAGCCGGCAATGATCGCCGTGTAAAGACCGGCTTGTGGCGGCACCCCTGAAGCGATTGCGAAAGCCATTGCGAGCGGAAGCGCAACCAGGCCGACGGTGACTCCAGCCACAACGTCCGCGACAAACTTTCGGCCGCTGTAATTGCTGAGGCACTGAATTGATTTCGGAAGCCAGTCGTCGAGGATCATTTGTAAGGGTTTCGGGCGGTGAAGGGGGCCGCTCCAGCAATCTTAGCAGCCACGGGCATTCGGGCTGTGATGGATGTCACAGGGTGGAGCAAAGAAGATAAGGGCCAGGAGATTCGAAATGGTTCGCGCGATTGGAGAAAGGCGGGAGCGATGTTCTCTCGAATCCCCTTGTAATAGAACGAACGGTCGTGCTATTATCTGTCTATGGCAAAACGTGCATGCTCTCCTCGGCTAGACCGTTCGAGGCCGCCACTGAAAGCCGCTGCGCCGGCCGTCGTTTCGGGAGCGGTTCAGCACAAGCGCGCGCGCGGAATTAAGACTCGTGGCGCGATTCTGCAACGAGCGGTGAATCTCGCTTCGCTTGAAGGTCTCGAAGGGCTCACCATCGGCAAGCTCGCCACCTCGTTGAAGATCAGCAAGAGCGGCCTCTTCGCCCACTTTGGTTCGAAAGAAGATCTTCAGTGCGCTGTCGTGCAGGAGGCCGGTCGTATTTTCGTGGAGACAGTTATTCGGCCTGCGTTTGAGGCGCACGGCCTTGCGCGCTTGCGGGCTCTCTGTGGGAACTGGCTTGGCTATGCGGAAGATAAAGTTTTTCCCGGCGGATGCTTTTTTGCTGCCGCGTCGCTCGAATTCGACGATCGTCCCGGCAAAGTGCGCGACCTGATCGCGGAATCGATTAAGAGATGGCTCGCGACGCTCGAGCAGGCGCTTCGCGACGCGCAGAATGCGGGAGAAATCCGGAAGGATGTGATCGCGCGCGACTTCGTATTCGAAATTCAGTCGCTGGCTCTCGGAGCGAACTGGGCGTCGCGCCTTTTCCGCGACGATAGCGCGTTTCGCCGTATCCGCAGGGCAATTCTCGAACGGATCGATCAGGTAACAGAGCCACACGCGAGGCGATAATGCGAATTCAACGAGGCGGGCCCATGTGCATGAGCGCCGCTCTCGTTTGTTTGTTCGCTGTGCCGTCACTTCGCGCGCAAACTCCGCTGGTCGAGTCGGAAATTCCTTTGCAACGCTGTGATCGCTTGCCGGTGGCAATCCTAGTGGTGAATAAAGCTGAGAAGCGATTTCTTGTAGACACCGCCGCCACGTCGATGCTCAATCAGAAATCATTTAGAACTGGGCGCTCCACAGACGTTCGCGTTCAATCCTGGAATAAGACGACTTCTCTCAGCGCACGGGAAGTGGTGGTGAGCGAGCTGAGTTTGGGCGACCATCACGTACAAAATCTCAAGCTACCGGCCATCGACCTTAGCGCTATCGCAAAAGCGTGCGGGGGGCCGATTGACGGGATTCTCGGCGTCGATCTTCTGGAACAGCTGGGTGTGACGATTGATTTGCAACGTAGCGTCGCCCGGCTCGGCGTGCCACCCCCCAATCCATCGGAGCTTTCGTTGATTGCGGACATGGAGCGCTCGATGAAATCCTGTTCAGAGGCGTTCAACGCAGCCGACGCAGTGGGACTGACATTTTGCTTCGATCGCGATTTTGTGTTGAGTTTGCCGGAAGCGGAGTATCGCGGCAGGGATGAGGCGGCCAACTATTTCCGCGAGCAGTACTTCAAGATGCGTCCGCACCTGCACATGTCGATGACTATGAACGACCAGCGCGTCGTCGGAGACATCGTCTGGAGTTCCTACGACTACACACTCGAATCACCGGCGTTTCACTTTGCCGGACGCGGGATGATGCTGTGCCGCAAAAGCGAAAATCGCTGGTACATCCTCAGCATGCACGAATCACCGACAACAACGAGCGCGATTCCAAAACACTAATCAGCAAGGATGCGCGATAGAAATCACCAAAAACCGAGTTCCGATCTGACTATGCTGCCGGTTGTTTCAAGATTTGCGCCAGAGCGTTCAGCCGTTTCGCGTCGGCTGGGTTCTTCGCCGTGGCAGCGCTCTTCTCTAGTGATGGCGCCATGCGCTTCAACTTCGCCACGTTGCTCTTGCTCATGTGCGAACTCTCCGCGCTTTGGATCGCCTTCTGCAGCGATGCGATTCGGTCTGCCGGCAAAGCTTGCGAACGCGCCAGTTGGTCCAGGTATGCTTTCGCCACGACCAACTTTGCGGGCCACTCGATCTTCTGCTGGTTTTGGACGTTTAGCGCAGCCACCTGCACGGTTTTCGCAGCATCGATTTCGTTCTGGGTGAGGAATTTCGTCGGCGACAAGTCAAAGACGTCGAGCCCGCGCGCGATTTCCGAGCCGTAGATATTGCCGTTGTACCAGTAAGCCGACCAGTAGCCGCCCAACACCAACATCTTCGGATCGATCGGGCCGCGGTCGAAATAGGCAATCTCCATCGGATGAGCCGCGTCGGTGAAGTCCACCACGGAGATGCCGCCTTGATACCAGGCTTGCACTTCGATATCGCGACCGGGAACCGGAATCAGCGAGCCGTTGTGCGCTACGCAATTCTCCGTGTCGCCCTGCGCGGCTGGCAATTTGTAATAGCTCGCGAGGCTGAGTTTATCGTCCTTCAGATGGAAGATGGCATCCGCGCCCCACTTGTTCGGGTCGTTGGCGCGGCAGCGCGCGCCGAGGCCGCCGCCCCATTCATCGGTGAAGACGACTTTGGTGCCATCGTTCGAGAATGAAGCCGAGTGCCAGTAGGAGTAGTTAGGATCGTTCACTGCGTCCACTCGCTTCGGATGGACGGGATCTTTGATATCGAGCAAAATTCCGTTGCCCGAGCACGCGCCCGCTGCGAGGCCGATCGCCGTGTAAGCCGTTATGTCATGGCACTGGTCGGTGTCCACCGGCTTCTTCTCTTTGTCGCCATGGCTGCCGCCATTGTTCAACCCGTTCAGCGCGCCGGTCCGCGCATCCATGAACAAACGTGGGCTCGAAACTATTTTCGCGTCTTGTGGCGCCGCCACCGGAACTTTGATTATGTCGATGCGAAACAGCGCCGTATTGGGGTCTTTGTCGGGAGCTTCGCCCGAGCAGCCGGCCAGCTCTTCCGCCTGGCGGACGAACGACGTCCCGGACACATAGATGTAGACGTTGTTTTTGTCGTTTGGATCGAGCACTAGCGTATGAGTATGCGATCCACGGCAGGTCTGCACTGCCGCTACCTGTTTCGGATTCTTAATGTCGGAAATGTCGAAGATTCTCACGCCGCGAAAGCGGTCCTTCTCCGGCGGAGGGAGGCGACGTTCTTTTTTCTGGCCTGCAACCGGAGGAGGTGGCGGAGGCGCCGGGGGAAATCCCTGTGTGCCGCAATCGAGGCGTCCATTCGGCATTTCTACCGACATGAACAACAAATTCTTGTACACCGACACATCACCCTGCCCGCCGGGGCACACCATCGTGGTGAGCAGCGTCGTCTTGGCCGGATCGGAGACGTCAAAAATATTCACGCCATAAAAATTTCCCTGGAACAGGTGATTGCCCTCGAACGCGAGATCCGAGTTGCCGAATGCGAGTTGCGCGATCACGATTTGCAACGCCTTGGGGATTTTCGAAAGCGGAATGGGCAGACCGAGTTGGCTGATCGTTTTCGCCACTTTCGGATCGTCAGGGTCGGTGGCACCCAACTGAAAAGCGTCAGGCTTCTTGAGCAGCAACAAATGCTTCATGCCCATCGACGTTTCACCAGCGTCATAGAGCCCAGGCGTGAGCTTGGCGCGCGGATCGTTCACATCCGATCCTGTCATCCCAGCCGGTAGCGGCCCAGCCGGCTCCGGCATAAATGGATTCCTGTCGTCCTCATCCTGCCCTTGAGCGGCTTGAGGCTCGGAGGCCTGCGGTGCAGGCTGCTGAGGCGCAGGCTTTTGCTCCTGCGCGCTCAAGCGAGGACACAAAAGGACGGCGGCCAGAGCCATGCAGGCCAGATGCAAAGCAACGCGCTGCAATCGGTTCATCATTTCTCCTCTGAAGGTTTTTTCTCACGCTCCGACGAATCCTTATCCAACATAGACTGCATAATTCTGATTTCGGCGCGCTGCCCGGTATCTACATCAGTCGCGAAGTTGAACAGTTCGGCATCCTGACCCGCTCCCGGCGAGTCAAACAAATCCTTCACCATAATGAGCGCACCATTGTGGTGCTGAATCATTCCTACCAAAAACAGATGGTCGAACTCTGCGCCTTTCGCTTTTCGCAGCGCGTCCATCTGCTCAGGAGTCAGCATGCCGGGCATAAGAGCCATCGGATGCGTCGAATGATCTGCGCTTTTGTCCATATCCGGAATTTTCGAATCGTGCATTTCGGGCATCGCCATGGACAGCGGTTCTCCGCGAGTCGCGAGCCACCGCTGCATAAACTTGATTTCGTCCGATTGCGAACTGCTAATTCGCGCGCCGAGCGAGCGCAACTCTTTGTTCTCGGTGTGCGACGGAATCAGCGCCGTCATCTCCACCGCCTGAGAATGATGCATGATCATGCCCTGCATGAACTCCACGTCCGCCTGCGATGGTTGCGGCAGCGTGGCTCTTGTCGATGACGGCAAAGTCTTACTCGGTGTTCCCGGCGCGCCCGGCTGGACTATGACGGGCGTCTCCGCAGCATGAGTCTGCTGTGCACGCGCAGTCGGAGAAAAAAAGCCGGCAATAGCGGTCGCGAGCAGTGCTCCGGCTACCCTGGCGGAGTTACTGTTGCGGTTGCGGCGAAAACTGCAGAACTTCAACGGCGGTTCGTAGCCTAGCATTTCAGCGCTCTACCCTATCACGAAGTACAGGCGCAAATCGAAGAGATGCGGCGATCTCATTTGAGAAAATCGACATACGATCTCTCTGATCAGGTTTTGTCCGGGATGCGCGTGGCCTAAGTGGGAAGCCCCATGCGGCGCAGCAAGTCCTGGTAGCGAGGATCGGAGCGAAGGGGAGTAAACTTCGGCCCCACTTTAAGGTAAGTCAGTTGTGGGTCTCGCACCTCATAAGCCTTCCCCAACCAAGCGAAGGCCTCGTCCTTGTCGCCCAAGGCTCCACAAATAATCCCCAGAGAGGCAGGCGAGACGAAACCGTGCTCGTGCTTTTTCTTTAGTGTCGCGAAAATTTTCTTCGCCTCATCCCTTTTTCCGGCTACCGCATAGGCATAACCGAGGTCTACCGATTCGTCGGGGTTGCTTCCAGAAAGAGCCACTCCTTTCTGAAATTCCGCGATGGCTTCCTCATGCTTGCCCTGTCGCAGATAGGCCCATCCCAGTTGGTTGTGAGCCGGAGCAAAGTTTCGGTCCATCTCGAGCGTTTTCTGAATTTGTTCGACGGCTTCAGCCTGCCTCCCAGCGAGAAGCAACCGGCCACCCAGAGCATTGTTGATGGCGAGAGAAAGAGGATCCAGTTCGCGAGCGCGTTTCGCTTCTGTAATCCCTTCCTCAAACCGCCCGAGGTACATCAGGTAGCCTGCGTACCAATTGTGGGCTGTTGAATAACCTGGATTCAGTTCAAGGGCGCGTTTGTATTCTCGCTCAGCGGTCGGCCAATCCCATTCGAGAGTCTCCGCAATGAATGCGAGTGAGGCATGGGCCTCGGCCAGAGAATCATCCAGTGCGACTGCTTTCAGCGCTGCTGCTTTGCCTTTTAAAAGAGCCTCTTTGGATGGCAATTCACCTCGATATCCCAGCAACGCGTATGCATCGGCCATCCCCGAGTAAGCAGGGGCGTAGTTCGGGTCCTTGTCAATTGCCTGCTGGAAGTACCCGACGCTTTCCTTCACGTCCTTCTCCGTCCTCTTGCTCGAGTAGTAGCGCCCCTTGAGATAGGCTTCATACGCCTGAGGATCCACGGGCCTGGAGGCAGGGCGCGGCTGGCCTTGAGAGGCCAACTCGATCTTGAGCTCATTCGCGATGGCCCCCGCTACTTCATCTTGCAAGGCCAGCACGTCGCGCAGGTCGCGCTCGTAGCTGCGCGCCCAGAGATGCTGGTCGGCCCTCGCATCAATCAGTTGCGCGGTGATGCGCACACGATCTCCTGAGCGCTGCACCGAGCCTTCCACCACCGCGTCCACGCCGAGTTCCTGGGCGATCTGGGGCAGCGGCTTGCGCGCTCCCTTGTATTGCATCACTGACGTTCGCGAGATCACTTTCAGAGCGCTGATTTGCGCGAGATCGGTGATCAGCTGTTCGGTCATCCCGTCGGCGAAATATTCCTGGCTGGCATCGTGCGACAGATTCTCGAGCGGCAACACGGCCAGCGAACGAATATGCTGTGCCCCAGTTTTACCGAGCAGGCGATCACGCCCTCCGCCCACATTCAGCGCGATCAGCAACGCGGCGAGGGAGAGCGCGCCGGCAAAAGCTCCCATCGCCATGCGGAGCCCTCGCGCCTGCTTGCGTCTCGGCTTCGTCTCTGCCACAGCCACGGCCACCGCCACCGCTGCCGAGCTTTGTGTGCCCAACCGCCGCAGATCGATGCTCAATTCTTTTGCCGATTGGTAGCGATCCTCCGGGTCCTTCTCCAGGCACTTCAGGATGATGGTCTCAAATTGTGAGGAGACGCGAGAATTCAAGGCTCGCGGGCTTACCGCGGTCTGATGCAGGATCTCGTCCGTCAGGCGGGGCGCCGAATCTTCAATAAATGGCCGGCGCCCAGCGGCCATTTCATAGAACGTGCAACCCATCGCATAGATGTCTGTGCGCGCATCGAGCGTTTCACCTCGCAATTGCTCTGGCGCCATGTACGGCAGCGTTCCTGCAATACTTTCCGTCTCGGCGAAACTTTGCGTTGCTTCCGTAGCGTTCGGCGCCCGCAACAGCTTCGCCAGGCCGAAATCCAGCACCTTCGCTTGGCCCTTCGGCGTGACCAGAATGTTGCGAGGGTTCAGGTCGCGATGAATGATGCCCTGTTCGTGAGCCTCCTCGAGAGCCGCTGCCACCTGCGCTCCAAGCTTAACCGTCTCCTTTTCGGTGATTACGCCGTCATTCAGCTTCTGCGCCAAGGATTGCCCGGCGACGTACTCCATGGCCAGAAAATCCACGCCGTCCTGCGTGTCGAAGTCGAAGATCATCGCGATGTTCGGGTGCGTGAGCTTCGCGAGCAACTGGGCTTCTTTGCGGAAACGCCGGCGTGCTGCGTCGTCCGCGAGGGCGCCCGTGGGCAACACTTTCAGGGCAATGTCACGGTCCAACCGCTCGTCGTGCGCGCGATAGACCACGCCCATACCGCCGGCGCCTATCTTCTCGAGAACCCGGTAGTGGCCGAGAATTTTGTCAATCATGCGGATATGGTTGGAATTGTGCGTTCATCTTATAGTTCGCAACAAGGCAAATCAACGCACCACGTGCAACGAGGGCAATCATTTCGGGCGGCTAGTGAAACGCAGATTTACAATCGGCGCCAAATTGAACCAATAATTCCGTCAAGGGCAGCGACTTGTTTTATTCATTCTGCGGTAACTCACCTGCAACAAGCGGGCGTGAGAGTGCGGCAGTTGAAGTGAGCATCCTTGCCTCGATCGTGGCCCCAGCTGAAGAAATCCCTCTTGCCTGGTCACGAACGAATAGCGCGCTTGGGCGATGTGCCTTCTGAGTCGATTGAGATAATTTCTCCTACACCAAATTGGGTAGAAATGCTGGTTTCATCCACGCGCGAAGCCGCCGAAAATGCCCAGGACTTTATCGCGAAGCTGGAAGCTGATCTCCCGCATGAGCTGATCAATTCCATTAGACAGGCACTGCGGGAGTTGCTGCTTAACGCGGTAGAGTGGGGAGGAAAGCTCGATCCGAATCAGAAAGTACGCGTTGCTCGTTTGCGTTATCCACGAATGCTACTTGTATCGCGTGGCTGATCCTGGCGCAGGCTTCAGCTTCGAAGGCCTCGCCCACGCTGCCGTTGACGAAACTTCAGCCGAGTCTATCGCGCGCGTGGCAATCGTTCGCGATCAACTCGGCATGCGCCCGGGGGGATTCGGCATCGCGATGGCCCGTGCCATTGCCGATGAGTTGCTCTACAACGAAGCGCAGAACGAGGTGGTTTTAATTAAATATCTCACTGGAGCATTGCAAAATCACGTCGAGACGATTCCCGCATCGGGCAATCCAAAAAGATAGAAGCGAGAACCCTGATGGGCGGATCTCATTTCGGTCTAGTGGCGAGGGACTCGGCGGTGAAGATTGCAAGCTTTCTGAAAAGTGGTTTGGCAAGCGCTTCTTTTTCGCTCGGATTCAAACTTTAAGTGCTCCTCGACTTCCGATTCCATATCCTGAAGTTCTTTCGACGGCGCGATTTCCGCCAGCCGCTGGAATAGCAACTTGTGTGCTCGCTTCCGTTCCATCACTTCCAGGCCGTCCAATATCTGGCGATGCGATGTTCCTTCCCAAATCGCGAGAATCATCGCTTCGCGCAGCCACCGTTCCGCGCCGTATTCGGCCAGTACGCCCAGCCCGCCGTGTACCTCCATCGCCCACTTTGCGGTGTCTACGGCGAACTCGGCCGTCCAGTATTTCGCGAGATGCGCCACTAGCCGGAAGAGATGGTAGCGATCGGAGTATGGGGCTCGCTCCATCCACACTTCGTTCAGAAGCTGAACTGATTCCCACGCGAGCGCAAATGCCGATTGAAGCGCATTCAGCCGATTTTCAAATTGATGGCGAAGCAACGGATGATCGAGGATCGTCTTGCCGAACGCGGCGCGGTGCTCGGCATAGGAAAGCGCATCGGCCATGGCGCGCTGCGCCACCGCTACACTCACAACGCTATTGGCTACGCGCGAGAGGTTCAATACTTCGAGGATCAGATAAATTCCGGAGTCCGCGGAACCGAGCAGGTAGCCTTCGCTTGCTTTGAGCTCTACTTCTCCCGTGGGAACAGAGCGGGTGGCGATTTTGTCTTTAAGCCGCCGGATGAAATAGTTGAGCTCGCCATCTTCGCGATAGCGCGGCACGAGGAACAGTGACAGCCCTCGCACGCCCGGCCGCGGCACCTTCGGGCCGCGCAGCTACAACGGCCAGTTCTGCCCCGACATTACTGGTGAAATATTTTTCGCCCGTGAGAAGCCAACGATCACCGGCGGGCCGCGCGATTGTCTCGACCGCAGCTCCTAAGTCCGAGCCGCCTTTGATTTCCGTCATCCATGTGGCGCCCTGCCACACGGATTCGTCTTTTCGCAATAGCTGAGGCAGAAAGCGGGCCCGCAATTCGGCGCTGCCATATTTCGCGAGGGGCACAGCCGTGCCGAGCGAGACGGTATAAGGGCAGCAAATCCCCGGATCATAGAAAGAAATCTCATGCATCAATAGATAAGTCGGGATCAGCGATTGTTCTTCGAGTGCGCGCCACACAACTCCCGCCCGGTAACCTCTCTTCAGAATCGTTTGATATTCGCGAGGATAGAGAATTTCATCGACGCGTTTTCCGAGCCGATCGAACATCCGCAGCCACGGTGTTCCGGCGCGATCGATCGCGTCCGAAATCGCGACGCCTTCGTTTTTCCACCAAACTTCTTCGGAGCCTAGAACATCGCGACGCGGGATTTCTGGAAGCCTGCTTTGCAAAAAGGTGAGGGGCGAGCGAAGAATTTCGAGGCTTTTCATTTCCCCGGCATGTTAGGTTGGCAGGACGGGCGCGTCAAGTTGACGCGAGACTAACGAGAAGTTCGGCACTGCCGCGCGAAAAAATTCACCGGACATGCGGCTTTTGGGGCGGGGCCACATGTCCGGCGAGCGCGTTGAGGTTACATTCCGGTTCCGACGTAGCTGTCTTCAGCAGCGATCACGCCGATGTTCGGCATTTCCGTCTTTACTTTTACCGGCTCAAGAGTCGGTTTCTTTGCACTCTTGGCAAGAAATGTAAGCTCATATTGGTTCTTCAAGCTGAAGCTTACATCCTGTAAGTACGGTGCGATATCAATCGGGCTTCCGACACCCAGATAATAGGTGGCACCGCCCGTTTTCTCTGACAGCATATCCAGGCCAGTCTGCCCTAGATTGCCGCGGAAGAAACCGCGTCCCACACGTCCTGCCCCGGGCGTATAGATCGAATAAACGATGAACCCGCCACGTTGCGCGCGGTCAACCGCCTCCTGGAGGTAGGGATTGGTGAACGGACCGCCGCCGAGAACGTCGATGCCGCTGGTGATCATCAAAATCTCGCGGCGATCTTCGCTCACCGGCCATTTCTTCATCAGGTCTGAAAGTGACAAATAAGGGCTCGTGTACGAAACGGCCCCAATCGGCAACCGCAAAGACTTTGCAGCCGCAGCATGGTCCTTCGTCAGGTTTTGAACGGTGAGCACCGTGCCGTTCCGCATGTACCCAACGCCGATCGCGGTGGTATCCGGCTGCTCCTGGATGAATTTCTCCAAGGCTGTCGAAACTGCAAGCCGAGGGTGGCTCGCGAAGTATCATCGATCAAGATGAAAAGTTGCAGTCCTGCCCGATCTCCCTGCAACGGTACCCAGCTTGTCACCGCATTCTGCTTGTCGCGTTGATACACCTTCACATCGGCTGGCCCCACTGCTGGAACCTGTCCGCCGCTGTGCCGCGGCTTTACCGTCACCACCATGTGCACGGGCACTTCGTTTGAGGAGTCCGATTTTTTGTCGTCTGACGCCGGTGTCGGTACAGAGATCATGCCAAGAAAAACAAGAATCGCTACCAAGACTATCGAATAATTCCTTATGAACTTTTTTTCTATGTTTAAGCTACGCATCGTCTATCCTTCCCCTCAGAGTCTGAGAGTTTCAGCTGGCGCTGGCATCGCTCCCGCCGCTGCCTGCGTCGCCAGCCAAATCACTACTTCATTTCTCCCCTAGTAATGAGACGCGTTTATCGATGGCTCGGGTACTTAGGAGACGGCCCCTAACATTAAGATTACAAACGACTTGAAAAAATGCAGCGCGGGGCGAATGTTCTGTTAGCGGATTGGGCGGATCTGCAGCGTCACGGGCGTCCCGCGTGACGGCAGAGTAGAATGCACTCAAAGGCTCATCGTGGACAACGAACCAAAATGCCCCGTCACGGGAAAGAGGAAGTACGCGACCGAGGGCGAAGCTCTGGCGACAGCCGCACATCAGATCGCAACCGCGAACGCGCCAAAGGAGCTTCGCGCCTATCAATGCTCCTGGTGTGACGCTTGGCACCTCACGAAAAACGCAGGACAAGCCGGGAAAAATCAGAGACAGCCGGATCATCGGAGACGACACAAGTGAGAGGAGAGCTTGCATGAAGAAACAGACGACTGTGTTCGCAATGGTGGCCGTTTTCGTTTTCGCCGGTTTTGCCGCACGCTCCGGAGTGAATGCGTTTGCTGGCGCTCGCCCCGACGTGCGAGAACAGCTTGTGGGAAGTTGGAGTCTCGTTTCTCGCGTGTCGACGCTTGCCAATGGGGAGGTGCTGCCCGATCGCGGGCTTGCTGCAACGCCGAAGGGCCTTCTCATTTACGATCGCACGGGGCACGTGGCGGCGCAGCTTTCGCGGCAGGGCCGCACTGTGGAAATGATTGGGGAAGAATGCAACGAGGCGGCAAAAATTCGCGGGACGAATGACACGGCGCAAACCGTGCTTGGTTATGACGCGTATTTTGGGACGTTCACAGTAAATGAGAAGGAAGGCTTCGTTGTCCATCATTTGGAAAGCGCGCTGTTTCCTGGAGACGTTGGGAAAGACATCAAGCGGAACTTCGCGATTTCTGGTGACACGCTCACGATCAAATTCAACACGACGACGGTAGATGGCAAGCAGGTCACGCGCACGTTGGTTTGGGAGCGATTGAAGTAAAGGCGCAGAAGTATGAGGGTCTCGCGGCATTGAGCGCCACTGCGTTCCTGATACACTTTCGCGGATGAATTTTGGATTCGAAATTCTGGCGACCGATCCCAGCGGCGCACGACTCGGCCGGTTGACCACGCCGCATGGAGTGATTGATACGCCGGCGTTCATGCCCGTGGGAACGGCGGCTACGGTGAAAGCGCAGACGCAAGAAGATCTCGAAAATCTCGGCGTGCAGATTCTCCTTTCGAATACTTATCATCTGTATCTTCGCCCCGGGCACGAGCTGATTCGCTCGATGGGCGGGCTGCACAAATTCATGGCCTGGCCGCGCGCGATACTTACGGATTCGGGCGGCTACCAGGTTTTCAGCTTGAGCGAACTGCGCAAGGTGACCGACGAAGGTGTGACGTTCCGCTCGCATCTCGATGGCTCCGAGCATTTTCTCTCCCCCGAGAAAGCGCTCGAAATCGAAATTGCGCTGGGCGCGGATATCATCATGGTTCTCGATGAGTGCATCGAAGCGCCTTCGACAGAAGCGCGCGCCCGCGAAGCAGCGGCACGCACGTTCACTTGGGCTCGACGATCGCGCGATTATTTCCAGCAGCATGGCGATCCGGCGCGGCAGGCGATTTTCGGAATCGTGCAGGGCGGAACATATGAAGCGCTGCGTCGCGAAAATGCGGACGCGCTCGTCGCTCTGGATTTTCCGGGCTACGCGATAGGCGGACTTGCGGTGGGCGAGCCACACGAAACCACCTGCGCGATGACGCAAGCCGCTGCTTCGCGCTTGCCGGAGAACAAGCCGCGTTACTTGATGGGCGTAGGCAAGCCGGAACAGCTTGCTGACTACGTGAGTCTAGGAATCGACATGATGGATTGCGTGCTGCCCACGCGCAGCGCGCGTCATGGATGCCTCTTCACTTCGCAGGGACGCCTGCTCATCAAGAACACGCGCTACGCAAACGATCAGCGGCCCATAGACGAAAAATGTCAATGCGCTGTCTGCCGCCGGTACTCCCGTGCATATTTGCGGCACCTTTATTCCTCTGGCGAAGCGCTTGCAGGCATCTTGAACACCCACCACAACATCTACTTTTACCTTGACATAATGCGCCAAATTCGGGAGGCTATCCGTTTTGGAAAGCTCGAAAGATTCCGCTCTGACCTTCAGGCACGCCTCAAAGGGCAAAATTAAGGTGGGCTGGGCGCGGGAAGCAGCGGGTGGTATCTTCTGTGAGCGAAATGAGCCTGCCGGCCACGGCAGGTGACGACCCGCCTGGGCGGGAAAGGCGAAAATGATCGTGGAAGTCGGTGTGATGTGTTCGGGGACTCTGCTCCTCCTGGCGCAAGCTTCGGCGCAGCCCAGCGGAATAGCACTTTTTCTCCCATTAATCCTCATAATGGTCATTTTTTACTTCTTGATGATCATGCCTGCGCAGAGGCGGCAGAAGAAGGTCGCCGAAATGCTTCGTAATCTGAAGACTGGCGACAAAGTCCTCACCAACGGCGGGATTTACGGCACGATCGTGGGGCTGGACGATGACTCGGTCCAACTGCGCATTGCCGAACAAGTGAAAATCAAAGTATCGCGCGCCGCTATTGCAGGCTTGCAAGCGGAACCTCCGAAGGAGACTTAACCAGCCAGCATGAGTTCCGATCTCAGGTGGAAGTTCATTCTCATAGCCATCATCATTTTGATTTGCATATTCGGCGTTGTCGGGCTGCCGGAATTTCCCACCTCTGCCACACAGTTGAAGCAGAACCTCGCCGATCGCATCAAGCTGGGGCTGGATCTGAAAGGTGGGAGCCACCTCGTCCTGCAGGTGCAGGTGGATGAAGCCATCGGGCAGCGTTGCGACGAGACGATTGACGCGTTGACGAAACAGCTGCACGAAAAAAACGTCAACGTAGGCGAAATTCGCCGCGTTGACGATACGCACATTCTCGTCCGCAACATTGACCCAGCGACGTCGTCAACCTTCCGCGATATTGTCGCCAACCAGTTCCCCGATTGGAGCATGTCTCCCGCGCCCGGTGAACAGAACGGCTACCTTCTCACCCTGAAGCCTTCGGTCGTAGCGGATATTCGCCGCAACGTGATGGATCAATCGCTCGACACAATTACGCGCCGAATCAACGCGCTGGGCCTGACGGAGCCGACGATTGCCTTCACCGGCCGCGGCGACAATGAAATCCTGGTTCAGCTTCCCGGCGAAGCAGATCCCACTCGCGCGAAATCCGTCATCCAGGCCACCGGGCAGCTCTCGCTGAATCTCGTCGTCGACGAGCAGACATATCCATCTGAGGCGGCTGCGCTTGCTGCGCACGGCGGCGTTTTGCCACCGGGCACAGAAATTGTTCCGGGCAAATCCAGCGCCCAGCCCGGTCAGCCGTCTCAAACCGTCTTTTACATTATCAATCGCGCTCCCATCGTCACTGGACAAGACCTGCGAAGCGAAAGCATCAGTCCCAGCTCGAATTTCCCGGGCCAGTATCAAGTCGATTTCAAACTTTCCACCGCGGCGGCCAGCCGTTTCGGTCCCTTCACCGAAACCAACCTCGGGCACCGGATGGCGATCGTCCTGAATCATCAGGTGTATTCGGCGCCGACGATCAATGGGCGCATCGATGACTCAGGTATGATCGAATCTTTTTCGCAGGAAACGGCGCAGGACCTGGTTCTCGTGCTGCGTGCCGGCGCACTACCTGCCTCAATCAAATATCTCGAGGAACGCACAGTGGGTCCCTCGCTTGGAGCTGATTCGATCCGCCAAGGTGTTCGCGCGTCGATTGCGAGCCTCGTGGTGGTGATGATTTTTCTGGTGATCTATTACCGGCTGAGCGGTGTCAATGCAGTTGTGGCCCTCATGCTGAACCTAGTCATTCTCATCGCGTTCATGGCGTACGCGGGCGCTGTCCTCACGCTTCCGGGAATTGCAGGCGTGATTTTGACTATCGGCATGGGTGTAGATTCCAACGTCCTTGTTTTCGAGCGCATCCGCGAAGAGTTGCGCAACGGCAAGGCTCCGGCTTCGGCCGTGGCCCTCGGCTTCGATCGCGCATTTCTGACGATCATCGATACGCACGTGACGACAATCGTCTCGGCCATCTTCCTGTTTCTCTTCGGCACGGGGCCGGTGCGAGGATTTGCGGTCACCTTAGTCATAGGTTTGCTCGCCAACGTGTTTACTTCGATTTACGTCTCGCGAGCCATTTTCGATTATCACCTGGCGCACATGGAGCGGCAGGCGGAACTGAGCATTTAAGGCATTTGCATGTGATGGGCATGCCGGGAACAAACCCCGGCAACCCGGTGTCCAATTAAGACGGATAGGACTCGATGGAATTTTTTAAGGGCGTAAACGTCGACTGGATGGGGAAGGCGAAGTACTTCGTCACCCTTTCGTTAGTCCTGCTGGCAGTGGGATGGGCCTCGATTCTGAAGAATGGGGGCTTGCATTACGGAATCGACTTCCGGGGCGGCACGTTGGTATATGTGCGCTTTGCTGGTACCCCGCCGATCGATCAGATTCGAAAGGGATTGCAATCGGCCGGTCTTGCCAATAGCACCATTCAGACCATCAGTGATATCGGAAACTCGGCATCGCAGCGCGACGTGGTGATCGGCCTCGAGCAAAAGGGGACAGGCGATGAGTCGCTCGACGCGGGCAAGAATGCGATTCTCGACGTTCTACACAAAACTTTTGGGACTGATAGCTCCGGCAAGCAGGATTTCAACTCCATCACCGCACCGGCGCTTGCGGATTACCTCACAACGAAAGACCCGCTAGCTCTGGGCACGAACGCCGGCGATCGCTACAAAGACCTGGCGCAAAAACTCACGGATGCGCGCGACAAGGATCATGGTGGGATCGTTACAAGCTTCGACGAACTCAAAAGCGTTCCCGGCGTGACGCAACCCGTTCTCAATGCGCTGACAAGCGGTTTTTCCCTAGGCAATTTCACGATCCGCAATGTGGAGATCGTTGGCCCCAAGGTAGGCGCCCAGCTGCGCCGCCAGGCAGTGCTTGCTACGCTCTATGCGTTGCTGGGGATGTTGGTATATATTGCATTCAGGTTTGAGTGGATTTACGGAGCTGCCGCGGTAATCGCCGTCTTTCATGACGTGCTGATCACCCTGGGCTTTTTCTCGCTTTTCCATTACGAGATTTCGCTGACGGTGATCGCGGCATTGCTCACCCTGGTCGGCTATTCGATGAACGACACGATCGTGATTTTCGACCGCGTGCGTGAAAATCTCCGCTTGATGCGGCGCGAGCCGTTCGCGGCGATCGTGAACAAATCCATTAATCAAACTCTTTCTCGTACCATTTTAACGAGCGGCTTAACTTTCCTGACCGTGGTGGTCCTGTACCTCATGGGCGGGGAGGTGCTCCGTGCTTTCGCTTTTGCCATGGTGGTGGGAGTTGTGGTAGGAACGTACTCCAGTTTCGGAATCGCAGCCCCTATCGTTGTGGTTTGGAATAAGTACCGGGGTCAGGGAGCTGCCATTAGCGCCGGATCCGCAGCCGAAAAGCGCGTGGCGGCAGCCGCAAGGAGGTAGTAGTCATGTTTGACGATCTTGTAGTCTCCAGTGTGAATCCGAAACGGACCAACACGTCGTGGACGATGATCGTATCGACGATTGTCCAGGCCGCAATCCTGGGCGTGCTGATCCTGATTCCCCTGATCTATACCGAAGCGCTGCCCAAGGAAACGCTCACAACCTTCCTGGTGGCGCCTGCGCCACCTCCGCCTCCACCGCCGCCCGCTGCGGTGATTCAGCGCGTGGTGAAGCCGGTGGTGCGCTTGATTCACAATGGGCAGATGATGGCGCCGACCGTCATCCCCAAGAAAGTGGCGATGATTAAAGAAGAAGAGTTGCCGCCGGATGTTGGCTCCGTGGGCGTCACGGGTGGTGTGCCTGGCGGTATCGCCGGCGGTTCGGCGGGTGGAGTTCTCGGAGGAATCATCGGAGGCGTAGGCTCGAATATGCCGCCTCCGCCGAAGGCCACCCCTTCCCGCATTCGCGTAGGAGGCAACGTGCAGGCTGCCAAGATGCTGCGGCAGATCATGCCAGTTTATCCTCCCATTGCGAAGACAGCGCATATCTCTGGCACTGTGGTTCTTCGCGCCGTCATCGGCAAGGATGGCACCGTTCAGGATCTTCAGTATGTTTCCGGTCCGCCACTGCTGATGAGGTCGGCGATGGATGCTGTGAAGCAGTGGCGGTATCAGCCGACTCAGCTGAACGGCGAACCGGTGGAAGTGGACACAACGATTTCCGTCGTATTTACATTAGGCGGTTAAGCAGGGCTCGGCTCAGCCCTGCGCTAGGGGGACGGAGCCGGTTTGAAGAGAATTGCCGACCGGCAGAATCTGGGCTGCCGCGATCGTTAGGGGAAATGGAGGAGGAGCAACTCTATGTTTTCGACGTTACTGTGGGCCAACGCGATTCTGTTTCAGCAACAGCAGGAGGTGGGCTGGGATCTGGTGACCATGTGGCACAACATGGGCTACCCGGCTAAGACCGTCGTCGCAATTCTCTTCATTATGTCCGCGTGGTCGGTGGGCATCATGATTGACCGTGCACTGATGTACAGCGCGGCGCGCAAACAGTCCCGCGTATTCGTGCAGCAGGTAGCCGGCGCGTTGAAGGACAACAAGCTCGACGAAGCGATTTCGATTGCCGAGCGCAACAAGAAGAGCCACATCGCCAAGGTCGTCGCCACCGGACTCTCCGAGTTCCAGGCAGCCTCGGCACAAGTGAGCGATGAAGAAGTGATCGAAGCGGCAAAGCGCGGACTCGAGCGCTCAGTCGCCATCGTTCACGCGGAAATGAAGCGCGGCCTCTCCGGCCTTGCCACGATCGGTTCGACGGCGCCATTCGTCGGATTGTTCGGCACCGTGATGGGCATCATCAACGCGTTCAAAGGCATTTCGGCTTCCAAGGCAACCGGTCTATCGGCGGTCGCCGGCGGTATTGCGGAAGCCCTCGTCACCACCGCTCTCGGTCTACTCGTGGCCGTGCCGGCCGTGTGGACGTTCAATTATTTCACAAACAAAGTGGAAGCATTCGACGTGGAGATGGACAACTCCTCGATGGAGCTGATCAACTACTTCATTACTCGTCGAGGCGGAAAGAAGTAACTCATGGCTTACAAACCCAAAGCACCGCCGGTGATGGCGTCACCCAACGTGATTCCGATGGCGGACATCATGCTCGTGCTGCTCATCATCTTCATGGTGGTCACGCCCATGTTGCAAAAAGGCGTGTCGGTGGACATGGCCAAGGTGAACAACGCCGAAGACATGCAAAACGCCGACAAGGATGATGCGATCATCCTGGCAGTGACCCGTGACGGCAAAATGTACCTGGGAAGCAAGCAGATACAGCTTTCCGAGATCACGAATGCCGTCAAGGACCAGATCTCCAATCGCCTGGACAAAACCGTGTTCGTTCGGTCCGATGCCCGCGCGAAATACGGCGATGTGGTCAAGGCCGTTGACGAAGTTCGCTCGGCAGGCGTGGATAACCTCGGTCTGCTGACCGAGAAGAACCAGCAAAAAGGTGCCGCTCCTCCGCCGCCACCGGGTTCAGCCGGCGGCTCGGACTAGCAGCGGGGCGTTCAAGGAGTTTCCAATGGGGATGGCAGTTGGTGGAAATAAAGGTTCGATGTCGGAACCGAACATCGTTCCTCTGATCGATGTGCTTCTCGTGCTCATCATCATTTTCATGGTCATCACGCCGACGACTCCGCACGGTCTCGACGCTCTCGTTCCTCAACCGGCTCCGCCGAATGCACACGAAGACCCGGCGCTGCTGGCCAAGACGATCGTCGTGCAGGTGACCGCCGGCGGAGACGTGATGATCAATCAGGACAAGACGTCCTGGGATGAGCTCGGTCCGCGCTTGGAAGATATTTTCAAGCAGCGCGCCGAAAAGGTGGCGTTCGTCAAGGGCGACGACGCCGTCGAATTCGCACAAGTGGCTCGCGCCATCGATATCATGCGAGGCTCGGGCATTGAGAAAGTCGGGCTAATCACCGCCAAGGTGGAAGCGGGCCAATAGTTCGTTTCCTCGTGAACATCTGAACGCCGGGCTACGATTTCCCTGCCCGGCGCAGCCATCGTCAAGGAGATAGGGATGCACCGCAAGCCCCACACAGGGATTCTTTTGGCCGTCGTTATTGCGGCCCTCGTTTCAGGAGCAGGTTGCGATAAGCTTCGCGCCCGCGACAAGCTGAACAAGGGCGTCCAGGCCTTCAAGGGCGGCCAGTTCGACCTCGCCGTCGAAGATTTCAAACAGGCCAAGGATCTCGATCCCAACCTGACGAACGCACGCCTCTACCTGGCCACTGCCTACGCCAATCAGTACATTCCAGGCGCCCCTTCGGACGACAACATCCGCATGGGCCAGCAGGCGATTTCGGAATTTCAGCAGGTGCTGGATAAGGATCCCAACAACCTCTCGGCCATCGACGGTATCGGTTCGATCGTTTACAACATGGGCGGCACTCCCTTCGATGCCAAGAAGCTCGAAGAATCGAAGACGTATCACGAACGCCACATCGCGATCAAGCCGCAGGATCCCGAGCCTTACTACTGGATCGGCGTGATCGATTGGTCGCTGGCCTACCGCGGCAATAAAGATATGCGCGAGGAGTACAACAAAACCGCGAAGAAACAAATCAAGGATACCGACCCGATGCCGCCCCCTCTCGCCGCCCAGTTCCAGCAGAAATATGGCGCCATCGTTGACGAGGGCATCAAGAACTTGCAGATGGCGATTGACCGCCGTCCGGACTATGACGACGCGATGGCCTACCTGAACCTGCTTTATCGCCAGAAAGCAGATATGGAAACGACTGCTGAAGCTCGCGAGCAGGATCTGAAGATGGCGGACGATCTGGTAGACAAGGTGAAAGCCATCAAGCAGAAGAAAATGACTGCGGCTCCCACCACCTAGCCGCGTTCGTTGCGAATCTTCACAGTAGGTTCGTGAAATTAAAACGGCGGGCTCCAAAGGCCCGCCGTATTTTTTTCCGGGCGTGGAGGCATGCAATGTTGGTTGGAAGAAAGGCGCGATTCGCGAGTCTCCTGAGCATTGCCGTGTTCCTCGCCGCGACAATTCTCGCCGCGGGATATATCTCCGCGCCTGCCACAGGCGCAGCTCAATCAAATGTAGCTTCGGCGCGCGTTTCATCGGACCCCTGGTCCGCGTCCCAAACAATTCAGCCCACTGACCTCCTGAAGGAGCTCAGCGAATCGAAAGGCGCCGCAAAGCCCGTTGTCGTGTGCGTTGGTTTTCGCCCGCTCTACATGGGCGCCCACGTGCCGGGCGCCCTGTTTCATGGCGCCGCGCAATCCGAGCAGGGACTCGCCGACCTGAAGCGATGGGCGCAGGGCGTTCCGCGTACCGCGAATCTCGTGATTTATTGCGGCTGCTGTCCGCTCGATCACTGCCCGAACATCCGTCCCGCCTTCAGCGCGCTTCACGATATGGGCTTCGCGAATCTGCGCGTGCTGCTCCTTCCGCACGACTTCGCAACCGATTGGGTGGAAAAAGGCTATCCGGTGGAGAAAGGCGCCGAGAAGTATTCGAACGCGAATCGTTAACTTACCGGCGCGGCTGTCCGGCGCCGGCGATGCCGCGATTCTACTGTGCCTCGGCCCTGACATCTTTTCCCTTCACACCGGCATCCCTTAAACTGGTTCTGTTGAACTAGCGAACCGCGATATTTAGAGGACCGAATGAAGCTGAACGCCACCAGTATCCTGATTGCAGCCGGACTATTCGCCGGCGCCTGTATCGCATCGCCCGCATCTCTTCACGCGCAAGCCGCTCCCGGCCCGATTCATCCACCGGCCGCCGACTCGCAGGCTTCCGACGGTTCTTCAGCTCCGCCTCCCCCGCCGGTGAAGCAGTACCCGCCGCAGAAGAAAGAAAATCTGGTTGGCGCGTGGAGGATTAATCCCGACGAAAGCGACGACGTCCACCAGAAAATCGAACAGGCGCGGAATCGAAGTGGAAGTGGAAGCGGAAGTGGAAGCAACAATCCAAACGCAGGCAGCGGCGGAAATGGCCCTTATCCCGGCAATGGCGGCGGCAACGGTCCTTACGGCCGGCCCACGAATTCTCCATATCCCAGGTGGTGGTTCGCCGTATCCGGGCAGCGGAGGCGGCAACAATCCCTCAGGGCGGCGCGGCGGCATGGGGGATCCGACCAACTACGAAGATCGCCAGCAGCTGCAGGATTTGGTCGAGCCCGCCACGTCGCTCAGCTTCGCGCAGAAAGAAGGCGAAGTGGACGTCACCGACGATCAGGGCCGCAAGCGCATCTACTTGACCGACAGCCGCAAGCCGCAAAAATCCAAAGATCGATATTATCGCGAATCCGCCGCGCACTGGGAAGGAGCGCGCCTCGTCTCTGAGGAAAAAGGCCTGCACGGCGGCAGAATCACCCGCACCTACGAACTCACCCCCGACGGCAAGCAACTCGACGAGAGCGTCCGCCTCGACAATACCCACACCGGCCTGATCACGGTACGCTACGTCTTCGACCTCACATCGGCCTCAACGCCGGCATTAGCACCTGCCGCGAAATAACGCGCGCGACCTCGGTGTTCAGTTCGTTTCAGTCTGTCGAGTGGCCAGCCGCGAGTCCGTCCTGAACCATCGAAATAAAAGCGTCGCGGCCAGGCCGCCGCCAACTTGCGCCAGGATGAATCCCGGCACATCCTGCGGCCGGATGCCTGCAAACGTGTCGCTCAGCGCGCGGCCGATTGTCACTGCGGGATTTGCAAATGATGTCGACGCCGTGAACCAGTACGCCGCCGTGATGTACGCGCCCACCGCGAATGCCACCACATCCGGCCGCCGTTTCGCGCATCCCCAGATCACGCACATCAATCCGAATGTAGCGACGAATTCGCTGAAAAGCTGCGCCGCTCCGCTTCGAGCATGTTGCGAGAGTGAAACCACTGGCAGCGCGAACATGCCGTGCGCCACTACCGCTCCACCCATCGCTCCCAGCACTTGCGCCGCGATGTAGCCTGGGGTTTCCTTCCAGCGCATGCCGCCCTCGAGAGCATCGCTCAGCGTCACCACCGGGTTGAAGTGTGCCCCTGATATCGGGCCAAACGCCAATATCAGCGCCACAAGCGCCGCGCCTGTCGCAATCGTATTCGCTAGAAGTGCGATCGCCACGTTTCCGCCCGCCAGCCGTTCCCCCATGATTCCCGAGCCGATCACGGTCGCCACGAGAAATCCGGTTCCCAGAAATTCCGCCGCCAGCCGCCGCCCGAATGGCGCTTTCACTGCTGCCCGATCCGATCGATTTCCCGCTTGATCGCCAGCTTGTCGAGGCTGCTAAGCGGCAAACAAAGAAGCAGGCTGATTCTCCGATCGAGCGTCATGAAAGCATCGCGAAACGCTCGCTCGATCTCTTCCGGTGAACCTTCCACGGCTGCTGGATCCGGCACGCCCCAGTGCGCCGTCATTGGCTGGCCCGGCCACACGGGACAAACCTCTTTTGCCGCGTTGTCGCACACTGTAAAAACGAAATTCATCTGCGGAGCGCCGGGTTTCGCAAATTCGTCCCAGTCCTTGCTGCGCAAACCTTCCGTGGGCAAATGCGCGAGCTCGAGTTGCCGCAGCGCCTCTGGTCGCACCCTTCCAGTTGGATGGCTGCCGGCGCTGTACGCCTGAAAATTAGGCCGGCCTTTCCGGTTGAGAATCGCTTCGGCCATGATCGACCGCGCCGAATTGCCCGTACAGAGGAAAAGTACGTTGTAACGTCCAGTCATCGCGATCACTCCTTCGCTGCGCAACAGGCGGCCCGCAGCAGGTCTGCTCCGAACCGCTTTTTGCGATCTTCGGCTTCTTCGCTCGAATGAACGCGCTCGCGAACTTTCCTTCCACGTGCGGCGCGATTGCATCCACGTCGATGCCCTGCGCCGTAAGGAATTGCCGCGCATCCGCCACGCTGTAGACACGCGTGGGCTCGATTTCGATATCTTCAAATCCCGCCGCCGCAAGCTTCGTCCGGTATTCCGATTCTTCCAGCGCGCCGGCCACGCAACCCACCCACAACTCCACGTTCCTGCCGAATCTCGGCAGGTACGGCGCCGCGCACCACCACATCGGAAACCGCAAATCGTCCGCCCGGCCGCAGCACGCGGAATGCTTCGCGCAACACGCGGTCTTTGTCGCCCGATAGATTGATCACGCAATTCGAAATCACCACATCCACCGAATTTTCCGGCAGCGGGATGTTTTCGATCTCGCCTTTCAGGAATTCCACGTTCTCCACTCCCGCCTTCCGTTGGTTCTCCTCGCGCCAGCGCCAGCATCTCGTCCGTCATGTCGAGACCGTACGCTTTTCCCGTTGGCCCCACGCGCTTCGCCGAAAGCAGCACGTCAATGCCGCCGCCCGATCCCAGATCGAGCACCGTCTCTCCCGCATTCAGCTGCGCCAGCGCCGTGGGATTCCCGCATCCGAGCGAAGCCGCCACCGCCTCCTCCGGCAACCCTGCCACCTCGTTCGTTGCGTAGAGATTCCGACGTGATCGGATCGCAGCAGGGAGTCGCGCTCGTTAACACCCACACTCGGACCGCGCTCCCTCCGCGGGCTTGCCGCCGGAATTCTGCACCACGCGCTTCGCCGCCTCGCCATATTTCGCTTTCACAACGTCCTTGATTTTCATGTTCTTCATTCGCCATCGCTTCCTCCTTGAGTTCATTGAATAGATACGATCCATTGAATATTGACGATATTCGATGTTTCAGACGGAAAATATCCGCAACATGCCATTTTTAGCTGATTACACATCCATGATTAGTCGCGCCGCGTTGGGAAACTCACCCAGGCAATTCCGGTTCACGCGGTAGTACATAAACGTTCCGCGCCGCTCCGACTGCACGAATCGCGTGTCCCTCAAAATCTTCAAATGGTGCGAAATCGTCGGCTGCCCGATCGGAAAATGCTTCACGATGTCGCACACGCACACCGCCCCGCGATTCGCCGCCAGCAGATTCAAAATCCGAATCCGCGTCGGATCAGCCAGCGCCTTAAACCATCCCGCATACTCTCGCGCCCGCCCGCGGCTAAGCTTCGGCCCCGCATCTGTCCTGCAGCACTCCCCGCTGCCATCCGCACAATCAGTCGTGCAATTTGTCTTCTGCGCCATCGAATCGGTCGCCTCTCAATTCCTGCCGGCATTTGAGCCTACTTCATTCATCGACAAACG
>CAVRFZ010000024.1:0-111126 GCA_963720655.1 uncultured Acidobacteriota bacterium | reverse complement strand
AAATCCATTCGCCCCGACCACTCCGTTTCCCACGCCTTACATTCATGGCCAATGCGCAGCGTGCCTGAGGCAGCGACTCTATTCTGAATTCTGACGCCGCGCTAAATTTACGCCGCTCAGTCGCCGGCGAGCGCTGCGGATGCTGGGCGCTCTTGGGCGATCGAATCGGCCAGGGTGCGGCGAAGCGGAGCGATGACCGCGGCCGGGACGGCGCGTTCGCGGGGGATTTCAATTTCCGCGAATTTGCGCGGGTACTCTTTGCGGCGGTCGAAGCCGAGGCCTGACTCCTGCAGCAGATCGCCGGCTACTGCTGGATCGTCGGAGTGCTCGACGCTCCAGAAGCGGAGGCGCTCCTCGTTCTTCTGGAGGACGCGCAGGGACTCCTCGAGCTTCTTCATCGCGGCATTGAAGGACGACGCGAGGAAATAGACCGGCAGCGACCACGCGCCGCGCCCGAAAGCTGCGCGGACTCGGACGTTGTACTTGCCGTTCTGGGTCTTTTCGATGGCGCAAAGGTACTCGTTCGCCGATGAACCGTTTTTTGCCGACATTCGCTCCCTCAGCCTTTCACTCGATACTGGTACTCGCTGTACTCGCTGCCGACGCGTTCGCCTTGCTCGCCTGACGGTGAGCGAAGCACCCGAATGAGCCCGTGACCTTTTGGCGGACATAGTGCGCTCCTGTGATTCATTTCAGTTTTGCCGAGCAGTAGTCAGGTCGGGGAATCCTGATCAGGTCGCACCTCGCTGGCTTCGAGGTTAGGCTCTGCGGATGAGAAGATTCTAGCGAAAGGGGCGTTCGGTAGGCAAGAGCGTCAATGTTAAATTATAAGTTGTTTATATTCAATCGCTTAGAGATATATCGGCGAGGACGCTCAGCGGGAGGGCGTTCAATATGGGCGGATTCTGAGCTGGCCGGCGCGGGCTTGCTAGCTGGTTTTGCTGAGGCGCTTCAGGGCTTCGTTGTTGATGGTGAGCTTGCCTTCCTTCTTCAGACGGTCTTCGAGAGCGGTGCGGAAGGCGTCAAAGGCGGCGCCTTGCTTGGCTTGAAGGATCTGCTGCTCGATCTGGTCCTTTTGTTTCGCCAGATCTTCGGGCAGGACGGGCTGATGGGCGACGATTTTGTAGACGACCCAGGTGCTACCCAGCATCGTAGGGGTGCTGACCTGGCCTACCGGCATGCTAAATGCGGACTCGAGCTGACGGCCTGAGCCGAGATCGGGGATCGAGCCGGTGCGGGCGAAGGCTTCGGGAGTTTTCAGGTCGATGCCGAGCGACTTCGCGACTTTGTCGAATGGCTCGCCAGCCGCGGTGCGCTTCGCCAGATCTTCCGCCTTGTTGCGGGCGAGTTGGATGGACTGTTCCTGCTGGTAATCGGCGAGGACGCGGTCATGGACTTCGGCGAGCGTCCCTTGATGGGCGGGCTGGACGTCTTTGAGCGTGAGAATCACGAAGCCCTTGTCGGATTGCAGGGGCGAGCTGAGTTCGCCGGGACGAAGCTGGAAGAGAACCTGGTGGAGGTCGGGCGAATTGCCCAGGTCGCCGACGGGGTCGGTGACGGATGCGGGCGGAGTGTCGCCGAGTTCGAGCTTGAATTTCCTGGCGACGTCGTCGAGCGACTGGCGATTGGATTGGCGAACCGCGGCGGCCATTTGATTGGAAATGTCGTTCGCGTCCTGGCGAACTTTCTCATCGAGGACGATGGGAACAATCGTGTCGCGAACTTCTTCGAAGGTTTTGGTGTGAGCGGTTTCGCGGTCGAGAACCTTGATGATGTGGAAACCGTATTGCGTTTTGACCAGGTCTGAAATCGAGCCTTTCGGCAGGCTGAAGGCGGCCTGCTGGAATTCGGGCACGGTCTGGCCCTCGACGATCCAGCCGAGGTCGCCGCCTTTGGGCTTGGTGGCGTCGTCTTCGGAATATTTCTTCGCCAGATCTTCGAAATTGGCGCCCTTCTTGGCCTGTTTCAGGACGTCTTCGGCCTTCTGGCGGATTTCGGCGATTTCGGCGTCGGTCTTGCCGATGGTCTTGAAGAGGATGTGCTCGACGTGCACGCGATTTTCGACTTTGTACTGATCAATGTGGGCGTTGTAATAGGCGCGGAGGACGTCGTCGCCGACCTGGGTGTGGGCGCGGAGCTTATCCAGATCGAGTAGCGCGTAGCGGGCTGAGCGTTTCTCGGGCACCTGATATTTTGAGGCGTTTTTCGCGAAATAGGCGGAAAGCTCCGCTTCCGAGGGATGAATCGTGGGAGCGAGCTCTTCGGGCTTGATGGCGGCGTACTGGATTTGAACTTTTTCGTTGCGGCGGCGGAATTCCTGTTCGATTTCGGCCGGGCTTACGGTGATGCCGTCGGTTACAAGCTGGCGGAACCTTTCGAGCAGCATCTGATTGCGCAGGAATTCTTCGAACTGGCTGACGCTCATTCCGCCGGTGCGCATCTGGACTTCGGCGGCGTAGCGATCTTTTAGCCAGGTGTCACCGGAAAAGACGGTAGGGAGAATCTGCTTGATGCGATCCGTCATTTCTTCGGGTGTGACGGGAAAGCCGAGGCGTTGGGCTTCGAGTTCGAGGGAGTGCTGAAAGACCATCTGATCGAGGACTTGCTTCATGTACATGCCCTTGAGCATGGGAGGGATGTTCTGGCCGCGGGTGGCTTGATTCAATTCGCGCTGGACGTCCATGGCGCTGATTTCGGTGCTGCCGACTTTGGCGACAGCGTCCGGGCCGCTGGTGGCGGCGGTGCCCATCAGGCCGGGGATGAGCGTGATGACCATGCTGAAGCAGATGATTACAAGGATCACCGTCATGGTGATCTTGATCCAACGATTGCGGTCTAAGTCTCGCTGCTGAATGCTTTTCAACATAGCTCTATGCGACCCTCTGGCGACTCCGAAACCTTACAATTATAGAGCGTCTGCGCAAATCTCTCAAGTCGAACCACGGCGGCAGGTCAGATTGATGCTGCCTGCGCTATCATCCTCTCGCTGCGTGTTAGCTGCAAAGCCGCTCTGAGCCTACCCACAGTTGAGCCAGATCTCTGAGGTTGTGTTTGTATGTGCGCGTCACAAGGTATTCCTTCCCACCTCTCACACGCAGCCTGTACTTCCCCGTCGGCAAAGCCTGGATTTCCTCCACGGCCGAAATATTCACGATGACCGAGCGGTGGATGCGAATAAAACCGTAGGGTTTGAGCTTCTCCACCATGGACGAGAGGGGCTCGTGCACCAAATAGGGGTTAGGTTGGTGTTGAAGCGAAACATAATTACCTTCGGCTTGCACCGCCGAGATGTCAGCTAGATCCAAGAGCAGGATGCTACCGTTGGCCTTGAACGCGATTCGTGGCGCCTGCGGTGCAAGGGCCCTCTGATCCTGAACTTCGCGGGCGCTCATGATGGAACCCCTTGGGCTTTGTTTCAGCTTCCCGGCTTCAGCTTCCTGGTTTCGACTTCCTGCTGCGCGTAACAAGAACGACGATGCAGTGCTTCTGAAACAAATGGTGCTACATAACCGGAGCAGCGGATCCGTCTGACCACCTGCCCACGGGAACGATAAACACGTCGATCGGTTGAACGCCTTTGAATTGTGGAATCAGCATCACCGGTGAATTCGTGACATCGGCGCCCCAAGCCTTGCCGTCGAGCGGAGGCGCATAAAACATCAAGTGTGCGACGTTGTGATCACCTCGATCGGTGAGATAAGCGTCCTTCGACATCATGTAACTCATCGAGCCGGGTTCGAGCGGCGGCAGTTCACCTTTTTCAAATGCTGCCTTGTTGCCTTCGATGATCTCAGCCTTCGTTTTCCCTGCTAATGCCAGCTCTGTTCTCTTGTAAGTAGCCGGCAAAACAGAGCGCGCGGCCTGCGGATTGAAACAGAGCGGGCCCCGAATCTTGGGGTTCCAAAACTCCGGAGCATCGGAAGGGGACATCCACCCGCGCTCGACAGCACACACGAAGCCGTTCTTCCCCTCGACGGCCGTTTCGTAGCCATGGCGGCTAAGGACGAGAATTTTCGCATCGCCCGATATGGCATCCGGTGCGGCGCTCCGGGCCAGGGCTATTTCGGCATTTCGGTCTGCCATGAGGTACTGGTCGACTGGCGCCATGCTCGAATATGGCGTCTTGGCTTCCTGTGCCTGCCCTTGCTTGATTGCAATGAGCACCAGGATCAGAGCGAGACTTAGAGAAGCTACTTTTGCCAAAGTTCTTCGGTTCATTTTTTCCTCCAGCCAGAATCGCTGCTTTGCCCCAGTCAAAATCGCTGTTTTGCTCCGAGTCAGAATTGCTGCCGTCGGCTTAGAACATGCTTCTTCAATGTCCGCGGCCGGCCTTTCCGAGATTGACGCGGCGCCCGGAGAGACTCCAGCCACGCCACGATATTTCTGATCCCGACTTCCCAAACCTTGGCGTCTTGAGCATTCTTTGCTAAGGACGCGTGGCCCTCGACCATCGCGACCAGAAAACTGGCAGTCTCGTCTGGATTCAGGTCGCGGCGAACTGTTCCCCGGGACTGCCCTTTCCGCAAGAGCGTGGCAATTCCTTCCTGCCAGGCGAGAAAAATCCTCTCCAGCCGCTTGCGGAACTGCTCGTCCAGCGGAGACATCTCCTGCGCCAAATTGAGCAGCGGGCAACTTTCTCGAACGTCCGCGGGCCGAGTTGGCAACCCCCGGACAATGCCAATCAAAATGTCTATGGATTGCCCGTCGCTAAGCAGAGGATGCAGCCACCTGTCGCGAACAAGTTTTGCGACGATCTCGTCCACGATGGCATATCCCAAAGCTTCCTTGCTTTCGAAGTGGTGATAGAGGGCGCCCTTGGTGACGTTGGTGGCGGCAAGAATTGTGTCGATGCCGGCACTCTGGAAGCCTGATTTACGGACCTCGCGGAAAGCGGCTTGCAGCAAGCGTTCCCGTGTACGGCCCGGATCACGCAATCGTCGTTTCACGGGCGTTTCCTCACCGTCGCTTCTACCTTCGCTTCATCTCGCGGCCACCTAACATACCGACAAGTATGTATGTTGAGGATGGAAAGTCAACCGAAATGATCTGCGCGACTCCCGCGCCGGTGCTATCGAATTTCGTAGCCTCAAACCATAGTGTGTGTGAAAAGTTGGAGAAACAGTCGCTCCGGCCGCTTAGCGATCGTCCAAGAATTCTGTTAGTCCGCCACTCGTTTGCAATCTCTGAAAGGTTGGTCTCGTTACCTCACGTAATCGCGGTGAGCGTGGAACACCGGATGCTCCCTCATTTCTCACCCGGCAGGAGATTTATGAAGTTGCGAGTTCATTCTGCTCTCAATTGCACACCCACTGCCGGAGCGCCGAGCGTCACCGGACGTAACTCGCAATCATCTCGGCACGGAAACTTTTCTCGGACGACAAGGAGAAGATATGAGCGCATTAGGGCGGTTGCGGAAGTTCTGTATGCCGTGGTTTGCGATGGTTGTTGTGGGTTGCTTCAGTAATGCGTTCGCTCAACAGAGCTACAAAATTACCGATTTGGGCATTAACAACAGCAAAGACAACTTCAGCATGGCCATGGGCCTCAATAGTCAGGGCTGGGCGGAGAACATGGATGGGACCGTGAACCCTCCCGAGAATAATTTGTTTACGTCAGTTGCAAGGGGCCGCGCGGTGATCAGCATCTACGGATTCAACATCGACCTGGGCACGCTTGGAAAACCCGACGGCAACAGTTGGATTAACTGGGGCGGGATCAACGACCGGGGGGAAGCCGTTGGTCAGTCCGAAACAGCTGATGCAGATCCGAACGGTGAAGACATTTGCGGCTTCGGCACACACCTCACGTGCGTTCCGTTTCTTTGGCGAAACGGCCACATGAGCGCCCTTCCGACGCTCGGCGGACATAATGGGCAGGCCAGCGCCATCAATAACCGCGGAGAAGCCGTCGGATTTGCCGAAAACGGCCCCCTGGACACCACATGCCCGGCCGGCACAACCAACAATCGGATTGCGTTGTCCGCGTTGTGGGAAAACGGCAAAGCCCAAGCCCTTCCTCTGGTGGGTAACGATGTAGACGGTTTCGCATTCGGGATTAACGATCCAGGCCAAGCCGTAGGCTACTCGGGAAACTGCATCGCAGCGACGCACGCCGTAATGTGGAAAGACAACACTGCCTTCGTGCTCCAGGATCTCGGAGGTACAGGTTCCAATTTCGGCTTCGCCATTAGCAACCGCGGACAAATCGTTGGGGAAATCGGCAGTGCTGACGGCACAACCTTCTATGCCGCGGTTTGGCAGAAGGGCGCGGACGGCGCAGTAACAAATATCGGCGTTCTGCCGGGAGAATTTGCCGCCTTTGCCACCGGCATCAACAACCGGGGCCAAGTGGTGGGAAACAGCTTTGACTCCAGTTTCAACTGGTCCCGCGGCTTCATCTGGCAGGATGGTGTGATGACCGACCTTAACACGCTAATTGCCGCGGATTCCAACCTCTTCATAATCTCGGCTAGCAATATCAATGAGCGCGGACAAATCTCGGGTATGGCAACGGTGCAAAGCGGGCCCCATGCGGGCGACATTCACGCCTATCTTTTGATCCCCACAAACGGACGCATAGGTGCCTCGATGGCAGATTTCGCACGCACACACCCGCAATCGCTTTTACCCGCGAATGCTTGCAATCACTCTATGCAGAGATTCGGACCCGGGCGATTCCAGCGTTAACGGCTATTTGCGGAGCTTCTGCAGCATGTACTCCGGCTTTGTGCTGCGCCCGAGGCGCAATACCGGAGTTTGCACGAAACATTCTGGGTCACGCGAATATCGACGTGACCCGGAATGTTTACGGCAAGAAAATAGTGGGAAACGTGGCGTGTTATCGGAAGTAACTTAGTTTGTAATTCCCTCCTCTCTCGCACGAGCTGCGCAGAATTCCTGTGCACCCCGCAGAAGTGGCCACTACCGGTGGGGCGCAACCTCTTTGTGGATTCCATTGGCACACCCAACCCCGTGCGCTCTGTAGCGAAAGTATTTTTGAATGGTGGAGCAAGTGTGATACAAGGCTCGTGCTCCAGCCGGCTACGCTTTGTGGGACGGTCTAACCGACCATCTAAGTAACCAGATTTAATAAATTTGAAGGAGTCAGCACATGAGCATCACGAACGTGCAGAAGTTGCAAGCGGCCAATATTTTGCCGACGCCCAGCAGGCTGTCGCCCTCTGATGAAGAGCTGATCAACAATTTGGATTCCTCCGAGGTGGATGCGTTGGTGGATGTGAAGGCGCAGCTTGGGGACGACTTCATCCAGAGAAATACATCGCTGATCCTGTAAGACCCTGCGGGTGGAAGCGATGAGCCACAGCGCGCGCCTGCGCGCGAAAATCGAGCTGGTAGCTCCCGGCATGCATCGCGCGATTGAGGCTTTCTGGGCGCACCCGCGCATGCCTGAGATTTTTCCGGAATTCCTCTACACAACCTACTGCGTGGGACGGACGACGGTACCGCTGCTCGAGACAGCGCTCGCGGCGGCAAATGCTCGGCGCGACATGGATCCTGTTGCGGTGTGTGTGGCGGAGTATTGCGAGCGGCATATCCCGGAAGAGCGGCATCACGATGAGGGTGTGCTCGAGGATCTCGGCGTGCTGGGAGTATCGCGCGAAGCGGCGATGCGGCGGATCCCCGCTCCCACAATGGCGGCGCTTATTGGCGCGCAGTATTACTGGGTGCTGAACGTGCATCCGATCGCGCTGCTGGGTTATTTGGAAGTGCTGGAAGGCGAGCCTCCGCTGGCAGAGAAGCTGGAAGAGGTGATTCAGAGGACGGGGCTGCCGCGTAAGGCGTTTCGAACTTATTTTCAGCATGCGGATGTGGATCGAAGGCATCGGGATGAGTTGCGGGCGGCGATTGATCGCATGCCGTTGGGGAAGGAGCATGAAAACATTCTGGCGATAAGCGCGTTTCAGACGGTGGAGTTGGTGAGGCGGATTTTTGAGGGGCTTGTTGGTCCTGGCGTGAGTAAGAAAATGCTATTTGAAATTCCAGATTCAGATTTCAAATGAAGGCGGACAGCGGAATCGAGGGCTCATGAGCCCCGAGCTTAGCGAGATGGTGAGAGCGCCGGAGTTTGTTGCGAGGCGGCCTCACGAAAGCGCACAGGCCCTTCATTCCTCAGGACAAGCAAGAGTGTCTGTGCCACGGAACCGGTGACGAGGGCCTGAGGGCGGCAAAGTCGGTTGCCAGGCACGGCATGCCGCGCCCTACTGTCGGGAAGAAGTGCGCGAACTGCGAGCGACTATTTCTTTTTCGCGGCTGCGGTGGCGGCGGCTTTGTCGGCGTATTTCTTTTGGAAACGCTCGACGCGGCCGGCGGTGTCAATCAGCTTTTGCTTGCCGGTGAAGAATGGGTGGCATTGCGAGCAAATTTCGACGCGGATCAACTCGCCTTTGCTGGTGGAGCGGGTTTGGAACGTGCTTCCGCAGGCGCAGTGGACCGTGACGGCGTGATAATCGGGGTGAATTCCTTCTTTCATTGAAAGGCTCCTGTCGGCTGGCCGGTCTGCGTGACAACATCTGCGAACAATACAGTCACGTCGCTAGGCCAGCGGAGAAACCCCAATTATACGGCATAAGGCGCGATTTGCAAAATCAGCGGAATGCGGCGCCGACGATATTCTGAGCGACGTTTTCGGACGGCAGCGTGTTGCCCTCCGCATTCTTCCAGGTGACTGCGTTTCCCTCGGCGATTACCAGAGTGTAGGTGACTCCCTGGGCGGAGAGCAGCCACGTCTGGGGGTTGAAGGTGACGGTGTAGGTGGTCTCCGGGGTTATTAACGTGAAGCTGTTGTGGTAGGAGGCGCCTTCGAACTTGATGTAGTCGCTTCCCATCGAGGAGTTGAGTTCTTTGCAGCAGGCTGCGGCGGCGCGGCGAACTTCCACCCACATTTTGTCGGCGTTTGTATCGAGGAGCTTGCGGTCGTTGAGATCTTTTTCCTGCTGAAGCCGTTTGGCCTCAAGCTCGCTTTTTTTGCGTGCAGCGAGATTCTTTGCCCACTCCGAATCCATTTGCCACGCTCCACTTAGCGCAAAGTAGCAACCAACGCTGTCAAGGAAACGTCAAATATACAGCAGGCAAAAGGAGAAGAAGAGAAGGAATTGCCTGGGGAAGAGGCCCTTTATGGATATATTTGCGGGAATTTATAGCGTAGGCGGTTTTAATAATGCAGCGGTGCTATTCGATGAAAAGTCTGAAGGCCACGTGAATCATCATCCTCCCACCTTGGAAGACGTTCAACGCCGGGCTTGCGAGATTCATCACGAGCATGGCGCGGTGAATGGCGGCTACACCTTGGATGAGTGGCTTGAGGCTGAGCATGAGTTGGAAGATACGGACGATCCGGACGGCGGAAACGATCGCGTGCATTAATTTTGATGGAGGCGTTTACTCATTCCCGCCGGTCTGAAGTCAAAAGAGCCGGCGGGACGCCCTTCGCAGCTCAGGGCAAGCCGGCGTTACGGAATGGCAGTCTTGCGATAATTTGCTGGTGGGTCTGCATCGGTTGTTGCCTTCTTTGCGGGACTGAAACGCCACGGCCAGAGCTGCAGAATACTACGAGACGAAGGAGCAGCCTACGCGGGAGCGGCCGCCTTCGACGCGTTGGGTGTAGGTCTTGTGCAGGACCACGCGCACCGGCGGCAGGATTGGAACATGCAGGATGGCGTTGAATTGTGCAGGAAGGTCTTCAGGCTTTTCGACTAGCAGCGCAACTCCACCATAGCTGAGGTCTACGACGGCCGCGTGACGCTGAGCCGTTTCCGCGAGAACCGCATAGGCTTTTGTGCCCGCCAAAGAGACGCGTTCGAATTTGCGATGTTCTACAGGCGGCACGGCCCGCGGCGGCTGCGGCGCAGCAGGAAATGCGGGCGGAGGCGAGGACCGCACGAACGGCTTGCGCTCTGCGGGAGGAATTTCGCGAGGCGGTGCCTCACGGGCAGCAGGCTCTTCGCGCGGCGCATCCTTCGGGGAAACCTCGCGAGGAGCAGACCCGCGGCTTGTTTCCTTCATTTCCTTCGATTCTTCGCGATCGCGAGGCGGAAATGTTTCGAGCGGGCGTCCGCGCCGTGTGAACGGGGTTGGTCCCGAATCTGGGGCGGCATTTTTTAATTCATACAGCCGCTTATCCGCCAGACCGAGCAGAGTGCGCTTGGAGTCTCCGTCCTGGGGATGAACCGCGATTCCAAAATCCAGCGTGACGCCGACATCGAGCTTCATCTCGCGAATATCGTTTTCGTATTGTGAGCGAATGCGACGGCAGAGCGTATTGGCCTGCTCCGGATCGGTTTCCGGGAGGAGCAGAGCGAATTCATCGCCGCCGATACGAAAGGCGAAATCGGAGGCGCGCATTGTTTTTCTGAGCGTGGTGGCGGCGAGCTGCAGAATCTGGTCGCCCTGCAGATGCCCGCGACGATCGTTCACTTCCTTCAATTTGTGCACATCGAGAATCACAAAAGCGAGCTGCTGGTTGTATCGTTTGGCGCGGTTGAGTTCTTTTTCGCTGTACTCATCGAAGAGGCGCCGGTTGTACAGGCCGGTGAGCGCGTCGGTGGCGGCGTTGACCTGAAGTTTTTTGAATTCCTCGTACTCCATCAAAATTGGAACGCGAAAAAAATTCGTGGTGGCGAGCACGTCCACCATCGCGGTCTTCAGCGAAACGGGGCGCCCGAGGCTTTCAGTTAGTTCGCGGCGGCGAGTGAGAATGCGCTGCCAGTATTCGTTGCTTTGGGATTCGCTGAGATCAATTTGCGCGATCGTGCGGAAGTATTGGCGCAGGAATTGGCCGCGCACCGAGACATCAAGACCCTCGAGGGTCTCAATCAAGAGATCCAGGAAAGAGTCTTCGGGCGACGGCTGCGGCTGGGAAGCTTCGCCGGGCAAAGGCATCAATAGGTTCCGAATAGAGTCTATTTTTCCCTGAAGTTATCAGGGAACCCTGCGGGGCACGGATACTATAGCAAGGAACAGCCCAATTGAAAGCCGGAAATCGTTGGGGGAAAAACCTGTAAGCTACTCTTACATCAATAGTTGTGGCCCTAGTGGCGTGTGCAGTGGGTGTTTCAAACAGGGGCAAGTAAGGCGAGTGAGAAAAGGATTCGCCTTTTCGACGATTACGGTACATCTTTTTTCAAACGGGAGGGCAGACGGAGGGAAGGAACTTCAGCCGATCGGTTTGAGGAATTCAACGCCAATTAGCTGGACGTCACCGGCTTCCTGGCAACGCTTAACCTTGGCCTGAATGGGCGGCATGCCTGCTGGAACGAGCCCGGATGAGGTGATGGAGGGTGCTGGGATGGTAAGGGTAATCGTTTCGTTGATGGCAAGAGGGCGAGGGCTCGTAATGAATGCACCTATCGCGCTGATATCAAGCGTTTTAGCGAGCTCGAGGAACTGCTCACCGTAGGTATCTTTCCCGCGAATGAACATCGGGATCTGAAGGCGAAGCCTTTGGAATCGCCGACGCTCTTCGTAAGATTGCACAATGCCGATATGGTGGTGGGTTGCGGTCTCTTTAACAGACATTCACTCGGTACCCCGGTTTTAGTACTGCACTAGCTCGCAATTTGAATGCAACACTCTGAGACAGTGAGCTAAATCTTGTTAGCCTTTAGTTTCAATAGGATGCAGTGAGTCAATAAACCGACAGCCACATGACTTGAGGTCATAATTGTTGTTTTTCGCCCCCTGGCTTCCTCATTTGTGCAAAGTAGAACGCATTTACCATTGACTCTTTTTTTCCCCTTTGCGAGCATCATTCCCTCGAGCGTAGAAGCCCCCCTCTCTAATCGCAGCTCAAGCGAAAGAGGGGTGTCTTCGAGCCTGATTTGGGAACGGCCTAGGAGATCTCCTTCTGTCCAATGTGTCCAATAATGTGGAGATGGAGCAGCCTGCGAACGGGCCTGCGGTTCTAAGCCTGGTTTCGAGCCTGCTGGACGCGTTTGACCGGCCACTGCTGGTGGCGAATCGCGGGGGCCGGATTTTGTTCACCAATCTGCACGCGCAGGACATGTTGAACACGCGTGGCCTGGACACGAGCTCGGACCTGAATATCTTCACGGAATTTCTAAACACGGACGGCAAGAGTGTCCTTACCCAACTGCAAGCTGGGGAGCAGGAGGTGAGTCTGCCGTTTGCGCAGGCGCAGGGCAAGGGACGCGCGCGCGTTCGCTGGCTGCCGGAGCCCGATTGGCTCGTTATCTACATCGAGCCGGCATCGGCCGATGCGCCCGCAGATGAAGCGGCGATGCGGCAGACGGTGCAGGAATTGATGCAGGAGCGCGAGATCACGTATCGAAATCTTCTCGCGGCGTATTTGCGGCTGCAGGAAGCGAACCGGCAGAAGACGGTGTTTCTGGCGTCGGCCGCGCATGAGCTGAAAACCCCTCTCGCTGTGATGAAGGGTTATTACGATTTGTTGCTCTCGGGATCGCTGGGAAAATTGAACGACCGCCAGCGAGAGATCGTGCAGGATTCGAAAGAGAGCTGCGACCGGCTGGTACGGCTGGTTTCGATGTTCTTGAATTACTCGGCGCTCGAGAGCGGCAAGCTGGTATTGCAACTGCGCGAGAACGACATGCGGGATTGCGTGACGGACCTGACGTGCCGGTGGCAGGACGCATTCAAGCGGGCCGAAGTTCATCTGGAGATCAAAATGTCTCCCGAGATGCCGCACTTCAAATTCGATTACCAGAAGGTGCAGCAGTGCATGGCCAACCTGCTCGATAACGCGCTGAAACATACGCAAGCGGGCGGGCTGGTGACCTTGCGAGCGGAACAGCATTTCTGGGAGCGGCGAATTTCCGATGCGGCTCCTGCGACGGAACGGCGGCGCGGAATAGGGGGGCGTCCGAACAGCATGCTGATTTCAGTGAGCGACAGCGGTGCGGGAATTGCGGCGGAATATCACCAGGAAATTTTCGAGGAATTCGTGCGGGTCGATCCGTCGTCGTCTGGAATGGGACTCGGACTGGCGATTACGAAGCGATTGATCCAGGCCCATCGCGGAAAAGTGTGGGTGAACAGCGAAGTGGGACGCGGAAGTACATTTTCATTCTTATTGCCGATGAATACGGAGTAGACGAAAGGTATTGTTGGAGCGACAATGCTCCCCCAGGGAAAATCAGGACAAATAATGGCCGACAAAGAAAAAATTCTAGTGGTGGATGACGAACCGAGCATACGGAAGTATCTGCAAACGCTGCTTGAGGTGGACGGTTTCGCGGTGGAAGCGGTGCCGAGCGGCAAAGAGGCGCTGCAGAAAATCGGCGCGGGCGAACGTCCCGATTTCGTGATTCTCGATGTGCTGATGCCGGAAATCGACGGGCTCGAGACATTGCGGCAGCTGATGCAACTGGACCGCTCGCTGAACGTCATCATGCTTTCGTGCTCGAACGAAGTGACGACGGTGGTCGAAGCGATCCGGCTGGGCGCGCTCGACTACCTGACGAAACCTTTCGAGAAGCCGGAGCTGGATGCGGCGTTTTTAAAGGTGCGGCAGAAGCAGCAGCTGCGTTCGGAGAACCAGGCCCTCCGGGAATACTGCGAACAGCTGACCGAGGATCTTTCGTTCCTGGCGTCCAGCCCGCAAATGCTGAAAATACGGCAGCAGATTTTGCAAATTGCGCCGGTGGACGTTCCGGTATTCATCAGCGGCGAGAGCGGCGTGGGAAAAGAGGTGGTGGCGCGGATGATTCACCTGCGCTCGATGCGGCGGCAATTGCCGTTTATCAAGGTGAACTGTGCGGCGCTGCCGGGCGAACTGCTCGAATCGGAATTATTCGGATACGACCAGGGAGCGTTCACTGGCGCGGTGCGTTCGAAGCCGGGAAAATTCGAGCTGGCAAATAAAGGCACGATTTTTCTTGATGAGATTGCGGAGATGAGTCCGCATCTGCAGGCGAAACTTCTGCATGTTCTTCAGGACGGACAGTATTCGCGGCTTGGGGCGCGGTCGGTGGTGAACGTGGATGTGCGCGTGCTGGCCGCAACGAATGTGGATGTGAAAGAAGCGATGCGCACTGGGCGTTTTCGCGAGGATTTGTACTACCGCTTGAATGTGCTTTCGATTCATATTCCGCCGCTGCGCGAACGGACTGGAGAAATTCCGCTGCTATTCCGCCATTTCCTTGTGAAGTATGCGGAGAAATATCAGAAGCCCGCGATGGAGCCTTCGAAGCATTTGCTGGAAGCGGCGCTGCGTTATCCCTGGCCGGGGAATTTGCGCGAGCTTGAAAATTTTGTGAAGCGCTATGTGATTCTCGAGGATGATGAAGGCAGCTTCCGCGAGCTCGTGGAGATGACGGGGCAACAACATCGGACCGCGCCGCGTGAAGAACCGGTTGCGCCAAAAGAACAGGGCCTAAAGGCGCTGGTGCGGGGTTTGAAAGACGAAGCCGAGATGGAAGCGATTGCCGACGCGCTGGACAAAACGAATTGGTGCCGCAAGGATGCGGCGAAAATGCTGGGCATCAGTTACAAAGCGTTGCTGTACAAAATGCGGCAGTTCAATCTGGATTCGGGCCGCGGTTCGCGCAATGCCGCCGCGAGAGCGGCGAAGGAAGCGGCATTGAAAGAAGCAGCTGCTGCCGAAGCTGCAGCAAAAGAACCATCACCGGTGCGTGGTTCGTAAGCGCGCCGGATCGAACCGAAGAGAATTCTTGCGAGGCGGAAATAAAATGCGTTACTTCCCGCTCGCGTTAATGCCCAAAAGTATGGGTAGTACTAGCGAGATATAGGCCGTTCCCTGCGTCCTGTGCCCTGAAAAAAGTTGCATATCTAGAGCTACTCGAAAGAAATATCACTACCCATCGCCTTCGGGTTGGTCTAGTATTGCCCACCGAAATGGGTCATGTTCCCTACGCGCTTAAACGGCCCGTGCTTACCCGTGGTTTCGAGGAATCCTTAATCGCTGTTTCCAAAGAGCTTGATAGGCAGGCAAAATTTGGCTGCGTTGTGCGTGCCAGCTAGAAATTCAATAGCCACGTTGCGAGCGCATCCCAAGCAGGTGCAGTTTTTTGGAAGGGCGATTGCTACGGTTTGTGATGGGGTGGTGTACTACTTCTAATCCAGTCCTGGAGGAGCAGCGGGAATGACGGAGCGTCGCTTGGCCCGCCGGTATGATTTGTCACTGCCGGTAAATGTTCGCCTGCCGATCACGCGAGAGCCTGGAACTCACGACGGCCAGACTCGAGATATTTCCACGCGCGGCGTTTACTTCATCATGCAAAAAGAACTCTCTCCCGGAACTGAGGTTGATTTCACGCTCACGTTACCGGCCGAAATCACACGAGGATCGGAAGTATTCGTCCGCGCCCACGGGCGCGTGGTCCGCGTGGATAAACAGACCGACGACGACCACGAATCGATCGGAGTAGCAGCAGTGATCGAACGCTACGACATCATTCGAGGCGATGGCGCCCGCGCGTAGGGTTTGGTAGCCGGGTCGTTTGACGTCATTCACTCGGTCGTTTACTCGGTCATTCACTCGCAAACAGGAGCTGTGGCGCTCATCGCCTGACTCATAGTCACGGCACTTCCCATTTCTCGCCCACAGGCCCTCCAGCCACAGACCGCCCGAAATTCCATTGCCTTCTCGCCGAACTGGGCCTAGCATGAATGTAAATTTAGCCTAGGAGGGTCCGATGAGAATCGCGGACCTGATTTCATCCCGCCGGGAAATCTACTCGATACCAGAAGACATGACGGTTCATGACGCAGCTCGCTACCTGCGCCAGCGCGAAGTGCGTGCCGTCGGCGTCTGCGACAAACACGGAGTGCTGCAAGGTGTTGTCTCGCAGAGCGACGTTTCCGACAAAGTCGCCGCCGAAAATAAATGCCCCGCCTGGATGCGAGTCATCGAGATCATGACGCGTGAGCTTGTAACGGCAACTCCAGACACATCGCTCGAGGATTGCCTCCGCCTCATGGAACAGAACGGTATCTACCATCTAGTTGTTCTGGACCACGAGAAGGGTTATCAGGGCATGATTTCGGTGACGGACCTCCTGAAGCTGTTTGCCTCCGACCAAAAGGCGCGCGCGGACATGCTCGAGGCCCTGATTTTTCCACAGAGATAGCGCGCCACCGCGTCGTAATGGGACGCCTAAACCCTTGTCGTTGAGGTATCTACGCACGCCCTGAGGAAAGCGTCTTCCCGAAAGAGATAACTACTTTCTTTTCTCGCCGACGTTTCGCCTGGAATTCGCGCCAAGATGGGATTCGGTGTCCGTCCTGTTTCAAATAGCGGTCGCCGATCAGCGCCGTAAGCAACTGAAACAAAACCTACCTGCCGGCCAGGTTCGAGCGCTTGTGACGTTTGGCGTCTTATTTGCATTCCGTGTGGCAGCGCCAATTCTGGCGCGGGGGCGGCTTTCAACTCGATGGCGTCTGCGGCGGAAGCAAGACTGAACTCAGTTGCTCATCCTCTGGAACTACCTCCTGAACACGTTTATTTTGGGCCTTCAGCGACCATGCAGGCTGTGCGGCAGAAGGTGTCGCGAGCGGCGGGCTTGAACGTCCCGGTTCTGGTACTGGGTGAGAGCGGCACTGGCAAGGAAGTGCTGGCGCGTTTCATTCACGAACGATCTCCCTGGCGGGAAGGCCCGTTCGTCAAAGTGAACTGCCCTGCAATTCCCGGCACGCTCCTCGAAAGCGAATTGTTCGGATTCCAAAAAGGCGCTTTCACGGGCGCGCACGCCTCCAAACCCGGCCGTGTGGAACTCGCGCAAGGCGGTACGCTTTTCCTCGACGAAATCGCCGAGCTCGACGGGAGCCTGCAGGCAAAGTTGCTGCACGTCCTGCAAGACGGCCATTTCACCAGCATCGGCGACCACGAAGAAAAGCGTGTGGACGCGCGCGTGATCTGCGCGACCAATCGAAAACTGCAGCAGGAAATCGAGTCAGGCGGTTTCCGCGCCGACCTTTTCTATCGCATCAACGTGATCAGCATCACGCTTCCGCCACTGCGCGACCGCCGCGACGATATTCCCTATCTCGTCGAATATTTGCGCCAACAATTCAATCGCCGCTACGAACGTGACGCCCACCCGGTGTCTCGCGAAGTGTTGCAGCTCCTGCAACAGCGCACTTGGCCCGGCAATGTCCGCGAACTCGAAAACTGCATGCAGCGTTACGTGATTCTCGGCTCGGAAGAAGCGTTTCATCTCGAGCGTCCGGAAGAAGAGAAAAAGCCGTTCAGCTTCTCCTACGAACCCTCTGAGGACGGCAAGATCCCGCTCAAGCGTCTCGCGCAACAGGTGACGCGCCGGATGGAGCGCGATCTGATCTTGAAAGTCCTGCAGGAGAATCACTGGAACCGCAGAAAATCCGCCGAAGTGCTCAAAATCAGCTATCGCGCCCTTTTGTATAAAGTTCGTCAAGCCGGTCTTCCAGCGAAGCGTCTGCAGCGAAAAATTGACGAAGGGTCTGGTCCGCTCAACGCCGAGGATCGCTCCTCAGCACCAGCCGACTAACTCCTTTACTTCCCTCAGTTCCATAGCACCGAGCAGTAATTTCGCCGATCCGCATTCTTCTCCTTCGATTCGCCCTATCGTGCACCCCCGTACCTGATGGGAAACGTTCGCCTCGACTTCCTTGCCCCGCTGGAACAATTTCGTTAGCCTTAAATCTCCAAACTACGATGGCCAAAAACTCCTCCAAACCGCATTTGAGAGTCTGTTTGCTCTCTCCGCATCCGATGGTGCTCGACGAGTTCAACCGCCTGCTTTCGGAGTCGGGCTTCCAGATGGTTTCGCGGCAGCTGGATTCAATGCTGGCTCCCGATCTGCGGAATCTCGAAGTTCCCAAGGCCAGCATCTACGTGATCGATGCACATGCGGCTCGCCAGGCCACCGGAGCGTTGCTCGGAAATATTCTCGACAAGCATGCGGGCGCGCGGCTGCTGGTCGTTGGCGATAAATTGAAGGAAGCCGACGCGTACAGCCTGCTGCGCCAGGGAGTGAAAGGAATCCTGAACTATGCGGAAGCTCGCGAGCAACTTCCCCGCGCGCTGCCGCTCGTCGCGGCGGGAGGCTTTTGGGTGCCGCGCACAGTTCTCTCGCGATTCGTCGACTCGATTCTGAGCACCACGCAAGGGCGCCGCCTGCGCAGCGATTCACCCGCCGAGCTGAGCCGCCGCGAACAGGAAGTTCTGAATGGCTTGCTCGAAAATCTGGCGAACAAAGAAGTAGCCGATCGCCTGCATATTTCCGAGCGCACCGTGAAATTCCACGTTTCCAATCTGCTCGCAAAATTCGGCGTTCGACGCCGCGCCGATTTGATTCTGCTCTGTTATCAGCGCCGCGCTCCCAACTGATCGCCTGCATTCCCCAGACACAAATCTGCCACGCCATTCGTAATTTGAGGGGCCTTTCCACGCGCTTCCTGGGGGAACGCCTGCGAATGGGCCACAACGATTTTAATTCGCCGTGGCCCATCCACATTCGCAAAAGCAAAACAAAAACTACGCCGCGACCCAGCTACTGCACGAACACGAACACTGGATTCGACGCGATACCGTTCGCCACCACCTCGAGCTTGCAGATGCAGGGCTCCTGGCTGGCGGAAACGTCGAAGTGAGTGGACACGATTTGAGGCGACGCGACCGCCATGCTGCTGTGGTCGTGCGTCCGCGTATATTGCACGTGCCCGTTGATCAGATTTGTGAGGCGCACCAGGGGGTAATTCGTCGCGGCCTGGACGTCATCTCCGTAAGCTGCTCCCTGCGAAATCCCATTGAACCGGACGCCAAAGGCCTGATACGACTGGCCGCGTTTCAGGAAAATCGGAGTGAACAGCAGGGTCGGCTCCGCATTTTCCGGATGCCCCGGTGTGGGCGTGTAGATTTCGATGTCGTTCGAGAAATCCGTGAACAGGATCTGGCCGGTAGGAAGCACCAGCATATTACCGACGAACGATCCATCGAAAGGCGTGTTGGGTGTGCCCGGAACCGCGTTCAGATTATGCCCATCCCATTCAAAGAACGTAGCCGGGGGGGCTCCGAAACTGGGGCTCGCAAACATGAGAACCTTGCCATTGGGTTCGAGGGCCGCAGGACCATCGGCAATGTTGTTCGGAGCCGGGAACTGAGGACCCGCCGTCCATTTCCCAGTGAATGAGTTGTAAATCGCCGTGTTGCCGGCGGCGCCTGGACAAGTGTTGGCCCCGGTATAGAAGACAGTGCCGTCGGGCCGCAAGACCGCTGGACCGACCTCGAACGTCGTGTTGTTGGTGAATCCGCCGCACGCAGCTGTGGAGTCCCAAAGCTGAACAATCGTGCTGCCGGCGCTCGACCATGAGCCGGTCTTCGGGTTATAGATCTCTGAATTTGTGCCGTCAGGGATGTAAGGAATCCCCACCGGAACGTACGCATCGACCGTCAACACCTTCCCGTTGGGAAGCAGGGTCCAGCCCTCTTCGTCGTTAACATCAAACTTATTCGAACCAGTTTGAGTCCATGTGAGGGTTTTTGCGTTCAGCAAAGCTTCTTCCACCGTGCAGCAGTTCGCCTGCATGTACGTCCCGTTGGGCAGAACCACACTTTGAGCATCGCCAATGGTCTGCGGAAACGGCCCGAAACCGGTGAAAAAAGGCGGAGGCGCCACGGGCGTCCAAGTATTGGCGATCGGATCATAGATCGAGCCTTGTGGGGTCCACGTCGATACTAACTCCGTCTGATCGGCGTTCAGCAGATATTCTCCACCCTCGATAATCAAGCGACCATCCGGCAGCACCGCAGATGAGTGGTAGAGCGGGCTATAGGTAGCGGGCAAAGAAGCCACCTGGGTCCAGGTGCCATTCACATAGCTGCCGAACTTGTCCGGCGTCAGCTTCCACCAATCGGGGAAAGCAGCGTCCTGGATGAGGACGGAGCCGTCAGTGAGAAGAATTGGAACCGACGCGCCATCGAGCAAAAAATTCGGCTGGTTGGTAAGCGGGGTCCATGGCGAAGCAGGCGTCTTTGAAGAACTGGCGCTCTTCACTTGGGCGTGTACCTCGGGGCCAGCCTGAGCTTGGGCTTGAGCCTCCGCGGTGGGGTGAGTCATGACGCCGATCGGATGCGGGATAGGTTTGAGGCGCTGCGCAAAGGCGAATTGCGGTAACGCCAACGCGAACACAAATACAACCACCAACAGCGGCGATAATCTGGCAATTCTTCGCATGTAGTCTCCTTGAGAATCTTTGAGTCTCGAATTTGGCCCGCGATAGCCTGCGGCGAACACAGAAGAGAAACTTCTACTCATTCGCTATGGCTAAGGACCAAAGGAGAAGTCGTTGCTGGTGCTGTCAACTCTTCGAAGGATTGCCAATTAAGAAACGCAGGAATTAATCGCTGTCTTCAGGCTGCGGAGACGTTTCAAGACGCTCTGAAGGTTAAACGGTTTAGTCTTCCTGCGGAATTCCTCCGTTCGCCCCATTATCGAGTTTTGTGTCCAGCTGTAACCCACCCCTGTGGTGCCGCGTGGTATATCACGGCGGAAGCGAGTGAATCAATAAGTAAGTATCTGTAGACGCTGGCACCGGAGGGTGACGGCGATTTGAATCAACGGGCTCCTGCGCTGCTATAATTCCTTGGCTATCTCTCGCGGATTGTTTCGCTTGATCGCATGACCACATTTTCGATTGAAAATTTTGGCTGTCGCGCTACGGACGCGGATGCTGCCGCTTTGCGCCGGGAGTTCCTCGCCAGCGGGCTTGCGCTTGTTGACGAGCATGCGTGCGCCGATGTGGTAGTGCTGAATACTTGTACCGTGACCGCTGCGGCAGATGCCCAGGCGCGCGAGGCGGTGCGCAAGATTCGTCGCGCGAATCCTGCAGCGCGGGTCGTCGTCACGGGTTGCTATGCTCAGCGCGCGCCGGAAGAAATTGCGGGGCTCGAGGGCGTTGATTTCGTCGTTGGCAATTCGCATCAGACGCAAATCGCGCGCCTGGTCTGCGCTTCGCTCGATTCCCACGCGGCATCGAGTTCGGGAATTCGGCCGCCGAGCTCCTCGGAGGGTTTCTTGCCTCTCGCGGAAATCGACCGTGAGCCCATGTCGCTCGCGCGCGGCCCGGCCAAGATTCTTACCGGCGATATTTTCGAGCAGACCGCGGTACAGATCGCGCCGGCCGAATTCGCAGAGAGCGGGCGCACGCGGCCCATCCTGAAAATCCAGGACGGCTGCAACAACCGCTGCTCCTATTGCGTAATCCCTTTCGTGCGCGGCAAAAGCCGCAGCCTGCCTCCGGACGCGGTCATTGCTGAAGTCCGAAACCTTGTCGATGCGGGTGCAAAGGAAGTCGTCCTCAGCGGAATCAATCTCGGCAGCTATGGCCGCGACCTCGCACCGCGCGCTGAACTCATCAACACGGCGCGCCGGATTCTGGACGAAACAAATCTGGACCAGCTGCGATTCAGCTCCATCGAGCCGCAGGACGTCACCGAGGAGCTCGTCGAGTTAGTCGCATCCTCGGAACGCATTGCGCCGCATTTTCACGTTCCGCTGCAGTCCGGCTCCGACCGGATTCTGCGTGCCATGCATCGCTGGTACCGCTCCGAACATTACGCCGAACGGATTCAGCGCATTCGCCGCCATTCTCCTGGTGCTGCGATCGGCGCCGACGTGATCGTTGGCTTCCCCGGCGAAAAGGAAGCGGAGTTTCAGACCACGGCCGACTTCATCGAGCGTCTCCCACTTACTTACCTGCACGTTTTCTCGTTTTCAGTGCGGCCGGGCACCGCCGCAGCAGCCCTTCCCGAGCGCGAATACGTCGCGCCCGATGTAATCCGCCACCGCGCCCGGTTCTTGCGTTCACTCGGCGAGAAAAAGGCCTCTGCGTTTCGCGCCGCTCAGTCTGGACGCACCCTCCGAGCACTCACTCTGGCGCGAACTGGCGAAGATTGGACAGAAGCCCTCACCGGAAATTACCTCAAGGTCGAAGTCGAAGGGCGGCGCCCGCCGAACGAATGGCACGACGCACGCCTCTAGTCTGGCGGAAACGCCGTGTCCAATTGTGAGATAGGTGGTTCTAAGAGGATTTTCTCGACATCTACGTGGGCGCGAGCGTCCGGCTCGTGCACTGCTCCAAATGACTTTCGGCGAGCGTATCGGCCTTAATCGCGTTTTATGGCGCTCTGCTGAACAGCTTGCCAGTCTGCTGCCGACAAGCCGGAAGGTCCCAGTCGAAGAATCAATTTGTTTAGTTTTCCGGCGAACGCAAACGGAGGTTGGTAATCGCTATCATCGACGCCCGTGCCCGTATCCGAGCCAACATCAAATGTCTCGCTGCTTTCAAGAGCGAAGGGGATTGTCTGTGGGAAATTCTGCCGGGCGACTTCCGTGCCATCGACCAGCAGCACAGCGGTGCCGCTTTTGCCCACACCTGGACCAGCATACTTGAAGTCAATGGCGACCGTGTGCTTCCCAGCCAATAGTGGCTGTCCACTCTCGATCCGCTCACGGTTCAAGTCGAGCAGGTTATAGACGAAGATGGGCTTCCCTTTCAGCAGGTAGAATCCCCATCCGCCGAAGCGTCCACCCGCGGTTGCGAGCATCCCGTCCCCACCGCCGGCCGGCACTTCAATATCCGCCGTGATTGTGAAGGACCTATTGAGAATACTCGGAGCGGTTCCTTGCGGAATGCCCACAATCGGTTTGTTGTAGACGAATTCTGTGCGCCCCGCCACGATGCTCGGCTTGGGAGAGATGAATCGTTCGAGCGCGGAGGCGTCCAGCGGCAGTACTTGGTATTTCTCCGCCTCGACCCAGAACATATCCTGCAACTCTTTCAGCTTGGCCGGATTGGAAGCCGCGAGGTTGTGGTTCTGCGTCCAGTCCTTTGTGAGGTCGAACAATTCCCACGTCAATCCGTTAACGACGTCTTTGGGCGTCGGCTTGGTAGCGTCCCAAGGTGCGCGGTAAGGCAGGGTGCTGGCAATCCATCCGTCGTGATAAAGCGCTCGCATGCCAAACATTTCGAAATATTGCGTGTGGTGACGGGAAGCCTCGGTAGCATTCTCTTTGTCAAAAGTATACGCAAGGCTTACGCCCTCGATCGGCTTCTGGTATATACCGTCGACCGACTCGGGGGCCTGGATTCCTGTAACTTCGAGGATCGTGGGAACAATGTCTATAACGTGATGGAACTGGTTGCGGATGCCGCCCGCATCCTTGATATGCCCGGGCCAAGCAATGACCATGCCATTGCGCGTCCCCCCAAAATACGATGCGATCTGCTTAGTCCATTTGTAGGGTGTGTCCATGGCCCAAGTCCAGCCGACCGCCATGTGTGCGTAAGTCTTATCCGAGCCCCACACGTCGTAATATTTCTTTAGCTGAACCTCGACCGGCACTTCAACTCCGTTGAAAAACGTCATCTCATTCGGAGTGCCGACGGGAGAACCTTCGGCACTACTGCCGTTATCCCCGCTGATGTAGATGGTCAGCGTGTTGTCGAGCTTGCCCATGTCTTCGACAGCCTGAACCACGCGGCCAATCTCATAGTCGGTGTAGGCGAGATAGGCGGCGTAGACTTCCATCTGCCGCTCAAAGAGCTTCTTTTCATCGGGCGAAAGATCAGACCACTTTTTCAGGAGATCGTCTGGCCACGGCGTGAGTTCGGCGTTTTGCGGGATTACGCCGAGTCTCTTCTGGTTCGCAAAAATTGTCGCTCGCATTTCGTTCCAACCCGTGTCGAACTTGCCTTTGAATTTGTCGATCCATTCCTGGGTAGGTTGATGCGGAGCGTGCGTGCCGCCAGGGGCGTAATACAAGAAAAACGGCTTGTTCGGGTCGAGTTCATTCACCTGATGCAGGTAGGCGATAGCGTCATCGGCCATGTCCGTGGTCAGGTTGTAGCCCGGTTTGCCAATGTAGGGGTAAACCCGGGTGGTGTTGCGATAGAGATCGGGTTGCCATTGATTCGTTTCGCCGCCTACGAATCCGTAGAAATATTCGAAACCCATTCCGATGGGCCACTGATCGAATGGGCCCACCTGGCTTGTTTCGTAGGAAGGTGTGTTGTGCTCTTTGCCGAACCAGGAGGTGGCATAGCCATTCTCCTTTAGAATTTCACCGATCGTGGCTTTATCTTTACTGATGACACTGTTGTAGCCAGGATAGCCGGTGGCCGCTTCTGAAATCACTCCAAAGCCCACCGAATGATGGTTGCGGCCGGTAATCAGCGCCGCACGTGTCGGCGAACAGAGCGCCGTGGTATTAAACTGCGTGTACCGCAGCCCTATCGAAGCGAGTCGGTCGAGAGTCGGCGTCGGGATCAGGCCGCCGAAAGTGCTCGGTGCTCCGAACCCTACATCATCCGTGAGGATCAGCAGAATATTCGGTGCACCTTTCGGGGGGACCACTCGGGGGTCCCAACACGGCTTCGAATCAAGCGCATTCCGCTTGATCACACCGCCGAACGGCCTTTCTTCCTGCGGCAAATGCCTCCCGTCCAGTGTCTGAGTCGCTGACGGCGAGCAAGGTGTCCCCGTGGTCTGCTGGGCAGCAGCGCTGGATGCTGCAAACAGAACTGCAAGGAGAAGTGCAAAAATATGAGCCAGATTCCCGATCCGCGAAGCCTTCTTTGCATGTTTCATTTGCGTTGTTTCTCCCGGCAGACTTATGTTGCGCGAGTCCCGCCAAATTCACTGATTGTTTTTGGCAACGCGACCAAAATAGACCGAAGTCAAATACCCAAAGCTATAACGTCAAATAACAATTAGCCTGGGAACGCGAGACTCATACCAATAACGGGAATGGGGCGCAATTGGCAAAACTGACAGGTCAGAGACAAAGAACTGCCAACAACGTGTTGCACGTGCTGATGGTGTAATCAGGGCTCTTAGATAGGTGTCGATAACAGGGGTGGCTGTTGAAAAACTCGCTCACTCGGAATTTGTAGAAATCAGATCGCGTCTGGAAGCTCTACAAACGATTTCCCCGAGTCTCCTAGACATTTTCTATCACTGGTTTTTTGGCTTTTTTCGGGGAAACCGACTTTTTCAACAGCCACAGGGATTATCACCACCAATCTCAGAACGAGATAGCTGGTCGTATGAGGATTTCCGGACGGCCATCCGAGGCAGCAAAAGGTCAATGACTTCGCATCACTCCTGGGACGTGCTCTGGTGGCAAATTCGTTGTGTCCAGGGCGGGGGAGGCATAGGATGCGCACGAGCAAGAGGTCCAAACCCGGAAACAAAGAATGGACCCTGAGCAAATGCAAAGGAGGAATGAACGATGACGATGCAATGCATTACCCGTCAAACTGGTGACGTTACCATCCTTGATTTGGCGGGGCGCTTAAGTCTCGGTGAAGCGGTCGCCTTCGGCCCGGGTAGTGGCGTGGTTCTCAGCGAGACCGTTCGAGAATTGGCCAAGAAGGGGCAAAAATATATTCTACTGAATCTCGCAGGAGTCTCGTACGTAGATAGCTCCGGCGTTGGTCAGCTCACCGGCGCGTTAACAAGCGCACATCGGCAAGGAGCAAGTCTGAAGTTGCTTCGGCCCACCACTCGGGTGCTCGATCTCTTGAAAATGTCGAAGCTGGACACAATCTTCGACATTAGTGACGATGAAGCCACCGCTATCGCTTCGTTCAAGAGGGCGGCAGCTACTGGAGGCTAGTCTGAGCTCTTCTTCCCCCTTGAGATCAGGCATGTGTGTTCCCGCCCCGCTCGGATTACGAGCTCGGCGGTCTTAATTTCCTTGGGCATGGCGCGCTGAACCTTCACGCCCCGTTTTCAAAAATCACCTCGGCGAGGGCAAGATTCCCGCTGTGCGTGATTGTCAGCGAAATATTCTTCACGCCCATTTTGTCAGCACGTTCTCGCGCGACACCCTGCAGCTCCAGCGTCGGCTTTCCGCTGGGCTCGCGGATTACTTCGATGTCGCGCCAACGCACTCCCGCGCGCCAGCCTGTCCCAAGCGCCTTCATCGCAGCTTCCTTCGCGGCGAACCTCCCTGCATAACGCTCGAATTTATCTCGATGGCTTTCGCAGTAAGCGGCTTCGCGCGCGGTGAACAGCCGTTCGATCAACGGTGCGCCATGCCGCTTGATGGCGGCCTCAATGCGATCGATTTCGGCGATATCCAGTCCCAGCCCGACGATCACTCTTTGCCTCTCTGTTTCAAAAATGCACAGTCGATACATCAGACGCGAGCGGCACTACAACCCGCCGCGATTATACCTATAATTAGACGGCGCAATTGGCGGCAGCACGGCCGCTTTTTACGATTGGAGAGATCACCAGTGCCGGCGAGAACAGGGACGAAGAAATCGGCGGAGCGCAAACGGCCGGCAACAACGCGGGGCGCGACGGCGAGTGCGAAATGGAACTTGCGACGTGCCGGTTGCCTGCAAATTCTCGAAGCACCCGCGCTCGCGCGGCTCAATTGGCTGGTTCACGGCTTCAGCACAAGACCGGGTGGCACAAGCGAATTGAAAGTGTCGCGCGATGGTCGAAATACTTCCAAAGCAGTCCTTAATCTCGGATTCACGGACTGGGACACGAGCGAGCGTGTTCGCGACAATCGCGAGAAATTCTTCCGCTCGATTGGTGCGAGCGAAATGCGGGTGGTCGCACTCCGGCAGATTCATTCCGACATCGTTCACGTTGTGAGGCCGTCGAGTGAAAACACTGCCGCAGGTGTTGCCAGTGAATCAGCTCCACAGGGCGACGCTTTGATTACGCGCGAGCGCGGCGTCCTGCTCGTCGTGCAAATTGCTGACTGCATTCCCATTCTGCTCGCAGACCCGAAGCGCCATGCGATCGCTGCAATTCACTCCGGCTGGCGCGGCACAGTTCATCGCATCGCTGCAAAAGCGCTGGGGCGGATGCAAATGGAGTTTGGCACCCGGGCCGAAGACGTCATCGCCGCGCTTGGCCCCGGCATCGGCCAGTCGTGCTACGAAGTAGGCACCGAAGTCGCCGCAGAATTTCACGCACAGTTTCGCGATGCTCGCCACTGGTTCGAAGGCCCGTTCGACCAGCTTGTGGACAGTGACAACGACCCCAACTGGCTCCCCTGGCTCACGATGAAACCTCCCGGCCATGCGCCACCGTCACCTCGCGTGCATCTCGATTTGATTGCCGCGAACCGCGCCATTCTCGAAGAGGCGGGGATCCCGCCGCGGAATATCGCGTCATCCGGATTCTGCACCGCGTGCCGCAGCGATCTCTTTTTCAGCTTCCGCAAAGAGCGCACCACAGGTCGCATGATGGCCGCCATCGGCATCCGCTAGAAGTACGCGTTCTCCTCGGTAGCCACGACGACGCTTTCTCGTCCTGGGCATTTGCTCCGCGATCTTCCCCTTGCCCCCGCCCTCGGTCACCGCGGCGAAATCTGTGCCAGTTTCGGAGTGCCCGCTCCCATTTCCATCAGCGCCAGCTGCCCGCATGCAGCCATCACATCCTGGCCGCGCGAGTAGCGCACAAACGCTCGCACGTCCTTGTCCGCAAGAATTTTCCGGAACGCCTCAATGCGCTCCGGATCGGGCTTGGCGTAAGGCAAATCCCCGGGATTCCATGGAATCAAATTCACTTTCGCGCGCAGATTCGCCAGCAGCTTCACCACGCGCCGCGCATCATCAACCGAATCGTTGAAGCCGCCGAGCAGCACATATTCAAATGTCAAGTGCTCCCACGGCCGCAGCGGATACCGCCGGCACGCGTCCAGCAGCGCCTCCAGCGGATATCTTCGATTGATTGGCATAATCTCGTCGCGTTGCTTATCTGAAGAAGCATTCAAAGAAATGGCCAGCTTCGGCCGCACTTTTTCGCGCGCAAGCCGGTCGATCCCCGGAACGATCCCGCTAGTCGAAAGCGTCACATGCTTCGGCGAAATCGCGATGCCACTCGGATCGAGCAAAATCCGCAGCGCGGCCATCACCGGATCGAAGTTCAAGAGCGGCTCGCCCTGGCCCATCAGCACGACGTTGGTTTGTGGCTTGAGCGTCGCGCGATTCTCTTCGAGCGCGATCAGCACCTGGCCGACGATTTCGCCGGCAGTCAGGTTGCGAATCAGGCCAAGCGTTGCCGTCAGGCAAAAATGGCAGTCCACAGCGCAGCCCGCCTGCGTTGAAATGCAGATCGTCTGCCGATTCTCTTCCGGCATGAACACAGTTTCGATGGTTGCAGGCGTCAGCGGACGAGCATTTGTATCCGAATTTTTAGCCTCCGAATTTTTAGCCTCCGAATCTTGGGCCGCCGAATCCTCAGCGACCGCACCAAGCGCGAGGACGTAGCGAATGGTGCCGTCGTCGGAGCAGTGTTTCCGCACGATCCGCGGCAATTCAATCACCGCTTCGCGCGCGAGTCGCTCGCGCAATTTTGCGGGGAGATTCGACATGCCCGCAAAATCGAAGCGGCGCTCGGCGTAGAGCGCATGATAAATTTGCGCGCCGCGATAGGCCGGCTCGCCAAGCGATTCGAGAAATGCGCGCAGCTCTTGCGGGGATTTCCCCAGGAGATTCTGGGGGCGAGCGGACGCGGATTCGGTAATCTGCGATGCCATGTTATTTTGATGATAGCACGCCCGTTATTCGCGATTTTTATCTCCGGCGCGAAAGGCGGAGCGATATAATAGAGTGTTTTGGAATGGTTCTTTGTGCGAGCATGAGGTAGAAGCGATGGAACAAATGACGATGCAACAACTGACAATCGATGAATGGACAAAGCAGCTTTGCGCGATCCCCAAGCAGGATTTCACGATTCCGCGCGTGCTGAAATTCACGCAAGAAAAAGCGATTCGCCCGGAGACACTGGCGCCCTATCTTTTCTATGCGAACAGCCACTACACCCGGAACCTGATCTATAAATGCGAGCTGTTCGAAGTGCTCGCGATCTGCTGGAACATAGGACAGGTAAGCCGGATTCACAATCATCGCGACCAGAATTGCTGGATGGTGACGCCTATCGGCCGGCTGCGCGTCCAGAATTTCCGGGTGGAGAATCGCGACGCAGCACATGGCGCCTGCAAACTCATTCCCACCGATTCCTACGACATGGACGCCACCCATCCCGCCGCCGTTTCGCCGGAAGAACCTGTGCATCAGGTGTTGAATCTTGCCGAATTCGGCGCACAAGCGACCAGCATTCACATCTATTCGTATCCGTATGCGAGCTGCGAAGTGTATTCGATGGACCGCGGGTCGTACGCGGATGTGCCGCTGCATTATTCGAGCGAATATGGAAAGTTGTCGCCCGACGAAAAATTGATGTAGTGGGTAAGACCGAAAGTGACAGTTTTTGTCGTCGTAACTGCAGCAACCAGGTTGCCGCAAAAAGCAGTTTTCCGGGTTTTTGAAGCAAGAATGTGATTGGAAACACCGCGCTGGGCTTCCCGTGACTTCGCGCCATGCGCGTGCGAAGATTTGGCTCCTAACTTACCAGGAAAATTGATGGCTGAAGCGAAAAACTCAGTTCAAAAAGAAGTGCTGCCCAACGGTCTGGTGGTAATCACCGAGCCGATGGAGCACATGCACTCCGTTTCGGTGGGAATTTGGCTGCGCGCAGGCTCGCGGCGGGAGCCGGCAGAGCTGAACGGCATTTCGCATTTCATCGAGCACATGGTGTTCAAGGGCACCGCGCGACGCACGGCCGAAGATATCGCGCGCGAAGTGGACAGCGTGGGCGGAATGCTCGACGCGTTCACGGCGAAAGAGATGGTTTGCTTCAATACGCGCGTGCTCGACGAGCATCTGCCGAAAGCGTTCGACGTGGTTGCGGACATGGTGCTCGAGCCGAAATTCGCGAACGAAGATATCGACAAAGAAAAATCCGTGATCCTCGAAGAAATCCGAATGACGCAGGATAATCCCGAAGACCTGGTACATGAGCTTTTCACGCAGAATTTCTGGACGCCGCATGCGCTCGGAAAACCGATCCTCGGCACGCCCGAAACGGTTTCGTCATTCACGCGTGAGACGCTCGATAGCTGGTTTCGCCACTGGTATGCGCCGAATCATCTGGTAATTACCGCAGCCGGCCGGCTGAGCCATCGGCAGCTTGTGGACCTGGTCAGCGAGCGTTTCGCAAAGCTTGTGCCGTCGTCGAATGGCGCCGCTGATTCCGTTCCCGTCGCTGCGCCGCACATCACGCAACGCACGAAGCACGAACTCGAGCAGGTGCACATCTGCATCGGCGTGCCGGCGCTGCCGATGACAGACCAACGCCGCTTCGTAGTATCCGCGCTGAACAACGTGCTTGGCGGAGGCATGTCGTCACGCCTGTTCCAGAACATCCGGGAGAAACAAGGCCTCGCGTATGCGATTTTCAGCGAGATGAATTCCTATCGCGATTCCGGGTCTTTTTCGGTCTATGCGGGGGCATCACTCGAGAATGTTTCGAAGGTGGTTCGCTCAGTGCTCGATGAATTCCGCCGGATCAAGGATGAGCCGCTTCCGGAAGAAGAGTTGCGCCGCGCCAAGGACCATTTGAAGGGTGCAACGCTGCTGGCGTCGGAAGGCACTGGCCAGCGAATGACCAGCCTGGCTCGCCATCACATGTATTTCGATCGGTTCTTCTCGCCCACCGAGCTGATCGCGCTGCTTGAAAAAGTGACAGCCGAGGACGTTCAGAAAATCGCGCAGGAATTCTTTCAGCCTGAGCGTATTGCCGCAAGTGTCGTGGGCAACCTCGATGGTTTCGAACTGACCCGCCACGACCTTACCCTCTAGCAGGTTGCGGAAAAACCCAGCTCGAAGAGTTGGCGCGAGGAGACCCCCACGCTCACCTGCAGTTTCCAGAAATCGGTACAATGTTGCATGGCCGAAGGGGTGAAACATTTCTACGACCGACTCGCCAGCAACTACCACCTCATCTTCGAAGATTGGGACGCTTCCATGAAACGCCAAGCCGCGGCTCTCGGGGCAATCCTTGAGCGCGAGTGCGGCGCGCCAAGTGCCCTACGGATTCTAGATTGTGCCTGCGGAATTGGAACACAAACGCTAGGCTTGGCCAGTCTTGGATTCACAGTTACCGCCTGTGACCTTAGTCCTGCGTCCGTTGAACGGACCCGTGTGGAAGCTGCAAAGAGACGTTTGAATGTTCAGCTGTTCGTCGCGGACATGCTGGATTTGACTGAAATTCCGGACAGTGATTTTGACGCTGTCATGTGCATGGACAACGCCCTTCCGCACCTTGAGAGTGATGAACAGTTGTTTCAAGCGGCAACGCAGATTCGGCGAAAACTGCGGGCCGGTGCGACCTTTATGGCCAGCATCAGAGATTACGACAGTTTGGTTCAGGAAAGGCCAGTCGTGCAGGGACCCGCTTTCTATTCAGACCAAGGGAGTCGACGCATCGTTCATCAAGTGTGGGATTGGAGCGATGAGCGTCGTTATGCCTTCCATCTTTATATAACAAGGGAAGTCCAAGGCGGTTGGGAGACTCGACATTATGTTTCGAACTATCGTGCCGTTCTGCGGGAGGAATTCAGTCGCATTCTCGAAGCGGCGGGATTCGTCGGCTGCCGCTGGATTTTGACAGCCGAGAGCGGCTTTTACCAACCAATCGTCTTGGCTAAGGCAAATAGCACTCCTTGATGAACCTCGTCAATCGTGGGACACCGATTTAACTCGTGATGACGCGTAATGGGAACGACCCGTGCATCGGTTCATGTTGACCTTGCGGCCACAGTTTGCCATCATCCATTGCGAAGCTGGTGCTGCGGGGGCACGGCCAGCGGACGGAGAGAGCGCATCGCGTTCCGCATTTCGATTCTAGCTTCGGGTAGTGCGGGCAACTCCACGTTGCTTGAGACCGAACACACCGCTCTCCTTATCGATGCCGGGCTTGGCAAAAAAGAAATGCTGCGGCGCTTTGAAGCGCTGGGCCGCGCGAAACCCGAGCACCTCGACGGCATCCTGATTTCCCACGAACACTCCGATCACTCGAACGGCCTTGGCCAGCTACAACGCGAATGGAAGTGCCTGGCGTTTCTCACCGAGCCGACGCATCGCGTGATCCAGCAGATGCTCACAGATCAGGGCATCAAGAAAAAGATTGATCACGTGCAGTACGTGCATCCCGGCGAGAAATTTGAAATCGGCGATATTGAAGTGACGCCGTTTGCGATTCCGCACGACGCGTCCGATCCCGTGGGCTACTGCTTCAAGGCCAATGGAATCAAGGTTGCGATCGTTACCGATCTGGGCTATCTGCCCGAGCTTGTGAAACACCATCTGCGCGAAGCCGATTTCTTGATTCTGGAATCGAATCACGATCTCGAAATGCTGAAGGTGGGGCCTTATCCCTGGCACATCAAGCAGCGGGTGATGAGCCGCACGGGGCACCTCTCGAATGCCACCGTGAGCGATTTCCTGGCGGATTGCGAGGTGTTTGACGGGCTGGCGCGGCATCTTGTTCTCGCGCATCTTTCCGAGCAGAATAATAATCCTTCTGTGGCTCGCATTTCCGCTGAAGAAGCGCTGGGGCGGCGAGCGCCTTTGTTTGCGTTTAGCGGCACGTTGCACATTGCTTCGCAGCATTCTCCGCTTGGACCGTTTGAGCTGTAGGGGCCTCTTCGAAAAACGCCGATAAGAACGACTTCGTGGGTTAGGCAAGCATCGTACGCCGTGCTGCGTTTTGGCGTGGGCACAGGCAGGAATGCCTGTGCTACTGCAGATTCCTCTCTAGGCCGCGCGATGGGAAAGGCGGAGGCGCGCGCGGCTTCGCTCGGAATGACAGGGTGTGGGGTGGGATTGGAAGCTGAGATCCTTCAGGGCGGGCATCCTGAACGGATGCCTTCAGGATGACAGCGTTTTCTTGAATGCTCGTAGTTGAGACGCCTTGGGGTTGGGGCTGAAGTGAGTCGGGCGTGGCTGGCGAGTGGATCGAAGTCAAAAGAGCCGGCGGGACGCCGGCGTTACGGAAGTGCGGCTTTGCCATCGCGCGACTGCTGAGTCTGCGTCGATTTTGCTTTTTTGCGATTTTCAGGCAACAACGACCCAGACTCCGGAGTCTGTTCGCGCGGGGCGGTCGTTCCGTAGCGCCGGCGTCTCGCCGGCTCTTTTACAGCTAGAGCACGAAGCGCGCAAACCGAGGTTAGCTGCGGGATTCTTCGCGACGCGCGAGATTCTGGTAGAACATGTCGTGCATCTGGCGGGTGGCGCCGCTTTCGAGGTTGGCGTTGCGGACGATGGCGGTGCGGGCGTCGAATAGAGTTTCGGGATTCACGGCTACACCTGGCGCTACTTCAATTTGAACCAGGTTGGGGCCGCGATTTTTTTCTCCGGCAATTTCGCGCAGGCCCTGGCACTGGTAACAAACGCCGGTTTTGTTGATGAGAGCACAGAGGCCGTCGAAGGCTTGCGTCATTTTCGCGCGGGCATCGGAAAGGCGATGGCGGAAGACGGGCTCGGACACGCGCAGGATCGCCGCCGCTTCCTGGTTCGTGAATTCGAGAACTTCTTTCAGCATCACCGCCGCTTGCTCTTCAGGCTCGAGCGAACGCGCGATGCAGGAGAAGCAGAAGGCGATGTGCTCGCGGATTTCAAAGACGAACCCGGGCGAGCTCATCAAATCGCGCAAACCTTCGAGCTGTTCGGGATGCTCGGTGGTTTCCTGCTCGCCAATGCGCTGCGCTTCCACGCGCCAGCGTTTGCGCGTGCGCAAATGGTCGAGACAAGCGTGCGTGGCGATGCCGAAGAGCCAGCTCTTGAAGCGCGCTTCACCACGATAGCTGCGAATATCTTCGAGCACACGGATGAAAACGTCTTGCAGCAGATCTTCGGCATCCTGGCGCAAGTTGACCATGCGATAGATGTAGCCAAAGAGCGGCTTGCGCCAGGGTTCAACGAGGGAACCGAATGCATCGCGGTCGCCCTGTTGTGCGCGCTCGACGAGTTTTAGTTCGTCGTCGTGTGGAAGTAGCGGCTGCGAATAGCCTGTGGCCATACTTTCTCGCTTGGCGATTTCGCCTTTGAGGTTTGGGCCGCGACAGTTTACATCGGTTCCCACCGAGAGCCACCGAGAGTCGATGATCTGCCGCGGCCCGCGAAAATTTCTCAGGTTGGTCAACGCTGCTGCTTGCAACGCGCGCTAGGACTTCATCAGCACCTGGCAAAGCTGCAGGCGATTGCCGGAAGGATCGCGGAAAATGGCGAGCTTGACCATTCCTGGAATTTCTTCCGTTTTGCCTTCGAATTTCACGCCACTCGATTCAAGGCGCTTGCGTTCGCGTTCAATATCGTCAACGCGCAGGACGATCGTCGCTCCGTGTTCCTTCGGCGTGTATTGCCCCGTCGAGATGCCGACGGCTGCTTCATCCTGGCCGCCGCCATTGAATTCCGCCCAACCATCCATTTCGAACGATTTCTTGAGGCCGAGGACGCTGCCATAGAATTTCTTGGCCTGCTCGAAATCGTTTACGTTGAACCATGCGACTGATAGCTTCATTGTGAGTCTCCTCATTGATTGAAATTGTGCTGCTGGAAGCTATGTCGTTTGGACGCAGAATTTCCGCCAACTGGCAGATATGAAAAGAGATGGGGCGCTGATGTCGCCGATTACCGATGAGAGAGAAGGATTTAGATCTAATAACCGCGTCAAGAATCTAGTTTACGGCGCTTGCTGGTTTCGACCCACAGACAGATACTCGATGCGACGACTACAACGAACACTAGTATGAGCAGGGGTGGTTGGAAAGTTCGGCGCCAACCGGAGGTTATTACAAGGCCGTAGAACATTCCAATGGAGGCCCAGAATATCGCATAGTTAGCTGATATCGCAGGTTTGACGCCATGACGCCGCCGTCTGTAAGTAGTCCAGAGCAACATGCCGGCGCCCCAGAAGCAGCCCATAAAAAGAACTTTCGACCAATCGGATGCTGTTCCTACCATTCGCCAACCCTATCACAGACTGAGCGTCGGTTATTGCCCTACTCTCTTCAAGAGATGCGTAAAAAGGAAGATAGTTCCTCCCGCCATCGCAACGAAGAGAAGAAAGGCGAGGATCGCCAACCACGGATTATTGAGGTACTTTTGTGGGCCACTCATTTTCAACCAAATCAGCGGAGAACTTTCGGCGACTCTAGCACGTGCGCCTACCCTGAGCAACGCTCGATATAAACGGATATAATCCGTCTCGATGATTCCGCCTACCTACAAACCAAAAAAGAAATTCATGGAGCTGGCTATCGCCGAGGCGAAACGCGCGGGTGACCGCGGCGACTATCCGATTGGCGCGGTGATTACGCGGCTGGTAGGCAAGCGCGAAGTGGTGATTGCGAGCGCGGGCAACCGGGTGAAAACTTCGGGGTCGAGCATCAAGCACGTCGAGCTTGAAACGCTGAAGTATGTGTCGAGTGGCTATGGGCGCTACCTGCCCGACTTCGTCCTTTATTCGACGCATGAGCCGTGCGCGATGTGCGCGGGAGCCGGCGTGTGGTCACGAATTGGCGCAGTGGTGTACGGCGTGTCGCAAGAAGATATCGATGCGTATGGACGCAAGCACGGCACTGAGTATTACAAGTGGCGAGCCTGCCTGATCTCGTGCCGGCTGATTTTCGAGAAGGGCAATCACCGCATTCCCGTTTTTGGCGGATTTCTGCGACGCGAATGCCAGAAACTTTTCAGCTACCGGCCTGCGAAGCGGTAGCAGTCGTCATCAGGCATCGTTTACGGGTATGATGGAGCAGGGAAATTCCCCGCCGTTTGCAAGCTAGCTGAAGAGTTGCGCTAAAACGAGTCACGTCAAAAAAAGCTACGCCAAAAGGAGCTTCCAATTTGATCCCGCGATACACACGCGCGGAAATGGGCCGCGTCTGGAGCGACGAAAATAAATTTCAGAAATGGCTCGAAGTGGAGCTGGCCGCCGCGGAGACGCTGGCGGAAGCGGGCATCGTGCCGCGCGAGGCGGCGCTGAAACTGCGCGAACGCGGGCGCGTCGACGTGGCGCGAATTAATGAGCTGGAAGCCAAGGTCCGACACGACGTGATCGCGTTCACGATGGCGGTGCAGGAATCGGTGGGCGATCCCGAAGCGGCGCGCTGGCTGCATTACGGGCTCACGTCAAACGACGTGGTGGACACGGCGCAGGCGCTGCTGGTGCGCGAAGCGTCGCAGCAGATCGAGAAAGCGCTGGAGCGAATGGGCGAAGTGCTGGAGCAGCGCGCGTGGGAATTCAAAGACACGCCGCAGATTGGCCGCACGCATGGAGTGCACGCGGAGCCGATTACGTTCGGGCTGAAAATCGCGAACTGGTTTTCGGAGAATCGGCGCGACCTGGCGCGGTTTCAAATAGCGGCGCGGCAGATGGCGGTGGGAAAGATTTCAGGCGCGGTGGGAACGTGCACGCACCTGGGCCCGGAAATCGAAGAGAAGATTTGCGCGCGGCTGGGGCTGGCGACGGCGCCGATTACGTCGCAAGTAATCGAACGCGACCGGCACGCGCAATATCTTTCGACGCTGGCGATTGTGGCGGGCGGACTGGAGCGCATTGCACAAGAGGTGAGGCACCTGCAACGGACGGAAGTGCGCGAGGTGGAGGAGCCGTTTGGCGGGGAGCAGCGCGGAAGTTCGGCGATGCCGCACAAGCGGAATCCGGTGTCGAGCGAACAGGTGTGCGGGCTCGCGCGCGTGGTGAGGGCGAATTCTTTGGCGGCGCTCGAAAATATCGCGCTGTGGCACGAACGCGACATTTCGCACAGCTCGGTGGAGCGGGTGATTCTGCCGGATTCGACGATTCTCACTGACTACATGCTGCACCGCACGACGGAAATTGTGGCGAACATGAAAGTGTTTCCCGAGCGCATGCGGCGGAATCTGGATGCGACGAAGGGTCTCGTGTTTTCGGGGCAGCTGCTGCAGGATCTTGTGGAGCATGGCGCGCCGCGCGAAGACGCTTACAAATGGGTGCAGGGGCATGCGATGGTAGCGTGGGATTCGGAGACGAGCTTTAGAGATCGCGTCGCGTCCGACTCGAATATCAGGAAGTATCTCGACGGAAAAGCGCTCGCGCAGACGTTTGACTTGCAGAGGCAGTTGCGCGCTGTGGACGCTATTTTCCGGCGTGTGTTCGGGACGAAAGCTTCTGTCGCGATGTAGTTGCGCCGCACCGCTAGCTACAAATCGCGCGCCTTGAAGCGTTGCACAGCTTCACAAAGAGCGTTCCTCAACGGCTGAAGCCGCATCGATTGCTTTCGACCTTGCGGCACGACTGAAGTCGTACCCCTACGAAAGTCAATCTAAGCTACTGCGAGGTAGATGTAGCGCAGGATGAAGAGCGTGGTGAGGATCCAGAGCAGCAAGCTGATTTCGCGAAATTTTCCCGCGGCGATTTTCACCACTGTGTAGGAAATCACACCGAGGCTCAGGCCTGTGGCGATACTGAAGGTGAGGGGCGTGGCGAGCACGGTGACGAACGCCGGGAACGCATCGGTGAAATCGTCCCAATTGACGCGCGCCACCGACTGAATCATCAGTGCGCCTACTAGAATCAGAGCTGGAGCCGTGGCAAAACCTGGAATCGCGGTCGCGATGGGCGAGAAAAATACAGCCGCCAGGAACAGCGCAGCAACGAGGACGTTGCTCAAGCCAGTGCGCGCGCCGGCGGACACTCCTGCGGCACTTTCGATATAGCTGGTGACCGTGGATGTTCCGGTCATCGAACCAAATAAAGTTCCCACGGCATCCGCGAGCAGCGCGCGGCCGACGCGCGGAATTTTTCCATCCTTGACGAAACCCGCCTGCTCGCAAACTGCGACGAGCGTGCCCACGTTGTCGAGGAGATCGACGAACAGAAATATGAACATGATCTCGAAAAGCCCGAGGTGCAGCGCGCCGTGCAGGTCGAACTTCAGAAATGTGAGCGATGGATGCGGCATTGAAACCAGCGCGGTGGGCCAGCGTGACATTCCGCGCAGGATGCCCAGCAGCGTGGTGCCGAGAATTCCGATGAGCATCGCGCCTTTCACTTTTCGCACGATTAAAATCAGCATCAACACCAAGCCGAAGCAGGCAGCCTGCACTTCGCGGTCGGAAAAGCTTCCGATACTCACCAGCGTGGCCGGATTGGCGACGACGAGTTTCGCGTTCTTCAAGCCGACGAAGGCGATGAACATGCCGATGCCCGCAGCCGTCGAATGTTTCAGCGAATCGGGGATGCCGTTGACGATCTGCTCGCGCACGCGTGAAACAGTAAGAAGCACGAACAACACGCCGGAGAAAAACACGACCCCGAGCGCCGTTTGCCAGGGAATGTGCATACCCAGGCAAACGGAATAGGTGAAGTAGGCGTTGAGCGACATGCCCGGCGCCAGCGCGATGGGATAATTGGCATAAAGCCCCATCACCAGCGTGGCCGCGGCGGAAGAAATACACGTCGCGAAAAGAACGCCTTCCGGCGGCATCCCCGCTTGCGCGAGAATCTGCGGATTCACCACGATGACGTATGCCATCGTCATGAACGTGGTGAGCCCGCCGAGCATTTCCTGGCGAATGGTGGTCTGATTCTCCGCCAGCTTGAAGTAGCGCTCGAGCACGCAGCCTCCGCGATTCGCCAAAAAGAGTTGCCACTCTAGAGTGGCCGCATGGCTCTGTCAATGCGTGGGCGCGTTGACGCCATCGAAACCGACTACGGCTTCGCAGGCGTTTCTGGATTTGGTTGCTGTGGGAGGTTTTCCACTGGCGTCGACGGGCCGATTTTAGTTTCGACGCGGAATTTCTTGTAGTCGCTGTAGCGGTCGATTTCATTTTGGCGGACTTTGACAAAAACCACGCGGGCGGCGGCGTGAACTTCGGCGTAGGACGGCAGCCACACTTCGCCATTGATCTTCGTTTGCTCGAAGACGAGGTTGGTGCCCTTGTCGAGCGAGGCGAGCAAGCCACCGCCGATTTTCACCTTGTCGCTGAAGCGAGCCTCGAGGCGGGCCACGTCGCGAGCGTGTTCGTCAATCCACACCACGCCAACCAATTTTTGCACGATGGACTCGACCATCTTGCGCGGCTTGTAGTCGGGATTCGGGCCGAAATCGAAGACGATCACATCCTGCCCGCGAAATCGCTCTCGGCGCGGATTCGTAAAGCTTTCGGCGCGAAGGAAATCGGAAATCTGTGCCTGCTGGCGTTCGTCTTCTTTTTCCTGTTTCTTGGGATCGTTGGCGAGCTCGGCCTGCTTTTTCTGGAATTCGCTGAATTCTTTGTTGAAGCGTTCGTCCTCTTTGTGCTGCTGTTCGGGAGTGAGCGGTTTCGAATCGTCTTTCACGAGGTGGCGAATTTCATCACCGCCGCAGTTGAACACGTCGTATTCCTTCACCTCGCGCGACGTGACCCCTCCTCTGGAATCAAACTTCTCTTCTTCCGCGACTACATGACAGGTGTATTGCTTCTGCAGCTCCTCGATCGCCTTCTGGTTTTTGGCCACGTCGAGAAGAAGCGCTTTGATATCGGGCAACGGACGGCCCTTATTATTCGGAAAGTCGAAAACGGAATCGTTTACGGGCGCGTTCCACTCGATGCGCGAGACGGCGACGGTGTAAGTGCGGCCAGCGCGGCGAAGCGTGATTCGATAGGGAGCCTCGATGCCATCGACGCGGCGGTAGTCAGCGTAGTCAAGCTCTTCCGCGGCAGCATTCTTTGATCCCGGCTGCTGCTGTGCCGCCGCTGGGATGATTTCGCGAATCAGCAAGTGAGTTTGCTCGTCGAAAAACAGTTCGCGGGAAACGCGAGGAGAAAGCGCAATGCGAACGTGGTACGCCTTGCGTCCGGCCACATCTTCCGTATCGACCAGCTGCAAGCCGAATTTGGATTTCTTCGCGTCGGCCAGCCTACCGTTCAGGTAGCGCCCTGCTGCTTCCCACTCGGAAGCGACGGCGCCAGTCAGCGTGTGCGGTGCACCCGTCGAGTCGGACGACGAATCGGCTCCTGTGTCGTGGCCAGAGGTGTCCTGACCCCAAGCCGATTTTCCGTTATAAGCTTCGATCAGGCGACGCGGCCCGACAATAATTTCGGAGTAGAACTTGTTAGGCGCCTTGGTGATGAGCGAATAAGTGCCCGACTGTCCGGTGGCATCGTCAGTCAAGCTTCCAGTGATGCTGGCGGTTTGAATTTTCGCTAGAGCCTTCGCGCCGCCTTCGGCGTGAACATATTCGTCCACAATCTTCTGCGCGGATTGCGCGAAGCATTGGCTGCCGCCAGCACTTAAGAGAACAAACCAAAGAGCAAGCAAACGCTTTCGAAAGGCCGCAATTTTCACCGAATGAGCGTAGCACGTTGCAGCGGAGCTATTAATACGATGTCGGGCGGCTTGACTTGCACCGCGAGCGCAGCCTAACATCGCGCGCACTCAACTGACAGCATCTCCGGAAAATGATCGGGAAAACCCTTTCTCACTACGTGATTCTCGAAAAGCTGGGCGGCGGCGGCATGGGTGTGGTCTACAAGGCCGAGGACACCAAGCTGGGCCGCCAGGTGGCGCTGAAGTTTTTGCCCGAAGGATTTTCAAAAGATCGCGTGACGCTCGAGCGATTTCAGCGCGAAGCGCGCGCGGCCTCGGCGCTGAATCACCCCAACATCTGCACAATATATGAAATCGACGTCGTGAATGACGGCGGCGAGACCATGCCCTTCATTGCCATGGAACTCCTCGAAGGCCAAACGCTGAAGCATCGCATCGGCGAGAAGCCGCTCGCCTTCGACCAGGTGCTCGACCTCGGAATCCAGATTGCCGATGCGCTCGATGCCGCTCACGCAAAGGGCATCGTTCATCGCGATATCAAGCCAGCAAATATTTTTGTGACGCGCCGCGGTCAAGCCAAAGTGCTCGATTTCGGCCTGGCGAAACTCGCTCCCGAGCGCGTCGGCATCGGCGCCAGCTCTTCTGCGATGCCTACGATCGCCGCCGAAGCGCTCCTCACCAGCCCGGGGACAGCGGTTGGCACAGTTGCGTACATGTCGCCCGAGCAAGTGCGCGGCGAAGAACTCGACGCGCGCTCGGACCTTTTCAGCTTCGGCACCGTGCTCTACGAAATGGCCACCGGGCGGCAAGCTTTCACCGGCAACACCTCGGGCGTGATTACGGAAGCGATTTTGAATCGCTCGCCCGCACCGCCCACGCGCGTGAATCCCGATTTGCCGGGAGAATTCGAAATCATACTCGCGAAGGCGCTCGAAAAAGATCGCGAAATGCGTTGCCAGACGGCCGCGGAGCTGCGCGCCGATCTGAAGCGCCTGAAGCGGCAATCGGAATCGAGCCGCTCCGGAAGCGGTTCCGGCTTCTCGTCTTCTGCGGCTCAAACATCGACCGCGGTGCAAGCGCCACCCGCCTCATCCGCAACCGGATCAGTCAGCGCCACCAAGCGCGGCTGGACGATAGCGGCCATCGCAGCAGCGGTAGCTCTCGCCGCCGGGCTTGCCGGAGGACTTTTCCTCGCGAAGCGCCAAGCTCCCGTTTCTCAGCCGGTCTATCACCAGGTCACCTTCCGCCGCGGCACGGTTTACTCCTCGCGGTTTGGTCCCGATGGCCAGACCATCTATTTCAGCGCCGCGTGGGACGGAAATCCCGTGGACATTTATTCCACACGGACCGGCAGCCCCGAATACGCTTCTCTGGGAAAATCCGGATCCCGAGTGATGGGGATTTCTTCGACCGGTGAGATGGCTGTACTGCTTCACAGCCGCTCCGGGGTCTTTTCGCAGTTCGGCACTCTGGCGCGAATGCCTCTCGCAGGCGGCGCGCCCCGCGAAATCCTCGATCAAGTGAACTGGGCGGACTGGTCTCCCGACGGCGCGAATCTCGCCATCGTTCGCCAGCAAGGCGGCTTCTATCAGCTCGAGTATCCGATCGGCAAAGTGCTGTACAAGAGTCCGGGCTGGATCGGCGACCCGCGAATATCTCCCAAGGGCGACCGCATCGCGTTTATCGACCATCCCATTCCGCAAGACGATGGCGGCACGATTAATGTCATCGATCTGAAGGGAACGGTGACGAAACTAAGCGAGACATTCATCAGCGCTGATGGACTCGTGTGGTCACCGCGCGGCGATGAAATCTGGTTCACGGCAACACACGAGGGCCTCTCACGTTCCATTTTTGCCGTGGATCTATCGGCGCACAGTCGCTTGCTCGCGCGCGTCCCCGGAACGCTGACGATCTTCGACGTGGCTCGCGATGGCCGCGTCTTGCTCATTCGCGACGCGAGCCGCCAGGAGGTAAAGGCCTTTATCAACGGAGATACGCGCGGGAGGGAGCTCTCCTGGTTTGATTACTCCCTTCCCGCCGCGATTAGCAATGACGGAAAGACTCTTCTCTTTGCTGAAGTCGGAGAAGCGGGCGGCTCCACCTATAGCATTTATATTCGCGGTACCGACGGTTCTCCTGCCATTCGGCTGGGCGACGGGAATCCCCAGGCGCTCTCGCCAGATGGCGCTTGGGTTCTGGCTCTCACGCATGCTACGCCCTCTCAGTTGTTTCTACTTCCCACAAAGACGGGCGCGCCTCGTACCGCTACAAACGATTCGATCGATCATGTTGCTGGCGGCTTCACTCCCGACGGGAAACAGATTGTCTTCGCCGGAAGCGAGCCGGGCAAGGGGGTTCGCCTCTACATCCAGGATCTCGCTGGCGGCAAACCGAGAGCAGTGAGCCCGGAAGGGGGCGGACTTCCCGTGATCTTGGTCTGCCGGACGGAAAATTCGTGCAAGGAGTGGACACGGAGGGTCGGCGTCTGCTCTATCCCCTGGACGGAGGCGATCCGCACCCGATTCCTGGCATTCACCCTGAGGAGCACTTGATCGGTTTCTCAGCCGATTCCAAGTCCGTTTTCGTTCACAATTTCGCTGGGTTGCCCAGCACGATCATCCGCTTGGATCTGGCCACCGGCAAACGCACGGACTGGAAACAGATTGCCCCAGCGGACGCTGCGGGCGTAGACGCCATTGGCGGCATCGGGATCACGCCCGACGAAAAATCCTACGTCTATTCTTATTCGCGAACGCTTTCGGATTTGTACGTCGTGGAAGGATTGAAGTGACAATCCGATCAGGATTGTCATCCCGAGCGGAGGGTCGCGCGGTTTGTTTTCCCTCGCGGAGCGAGGGCGCGACCCGCAGTCGAGGGATCTCTCTTCTGTGGTGCGAAACAATGAAGCGAGGGAGACGCTCTTCGAGATAGTTTGCGCGACTACTGCACGCGCTGGATATAACGCGCTTCCGAAGTATCCACTTTCACTTTGTCGCCGGTTCCGACGAATGGAGGCACGTTGATCACAAGCCCCGTCTCAAGTTTCGCCGGTTTCATAACCGAGCTGGCCGTCGCCTTCTGAATGCTGGGCTCAGTGTCGACCACCATCAAATCCACCGTGTCCGGAATCAGCACGCCGATCGCCTTCTCGTCGTAATACTCGATTTTCACCGGCATATTCGCGATCAGGTAATCCTTCGTATCGCCCACGATGTCGTTTTGCAGCGCCAGTTGTTCGTAGTTCTCGGTGTTCATGAAGTGGTGGCCGTCGCCGTCGCTATAGAGGTATTGGAATTCGATCTCATCGACGATCACTTTTTCGACGAATTCCTCGGCGCGGAAGCGGTAGTCGGTCATCGACCCCGTGCGCAGGTTGCGCATCTTCGTCTGCATGGCGGCGCGCTTGTTGCCGGGCGTGCGGTGATCCACGCTGTATACGTGATACAGATCGCCCTCGTGCTGAATGATCATGCCTGCGCGCAGTTGGGTAGCTTTCAAGGCGCTCATCGGATGCTCCTGAATTTCGCTGGGTGTTTCCTGCAGAGTCGCAAGCAGCGGCGCCTGCCAAGCAAGAAATTCACGCTATGACGAAACACCAATTATAGCGGCCCCTCGCGCATCGGGTCAAACATCTAGAAAACGTTCTAGGCCGTGAAAATCGTACGAATCCAACGCTTGCGGCTCGCGTCAAACCAGATAGGCGGCCTGGCGTGGCGGAATTACGGCCGGCAACTCGCTCGGCTCCAAAGAGGCATCAAATAACTATGGCTCGCAGAAAGCGCTTCTACGCAATCATGGCAATTGCGCTGGCACTGGCATCGTACGGCTTTCTGAAAAATGCCGCACATCGCGCAATTGCCTCAGCGAATCCCAACGCTGGCAGCGAAATCTCGCGCCTCGCCGAGGAAATGCAATGGAAGCCGGGCATGACTATCGCGGACATTGGCGCCGGAGACGGAAGCTACACTTTCACCGCCGAGAAAATCGTAGGCGCATCGGGCCACGTCTACGCCACCGAAATTGACGCCACAAAACTGGCCGCGCTCCGCGATGAAGTGGCCAAGCAAAAACTGACCAATGTCACCATCGTGGAAAGCGCAGCCGACGACACCAAGCTCCCCACCGGTTGTTGCGACGCAATTTTCCTGCGCCGCGTCTACCACCACATCACCGCGCCCGAAGCCTTCGACAAGAATTTGCTGCGCTCGCTAAAGCCCGGCGCGCGTCTCGCCATCATCGACTTCGCGCCGGACAACAGCCTCCCGCCGGTCGAAGGCGTCCCCGCCAATCGTGGCGGCCACGGCATCCCGCAGAAAATCATGGTCGAAGAATTAGCAGCGGCGGGATTTCACGCAGAGAAAACGATCAATCACTGGTCGGGCAACGACTACTGCGTCATTTTCACGAAGCCCGCAGCATAGCTCACGACGGCGACGGTTACGGCAGCGGCTCCGGATGCGCGCGGCCCTCCGCCATCACCTTTTCCACTTCATCCGCATTCCGCGGCAGCTTTTCCGTCATCAAGCGGTGCCCATCGGCCGTCACCAGCACATCATCCTCAATCCGCACGCCAAGGTTTTCATCGCGAATATAAATTCCCGGCTCGATCGTAATTGTCATCCCCGCTTTCAGCGGCTGCCGGAAATCCGTCGGGTCGTGAACGTTCAACCCCAAGCCGTGCCCGAGCCCGTGCACGAAATATTTTCCCAGCGACTTGCCATCCTTGTCCTTCCCGTGAGAGTTGATGTAATCAGCCGCGATGGTATGCAAACTACCCGGCCCGCCATACATGAACACGCCCGGCTTCACGGCCGCAATCGCCGCATTCTGCGCGCCCAGCACGATGTCGTAAATTTCGCGCTGCCTCGCCGTAAATTTTCCATTGACCGGCACCGTCCGCGTAATGTCAGCGTCGTAGCCTCCATATTCACCGGCCACGTCCATCACCACCACGTCTCCATCCTTGATCTGATTATCGAGCGCGTCATAGTGCAACACCGTGGAGAAAAATCCCGCGCCCACGATCGGCGCATACGCTTCGCGCGAGCAGCCTGCCCATTTGTGAACTTCTTCCATCTTCGCGGCCACTTGATATTCCATCAGCCCCGGCTTCATCATTTTCATCGCCGCGAGTTGCGCATCCACTGAAGCATCCACCGCCTTTTGCAGCAACTCCACTTCTCCCGGCGATTTCACCATCCGCATTTGGGTTAAGGTGGGCTGTAGATCCACGATCGCCGACTGCGGTGGCAGCGCATCCTTCAGCCAATCGTGCCAGGTCTGCAGCTGTGGATAGCCATTCTCCGGCCCAGTCGGCAGCAGCGCATAAAATTTCGGATTCGTCTTCGCCAGCGTAGCGAGATCGCTGCGCAATTCTGCAAACGGCCGCACCGCCTGAAAACCCGTTTTCTCCGCCACGCCCGGATCATTCGGCCCAAGATGCGCCCCGCCCCAAATCGCTTCGCGCGGATCGCGCGGCGGCAAATACAAAATTTCCGTCGGCCCGCCGGAGGTTTTGGCAGCCGCTGAATCCGGAATCAGAACGAGCGCCGCATCCGGTTCGCTGTAGCCAGTGAGGTAGTAGAAATCTTCGTCCTGGAAGAACACCGCCACTTCGCCCGCATCATTCCGGCTCGTGTAACCAAAAAGCACCACCGGCCCATCCACTTCCGCGCGCAATTTTGCGCGCCGCCCCTGATACTCCGCGGCCGGCTGTGGAAATCGCGCCTGCACCAGCACCGCCACAAACAGCAAGGCCAGCGCCGCGACGGTGCCGCGAAGCACGAGCGTCCGAAATTTCATAGGAGTTCCTCCGATGCTAGTAGACGAAGCGCGATGGTAAAAGGGTAGGTAGGATAACACTACTAAATTAAAACCCCGGCGCCCCCGTCGAAGCCGGCCGCACTTCGCCAGCCTCCACTACGCCAAACCGCAGCCGGTCAATATACGTCTGCCCCAGCGACATCAACCCGGTATACAGATACCCCCACACAAACAGCACCAGAAACGGAACCGTGGCGTAATTTTCCATCTCGATCGCATACACCACCGCCGCCGCAAAATAGATCCCGAGAACCACTTCGGCCCACGGCATCCATCCCGCCTTCTTCCGGTATTTTTTCGTGGCCCATCCGCCCGCGCCATTCGATCCATTCGCGCCCGCTTCCACGCGATACTTCGGCGTGCGCACGAATTCCGACTTCACTCCGAAAATCGCTTCCAGCACAGCCACCGCATTGCGCACTGAAAGTCCGATCCCTACAGCCATGATGAACGGCAAATAAAGGAACGTCCGCTTCCACGTCTTCGGGAAAATCGCTCGCTCCGCCGCCAGATAAAATGACGAAATCGAGCACGTCGACGCGATGAACAGCGGCAGGTCAATCACCAGCACCTGAAACCACCCCTGATAAAACCGCACAATCATCGCCGGCAGCAAAATCATGGAGAGCAGCACCATCAGCGGATAGCTGATATTCGCGGTGAGGTGAAAGAACGCCTCCGCCTTCACCACTCCCGGCATATCCGATCGCAGTACGCGCGGCATGATTTTCTTTGCCGTCTGCATCAAGCCCTTGGCCCAACGCGCTTGTTGTGACTTGAACGCATTCATCTCCACCGGCAATTCCGATGGACACTCGATGTCCGGCAAGTAAATAAACTGCCACCCGCGAAGCTGCGCGCGATAAGAAAGGTCGGTATCCTCAGTCAACGTGTCGTGCTGCCAGCCCCCCGCATCTTCGATCGCCGCGCGCCGCCATATGCCGGCCGTGCCGTTGAAATTAAAGAAAAGCCCGCTGCGATATCGCGCCGAATGCTCGATCACGAAATGCCCGTCGAGTAGAACCGCTTCCACTTCCGTCAGCTTCGAATAGTTTCGATTGATATAACTCCAGCGCGTTTGCACCATCGCCAGCTTGGCATCCGCAAAATACGGAACGGTGTTGCGCAGGAAATCCGCAGGCGGAATAAAATCAGCATCAAAGATGGCGATATGTTCGCCGCGCGCCACCTTCAATCCTTCCTGTAAAGCGCCGGCCTTGAATCCCTCGCGGTTGTCGCGATGAAGATAGGAAATCGGCAGGCCCAGCTGCTGATAACGCTCCACGCAATTCCGCGCCACTTCCTGCGTCTCGTCGGTTGAATCGTCGAGCACCTGAATATCCAGCAGCTCGCGCGGGTAATCGAACTGCGCCACCACATCCACGAGGCGCTCGATCACGTAGCGTTCGTTGTAAATCGGCAGCTGCACTGTCACGCGCGGCCACTCGCTGATTTCCGGCGGAGGCGGCGCGATTCGTTTGCGGTTCTTGAAAAAGTTGTAGACCAGCACGTAGCGATGGATCCCGTACATCGCAAGAATAATCATCACCACGAAGTACGGCGTCATCACCACCAGGTCAAACGAATTCACCTGGTAGAGTCCCCGGAACGGGTTCGACAGCGGATCATTCCGCCGCCAATAATCCGACACAGGATTCGCGACAGGCGCGAACCAACTCGCAATCATGTACAACAATGTCAAGCTGCACCTACTCCGAAGGGGTTAGTCGAATCTGCTTTGTTGGTCTGAGCTGTTTTGTAGGTCGCGGTTTCAACCGCGACGTCACCGCAGCAAATAGCGAAAGGGCTCTAGCCCCTGCAGCCCCGCCCGAATTCTAACGCATACCCATCCCTAAACAATTGATCACGCTACGTTTCCCCGCCGGGACAGGCCAGCAATTCCAATTTATACGACGAAGCGAAACCCTGTCAACGAATCGTTATCGAATCAGCCGCCGCTGGGGTCGAACCTTCCTTAATGTAGCTCACCTCTTCAGAGGTGAGGCTTCTTAGAATCGAGTCATGTCCGGGCTGTTGACCTCTCCAACTGCTGCATCCTCACTATGAATCTGCCGGAATCTGAAACGCACCCGGTATATTTCTGTCCATTGTCGCCAGCACTCCGCCTTTCCCTTTCGCGAGTTGGACGAGGTGGCCGTCTGTAGTTTGCTTCGCGCTTTTCACCCACGCGGGCATATGCGAGAGATCATGATCGTCGGCGAAAAACGTAAATTTCAAACCATTCGCCGTCTTAATCCGATGCAATATGGCACGCGCTTCGGAAATGGTGAAATTGAATTGCGGCGCTTGCAGCAAGACTCGGATATACCCGAGCTCCGTAATCGAACAGGTCGCTAGTTCCGGAATTCCATGGGAGGCGAGGGACTGCACCCACTTGGCAGCCCGATTGTGAAATTCATGCTCAAGAACACCCAGCGCAACAAGAGTGTTCACATCTAGAAGATAAATCATGGAAAATTCGACAGAATCTCATCGACTTCTTTGCTACTCAACGTTGGAGCATCGGGACCTGCGCTGAGGACGGGTAGACCGGTAATCGGGTCCACCAGAATCCTGGCTTTCCGACGGCGTGCTCTTCGGGGAGTCAGCACAATCCGCCCCTCTTCGGCTGTAATGTCCAAAGGATCTCCGGGCCGAAGCCCGAGCTTGCGGCGAACAGGAGCGGGCAATACCACCTGGCCCTTGGTTGAAATCTTAGTCTGCATGGTAAGACAATCTTACCTCAGGAAACCGTCTTTCACAATCCCTATCCGGGGGCCTTGTTCAGAAAGACAAGCGAGTGTTGCATGGCTCTCCGGTTTATCTCGCCCGCATAAAGCCAGGTCATCCACGAATCACGAGTTACGAGTCACCAGTCACGAGTCACGCCTCTCCCGCCTCTTGCATCGCGCCCCCTCCACGCCTAACATGGCGTCTCGCAATCCTTCCGCCAAGGAGTTCTGCTGATGCGATCCAATCGCAATCGTTTGCCATTTATCCTGATGCTGCTGGGACTTACGGTTCTCGCAGCGCAGCTTCTAGTCGTAAGCCACTCAGCGATCGTCGAAGCAGCGGCGCAACCTCTTGCAGGCGCTGCGACAACCCCTCAAAAAAACTCGAAGCCCGCGCCTGCTGACGACGCCCTCCTCGCGAAGGCTTACCGCTTCGAAAGCGGCGGCTGGATCTACGTGCACCTCGAAGGCTCGCCGCACGATATCGGCTACCAGCACGGCTATCTTCTCGCGCCGGAAATTGGCGACGCGTTCGCCGCCGTCAGCCTGCAGATGACCCACGTCACGCAGCGCGACTGGGAATTTTTTCGCAGCGCCGCGCGCACGATGCTGTGGCCGAAGATCGACCCGGAATATCAAGCCGAACTCAAAGGCATCGTGGACGGGCTTCAGGCGCGCAAAGTGAACCTCGATCTCTACGACATCGTCGCCCTCAATGCGTTCGAGGAGTTGCCCGGCTACTACGTTCCCTGGGTCAACGAGCAGACTCACGCGCAGAACGCGCCCAAAATCAACAGCCCGGAAAATTGCAGCGCGTTCGTCGCCAACGGCAGCTGGACGAAAGATCACCAGATCGTGATGGCCCACAACAACTGGACCAGCTACCTCAATGGCGAGCGCTGGCGCATTATTTTCGACATCGTTCCGCAGCAGGGTTACCGCATGCTGATGGACGGTTTTCCCGGCGTCATCGCGAGCGACGACGATTTCGGCATCAATTCCGACGGAATGATGATCACCGAAACTACAATCTCGAATTTTCACGGCTGGGATTACAACGGCAAACCCGAATTCGCCCGCGCCCGCAAAGCGATGCAGTACGCCGGGTCGATTGATGAGTACGTAAAAATCATCATGGACGGCAATAACGGCGGCTACGCGAACGACTGGCTGCTCGGCGATCGCAAGACGGGCGAAATCGCCCAGTTCGAGCAGGGGCTCCAGCACACGAAACTCTATCGCACGATGGATGGAGTTTTTGTCGGCTCGAATTTCGTGAGCGATCCCGCCGTGATGCGCGACGATACCACGTTCGATCCGAAAAATATGGCCAGCTCTCCCAACGCCCGGCACGCTCGATGGGATCAGCTCATGAACGAAAATAAAGGCAAAATCGACATCACCATGGCTCAGGCTTTTCTTTCCGATCACTACGATACCTACACAAAAAAAGTGATGCCGGATCATCGAACGCTCTGCGGCCACGGCGACATGTCCGTGGACGGCGACAAGACGTGGGACATGCCGCCCTATGAGCCAATGGGCGCCGTGCAAGGCAAAGTGATGGACAGCAAAATGGCTGCGAACATGAGCTTCGTCGCGCGCATCGGGCATCCCTGCGGCGCGAAATTTGATGCCGCCGAATTCATGCGCGAGCATCCGGAATTCAATTGGCAAGCGCCGGTGATGCGTGATATGGACGCCGGCCCTTGGACGCAATTCCGCATCGGCGAAACCGATCCGAAATCAATCACCACCGGAAATTAAAAACTCGAGCCGCTTGTGACCGCCAGCCTCACAACTTTCTTCGGGCTCTTGGGTGCGCTGCTGGTGTTGGCGTTTGTCGCCAACCGGCTTTCCAAGTGGACGCGCGTGCCCGACGTGATCGTTCTGCTGATTACAGGAATTGCCCTCGGGCCGGTGCTGCATTGGGTGGACGGATCAAAGTTCAGCGAAGTAACCCGCGGATTTGGGACGCTTGCGTTGATTTTGATTCTTTTCGCGGCGGGGCTCGAGCTGGATCTTCGCACTGCGCTCAAACAGTTTGGCGCAGGAACGTTTCTCGCGTTGCTCAGCTATTCGCTTTCCTTCGTCGGCGTCGCCTACTTTTGCATCTACGCGCTGCATCTGGCTCTGATGCCCTCGCTTCTCGTCGGCGCGACGCTCGCTTGCATGAGCGGCTCGGTGATTCTGCCGGTGCTCGAGCAGCTCGAGATGCGCGACACGGTGAAAACCACTCTCGTGATCGAGGCGTCGTTCGGTGATGGGCTTGGCGCGCTCGGCGTCGGCGTGCTGATCGATCTCGCGCTCGGCGGCAGTGAAATCAAAAGCGGGCCGCTCCCGGATTTGCTCGCGCGCGCCGGCCTCGCCCCCGGAAGTCACGGTTCGATCGCAGGCGCGGTGACTGCGATTCTGCTGTTCAAGTTTTTGCTCGCACTCGCCGTCGCTGTTGTCGCCGGCTACCTTTGGTTGCGTTTGTTGCCCCTCGTTTCCGACAAGCAGTTCTGGCAGGTGCTCACTTTCGCCGCCGTGCTGCTGCTGTATGCGTTCACGCACGCCATCGGTGGCACCGCTCTTTTTGCGGTGATGGCCTTCGGCGCGGCGCTCGCGAACCTGCCCGACCCGCGCCACTCCGCGGACTCGTTCGTCTTCCGGATTCTTCCGCCAGACCCGAGCAGGGCGATTCATTCCTTTCACGCCGAACTGGCATTTCTGGTACGCAGCTTCTTCTTCGTGTTGCTCGGCGTGCTGGTGGATTTCAGCGGCTTGCAGAAGGAGTTTCTCGCGTCGCTCGGAATTGTGGCTGTGCTGTTCGTCGCCCGATTGATCGCCGTGCAGATCAGCCGTGTGGCCTGGCGGGGCACGACGCCCCGCGAACGGGAAGTCGCTACACTATTGATTCCACGCGGTTTAATTACCGCGGTGCTAGCTCTCGATGCGGTCCGCGCCATGAAGCCCCAGCTTGATTTCCTCACGCCGCTGGCGTTTGCCATCATCCTTCTGACGAATGTTCTGGTGCTTCTCGCTGCGATACGCGCCAAGGATCTTGTGCTCGAGGTTGCGGCAGCACCGGTTGCCGTCGAGAACCTCGGAAACCACTCCTGCTTAGCCAATCGGCCTAGCAAGTTGGCTCCCGTCCCGCTATCTGATTGGTATCAATCCGCTTCCACCCTGTGGAAATCGGCTTCCGGAGGTGCTACAAAAAGTATGAGGTTTATCTGGGTGCGCTGTGGCTGAAATCTGCACGTCAAAAGGATGCAAAATGACTGTCCCCGGCGGGTTTGCCGGAGACCATCTGTGCGTCCTTCATTACACACTTTTCGTCGAGCAGGAGTGCGCGGAGATGCGGCGCGAATCGGCGCTGGGCAAAAATAGCCACGAACGGCAGAACGAACTCATGGGCAAGATTGCGGACCGAGGCGAAGCGCTCGTGCATGTGGCGACCAGCGGCTTCCCGATGTCCGACGAACTGAAGGCGCGAATCTTGAGCACGCTGCTGACGCTGATGAACACGCGCGAGAATCTGGATCGAGCAGTGATGCGGCAATCGGCGCAGCGGCGTTTTGTCGGCTAAGCATTTTTTACGTAGCTCTCCTCAAGAAGTTTCCTCCATACGAAACTCTCTTCGCAAAGTTTGCCTTCGAGAATGCCGACTGGAAGTTTCGAATTACGAGATTACGAACCGATGTAGCGCGCATAGAGTGAACGCGCAACCGCAGGATCTTGCGTTCCTTTGATGATGGCGCGCCCGTCGGGGAATACAGTCATTTCGTAAGACGACACGCGGAAGCGCAGAAGAAACTGATTGTTGCGGACATCGGAAGCTGATGCGCCGGAGACGCGGCGGCCCAACTCAGCGAGATCGAGCGCGCGCCTGCGCTCGTGGATCTGCACTGAATCGCGGCCGCACATGCTCACGTGGGGCCGCGCGCGGCCTTCGAGGTGAACGAATTCGCGCCGCACGCAGGCGCGGCAATCCGGATTGCGCGCCACGCGAATGGACTGAAACCTTCCGCTCCAAACGTCGCAAGAAATCAGCTTGTGATTTAGCGCTTCCGGGCGGCCGGCCAGAAATTTTGTAGCTTCGGCAGCTTGGATTGATGCAATCACGCCTGCGGCCGCGTTCAAAACTCCCACTGTATCGCATGTATCTTCGGCGCCAAGCGCTGCATGATTGCCTCCACTTTCGACCATGCATGCGAGGCACTGCGGTTTCGCCCGGACGAATCGTCATGGTGACGCCGTAGCTCCCAACGGCGGCGGCGTAAATCCACGGAACGCCGAGCGAGACGGCGGCATCGTTCAAGAGCAGGCGCGTCTCGAAATTATCAGTTCCGTCGAGGATGAGGGGAAATCCGCTGAGGAGTTCGAGAGCATTATCAGGCGTCAGGTCAGCGACGATCCCTTCCACTCGCACGCCCGAGTTGACCGCGCACAGGTGGCGCTCGGCAGCAATTGCTTTCGGAATGGCGTCGCGCGCGTCCGCTTCTTCGAAAAGCGTCTGGCGCTGCAGGTTGGAAGCTTCCACGAAATCGCGATCGATAATTGCTAGGCGCCCAAGCCCGGCGCGCACCAGCAGGTTCGCCGTCACGGTGCCCAGCGCGCCGCAGCCAACCAGGACGGCGCTTGAAGCCAGCAGCTTTTCCTGGCCTTCCTCACCGATTCCGCTGAAAAGAATCTGCCGGGAATATCTCTCGCGCTCTTCGCGATTCATCGCTTCCTTCCGTGCCTAAAGCGTGATGATAGCGCCTTTTCGCGTCCGGCAGGCAACGGGGCTGTGCTAACCTGACTTCTTACTCTCCGGCGCATGAGATTCCCATGGAAAATGCCGAATTCAGGGGTGGGGGCGCGAATCTGGTTCGGTTTCGCGTGCCTGCTGGCAATTTTCCTATGCGCAGAAATCAGTTTCGCAGCGACTTTCGAAGAAACAACGTTTGAAGGCCGGCGCATCACGGATATCCGTATCGTGGATGAGCATGGCGCGAACGTCACCGTGAAATCGCTGGCGCTAAAGGTTGCCGTCGGAAAACCATTCGATTTCGGAGAGGAGCGCGAAAGTCTTCGCACCCTGTATCGCACAGGGGATTTTGCCGATATTCGCGTGGCCGCGTCGCCGGAGGGCGATGGCGTGCGCGTGGATTTCATCGTTCGCCGCAACTTCTACAACAACGTGGTACGCATCGACGGACTCAAAGAGCCTCCCACCGATCCGGCGGCTCTGGCTGCCTTGCGGCTAAATCTCGGGGAGCCATTCCGCGAGAGCGCGTTGCGCGAAGCAATCAGCCGCTTGCAGGACCTGCTTCGGACGGACGGACTCTACCTCGCAAAAATCACCTGGGATTTGGGTCCGCATGACGATACCCGGCAGATGGACATTACGGTACACGTCGATCCGGGCATTCGCGCGCTCGTGGGCGATATCACCGTAAAGAACGAAACACACTACCCGGATGCGGACCTGATCAAGCGATCGAAGATCACGAGCAAAAACGCGCTAACATCCGCGCGGCTCACTCGCGGCTCGCAGCGAATCAAGAAATACCTTGTAAACCAGGGATATCTGGGCGCGGGAGTGGTCATGACGCCGGGAACTTACGACACGGCGACGAATCGCGTACCGCTAAGTCTGGATGTGACCGCAGGCCCACACGTGCGGGTGGAGCTGACGGGAGCGCGCCTGAGCAAAGGCCGCCTTCAGAAGTTGCTTCCCATCTACGCTGAGGGCGCGGTGGATGAGGACTTGCTGCAAGAGGGCCGCCGCAATATCCGCGATTTCTTCCAGCGGGAAGGATATTTCGATGCCGACGTGAAAGTGGCTTCCCGGGAGGACCCCAAAACGGCCGATCGCGTGATCAGCTATGAAATCACGAGGGGCGACAAGTTTCGCCTCGCAGCCGTCTCGTTCGACGGAAACAGGTACTTCGGCAGAGACCTGCTTTCGGGACGCCTGCAGTTGCAGACTGCGTCATTTGCGTCGAGTGGACGTTTCAGCCAATCGCTGGTGCGCGTGGACATCGATTCGATCAAAGGTCTTTATATTTCGAACGGCTTTCGCGACGCGCAAGTGACGGCTGCCGTTGACGACAATTATCACGGGAAGAAGGGGAACCTTTTCGTCGCATTTCACATCGAAGAAGGCCCACAGACGCTGGTGAGCAGCCTGGAGGTGGTGGGCAACCATGCGCTGAACACGGAAAAGCTCCTCGCAGTGGCTGGCTCCACGCCGGGACAGCCGTTCTCCGAAGCCGGCGTGGCGAGCGATCGCAATAATATTCTGGCGATGTACTACAACGAAGGATACCCGGAGGCGCATTTCGAGGATCAAGTCTTGCCGGGGAAAGATCCCCAACACGTTCATCTCGTTTACCACATCAGCGAGGGAACGCAGATCGAAGTGTCGAAGGTTCTGCTCACAGGCTATCAGTACACACGTCCGGGAATCGTTGCGCGCCAGGTGAAAATCGTGCCGGGACCGCTGCGCGAGGGCGAGGTGGTGGACACGCAGCGGCGGCTTTACAACCTGGGAGTGTTCAGCCGGGTGACGATCGCGCCGCAGAATCCGAACGGCACAGACCCCGAAAAAGTGGTGGTGGTAGATGCAGAGGAAGGAAAACGATACACGTTCGCGTATGGCGGCGGATTCGAAGTGCAGCGGCTTGCCAGCACTTCCAGCCCCAACGGAACGATCACGGGCGCGAGTCCACGCGGAATCCTGGAGCTTTCGCGCGCCAATATGTTCGGCAGGGCAGAGACCCTCTCGTTTAAAGTGCGGGTCAGCACGCTGCAGTACCGCGCGGTTATCAGCTATACGGCCGACAATTTTCTTTCCGATCGAAAGCTGAGCCTGCAGCTCACCGGGTTCGCCGACAAGACGCAGGACATCAATACGTTTACATCGGTGCGTTATGAAGGTGCGGTGAACGTGGTGGAAACGGTTTCGCAGCGCACTAATATCGCGTACCGGTATTTTTTCCGGCGCGTGGACGCTTCGAACCTGAAAATCGAGGAGGAAGAAATCCCGCTACTCAGCCAGCCGACGCTGGTTTCCGGCTTTGGCGTGACGTATGCGCGCGACCATCGTGACAACGCGGCAGACGCGAAGCATGGCAGCTTCAATACCATTGACGCCAGCATTGCCTTGAAGTCACTCGGTTCCGCGGCGAGCTTTTTCCGCGGCTCGTTCCAGAACTCCACATTCACGACTTTTGGGCGCGCCTTCGTCTTCGCGCGCTCGGTGCGCTTCGGCGTGGAGCAGACCTTTCGTGGCACGGCAGAGGTGGACATACCGCTGCCGGAACGCTTCTTCGCCGGCGGCGGTACATCCATTCGAGGCTTTTCTCTCAACCAAGCCGGACCTCGCGATCCGGTGACCGGATTTCCAATTGGAGGGCTTGCGCTGCTCGCGTTCAATCAAGAGCTGCGCTTTCCGATGAGGCTGCCATTTGTCGGAAACCGATTGGGCGGCACGGTGTTTTATGACGCTGGGAACGTATACACCGATATCAATCACATCTCGTTCGCATGGAAACCGCCGGCCAACAACAATAACCTGCCCTACTTCTCGCATACGATCGGCTTCGGCGTGCGGTACCCGACGCCGATAGGGCCGGTTCGCGTGGACTTCGGATATCAATTGAATCCTCCGCATTATGCAGGAGAAGATTTCCCGCCACCGCCAGCGCCGCCGATTCCGAAGGAGTTCGCACTGCCGCATTTCCAATTCTTTTTCAACATTGGACCTGTTTTCTGATGCGGCGACTACTCTTCTTCTTCGTAATAGCAGCAGGGGTGGCTGGCTTCGAACCAAATCACGCTTTTGCGCAAACTCATTCCTCATCGGAAGCTTCGCCACCATCGTTCGGGGGCTCTGCGAGTTCGTCCGCCGGTAATACTTCCGGGGAGCAGACAGTAGACGGCATTGCTGCCCGGATCGAAGACGACATCATTACGGACAGCGAAGTGAACGAGCTGAGCGCGTTTCAGGAGCTGGTAGAGGGCAAGCCGAAGCCGCGCGACGAAATCATCAAAGAACTCGCCGACCAATGGATCGTGCGAGGCGAGGCGGCGCTGGCGGCGTTTCCGTCGCCATCGAACGCGGATGTGGATCGGGCTTATCAGCAGTTCGTGAAGCAGTTTCCTTCGGAGAAGGAGTTCCGGGATCGCTGTGCCGCGCTGGGGCTCACGGAGGCCGCGGTGCGGCGCATCCTCAAACAGCAACTATTTCTCTCGCGATTCATCGATTACCGGTTCCGTCCTGCGGCGCAAATAGATGAAGCGCAAATTGAAACGTATTACCACAGCGAGTTCGCGCCGCAGCTGGAAGCAAAGAAACAGCCTGTTCCGCCGCTTGACGATGTGGAAGATACGATTCGCGAAGTTCTGATCCAACGAGCCATCAGCGAGCGAGCGGCGAAATGGCTCGATGACACGCGCGAGCACCTGAAGATTGATATCGTCGCGCAAGGCGCGCAATCGTGAGGCTGCGCTGGGGGCACTGGCTGGGGCTTGCAGCGCTTTCGGTGGCGGGGCTGTGCGTGGCCGTTTTTCTTCTGATTGAAACTGGAATCGTGGAGCGATGGGCGCGGCAGATTGTGGTGAGCCAGATCGAACAGCACACGGGGGCGCGCGTGGAACTCGGCGGCTTCCATCTGCACATCTGGCAACTCCGCGCAGAACTCGATGACTTGACGTTGCACGGGCTTGAAGCGGCGGGAGCTCCTCCGCTGTTTCACGCGGCGCATGTGAATGTGGCGATCCGCATTCTGTCGCTCACCGGCAAGGAAATCGCCATCGATGAGCTGGTGTTCGACCAGCCGCAAGTGGCGGTGCGGGTAGACAAAAACGGCAAGAGTAATGTGCCCACACTGCGGGTGGCAGGAAGCAAGCGGCCATGGCGCGAGACTCTTTTCAGCTTGCGCATTGGCCATATCGAGTTGCGCGGCGGTAGCGTTACCTTCAACGACCGCGAAGAGCCGCTGGGCATGCTCGGGGAAAATTTACAGTTCCAGCTGCGTTTGGACGGAGCATCATCGCCTGGAACGGAATCGTACGTTGGCAATCTGCAATGGAAGCAGATTGAGCTGGCGGCGCGACGCGACTTGCCGTTCCGCTTCGACATTTCCGCGAAATTCACTTTGCATCCCAATTCATTCGAGCTCGATGACCTGGCCTTGAAGTTGCCTCATTCGGATTTGAATCTACGCGCCGAGCTCCCGAGCTTCGCGCAATCGGACTGGAACCTGCACTATCGCGGCCGGCTGACGCTTGCGGATGTGCGCACGATTTTCCGCTCGCCGCTGACGCCGGATGGGATTGCGGATTTTTCAGGGCAGGCGCGTTATGCGTCGGGCCATTGGACCGCGAACGGGCACTATCAGGGGCACGATTTTCTAATGACGTACAAGTGGTTCCATGCGGGCGGAATGGAGACGTGGGGCGATTACGAAATGGCGAAGAATCGCCTGGTGGTCCAAAAAATAAACATTCGCGCGCTGGGCGGCACTATTACCGGCCACTTGCAGATGGACACCGAAACTCTGGCGTTCAAGACGGAAACGCAGGTTCGCGGCGTGAGCCTCCGGACCGCGTTTGCCGCAGTGCAAAACCCGAGCTTTCCCGTGGTGCCGCTGCACTGGGACGCGAAGGTAGACATCGATTCGGTAAACACGTGGACCGCCAATTTCCAGCATTTCCGCTCCAAGGGGGAGTGCCTGTGGTCGCCGCCCGAAACACTTGAGGCCGGATTGATTCCGCTGACGGCGCGGATCGAATACGACACGTCGGAAGACAGCCGGGGAGTTTCGTTTGGCGCGAGCGAAATCTCCACGCCCAAGACGGATATTCAGATGGACGGCTACCTGGCGGCAAAAGCTTCGGCGCTCAATCTGAATCTGCGCACGGATGATGTGTACGGATGGGACGATTTCATCAATGTGATCCGCGGAGCAGATTCCACGCCGAGCCGGATTGCGGGCGCGTTGACGTTTCGAGGAAAGATCGAAGGGCCCCTCGGCGGGCCGACTTTCAGCGGACATTTGCAGGCGACGGACGCGCGGTTCGATAATTTTTATTTCGACTATCTCGGAGGCGACCTGGAATATTCGCCGGACGATTTCCGCCTCACAAAAACCACGGTCCGCCGCGGGCAGGCCAGCGCCGATGTGGACGTCTTTCTGGAACTGGACGGCGGCTGGGGATTTTCTCCGGCGAGCCAATGGACGTTTGACGCGAAGCTGGCGCATACACCGACGAGCGACGTGCAAAATGTTTTTGGCTTGAACTATCCCGTGAAAGGAATTCTGAGCGGCACTTTTCATGGCGGGGGAACGCGCATTGCGCCTTTGTTCGACGCAAATTTTGCGCTCGATGATGTGGACGCCAAGGGGATTCATCTGGACCGGTTTGCGGGCCTGCTGCATGTGACCCATGATCTGTACCAGATAACAAATGGCGAGGTGCGCAGCGGGCAAGGCCTCGTGACCGGAAATATTTTGTATCGGCCCGTGGAGCAGGAGACCGAATTCAATCTTACCGGCGCGAGCATTCCTCTGGAAAAAATCGCCGCGCTGCAGACCCAGTCGATCCCGGTTTCCGGCCGGCTCGATTTCGATATTCGGGGCAGCGGGCCGATTCGATCGCCCGCGGCGGAAGGTAACGTACGGCTTGTGGGCCTTCAAGTTGGCGCGGACCTGCAGGGAAACTTTCGCGGCCGGATCAAATCGGATGGTGAAAACGCGAGAATATCGCTCGTGTCGGAAATTAATGCGGGCCGGCTGCAGGGTGAATTTTCCATCGGGCTGCACGGCGATAATCAAGTGGCGGGAGAGTTGACGGTGAAGCAGTTCCAGATGGATGCGTTCATCATGTCGGGCCTGCACTTGAAACAATTGACGGGGCACAGCAGCGTTGACGGCAAGTTCACTCTCTCGGGAAGCCTTCGCCATCCCGAAACAATCGAAATGAACGCCAATATTGACGAGATTTCTTTCAATTACGATCTGGTGGAGCTGAAGAATGACGGGCCGATCCGCCTCACCTATCGGCGCAATGAGGTGCGGATCGATCAGGCGCGGCTTCATGGCCCCAATACCGACTTGCAATTCAGCGGGTCGGCGCGATTCGATCGCGATCGTCCGCTGCATTTATCGCTGGCGGGCAGCTTGAATCTTCGATTCCTCGATCGCATGATTCCGGAACTTTTTGCGCTGGGGCGCGCGGATGTGAATGTGTCGGTGGAAGGAACGATGTCGCGCCCGCGAATCACGGGACGCGCGAGCCTGAAGGACGCTTCGGCGACCTATTCGGATTTTCCGATGGGTTTGAGCCATGTGAGCGGCGATCTGGTGTTCGATCGCAGCCGGATGCTGTTCGATCGGATTTCGGCGCAGGCTGGCGGCGGCCAATTGCAACTCAATGGGGCTGTGAACTATGGCGAAGGACCGCTGCGCTACGAATTGAATGTGTCTACCACGGTGGTTCGCATCCGCTATCCGGCAGGCATGAGCTGGCTTGCGAGTGGAGCGCTGCAGCTTTCCGGCTCGAGCACCGCTGCGATATTGTCCGGAAAAATTCAGATTCAGCGCCTGCTGTTGGCGGAGGGCGTGGATTTAGGGGCTCTGTTCACCACCGCTTCAGAAACGAGCGCCACTCCGGCGTCCAGCTCGACGCTGATGCGCAATCTCACGTTCGACATCGAAGGCCAAACAACGCCCGGCGCGCGCATCCAGTGGACCGGCGCGCAACTCGAGGTCGACGGCAATGTGCGGTTGCGCGGTACCTGGGATCGTCCCGTGCTGCTCGGCCATATCCATTTGCTTGGCGGCGAAATGGCGTTTCGCGGCAACAGCTACACGCTTACGCGCGGCGACGTCAATTTCGCGAATCCGTTTCGCCTCGATCCGGTGCTGAACATCGAAGCAACTTCCACAATTGGACAGTATCAGGTGACGATCAATTTTTCTGGAGAAGCGAGCCATCCTACGCTCAGCTATCGTTCTGATCCGCCGTTACCGGATTCGGACATCATCGCGCTGCTCGCGATCGGCAGCCCTGGGCAGGAGAGCGGATTGCGGTCATCCACTTCAAGCTCTCAAAACTATGGCGCTACGGCCCTGCTTTCAGAGGCAATTTCGAGCGGGCTGGGCGGGCGAATCGAAAAGCTTTTTGGTATCAGCCATTTCCGCGTTGATCCATTCCTGGCGGGTACGGCGACGGAATCAAATGCTGCCGCGCGCGTCACGATTCAGCAGCAGTTTTCGCGGAATTTGACGGTGACTTACTCGACGAACGCTGCTACGACGAACCAGTATCAGCTGATCCAGGTGGAATATGCGATCCGGCGAGACATTTCCGTGATTTTCTTGCGCGATATCAACGGTACTTACGCGTTTGAAGTGCGCTTTGTGCGGCATTTCAAGTAGTTCTTGTTTCTCTGCGATTAGTCCTTCATCCAAAATAGCGAATCGGGCGGCAGGCGAACGTGCCAAGGCAACAGCTTGTCGCGAAATCGCTGCCACTTTTCTTTGTAAACCTCGGCTTGTAATTGTGCTGCTCCTGGCTGCGGCGATTGTGAGGAATGTTGCTGCAGAGTCAAAAACAGTGTGACGCGGAATGGCGTCTCGGACGATTGGACGAGCCAACAGGGAAAAACATTTTCTTCGCTGGAAGCACCGTTCGCTTCCACAAATTCGATGTGATGGGCGCGAATTCCGACGAAACCGTTCGGCTGGGCTGTGGACTGAGCGGCGGATTGCGTCGTGGGTTGCGCAAGGCGTAGCGTGCAGCCCCAATCCAGGGCTTCCACGCTGTGATCCGAAATGGCGCGCGCGCGCGAAATATTCTTGCATCCCGTCAGCCGCGCAACCTCCACCGACGGTGGCCGCTGAAATATTCTTTCTTTGGCGCCCGATGCCACCACTCTTCCTCGTGATAAAACCAGCAGCCTTGCGCCGAGGCGGTAGGCTTCTTCCATGTTGTGCGTGACGAGCAGCGTGGGCCGGCGATATGCCGCAAACGTTTCCTGAAGCTGTATTTCCATCTGGCTTCGCAAATGCGTGTCGAGCGCTGATAAGGGTTCGTCGAGCAACAGCGCCTCGGGTTCGATCGCGAGCGCCCGGGCCAGCGCCACTCGTTGCTGCTCGCCGCCGGATAGCGTGCGCGAATAGCGGCTTTCGAGGCCGGGTAGATGCGTCCGTTCAATTAATGCCGCAACCCGCTTCGATCGGTCGTCTTGTGGCAATCCCTCCAGACCAAATCCGATATTCTCCGCCACGGTGCGATGCGGAAAGAGCGCGTAATTCTGAAACAGCATGCCGACACGGCGCTGCCTTGCAGGAATATTCAGATGCGATTCGGAATCGAAGAACACGTGATCATTTAGCTTGATTCTTCCGCGGTCGGGCCGCTCGAGTCCCGCGATGCATCGCAGAAGCATTGTCTTGCCCGCGCCCGACGCGCCCAGAATACTCAGCGGCTCAGCCTCGGCGCGAAATGAAACCTCCAGCGCGAAATCGGTGAGCTTTTTCTCGATCTGGACTTCGAGCGCCATCAGCGACGAGCCCACCGCAACCGCTCTGGCGATTGCAGGTGCGTCCAGTAGTAAAGCCCGGCGAGGAGAACGAGCGAAATTCCGATATCGATCAGGCACCAGGTGAAGGCTTGCGTCATCTCGTTTGCTTCCACCGCAAAATAAATCGCGATGGGAATCGTTTCGGTTCTGCCCGGGATGTTACCTGCGAGCATCAGCGTGGCGCCGAATTCGCCCAGCGCCCGCGCGAACGAAAGAATCGTACCCGCCAGCACGCCGGGCCACGCGAGCGGCAGCGCCACTTCGCGAAACACGCGCCACTCGGAGGCGCCCAGCGTGCGCGCGGCTTGCAACAAGCTGGGATCCACTTGTTCGAGCGCCGCGCGAGCCGTCAAGTACATCAGCGGAAAAGCCACCACGGTTGCGGCAATCACAGTGGCAGGCCAGGAAAACACGATGGTCGCGCCAAATTCGAGAAACAATTTGCCGAGCGGCCCGTTTCGTCCGAAAAGCAGGAGTAGCAGAAAGCCAACCACGGTGGGAGGCAACACGAGAGGCAGAAGAAAAACGCCGTCAACGAGGGCCATGGCCGGGCCCTTGCGGCCTTCGCGCCAAGCGGCAGCCGCGAGCCCCAGGAAAAGCGTGATGACGGTTGCCGTCACGCTCGTTGCCAGCGAAATCCAAAGCGGAGACCAATCCATCGGCTCAGGATTGTAGCCGGAACGCGAGGGACTGGCTCATTTTTCGACGAGGAGCAAGAAGGTCAGCAGTTTTCAAATCAGCGCGGCGACGGTTCAGATGTGGTCAGAGCAGATTTTCAATTCGGATGGGCAGTTCGCGGACGCGCACACCCGTGGCGTGATAAGTAGCGTTGGCGATCGCGGACGCGCAACCGGTTAGTCCAATTTCGCCAATTCCTCGCGCGCCATACTCGTTGAGCTTCGTGTCTGGATAATCGAGGAAGATGCAATCCATCTCCGGAGCATCCGCGTTCACGGAGACGATATAGTCCGCGTAATTGTTATTCACCGGCTTGCCATTTCGAGGGTCGTAAATCGTTTCCTCGAAAAGGGCCATTCCGATTCCCATCACCACCGCGCCCAGAATCTGATTGCGAGAGGTTTTGAGGTTGATCATCCGGCCGCCGTCAATCACGGTGAGCCAGCGCGACACGCGCAGCCGCGCGACGCCGGGATCGTAAGCCACTTCGCAGAAATGCGCGCCGAACGAGTGCATCGAGTATTGCTTGGCTTCGGGCGGCGCTTCCGTTCTGGCTTGCCCATCGAGACCGCTGAGTCTTCGAAGCTTCAAAATGTCGGGAAAAGGCGTGCCGCTCTCGGGCGATTGATCTTGCCGGTGAACGCGGCCACCGGTCATCTTCAGCGATTTAGGATCGGCTTTTTCGAATGGCGAGCCCGCAGTTAATGCCGCCACTCTTAACACCTCGCTTACCGCCTGATCAGTAGCTTTCACGATCGCGGGTAACACGGTCGCGGTCGCGGATGATCCGCCGGACGTGGGACCCGGCGGAAGCGCGGTGTCGCCCAACTGCACGCGGATTTTATCGAGCGGGATTCCGGTTCTATCGGAAACGACTGCGGCAAAAACGGTGTAAGTGCCCGTGCCGATGTCCTGCGTGGCGCAAACGGCGCGAGCCGTCCCATCCGCGAGCAGCGAAACACGCACTTCCGCATTGTGACGTCCCGCGGGCCACGTGCATGTCGCCATGCCCCAGCCGAGAATTTCGTTTCCCTTGGTCATCGAGCCCACTCTAGGATTGCGCTGGCTCCATCTGAATTTTTCGGCGCCTGTCTGGTAAGCCTCGCGCAGATGCTTGCTGGAGAAAGGCTTTTTTGATCCTTCGTCGGTCTCCGCGTAGTTGCGCAACCGTACCTCAATCGGATCGAGGTTCAGTTTCACTGCCAGCTCATCCATCGACGATTCGATCGCGAAAAGCGATGGGGTGCGGCCAGGGCCGCGCATGGGCGTGGGAGTGCCGATATTTTTGTGAATCAGATACTGAATGGCGCGCAGGTTCGGACAGCTATACAACATAGCGGTCACTTCGGCGCAATTTTCGACGTAATCATCAACCATCGAAGTGGGCTGAAATATTTCGTGCTGAAAAGCGGTGAGCTTTCCATTCGTGTCCGCCGCCAGCTGGATGTGCTGCCGCGTAAACGGACGATGCCCCACGGTGGTGAACATCATGGTGCGGGGTACGGAAACTTTTACGGGGCGGCTGAGCTGCTTTGACGCTAATGCAGCCATCCATGAATGCGGCCACGGAAACAGCTTCGATCCGAAGCCGGAGCCGATGAATCTGGAAATCACTTCGATGGACTCGAGCGGAATGGCGAGTACTTCTGCCGCACAGTTCCGGTGATTCACGACGCCCTGGGACGTCTCGTAGAGGGTCAGCTTGTCTTTCGTCCACGACGCGATGGTGGCGTGCATTTCCATCGGATTATGCGTTTCCACCGGCGTGGTGTAGGTGACGTCCAATTTCACTGCTCCGCTGCCCAGCGCCGAATCCACATCGCCGCGCTCATTCTTGATGGAAGGCGGATCCTTGGGCGTTAATGGATCGTTCGAGACGTCTGGAGTCCGCGCATCGTATTTCACGGCGACGCGAGTGGCCGCTGCCTGCGCGCGTTCGAACGTATCAGCCACAACCAACGCGACAAATTGTCCGTAGTAATAGACCTGGTCGTCTTCGAAGGGTGGCCTGCTTTCCCCGGGGCGGCTGCTTTCCTGGAAGCTGTTCGCGGGGCGATAGAGCTTTTGCGTATTTCCGTGGTGCAGAATCGCCAGAACGCCAGGCATTTTCTCCGCTTCGTTCGCATCGATGCTGACAATTTTCCCCGAGCCGATCGTGCTGCCGACGCCAACGCCCCATGCCATATTCTCGAGCGCGTATTCGACGCCATACTTCGCGGCGCCGGTGACTTTCATGACGCCGTCAACGCGCGTGATCTCTTTTCCGATAATTGTCGATTCTTGCGGCACGCGAACCTCTCTTCGCTCGATTCTGCTTCAGGCGGAAGCGGTAACGGTTTGCAGCGCGCGCACCAGGGTGCGCTTTGCCAATTCAACCTTGAATCCATTGTTACGATAGGTTTTGGCTCCGTGAAGCGCAGCGTCGGCCGCGTTGCGGAACGTGCGCTCGCTCACGTCACGTCCAGCCAATTCTTTCTCCGCCTCCGGCGAACGCCACGGCCTGGTTCCCACCCCGCCCAACGCAATCTGCGCTTTCCGGATCTTGCTGCCCTCCATCTCGACAACCACTGCCGCGGAGGCGAGTGCGAATTCATACGAAGCGCGATCCCTGCGCTTCAAGTAATGCGATTTCGCATTGGCAGGCAGAGCCGGCAGCGTGACGTGCGTAATGATTTCGCCTTTTCGCACCACGTTTTCGCGGTCCGGCGTATTTCCCGGCAGAAGATAGAACTCCGTGATCGGGACGCTCCTCTCTCCGGCAGAACTATTCAAATGAACCGTGGCGCCCAACGCCATCATCGCTACCGCCATGTCCGAAGGATGCGTGGCGATGCAGTGTTCGCTTGTTCCGAGAATCGCGTGGATGCGATTGAAACCGTCGATCGCGGGACATCCCGACCCAGGCTCGCGCTTGTTGCAGGCGTAGTTCGTGTCGCGAAAATAGTAGCAGCGTGTTCTTTGCAGCAGGTTCCCGCCGGTCGTCGCCATGTTGCGCAGTTGCGGCGAAGCTCCGGAGAGCAACGCCTCCGACAGCACCGGATACATTTGCCGCACGCGCGAATCGTGCGCGAGGTCGCTATTGCGGACCATGGCTCCGATTTTCAAGCCGCCGCCGGCCGCAGGCTCGATGCGATCGAGCGGCAGGATGTTGATGTCCACGAGCGCAGTGGGACGCTCGACATTCAACTTCATCAGATCGATCAGAGTGGTGCCGCCTGCGACGAATTTCGCACCGCTGGCGTTCGCGTTCGTCATCGCGTCGTTTACAGTTGCCGGCTTTGTGTATTGGAAGGTGTCCATCGTGATTCCTTGCCGGTAATTTCGGCGCTACGCGCGGCCTCGCACTGAACGCACCGCCGCCACAATATTTTCGTATGCCCCGCAGCGACAGATGTTTCCGCTCATGCATTCGCGAATGGCGTTGTCATTTGATTCGCACGGCTCTTTCAGCAGCGCCACCGCCGACATGATTTGCCCCGAGGTGCAGTAGCCACATTGAAAACCGTCGTGCTCGAGGAAAGCAGCCTGCATAGGGTGAAGCTGGCCATCTTTCGCGAGTCCTTCGATGGTAGTGATTTCATCTTGCTGGTGCATCACCGCGAAGGTCAGGCAGGAATTGACGCGCCGCCCGTTCACGTGCACCGTGCAGGCGCCACACTGCCCGTGATCGCATCCCTTTTTCGTTCCAAAGAGACCGAGGTTCTCGCGGAGCGCGTCAAGCAGCGTGACTCGCGTTTCGATTTGCAGTTGGTGGATTTGCCCGTTGATTTTCAGCTCGACTGGAACGGTAGCAGCGGGATTCGAGACTGCGGGAGCTTGCGGTGATTCGATGATGAGTGGAGTGGCGCGCAGGAGCGGACTCGCCGTCGCGGCGATCCCGGCGGTGGCGACGTTGGTCAGAAACGAACGGCGCGTGACACCGCGCATGCCAGGCGCTTTTGCGCTCTCTACTGCGTCAGGTGCGTCAGGCGGGCCAGCTACCGGATCTTTCCGTCTAGGCATCCTCTCGGCCTCCGACATGGCCACTATCGAGCAAACGGGGAGCGTACCAACGGCGGATACAGGGGACAATCCAGCAAAACCCTTAGCAGATTACTACAGCTCCTTTTCCAGCCGCGAGAGAAATTGCAATACTTCCGAGGGGCTTTGCACATAAAACGAGGCGTGCGTGTTGCCTTCGCCTCCCACGCTCACCGTGATCTGGCCCGGCAACACGGAGAAGGCTTCTTCATCCGTCTCATCGTCGCCAAAATAGATTGCAACTTTCTTCTCGGGCAGCCGCGCGAAAAGCTCAAGAACCGCGACACCCTTGCCCGGAAATTCGCGCGGTAGCAACTCCCATACTTTCTTGCCGCACAGAATGCGCAGCTTGTCGCTAGACGTTGCGACTATATCAGCTACCACGCGGCTGGCTGTTTCAATGGCCGGCTGCCGCGCGCCGCGATAATGGACGGCAAAGCTGAGCCGCTTATATTCAATCTCGATTCCGCGCAGGCCGGCGAGCCCCGTTTGAGCGGCTCTTAACGCAGCCTCCACCATCTGCCGCGCCGCTATGCTCGGAACCGGAGCTTCTCCCGCGCGCTCGGCGCCGTGCAAGCCCACGTACCGTATGCCTTCGACGCCGACGAGATTCTGGATTTTTTCCAGCTCGCGGCCGCTCACAACCGCGATCGTAAGGTTTTCGTGCTCTGCGAGCCGCTCAAGAATCTTTCTGCCGCGCGCTGAGAACCGCACGTCGTCAGGATGCCGCCGCAAACGCACAAGCGTTCCATCGAAATCGAGCAGTAAAAGCCGGTGTTCTGCGTCGCGAATGCGAGCGATTACTTCAGCCCACGCACTTCCCAGGTGGCGCACATCGTTTATGGGCCGCCGCTTGCGTGGCACTAACGGTAAGGCCGGGGAGGAATCATCAACACTTTTCTCCTGCGCGCTAGTCGCCACTGGCCGCGCCAGCCTTTCTCGAAACGATGGCCAATCGCGACGTGGGATTGCTCGGCTCTTTTTCTTCGCGATCCTGGCCGTCTTCGGGCCGCGGCTCGTCAATTCGAATTTCGGACAGATCCGTAATCAAATTGCCTGCCCAGCGATATACATTGTGCTCTTTCACGTTGCGCCGCATGCGCTGCATGCGCCGATGGCGTTCGGTGGCGTCCATCTCAAGAGCCATGCGGATGGCGTCGCTGAGCTGTTCGATGTCGTATGGATTTACGATGATTGCGTCTCGCAACTCGCGGCTCGCTCCCGTGAAGCGGCTTAAGATTAGCGCGCCCTGTTCATCTTCGCGAGCGGCAACAAATTCCTTGGCCACCAGATTCATACCGTCGTGCAGCGAAGTCACCATGCAAAGATCCGCTGCCTGGTAGTATGGCAGGATTTCACTATGCTCGTGATGGCGGGCGAGCAGGACAATCGGCTTCCATTTCGATGTTTGGAATCTTGTATTGATGCGTAACGCTTCCGCTTCCACTTCCATCACAAAATCATGATAGCGCGGAATGTGCGTGCGGCTGGGTGCGCCAATTTGAACGAATGTGAATTGCCCTTGATACGTGGGCCATCGTTCGAGGAAGCGCTCGACGCCGCGGAACCGCTCGATAATTCCCTTCGTGTAGTCGATGCGGTCCACGCCGACGCCCATAAAGCTCGCTTCGATCCCGAGATTTTTCAAAAGTGCCGTGCGCCGAACATACGGAGAAACCGGCCCGGCACCTTCCCCCTGGCTTTCGCGGAAGTCCACACTGATTGGAAACGGACGAACCAGCGTCGTCTGACCGTGTCGCTTCACCGCAAACCGCTCCCATTCGATCCGGGATTCGAGCGCGCGATTTACCGTCTCCAGGAAATTGTTGCAGTGCGCCTGGATGTGGAAGCCAATCAAGTCGGCCCCCAGCAACCCATCGAGCACTTCGCGCTGCCAGGGGCAAATACCAAATGCTTCCGGATTGGGCCAGGGGATGTGCCAGAAGATCGCCACTCGCGCATCGGGACGCGCCTCTTTGATCATCAGCGGCAGCAGCGCGAAGTGATAGTCCTGCACAAGAACGAGCGGATGCTTGGCCGTCTCGATTTCCTGAAGCACCGCATCGGCAAATTTGCGGTTTGCTTCCTGATAGCTTTTCCAGTCTGACGCGCGAAAGATGGGCCGGGTGTAAGCGATGTGGCACAGCGGCCAGAGCCCCTCGTTCGAGAATCCGTAGTAGTAGCCTTCCTCTTCTTCTTTGGTCAGCCAGACGCGCCTCAACGTGTACTCAGGCTTATCCGGCGGAACGCGCAGGCGATCGTGCTCGTCCACCGTTTCGCGGTCCGCATCTCCCGAGCCCGACGCGATCCACGTTCCATCACACGCGCGCAGGATTGGCTCAAGCGCCGTCACCAGGCCGCTTGCCGGAACCAGCGCCCGGATTCCTTTGTTTCCGTGCACATGCATATACGGCTCTCGGTTTGACACCACCACAAGAGGGCTTTGCAGCGTCTTGCTCTGCATGCTGATCCGCAGGCGCTCGGGCGTCCACATCGCCTGCCCCGTCTCGCGAAGCCGGGCCTCTTCCTCAGCAGCCGCGCGCGCTTCCGCAAGGCTCTGCGTCAGATTCATCACTTCTTCGGAGAAAGGCGCGAGAAAATCCCCCTTGGGAAGGTCAGGACGGGGAGAAATCTTGCCCACTCGCACTTGCTTCATCCACTCGGCAGTTCGCGAAATGGGTCCGATGATCGTCCACTGCACGATCAGAACCGTGATCAGAACGATCAGAAGCACCTGCGCGATTACGTGCCAGAGCGTTTCGCGCCAGATGCGCAGGCTCTGCGCTTCCACGTAACTGGCGTCATGATAGATTGCGAGGAAGCCGGCTAACGTTCCTTTTCGATGAAGCGGCAAAAAGAAGACCTGCATCTCCTTGCCGCCCAATTTTACAAATTCGCCGAATCCCTCTTGGTGCGACTTCACTTGCTCCACTGGTATTTCAACTGGATCCAGCCGGGAGACGAGATTCGAACTTTCGGCGAGCACTCCGCCGCGCGCGTCATACACCACGACGCCCGCCAGCCGCTCTCTGTTTCCGAATCGTTCGACGATGTGGCGCAGCTGGTCGCGCGAGCCATTATCGAGCGCCGGTTCGATCAGTTCTTGCAGGCTTTCGCCCAGAGTTTCGGCGCGCCTCACCAGATCGGCTCGCAATGCGCGTTTTTCCGAGCGCACCTGGTTTCTGGCGACGATGAATGTAACTAGGCTAATGCCTGCTACAAGAAATACGATCAGCCGTAGACTGAGCCTCACGGCGTTCCCTTCGCTGCTAAATTTGTGGAAATCCGGCGCGATTAAGCAGCGGCGATTTCGATGGTTTCTATCCTGATTATGTTGTTGACGGTGTCCAAAATGCCCTTCACCCGCACTTTCTTCCCTGCAAACTTCTCCGCCGTCTGCTGGTCATCGAGCGAATAGGAAAACTTGCTGGAATCGTCCGTCAGAACGAATTGATCGCCTTTTTTGGCAATCGTGCCGGTAAACGTCTCCATCTTCGAATCGTGTTTCTGACTCACTTGCAGGCGGGTTTTGGTGTTGCCGCCGGTGTTGGTTGCAGTATAAGCGGATGCCCCGGCCAGAAGCGTAAGTCCCAAGGTAGCCGCGCCTAAAGTGATTGCTTTCTTGGTTTTCATCTCTGCTCTCGCTTTTCTACTCCAGATACTGGGCGAAGACGATACATGGAATCCTTCACTTTCTGAGTGCATCGCGCGTGCCATTAAAACACCATCTAATCCATTGCAGATAAAAGGCTTAATGCGATTTCCAGTTGCCCCCGTAGGAAGAATAGTCGCAGAGCCCGAAGATTATGCACGGTAACAAGCGTCTCGAGCCCCAAACTTAAGCTCCCATTAGCTGCATCTGGCCGCCGTTTGACCCCCTAGGTGCGCGATTGGACGCACAATGCTAGACGCCTGGTTCAGACAGGCGCAAACTTTAGTACTGTAACTAGTTACGGGTGTAGCTCACCCGTGCTAGGCAGTTCGGGGCAAGGCCTGTGGGGGAAACACGGGGCCACCGCATTACAAGCACGTTAAGAAAAGGTGGAGGAGACATGGCGAGCGCAGTTTCTAACAAACTCTGGAAATCGTTCGATTGGGCGCTGTGCAAGACGGCGGGGATAACCTTCGACACGATTCAATACTTCAACAAATTCAATCCCAACCCTTCATTTACGCCGAAATGGTCGGAAAAGCCGCTGCTGAAGTCGTGGGAGAAATCCAAGCCCACGCTCGGCTGGCCGCGCACCACGGACTCGCTTTGTCCGGATTGTGTGCGTGAGGCGCGCGATCTGATCCTCAATGGCAAGAAGGACTGGACCGACCTCGTTCACGAGAAGGTCGGCGAAATCAAAGCGCAGATTATCGAGCGCGACGGCCAGGTCTGGATGGTGAAAGAGTGCCCCATCCATGGCAAGTACGAAGACCTGATGGCCATCGACGCAAAGTTTCTTGAATGGATCGAAGGCAATTTCCCGGGACGCGATATTCCGGCTCACAACGACGAAGATTTGCACCGCCACGGTTCAAGCACCGTTCGCCACGGGCGCGGCTCCGTTCTCACCGTTGACCTGACGAACCGCTGCAACATGATGTGCGATCCCTGCTTCATGGACGCCAACCAGGTCGGCTACGTTCACGAGCTCAGCTGGGAAGAAATTCAGGAAATTCTCGAGAACGCCACCAAGATCAAGCCGCGCCGGCAGATGTCCGTGCAGTTCTCGGGCGGCGAGCCGACGATGCATCCTTACTTCCTCGATGCGGTTCGCTATGCGCGCAAAGTGGGCTACAACAGCGTGCAGGCCGCCACGAACGGAATCGAATTCGCCAAGAGCAAAGACTTCTGCAAGAAAGCTTTCGAAGCGGGCATGCGCTACGCGTACCTGCAATTTGACGGCATTGGCAACGACGCGAACAGCCACCGGCAAGTTGGCAATCTCTTTGACGTGAAGCTCCGCGCCATCGAGAACATGCACGAAGCCGGAATCGAAATCGTGCTCGTCACCACGATCGTCAACAACGTGAACAACGATCAGGTTGGCCCGATCGTGAAGTTCGCGATGGACAACCCGAAGAAAATTTCCTTCGTTTCATTTCAGCCGGTTTCTTTCACCGGCCGCGACGAGGAAATCACCCCGGAACGCCGCATCCGCCAGCGCTATACGCTTTCGCACCTTGCGCAGGACGTCAGCAATCAGGTCGGCAAGGTCGAACCCACGCGCGACTGGTTCCCGATTTCCTACATCGCGACCTTCGCCGGGTTCTCGGACCTTTCGCATGGCCCCGATTCGCAGTGGGGTTCGCTCTCCTGCGGCTGCCATCCGAACTGCGGCGTGGGAACAGCGCTCATGATTAACAAGGAAACGAAAGAATGGGCGCCGGTGCCGCGCTTCCTCAACGCGCCTTCGCTTACGAAGGACGTTACGGCCATCACCGACGCAGCGCGCGGCAAGAAATTCTCAAACTTCATGATGGCGCTTGCCATCCTTAAAAATTATAGCCCGTTCCAGGCACCACCAAGCCTGCGGTTGAAGGATTTGTGGATCAAGTTCGATAAGACCTGGGCTCTCTCAAAGAACGCCGACAAGAAGTACGGCCGCACCAGCCCGGATCGCACCTTCGAAGACGCCATGAAGCGCCGCAAAGAAGATCCCTGGAATTTCCTCTTCATCGCCGGCATGTGGTTCCAGGATCTTTTCAACTACGATTTCCGCCGCACCGAAATGTGCATCATTCCCTACGCCACGCAGCAAGGCGAAATTTCCTTCTGCGCGTACAACACCGGCGTGGGCTGGCGGAAGATCATCGAAAACATGTACAAGAACGCGACCGTCGCGCAGTGGTACAAGACGCACGGCAAGCACGACATCTTCGCCAAGGGCAAGAGCGTCGATCTCCAGAGCTACGAACACTCGCTGCGGATCGATGCCGATGACGCCGCCCGCGTTCGCCACCTCGAGCACGACATTCCGCTCACGGCAGCCGAAGAAGACCGCGCCCGTCGCCGCAAGGCTAACGAAGAAGCGGCAAAAGTTCGCCGCATCTACGAAGAGTTGGTGCTGAAGAAGCCCACGGAAGCTGTCGTTCAGATCGGCTCAATTCAGCAGATTCAAATGGCGGTTCCCGGCGCAACGGTAAAGCCGGTCCAGATCGCTCCGGCCAACGGCAATGGCAACGGTCACGCGAATGGCAACGACGCAGCCAAAGTAGCCAACACCGAAGCAGAAGCCGCCGTCGCCGGCGACTAAGCCTCGACCACTATCAAGTTTCACCAACAGCCCCGGCTCAACCCGGGGCTGTTGCTTTTCATGGCGGCTGATTGTTTTGGTAGAATGAGGAATCGAGGACCAAATGCCGATCTACGAATACGTCTGCGACGACTGCGGCGCTCATTACGAACGCATCGTCATGAGTCAGAAGCAATCCATCACCTGTCCGAAGTGCGAGAGCGCAAAACACACAATTCAGCTATCAGTGTTCGCCGCGCCCGCAAATGGCAGCAAATCGAACGGCGGATCTTCGTCAGGTCCCGCATCCGGCTCAGGCGGCTCGTGCTGCGGAGGCGGTTGCGGCTGCAACTGATCCAATGGTCAGTATCGACAGGCCAATTGTCGCGATTAGGCGCCAAATTCTAATCGCGAATGCGCGATTAAGATTAAGCCTAACCCTTTCCGCAGCAGCCACTTAAGATTTTCTAATCGAGAACGGATGGCGATTTTGTTTTGCCGCCGCTTGCCCGTCTTTCTCGCTATTTCGCTGCGACCTTCACTGACGCTTGCGTATTCTCCCACTTCATCTGCAACGTGCATCCGCCGCCGGCCTGATCGAAGTCAATCGTGAAGTTCTCCACCGGCGCAGATGTCTTTGACACCGCCATATCAACGCGCGCCAAGTCGTTCGGTTCTCCCGGATATGCTGTGCCCCACTCGCCGGTCTTCTTGCTGATCACCAGCGTCCACTTGTCCGCGTTTGGAATCACGAAGATCGTGTAGCTGCCAGCCGGCACAGTCGTGCCGCCGACGCTCGTGTCTCCCGTCGTCACGAACGTGGTCGCTTCATTCGCGCCCGCGCGCCAGACTTTTCCGTAAGGCACTAATTCGCCGAAAATCTTCCGCCCCTTCATGCGCGGACTCGAATAATCAATCGTGATCGTCTTGCCATCGGCCAACTTGCATTCGGCCTTTGCTGGAGGACTCGGCCGGTTCTTATCTTGCGCACAGCTCGATGCCGCAAAAACCGTCAGTCCAATCAAAGCCATCGCACACAGCGCCAGGATTCTCTTCATGTTGTCTCATCTCCTTGACCTCCTTGACCGGGAAATAAATTGGAGCGGAAAATAAATTGCCAGATACGCGCCAATCAATCTACTCTGGATTCTGCCCCGCCCGCTGCCGCGAGTCAAACGCGAGCGCCTCACCCGCCCAGATTTTACCGAGAGTCCAAAAGGCTCCGCTCGACATCACATCAAGATAAATCGAAAAGCCACCAGCCGATCGGGAGGGAACACAAATGGCTACAGCAGCCGCAAAGATAGAATGGCAATCGCTACCAGCCGCCAAATCCGGACAATTCCGAATCGGCGGCGATCTCATCATCAACCGCCTGGGTTACGGCACGATGCGCCTCACGGGAAAAGGAATCTGGGGGCCGCCGAAGGATCGCAACGAAGCAATTCGAGTTCTGCGCCGCGCCGTTGAACTCGGAATCAATTTTATCGACACTGCGGATTCCTATGGCCCTGATGTGGCGGAAGAACTGATCGCTGAAGCTTTGCATCCATATCCTGCAGGGCTCGTGATTGCGACGAAAGCAGGCTTCGAGCGGCCCGGTCCGGACAAATGGGTGACGAATGGCAAGCCGGAACATTTGCGCGCCGCGTGCGAAGGCAGCCTGAAACGACTCCGCCTTGACCGGATTGAGCTTTTCCAGCTTCATCGTATCGATTCAAAAGTACCGGCGGACGATCAACTCGGCGCGCTGCAGCTTCTGCAATCGGAAGGAAAGATTAATCACATTGGTTTGTCGGAAGTGAGCGTGAAAGACATCGAACACGCGCGCAGCATCGTCCCCATCGTCTCGGTTCAGAATCGCTACAGCGTGGTGGACCGCGCGGCAGAAGACGTTGTCGATTACTGCGAGAAAGCGGGCCTGGGATTCATTCCCTGGTTTCCTCTGGCGTCCGGCGACGTATCCAAATCGGGCACCTCACTCGAACAAACAGCAGCCAAGTTGAAAATCACGCCGTCGCAGCTTGCGCTCGCCTGGCTCTTGCATCGTTCGCCCGTGATGCTGCCGATTCCCGGCACTTCGCGCGTAGAACATCTCGAAGAGAATGTGGCGGCAGCGGATGTGAAGGTTGACGAGGCTACATTGAAAGGGCTCTCAAAATCAGCTCGCGGCGCGTAGTCGCGCCGCCTGCGTCGAGCTACTGCAAAGATACGAATCGCTGCGTCAAGTGCGTAACGGCAGCAGCGCGCGCAGCCGCGCGTCGCGCAGATAAATCCCCAGCCACGCCAACACCCCGATAGAAAGCGCCATTACGAACGCCGGTTGCTCGAGCCTCACGTGGGTCGCAATCGCGCCGCCGAAATAGCCCGTCAGCAGAATTGCGCCCAGCACGCAGGTGCGCGGAATCGCATACAGCAAGGTGGATGCGAGCAGCGCAATCGTGATCGGCATCCCCACAGACTGCGGATACCCCATGTCTTTCATCCCCTGCCGCGACATCTCCGGTTTGAGAAACCCAAAACTCGCCGCGAAAAGCATCAGCGCAACAATCAGGCCGCTGAGTATCCGTCCCGTCCAAAGCATTCCTTTCGAGGTGGGTGCCGAGGGCGCAAGCGATGACATAATTTTATTCCTTTCGATATTTCAATTTGGAACTCTCAGTAAAGCATGAAAGGCTGGACGGATAACGGGCTATTAGACGTGGCTGCTTGACCTTTGATGCAGCTTGCGGCCACTATTGTGGACTCACATTGGGCGTGAACGAATGCCGGAAGGCAAAGGACTTCTCATCGTCTACACAGGGCCAGGCAAGGGCAAGACCACCTGCGCTCTGGGCACCGCTTTTCGCGCCGTGGGGCAGGGCCTGCGCGTGTTGATGGTCCAATTCATCAAAGGTTCATGGCACTACGGTGAACTCGACGCCGCGAAAATGCTCGGTGATGATAAGTTCGAGATCCGCCCGATGGGCCGCGGGTTCGTCAAAGTGGGCGGGGCGGACACGGATCCCGAAGACATACGGATGAGCGAGCAGGCCTGGGAATTTGCGCGCGCACAGATTTATGGGGAGAAATACGATTTGGTGGTGCTCGACGAAATCAACTACGTGATCAGCTATAAAATGCTCGATGCGGATCGAGTGGTGGATGCCCTGGTGAAACGCCCCGAACGCATTCACGTGATCTGCACCGGCCGCAACGCGCATTCCAAGCTTGTCGAAGCCGCCGACCTCGTCACTGAAATGCGCGAAATCAAGCATCCGTACACGAAAGGCATCCTGGCGCAGAGGGGAATCGACTACTAGACATGACCTGGTTCAAGCGCGAAAAGAAATCGATTGAAAACCCCACGCCGGTGGAGGAGCGCCGGGTGCGCACCGAAGGCATGTGGACGAAGTGCAGTTCGTGCCGCGCCATTACCTGGAAGAAAGATCTGGAATCGAATTGGAACGTGTGCCCGAAGTGTGACCATCATTTCCGGTTGGGGGCGCGCCGCCGACTCGAGCTTCTGCTCGATGATGAACGCTACGATGAATTCGACCCCGATCTCGCCTCGAGCGATCCGCTTCATTTCTCGGACACGAAACCCTATGCCCAGCGGCTGAAAGACGCGCAGCACAAGCTCGGCATGAAGGACGCAATCCTCACCGCCGAAGGCCTGATCGATGGACGCCCGGTGATCTGCTGTTCGATGGAGTTCGGATTTATCGGCGGGTCGATGGGAGCGGTGGTGGGAGAAAAAGCGGCTCGCGCCATTGAGCGCTCGATTGATAAGAAATATCCGCTGGTCATCGTTTCCTGCTCCGGCGGCGCGCGCATGATGGAAGGCGTGGTCAGCCTGATGCAGTTGGTGAAAGTCTCGGCTGCGCTCGCGCGCTTAGATGACGCGCGCATACCCTACATTTCGATCTTGACGGATCCCACCACCGGTGGCGTTACGGCCAGCTACGCGATGCTCGGCGATTTGAATATCGCCGAACCTGGCGCCCTGATCGGCTTCGCAGGCCCGCGCGTGATTGAGGATACGATCCGCCAGAAGCTTCCTGAAGGCTTCCAGACCGCTGAATTCCTACTCGAGCACGGATTTCTCGACGCGATTGTTCCACGCAAGGAACTGAAGCCTTACGTCAGCCAGGCGCTCACGTTTTTTCTCGATTCATAGATCGAATCACGAAAAAATAGTTCGAATCACGGCAACCAATCACGAAGATGAATTACGAAGATTCCGTCCGCTCGCTTCTGGCGCTGGGCAGAGAACTCGCGGCGCCGCAGCAGGCTCGCGTCCAGAAATTCGGCCTCGAAAATATCTCCGTGCTCGCCGACGATCTGGGAAATCCGCATCGCGCCACTCCCTGCGCTCACATTGCCGGCACGAATGGCAAAGGCTCGACGGCCGCCATCCTCGAGTCAATCCTTCGCTCCGCCGGCCTGCGTACCGGGCTCTACACTTCGCCTCATCTTGAACGCATCAACGAACGCATCCGCCTGAATGGCGAACCGGTTTTGGACGAAATCTTCGCCGCCGCATGGACGCGTGTGCACGCCTCGATCGAATCGCTGATGGCCTCGGGAAAGCTGACCGCGCACCCCACCTACTTCGAATGCGTCACCGCGATGGCTTTTCTGATTTTTGCCGAGCAGCGCATCGATTTCGCTATCTACGAAGTGGGTCTCGGCGGCCGGCTCGATTCGACCAACATCGTCACGCCCGAGGTAGCCATCATCACGCCCATCGATTTCGATCATGAGAATTTCCTCGGCCATTCCATCGCCGAAATTGCGGCGGAAAAGGCCGGCATCATCAAACCCGGCGCGGCAGTCGTCAGTTCGGTCACGCGTCCGGAGGCCCGCGCCGTGATCGCTCAAAAGTGCGCAGAAATGCGGGCGCGCCTCCTCGATATCGAGGACGCGTGGGAGCTAGAAGAAGGGCCCTCATCGGCCGGTCTCTATCAAGCCGTCGCCACCTCCAAAGAATCGCGCGTGAGACTCACGATCGCTCCGGCGCTTCCTGGCCGTTTCCAGCTCCGCAACGCTCTCGCCGCCGCCACCGCTGCGCGCGTTCTTTCAGAAAGCCGCAAATTTCATATCGAAGATCAAGACATCGAACGAGGCATCGCAAATGTGAAGTGGCCAGGACGCCTCGAGCGGCTATCGGAAAAGCCCGCCGTATATCTCGACGGCGCGCACAACCCCTCCGGCGCTCGCGAACTTCTCGAATTCTGGCAGCGCGATCTTGCCGGTCGCCGAATCATCCTTATTTACGGGGCAATGCGCGATAAAGCCGTGGACGAGATTGCCGGCGTGCTGTTTCCTCACGCGCACAATGTGATTCTTACCGAGCCGCGACAACCGCGCGCAATTTCAGTCCCGCTGCTAGCAGAAATGACCGCTCATCTGGCATCGCCCCACCCCGTTATTATTCGAGATCCATTCCAGGCCCTTGATCGCGCACTCGAACTGGCACGCGAAAACGACGCCATTTTCGTTACAGGTTCGCTTTATCTGGTTGGCGATTTGCGGGGCCATTGGCGCAAACGAAAGCTTCCAACGCCAGCCCGCTCCTAAATCCCGTAAATCGTATATTCAGCAATCCATATCCCGTATTTAGTTCCTTGTGGAGCTACAGGGAAACCTGTATTTTGCGCCCAAAATCGCACGTAGTGCGAATCCGAAATTCGGCCTTATACGTCCCAAGCGCGGACGAATTTTTCTCACGTCCGAACGGAACTAAATTTTCTGTGCAAGGAATTACGAATGTGCGGAAACAATTAACGCCTTTTGTTCGTTTATTTAACTGGAGCTTGGTACCCAATCTGCACGAACGAGCGTCTAAGCGATATAGCTGGAGGGCCTAATGACACGCGAGGATAGACGAAGCAAACTGGAATCTTTCGGCCACGCGCCCATACTGCTTGCCGGCGCACTACGGCAATTTCCAAAGAAAATGTGGCTGTATAAGCCATCGGCCGAAAAGTGGAGCATTCACGAAACGATTCTGCATCTCGCTGACAGCGAAGCCAGCGGATACGTTCGTTGCCGCCGCTTCATAGCGGAGCCGGGAAGCGCGGTGCTGCAATTTGATGCAGCCCGCTGGGCCGGCTCGCTCGGATATTTTCATCAGAGCACGCGCGAAGCGCTCGAAATCATTCGCAGGCTGCGCAAGATGACCTATCAACTGCTTGCCTCCCTGCCCGATCTGATCTGGTCGAATGCCGTGGAGCAGCCCGACGACGGCCTGCTTCGCCTGGAGGACTGGGTCGATATTCAGGAGCGCCACATCCCGCACCACATCGAGCAAATGAAGCAAAATTACGAACTCTGGCTGAAGGTAAATCCTCCCAGGAAGCCAGCTTCTCCTTCCGGGAGATCGAGTGCGGGTGTGCCTTCGCGAATGATCTCGCTGTCCGCGGGACTTTAAGCGGTTCCCGGCCTCCAAACGCCACTCGGCTGAAATTTGGGCGAGTGGCCGCGGCAGATTGGGCCACAGGACTGTTCAAGGCCCCTTCGCTCATCCAAGTTGCCGCCTCGCAACTCTGATGGTACGATTGCTGTTTCATGGCTCCTGATACGTCTCCCAAGCCGCGTGTCGGAATCCCGTACCGCACACGAAACGAAGAACTTAAGGGCGAGCGCGGCAAATATGATAAGTACCGCGAAGCCGTCGTCAGAGCGGGCGGTGAACCCGTCGAAGTCTCCCTCTTACTCTCGGCAGACAAGCTGCGGCAATTGGCCAGCTCACTCGATGCGGTAGTCCTGACCGGGAGCCCCGCAGACGTAAATCCGTCGCTCTACGGCGCTGCTCGAAATCCTGCTTCTGCCAACGCTGACCCGGACCGCGAGCGCACCGATTTTGCGCTTCTCGAACATGCTTTCGCCGAACACAAACCCGTTCTGGCAATCTGCTACGGCGTTCAGAGCATGAATGTCTTTCTGGGCGGCACGCTGATTCAGGATATTCCCAGCGCGCTTCACACGCCGATTCAGCATCCATGGTCCAACCGCGATCAAGGCGCCCCGGAACCCTTCCATGCTGCAAAAATTGAATCTGGTTCGCGGCTTCGGGAATTGGCGGGCGCGGACGAAGTTGGTATCAACAGCTCCCACCATCAGTCGATCCTCGATCCCGGCCGCAGCCTGCGCATTGCTGCCCGGGCGCCGGACGGAGTGATCGAAGCCGTCGAATGGACAGGGGACTCGAACTGGGTGACCGGCGTCCAGTGGCACCCGGAACGGATGGCTGAGTCGGATCCACTCGCCCAGCGTTTGTTTGGCAGCTTGATGGAAGTCGCACGCAAAGCGGCGGTCAAGACGGCATAGCCCGCGCTTATGAATTGGCGACCGCGCTTGGCGCTGCATCGCTGCTGTCCCGGATGCGCGAGCAATGAATTTGGCACCCACGCAGCTGCATGGCCGCTTCATCATTCATCATCATTTTGGGACATCACTCTTGGGGGAAACATGATTTCGCTGGCAGGCAAGGCGGCTCTCATAACCGGCGGCTCGCGCGGCATCGGAGCTGCCACAGTGCGGCTATTCGCGCAGGCGGGGGCTGACGTGGTGTTCAACTACCACCGCAGTCGCGAAGCCGCTACGCAGCTTGAACAGGAAACGCGCAAGAATGGCACGCGCGTCGAGTCGCTCAAAGCCGACCTGAGCAAAATGGCCGATGCAAAAAAACTGGTGGAATTCACGCGCGAGCGCCTGGGCCGCATCGACATCCTTGTGGCCAATGCCGGCATCTGGAATGAAGCCGATGCGCCCATCGAAAAGCTTACCGAGCGCGAGTGGGACGAAATGATGCGCGTCAACGTGAAGAGCGTCTACTCCGTGATTCATTTCGCGGTGCCGCACATGATCGCTCAGCGCGGCGGCCGCATCATCGCCATCAGCTCCACCGCAGGCCAGCGCGGCGAATCGTTTCACACGCACTACGGCGCATCGAAGGGCGCAATCATCAGTTTTGTGAAAGGCCTTTCCACGGAACTCGCGCGCCACAACATCCTCGTGAACTGCGTGGCGCCCGGCTGGGTGGATACGGACATGTCGCCCGGGCGGCTCGAGCGCCTTTCCGACCGTCTATCTCGACGCACCACAACCCGCCGGCGCTCGCGAACTTCTCGATTTCTGGCAGGATTGCCGGCGCCGATTCATCTCGTTTAGGAGCATGCGCGATAAAGCCGTGGAGAATGCCGGCGGCTGTTCCCGCACGCGCACGCGGTGATTCTCACCGAACCGCGCCAACCGCGCGCAATCTCAGTCCCGCTGCTAGCAGAAATGCGCTCATCTGCTGGCCACTCGATCATATGGATCCATTCCAAGCTCTCGATCAGCATCGAAATGGCGCGCGAAAACGACGCAGTCTTCGTTACGGTTCGCTTATCTCGTCGGCGATCTGCGACTATTGGCGCAAACGAAAGCTGCCGATGCCAGCCCACTCCTGAATCCCGTAAATCATTCAGCAATCCATATCCCGTATTAGTTCCTTGTGGAGCTACAGGGAAACCTGTATTTTGCGCCCAAAATCGCACGTAGTGCGAATCCGAAATTCGACTTTATACGTCCCAAGCGCGAACGAATTTCTCTCACGTCCGAACGGAACTAAATTTTCTGTGCAAGGAATCACGAATGTGCGGAAACAATTAACGCCTTTTGTTCGTTTATTGAACTGGAGCTTGGTACCCAATCTGCACGAACGAGCGTCTAAGCGATATAGCTGGAGGGCCTAATGACACGCGAGGAGAGACGAAGCAAGCTGGAATCTTTCGGCCATGCGCCCATACTGCTGCCGGCGCGCTGCGACAATTTCCAAAGAAAATGTGGCTGTACAAGCCATCTCCCGAAAAGTGGAGCATTCACGAAACGATTCTGCATCTCGCTGATAGCGAAGCCAGCGCATACGTTCGCTGCCGCCGCTTCATAGCGGAGCCGGGAAGCGCAGTGCTGCAATTTGATGCAGCCCGCTGGGCCGGCTCGCTCGGATATTTTCATCAGAGCACGCGCGAAGCGCTCGAAATCATTCGCCGGCTGCGCAAGATGACCTATCAACTGCTTGCCTCCCTGCCCGATCCGGTCTGGTCGAATGCCGTCGAGCAGCCCGACGACGGCCTGCTTCGCCTGGAGGATTGGGTCGATATTCAGGAGCGCCACATCCCGCACCACATCGAGCAAATGAAGCAAAATTACGAACTCTGGCTGAAGGTAAATCCTCCCAGGAAGCCAGCTTCTCCTTCCGGGAGATCGAGTGCGGGTGTGCCTTCGCGAATGATCTCGCTGTCCGCGGGACTTTAAGCGGTTCCCGGCCTCCAAACGCCACTCGGCTGAAATTTGGGCGAGTGGCCGCGGCAGATTGGGCCACAGGACTGTTCAAGGCCCCTTCGCTCATCCAAGTTGCCGCCTCGCAACTCTGATGGTACGATTGCTGTTTCATGGCTCCTGATACGTCTCCCAAGCCGCGTGTCGGAATCCCGTACCGCACACGAAACGAAGAACTTAAGGGCGAGCGCGGCAAATATGATAAGTACCGCGAAGCCGTCGTCAGAGCGGGCGGTGAACCCGTCGAAGTCTCCCTCTTACTCTCGGCAGACAAGCTGCGGCAATTGGCCAGCTCACTCGATGCGGTAGTCCTGACCGGGAGCCCCGCAGACGTAAATCCGTCGCTCTACGGCGCTGCTCGAAATCCTGCTTCTGCCAACGCTGACCCGGACCGCGAGCGCACCGATTTTGCGCTTCTCGAACATGCTTTCGCCGAACACAAACCCGTTCTGGCAATCTGCTACGGCGTTCAGAGCATGAATGTCTTTCTGGGCGGCACGCTGATTCAGGATATTCCCAGCGCGCTTCACACGCCGATTCAGCATCCATGGTCCAACCGCGATCAAGGCGCCCCGGAACCCTTCCATGCTGCAAAAATTGAATCTGGTTCGCGGCTTCGGGAATTGGCGGGCGCGGACGAAGTTGGTATCAACAGCTCCCACCATCAGTCGATCCTCGATCCCGGCCGCAGCCTGCGCATTGCTGCCCGGGCGCCGGACGGAGTGATCGAAGCCGTCGAATGGACAGGGGACTCGAACTGGGTGACCGGCGTCCAGTGGCACCCGGAACGGATGGCTGAGTCGGATCCACTCGCCCAGCGTTTGTTTGGCAGCTTGATGGAAGTCGCACGCAAAGCGGCGGTCAAGACGGCATAGCCCGCGCTGAGAATTGGCGACCGCGCTCGGCGCTGGCATCGCTGCTGTCCCGGATGCGCGAGCGACGAATTTGGCACCCACGCAGCTGCATGGCCGCTTCATGGTTCGTCATCATTTTGGGACATCACTCTTGGGGGAAACATGATTTCGCTGGCAGGCAAGGCGGCTCTCATAACCGGCGGCTCGCGCGGCATCGGAGCCGCTACAGTGCGCCTATTCGCGCAGGCGGGGGCTGACGTGGTGTTCAATTATCACCGCAGTCGCGAAGCCGCTACGCAGCTCGAACAGGAAGCGCGCAAGAATGGCACGCGCATCGAGTCGCTCAAAGCCGACCTGAGCAAAATGGCCGATGCAAAAAAATTGGTGGAATTCACGCGCGAGCGTCTGGGCCGCATCGACATCCTTGTGGCCAATGCCGGCATCTGGAATGAAGCCGATGCTCCCATCGAAAAGCTCACCGAGCGCGAGTGGGACGATATGATGCGCGTCAACGTGAAAAGCGTCTACTCCGTGATTCACTTCGCAGTGCCGCACATGATCGCTCAGCGCGGCGGCCGCATCATCGCCATCAGCTCCACCGCGGGTCAACGAGGCGAATCGTTTCACACGCACTACGGCGCATCGAAGGGCGCAATCATCAGTTTTGTGAAGGGCCTGTCGACGGAACTCGCGCGCCACAACATCCTCGTGAACTGCGTGGCGCCCGGCTGGGTCGATACGGACATGTCCGCGTCCGTTCTGCGCGATAAAGCCGGCCTCAAGCAGGCTGCCGCGGCGATTCCTCTGAAACGACCGGGCACGGCGGAAGAAATCGCGGGTCCGATCCTGTTTGCGGCTTCTGACCTGGCAACCTTCGTGACCGGTGAAGTAATCAACGTAAATGGAGGCGCTGTATTGTGCGGATAACTTTGCGCGCAGTTATTCTGTCCCTTTTAGTGGCCGGCGCGGGCTTACAAGTGTCACCATCCGCCTTGGCTCAAAATCCTCAGGACATGATGCCGGCGGAAAGCGCCGCGAAAGCCAAAGAGATTTTGCAGCAGGCGATTCAAGCATTGGGCGGCACCGCGTATCTGAACCTTCGCGACGCCACCTGCGAAGGCCGGCTCAGCCAGTTCGGCCACGCCGGCGAGCTGAATGGCTTCGAAAAATTCGTCGATTACACCATTCCTCCATTCAAGGACCGCACCGAGAATCTGCCCAAGCGCAACATCATTACGGTGATGGATGGCGACAAAGGCTGGACGCTCGATCGCGGCGGCGTTTCCGACGCGTCCGGCGCCGACATAGCTCGCTTCCAGGAAGATACGAAGAAGGATCTCGACTACATCCTGCGGACCCGAATCAAGGAACCCAACATGGTTTTCCGATATGCGGGCCAGGACATCGTGGACTTGAGGGAAGCCGAGTGGGTGGAACTGGTCGATAGCGACAATCGCACGATCAAGATTGCCTTTGCGCGAGCCACCCATCTTCCACTTCGAAAGATCGTGGACACGCGTGACGCAAACACCCGCATGAAAACCGATGAGCTCGAATATTATTCGAATTATCACCCGATCAACGGGATCCAGACAGCTTTTCAGTTCACCCGCGAACGCAATCACATCAAGATTTATCAGGTTTTCTTCGACAAGTGCGACTACAACACCAATCTCCCCGATTCGCTCTTCAGCAAGCAATCTCTCGACGAGCGCTGGGAAAAAGTTGGCAAAGGCGCCCGCAAGAAAGCAGAGAAAGACGCCAAGAATAATTGACGCGATGTCATGCGGCAATCCTGTGCTGGTCAGTTTCAAGTAACGGCGTTAACCAGGAACCAGGCGATCAGGTGGTGATAATCCTTGTGATCGACAGTAACCGGACGAGCAGGGTAAGATGCCGTCAAAATGATTGGTTCCTTATTGGCCCTCGGCGTCATTGCCTTGCTGGGTATCGCGCCGACCACGCAAGCGCAAACGACCTCCTATGACCGAGATTGGCAACAGTACAAGGTACTCAGGAATTGCGCGCTTGCGTTCTACCTGAGCATCGTATTGGCGCCAATTTGGGCTCCGTACCTGACTGCTATTCCTTTGTTATCACCCCGTTTTTCATTAGCCGTTTGGGTGATTCTGTTCGTATTCATCGAAGTCAGGCTGCTGTCTTGGCGCTGTCCCCGATGCCAGCAATGGTATTTTGTTTCCATGAAGCAAAGCCCTCCGAATCTCATCCTCAAGGGATGGTACGACGTAATTTTCATTCGGCGTTGTATTCACTGCGGCTTACGAAAGTACTCAAGCTCACCCGATGGAAGAGCGGCCAACGCGGATGTCGCCGGATAGATGTCGAGAAATCCGCTTGGCACCAGCTGTCCCGCCGTCTTGGTCCCACGGTAACTGCTGATTAGGAGCATTGTCGGAAACTAACCACTACAATAAGACCCACCGAATTCGCTCAATCGCGCCTCGCGGGGTATAATCGCCTGATGCACAGCAAGCGAAAATCTCCGCAGATACACAGCACCACGGTGCTTTGCGTGCGCCGCGACAATAAAGTGGTTCTGGCCGCTGACGGGCAGGTGACGCTCGGCGAAGGCGTTATCAAGCACAACGCCAAAAAGACGCGCCGCCTCTATAACGACAAAATCCTCGCTGGTTTCGCCGGCAGCACGGCCGACGCGCTTTCGCTCTTCCAGCGCTTCGAGAATAAATTGCAGGAATTTCACGGCAATCTTTCGCGCTCGGCCGTGGAACTCGCCAAGGAATGGCGGACGGACCGGTCGCTTCGCCACCTCGACGCGCTTCTGGTTGTTGCCGACGCGAAATCCACGTTTCTGCTGTCGGGCAATGGCGACGTGATCGAGCCTGACGACGGCCTCACTGCGATAGGCTCGGGCGGCCCTTACGCTCTTGCCGCGGCGCGCGCTTTAATCAAATTCACAAAAATGAATGCGAAAGACATCGCCCAGGAAGCCATGCGCATCGCCAGCGAAATCTGCATCTTCACCAACGCGCAATTCAGCATCGAAGAACTATGACCGGTAAATCGGAGAAAGATATGGTGATCTATTTGGCCGGAGAATCGCAGGCTTCGGAACCGGAACCGCTCCCATCGTTTGACGAGCTCACGCCGCGCGAAATTGTCGTCGAGCTCGATAAATATATCGTGGGCCAGAACGCGGCCAAGAAGGCGGTCGCCATTGCGCTCCGCAATCGCGTTCGCCGCCAGAAGCTCACTCCGGAGCTAGCCGAAGATATTCTTCCCAAAAATATTCTGATGATCGGGCCCACCGGTGTGGGCAAGACAGAAATTGCGCGCCGCCTCGCCCGTCTGGCCGGCTGCCCCTTCGTCAAAGTGGAAGCCTCAAAGTACACCGAAGTGGGCTACGTGGGCCGCGACGTTGAGTCCATGGTGCGCGACCTCGTCGAAACCGCGATCGACATGGTGCGCGAAGAGAAGCTCGATGAAGTGGCTGAGCGCGCCGAGCAGTCAGCCGAAGAGCGCCTGCTCGATCTCCTCCTCCCGGCGTCTCCCGTCCCGGCGGACGCGAGTCCGGCTTCGGAATCGCAGCGCCGCGAGCAAGTGCAGCGCACGCGCGAAAAGCTTCGCGTGCAACTGCGCGAAGGCAAGCTCGATCAGCGCATGGTGGAAGTGGAAGTGCGCGAACGCTCCATGCCTTCCTTCGAAATCATCACGAATCAGGGCGTCGAGGAGATGGACGTCAACGTGAAGGACATGCTATCCGGCATGTTCGGCCAGCAAAAGAAGAAGCGGAAGATGACGGTGGCCGAGGCCTTCGATTATCTTATTCAGGAAGAGGAAAACCGCCTGATCGACATGGACCAGGTGACGCGCATGGCGGTCGATCGCGTCGAACAGATGGGAATTCTCTTCATCGATGAAATCGACAAGATCGCCGGCCGCGAATCCGGCCACGGCCCGGACGTTTCGCGCGAAGGCGTTCAGCGCGACATTCTTCCGATCGTTGAGGGCACCACCGTGAACACGCGCTACGGCATGGTGCGCACCGATCATATTCTTTTCATCGCTGCCGGCGCGTTCCACACCACGAAGCCGTCCGATCTGATCCCTGAATTGCAGGGCCGCTTTCCGATCCGCGTCGAGCTCAGCTCGCTCTCGGAAGCCGACTTCATCCGCATCCTTACTGAGCCGAAAAACGCGCTGATCAAGCAATACGTGGCGCTTCTCGATACCGAGGGTTTCAAGCTTGCGTTCACCGAGGACGCGATCGCGTCAATTGCCGGCTTTGCCGCCAAAGTGAACGAGCACACCGAAAATATCGGCGCGCGCCGCCTGCACACGATTCTCGAAAAAGTGCTCGAAGAAATTTCCTTCGAGGCTCCCGAAATGAAAAAGAAATCCTTTAAGCTCGATGCTGCTTACGTGCAAAAGCAGCTCGCGAACATCGTGAAAGACCAGGACCTGAGCCGCTACATTCTCTAGAAAATCGAAAATGGAAATTCGACAAGGGGACCTCACACCCAGCCTCGCCGCTCACTCTTACGCCCCCCGCCTCCCGATTTTCTATTTTCTCTTTTCCATTTTCATTCTCTACGGCTGTGCCGCTCCCGGCGAACCCATCGAGCGCAAACCGCCCACCCCAACTCCTGTGACTGACCTGACTGCCTCTCAATCCGGCAACGACGTGATTCTCACCTTTACGCTTCCCCGTGACTCCGTCGAAAAGCGCGAGATTCTAAAACCGATCTCCGTCAATGTGTACCGGGATTTCGAGCCAATCCCCCCAGCCACTTCGCCGGCGGTCGTCGCTCCTGCAAATCCCACTTTGCTGATTACGATTCCGCCCTCAATGGTGGATCGCTACACGGTCCAGGGACGAGTTCGATTTGTCGATTCGCTACGCGCCGAGGATTTCGTCGCCGACGGGCGCGAGGCTGTGTATCTCGTCCGCACGTTTGTCGCCCCAAAAAAACTTTCCGCAAATTCGGACGTTGCCGCTCTCGCGGTATATCCCCCGGCCATTTCGATCGCAGACCTTAAGGCTGAATTTACGCGCGCGGGCGTTGTGCTCTCATGGACGCCGCCCGAAAAAACTATTATCGGCACGGCGACCAACATCGTTTTGTATTGTGTGTATCGAGCGGAAATGGAACCGGGCGCAAATGCCGGTGCGAATCCTGCCGCTGCCAGCAACACGGAAGCGGCCAGTCCAAAAGTTCCCTTCGCGCGCATCGCAGAACCCGTATCCCCGCCCTACATCGATACGCAGACCGAGCTCGGCAAGACCTACATGTACTCGGTGCGCAGCATCGCTCAGTATCCAAGCGTCCAGATCGAGTCTCTCGACTCAAATTTCGCCACGATCAGTCCGAGAGATGTTTTTCCCCCGCCTGCCCCGCAGGATCTTGTCGTCGCCTTTGTTCCTGCGCTCGGCGGAACACCGGGCTACCTTGATCTTTCCTGGTCCATCAGCACAGCAACCGACATCGCGGGTTACAACGTCTATAGAAGCGATGATCCTGCGCGCCCTGGAACACGCCTGAACCCCGAGTTGTTGCTTACGCCCGCGTTTCGCGATATGAATGCAGCGCCCGGTCGCACTTATTTTTATACTGTCACCGCGGTCGATCGCTCTGGAAACGAAAGCCCGGCCAGCCCGCCGGCGTCAGGCAGCGTTCCAGAGCCCGATCAGCAATAGTTGAAAAAAATCAGCGGAAGAGATGACTGAACATCTGATTCCCGATCCTCTGAAGGTTGGCCGTAAAGTCCTGGCCTCCACGCACCGCACCGCGTTGCAAACCGGCATTTACATGGGCGCAGCCTTGATCGTGGTCATGATTGCCGCGCTCTTTGTCGCCAATCACGTCGCTGGCCTTGAGCGCTACGCCCTCGAGCGCAATGCCACTTTCTGCGCGCTATTTTTTATCTGCATGCTGATTCCGATCGCCCGCTACTTCAACCGCCCGATGCCCATGTTCGCGTCCGCTATGATTGGTTGGGTCACATTCGTCGTCGCTTACGACGTCGCCGGCATGTTCTACCAGAATCTTTTTCAGGCTTTGCGCAGTCCGTTTGAAGCGCTCGTCGAAGGCACTATCGTCTACGGTGTAGCCGCCGTCGGCGCCTGGGTGATTGGCATGTTTCTCGAGGCGCGCCAGCACCCGGTCGCTCCTCGCCGCCGCCGCACGGATCATCTCCATCAGCAACCATGAAATCTTCACTGTGAACCCTAAATCATGAAACTTTGCCGCTTCCAGCCGCTCGAATTCGCAGCCGCCGATATCGCCCGCGCTCCTCACGAATCACATCCCCACGTGCGCCACGGCGTCATCGAAGCCAACACCGTGCATGAATTCAGCGGTGAACTCTGGGGCCCGCGCGAGCGCACCGACCAAAAATGGCCGCTCGGCTCCGTCAAATTCCTCCCGCCCTCCGTCCCCTCGAAAATCGTTTGCGTCGGCAAAAATTACGTCGACCACGCCGCCGAAATGGGCGGCCCTCCGCCGAAGAGTCCCATAATTTTCCTGAAGCCTCCGTCAGCCATCATCGCCCCCGAAGAACCCATCATCCTCCCGACCATCTCCCAGCGCGTCGACTACGAAGGCGAAATCGCCATCATCATCGGCCGCCGCTGCCACCTCCTCGCCCCCAACGAAGACGTCCGCCCCTACATCCTCGGCTACACTTGCTACAACGACGTCACCGCCCGCGACCTCCAGAAACTCGACGGCCAATGGACCCGCGGCAAGAGCTTCGACACCTTCTCCCCCTTCGGCCCGCTACTGGAGTCCGACCTCAATCTTGCCGATACCAGAGTGGAGACCTACGTCAACGGCGTTCGGAAACAGTCCGCCAGCGTCTCGGAAATGATCTTTTCCGTTGATGTTATAATTCACTGGATAGCTGAGGTGATGACGCTCGAACCCGGCGACGTGATCGCCACCGGAACGCCAGCCGGAATCGGCACCCTGGCCGACGGCGACGTAGTAGAAGTAAGCGTCACCGGAATCGGCACACTTCGCAACCCGGTCGTCGCCTTCGCCGAATAGGCGCTGCTGGTCGCGGCAGGTCATTCCGATTCACTGGCTAGCCGCTGCCGGACAGGGGCCTTGTAGGCCGCGGTTTTAACCGCGACACTCAAATCACGTTTATGACCAGGGGCTTCAGCCCCTGAAGTACATTGAACCAATCACAGAGGTGAAAAAATGAAATTCTTCCTCGACACCGCAAATCTCGACGAAATCCGCCAGGGCGCAGCCTCCGGCGTCATCGACGGCATCACGACCAACCCCACCCTCGCCGCCAAAGAAAAAAAGCCCTTCCGCGAACTCATCATCGAAATCTGCAACATCGTAAAAAACGGCGCCATCAGCGCCGAAGTCGTCTCCACCGATTACGACGGCATGCTCCGCGAAGCCCGCGAAGTGGTCAGCTGGCATACCAATGTCGTCGCAAAAATTCCCATGACGCCCGACGGCGTCCGCGCCCTCAGCGTTCTCTCCAAAGAAGGCATCCGCGTCAACGTCACTCTCGTCTTCTCCGCCTCGCAGGCGCTTCTCGCCGCCAAAGCCGGCGCCTATTTCGTCAGCCCGTTTCTCGGCCGCCTCGATGATATCTCTCAAGACAGCATGATTCTTCTTCGCGACATCATGCAAATTTATCGCGCGTATGATTACAAGACGCAGGTGCTCGCCGCGAGCCTTCGCCATCCGATGCACGTGGTCGAAGCCGCGAAGATGGGAGCGCATATCGGAACCATGCCCTACAAAGTTTTCGAAATGCTCTTCAAGCATCCGCTTACGGACCGGGGCCTCGAATCGTTCCTGAAAGACTGGGAAAAAGCGCGCGATACGCTCGGCGAAATTTCCGAGCCGGTCGGCGCGCGTAAAGGCGGGCGTTGAAACACCTTTTTTCGAATTGGAGCGAATTGCTGCCGGTTGCCGGCCTCGTCGTCATGGCCGCCATCGGTATCATCCTCTGGCTGCGGCGCAAACCCATCGACGATTCCGAAATTGAACGCCAGCGCCGCGCCTACCTCAACAAAGTCGGCCGCATCGTCGAAGGCCAGATCCTCGAAATTTCCGAAGATGGCCTGCCAGCCGACGAAGCCAAGCAGCATTCGACTCCCGCAAAACATAATCCCGGCACTAGCAGCGGCGCGAAGATAACCGCAACTGCCTCCACCAACGGAACGCAGCGCCTCATCTATTACACCTATTCAATCTCCGGCGTCACCTACGAAACCGCGCAAGACGTCACCGGCCTCGAAGAGCGCCTCCACCTCAAGCGTGCCGCCGTAGGCCAAACGGCAAGCGTAAAATACGATCCCTCGAATCCCAGCAATTCAATCCTGCTAGCCGACGACTGGTCCGGCTTACACTGAAAATTTATCGGTCCAACCGACTTCCTTGAGCTGGGCGAGAAATCCGGAACTACTCTAGTTTGGAACAGTGCAGCACGTAGTCGTGGGTTCTGACCGAAGCGGTGGAAAACACCGGTTCGTATCGAATGCGCGATTCATCTCGGAAATAATATTTTGGCTCCTTCGGGTGTGAGATGTAAGGAGTCAAATCAGCGTCAATCCCGTTCACGTGCCACTTGTGCCGAAGGGTGTCCAACACTTCTTGTGGCGCAATTTCCGTGCACAGCGGCAAACCCAGCGAGATATCCCCTGTCACGTCGTTGCCTTGTTTGCATTTTGACGGAATGACATCTGCGTGACCGATTGCCCGCAATCCAAAATCAAGCACGCAAGCCTTTTCCGAAAGGAAAACGATCTCCGCGACAATTCGATATTTGTAATCAAAAACAGCGATCGCGGATTCCAAAGATTCTGAAGATGTGGTTAGCGGTCTCGCGACCCAAAATGCCAGGGAGAACCAATCAAAGTCCTGCTGGCTAGCGAGCTCGGGCCCACCATCCCCGATAACCAGGTGTTCGTAGTGGAGATTCCATTCGAGAGGCATCTGAATATCAAATCGCCACTCATTGTACCCCATCAGTTCCTCACAGATGAATTTGCCCTGCCCGGTGCTACACTTTGAAGTTTCGTATAGGAGAAAACACCCTCGATGCGCATCCGCCCATTGCCTCTAGCACTCGCAATAATCGCAGCACTCGCAGTGCCCGCCTCCGCCCAGCAATCCTCGCAGCCCGTGGACCCCAGCCAGTACTCCGCCATGCGCTGGCGCCTCATCGGCCCGCACCGCGCCGGACGCGTCACAGGCGTAGCCGGCATCCCCGGCGACCCATCCACCTACTACATGGCCACTCCCGGCGGCGGCGTCTGGAAAACCACCGACGCAGGTGAAGTCTGGTTCCCAATCTTCGACGAGCAGCACGTCTCTTCCATCGGCGCGATCGCCATCGCTTCCTCGAATCCAAAAATCATCTACGTCGGCACCGGCGAGCAAACTCCCGGCGACGGCGTCTACAAATCCACCGACGCCGGCGCCACCTGGACCAACATCGGCCTCAAAGAATCGAAATACATCAGCTCGATCATCATCGATCCCAAAAATCCGGACATCATCAACGTCGGCGTCCTCGGCCATCCTCTCCTCAGCGTCGCCCCCGCCAGTCCCGATCGCGGCGTCTACAAATCCACCGACGGCGGCAAAACCTGGAAGAAAACTCTCTATAAAGACGAGCTCACCGGCGTCGCCGATCTCGAAGTCGACCCCGAAAATCCGCGCATCCTCTATGCCGCGCTCTGGCATCCCACCGATTTTTTCGCCGGTGAAGACGGCCCCGAAAAACCGAATTCCTGGATCTACAAATCCACCGATCAAGGCGCCACCTGGAAAGAACTCGCCTACACCGGCTTCCCCAAAGGCCCGTGGGACCGCGTCGGCATCGCCGTCGCCCCAGGCAATCACGGCCAGCGCGTTTTCGCGATTCTGACGCAAGGCCTTTATCGCTCCGACGATTCCGGCACCACCTGGAAACAGATCACGCAGGATACGCGCGTCATCGGCAATCCCTATTTCGCCCGCGTCTTTGTCGATCCGCGCAATGCCGACCTCGTCTACGTGATGCAAACTTCTCTCTATCGCTCAACCGACGGCGGCAAGACCTTCATCTCTTTCAAAGGTGCTCCCGGCGGCGATGATTACCACAACATGTGGATCGACCCGCAGAATTCCGCGCGCATCATTCTCGGCGTCGATCAAGGCTGCGTGATCAGCGTGGATTCTGGCAGAAGCTGGACCTCCTGGTTCAACCAGCCCACCGGCCAGTTCTACCACGTCTCCACCGACACAAATTTCCCCTACGTCGCCTACGCCGCGCAGCAGGATAGCGGCACTGCCGAAGTTCCCAGCCGCAGCGACTACGGCTCGCTCACCTATCGCGACTGGTTTTCCGCTGCCGGATTCGAGTACAGCTACATCGCGCCCGATCCGCTGAATCCCGACGTCGTTTATTCCGGCGGCTGGTACGGCAGCGTCGTCCGCTTCGACCGCACCACCGGCCAATTCACGCACGTCTTCGTGCGCGGCTCGAAATATCGCACCACCAATATGCCTCCGCTCGTTTTTTCGCTGCAGGATCCGCGGCTTCTGTATCTTGGCGCGCAGGTGGTTCTCTCGACGGCCAATGGTGGAAAAAACTGGCAGCCGATCAGCCCCGATCTCACCGCGCGGCCCAAAACCAGTGAAAAATCCACTGAGAAAACTGCGGAAAAAATCGAGCGCCCGCAATCGGCGCCAAATTCACTCGAAGCAAAAAACGAAGAAGCCCAGCGCGCCTCCGAAGTAAGCCCCGGCCACTCCCCCGAAGCTGAATCCGAGTCCTTCGCTCCCTTCGCCGACGACGAAAAGGATTTTGGCGACGAGCAATCCGCGCGCCGCCCCGCTGCCGTCTCCACCCTTGCTCTCTCGCCCGTGCAATCCGGCGTCATCTGGGCTGGCACAAGCAACGGCCTGATCCAGATCACTCAAGATGGCGGGCTCACCTGGCGAAACGTCACGCCGCCCGATCTCAACGAGCACAGCAACGTGGTGATTCTCGAAGCCTCGCACTTCGATGCAAACGTCGCGTTTGCCACAGTGGAAAATCGCCGCGACGAAACGCCCTACCTCTACCGCACCCGCGACGCCGGAAAAAGCTGGGAGAAAATCACTGCCGGACTGCCAACCGGCTGGATCGCCAACGCGATTCGCGAAGATACCGTCCGCAAGGGCCTGCTATACGCAGCGCTCTCCAATGGCGTCTACGTTTCATTCGACGACGGCGACCACTGGCAATCGCTGCAGCTGAATCTTCCCACCAGCGACGCCCGCGACATCGTCATCCACGATAACGATCTCGTCGTCGCCACCTACGGCCGCGCTCTCTGGATTCTTGACGACCTCTCGCCCCTGCGCCAAGCCAGCCCGCAAATCTCGAATGCCGACGCCGCGCTCCTGCGTCCCGCCACCGTCACTCGCATCCGCTGGGACAACGACCAGGAAACTCCGCTTCCGCCGGAATTTCCCGCCGGACAGAATCCGCCCGACGGCGCCATCTTTTACTACACGCTGAAGTCCGCTCCATCCGCAGACATCTCGCTCGAAATTCACGATGCGCAGGGAAACCTAATTCGCCGCTTCTCGAGCGCCGCGCCCTCGCCCGACACAGTCGTCAAGAATGTTCCCGACTACTGGTTCGGCCCACAAATTCACCTTCCGAAAAATCCCGGCCTCAATCGCTTCGCCTGGGATTTGCATTTCGAGCCGCCTCCCGCATTACAATACAGCTACTACGGCCAGCCGCTCAAATATCTCGAGTACACGCTCTCCGATCACGCCATCCCCGGCGAAACTCCGCGCGAACAAGTCCTCGGCCCCATCGTTCCTCCCGGCCAATACGAAGTGGTCCTCAACGCGAACGGCCAAACCTTCCGCCAACCTCTCACCGTCGTCCCCGATCCGCGCGTCCACATCGCCCAAGCGGATTACATCGCGCAATATTCAGCAGCAAAACGCGCCGACAGCGGCCTCCGCGCCAGCTACGCCACGTTCCAGGAAGTCGTCGCGCTGCGTAAGGCTGCGACCGAGCGTGAAGAAAGCCTCGACGCGATTCTGAAGCCCAAAGCAGATGCTGCCGCCGCTCTCAAAGGCGCGCCAGCTGCAAATGCAAGTGGCGCTCATTCCCAACCCGCTTCTGAAGCCACCGCCTCTCCGGTCGAAGAAGCCGCCGAAGCACTCAAAAATCTCGACGCGAAAATCGCCGAAATCCTGGCAGGCTCAAACGGCTCAGAAGGCATCGGCACAGTCAACCGCGACCTCGCCCGCACCTCCTTCATGATCGAATCCGGCGACGCCGCCCCAGCCCCCACAGCCCTCGAAGCAATCGACGAGTCCTGCACCTCCCTGAACAAATCCCTCGTCGCATGGCGCACCCTAAACGCCGCCACGCTACCGTCAGCTAACGGCACGCTGGAAAGAGCAAAGCTAGCGCCTCTTCCAATCGCCTCGCCGGCCGCAAGCGAGACTCAAGACGCCTGCCACATGTAAGAGTCGCCCAGACCAAGGCGAAAACAAACGGCACCACTGCACTTCAGTAACGCCGGCGTCCCGCCGGCTCTTTTGACTTTGGAGCTTTGCGCTTGAACTTGCTTCAGCTCAGGTAGCCACGACGACACCTTCCTCGTCGTGGGCCTCTCGCGTACCATCCGCGCCTCGAGACCGTTTCTCAGCCTACCTATTCAATGGCGCGAACAGCGGCCTTGCTATTTTTGACAGTGTACAGAGGGCGCGCTACCCGCTACCATCCAGGAACTTCAAGCGCGCGAGGAGAAAGCATGCAAAACATGATTAAGACCAGCCTGACCGCCGCCGCGGCAATCGCCTGTTTCGTTGCCCTGTTGACCTTCCACAGCGCAGCTCAGGAAGAGCAGCGCGTAAACGAAGTCTATCAAGCCCAAGCCATGGGCCAGGGCACCCAGTTTGGACAGACTTTCAATGTGACCATCAACATCGAGCGCTACTCGAGCCCGGAAGAACGCCAGGTGCTAGTCGAAGCGTTCCAGCAAGCCGGTTCGGAAGGCCTCTTCAATGCCCTCGAAAAAATGCGCTCCAAGGGAAGACTCGCTATTACGGGCACCCTGGGCTACGACATCAGCTTCGTTCGAAAAATTCCCACCGATACTGGCTACAAAATTCGCATTCTGACCAATCGCCCGATCCGTTTCGGCGAGGCTTGGGTGAATGGTCGCTCGATGGACTACAACCTCTCGGCCGTGGAACTCGACATCAGCAACGTGAAAGACAAGAGCACTGGCATCTTGCTCCCCGCCTGCCAGTTCAAGATCAACAAAAAGACGAGCGAACTCGAAGTCGAAAACTATCAAAACCCCTGGAAACTTCAGAACATTATGGACAGAAGCAAGGAGTAACGGGGCCGAACCGCAAAGGGGATCGTTATGAGATACGCAATCGTGGTCCTGTTGATCTGCAGCCTCACTTGCCCGGCTTTCGCCCAGGACCCTGGTTGGCCGCGCGAAAAGAGCAACGCGGAGGGTTCGATCATCTACTACCAGCCGCAGCTCGACGAATGGAAGAACTTCAAAGAGCTCGAGGCCCGCATGGCTGTCTCCATCCGGCCGAAGGGTGGCCAGCCCACTGTGGGCGTGATTTACGTGCGGGCCGCCACCGACGCCAATACGGACACTCGCAACGTGCTCCTGAGCAACGTCCAGATTACTGAAACGAAATTCCCCTCGCTGGATGCTGCCGGTTCCGCCGCGATGGATAAGCTCGTGCGAACTTTTTTGGCGCCCGGCGCATCCATCAACATCTCGCTCGATCGCCTGCTCGCGGATTTGGAAGTGCTCAAGAATCCCCCTCCCTCCGGTGCCCCAGTCAAAAACGATCCGCCGAAAATATTCGTCAGCTACCAGAATTCGATTCTGCTGCTGGTGGAAGGCGAGCCGGTCCGCGTTCCCATCGAAAAAAGCAATCTCGAATTCGTTGTGAACACCAACTGGGGATTATTTTTCGACAAGTCGACATCCAAGTTTTACCTGCTCAATGAAAAACAATGGCTCACCTCGGCGGCTCTCGAGGGGCCGTGGACGACCACCACAAAGTTGCCGAGGGAAATGTCCAGTCTGCCGGATCAGCCCAACTGGGCAGACGTGAAAAAAGCCATTCCTCCGGCAGCCACCACGGGCGGTACTCCCGAAGTGTTCTACAGCACCACACCAGCGGAGATCATTTCGTTCAAGGGCCAGCCTAAATACGCAAAAATCCCCGGCACTCAGCTCTCCTACGCCACGAATACGGAGAGCAATCTCTTCCTTCAGGGCGGAGAGAACCAATATTACTTCCTGGTAGCGGGCCGGTGGTTTCGCGCAAAGAGTCTCGACGGCCCGTGGACCTTCGCCACGGCTGACCTACCCGCTGACTTCGCGAAAATTCCGGCGAGCAGCCCGGCCGCGCGCGTGCTCGTGTCAGTTCCAGGAACAGACGAAGCCGAAGATGCGGTCCTCCTGGCACAGGTGCCCACCACTGTGATTGTGGACCGCGCCAAGGCAGAAGCTGAGGTGAAAGTGGAGTACGACGGTACGCCTGAGTTCAAGCCCATCGAGTCAACCTCGATGTCATATGCCACGAATACCGCGGACAAAATCGTAAAGGTCGGCGACCTCTACTATTTGTGTTTCCAGGGCGTATGGTTCATGTCGACCAAGCCAGATGGCCCGTGGAAAACTGCCGATTCCGTTCCCCAGGAAATTTACACGATCCCCGCGAGCTCTCCGGTCTACAACATCACCTACGTCACACAGACCACCACTTCCACCGGCGAAACGGAAGCGAGCAGCACGGCGGGATATCTCGGCATGTTCATCATCGGCGCGGCGGTGGGATCCACGCTGGCTTACGGCAGCGGCTACTACTACCCGCCGTATTACTATTACGGCCGCTATCCGTATCCCATCTATCGTCCCTACCCGGTTACCTACGGCGTGGGCGCTTTCTACAATCCATACAATGGCGCATACGGTTACGCGCGCGGTGCCTATGGTCCGTATGGAGGAGTAGCGGGAGGTGCCTGGTACAACCCGTCGACGGGAACTTACGGCCGTGCTGCGGGCGGTTGCAATGCGTACGGTTGCGCAGGCGGAGCACGTGCCTACAATCCTTACACCGGAGCTGCCGGCGCTACGCGGCAAGGCTCCAATGCTTACAGCCAGTGGGGAAGTTCGGTTGTAGCAAAGGGCGACAAGTGGGCGCAGACCGGACACTATTCCGATTCGCGCGGCACCGTCGCGGGTGGACGCACGTCGGAAGGCGGCCGTGTCGTGGGCGGCAGCGGGCAGAACGGCAGCGGCTTCGTCGGACAGACCGGCAACGGCGACGTGTACGCCGGGAAAGACGGCAACGTCTACAAGAAAACCGACAACGGCTGGCAGCAGTATCAGAATGGCGGCTGGAACTCTGTAAATTCGTCGGGCGCGAATTCCAGCACGAAGTCCAGCGCGCAAACTCAGACGAACAGCACGCAAAATCAAAGAGCTCAGAACGCTCAATCTGCCGCCGCAGGCCGGCAGCCGAGCACGCAGCCCGCGGGCGGGCAGGCGAATTCTGGTGCGCAGCGGAGCACTCAACCCAGTGCGAGCCCCAGTGGCAGCCCCAGTGCCAGCCAACGACCCGCAGGCGCGGCCCAATCCGGGGGTCAATCCAGCCAGGTGCCAGACCTGAATCGCGAAGCGCAAGCCAGACAAGCCGGCTCTCAACGAACTCAAAACTACGAACACCAAAGCCGGAGCAGCGGCAGCGGAGCCGCACGCACCGGCGGCGGCGGTGGACGACGCGGCGGAAGGCGCTAACCGCGAAACCACAGCGCATCAAAGGTCAGCGAAGCGCGCGGTGGTCGCGCGAATAGGTTTAGACGCTTCGAAACTCGGTGATTTGGCGGGAACAATGGTTTCTCTTCGCTTCGGCGCTACGCAATAGGGTTGCCACCAAGGCCGCCATGCTTCTGAACTTGGCTCAGTTCGGATAGCCACGACGAAGCATTTCCCGTCGTGGGTCTTTCGCCTCATTTGAAATCTGAAATTTTCAAATTTGAAATTCTCCCCGCCACTGCTTCCAAGCCCGTCATCTCGACCGCAGTGAACGGATCTCTCTTTCGCCTTCGCCGCCCACTATCCTCTCACACGAGCGCTGTCCAATCAGTACTCCACCTGGACATCTGCGGTCAGCACCTGTTGCATTGAATCTAACTTAACAGTATTTTTATCCACGCCATTTTCGCCTTCATGACTCAACCGTCCAATATCTGCCGCGCTGTCGGCGTACTAGCTCTGATATTTGCATCAAGCTTTGCAAGCGGATCGCTTAGCCACGCGCAGGACCATGCTCCAGAAGGCACCTCAAGCGCCGCTCGTCAGGCGACAAGCGCCTCCCAAAATGGCGTCCAAATTCTTACCCCGACGAATGGAGTGGACTTCAGCTTGTATCTCAGTACTTTGCTTAAAGAAGTCCGAAGCAGATGGTATGCCTCGATGCCCGAAGCCGCCCTGAAGGGCGAGAAAGGCGAAGCAATTGTTTTGTTCCGGATTCTCTCGAATGGAGAAGCAAGGGATATTTCGCTCGAAAGAAATTCGGGAAACGATGTGCTAGACCAAGCCTCAATCCAAGCAGTTCGCAGCGCGAGCCCCTTCCATCCTCTGCCAATCGCCTTTAAAGGCCCCTCTATTACTCTTCGCTTCATTTTTTATTACAACATGCGCCCGGAAACAGGGACGACCGTCGCGGCACCAACCGATTGCGATGTAGCGCCAAGCGCGACTCCAGCAGACGCTCCGTTTGACCGCTTGGAGGTACTAGCATTTGTTTCACACAACTTCGATGTGAACTATGCCGAAAAGATTATTTGCCAACGCGGAATTGATTTCACCCCCGACACGGCAACTCTCGAAACTTTTCGAATCTATAATGTGCCGCCGCCTTTAGTAGCCACAGTCGGCAAGCTCAAACCAAAAACGACCAACACTCCCTCCCCCGATCGCGACCGAGCCTACAACAGCTTGACGCTTGCATTGAGCGACGTAAGGGAAGGACAAGCAAAAGCCGCCGATGTGGACTACAAGCGCGCGCTCCAATTGGCGGACAGTTCAGCAGCTCTGCATCTGTCATATGCGGGCTACCTGCTGCTGCAGAAGCAGTACCCGGAAGCCGAGGCACAGGCACGCCGGTCGTTAGAAATTTGGCCAAATGACGCGGAAGCATACGTAGTACTCGCGGCGGCATTGGCTACCGCTGGGCGTGACGCAGAAGCCGTGCCCGAGGCCCGCGAAGCGCTCCGAATTGATCCCGAACACAAGTCAGCAACGGTATTGCTAGGCTTCGGTCTTGCACGGAGCGGGCAATACGCGGAAGCAATCCCCGTGCTTCGCAAAGCGGTGGTTTGGCCGCTGAACTTACCCATCATTCACAAACATCTCGGCGGCTGCCTGGTTCACACTGGCGACTTCGATGGCGCAATCACAGAGTTGACAATATTTCTGAAAACCAATCCAAATGATGCGGAGGCTCACTATTTTCTCGGAGTTGCTCTTCGGGGCAAAGGCAATGCGAGCGACGCGGTGGTCCAATTCCGAGAAGCGAAGCGCATCGCCCCGGAAAACCTCCTCTATTCGGCTGTCGCTGATAGAAACGATTCCGCAGAAACTCAGCTTGCTGAGTCGAAACCGTCCAGGCCAAGTCCTGACGACGGCTTCGTTTCGGGAAATATTTATACGAATAGGTTCTTTGGCTTTTCGTATGAGTTCCCAAAGGGGTGGCTTGACCTCGGCGCTGACAAGGGCAAAGCAATAGCAAGAATGGGCGGATCGATTTTGGCGAATGGCGATCCGGTATTGGCTGACGTAACCGAAGCGGCGGCAACAAACATGCACTCGCTCTTCTTCGCCGGCAGGGAAACTACCAAGGGTGTATCCACCAGCTTTGATTCGATTCACATCTCCGCCTTGGACAAACGGTTTGCGCCGGACGATAAATCGGGTAAAGAGTTTGCCACCGCAATGGCTGCCGCTTTGCAATACAGAGTGCAAGCCCTCTCAGTAGTCGGCTCGCCCGAGCCATTCGAAGTCGGCGGCCGAACCTTCTGGAAAGTAAAGTTGGATGTCTCGATAGAAAATCGAGTCGCTCACTGCATAGAAGCAGTAACAATCGAGAAGGGCTATGTGCTTCTCTTCGTCTTCACCAGTATCGACGCGGCAAAACTCAATGACCTGGCAGGAACAATGGTTTCTCTTCGCTTCGACGCCACGCAGTAAAGTTGCCACGAAGGCTACTACGCTTTTGAATTTGCCTCAGCTCAGGTAGCCACGACGACGCATTGTTTCGTCGTGGGCTTTTCGCCTCATTTCAAATCTGAAATTTTCAAATTTGAAATCCTCCCGCCACTCCCCAAGCCAGTCATCCCGACCGAAGTGGAGGGATCTCTCTTCTGTCCTAGCCGCCAATCATCTCCACCCGTTTCCACTTCCCCAACGCCTGCGCTAAACTTACACTGCACCAAATTCCCTAACTGCACCACCGAAAGCGAGCGCGCCGTGCCAGAAACCGAATTCCCCTGGGTTAGCGAAATGGCTGGCGTCCTCGAAACCATCAATCAGGGCGTCATCATCAACGACGATTGCAGCCACATCGTTTTCGCCAATGCCCTGTTCCAGAAAATGATAGGCGTCCCGGAAAACGAACTACTCGGCCAGAAGATGTTGGATATGTATCCGCCCGAAGACGCGGACATATTGCGCAGCCGCATCCTGCAGCGTCAAACAGAGGGGCATAGCCAGTACGAGTTCTATCTTCCCAAGGCCAACGGCGATCGCCTGCCGGTTCTCGTCACCGCGCGACAGATCGAAGACCCCGACGGCAACGTCTTCGCTGTCATCACCGCCACGGACATCACCGAGCAAAAGCGCGCCGAAAACGCGCTGCGCGAAGCGAATGCGCAGCTCGAAAAGCGGCACCAGGAAATCGAAGAGGATCTGCTGCTCGCCGCGCGCGTCCAGCAGAGCCTCGCGCCCACAGGACTCACCTGGGGAGGCGTCAACGTCGCCACCTACTATCAGCCCGTTCGCACCATCGGCGGCGATTTCGGCTTGGTCGCGCCGCGGCAGGATTCGCTCAGCCTCTTCGTCTGCGACGTTTCCGGCCACGGCATCGGCTCGGCTCTCGTCGCCAATCGCATCTACACCGAAACCATGTCGCAGATCGAACGCGGCGTCGCCCTCGGCCCCATGATGCACCACCTGAATCGCTTCGTGCTCCGCAATATCGGGTCGTCTGTCTTTTATTTCACAATGATTGCCGCGCGTCTCGATCGCGACAATCGCACCCTCGAATTTGCCAACGCCGGCCATCCTCCCGCCATGATCGTTCAACCTGGACAAGCACCGCGCCTGCTCGAATCCGGCAGCGCCGTTCTCGGCTTGATCGAAGACGCCGTCGGCAAGGAAGCCACCGTCATCGTCCCCGTCGCGTCCGGCGATCGCCTCGTGATTTACACCGACGGCTTCACCGAAAGTTTCAACCAGCAGCGCGATATGCTGGGCGTCGAAGGCCTCAGCGAAATCGTTCGCGAGACCTCCAAGTTGCCGCTGCAGGAAATGAAAGAGCAGATTCTCCACCGCGTCACCGCGTTCCGCCACGGCCCGCCCGACGACGACATGTCGCTCGTAATCATCGAAATCCCGTAGCAAAATGCCTGGCGCGAGCTGAACCAACGAGCGATTCTCCCGTTCGCGAAGCAACGAAAGCAGCAAAGTAACGCATCAAACGGGCTGGCAGTTTTCATTGCTTCGCTTGCGCCTCACCGCGAGCCACTGCCGCCGGGGACATCAGTTTTAATCCACGGTTCCGCGATTAAAACTTCCGCTAACCTGTTTAGAAACAATTTGATAGCTATTTCTAATAGGCGGTAAAACGAGGTCTAAGGAATCGCGCTTCGCTTGCCTTGGCGCCGCAAAAAGCCGATATTGAGAAGCCATTATGAGCACACCCAAACCAATCGAACACCGCAAACATCACGATCGCCTCGAAGAGCTGCGCCGCCGCAACGCCGAAGCTGAAGAAGGCGGCGGCCCAGAACGCCGCGAACGGCAGCACAAAGAAGGCAAGCTCAGCGCGCGGGAGCGGGTGGACCTGCTGCTCGATGAGGGCTCGTTCGAGGAGCTCGACAAATTTGTGCGCCACCATTGCACCGACTTCGGCATGGAGGATCAGCGTCCTGCGGGCGACGGCTTCATCACCGGCTACGGCCGCATCGGTGGCCGCCTCGTTTATGTTTTTGCTCAGGACTTCACCGTGTTTGGCGGGTCGCTTTCGGAGGCGAATGCTTCGAAGATTACGAAGATTATGGATCTGGCGATGCGGCAGGGCGCGCCGGTGATTGGGTTGAACGACTCTGGCGGCGCGCGGATTCAGGAAGGCGTGATGTCGCTGGCCGGTTACGCCGATATTTTTCTGCGTAACACACTGGCGAGCGGCGTGGTGCCGCAGATCAGCGCGATCATGGGGCCGTGCGCCGGCGGCGCGGTGTATTCGCCTGCGATCACGGATTTTATTTTCATGACGCGCGATAGCTCGTACATGTTCGTCACCGGGCCGGACGTGATCAAGACGGTGACGCACGAAGAAGTGACGAAGCAAGAACTCGGCGGCGCGATGACGCACAACGAGAAGAGCGGTGTCGCGCATTTTGTTTCGCGCGACGATGCCGAGTGCCTCGCGATGATTCGCGAGCTGTTCAGCTATCTGCCATCGAATAATCTCGAAGATCCGCCGCGCCGCTCGACAAACGATCCGTGGGACCGCGCTTCGACCGCGCTGAACGCGCTCGTACCTGAAGATCCGCAGAAGCCCTACGACATGAAGGATGCCATTCACGAAATCGTCGATGATGGCGAGTTCTTCGAAGTTCACGAGCACTTTGCGAAGAATCTCGTGGTGGGATTTGCGCGGCTCGATGGCCGTCCCGTCGGGATCGTCGCCAATCAGCCTGCATTTCTTGCGGGCGTGCTGGATATCAATTCCTCGATGAAGGGCGCGCGCTTCGTTCGTTTCTGTGACGCGTTCAACATTCCGCTCATCACCTTCGAGGACGTGCCCGGATTTTTGCCCGGCACGCAGCAGGAGTTTGGCGGCATCATCAAGCACGGCGCGAAGCTTCTCTTCGCATTCGCGGAAGCCACAGTGCCAAAAATCACGGTGATCACGCGCAAAGCCTATGGTGGCGCGTATTGCGTGATGGCTTCGAAGCACATCCGCACCGACATCAATTTCGCCTGGCCCACGGCCGAAATCGCGGTGATGGGCCCCGAAGGCGCGGTAAATATCGTCTACAAGCGCGAGATCGACCGTGCCCCCGAAGCCGACCGCGAAAAGCTACGTCGCGAAAAAACCGACGACTTCCGCGATCGCTTCGCCAACCCGTACGTGGCCGCCGAGCGCGGCTACATCGACGCCATCATCGAGCCATCGCAAACCCGCGCCAAGCTCATCACCGCCCTGCGCTCACTCGAGAACAAGCGCGACACCAACCCCAAGAAAAAGCACGGCAACATCCCGCTATGACACGGCTTCGATCGCCCAGAACGCCTGCCAGTCATAATGGCTGGCAGGCCCGTAAGTTCGGGGTGTCACTTACTGGACATTTAAAGTCCATTTCTGTAGGATTGCGGGGTTTTGCACCATTATTATCAGGTGAGATAGGAGAATTTAATGCCCAGGTCCGGCCAGAACGGCGGCGCGAAGAATGCGCCGAAGACGCTGCTCGACTCGATCGATGCGCTGATTGAGCGCTATCATTTGCTGAAGCACCCTTTTTATCAGGCTTGGACTGAGGGCACGCTTTCCAAGGAATCGCTGCAACTTTACGCGGCGCAGTATTATCAGCACGTGCGCGCGTTTCCCGAGAATCTGAAGCAGCTTGCCTCCCGCACGAACGGCAACTTGCAGACGCTAGTGAATGAGAACCTGGCGGAAGAAGTGGATCCGTCGGCTCCGCACCCGATGCTGTGGCGCGAGTTTGCCGCGTCTCTCGGAGTGAGCGATGTGGCGCTCGATTCGAGCCGCGCGCTTCCGGGTATTGCGGCGCTGCTCGATACCTTCGACGAAGTTTCGATGGACGGCTCGATGGCGCAGGCTGTGGCCATGTTCTACAGCTACGAGGCGCAGGTGCCGGAAATCGCGACGCAGAAAATTTCAGGGCTTCGCAATTTCTACGGGATCACCGATTCTCGTTCGCTCCGATATTTTGCGGTGCACGAAGAAGCGGACGTGCGGCATCGCGCGGCCTGGCGCGCCTGGCTCGCCCAACAACAGAATATCGACGAGCTTGCGGTTCTCTGCGCTGCGGAGCGCAGCCTGAAAGCTCTGTGGAACGCGCTGGACGCGGTGTATCCGGAAGGTTGCGGGCCCAAGAAGCAATCGCCGAAAAAGCAATCCAGCGACGCGTCCGAACGCGGCACATCGTCGCACTATCCCGGATTCTAATCGAACCTAACGGTTATTTTCGCAAACGCCGGCGCGCTCGCTTCGACTTTTTCTTTCCTTTAGCGCTGGGCTTCCCGCGATTCGCAGCCAGCTTCAGAATTTTTACTCCGCCGGGCCCGCCGACGAACACCTGTTTCGCGAGTCCAAGAAACAACCCGTGCTCGACGACGCCAACGGTTTCGTCGAGCTCCCGCGCTATTTTTTTCGGGTCTGCGATCGGCCCAAACTCGCAATCGAGAATGTAGTGCCCGCCGTCGGTAACGTAGGGCTTGTCGTCAGGCCCAGGACGCAGCTCGGTGCCCGCGCCGATGGCTCTCAGTTTTCGTGCGGTAGCTTCCCAGCCAAAGGGAACCACTTCCACGGGAACCGCGAGCGTCCCGCCCAGGCGCTTCACCAGTTTCGTCTCATCGACAATCACCGCCATACGCTTGCTCGCAGCGGCGACGATTTTTTCGCGTAGCAGCGCTCCGCCGTGCCCCTTGATCAGAGCCAGAGTGCCGAGCTGCACTTCATCGGCGCCGTCAATGGTGACGTCAATTTCTTCAACGTCTGCGAGAGTCGCGAGCGGAATTCCGAGGCTGCGGGCTTGCTCGGCGGTGCGCTCCGACGTGGGAATACCAGTGAAACTCAACCCTTCTTCCGCGACGCGCCGGCCAAGTTCGCTCACGAGGAAGGCGGCGGTGGTGCCGGTGCCGAGGCCCACGATCATGCCGTTCTGCACGAGCTGCGCTGCCGCCTTGGCAGCTTCTTTCTTAAAACGGTTCTGCTCGCTCGCGTCCATGATCCCTCCGCGGTCACTTCGGAGACGCGAGGCCATGATAAACGCTCAACGGAAAGTTGCCAACTGGCGGCGCGCGACCTGTTGGCCTTATCAATCGTCACACGGCTCTGTAATCGTTGTTAATCAAGGTTATCTAGGGAACTCAAATCGCTGCCTGCGGTTCATTCGCGGCATGGACGTGTTCGCGGGTACGAATGCGCCGGCGCGGCATGGAACTTCCGGAAGGAAGGGGCGGCGAAGTTGCCAGATAGGCCTGAAGCAGAAAAAGCAAAGCGTTCGAAGGAATGTGCAGATTGAAATCCACAAAACTGTGCAGGAGAATCCCGCAAACAGCAGCAATCGCGGCGGCGTGAAGCGCAGTGGAAAAATGGCCCTGTTCGGCCACGAACGATCTTCGCGCGCCTGTAACCAGCAGCCAAAGAAACGCGATGCCACAGAGACCGCCCAAGGTCCCCGTCTCAGCGAGGGCCTCGATATAGTCGTTGTGGACATGGTCCACCACCAGGCCATCGTAGTCGGTGTCGTAGCCCGGAAAGACAGTAACAATCGTGCCCAATCCAACGCCTTTCACGGGATGATCCAGGAAAATGCGCTCGGCGCCTCGAAACATTGAGGCACGCCGAGACGTGGATACTTCACCAATCCGCGTCTTCGAAAACCGCTCGATCGCTGTCCCTGCGCCCAGCCACGCAATCAGCGCGATAGAAGCGAGGCCCACGAACGCGACCGCAATCACCGTGGCGCCCCGCAGACCTTTGCGAGTGCGCGCGAGCAGCGCCAGCACAGCCACTTCAAATGCGAAGCAGATGATTCCGCCGCGCGAACCGGCCAGAATCAGCGCGCCCACAGGAATAATCGTGAGCAGGCCAGTCAACGGGAAAAGCTCCCTGCGCACGCCGCGGAACACCATCAGAGCCAATCCCACAGGCGCAACCAGCTCGACGAATCCTGCGAAGTGATTGCGATTCACGTAAGGCCCAAACACATCGACACTCTGCGAAAGATGGCGGAACCAATAAATCGTGTTGCGGGACGTAAAGTACTGGATGATGCCGAGCAGGCTGGCCGAAAACCCCAAGATCACCAGAAACCAGGCCAGCTTCACGAGATCTTCTCTTTCTCGAAAGGCCTGGGCGACAAGGAAGAAAATTATGAAGTAAGCGCTGAAACGAAGCAGTTCGACACGAGTGAAAAACGGATTCGCAGTCCAATGAAGTGCAAACTGCAAAAGTCCGATGGCGATGAATCCGAGAAAGGGCCAGTTCAGCGGGCTCCATTGAATCCCGATTTCTGAATCGCGGTTAGCGAGAATGGCCCAGAGGATCAAAAGGGCGGAAGCGCCCATTTCGAGAACCGACTCCGACCAAACTTCCACAACGCCATGAGCCAGAACGCTGAACGCGAAAAGGACGCAGAGCCCGATGCGGAGGGCTTTCATTTGGACTGAGGCGCTACAGATCGGCGCGACACGAGATTTTTAGAGAAGCTCGCATTTTCAGACAGACTCGCCATAGCTCCGTAATCTCCTATGGAAATCGGTTTGACAGCAAGCGGTATCTGAAAACGCGAGGAGAATACATTATTCTCGCTGGAACGAACTGCGGCATTCGAAAAGAAAACCGCAAGGCCGGGCAACTTAAAATTATTTTTCGCCGATGTGATAGACAATGCCCGCGGAGATGCGGTAGTTCCCCTGCGAGTTGGTCGTTTGATTTGGATAGTTCGAGAATCGAGTTTGCTCGTAATCGAACTCAGCCAGGCGTATGGCCCAGTTGGGCTTGAGTCTCCACTGCACTCCACCTCCGCCCGCCCAGGCGAACGCGCCGCTCGTAAAGGTGGTCTTGGGGAATCCGGCGTTCAGAGGAAACGTGAGGCGATCGTATCCGCCGCCGAACAGAACCTGCCCGTAGGGAATAAATTTGTGCCGATGCCCCAGGGGATAGATACGGGGACCGACCATGAAGGTATAAATCTGCGAGTCGCCATTGATTCCTTGATTGCGATAGGTGCCAGTGAAATCTCCGGCGACACCGATCCATTTCCGCAAATTGTGATCGAGGGAGGCGTTCCATCCGTTTGTTCCAAAGCGAGGAGCGTTGGTAGGGTAAAAAGAGCGGAAGAGGTAGGCGCCTTCCACGTCCCATGCAGGTGTTTGTTGCGCAAGAGCAGGCAGAGTAAAAATAAAAAGTAACGCGAAAAGGCCGAACCATTTCTTCATCCGCCACTTCCTCCTAAGAATGCAGCGTTCACTGAGTCCTTCTATGATGTTGCCGAGCATGAAAGGGTCTCCTATCCGAGTCTAGCGTGCAAGAGGAATTGGAAAATATGGCAGGAGGAAAACCGTTTCCAGGAACAAAAGTTGGCTACGTGGGGAGAGGCGGCCACTTGTCTTTTGGACGTTAACGTGATCGAAAAGGTTGGAACTGCCGCGAAGGCATGTTTGGCAGTTGGGCGGTAGCATGCGGCGTGTGTGGGATAAGACCCTGCAAAAATGTCCCTCGGATGGTCCAAATTATACCGGTGACCGATCCTGCTGACTGAAGGACAAGAAGTGGCTTCGCGAAGCGATGGGATACGGGGCTGCGATTCATCCTATCGGCTAAGAGATTGAAGCCAAGCGTGAGTCCAACGGCGATTGGAACCCAAACAACATTCGACTTGCTGACCAGAGGCCTTGTGATGGGATTGTCCTCATGCCAAAACGGCCCCGGATACAGGCTCTTAGCGTAAGCCGTTGTAGAAATGTCGGCCAAGGATGTGGAGAAGGAGACTAAATGAAGCCACTTCGGGATGGGCTTCTGTTCCTTTAAGTTTTCTTGAGCGCCCGCGGACGCACTTACCAGAAACATCAGGATCGCTACAAGACAAGATCTTCTCAAAAGTGTATTTGTACGCAGACACACGGACGGCACGATTCTTAACCCCCTATTCCGAACCAATCTGTCAGGGTGAGGACGGTTTGTTACTGAATGATTCCCACTTCGTCGCTGAGCAGCAGAACGAAACAGGTAGATGCAGTTGGTGTGCCACAGTGGTTGAGATCGGGGTGGACTGATTTTAGGAAGGTTATCGGAAACTTCTATTTCGACCGGTTCCAGTTCGGCGATGCGGAATTTCTAAATGGGAATCGGGTGGAGAGCAAGGACATTGATTGCTGAAATAAAAAAGCCGGGCCCCAGCGAAAGGGAGCCCGGCTCATTTTCAAGACAGTTGACTACTGAACCGTGAGAGCAACAGTGGTTGAATGGCTCACTCCGTTCGAAGTACCCATTAGAGTGAGTGTACCGGTCACTGCCCTGTGACCGCCGCCGCATCCAGCTACCGCGAAAACCAGCAACATGGCGCCTGCGAGACCGATTCTCGTGCGCAGACGACGCGCGGCAAAAATCATCGCCAGCAGCGCAAGGCCGCTTGCGAAGAGCACGATTTGGCGGTTCGAGGGAGGGAGATGCTGAGCAGGAACCGAAGGCAGCAGGCCCATCGAGGTAACTGTTACCTGCGAATTGATCGGGTTCGTGCCGTCTGGAGTGACGGAGGCCGGCATGAGCGCGCATGTGGTTTTGACCGGCGCGCCTGTGCAGGTGAGCGCAACGGCCTGGTTGAATCCGCTTACAGGCGTCACCGTCACGTTTAACATTTGACTCGAGCCCCGATTCACGGTAACGGATGCCGGCGCGGTGACGGTGAAATCTGTACCCGTGCCGGTGAGCGGAACAGTGTGAGGGCTGCCGTTGGCGTCGTCGGTAATCGTGATTGTGCCGTTGCGAGCGCCTGTGGCGGTGGGAGTGAATGTCACGCTGATGGTGCAGGACATTGAAGCGGGGAGCGATGCGCCGCAAGTGCTCGTTTCAGCGAAATCGCCGGAGCTCGCGATCGGCATGAGGTTCAGCGTTGCAGTGCCGTTGTTCTTCAGGGTAATCATCTTGGCGGGCGAGCTTGTGGTGGTTACGAGCTGGCCGCCGAAATCCAAGCTGGTGGGCGTCAGGAGCACAACGGGCGCCGAGTTCGTGCCCGTGCCGGTGAGCGTGGCAAATTGCGGGCTGCTCGGATCGACATCTGTGAAGACGAGCTTGGCAGATTCCGCGGATGCGACGGAAGGCGTGAAGGTGACGTTCACTGTGCACGACATGCCAGCCGGCAGGCTGGCGGCACAGGTGCCTCCCGGTGCGATGGCGAAATCCGTGGCTGCGGCGGGAGGAGCGATCGCGGCGACGGCAATACTTGTGATTGAGAGAGGTGTCGCGTTGTTATTCGTCAGGGTGACGGTTTGTGGAGCAGTGGCTGCGCCGACGAGCTGCGTTCCAAAATCGAGACTCAGTGGCGAAACGACAACGGGCAGCAGGAGCGGCAATTTCGCGACGTAGGCATCCGAGGTGCCCTTCAACGCGGTTTGAAATGCGCCAGCCGTTGTGGGCATATCGGCAGAAAAAGTTACGCCGGTGATGTAGGCGTTTCCGTGAGAATCGATGGCGATGGCATTGCCCTGATCGGCGTCG
>CAVRFZ010000023.1:0-169457 GCA_963720655.1 uncultured Acidobacteriota bacterium | reverse complement strand
GTCGTTGCAGCAGCGTTGGCGTCGGCCGGTCAACAAGACGCAGCAATTCGCCGCTCTTCAACGACCCGATCAAATCGATTCGCTGTCGTGCCAGATAGCCGTGAATGTCGAACGCGCCTGGATCGAGAAAATTTCGTGGCGGCCGCGCGCGCACGAGGGCTTCGACCCGGTCGCCGGCTCGAAACGTTTCGGCAATTTCAATCGGCTGCTTGGGGTTGTTATAGATATTGGCGCGCAAGCCGCCGCTGGCCGAAAGAACCTGGCCACCCGATTCCACCTGCTCGACGTCGATTTCGTATCGACGCCCCCAAGGCATCACCAGCGGATCTTCACGCAGGCGACCGCGCCAGCGCAGCGGCTCCGTCAAGTCGATGCGATTCGCCGCGATCAATCGCGTGACGTGATTCGCCGGTACGACAGCTTGCTCGATTCCGAGTGCGAGTCCGCCGAGCGCTATCCATGCCGCGAGGGCGCAGATAGCAGACGCGTACAGAATACTGCGCCAGACGAAAACGCCACCTGCGAGGATCGCCAGCGCGGCAATAGCCGCATACACCAGCGGTTGATGCGGGCATCGCATGACGAGCGCGATGCCCACTGCAAACGCGGCCGCGATCCACAGTGCGGGAAGCTTCATTCGCGCCGGCGAAACCGGGTCACTGCCTCCATGTGAAATGTTTGCGGGAAAAGATCGAAGAGATGCATGTCGATGATTTCGTAGCCGGCTGCGACTAGCACAGCCAGATCACGCGCGAGCGTCGGTGGCTCGCAGGAAACATACGCGATGCGAGCGGGCCGAATTTTTGCGAGCCGGTCGAGCGCCGGACGTGCCATTCCATCGCGCGGCGGGTCGAGCACCACGAATTCAGGTTTTTCCTTGAATCGTTCGAGGAAGCGCTCCACGTCAGAGGCGCGCACTTCGATCGTGCCGCCGCGTGCATTCGTTTCGAGATCGCGCGCCGCCGCAGGGTTGGCCTCGACGGCGATCACGCGGCCGAATTTCTTCGCAAGCGCGGTCGCAAAGAGTCCCACGCCAGCGAAAAGATCGAGCGCAAGTCGCCCACCTTCGTCTCGGTCGACCACGTCACGGACAAGCTCGTCCACAAGCGAGTTATTCACCTGAAAAAAAGAGAAGTGGCCAACGCGAAACGCCTGGCCGCCTGCCTCGTATTCGATGAAGCCAGGGCCGAAGAGCTCCATCCGCTCCTTGCCCGGATCGTGGAAAAGCAGGCTTTCGATCTCGGGTACGAGCGAGCGGATTTTCTCGGCGACTTCTGCGGCATGGGCAGGGAATCCGGCGAATGTGGCAGTGAGAAGCAGCTTCGAATCAGACGCATTCGAGAAGGCCTCGAATTCGCGCAACTGGCGCGGCAGTGAGCCCGCTGCGAGCGCATCGCGCAACGCGAGCAGCGTTTTGAGCAGGAGCGGCGAGAGAATCGGGCAATCGCTCACTGCACATAATGCAGTCGAATTCGCGCGGAAGTAGCCGATGCCGAGCTTTTCGAGGTCGGCTGGCGCCGCCTCACTCGCCGAAGAATCCTTTAGGGGACGAACTTTCCATTGCGCGCGGTTGCGATAATTCCATGGCTTCGAAGCGTGAACGGCAATCTCGCCGGGCCATTCAATGCGGCCGATGCGCCGAAGCGTCTCGCGCAGGATTTCCGTTTTGTATTTGAGCTGCGCCTCGTAGGGAATGTGCTGATAGTCGCACCCGCCGCATACGCCGAAGTGCGGGCAGCGCGGCGCGATGCGTTCTGGCGAAACATCGAGCACGCGTTCGAGCCGCGCGCGAATGAATTTCTTCTTCTGTTCGGTAGGCAGAATTGCGGCGCGTTCGGCAGGCAGCACGAACGGAACGAAAACCGTCGAACCCTCATGATGCGCGAGGCCTTCGCCGCCGTAAATTAGCTTTTCGATTGTGACGTCCATTGTCGGCATCGGTGTGTGCGTTGTGCGTGCGTTGTGTGGCTACGTGAGATAAAAAAGGCTCAGCCGCGGAACCTCGAAAAGTTCGTACAAACGCTTCTGAATGTATTGGCGTTCCAGCTGAGCGAGCTGGTCAGCCGACATCTTACGCCGGTAAGGGGCAAGCGAGCGATCCATTTCGCGGCGGATCGCGAGCATGGCGTCTTCATCGGCGTCAGCGGAAAGCGCCGCGCTGAGCTTTTCCTCGAGCACGGTGAGGCGGCGCTCGAGATCTTCAAGATCGAGCGCCGAAGGCGATTCGAGCAGCGTGCGCGCGTCGTCAAGGCGTTTCGCCGTCTCGTCGAGACGCGTTGCCAGCGCAGCGTGCCCAGCGCGCCGCTTTTCTGCGGCCGCGTGCAAACGCGCCGCGTTGCGCTCGAAGTACTTTTTCATTTCATCACGCGAGAATGGCTCGGCGGTGGGTTGCGTTCGCTTGATCTCGGGGCCCGAGCCTGCTGCCGCTTCGCTTGCCTCTTCGGCTGCATCGAGAACCGCGTCGACGCAATAAGCGAGACTCTTTAGCTGGCGACCGCCGGCGGCGCGCCGCGAGCGCGACCAGCTTTCGAAGGCGCGATCGATTCCTTTCAGCACCGCTTCGAGAGGGACGCCCGCTTTTTGCCAGGTTTCGACGATGGCCCAATCGAGCGGCGAGACGAGAAGGTGCGCGCCACGTTTGCGCCAGAAATATTCTTCAATTTCCGTGAAATAGTTGAAGTAGTTGAAAGTTTCCATGAAGGCCAGGAGGCCGGTCAGTTCCTCGTCAGATCCTTGTCAGTTCCTCGTTCAGGTCCGAGGGCGTAACGTAGAGATTTTTTTCGGCGCGCCGCTAGCGCCGCTGCCGCGTTCTTGGGCGCTGGGCTGATTGCGTTCCCAGATGATGCGGAGGCCTTCGAGCGTGAGGTATTCGTCGACGGTTTCGATGTGTCGCGACGCGCCGCCAATCAGGCTGGCCTGGCCGCCAGTGGCGATCACTTTTGTTTTTGCGCCCATCACTTCTTTCATGCGCGCGAGAATGCCGTCAACCATATCGGTATAGCCGTAGAAAAGTCCGGATTGCATCGAGGCCGCGGTGTTGGTGCCGATGATTTTGCCGGGATCTTTGATTTCGACGCGGAAGAGGCGCGCGGCGCGGGCGAAAAGCGCGTCGGCGGAGATACCGATACCGGGGCAGAGAACGCCGCCGAGATATTCGCCGCGTGCTGAGACAGCGTCGAAATTAATCGCGGTGCCGAAATCGACGACGATGCACGGCCCGCCGTATTTATCGAAGGCGGCGACGCTGTTGACGATGCGGTCGGCGCCGACTTCCTGTGGGTTGTCGTATTGGACGGGCATGCCGGTCTTGATGCCCGGCTCGACGAAAAGCGCCTTTTTGCTGAAGTAGCGCTCGGCCATTCCGGCGAGAGTGGAATTCAGAGGCGGCACGACGGAGCTGATGATGACGCCGCCGATTTCGCGCGGCTCAAGATTGGCGAGAGTGAAGAGGTCGCGGGTGAGAATGCCGTATTCGTCGATGGTCTGATCGCGCGCGGTGGTGAGGCGCCAATGGGCGACGAGTTCGATGCCGCGGAAAACGCCCAGGACTGTGTTGGTGTTGCCGACGTCGAGCGTGAGTAGCATCAGGGGGCCTCGCTGACGTCGCCCGAGAGAATCAGTTCGATGCCGCTGCCGTCATCGCGGCCATTGTCACGTTTAACGCGCAGGACGCCGCTCGGTTCGAGTCCGGCTGTGATTCCGGTGAAGGCTTCGGTGGCGGTGGAAATTTTCACGTGCTTGCCTTTGAAATACGTCGAGACTTCCGCGAAACGCCGGAGGATGGGCTCGGCTCCTTCGGCGATGAACTGATTGTAGTAGCGGTCGAGGTGGCGCAGCAACCGAATCAGAAGCTGAAGGCGCGAATGCGGTTTGCCCGTTTCGATGCGAAGCGACGTGCCGACGTCGGCGAGTTCGGCGGGCATTTTGCTCTGGTTCACATTGATGCCGATGCCGATGACGGCGTAATGGACGCGGTCGGGCTCGGCGTGCATTTCGGTGAGGATGCCGGAAAATTTGCGGCCGCCGAAGAGGAGATCGTTGGGCCAGCGGATGTCGAGATTGTGGACAACATTCTTTTCTGGATTCGCGCTGGCGATTTCTTCGGCGCACGCGTCGCGAGCGGCGAGGCCGGCAACGAGAGTGAGAAGGGGCGCGTAGGCGGGCGGGATGCGCGGACGGAGGAGCACGGTGCAATGGATGCCCGCGGATTTTTCGGAGAGCCATTTGCGTCCGGCGCGGCCGCGCCCGGCGGTTTGTTCTTCGGCGAGAACGACGGCGCCGTGCGGCTCGCCGGCTTCGCCGAGTTGCATGGCGACGTTGTTGGTGGAGTCGATTTTGAAGAAATGGTAGATGCGGCGCGCGAAGGCTGTGCCAGAGAGTTGGTTGCTGAGAAGCTGCGGCGCGAGAATGTCGGGCACGCGCTCGATGTGATAGCCGGTGGCGGCGTGTCCTTTGACGCGGACGCCGAGAGCGCGCAGCTTTTCGATCCAGCGCCAGACCTGCTGGCGGGAGACGCCAATCTCCTGCGCGATCTTTGCGCCGCTGATGACGATGGTGGAATTTTCGGCGAGGAGGGCGAGCAGGGCGTCGATACGGCGGTCGGTGGTGCCGGGAAGGGTGGCCATGCGCGCGGTGGGCATTGGGAGCAGGGAAGCATACTTGAGGCGAGCGGAGAGGACAAGGAAGGCGTGAGTTGTGACTTGTAACTCGTGGCTTGTGAACGGCGGAGCGAAGCGAGCCTAGAAATTCGCGACTTGTGACTCGTGGTGACTAGCAGCGCGTTGCGATGAAAAGCGAATCTCGAAAGTGCCGTTTTTGTCCCGATTAGCATTTTGTACTGAGGTGCGTTTGTTGAGGTTACGGGAAATTTTAATCGCGGTGTCTCGATTAGCCGCGCGCAACATGGCGTCCAGGGAAGGGAAGTTATGAGCGGCCGTTCGTGGGCAGGGAACCGGCCCTCGGCGAGCGGCTGGTCTGTGAAAGGTAAATGCGAGAGCGATACTGGCGAAGTGGAGTGAAAAATCACTGAAAATTTGCGATTAGAAAATTGCATCTGATTGGTTTTGCAGCCTGTTAGGCGGGATTCTAATTCCAGATTTGCGATTAGGATCTGGAGGTTGTCGGCCTGAGGCCCGAAGCTGGAAGACGGCGAGAATGCACGAAGCGAAATTGCCGTCCGTTCGCGATTAGAAATTTGCAACTGGCTGGAACGCCTGCTACTTAGCCTGGATCTTAATCGCGCGTTCTCGATTAGACGCCTGCGCCGCCGGGGCAGAGGTACACCTCGGCCGATTCCCAATTTGGGAACGGTGCTACGGCCCGAGTTTTGCCATGTTCGCATAGCTCAACGGTGACGGTAGCATAGTGATTAACAGAATACAAAGGTTTTCTTTCGGAATAACCCGCGCCGCGGTCTGCACGTACTATTGACGGATCTAGCTATACGGTTGATCCTGCGGGAAATCGTACAGCGAAGACGGATCAGCACGCGGGAGTGACGTCGAATTATACATACGATCCTCTCTATGAGCTTACGCAAGTGACGCAAAACGCGAACACGACGGAAAGCTACTCATACGACCCGGTCGGGAACCGGCTGAGTTCACTGGGTGTGTCGCCGTATGTCAACAATACATCGAACGAGTTGACCTCAACTCCGAACGCGAGCTACTCCTACGACTACAACGGAAATACCACGAGCAAGACTGTCTCGGCCGGAACGACGAACTATACGTGGGACTACGAGAACCGGTTGGCGAGCGTAACCCTCCCAGGCACAAGTGGATCAATTACATTCAAGTACGATCCGTTCGGGCGCCGGGTACAAAAAGCGTTCACACAAAACTCGACCACCACGACCACCAACTACCTCTATGATGGAAGTAACGCGGTTGGGGACATCGACCAGAACGGGAATGTTCTGGCGAGATATGCTGAGACTCAGAATATCGACGAACCTCTCGCCGAGCTGAGATCTGGAACAACCAGTTACTACGAGGCGGATGGCCTCGGATCAGTTACATCGCTGACCAGCGGAGCTGGTGCGATCGCCGACACTTACACGTATGATTCGTTCGGCAACGTTACTGCCTCAACCGGTTCGGTCACGAATCGGTTCCAATACACCGCGCGGGAATTCGACTCCGAGAGCGGCCTGTATTACTACCGCGCCAGATACTACGATCCAAATGCAGGTAGGTTCATCTCTGAGGATCCAATCGGCTTTAGGGGCAGCTCCAATTTCTACAAGTATGTCGCTAACAACCCGACAGACCTGACTGACCCAACTGGGCTTCAGCCGAACAAGTGGAGCCTTTATCATAATTGTTTGCAATCATGCCTACACGATACGTTGAATTGCAACCTCCGCCAGTTCGCAAGGGACATAAAACGAACGGCCATTGGTGGGCCGATCGTCGGGGTGGGCGTGTGCGGGACTATCACAGCGTTCGAACCTTATCTTGCCCCGGTCTTTCTTCCCTGTGCAGGAGTTGCGACAGTGAGCACCTGGGCGATCGGTGGGGCGCTTAGCTTCACAAGCTGGACGATAGGAAACGTGAGTTCAACCCTCGGATGCACAACTTTCTGTGCTCTCAGTACGCGGTGAGACATGACTAAAAAAAGCCAGTGGTCTATTTGTCTATTTGTGGGGAGCGCCGCAATAATGGCCGTTTTCAATCTAGCATGGCTGCGGTCTCCTGGGAGCATCGCTGTCATAGTCTTAGTCATTGTCAACCTGATCGGCGGCTTGGTTTTTCTGTGGTCGTTATTTCGGCTGGCGATAGGGGATGTCCGAAGGAACACGCCTGCTAGTACGAGGACGGATGTGCGACCGCTGCTCAGCTTAACGGTATCGTTGCTGATTGCGAATGCTGTGGCCTTGTACACCTGCGACTTTCACTTTGGTTTCCTGATTGTTTTGGTCAATCTGGCTGTTCCAGTGGCGTGGTATTTGGGAAGGCAGGTGATGCTGCGACACGTCGCCGGGCACAAGGAAAGTTGAGAATCGATTGTGATGTCGCGACGAATCCGTGTTGCTACCGCGCCAGATACTCGGAGTATTTGTCGCCGTAGTAATACGTACAGCCCTCGTCAGTCGGCAATCCAAATCTTGATGATATCTTTCCCCGTCCAACCGTATAGGATCGACCAAGCCTCATACTTACAAAAAACAATAACCGGTCTGGTTGCTCGGATAGTCTTTTTGCCATAAACATCTCGGTATTCACCCGGGGGCTGACTCCAGACGACAGGTGCATATGGACTCGGACCGCCGGTGTCCAAGAGAGTTATTCTCCACCTCTCCTCAACCTGGTGGGCTACTATGAGTTCGGTGGGCTGATTTACGCCGCCCTTTGGGATCAAAACCAAGGCTAGCGTGGGCTTGCCATCACCGTAGAAGTCGATTCTGACCAAGCCAGGGCAACTGTCGTTGTGCTCCGCTTGAAAGAACTTCCTGTCGTCTTCCTCAAGGTCGGCCAAGCTGACTAGCCTTGCCCCCGGATACTTGCTTGCAATTTCACGTTGTAGGTCCTGCGGAAGATTGCATGCGACATTTGAAGGCGCGGCACGGACGACTTCAACGGAAATAAGCAGACACAATGCTGTTACGTGAATCGCTAGACGTTGCAGTCGCACAACAGGTGCCTCCTCAGGTCACATCTGAATAAAGGTCCTAAGAACGGCCTCCCGAAAAGCGCCAAACACACCGGCGCCGGGACAGCCACCAGGCGTGCAACCTGGCGGTATCGCGTTTGGGGTGCCCGGCTTCGGGTGCTTTGGAGGGACTAGTTGTAAGTGGTAGTTAAAACCCGTGGTGAACTTGGCCTTGATCCCGCCAGGACCCTCGTCTACTCCAAATGCGGCTCCGCATAGTCCCGCGCAGCAGAACACCTTGCTTGCTGGAATGCCTGCAGGAGGCCGAATATCTACACTCGTGCCGGCTGCGTGCCCGGGATCTTGGTGTTGTTCCCCGGGTCGAGGCGTCGTGGCCGTGACGACCATTGGTACGCCGGCGCAGCCGTCCATACACGTCAGGAGCTTGTCCAACGCTGGGGACGGAGGCGGAACTCCAGGTTTTACCGTGTACAGCCCGAGCGGATCGACGAAATTCGTTGGGTTATTCCCAACGTACACGTAGAAATCTACTCCACCGTCCAGTTCGATGGGATCCTCACTCAAGAACCGTCCCGCTGAAGGATCGTAGTATCTGGCGCGGTAATACGATCCAACGCGATTTTCCGAGTAGGCGCTGTGTCGAGCCGCTACGAGCATTAGTCAGATTTTACGAGCCATTGTGCCCTAGGGCGAGAGCCGGGCCGCCGGATGTGTCGCAGCGTGAACCTGCTGCAACATTCGAATCGAAACGTGGGTATAGATTTGGGTCGTGTCCAGCCGCTTGTGGCCCAGCATCGCTTGAATGTAGCGAATATCTGCACCGCCTTCGAGCATAAGGGTTGCCATTGTGTGCCGGAAGATATGGCACGCACCTGTCTTGATAATTTTGGCTGCCCGTATGTAGTGACGTGCTACCCAACTTTCCTACTGAAAGCAGTCAATCCCGTCCCACCCTTCGCAGAACCGGCGAAAGGTGGGGCACGTAAGGGCTAAGGCCAAGGCTGAACTTCAAAAGACAATCATTCATGGCATAATCCCTTCCCTCGTGGATGCCCTTATCGCGAGGTATGCCTTCGCCGTCGCTGCTCGCTCTCTCTCATCATTTCTTTAATATCCGCCGCTGGGCGTATCTCGATTGATCCGCAGTTCAACTTCACTCCCGGAGATTGGGAAATGAGCTGAATTGCGTGATTCAGATCGCGCGCTTCCAGCACCTGAATTCCACCCAAATACTCCTTCGTTTCCGCGTACGGACCGTCGGTCACTGCAACTTTTCCGTCCTTCCAACTCACGGTCACCGCGGTGTTGGCGGGCTGAAGAGGTTCCTCAGCGACAAGATGTCCGTTCTTGCGCAGTTCGTCGTTGTAGCTAAAACACTCGTCCAGCACGGTGTTGCGCTCGCTCTCCGACATGTTTTCGAACTTGCCGGGCTCGAGATAGCCCAAACATATGTATTTCATCGATTCCTCGTTGTTTCCTGTGACTCCTTGTTTCGTGTGATTCCCGTGGCGAAAGCTTTGCGCAGCGCGGACTTCCAACTCGCGCTGAATTGTCGGGAGACTTCGGCATCCGGCACGAGGAGATCAAATCCATGAAAGGCACCACGCACGACCAAGAGTTCGGTGGCGACTCCGGCATGGACGAGCCGCCGCGCATACTCCATGTCTTCTTCGACGAACAGGTCGATAGAACCGACGCCGATCCAGGCGGGCGGTAGGCCGGCGACGCTGGCTACCCGGGCGGGTACGGCAGCTGCCGGCACCTTGGACGAACCTGCCGGAACACCGAGCAGCGAGCTCCATGCAAAACGATTGGCACTCGCCGTCCACATAAATTGGCCAATGGCGGGCGGGGCTGGGTGGGAGCTGCCCGTTCGGTCGTCTAGCTGGGGGTAGATGAGCAGCTGAAAGACGATGGGAACTTCGTTGCGGTCGCGTGCGTGAATCGCAAGGCTCGCCGCGTGGCAGCCGCCCGCGCTCTGGCCGCCCACGGCAATCCTGGAGCGATCGATGCCGAGCTCCGCCGCATGGGCATGGGCCCATTTGAGCGCGGCGTAGTTGTCCTCAAGCGCGCCGGGATAGCGCGTCTCCGGAGCCAGCCGGTAGTCAACCGCGACGACAACGCAACGGCAATCCGTCGCGATCTCCTGGATCCGGGGCATCAACACGGGGTCAGGCATCATGAAGCCGCCGCCATGTATAAAAAGCAATAACGGCTTGTCTTTATCCAACGGCGCAGGATCAACGACCCAAAGACGAACCTCGGGTGCTCCTGGCGGCCCGGGGATATGCCGCTCCACGGGCTGCGGCGCGGGAACAGGTAACGGGGGCATGCCGGGCATTTGCCGGAACTTGCTGACCAGCTCTGCTGAGATGTCAAAGGCGGGGAACTGCTTGAGCGTAGGAAGAAGTTCCGGATCGACGAGGGAGTATGGATCCGCAACTGCCGGCGAAGTTTCTGAGCGCGAGGCTTGCTCAGTCTCCGCCAGCGCAGCGGCAGGCGCGAGTCCCAAAGCCAGACCAAATCCGGCGGTGCAGATAGCGAAGTCGCGACGAGTGAGTTGATTTCTCATTTGAGTAGAAGGCGACTCGCCTTGCATCGTTTCCTCCTCTACGGACGAGCCGTAGCCAGGGTGTTTACTTGCTTCCGCCGGGTTCTTGTTCCGGAGCCGGGAAGAAAAGAAGCTCGCGCACCTCGCCCACCGCATCGCTGGAGATGGCACCCTTGCGCGCCCACGCGAGTGCCTCGTCCATATTGGCGCACTCCAATATCCAAAATCCGCCCATGTGCTCCTTGGTCTCGGTGTACGGTCCGTCGGTGACGAGCACCTTGCCGTCGGGCTTCCTTCGCAACGTCTTCGCGCTGCTGGGCGGGGCAATGCCGCAGGCGAACTTCCTGATGCCGGCAGCAATCAATTCGCGGTTGACCGCGTGGATCTGTTCGACCATCGCTTCGGTTACGCTGGACGGGTCGAAGTTGTCGGGGAGGTAACTGGCAACCAGATATTGTGGCATCGCTTTTTCTCCTTGGTTTCTGTGGTTTGTTCCCGATGACCGTTTCCTGTTCACTCAGGAGCCGTAGCTCATCGTTCTCTCGTCCTATAGTCGTTGAGGAGACGGAAAATCGACAGCTCTTCCAAACTTTTATTTCAGCTGCCGAATCCGCTCCTGCAGGAATTGCCGCTCTGGTTCCTGTTGGGTCAGGGCCAGAGCTTTCTCGTAAGAGGACCGAGCCTCATCTGTCCTGCCGAGCCTGCGGTACATATCCGCGCGCGCTGAATGCGCCAGATAGTAGTTTGCCAGTTCGCCATGTTCCAGCACCGCGTCGATGTGCGTCAGGCCGGCCTCTGGACCATCGCGCATGGCAATGGCCACGGCACGATTCAGCTGTACCACGGGCGAAGGCTGAATTCGCGCCAATCGGTCGTACAGCGCAACAATCTGCCGCCAGTCGGTGGCAGCCATCGATTCCGCTTCTGCATGCACGGCCGCAATCGCAGCCTGCAGTGTGTAGGAGCCGAAGCGGCGCGACTTCAGCGCTTTCTCCAGCAATGCCACTCCCTCCGCGATCTGCTCCCGGTTCCAGAGCGAGCGATCCTGGTGCTCCAGCAAAATCATCTCTCCGGTTGGCGATTTTCTCGCGGCGTGTCGAGATGCCTGTAGCAACATGAGAGCAAGCAGCCCAATCACTTCCGGTTCAACTTCCGGTTCAGTTCCTGGTTTTGGCTGAAGTTCGGCCAGCAAGCGCCCCAGTCGAATCGCCTCGCCGGTTAGCTCGGCCCGCGTTACTTCCGTTCCGGCCGCGGCGGAATAGCCCTCATTAAAGACGAGATAGATCACCTGCAGCACTGCGTCCAGTCGTTCCGGCAATTCCTGCGGCGTCGGCACCTCGTATGGAATCCGTGTCTCTCGAATTTTTGCTTTGGCGCGCACAATGCGCTGCGCCAGCGTGGCCGGAGTAGTCAGGAAAGCCTTCGCGATCTCCTCGGTGGTCAGTCCGCACACCTCACGCAACGTGAGCGCCACGCGCGCTTCCGGCGCGAGAGATGGATGACAGCACGTAAAAATCAGGCGCAGCCGGTCGTCTTCGAGGCCTTCATCCTCAAGGCCATCCTCCTCGAGGCTGTCCTCTTTATTTTTATTGGAGCGTTCCGCCGAACTCGATTGCGCTTCGAGATATCGCACGAGCTCGCCTTGCGACGCATCGAATCTTGCCCGGCGACGCAGAGTATCAATGGCTTTGAACCGGGCAGTCGAAATCAACCATGGTCGCGGATTGCCGGGTACTCCACTTCTCGGCCACACGCTCAGCGCAGCCGCAAAGGCTTCGTGCATCGCCTCTTCGGCCAGATCAAAATCACCGAGCAAGCGGATCAGAGTTGCCAGGATTCGTCCCGAATCGGCGCGATAAAGGGAGTCGAGGTGTTCGCGTATCTGCTCGGTGGAACGCTCGGACATGACGACGACGTTAGCAAACCGGCTATCCCGAATCAATTTAGCAAACGGCGGATCGCTCCGCACAGCAGGAACTCGTGCTGAAGATATTCGGGACAATCCGATTCGGCAACGCGGTGCTCCCCGTTGGCGTTCCGTCACCGACGAAGAGCGTGCAACAGGCGGCTACTCGGGGATGTTGAAGTCGAAGACGCGGCCGCTGGCGGCGCCGCCTGAGGAGGAGGAGACGCGGCCTGAGGACATGTTGGCCTGCGAGCCTGTGCCCATGAAGAAGGCGTATTCGCCGGGCTTGAGGTCTTCATTGAGGGTGATTTTGTACATTCGGATGCCGACGTGTTCGGAGGAACAGGAAACCTCCTTGTCTTTTTTCACGCCGGATTTGCCGCCGCCGATGCCGCCGAAAGAGCCTACCTGAAATTCGCGGCGATCGCCTTTTTTCTGGAGTTTGATCAGCGCGTAGTCGGCGGCGCTGGAGCCGTCGGGAACATACAGGTAAAAAATCGGGCGGCGATCCTTCACATGATTCTTTGAGGTGGGGCCTTCGATGACCGCGTCCCAGTGTTGGCCGCGAATGCCATCGGTGGCGAAGCTGGCTGCGCGGCCTCCGGCTTTGGTGCGCGAGAGGGCGGCACCCTCTATGAAGACGAAGGTGGGGCCGTCTTTCCAGTAGACGCCGACTTCGGGTGGCGGAAAATTCGGGTCCAGGGTCATGGGGGCGGCGGTTGTGACAACGGGAGGAGGCGGCGGAGCGGGGTTGATCATCACTTTGATGACGGCGTCGGAGACGTTGGCGGCTTTCAGGGCTTTGAGGCCGTCGACGGTGGTGTCGAATTTGGAGGCGTCGGCGCCGGTGGCGCTGCGGATTTTGGCGATGATCACGTCGTCGGAGAGGTTGAGGCTGGTCATTTCGATGATGTCTTGATTGGTGAGGCGCTTGGCGGGAGCGTCTTGTGAAAAGGCTGGGCGCGCGACGAGTGCGATTAGGACGAGTGCCAGGGCGCGCAGGATTCGCATGTGTGCTCCCGATGGGATGCTGGATTTTTGGGACTTGTTGCCGGGGATTATATAACGGGGCGTGGCCATGTTGTTACAGCGGGGACGGCGCGCTGTGCCCCTACTGCGGAGTTCATGGATGGAGGGGGGATGTGAGTGACGCTGGCGGGTCTTAGACCCGCCCCTACTGGGGCTGGGTTTTCTTGTAGGCGATGATGAAAAGGACTAGGAATATCCAGTCGAGACTGCCGAGGGCGAACATGCGCGGGGCGATGCGATTTTGAAGATGCAGGACGATCAGCGCGACGGGGTATCCGATTTTTTCGAGCATGGATGGAATCATCATGGCGCGGTACTTGATCGGGTCGGTGGCGAGAATGAGGAACAGGATTTGCCAGGCAATTCCAAGCGCGAAGAAACCGTAGAAGAATTCCGGGTGAGTGACGGGCGGAGGATAGTCGCGGCCGAATTTTGATTCGAGGAAGAGCGGCGGAACGAGAACGACGATTCCGTACATTCCGGCTATCGCGAAGACGATTCTGGCGAAGCGCATGTTGTCACCCTCTCACTTAAGTGATGCCTGCGAAGAGGCGTGCGATTCAGGCGGGTGCGAGACGTGCGAATTGTAATTGGGGCACAGACACGCCTGCTTGCCCTGAGGAACGAAGGGTTTTACCCTGAGCCCCGACGGGCCGGTGCAGCGTCAAATCGTCCCGCCCCACCGAAACACCGCCCCACCGCCGCACCGAAACACCCCTGAACCACTTCCAATTCCTGCCGATACAAAGAGACAGTATGAGCGCAATCCGAACCGAGCCCCGAACCGCCATGATGGCTGTGGTCGAAGTCTCCTGGGAGGACCAATTCGGCACACGCCATACTTCCGCCGCCAAGCTCGAAGACACCTCGCCCTCCGGCGCCTGCCTCCGCGTAAAAGTTCCGGTCGCCGTGGGTTCTGCCATGAGAGTGAACTCATACCGCGAACGCTTCTCCGGCACCGCACGCTACTGCCGCACCGACCGTCGAGACTTCGTCGTTGGTGTTCAGAAAGACAAGAATGTAAACCGGTTTCTAATGGACGTAGCCGCTCCGAATTTATCGCCAACTGTTCCACCGCGGAACGTCCCTATCGCAGCCGCCCGTGAAGAGGTTCGTCAAGAAATTCGTGAAGAAGTCCGCGACATGCCCCACGAAGAAAATCGACAGCGCCTCGAATCGCCAAGGGAGAGCCAAAATCCGGCCGCGTCTGCCGTTCGAGCGCGACCCTCAATAGCCGTCATGCCCAGTCGCGACGGGGTCTCTGTCATGAATAATAGTTCCGCGACGCAAACAATTTTCAATCGTCAGCTTTCGCAGAACGAATCCACCGATTCGCCCGCTCCGGCTCGATTCCAGTTTCAATCGCCTCGATCCGGAAATCCAAAGGGAAGGGAAAACATGCCAAATAAATGGTCAGATCTCGCACCCTGGCGCCAGAAGCAAGCCGGCAAAGAAAACGACGCCTCAGCAAGCGACGCGCAAGACACGCCTGGCTCTAGCCGACAAAGCTCTGAGCCGAACGCAAGGGGCGACAAACCGAAATCGAACTCGAATCCCGCCGCACGCACCGAAGCTAACGGCGACGCGAATCCAATCCACAACTCACCGGGCGATCTCCTCTCCATGGACGACATCTACCGCGCCGCAGGAATCCTCGCCCCGCGAATGGGTTACAGCATTCGCAAAGTGGCGGACATGCTCGCCAGCGATCACCTCCACGGTGTATCCGACGAAATGAAGCGCGCCTCCGTCCTTATGGCGCTTGACGCCGCCGGCATTTCAGTCGACGAAGTGCTTCGCGACGCCGCCATGCGCCAGTCCGCAATCAACTGCTACGAGTCCGACCAGTGGGAACACTTCGAAGAATACTGGGCCGCCAAAGCCGCCGAGAATTCGCATACACAATCGGAACTCGAGCGCATCACAGCTCAATATCAAGAACGCATCAAACGCAATCTCGACGAAATCGCGCGGGAGAAGGTGATTTTTGCGACGTGGCAAACCATGAAGCAGCAGGAAGCCCAGCGCATCGGCGAAGCCGCGGGAATCTGCTCGAAGCCGTCCCTCGAAGAAACTTTCGACGAGCCGCAACGCGCACCGCGCGCTCTAGTCGCCACCGCCAAGCCGGCCTAACGCAAATCGCCCGCGAGCGGTTGTCATCCGGAATGTGCACCATCATTCTTCAGTACGGGCACGGCACGCCGTGCCCGATCGCCCGAACAGCACGCGCGTGCCGGCCACCAAAACTCAACTAACACATGGGCTTTGTGACACGCGAACACATTGTGTGGATTATCGAACCCGCCTGATCCCGCCCCGCACCAGCCACTTTCGAAGCACGCCCGATTGACGCCAGTCATTCCCACGATAGAATGACGGGCGGATTCGAGCTCCGGGAGGAAGTGCTTCCAGGCAATGGCCCGCCAAACGTCTCAACCAAACGACAAGCAGAAAATCATTAAACACTATGACGTCATAAGTCCCTACTACCGCTCCCTCTGGGGAGAGCATATTCATCACGGCTATTGGATTCGCGGGGATGAATCAAAAGAGAAAGCGCAGCTTCAGCTGATAGAACATCTCGCTCAGCGCGCCAATATGAAGCAGCACTCGGACGTTCTTGATATCGGTTGCGGCATGGGCGCCAGCAGCCTCCACCTGGCCAAAACGTATCACGCGAACGCGACGGGTATAACGATTTCCCAAGTGCAGGTGGAAATAGCCAAAAAGGCCGCGGCGGTCGAGCACGTCGACAACGTGAAATTCCTATTGATGGACGCCGAGGCGATGACTTTCCAGAATCAGTTCGATCTTCTCTGGTGTGTGGAATCCATTTCGCACTTCGAGCGGCGCGAGCAGTTTTTCGCCTCTGCTGTGAAGTTGCTGAAACCCGGCGGAACCCTGGCAATCATCGACTGGTTCAAGAAAGACAACCTCACCCCGTCCCAGATCCGAAAATTTATCGATCCCATCGAAAAAGGCATGCTCGCGAAACTGCAAACCATGGACGACTACGAATCGCTCCTCGCTTCCAACCGCCTGAAAATCACTCACCGCGAGGTGCTCAACAAGAATTGCGCCAAGACGTGGGATCTGTGTATCGACATTCTTCGCGACAAGGAATTATGGAAGATCGCCGTCAGGCACGGCGCCGCTTTTGTTTCGCATCTCCGCGCATTCCAGGCCATGCGCGCCGGCTTCGCCTCCGGTAATTTCGTCTACGGCCTCTTCGTCGCATCCGCGCCTTCTGATATCTGAGGACCGTGCTGGGTAGACATTGTTGCGCTACCAGTTGTTCCAGTTGTCACAACCAAGAAATCAATTGGATCAACCGAACCATCTCACTTTGCGTTGAGCACACCTACGATAACGGCAGCTAACCCACGATGAATGCCGTCCATGCCTCTAATTGAAAATACTTTCCCTGCGGCCTGAAACGAATTGAAGAGTCGCGTCACCATACAGAAGATCACACCTAGTCGTTGCCCCGGGCTCTTCTTTGCGCCGCGAAGGTAATAAATCTTTCGCAGCGATGTAGAACGATCGCACAGCGCGGCCGATTCGTTCTGCCGGCCGAGCAATGGAGACATCATGAAAAGCGTCAAAATACTTGCGATGGTGTTGTGGATGACTACATGGGCCGGCATATCCCGGGCCCAAAACAACTGCGGGAATGTAGCAACGCCGCCAAAGATCACTACGAGTACCGTCGCCGGTGGCTCAAGTGTTCTCGATATGCAGGGCGTTGAATATGTCGCGGGGGACTACGTGCAAGTGCAGCTCGTGACTGACGGCTGCACGGACATCAAGTCAATTCAGATTGCTTCGACCACGCTCACACCGGCGATGGATCACGGTGGGACGCTCCCAAACTATTACTGGTATAGCTCCGTGGACACGCAAAATAATACGAACGCCCGCGGCTACCTCATATCCGTGGGTTTCCCCACCTTGACCGACGGTTCAACCGACGAAGTCACCGTCACCGTCGTGCGTTCAGGCGGGACTGGCACGGCCGCCTATGCGTTTCCTCTGGTGCATGTCAGCCGCGTCCTTCCGACGGGCGCCGACTCCGCAATCGGAATCTCCGGCACTGAAATCCACAATCAGTTTGCTACCGCCCTGCACGCCAAATTTTCTGGACCAAATAATTCGGCGGTTATGAACGGCACCACGGTGGATTACGATCCTTCGAGCTTGGGAACGTATATCGATTCCACTGGAATCTGGCTGAGTTTCAGGCTGAAAGCCGAAGCCACGTGCAAGCCGATCATCAGCGTCACCGGGACATTTGTCGTCGTCACCAATGCTCCTGACCACGCGGGCCTGTCGATCCGCTGGGTGAACGCGGCCACCGCAAAGCTTGAGGACACCTGGTGTACCGTCGTCGGAGGAGCGCTCTTGGACATCGCGCATTACGTCACACTGGGTCTCGTGGGAGAGGCTGGGAGCCCAGGTTCCATACAGCAGGAATTGACTCAAGACATCATGAACTCCTTCCCGGACACGAGTTCGTTCAACCTCCTTCTCGATGGTTCGACGACGCAGAACAACGAACTTTTGATCAACCTCAAAGTTCCGGCGCCTTCCATCGAGATAAACGTTCCTTACAGCGCGTTCGACGTGGCGCGAACGCCCACGCGATTTCCTCCCGGCCAATTGATAGGGCTCATCGCGAATGGTCTGGGCATGAACGACTACGTCGCGGGCGCGTCCCCACCGAGGACCTTGTACTCCGGTCCCAATGGAGTGCCGCTTCAGGCGCCGGGCATGTTGTCGAACTTCTATTCCGTCTCGCGCTCAGGTGCGCTCATCGACGGTACCGCCGCCGTCAGCCAGTTACTCGCCGAATTCCCGTCACACTCGATCGTAGTGACGGGAACCAGCGATTTCAAATATACGCCCGGCTGCGCGCTGAAGGCTCCTGTCGCGAGGCCGACGGGAGGTTCGCCCGTGATTCTTTTCGGTGTGAACGACACGACCGCGGACGCTCAGAGGCTGCGTTCTTACGACGCACTGGGCTACAAGCTTCGAATTATTTTTGGTTTTGCCGGGTCAGCATGCGCTGAAACTTCCCGAGGCCTGGTGAACCGATGATTCTGAGCGTCGCGCTCAACTTGTTCTACCGTTGCGCCAGCGGAATTTGAGAAGAAAGCTTCAGGTCAATCATCATCGCGATGCGGCGATCGAGCTGAAAGAACGTAGCCATTTGCGGCGGCGGCAATACGGCAGCGAAGTTCGGTTGATATTTCTCGCGGAGCTGCGCGACGGACACATCGAGAGCCAACAGATCCTTGGTCATGCGCGTAGCCTGTTCATCCGTGAGCGAGCCATAGCTATTGAAGTATTCGTTGAGCAGAGCGTACTTCGTGTTGTTGACCTTCACGAGTTCGGCGATGTACTGGTCATAAACGGGCCAGAACTTGGTCGCTTGCGTATCCGTCAGCTTCAAGTTCGCCGCGACGAGCTGTTTCCTCATGGAGCGAATATCTTTTCGCATCAATTCGACTTCCTGCGCCGTGGCCTCTTTCTCCGCAGGGGAAGCTTGTTGTTGAGTGGAGCTCTGAGCAAGCGTCGAAGAGCCTTGCGACAGGCATATTCCCGCCATCAAAAAAGCCGCTGCGATCATGCTTTTCACCGGAGTTCTCCTTTTCTCTGCAATCGATGTCAGTTTATCGTGCCCGGTTTCGAGTGGGACGAATTCGACACGGATGGCGCGGAGTATAGATTACGCCGGTCGAATCGACAATAACGCGGTCGCATCCCGGGCGCGGAGTGCATCGTTGGCCGTTAGTGCGCGTTCTTCGGTTACTATGAACCACTCTCATTGTTAAGTGTCGGCGACGCGCGCCGCTTCACATGTTGCGGAAATTGGAAAACATAAGGCGAAGCGAATCGGTTATGAAAAACCGCAAATGATGCGGGTCAAAAAATGCGTGCTTGCACTCGCTTTCGCGACGCTCATCGCTTATTTCGCTATAGGAATGCGTTACGCGTCCTACTCTCCGCAGCGCTCCGATGCCTATCTTTGGGGCGTGTATCACGTCCACTCCAGCATGTCCGATGGTTTGCTGTCACCGCGCGAAATCGCCCAGCAGGCCCGCGTCTCTGGGGTCAGCCTGGTCCTTCTCACCGATCATGGCAGCCCGAACCAGGCATCATCCAGCTTTCGCGAGACCATCGACAGCGTAACGATCGTGGGCGGTTCGGAGGCGAGTCTCCCCGACGGGCGTCTCACTTTCTTTGGCGCGGAAAGCGTTCCAAGTTTCCGTTTGTCATCCTTTCCTCCCGACGCAATCGACGACGCCCGCGAGTGGGGCGCGTTTCCTGTTGTGGCTTATCCCGATGATCCGCGATATCAATGGCGCTACTGGAACAAGGATCTCAGGCCCAGCGGGATTGAAGTCCTAAATTTGTTTACCAGCCTGCGCAGCGGGTCCTGGACTGACCGGCTTCTGCTGGCGATGTTCTATCCCTTCTCCCACTATTATTTTCTAAAAAGAATTGTGGTTCCCGCGGAATCCATCAAGCACTGGGATGGCCTTCTGCAACGCGACAAAACCTGGGGATTTATGGCGTCCGACGCCCACGGCGGATTTCACATCACATCACGGCTTTCGATGAAACTGCCTTCGTACGCGGATACATTTTCGTTCGCGGGGTTGGGAATTGGCAAACAGTACCAGTCCGATCCGCTGGCAGCCATCCGCAGTGGAGACTTCTTCGATTGCATACGCGGAGCGGGCGAGCCCGAGCGATTCGAGTTTTCCGCACAGCATGGTTTTCAAAAGTTTCCGAGCGGCAGCGACGCGCCGGCGAACTCCAATCTGCATGTCGAAGTACAAGTCGGGGGAAAAATCGGAGTGCAAGCCGGCAAACAGCCGACTCGCCTGGTCCTGAAGAAAGATGGCGCGGCGCTACGCGAAATCGTGGCAAGTCACCTGGACCTCGAGAACGCTACCGCAGGCGTGTATCGCGTCGAAGTCTTCCTGGTGGGGCACCCATTGTTGCAGGAAAATGTTCCGTGGATTCTCTCCAATCCGATTTTCGTCGGCATGGTCCATGAGCCGCGTCCGCTGCACTCTGCCGCCGCGATTCGCGCCCAATTGGCGAAGGGTGGGGATGCCTTCAAGAGATAGCAACACAGAGCGCGATGCATCGCGCGAGGACACTCATATCATTCTGATGGCGCCTCGTCGCTGCCCTCGAATTCGCCGCGCTAACAATATCGGAGATGGAAAATGCTATCATGCCGCGGATTGTGCCAATGAGCTTGGCGCTGATCTCGTCCACGGTAAGGACGACAACCTAAGAGAAGGAGGATCATCATGTCCCATCACCTCGATTGCCCGCTCGCTCGTCAAGACATCCGCCTCGACATCACAGACCTCTATGTATTTCGCGGTGAAACAGGCACCGTGTTCATCATCAATGTCTGCCACTCCATTTTCGGACCCATTCCTGCGCCCGGCTACCATCCCGAGGGAATGTACGAATTCAAAATTGATTTGAATGGCGATGCAGTCGAAGACGTCACCTACCGCTTCAACTTCAACGAACGCGACAAGAACGGCAACCAGACCTACACATTGAGGCGCATCACAGGCGCAGATGCCGTGCATCCGGAGGCGGCTGGCACCGTGGTCGCTCAGGGTGTAACCGGCGAAACCGTCACCACGCCAAGCGGCCTGCGCGTCTGGACCGGCAAGGCCGGTGATCCATTCTGGATCGAGCCCGACGTGCTGCACGCCGTCGGACACGCCTTCCAGGACGGTACGACGATTAATCTTTCCGGATGGGATCCCAGTCGTGCGAAAAATCTCTTCGCAGGTCAAACCGTGTATTCCATCGTGCTGGAAGTTCCGGATAAGGAGTTGCTCGCCGACGCAGGAGGCAATCGTCGAATCGGCGTCTTTGCGGTGTCAACGCTGGCGACCGACGCAGGCGGCTGGCGTCGAATCAACCGCGTCGCGCTTCCGATGCTTCCTCCGCTCTTCGCGCAATTCAACGAAGATCTCGGCAATCACCTGAATGGTGGGCGTCCCGCCGATGATCTCGCGACCTTCGGAGCGACCGTCGCCAAGGCAATTGCGGGCGTCGTCGCCGCTAACGGAACATCCGAAGATCCCCAGGCATACGGCGAGAAAATCGCACGCCGCTTTTGCCCCAACATTCTTCCCTACGAAGTGGGTACGCCGGCGGCATTCGGGTTCGCAGAGTGGAACGGCCGCTCGCTTACGGATAACGCGCCCGATGTGATGTTTTCTATCGCCGCCAACACTCCCGTCAGTCTCGGAATCGGCAAAGAATCAGTTACGTCAAAACCGTCGAAGACATTTCCCTACGTTCCGTCAGCCGGTGAAAGTCGCACGGCCGGCGCCTGAAATCGTTCGAGCCTCAACAATCGCCGTAGCTCAGGTCCCAATTCCGGCCAAGCTTCCGGCCGGAATTGACCTGAGCGGCGTTCGCTTACCATGGGAGAAAATGGTGCCGGCCGAGCCTGCTCTTTAAGTTCGAGAAGGCAATTATGATCAGCGCGAGTGCGGCCATCACTGCCAAGCCGAAGTAGTTGTCAACATAGGAGAGCAGGCGGCTCTGCGTAATCACCTGGTTTTGAAAAAGTTGGAGCGCGCCGAGCGAGGGATTGCTTCCACCGCCGCCGTTGCGATGAATCAAGACGGCATATTGCGACAAGGTGGAGCTAACGGTGGGATCCAGGCGGTTGGCCACGTCGAGGAGCCGCGAGGAATGCAACGTCATGCGGTGATCGAATAAAACTGTCGCTCCGGTGACCGCAAAAGTATTTCCAAGCTGCCGCACGAAAAAATAGGAAGTGGAAATATCGTTCACCTCCGCGAGCGTCGCACCGGCCGTCACAATGTTCCCAGCCCCGATGAGAGTGGGCGCGATGCAAAAGCCTTGTAGGAAAATCATGGGAGCCAGAAGTGCGGTCGAAGTCGTGGGCGTCGTGACATAAACGATCGTGAGATATGTCGCGAACAACGCCGCGAATCCGATTGTCAACGTGCGGCGAGGTCCCAGGTGAGGCATGAGCGAGCGCAGGCTGATCTGGATCCCCGCCCCAAGGCCCAGGGTATACATGGAAATGAAGCCGCCAGCCTGAGTAGCGCTGTAATCCTGAACGAAGCGAAGGTATTGCGGTGTGACGTAAAGCCCTGCGCCGAAGAAACCTCCCACGATTAGGACCAGGAAGAAGACGCCTCGCAAGGAACCTTGCCGCCAGACCATTCGCAAATGAAGTACCGGCGCTGTGTTCTCGGGCCGGAATTCCCACCATACAAACGCGATTAAGAAAATGGCAGCCGCAATCATGGCCAGCAAAATCCAGTGCGACTCGAACCAGAGGTCGCGTTCGCCGCGGCTGAGAGCAGTTTGCAGGCAAGCCATCGATGCGATCAGCAGGGCCGCGCCCCACACATCGATATGAATCCCTGTTTTCCGCTCAAACAAATATCCTGGCGGAATAAGCTTCCAGATAAGGAAAGCGCCAATCGCCAAAAATGGAAAATCAATCAGGAAGGCATAATTCCAACGAACTTGGTCGGTGATCCATCCTGTGGAAACGGGATAGAAAACTTCAAAAACAGCGATAAGGAGATAGAGCCGGGTGACGGCAGCAAGCTTCTCTCTCCCGGGAAACAACATCCCGGAAAGTATCACGACGCGTACCAGAAATGCACCGCCGCCGAATCCCATAATCAGACGTGAAATCAGCAACCAGTGGAGAGAATGGGCGGTGACGCAACCCATTGATCCTACGGCATAGAGCCCGATGCTGAGTAACAAGTGACGCCGGGTGCCGATGACGCGCGTCATCCACGCCGCCAAAGCCAGGGAGCAAAGGTATCCGACGTTGTAGAGAATTATGACCCAGCTTATTTCATCCGAACTCGCACCCACATTGCCCTGCATGTCGGGGAGGAATATGTTGACGGAGATGCGATTGGAAACTTCGACGGCGGTAACCATGCCGATGCTGAGTAGAGCCGCCAGGCGGTGCCTTGGCGAGAGCTTCGACAGGGTACTTTTGAGGAATGCTTCCTCTTCCAGTTCCCATTCCTCGACGTTTGGCGAAAGGTTTTGAGCCAGGAAGCCCATGGGTTCCTTTACATCAGCGAGTGTAAATGGTGGCTTCCACGTTCATGCCCGGCCGCAGCACCAGATTCGGATTCTTGTTCGGTTTTACAAGGATTTTCACCGGAATGCGCTGCACCACTTTTATGAAATTGCCGGTCGCATTTTGCGGCGGAAGCAGCGCCTGCCGCGAGCCGCTGGCGCCGGCAATGGAGTCAACCACGCCTTCGAAATCCTGGCTGTAGGTATCAGCGTGAAGACGCACTTTCTGGCCGGGAGCCACGTTTGCCATCTGCGTCTCTTTGAAATTCGCTGTGACGTATACCTGGTCGAGAGGGACGAGAGTGAACAGCAATTGCCCGGGCGACACGTACTGTCCCAGGTCCACTGACTTTTGCGTCACTTGGCCGGTGATCGGAGCAATGATATGCGTATAGGCGAGATTCAGGTCGGCTTGTTGCAGCGCCGCTTTCGCGCGTTCCACCGCGGCCAGCGCCGACTTGTAAGTTGCTTCGGCAATGGGCACCTGCCTCTCTTGAGCCTTTGTCTGCAGGAGCAGTGCTTGTGAGCGCGATAGCCGCGCCTGGGAAGAACGCGTATTTGCTTTCGCAATCTGCACGGCCTGCTGTGCTGCGGAAAGCTGCTGCTCGGCAGCCAACAAGTCGCTTTTCGCCACGCGCGCGGCAGCGTCCACAGCGTCAAACTGGAATTTGGAGACGTCGTCCGTCGTGAGCAGAGGCGTGTAGCGGGCCAGATCGCTTTGTGCCCGATCATTGGTAGCTTTCTTGGCAGCGACGTTGGCCTCAGCCACTTGCAGATTGGCCGTCGCGGTCTGCTCGAGTTGAGCCTGGGAACTTGCGTAATCGGCTGCGTCGGATTCTTTCTGAGCGGTGGCGCCGCCGGTGTTGTGAGTAGTGGTTTCGCGCGTCAAAGTGATTTGAAGCTTCGCGGAATTTGCTTGCGCCTCCGCGAAATCGAGATTGGCCTTGGCCTGCTCCACTTCCGCTTCGTAGGGTCGCGCGTCAATTTGCACCATCAGGTCGCCCTCTTTCACCGGCGTATTGTCGTTTATGAACAGCTGGACCACATAACCGGGAACCTGCGGCGCAACCGCTGTGATGTGGCAATCCACCTGAGCGTCGTCCGTCGACACACGGCCGGAGATGATGTACCAGGCCACTGCGAGCAAAACCAGGACAACAACGAAGCCTCCCTTCGCGAAGGGGCTCAGATTTTGAAGCCACTGACGGAACGAAGGGGAAGCCGGAGGCGCGGGCGGCAGCGCCCCAGGCGCTCGCGGCGTGGCGTCAGTCGGAGCGGTGCCGGTCGGCGGCGTTGTTGGCGCAGTAGGAGTAGAGCTCATGATCGCGGTTCACCTTTCACTTCGTGTATCTTTCATTTGCTATACATGGCCTCGATCTCACCGGTGGCGTGCGCGAGCGACGCGCGAGACAGGTTGAATTGAAACAGCGCGCCAATCTGATTATCGCTCGCACGAGCCAAGGCATCCTGTGCGGTGATCACTTCGACGTTGGTTGTGACGCCGGCTTGAAACCGGCGCTGCGCCTGAGCCACTTCTTGCCGAGCCAGCTCGTAACCTAAATTGGCGACCTCGACCGAATTCCGCGCGGCGGTGAGCTGATCTAGGGCTGACTTCACCTGATCCACGATTTGTGCTTCCAGCTGACGGCGAGTTTCCGCCACGCGTTGTTCTTCCAGCTTGGCTCGCGCTGTCTCCGCTCGGATCCGGCCGCCCGTGAAAAGAGGGAACTGCAACGACAGCGCGTAAGTGTAGGCCGGAATTCCGTTGTTAAAACGCGATCCCTGATAGAGCCAGAAGCCCGAGAAATCCAATTGAGGAAGGCGCTGCTCGCGCGCCGAATCCGTCGCCAGTTCCGCGATGCGTTTCTGCGAATTCAATGAGCGAATCTCCGGCCGCGACTCTAATGCCTGGTTGAGCAGCACTTCTTTGTCGAGCACGGGAAGGTCATAGAAATCGAGACGGTCGCTCACTTCGAGATCCTGCTCGCGGGGAAGATCGAGGAGTTCTGCCAAGCCGTACGTTGTGGTGCGGGTGAGCGTTTCCGCGTCAATCAGATTTTGCCGTTCGTTCTGCAACTCGACGTTGGCTCGGACCGTGTCGATGTTTAATCCGATTCCTGTTTTTTGGAGTTCGGTGGCCTGTTCGTAGAGTCGCTGCGCAAGAGCGACTCGCACGCGTGCGGCACCGCGCGTGGCCAGAGCTCGAAGAATCAGCAGGTACTGATCCACGACTAAGTTGACCACGGTCTCCCGCGTGGTCTGTTCGTCCGCGCGCGCCTCGCGCGTGCCTTCCCGGCCGATCTGGTATCCGCGAATCTGCGGGAAGTTCAGGATGGTTTGCGAAAAAGCAGGGCCCGCTTCGATCACCTGAAAGGGGCCGGCCGCCTTTCGCATTGGAGCGCGCTCAATACTTTGAAAGTTGTACTGATTTATCGAGCCGCTCCCTTCGACATGAGCTTGAGGAAGCAGGGCCGAGAGGGCAATGTCGCGATTGCGATCGCTTTCGAAGCTAAGCAGGCGCGCGATCACGCGCTGCGGATTTTGCTTCAGCGCGAGTTGCACAGCTTCTTTTAGCGTGAGTTGCAACGATCCGGAAGCCGCCGGCGAAGGTTGCTGCGTGGGCGAATGCTGTACGGTCGATTGTTGCGCGGACGATTGCTGCGCAGGCTGTTGCTGAGCGAACGAGCCGACCGGAAGGAATGCCCGCAGCAATAGTAAGAGCAGGATGAATGTTCGCCGGAGACTCGCGGCCATGGAGAGCCCTCCCAATCGGCAGAAAGTAAGCGGTCAAGAACCGGCATTGTAACCCAATACCCTGCGGCAGTTCCGCAGACGAGCGCCAACGGCCGTCGCGACGAGCCATTCGTCGTTCCAGCTGATTCTGTAACGCAGGATCGGCACCCGCGTTGCCGTGAGCGCTTTTTAGAGAAATCGCCTTCCGTTCTCGATTAGAAGTTCCACTTTTCAGAACCAAGGGTAGGCACTCGGCGACACTCCGGCTGAGGGCGGGTGATTCTCATCGTGTCATGGGGCTGGACGTTGTTCTGATTGGATGTTCACGCAGTGCGGATCGGCGCTGGCGGTATCACGACTTCAATGAGTCCGGTTGCCACGTCGTACACGAGGCCTGATATAAGCCACGGGCCCGGTAACGCGGGAATTGCGCGGAGAGCAGCGACGTCGAGGGCAACCGCCGCGCGGGGATCGGTGACCGCTTTTTTCTTCACTTCGCCTTCCTCTATTTGAAAATAGTGTGCCAGCATCGCCGGATCGCCGGCCAGTCGAGTGATGCCGCAATCGGTGTGCTGCAGCACAATGATGTGAAACTCCCCGCCGCCTCCCGGAATCTCTCCGGCAACCTCACCGATTCGCCCGAGTAGACTCAACTGCTCCAACAAGCCCGGGGTGATTCGGCCGCCGATGTTGCGCAGCACCACGGCCTCGCCCGGTTTAGTTCCAAGGATGTGCGCCGGGTCCACACGCATATCCGCACAACCGATGATAATCGCTTTTACACCGGGCAGCGCCCGCGGGAGCCAGGGCATTAGTGTGCCGGCAGCCGACTGCTGAACAGCAAATTCCTTATTACGTTGTAAAAAGTGGTCGAGATTGTTCATGCTGATTCTCCGCACACCTCTTCTCACAGACAAATTGTGAAGCATCGTCGCTCACCCGGTTCTCGTTCCTCACGCTAGTCGGTTACCGCGTTCACCAACTGGAGTCCATAAGGTCAATCACCTAAGGGGGGGGCCACTCATTAAATTCCAAAGCTACCCCACCTTCCCGCCGAGGCCAGAGCCAAGCGTGAGGCAACCTGGGAAGAGAGAAACAGAATCTAGCAAGCAGGACCCGTCAAGGAAGAAAAGCGTCAAGCCATGACACGACGACGCACGCTCACTCTATTGGTTGTTGTCGCGCACTGGATCGTCGCAATCGGCCACCTGTTCGTCGCAGCAAAGGTTCTGCCACCCCCAAACAACCACGTTAGTTGGCTGGCCCTCACTTTGATCACGTTGGGGCATCTCGCCGTATCCCTCGCGCTATGGACGCTCAGCTATAAAATCGCCGGCCTGGTGTCATTGATTTTCTTTTTGGCTGCTTTAGGCGCCGATCTTTACGAGCACTTCCTGCACGCATCGGCCAATAATGTCTTCATGGTGGCATCCGGTGGTTGGACTGCTCCGTTCGACGCAAGCGTCTTCGTCCTTCTCGCGCTCGAGATCGCGGGCTGCTTGCTCGCAATCCTGTTGCTCGGCGGCAGGACCAGGACAAGGACAAGCAACAACGCCCCACCCCACCTCGCTGGAACTTTGGATCAGAAGCTCGAAGAGAGATCCCTCCGCTGCGGTCGGGATGACGGGCTCCTTGACAACTCCGAACTGAATTTCTCGAGTGCGGGCACTCGGCTTACTGCTGTGTAGGGCGCCCGTCGAAGCCGATAGCGACCGCAGATTCACGCACTCCGGGCGCGCTAACGGCCTGACGTTGCTTCGGCGGAACTAACGCGATTAGCGCCACACAAAGAACCGCAACTACAATCAACGGAATCAGTTCCGACCGCAATTGTTTCAACTGAGCAGCCTGCACCGCCATGATAGCGTCGTGCGCCAGCGTACCCCATCCCGTGAAGGCGATCAGACTGCGATGCTCCGCCGGCCTGCGCACAGCCAGCAGCAGAAACACACCCAGAACAAAATAAACCGCGAGCATCATCTGATCGCCATAGTCTGACTGATTGTGCTGCGGTATCGAAGTAAGCAGCGGGTAGATGCCCGCCAGAAAGAACAGCCCAGCTATCACCAATAAAATTTGCAGGACCACATTTTTTCGCATAACCCCCCACCGAAGACCGGGCATTACTCAAGCGCACTCTTTGCCAGAAACTGCGGAAACAATGCGGCGGCAATCACGGCATGCAGAACGGCGGCCGGCCATAACAAGAAGCCTCGGAACGAGGTCGCAGCAGCGACCCACGCGAAGAAGATAGCCGCTCCAACATTGAATGCAAGAAGGCCCAGCACGGCGCCCCGGTTTGGTTCCGCCCGCTTCGAAGGCAGACAGGCGATGCCCAACCCCAAAAGGCCCACTCCGGCAAATCGCGCAAGCGGAATCCCTAAGCTCTCGGGCGTAGCCGCGAATAGCAGTCGACACGGAATATCCGGAACAGCAATGAAAGTCATCCCCACAACGATTTCGAGCAAGGATGCCGCCATGACGACCAATGTCTTCATCAGTTCTTCTCCCCCTGGCGGGTGGCCCGCCGTCTCTGCCTCCCACCAATGTAGCTCACCTCTTCAGAGGTGAGGCCTTCAGGCTCGCTCCCTTGTAGCGCCGGCATCCTGCCGGCTCTTGTGCATTTGCCGTTCGTACCGTTGGCCTCTGCTTCGAAATCTATTTGCTCATCTCCAATCCGCAATTCGCACAGCGGCGGGGGATGCGAAGAGCGTTCCAAAATCCCACTTGCGACAACGAGAGCCAGTTTCCTTTCCAGGGTCGCCCGCAGCGAGGACATCGCATGTATCCGAATTGGAACCAAGTCAATGCTGTGAATGAAATCCAAACAACATAGAACGCGATAAGTCCCGGTGTCGCCCGGTCTCTGGGATCAATGAAAAGGTGGTTGATTATGGCGCCCACGAACCCGATAGGCATCGCAAACAAGAACCACCAGCGGAGGCGTCTCATTCGCTTGAATTCTTCAGCGTAGGAATCATTCATCATGATTCAGCGGGCGGATGGGACATGGGACATAATCAACCGAATAATTTTATGCGTCAATATCATTGCGGGCGGGTGCACGGTGGCTCACCCGTCGCCCGCAAAGGCTGGGGCAGGAATCGGAAGAAGGGTCGAGTGGTTTGATTCGCGCGGGAATGCCGTGAATTGTGGAACCGCGAATGCGAATCGCTAGAAAGGGTGGGCCACCCGGCGTCTCTCTTAGAAGCTGAAAGTCCTCGTTCTCGACAGTTGCGAGGCATAAAATCGGATCATGCCGCAGGGGCCGTTTCTGATATTCGATAAATCGTCGCTCGAGAGCCTCGATCTCGATGAGGCCGTGATGCTCGATAATTTCTATATATCGAACATCACTCCACTGTTTTTCGTGGAATGCCTTGCCGATCTCGAAAAGGCGATCCGCAGCAAGAGCACGCCGGAGCAGCTTGTCGGCTCTCTCGCGACACGCACGCCTGAATCTCAGTCATACCCAAACGTCCACCACGCGACGATTCTGCGCGGCGAGTTGGCCGGGAAATTCGATCTTAAGACCGTGCACGGCCGGGTAATGGTTGCTGGCGGCAGGAGCGTCCAGCTTGGCGACAAGAAAGGCGTTATTTTCGAGCTTAGTCCGGAAGCGGAAGCCATTGGCCGCTGGGGCAATCGGGAATTTCTCGAGATTGAGCGCAATTTCGCAAGGCAATGGCGGCGCAGGCTCACCAGCATCGACCTCAATGCGATGGTGCAAAGCGTCATGAGCGGGCTAGGCCCCTGGCGAAAGCCGAAGTCCTTGCTGGATGCGCGGGAGATGACCGATACCATCATTGACAACATGGATCCGGAATGGCTGATCCGTTTCGGCCTCAACCTCCTGGGAGCGCCCGAAACCGTCGATTACGTCGTGAGCAAATGGATTCAAGAACGGCGACCGCCGCTGCGAAATCACTTGCCGTATTTTATATTCATGCTCACGATCAATATTTTCTTCTGCCTCGTACTGCCGACTCAACTGCTGAGCAAGGTCAAGCCAAGTCACAAGATCGATCTAGCCTATCTTTATTATCTACCGTTCTGTTCCGTTTTCACGTCGAAGGATAACTTTCACGCGGACATCGTTCCGTTATTCCTTTCACCGGGACAGACCTTCGTCAACGGCACCGAACTCAAGGAGGACTTGAAGCGTCTCGTCACACATTATGGAGCGCTACCCGAGGATGTACTCAAAACAGGCCTCATTCACTTCGCCGCGTACCCGCCGGACGATACGAAATTCTTGATTACGCGGCTCTGGGACAAATATCTTCCGGGCTGGCGTGCTGGGAAAGACATACCGAAACCCTGGCGCGACCCAGAGGAGGAAAAACGCCTTGTGGACGAGATCAATCGGCTGACGGACTCTCCCGAGTTGCAACCGAGCGAAGAAAAGGCCATAGACGAAATGGATTACGCGACGATGCGTCGCATGGTACACCCCCAAAAGGGCCGTTGGCTGCGCTATTCCGAGGAGCAGATTCAACGCATTCAAGAACATGAAAAAACTAAAATTTGAGTCGGGTGGCGCACCCGCTGAGTTCCGAATTGCCCTTCGATTTTTCGGGTGTCCCCCTCTTCCAGCTAAACGCTGCAAGCCATCGAACCTTGATGCGAAGGGTGTGTGTTTTCGGATTCCTTACAATCTGAAGTTCACGGTCGATTGCACTCGAGGAATTCACTCGGGAATTATCACTCCCCGGGGGCAGTTTGATATGCACTTCCAGCCTAATGTTTGAATCCGTATCTTTCGCACGGGATGGGATTATAGGTGGTTCGGTCGATTTTGGTCAGTTGGCCGAGGCGTTGGTCTTTTATCAGGAGGTTCACTTCCTGGCGGATCAAGAAACATTTGCAGCTCTTGTTAGGACGTGCGGAGCCGATGTCGTGTTGGAACTCTGTCAGATGGGAAATCTTAAAATCCACTACTCCGAAAATACAACTGCCGTCGGAACCCACGACATTTCTACACCGCTCGAAAGACACGGGCTTGTCACAATTAAAGCGCAAGGCCAAAACTTTCTAAATCACGCGACGAAATTCTTCGAGGAATTCTGTGGCCCTTCCGGTAGGGGATTCAACAAGACTCTGAGGAGTTTCCAGAAGGTTGTCATGCCATTCGAATATCCCAAGTCCACCTTGGAACGTCTCCAATCTGACTTGACTGAACGCGACTATATTCGGGCCACTGTTCGGGGTTTGCTCTCGGCGCTTGTGCCGGAATATATACAGCCCGACCCACTTCTATTCGACATCATTCTCGGCGACGCCGGAGAATTTCGGGTCGAAACCAACGTGGATTTCGTCGAGGCAAATGTGTCGTATCACAAGCGGGTGAGCCCGAAGGATGCTTCCTTATCAAGTGCTTTCATTCTGGCTTGTCTGCTGACCACTCGAAGCAACCTCGAAATGGCATCGGGGCTTTCGTCCGACTTAGCTCTTGGTCCGATGAGTTCAGTCGTCAGCGCCAATCGGCTCGCCAGTCTCGTTAACATCCATGATAAAAATCAGCAGGCCATTGAGAGATTTACGGAATTGGTCGTGAACGATTCCCGCGCCATAGCTCAAGCCGTAAACAATCGGCAGCGTACTTTTGTGGACGTGCTCCGGCTCGTTCAGCAAGGGGCGAAATTTAAGGACTGGCTTAGAAAACAAGGGGCCTCTGCCGACCTCAATCAGGAGTATTGCCGTGAGGTTTCGAGAGTAGATTGGGCTGAAAAGCTTCCGCCTAAGAGTGTTCGCTGGCTCCTGATTAATTTGGCCGGTTGGGCGATCGGCGCAGCCGTGTCGCCAACCATCGCGCCTCTTACAGCATTAGGGATTTCAGCCGCTGACATGTTCCTTTTGGACAAATTACTCAAAGGATGGCGCCCAAACCAATTCATCGAAGGTCCGTTGAAAGAGTTTATTAAGGCCTCGTGAGCACCCAAGGCCGGCGGGTGGATCACAGGTCGAATTCTGAACGTCTTAGATTTTTCGGGTGTTTTGAGTTCTCCCTTTCAGACGCCATCACCAACAAAAAAAGGCGGGGCTGACTTTCAGCCCCGCCCGCCTGCTCTCCAAACTTTGCGACGATGCTGCTTTAGTCGGCTGCCACTCGCGTGCCGAGTTTCTCGCTCGACTTCGGAACTGCTGCTGCATGGAACTGCGCTGCTTCCGTTGATCCTTCGAGCGCCGTGGTTGAGGTTTTGCCGCTGGTGATTGCCTGCAGCACTGCGGCCGTAACCCACAAAATCTAAGACTCAACTGCGGAGTGATGGACCTTGAGTCGCCTAACAATCTGGAATCAGCCAGGCGTCTGTTACTTTTGACGGTAGCGCCCAATGACTAATACAGATAATATCGTCGCCGATTGAGGCGACGTCTATCCGAGGAGTGGCTTCGCAGGTAAGAGGCTCCGTCACTCGCGGTGGTGGTTGAGAGTCATCGATAGGAGTAAAGACAATGACACGTTTTTTTTGCACTCTGGTATTGGCTGTACTACTGGCGGTAGCTTTTGCCGGTAACAAAACGGAGGCTCAAAACAGCGCGGCTGACTCCGTGGACCGTACCGTGCTGCCGGTCCCCGAGCCGAAATATCCGCCAATCACCGAACTTGATGCGAGGAATGCAAAAGCCCCACCGCGGTTCCAGGTGAAGGCGCCAAAAGGCGCGCCCAATGTGGTGGTGATCCTCCTTGACAACTTCGGCTTTGGCGACGCATCGACATTCGGAGGGCCGATCCAGATGCCGACGCTAGACCGGCTCGCAAAGACCGGACTGCGCTACAACAATTTCAAAGTGCCGCCGCTGTGTTCCCCCAGCCGCATGGCTCTCCTTACCGGGCGCAACAGTCATAGCGCCAACTTCGGCGTGATCTCCGAAATTGCCACCGCTTTCCCGGGGTACACTGCGATGCGTCCCGCTAGCGTCACGATGCTGCCCGAGATTTTGCGGCTTAACGGCTATAGCACCGCCATGTTCGGCAAGAATCATGAGCTGGGGCCGTGGGAATCCAGCGTTGTGGGACCGTTCGACCGCTGGCCGCTGAATAGCGGGTTTGAGCGGTTCTACGGCTTCATGGCCGGCGAGGCGGACCTCTTTCATCCGGTGGTTTACGACAACATGAGCAGAGTGGATCTGCACCCCGGCCCCAATTACTACGCCAGCACCGACATCACCGACAAAGCCATCGATTGGGTGCATTCCCAGCGTTCACTTGCGCCTGACAAACCGTTTTTCGTTTACTACTCCGCGATTGGCACCCACGGCCCCTTCCAGGTGCCGGACAACTGGCGAGACAAATACAAGGGAAAGTTCGACCAGGGTTGGGACCAGGTGCGGAAGGAAACGTTAGCGCGACAGATCAAGCTGGGGATTGTGCCACCGGACACCCAGCTCGCCCCTAAGCCGCCAGGGATTCAGGAATGGGATCAATTAACGGCCGACGAGAAAAAGGTATTTGCCAGGTACATGGAAATCTATGCCGCGTTTGCCGAGGTGACCGACTACGAAATTGGACGCTTCTTGGACTCGATCGAAGCCTTGGGTGAGATGGACAACACGCTCGTGTTCTACATCACGGGCGACAACGGCTCGGTTTTCCAGGGTGGCCCTAACGGCGCCTTCAACGAACTGTCCGTGTTCAACGGACTGCCAGAACCTCTCGACATTGCCTTAAAGCACTATGACGAAATCGGCGGACCGAAATCTCACATTTTGTATAACAACGGCTGGGCGTTCGCCGGGGCAACGCCTTTTGCGTGGGGTCACCAAGTGGCTTCCTACGGCGGCATCTGTCAGCCCATTGTGGTCCATTGGCCGAAGGGCATTAAGGAGCAAGGCGGTCTGCGTACGCAGTGGTACCACATGATTGACATCGCCCCGACGGTGTTAGAGGCAGTTGGAGTCCCTCAGCCGGCGGTCGTCTATGGCGTCCGGCAGAAACCGATCGAAGGCGTGAGTATGCTCGACACATTTAATAACGCCGAGGCGAAGTCGCGCCACACCACGCAATACTTCGAGATGGCAGGCAACCGGGGCATCTACCGAGACGGCTGGTTCGCCACCACGGTGCATCGCCCGCCGTGGGAACCTAAGCCGCGGGCCACGTTTGCCAACGACAAGTGGGAGCTTTACGACGTTGAGAAAGATTTCAGTTGCGCGCATGACCTTGCCGCGAAATATCCCGAAAAGCTCGAAGAGATGAAAGGACTCTTCCTTGAGGAAGCCGTCAAGTACAACGTCTTGCCGCTCGACGATCGCTCCTGGGAGCGCTTCAACCCTGCCCTGGCCGGGCGTCCCGATCTGATGGAAGGTCGCACTGAGATGACGGTCTATCAGGGAATGATCGGAATACCCGAGAATGGCTTCATCAATATCAAGAACCGTTCCTTCACGATCACAGCCGACATCGAGGTCCCGCAGGCTGGCGCCGAGGGAGTGGTGCTCGCCCAAGGCGGGTCAATGGGTGGCTGGAGTCTATATGTCAAGGACGACAAACCTAAGTTCGCCTACAACTTTCTAGCTCGCGAGATTTACACGATCGCTGGTTCCGCTCGCCTGCCGGCCGGGCACGTGACGCTGCGCTTCGAGTTTGCGTACGACGGAGGTAGGCCCGGCGCGGGAGGCAATGGTTCGATCTTCATCAACGGCGAAAAAGTCGCCACGGGGCGGATCGAGCACACTCACCCGAACGCCTTTGGCGCGGAAACGACAGACGTGGGCGAGAACCTCTACACGGCTGTGACCGACGACTACAAGCAGGGCGATAACAAGTTCACCGGCAAGATTGATAAGGTGACCATCCGCCTGGGCGAATCCAATCTCAGCCAGCAGGCCGTGAAGGCTAACGAAGCTTTGAGCGTGGACGAATTGCTAAACGTGGACTACTAATCGCGCCGTTGAGGAAGCGTTCATAAACCAACGCGGGCAGACGTCGAAGCTTGACGCGAGGGGTGGGTCACCCCCGCCGATCGTTCTTTCACGGCCGTGTCCAGCGCCACGTCACCCATAAAACCATTCCTCATCCATCACCCGAATATCCTTCACAAATTTCACCACATCCCCCTCCCGCAATCTCCTGCACAACCGCCCCAGCGTCTGCTGCTCCCGCGAATCCAGCACCCGCATCCACGCCTTCACCACCTTCTTATGCTTCCCAATCACGCGCGCAATAAATCTTTTCCCCTTCGGCGTCAGCGTCAGCAAAAAAATCCACCGCCCGTGCCAACGCACCCCCGCCCGCTTCCACTCCTCCCGCGCCCCCTCCTCTGTCGGCATTGACGGCAGCCTGACCCGATCGCTCCGCACCGCCCCCGCCTTCACCAGCCCCTTCAGCACCGCCCCAATATTCTGCTTGCTGCAATCAAATCTCTCGCTCAACAGCTGCTGATACTGCGGCCCTCCGCGAAACAGCGCCTCCATCACCCGAAATTCCATCATCGTCAAATCCAACGTGGCCAGCTGATCGCTCATCTCCCCCCTCAGCCAGTCCGCCGCATCCATCAATTCAATGTAAGCGCGAAACGCCCGATTCGCCTTCACCCGCCGCGCCAAATCCCTAGGCCTACCCTCGCCCCCAATACCCACTTCGCCCCCCTTCTTGCTCCACTCTTCCGATGTCTTTTGACTTTGCCTTTCGTACCGCTGGCTTGCCCTTAAGAATGAAGCGCCTCCGGCGCGCTGTCCGCGTCCCGATGGCGTTCGCGGGGCCCGCGCCTTTGATTTTTTTCCGACAGTAGGGGCACGGCATGCCGTGCCCGCCAAACGACCTTGGCGCATTCAAGCCATTGCTTCTGCTTCAGCTCTTTGCACTAGCGCCCGGCGTGTCGCTCACCCGACCAAAACATGTCATCCCGCCTGCCCTGAGGAATGAAGGGAGCGCAGTCGAGGGATCTGCATTTTCTTTTTCCCCCTTACGCCGTTGCCTCAATCCGAAATTTGAAATTTCCTCGCTGTTGCCCAACTCTGCCACGCCCAAAAAGCGCCGTAGGCGCGACCAGAAGTTAGCCCACCCCGGAAGGGGTGGGTACAAATAGCAGCTCTTCTTTCAGCGCCGTAGGCGCGACACAAACCTAGCCCAGGACGGAAGTCCTGGGTCCCAGGCAACGCCCAGCGTTTTCCGCTCGCGGCGCCTTTCCCGCGAGCCTTGCTCCTCAATTTGAAATTTTAAATTTCCAATTTGAAATTTCCTCGCTGTTGCCAACTCTGCCACGCCAAAAAAGCGCCGTAGGTGCGGTGTGTGCATCCCGACTCCTTGGTCGGGGCGCGACACAAACCTAGCCCAGTGCAGAAGCACTGGGTACAAATCTTCAGCGCCGTAGGCGCGACCAGAAGTTAGCCCACCCCGGAAGGGGTGGGTACAAATAGCGCGCAACCGCGTACACCTTTCGCGGCGCCTTTCCCGCGACCCTTGCTCCTCAATTTGAAATTTTAAATTTCCAATTTGAAATTCATTCCCCAGGTCCGAACTTCGAAGTGACCTACCCGAGTGGTACCATCCTCACCGAAGCCCCGTCAATTGTGGAAACCACGCATACGAACCAGAGCAAGCCGGGTGGGGCCCCACCCGCCCGTTCCCAATGTAGCTCACCTCTTCAGAGGTGAGGCCTTCTGGTTCGCTCCCTTGTAGCGCCGGTTTACCCTGAGGAACGAAGGGCATCCTGCGCGCCGTCCGCGTCCCGATGGTGTTCGCGGAGCCGGCTCCTTAGCCTCACTCCCTTGTAGCGCCGGTTTATCCTGAGGAACGAAGGGCATCCTGCGCGCCGTTCCGCGTCCCGATGATGTTCGCGGGGCCGGCTCCTCTCTCTCGGCCTTCCCATCTTTTGGCTTTGTTGACATCCTAGCGGAGGAAGCGGTGCCTCAAGCGATAGAGGTTGTAGGTCAGTCCGAGCAAGGAGGCTTGACGCTTTTGCATCGACAGGCTACGTCCCGGGGCGCGGGCGGAGAGTTTGCGTTTAATGATGGAGAAGACCGTTTCCACCTTGGCCCGTTGCCGGTAGGTCTTTTGCGGAAATCGCCGGCGCATCTTTCCGCGAATGCCCACGCGACTGCTGCGACCACGCGTGGCTGGAATGATGCTGCGCGCTCCCAGCCGTTCGCGAATGTGTCGATGGTTTTGTTCGGTGTCAAATTCGGCGTCGGCCAACACCAAGCCGATTGGCGAAACTCCGCTGGCCGCATCCACCAAATCGGGCAGACTCCGGCAATCGCACCAGGGTGCTTGCCGTCCGCGCTGGGCCAGAATGATCAGCTTGTCCAGATCGGTGACGATCAACCACTTCAACCAATAACTCCAGCGCGTCATTCCGCGTGGCCGCTGCTCGATGCGGCGAATAAAAAAGGTGCTGGCGGCGTTGTGGCTCAGCCCGGTCCCGTCGACGGCCACACGCGCGCGGCGCCGAGTTCGACGCTTGGGGCTTTTAAATCGCCGCGCCGCTTCTCCCAGCACGCGATCGATTGTCTGGTCGTCGAGTCGCTGCAGAAAGCGGTACAAGGTGGTGTAGTCAGGCACGCTCGAGAGCTTCAGGGTCTCGCGCAACTCGCGGTGCTCGCGCAAACGCACTTCGGTTTCACGAAACGTCCAATCTTCGTAGCGCATCAGGCAGAGCACGGCCAGCAACTGCGGTTGGGTGAATTGGTGCTTGCTGAAACGGCTGCGATAAGGCGGCAAAACCGCAGCCGCCACATCCAGCGCCACGCGCGCAAACGGCAGGAGTCCGATCTCTGGCATCGCCCCTCCTGCTCGCATAGAAAACACCACTCCCTCGTGCTTGTCGCGCCTCAAATTCAACCTTGTGCCGAGGATGTCAAATTTTAAATTTCCAATTTGCGGAGGAAGCGGTGCCTCAAGCGATAGAGGTTGAGGTCAGTCCGAGCAAGGAGGCTTGACGCTTTTGCATCGACAGGCTACGTCCCGGGGCGCGGGCGGAGAGTTTGCGTTTAATGATGGAGAAGACCGTTTCCACCTTGGCCCGTTGCCGGTAGGTCTTTTGCGGAAATCGCCGGCGCATCTTTCCGCGAATGCCCACGCGACTGCTGCGACCACGCGTGGCTGGAATGATGCTGCGCGCTCCCAGCCGTTCGCGAATGTGTCGATGGTTTTGTTCGGTGTCAAATTCGGCGTCGGCCAACACCAAGCCGATTGGCGAAACTCCGCTGGCCGCATCCACCAAATCGGGCAGACTCCGGCAATCGCACCAGGGTGCTTGCCGTCCGCGCTGGGCCAGAATGATCAGCTTGTCCAGATCGGTGACGATCAACCACTTCAACCAATAACTCCAGCGCGTCATTCCGCGTGGCCGCTGCTCGATGCGGCGAATAAAAAAGGTGCTGGCGGCGTTGTGGCTCAGCCCGGTCCCGTCGACGGCCACACGCGCGCGGCGCCGAGTTCGACGCTTGGGGCTTTTAAATCGCCGCGCCGCTTCTCCCAGCACGCGATCGATTGTCTGGTCGTCGAGTCGCTGCAGAAAGCGGTACAAGGTGGTGTAGTCAGGCACGCTCGAGAGCTTCAGGGTCTCGCGCAACTCGCGGTGCTCGCGCAAACGCACTTCGGTTTCACGAAACGTCCAATCTTCGTAGCGCATCAGGCAGAGCACGGCCAGCAACTGCGGTTGGGTGAATTGGTGCTTGCTGAAACGGCTGCGATAAGGCGGCAAAACCGCAGCCGCCACATCCAGCGCCACGCGCGCAAACGGCAGGAGTCCGATCTCTGGCATCGCCCCTCCTGCTCGCATAGAAAACACCACTCCCTCGTGCTTGTCGCGCCTCAAATTCAACCTTGTGCCGAGGATGTCAACAAAGCCATTTAAAATTTAAAATTTCAGATTGAAAGGCAAGGCAAAGGCAAAGAGAAAGGCGGGGGGCGGAGGCCCTTCGCGCGGGCCTTTTGCGTTATCGGCTGCTTCGTATCGCCCGCCTCAGTATGTAGACGGCGACGGCGATGCCCGACGCAATTCCGAAATAGAAGCTGAGCGCCAAACCACCCAGCACCGCCTGTCCGTCTCCGGCCCAATAATGCTTTGACCATGGAATCGTAATCAGGAGAGAAAGAAAGAATGCCGGAAAAGCGCAGGCAATTCCCAAGCCTACTGCTTTCAGGCTGGCCCACAGTAACCAATGCCGTTCCGGCTTCGCTCTATTGATGTTCTCGAACATAGGGCGTTGGACTGATGATTATCGCCGATTTGCGAGAGCGGGTTTGATGGGCGGGCCACCGGCTTTTCGCTGGTTCGTATGCGTGGTTTCCACAATTGACGGCGCTTCTGTGAGGATGATACCACTCGGGTAGGTCACTTCGAAGTTCAGACCTGGGGAACGGATTTCAAATTGGAAATTTAAAATTTCAAATTGAGGAGCAAGGCTCGCGGGAAAGGCGCCGCGAAAGGTGTACGCGGTTGCGCGCTATTTGTACCCACCCCCTTCCGGGGTGGGCTAACTTCTGGTCGCGCCTACGGCGCTTTTTGGGCGTGCCAGAATTGGCAACGGCGAGGAATTTTAAATTTGAAATGGCTTTGTTGACATCCTCGGCACAAGGTTGAATTTGAGGCGCGACAAGCACGAGGGAGTGGTGTTTTCTATGCGAGCAGGAGGGGCGATGCCAGAGATCGGACTCCTGCCGTTTGCGCGCGTGGCGCTGGATGTGGCGGCTGCGGTTTTGCCGCCTTATCGCAGCCGTTTCAGCAAGCACCAATTCACCCAACCGCAGTTGCTGGCCGTGCTCTGCCTGATGCGCTACGAAGATTGGACGTTTCGTGAAACCGAAGTGCGTTTGCGCGAGCACCGCGAGTTGCGCGAGACCCTGAAGCTCTCGAGCGTGCCTGACTACACCACCTTGTACCGCTTTCTGCAGCGACTCGACGACCAGACAATCGATCGCGTGCTGGGAGAAGCGGCGCGGCGATTTAAAAGCCCCAAGCGTCGAACTCGGCGCCGCGCGCGTGTGGCCGTCGACGGGACCGGGCTGAGCCACAACGCCGCCAGCACCTTTTTTATTCGCCGCATCGAGCAGCGGCCACGCGGAATGACGCGCTGGAGTTATTGGTTGAAGTGGTTGATCGTCACCGATCTGGACAAGCTGATCATTCTGGCCCAGCGCGGACGGCAAGCACCCTGGTGCGATTGCCGGAGTCTGCCCGATTTGGTGGATGCGGCCAGCGGAGTTTCGCCAATCGGCTTGGTGTTGGCCGACGCCGAATTTGACACCGAACAAAACCATCGACACATTCGCGAACGGCTGGGAGCGCGCAGCATCATTCCAGCCACGCGTGGTCGCAGCAGTCGCGTGGGCATTCGCGGAAAGATGCGCCGGCGATTTCCGCAAAAGACCTACCGGCAACGGGCCAAGGTGGAAACGGTCTTCTCCATCATTAAACGCAAACTCTCCGCCCGCGCCCCGGGACGTAGCCTGTCGATGCAAAAGCGTCAAGCCTCCTTGCTCGGACTGACCTACAACCTCTATCGCTTGAGGCACCGCTTCCTCCGCTAGGATGTCAACAAAGCCATTTCAAATTTGAAATTGCCGTTTCCCTTGTAGCGCCGGTTTATCCTGAGGAACGAAGGGCATCCTGCGCGCCGTCCGCGTCCCGATGGTGTTCGCGGGCCGGCTCCTTTCTCTCGGCCTTCTTTCCCGTCCCTCGTCTGTCATCCTGCCTGCACTGAGGAACGAAGTGACGCGGTGGAGCGTCATTCGCTCTTGCTCCGCCCCTCGACGCTTTCAAGGAGCTGTCATCCCGACCGCAGTGGAGGGACCTCTCTTCGATTCTGACGTTCTCTTTCCGCAGCTTTTCCCACTCCGCCACCAACTCAAACCCATCCCACCCTTCCCGCCGAAGCCGGGGCGAAGAGCGGCCCACCCGCAAAATCTAAGACTCAACTCCGGAGTGAATTGCTCGAGCGGGATCAGCCGTTAATTGGTTGGTTCAAAGCAAAGGGCACCCGCGGAAGGGGGTCGCGACTTTCAATTTCAAATCTACGATCTGCAATTTGTCCTCCTCCCTCCCAGCGCCGTAGGTGCGGTGTGTGCATCCCGGCCTTCATCGGGGCGCGACACAATTTAGCCCAGGCCGGAAGGCCTGGGTCAAAGAACGGCGCGCAGCGATTCCGCTTGCGCCGCCTCACCCGCGCAAGCACTTTCTGCGTTGCTCGCTCTTGCTCCGCCCCTCGGCGCTTTCAAGAGGCCCGTCATCCCGACCGCAGCGGAGGGATCTCTCTTCGATTTTGAAATTCTCTCTCCGCAGATTTTCCCACTCCGCCACCAACTCAAACCCATCCCACCCTTCCCGCCGAAGACGAAACGAAGAACGGACCGCCTGCAAATCTAAGGCTCAACTCCGGAGTGAATTGCTCGAGCGGGATCAGCTGTCAATTGTGGGTGCAAAGCAAAGGAGGGTCGGCCACCAGCCGGAAGCGTGTGGGGTCGAACACTGTAGCGATTTCATAAAGCAGTGGATTTACAGCGTTGCGTCAACGCGCAGCGAGCCGATCAGTACAAATGCACACCCGGCTTGCAGGTTCTTCCTACTTCTTTTTCCGTCGCTTCCTCTTGCCGTTTTGCCCTTGCGAGGCCAATGAAATCAGTTCTCGGCCCTGCGCACGCCAGGATTTCGCAATCGCAGATTTCCGTTACCATCATCATCCGTGAAACGGCCTAGCCTGGTAACGGCCATTGCTGCGTTTACTTCGCTATATTGGTGTCGCTTTATGGTACGCGCCAGGTCTTCTTCTGACATGCGTTTCGGAAAAATGTGGAACAAAACGATGAGGGCTACTTCCGGCGCGCTTTTTCCGACTTCAGAGTAGATTCGACCTTCTATGTCCTCGGTGAACGGGAATCGGCGGCGCATGAGGCCTTCAACAATTGCTTTGGCTTCCGCGAGGTCCAGCCCCTTTTGGGCAAAGCTAACCATCTCCGCAAGAATCCATGAGCACACGCCCATTACCACAGTGGCATCCATTTCGTTCGCATCAATCTCGTCGGCATCGTGGCGCGCGCCGCGATTACTGGCGATTTCATAGGCGAACTGGCAGGCGCGAGGAATCGTGAGGCGAATCCTCTCTGGATGGGCTGCCTTATTCTTAATCTGGTCTATGATAGTGCCCGCTTTGTAAAGCTTGCCCTTGGGAACTACTTCGCCCACGTGCACCCACAGCGCCTTCATGACTGCTTCGATGAATTTTCCGCCTTTTGCTGCCGTGTCGTCCCACTGCCCTTTTCGGTACTCATCGACCATATTCTGGAAATGCTTGACTGCGGAATCGCTGTGCTTCTTGTCGAACGCTGGATATAGCAGCGCATTGAATGCCTTCCAATTTTTGCCACTAAAAATCTCCGTCCAGCCTGCTAGCAGCACGTAGGACCCGGGCTTAGGAGAATCTATCCACCCGTTATATTTGGCGCGGTTAGCATAGGCAGGGTTGAACTTGCCGAGCAGAAGAGTCATCTTGCCCCATGCCTTCTGTATGGCGGCGAGTTCTACGATCGAGCTTACTTTGCCTTTTGCCATGTGCCCGACAAGCAAGGTAAGCCTCTGAGGCCCCGACATTTTGCCAGCGTGTTTCTTCACAAACGGCTTGATAGGTACCCCCAACTCGGGAGTGAAATGGCCAGTGCTATGCTTGCCCTTATTGTTACGCGCTGGAGTTTCAGGCGCGGCTGCCGGCGATTCATCTACGGCCCGGAGGCATTCGGCTACGAGCTTTTCTATCTGGCGCAGGCGGTCAACCATCTCATCGCGTTTCACTTCTTGCCTTCTTTCGCGGCGGCCTTACCGTCATGATCCGCAACGAACGGATACTTCTGGATATACTCGAAACTACCAGGCTTTCCTTTCCGCGTAAGATGCCCCGCTTTTTCATCGCCATCCCTAACGTCGCATCGGTGAAATGATGCTCGCGCTTCGCGAGTTCGCCGTGACGCCTCAAGCTTCCGCCAAGCACGGAAAATCCATCTTCCCACAGAATTACTAATGCGAGAGGGGCCTTTTTCAGCTATGCGATGCTTATTTGCCATAGACCCACTGTCCCTCCACTTTCTTTCGGCGAAGTTCCCGGCTCTTAACGAGGCCCAATACCACGCCGGATAAGGTTGTTGTCGGATACAAATATCCCTTTTCTTCGAGGGCGGTCGCAATTTCTCCCAAACTCTTTGGCTTATGGAAAAAGCCTCCTTCGCGCAAGGTCACAATAAGGTCGCCCGCGCCTTCCCGCTTCTTTTTATCGCGCTTAGCGGCCTTCACGCGCGCAATCGCTTCTTTTGCATGGCCGACTGCACTAGTTTGTTCAAACGTAGAAATTATCTTAGAAACCTCTTCTTGGTTTCCCTCAACCGTAATCACAGCTCCAGTCTTCGACTTGATAGTTGCTTTTGCCATCTGGCCCTTGGCCTCCCTCCGGTGCTTATTGTTATGTTTGTGTATCGCTTATTATTGCTCAGCGGAACGGCTCGTGTCAAGACGACACAACGGGGGCCTACACCCTTGAACTCCGGGCTGGCCTTAGATTTTTCGGGTGGCGGGTGGACTATCCATTAATTCCATGGCCCTAGATTTTTGGGGTGCCCCAATCTTCAAGGTGGTGGCGAAAGGTAGGTATCTTTGGATTCTTCGTCACTGCGCCGCTTGTAGATTGCCCGGTAAGCCGTCCATTTCTATGGTAGTATTAGTTACTACCATTCGAATGCTGGATCTACGCGAATACCGCGGGCCCGACGGGCGCTGCCCCTTCCGCGAATGGTTCGATCGGCTGAATGCAGAGGCTGCGCGGAAGGTCACCACGGCTCTGTACCGCTTGGGGCAGGGGAACTTCTCCAAACGCCAAGAGCGTCGGAGCCGGCGTGCTCCGAATGCAAAATCAATTTCGGCCCCGGCTACCGCGTGTATTACGGAATGGACGGCGACCAGATTGTGATTCTTCTCGGTGGCGGCACGAAGCAGCGCCAACAAAACGACATCCGGACCGGCCGTCGATCGGTGGAAAGACTACAAGCAGAGAAGAAGCGCAGAGCAAAAGCAGGGAATGAAGCGGCGAAGAGGAGAGGAATGAAAATGGCTTTGACCCGGGATTTTAGAGAAACCGTGCAAGCACGCGTCAAGCGGGACCCCGCCTTTAGAAAGAGGTCTACTGAGCGACGCGATGGAAAACCTTCTGTCGGGAGATCTCGCCGCCGGCAAGGAACTGCTTCGCGATTACATCAACGCCACCGTCGGATTCCCAAAGCTCGCCGCACGCACCAGCCTTCACGTAAAAGCTCTCCATCAGATGTTCGGCCCGAATGGAAATCCTACGGCCACGAACCTGTTCCACATCGTCGCTTACTTGCAGAGGGCGGAGGGCGTGCGCTTGGAGGTAAAATCACGACGCGCCGTCGCACGGGCCAAGCGGCGTCGCCTTACGCGCACACCGAAGCGCGTTTCATCGCGAATTGCCGGCGATTGACCGCCATTGCGGGCGCCTTTGCGCTCCTTGTTCCTTTGAGCGCCATCACCAATAAAAAAAGGCGGGGCTGAATCTCAGCCCCGCCCGCCTGCTCTCCAAACTTTGCAATGACGCAGTCTTAGTCGGCTGCCACTCGCGCGCTGAGTTTCTCGCTCGACTTCGGAACGGCTGCGTGGAACTGCGCCGCTTCCGTTGAGCCTTCGAGCGCGGTCGTTGACGCTTTGCCGCTTGTGATGGCTTGCTGCACTGCGTCGAAGTAGCCGGTGCCGACGAAGCGCTGGTGCTTCACCGCTTCGTACCCATCCTTCTCGGACGCGAACTCCGCTTCCTGCACCTTGCAATATGCGGTCATGCCGCTCTGTTTGTATTCGCGGGCCAGGTCGAACATGCCGTAATTGAGCGAGTGGAAGCCGGCCAGCGTGATGAACTGGAACTTGTAGCCCATCGCGCCCAGCTCGCGCTGGAATTTCGCGATCGTGGCGTCGTCGAGATTCTTCTTCCAGTTGAACGACGGCGAGCAATTGTACGAGAGCATCTTGTTCGGAAATTCGCGCAGCACGCCTTCCGCAAATTCTTTCGCTTCCGCCAAATCGGGCCTCGACGTCTCGCACCAGATGAGATCGGCGTAGGGAGCGTAGGCGATCCCGCGAGCGATGGCCGACGGCAGGCCGCCGCGCACCTGGAAGAATCCTTCGTGCGTGCGCTCGCCGGTGCAGAATTCCTTGTCGCGCGGGTCAATGTCGCTGGTGATCAGGGTTGCGCTATCAGCATCGGTGCGCGCCATCACCAGTGTGGGCACGCCCATCACGTCTGCCGCGAGCCGTGCGGCGACGAGTTTCTGAATCGCTTCCGTGGTGGGCACCAGCACTTTGCCGCCGAGATGTCCGCACTTTTTTGCGGACGACAACTGATCCTCGAAATGGACGCACGCCGCGCCCGCTTCGATCATGCCCTTCATCAGCTCGAATGCGTTGAGATTGCCGCCGAAGCCGGCTTCGGCGTCGGCAACCATTGGCGCGAGCCAGTACGTGTCGTCTTTTCCTTCTGCGTGAGCAATTTGATCGGCGCGCAGCAGCGCTTGATTGATGCGGCGGACGAGATTCGGGACGCTATCGGCAGGGTAGAGGCTCTGGTCGGGATAGGTTTGCGCGGCAGCATTGGCATCGGCCGCCACTTGCCAGCCACTTATGTAAATCGCAGAGAGACCCGCCTTCACTTGCTGCACCGCCTGGTTGCCGGTTACCGCGCCCAAGGCCTGCACGTACGACTGCCCGTGCAACAGGGTCCAGAGGCGCTCGGCACCGAGGCGAGCCAGCGAATGCTCGATGTGCACCGAGCCGCGGAGGCGCTCGATGTCGCCTGCCGTGTACGGGCGCGTGACGCCTTCCCAGCGCGGGTCGGATTTCCACTGCATCTCAAGCTTCGAAAGGCCATTCGCGCCTTTCCCGTTGCCATTACCGTTACCGTTGTGCCCGTTGCCGTTGGTCGCCATGTGGTTCCTCTCGATTTTTATTCGCCTTACTTTCGCCTGGTGCGTATTCTTTAAAACTTGGTGCAAAACTCGTGAAAACACCTCTCCCGCGGCTCAAAATTGAGCCCTCTAGGTCAACCTACTTGACCGAGTTAATGCCTATTTTTTTTCGCTTTGTATTCGCCCTACGCTGCGGGGAGTCCGCGGAGCGTAAGGTCTTCGATCAGGTCGTTCAGCGCTTCACGGTTTCCGCCCGAGAGGGAATCGAACCCGATGCCGGCGCCGGCTTCGCCATTGCCGCAATTGAAGATTCGGCCTTCAGCCTCGAAAGGCTTGGGCGACGAGATCCGTACGCGCACGGCGGCGCCCACGGGAAGACCGGAGCGGTGCAGGAAGAGTCCGCCTACACTCAAGTTGTTCGTGGGATTCTCGACGCGAATCGTATCTTCGCCGATCTGCACTTCTACGGGCTTGTCCAGCAACATGCGGGGAAACGTCCTTGTATTCGAGCCTTCCATGAGGTGTTTCTCCTTGCAGTTTCTGCTTGGCAGAAGCGGCATCCGCTGGTGAGGCCCGCTCGCCTTCGTCGCGATGCGCCGAACATGCCGCCGCGCGACGTTGGAGCGATTGTCGGCCAGAAAAGCCAATCAGTCAAACTGATTAAACTTATCATCTTGATAGAAATAGATTATCAGAATAAAATGGGAGTAAAGGGACATCCGTATTCCCTTTAGCGCCAAAAAATTCGCCGCCTTTTGTCTGGAGAATTGATGGAATTCGATCAAATTGAGACGTTCCTCGCCGTCCTCACCTACGGCGGTTTCCACAAAGCCGCCGAAGCCCTCCGCGTCAGCCAACCGGCCGTGAGTGCCCGGATTCGCGCGCTTGAGGAGTCGTTGGGGGTTGCGCTCTTTACCCGCGAGGGGAATAGCTTGACGCTGTCGGCGGCTGGGAAGGCGCTGCGGCCGCAGGCGGAGCAGCTGTTGAGGCAGGTGGCGCTGGCTCGGCAAGTGGTGAATGAGCAGAGGACGTCGGCGGCGGGGTCGTTGCGGATTGCGGCGGCGCTTTCGATTTGCACTTATTTTTTGCCGGATGTTTTGAAGGATTATCAAGCGGCGAATCCGAAGGTGCTGGTCACGTTGCGTTCGGGGACTTCGATGGAAGTGCTGAAGATGGTGCTGGATGGGGAGGCGGACATTGGCGTGGCGCGTTCGCTGTTGCATCCGGAAGTGGAAACCACTTCGCTGCGAGATGATCCGTTGATTCTCGTCGGGCATCCGGGGCATAAGATGGCGCGCTCGCAGCGGGTTCGAATGGAAGAATTGGAATCGTGGCCGCTGATTTTCTTCGATCGGGGGTCGAGCGATTGGACGCTGACGCAAGGGTTGTTTCGGCGGGCTGGACTTTTGCCAAATGTGGTGATGGAAGTGGAAACGATTGAAGCGGCGAAGAGAATGGTGGAACGCAAACTTGGATTCAGCTTTCTGCCGCAGATTTCGGTGACGGAAGAATTTCGGCGACGCAAGCTGATGGCGATTGAAATCGTGAATGCGGAGCCTTTGCGTCGCAATCTCGACGTGATTTATCCGCGACACCGGGCGTTGAGCGGCGACGCGCAGTCGTTCTTGCGGTTGCTGCAGGCGGCTGCGGCGACGGTGGTTCCGGTGAGCGGAAGCGTGAAACCACGGCGGCGGAAAAAATTGCAGAGCGATTCTTGAAGATATCGAGCGCGTCGGGCGGTCCGCGTCGAGCGTGAGTGCATAACAATAATGGATACCGCCAATAAATATTTCGAATTAGGGCCGCATCAGGTCTGCCTGTAGAGTTTCGATTTTAGAAATCTGAAGTTGCCGGCGGAGATAGACGGATTTTGACAGAAAGACGCCTGATCCCGCGGATAGCAATTCTCTTCATTCTTCTCGGCTTAACTCCCCTCCATTTGCTCGCACAGAATTCTTTCGCGCCGGATTCGCAATCGAAACGCATCGCGGCCCTGGAACAGCAAGCGGCCGACGCGAAAAGTTCGGCGGACAATGCGTGGATGCTCACCAGTTCGGCGCTGGTGCTGATGATGACGGGTCCCGGGCTTGCGCTTTTTTATGGCGGGCTGGTGCGTAAGAAAAATGTGCTCGGGACGATGATGCAGAGCTTCGCGATGATGGCTGTGATCACCGTTCTTTGGGCGATCGTGGGATACAGCCTCGCATTTGGAGCAGGGAACGGATTCATCGGCGGATTTCACAATGCGTTCCTGCGCGGCGTGGGCTTGCAGCCGGATGTGGATTATGCGGCGACGATTCCTCTGCAAACATTCATGGTTTACCAACTGATGTTTGCAATCATCACTCCCGCGCTGATCACGGGTGCATTTGCGGAGCGAATGAAATTCAGCGCGATGCTACTGTTCCTGATTCTGTGGTCGCTATTCGTTTACGATCCGATGGCGCACATGGTGTGGGGGAAGGGCGGATTGCTGAACGCGTCGCTAGGCGGACGGTTCCCGACTCTGGATTTTGCAGGCGGCACGGTGGTGCACGTGACGTCGGGAGTTTCGGCGCTGGTTTGCGCGCTGTATCTTGGAAAGCGACTCGGATATCCGAAAGTTGCGATGCCGCCGCACAGTGTGGTGCTGAGTTTTATCGGGGCTTGTTTGCTGTGGGTCGGCTGGTTTGGATTCAACGCAGGGAGCGCACTTGCGGCTGGAGGGTTAGCGACGAGCGCGTTTGTTGCGACGCATTTTGGCGCGGCCGCGGCGGCGATTGGATGGAGCGGGGCGGAATGGTTGCGCAACGGCAAACCGAGCGCGCTCGGTGCAATTTCCGGAGCGGTGGCAGGTCTTGTGGCAATTACGCCGGCTGCTGGATTTGTGAGCCCAATGTCGGCGTTGATCATCGGATTGATTGCGGGAGTGTTTTGTTTCTGGATGGTCACGAAAGTGAAATTGCGATTCGGTTACGATGATTCGCTCGACGCATTCGGAGTGCATGGAGCTGGCGGAACGATTGGCGCACTGCTTACGGGCATTTTTGCCACGAGCGTGGTCAATCCGATTTTCAAGGATGCGAATGGCAATGTACTTCCTTCCGGCCTGTTTGAGGGCAATGCTCACCAGTTGTTGAATCAGTTTGTGGGCGTTGCGATCGCATGGGTGCTGGGAATTGTGGGGACACTCATTTTGCTCACGATTGTGGACAAAGTAGTGGGCCTGCGAGTGACGGAAGAGCAGGAGATACAAGGCCTCGATGTTTCGCAACACGGCGAAGAGGGCTATTACTGGGAAACCTCCGCCTAGCGCGGTGACCGAGATTTACGACAAACGACGATGACAAAAGTTGAAGCGATCATTCAGACGTCGAAGCTCGATGCAGTAAAGGATGCGCTGCACGAGATTGGCATTGAAGGCATGACGGTGCTCGAGGTGCGAGGCCACGGCCGACAGAAGGGCCACACGGAGTTTTACAGAGGCCGCGAATACACTGTGGATCTGATCCCGAAGATAAAAATTGAAATGGTGCTGGCTGACGACATGGTGGAGAAATCCGTGCAGGCTATCGTAACGGCAGCGCGCACCGGCAAAATCGGCGACGGCAAAATATTCCTCACCCGTGTGGACGACGCGATTCGAATTCGCAACGATGAGCGGGGCGAGAGCGCCCTCTAAGCAGGTCGGGGCCAATCGAGCCCATCGCTATTTCCTCGCAAGACAAGCACCTCCGATTGTAGAAATATGGATGCATCGCAATGGCGACAAATCCCACTCTTGCCGCTGAGCTTCGCGAGCTTTACTCGAAGGAATCCGCACGTCTAAAAGAACATTTCGCGGCCACCCGCGAAGGCAGTTCCTTTCTGGCTGGCAGAACGGAGTTGGTTGATTCCGTCGCACGACGTGCGTGGCGCGAGATTATCTCGCCCGATCCGGAAGGGCCGAAGGATTTCGCCCTCATTGCGCTCGGTGGCTACGGAAGAAAATGGCTTTTCCCCTATTCCGATATTGATCTTCTGTTCCTCCACGCTGGGGACAAGACCGAAGCAAAAATCAAAGAACCTATTCGCCGATTCTCGCAGGAGCTTTGGGATCTGCGCCTGAAGCTGAGTCCCGCGAGCCGCACGCTGGGCGAATGCGATCGCGTCGATCCGGATAACCTGGAATTCGCGATTTCGCTTCTCGATTGCCGCTATCTGGTGGGCGACCGGCAGCTTTTTTCGCGGCTTCACGATGACGTCATACCGAAGCTTGTGGCGCGCGAGTCACAGATGTTTCTGACGCGACTTGCGGAACTTGCGCGCAGCCGGCACGCAAAATTCGGCGGGACATTGTTTCATCTCGAGCCCAATGTGAAGGACGGCCCCGGCGGCCTGCGCGACTACAACGTTGGGTACTGGCTGGAGCTGGTTTCGGGGATGGGGAAACAGCACGCCTGGCCCGATCAAACACTGTTGTTCGCACCGTCACAACGGAAGAAGCTCGAGGCCGCGATTGAATTTCTCACGTCTGTCCGCTGCTTTCTCCATTTTCGTCACTCGCGCGACGATAACGTGCTCGCCTGGGACGCGCAGGCGGAGGCTGCCGCAGCGCGAATCGGCGTTGGGAACGGGGCTGAGCTGACTGCTTCCGACTGGATGCGAATCTTTTTCGGCCACGCGCGGACGGTTCATCGCGTGTGCACGCAACTTCTCTCCGAGATTCCCGCGGAGCGGCCGTCGCTTTACCGCCAGTTTCAGACCATGCGTTCGCGGCTCTCGAATGCAGAGTTTTCAGTAGTAGACGATATGGTTTTTCTGCGCCAGCCGGAAAATCTGACGGATCCACAACTAATTCTTCGCGTGTTTCGATTTCTCGCGAGGCACGGCCTTTCGCTAAGTTCAGTTGCGGAGGCACAGATCGAGCAGGCATTGTCATCGCTTGTTGCCGATCCGCCCGAGGGAAGCGAGCTTTGGCATGTGCTACAAGAGATTCTGGTTGGTCCGCACGCAGCGGACGCACTGCGTGCGATGCATTCGCTAGGCGTGCTGACAATTCTGCTGCCCGAATTCGAAGGCATCGATTCGCTGGTGGTGCGGGACTACTCGCATCGCTTCACCGTGGACGAACATACGTTCGTGGCGATCGAGAACCTTCACGCGCTGCGGCAATCGCAGGCGAAATGGGATCAGCGCTATGCGGAGCTTCTTGAGGAGCTCGAGCAACCTGACCTGCTGTATCTTGCAATTCTTTTGCACGACACCGGAAAGGGCGCAAAGACAGGCGATCACGTGCGCGCCAGCCTGGACTTGGCTGAGGCTGCGCTCGATCGGCTCGATCTCGACGTACTCGATCGCGAGGCTGTGATTTTTCTTGTCGGTAAGCACCTGGAAATGAGCGCCGCGCTGCGCCGCGATATTTTCGATCCCGAGACGGTGCGGGCGTTCGCCGCGAAGGTGGAAACTCCTGAGCGGCTGAAGATGCTGTGCCTTCTGACGTTCGCCGACATCAAGGCTGTGAACCCTGAGGCTCTCTCACCGTGGAAGGCGGAAAACATCTGGCAGCTTTACATCGCGACCGCCAATCACCTGAACCGCAATCTGGATCAGAGGTTTCACGTGGACGCGCATGACGAAGTGCTGGAACACATGCGCACGCTTGGTCCCGCAACCGGAAAGCACGTGGAAACTTTTCTGGAAGGATTGCCGCGCCGCTATTTGCTGACGCACGCGGCCGGTGACGTCTTCGCGCACGCGGACATGGCCACAAAGCTGGGCCATGATCCCGTGCAGGTGGACTTGCGACGCGGCCGCCATTGGTACGAGTTGATTCTGGTGACGCCGGATCGGCCGTTTCTTTTTGCCACGATGGCGGGAATTCTTGCGGGATGGGGAATGGATATTGTGAAAGCGTCGGCGTTTTCGAATCAGGCGGGAATTGTGGTCGACACGTTTTATTTTACGGATACGTTTCGCACGTTGGAATTGAATCTATCGGAGTGGGAGCGGTTCAAGGTGAGCATTCACGACGCGCTGCTCGGAAAGCTTGATCTCGAGCGGATGCTTCGCGATCGGCTGAGGGCGAAACAAAATCGCGCGCCGAAAGTGAAAGTGGAGACGCAGATTCATTTCGACAATACGTGCTCGGCGCATAGCACGCTTGTGGAGGTGATAGCGCAGGATCAGCCGGGGTTGCTCTATCGCATCAGTTCGCAGTTCGCGCGGGAGAAATGCAATATCGAAATCGCGCTGATTGACACGGAAGGGCAGACGGCGATCGACGTGTTCTACCTTACGTCCGGCGGCGCGAAGCTCAGTGCCGAACAGCAAGAGCGGCTACAGGCGGGGCTGCTTGCTGAGCTTGCTGCTTGATTCCCGGCGGTACGGTCTACCTGGCTGATTGAGTGCGTTCCTCTGATTTCTTCACGTGGGCCTCAAGAAAACTGGTCACCAGGCTCCACGCTTCTTTCGCCGCCACCGGATTGTAAGAGGGGCGAGCGTCGCAGAAGAATCCGTGATCGGCATCGGAAATTTCGACGTCGATGTAGGGCTTGCCCGCGGCTTTCACGGCATCGATCACGGAGCGGATTTGGTCTTGCGGGATGTGTTTGTCGAGTCCGCCCCAGAAGAAAAGCATCGGAGCCTGCAGATTCGTCGCGCGTGGAAGCAGTGATGGAGCGATGCTGCCGCCATAAAACGAAATTGCAGCGCGCAACGCGACGGTGGCATTGGCAAGGAACGATACGCGTCCTCCCATGCAGAATCCGATGCTGCCGATGCGGTCGGGCGTGACGTGGCTGCTATCGCGCAGCCATTCATAGGAGGCGCGGATATCGTCGGCGAGTGCTTGCTCGGTGAGCGCTTTCATGTGCGGCATCGCTGAGGGAAAATCATCGTAACGCACCTCCAGGCCGGGCGCGGCCGAGCGATGAAAAAGTTCCGGGGCGATGGCGACGTAACCTTCACGCGCGATTCGTTGAGCGACATCGCGAATGTGGGCATTGACGCCAAAGGCTTCCTGGAAGACAAGTATTCCGGGGAACGAACCTTTCTCTTCCGGCCGCGCCACGAATGCCTGCATCGAGCTGCCGTCGGCCACCGCCAATGTGTGTTTTTCAGTCGCTATATTCGGCATCGCAGTTCCTTTCGAGCGTTGTTGGTCGTTCATATCGCGGACTATAGTTTAGGATAAATCAGTTAAACTGGCGCTGTTTGGAATTATTGGTGGCCGGGAATTATTGGAGGGACGTTCATGAGCTTATACGAATATGTGACGCTCGGTCGTTCGGGCTTGCGGGTGAGCCCGCTCTGCCTGGGCGCGATGACCTTTGGCACCGAATGGGGATTTGGTGTGGATGAGAATGCTTCGCGGGCGATTTTCGATCGCTATATCGAGTTTGGCGGAAATTTCGTCGATACGGCGGATGGGTACACGGCAGGGAAGAGCGAGGAACTGACTGGGACATTTATTGGCGAACGGCATCTGCGCGATCGAGTGGTGCTGGCGACTAAATTTACATTTAACACCGATCCCGGGAATCCGAATGCGGGCGGCAACGGGCGCAAAAATATTTATCGTGCGCTGGAAGGCTCGCTGCGGCGGCTGAAAACGGATTACATTGATCTTTATTGGCTGCATGCGTGGGACACGGTGACGCCAGTGGAGGAAGTGATTTCGACGATGAACGATCTGGCGCGCGCGGGGAAAATCCGGCACTACGGATTCTCGGACACGCCTGCGTGGTATTTGGCGCGGGCACAAACGCTTGCACAATGCCAGGCGACGGAACCGCTGATCGCGCTGCAACTGGAATATTCGCTGGTGGAGCGAACGATCGAGCGCGAGCATGTGCCAGCGGCGCAGGAGCTTGGGCTCGCGGTTTGCCCGTGGAGTCCGCTGGCGGGCGGATTTTTGAGCGGAAAATATAAGCGCGAAACGGGCGGGCACAAAGGAGAAGGGCAGGGCAGGCTGACGACGCCGGGCGGGAGTCCGTTTAATAGATTCTCTGAGCGAAACTGGCGCGTGCACGATGCGCTGATGGATGTGGCGAGACAGATGGGCAAGCCGGCGGCGCAGGTGGCGTTGAACTGGGTGGCGACGCAGCCGGGAATTACGTCGACGATCGTGGGCGCGACGAGGGTGACGCAGTTGGATGACAATTTGGCGTCGATCGATTTTGCGATTCCCACGGATTTGCGAAAAAGGCTTGATGAAGCGAGCGCGCTGGAACCGGCGCATCCTTATATTTTCTACGGCGGTGAAATTCAGACGCGCATCGCGGGCGGGGTGCCGGTGCATCCTTGGATGCCGGCGCGGATGTACAGTGTGCCGGTGAAAGTGGCTGCGAAGGTGAGCGGCAAGGAGCAGTGAGCCGGCGCGGCGACTTCGGCGACGGGGACGAGCGATACCACAACCAAGCCATCACACTAGCTGTTTCGCCATCCGCACCACCGGCAATCCTTCGCCATTGTTGAGCGGCACGGAGATACTTTCGAGCGCAACGTAACCTTTCGCGCCAAAAAGTTTCACTCCAGTGAGCGTTGCTCCCATTTCACACTGCTTAAAGCCCGCTGCTGCGGCAGCGTCCTCGCACGCCTTCAGAATCAGGCTCCCCACTCCTCGCCGAGCCCAGCTTGGATGAACGAAGAACGCTCGAATCTTTGCTGCATCCACTCGCGGATTGAGCAATTCGTCCTCGCGCCTCGTCCAATGATCGCTGCCATAGAGCGTCTTGCGCTTGCTCCACCCGCCGCATCCGGCAAGCGTGGTGCCGTCATGCCGCTTCGCTTCGGCAATGAAATACGTGCCGTCGGCAATCAGCTGGCTATCGACTCCAAACACCGTTGCCAGCGCGCTCTCAATTTGCGTTGGGGTGTAGTCCTCGGCTTGCAATCCGCGCACGGAAGCATCAATCAATTGGCCCAGCGCGGGCACATCGGCAGGTGTAGCTTTGCGGATAAAAAAACTCGTCGAGGTGGACATGTTGGGTGAGCTCAACGGGTTGGTTGAGTCTCACCCGGCGATTCTATCAGCGAACGGAGCAGTCACGCAGCCCCGCGCTTGCGTAATGGAGATCTTCTTAGGCTCCGCTCATCCTGCGGAAAAGCCAGAACAAGAATCCGGCCAGCATAATCGACGCCGGCAGCGTGAGCACCCATGCCATCAATAGATTGCGCACTGTGCCCCACTGCAGCCCGGAATGATTCGCCATCATCGTTCCCGCCACGCCCGACGACAGCACGTGGGTCGTACTCACCGGCAGGCCGAACGCGTCAGCTGCTCCAATCGTGGCCATCGCCGTGATCTCGGCAGCCGCGCCTTGCGCGTAGGTCAGGTGATCTTTCCCGATTTTCTCGCCGACCGTCACCACGATGCGCTTCCAGCCGATCATCGTTCCAAGCCCGAGGGCCAACGCCACTGCAACTTTCACCCATGTCGGGATGAACTTGGTCGCATTGTCGATGTGCTTTTTATAATTCGCGATGGTCGCCGAATCCGCAGCGCTGAACTGCGGGTTGCCCGTTTTCTTCATCAAGCGCAGCGCTTCGCTCACCACGTACATGTCGTTACGGAAGTTGCGCACCTGATCCTGCGGCACCGCCTTCAACTGTTTGTACTGCGCCATTTCCGTGCCGATTCCGTTGATCAACTCGCGCAACGCCAGCATCGTATTCGGTGTGAATTGCTTGGTCCGGATGTAATCGGTCACTTCATCGCGCGAGTCGCCAATCACGGCGGAAGGCGAAACGTAATGGCTGAGCGCGTCCGCAGTTTGCGTGGAAACTGCTACGAAGTCGGCAGTCTGCTGAGTCGTAACAGCGTGGTTCACGGCATACGCTGTCGGCACGGTGCCGATCAGGATCAGCATGATCAGCCCCATACCCTTTTGGCCGTCATTCGATCCGTGGAAGAAACTCACGCCGGTGCACGTCAGCACCAGGAGCGCTCGAATGTAGAACGGGGGCGGCTCATTGCCCTTGGGCGCCTCGTAAAGCGCTTTATTCGGAATCAGCGCCTTACAGGCCATCAGCAGTAGCGCGGCGCAAATAAATCCAACGATCGGCGAGAGCAGCAGTGACTTGCCGATGTTCGCAGCCTGCCCCCAATCCACGCCACTCGTTCCCGTTTTCACCGACATCAGCTGGTTCGCGATTCCCACCCCGATGATGGATCCGATCAAAGTGTGCGAACTCGAAGCGGGCAGCCCGAAGTACCACGTACCGAGGTTCCAGATGATCGCCGCAAACAGCAGCGCAAAGACCATCGAGAAGCCGGCCTTGCCTCCCACCTGCAGAATCAATTCCACCGGCAGCAGCGAAACGATTCCAAACGCCACCGCACCGCTCGAGAGCACCACACCCGTGAAATTCCACAGGCCCGACCAGACCACCGCGACGTGTGGCTCGAGAGTATGTGTGTAAATCACCGTCGCCACCGCGTTGGCGGTATCGTGGAATCCGTTCACGAATTCAAACCCCAGCGCCACAAGCAGCGCGAGCCCCAGCAGGAGATACGGCATGATCGAAACCGCGTGCACTTCGGACAAATCGCCGATCAGCTCGCGCCCGATGTAAATCATCCCGATTACCAGCACGACTCCGAAGATGCCCATTCCTATTTTTGCCGCTGGCCCTGCGGCCATGTTTGCGGCATCGAGCGGCGACACTCGAGGCGCTTCGGTGGGTATGCGCGCCGGTGCTGTTCCCGTTGCTGCCATTTTTCACCCCTTAATTCGAAAATGTAACGACCACTGGGTTGTTGGTGCGCCGTGAAACTACCGGCCCTTCGTTACGACAATGTGACGGCGGCGTGAACACTCAATCGTCGTAAGAGTCTGAGGGAAAATATTCTCAAGATATCTCATCTGGAGCTATGGTGCTTCTGATAGAGAGTATGGCGGGGCACCGGAATTTAACCGAACTAAAACGGTTCCGTCACATCCCGGGAAAGTGGTCTGGTAGCATGGCGCTCGGCATTTTGCCGCTTCCGAGGTTTCACATAAGGACAGCCGACGCCATGACGAACCCTATGACCATCAAAACGATTCTTGCGCCGATTGATTTCAGTGATTTTTCACACAATGCTCTCGACGTTGCCGCCGACTTGGCCTCGCGCCTCGGCTCGGAGCTGATTCTCGTCAATGTCGTCCCGGCGATTACGGACTTACCCAGCAACGTCTCGATTTTTAAGGAAGGCGAATACGATCAGAGCCTCCACGATGCAACGGCGAAGCGCCTTTCAGATCTCGCAACCAGCCTTGCCGGCAGGAACATCAAAGTCCGCACACAGATCGGTACCGCCAATGACGTCGGCATGGAAATCGTGCGAATCGCGGACAGCGAACCAGCCGATATGATCGTCATCGCCGCCCACGGCATGACCGGTTGGCGTAGAATTCCCTTCGGCTCCGTCGCCAAGAAAGTCGTCGAAGAAGCGGAGTGTCCGGTTCTCGTCCTGCGCGCGCAGGAAGCCGGCGAAACTCAAGCTCGTACAAGTTCTTCCAGCGCCGTCGCTTGATGGTATATTTCGCTCCGCGTAATTGGGGCGAAATCGCTGGATGCTGACATTCTCGAAGATAATCTTTTTTGCCGGACTGCTTTTCGCCGCTTCTGGATTCATTTCACCTCCCGTCGCCCTTCTGGGCGGCCTCCTCTACGGCTTCACTCTTTCTCATCCCTACGTTTCCCAAAGCCGCATGCTCTCGAAGTATCTTCTGCAAGCTTCCGTGGTAGCGCTGGGTTTCGGCATGAATCTCCATCAAATCGTTCGCGCCGGACGTTCCGGCGTCGTGTATACAGCGGTCGGCATCGCCGCCACGATGCTTTTGGGAATTTATTTGGGCCGCGCCCTCGCGGTTCGCAGGAAAGTTTCGTTCTTGATCACCGTCGGCACTGCGATTTGCGGCGGAAGCGCCATTGCCGCGGTCGCGCCGATCGCCCACGCCACGGATGAGGAGATCGCCGTCTCTCTGGGGACAGTCTTCGTATTGAATTCTATAGCCCTGCTGCTATTTCCGCCCATCGGCTACGCCCTGCACATGAGCCAGTCTCAATTCGGCCTGTGGGCCGCGCTCGCAATCCACGATACGAGCTCCGTTGTCGGCGCCGCCGCAAAATACGGCAATGAAGCTCTCGCGATCGGCACCACCGTAAAACTGGCGCGCGCTCTCTGGATTCTTCCGATCGCTCTCTTCACCGCCTACAAATTGAAAAGCAAAAGTAACGTGCAATGGCCCTGGTTCATCCTGCTTTTCTGTCTTGCCGCATTCGCCAACACCTACCTCCCGCAATTCGCTCCCGCATACGCGATCCTCAGCCGCGCGGGCAGAATCGGCCTCACGGTCACGCTCTATTTGATTGGCACAGGTTTATCGAGAGCTACTCTAAAGCAGGTGGGAACGAAGCCGCTCATGCAGGGCGTGTTGCTGTGGGCAGTAGTCGCAATCGCCTCGCTGCTCGCAATCAAATCAGGCCTGATCGCGATCTAGTCTTGGATGTATCGAATTTATTTCGCGACGCGGAACCGATGGCTCGTGAGTTGCCCGCAACGCGCCACATCAATCAGATCCAAACGAACGGCTTCCGGCGTCCGAGCAGGTTGCCAGATAAGCTCACCATTACGATTTCAACTGCTTGTGCCCCCTGCCGAGCCGCTACGCTCCCGCCGCCATCGACGAGAAATCCAGCTCGATCTCGTCGATGTAGCACCAGCCCCAATTCTCGCCCGGCTCAAACGACTTCATGATCGGGTGCTTGGTGCGATGGAAGTGTTTCGTAGCATGCTTATTCTTCGACGAATCGCAACAACCCACGTGCCCGCACTCCAGGCACAATCGCAAATGCACCCAGGTGTCGCCCATCTTCAGGCATTCCTCGCACCCATTAGGTGTGCTCGGCTTAACGTTCCGAATCTGATCCAGATGTGTACAAGTCTTCATGTGAATCCTCCGTGCCCGTCCATCCAACTATTGTAATCTTACGCCGTGTGATCAGGTAGCCACGACGATGCTTTTCTCGTCGTGGGGCTCACGCCAATTCCGCCAGAATGGCAAAGGCGAACACGATAAAATGCCGGCTGAACTACAAGGAGGAGAACGATGGCGGTGTTGGCGATTTTTCGGTACGACGTGAAGCCGGGGCGGACTGCAGATTTTATCGAGAAGCTGCAGAAGGCGGCTGGGCCGGAATTTAATAGTGAGGCGATGCCGAAGGGAGTGCGGATTTTTCGCAGCGCTGTTCCGGGGCCGGATACGGGCGGAGTGATTCTCGTGATTGAGTACGAGGATATGGCTGCGTATGGGGCGCGGACGGCGTTTGAGAATGCGAATGCGCAGTGGCGGAAGTTGTTTGAGGCGAAATCGGATTCGCCGGAGAGATTGGTTTCGGTGGAGTTGCTGACGGAGGTGACGCCTTAGGAGCGAGTCAAAGGAGCCGGCGGGACGCCGGCGTTACGGAATAGCAGCGTCGCCCTCCCGTTGCTGCGGAGCCTTGATAGATGATGCAGTTCGTGTGGCTTGAAGCGCCGAGCGAGGGTTATTCGAGCTGACCTAGGCGGTCGAGGAGTTTTTGGTGCTCGATGATGCGCTGAGCGAGAGTGGCTTTCAGGTCGTCGATGATTTTCGCGGGGGCTTTGTTTAGGAAAGTTTCGTCGGCTAGGCGCGCTTTCTTGGACTCGATGTCTTTTGCAAGGCGTTCGATTTCCTTTCTTAGGCGCGCGATTTCGGCGTTTTTATCAACCGCGTTACTGAAAGAAACCTTTACCTCCAGGTCTGCATTCGAACGCACGATTCCGCCCAGCGGGTTCAGTTGGTTGTAAACGACATTTATCGCGGAGGCGGTCGTTGTCTGCAGTGTCGCACGGTAGTGGTTGAGAATCGTCTGACCAATATTGGTATGGGCATACACCTCAACCGGAGACCATTTGCGCGGATCAATGTTTGCGTCTGCTTTTGCTTCTCTGATTGTCGTAGAGGCGTCTTGGAAGCGCTCAATAAGGTGTTCGGTTTCAGGATCGAACCAGTGGGCGCGAAACTCCGGAAATTTGTCGAGTGCGATGGAGCGGGCACCGGCCGGCTGCGGAAGCTTGTGCCAAAGCTCTTCGGTGAGGAAAGGCATCACCGGGTGGAGGAGGCGCAAAGCGGCGTCGAAAGCGGCGAAGCTGTTTCGCCAAGCAGGCACTGCAACGTCGCGATTTGGATCAGTGAGCTGCGCTTTGACTCGTTCGATGTACCAGTCGCAGAAGTCTCCCCAGAAAAATTGATAGATGAGGTGGCCGGCCTCGTGAAAGCGAAATTCCTCGAGGGCTTTGTTGACTTCACCGGCAACGGACGAGATGCGCGAAAAGATTCCGCGGTGCACGAAGCCAGCCTCACCTGGGACGGGGTAGGGAGCTTTAGCGCGGATTTCCGGCGCGGCTAGTTCTTCGAGTGAGACGCCCTGGGCTTCGATTTTCTCGAGGTTGAAGAAGAGGAAGCGGGCGGCGTTCCAGATTTTGTTGGCGAAGGCGCGGGCGCCGAGGATGCGGTCTTCGCTGAGGATGATGTCAGTGCCGGGTGCGGACATGCTGGCGAGCATGTAGCGCATGGCGTCGGTGCCGTATTGGTCGGTCAGTTGAAGGGGGTCGACGCCGGTGCCTTTGGTTTTGGACATTTTGGCGCCTTCGGCGGTTCGGACGAGGGAGTGGAGGTAGAGGCGGTGGAAGGGAATTACGGACGCAAGGTCTGGAATGCTGGGAACTTCAGGGGCTGAAGCCCCCGTGCTTGTGGTGGGTTTCATGTCACGGCTAAAGCCGTGACCTACAAGGCTCTCGTCATGCGACGGGGAATTAACTTCAGCGGAAGACGCAGCGCCGTGCGATTGGAAGCGATCGCCGCTGAGGTGGAGGCCCATCATGATCATGCGGGCGTCCCAGAAGAACAGGATGTCGTAGCCACTGATGAGGAGGCTCGTAGGGTAATAGGTGCGGAGGTCGGGCGTGTCGTCTGGCCAGCCGAGGGTGGAGAAGGGCCAGAGGCCTGAGCTGAACCATGTGTCGAGGACGTCTTTGTCCTGGGTGAGTTTTGAGCCGCCGCACTTCGGGCATTTTGTGGGCGGGCTTGCGGCGCGGGCGTGGCCGTCGACGATTTCGACGCGCGAATCGAGCGCGGGGATCATTTCTTTGCAATCGGCGCAATGCCAGATGGGGATCCGATGGCCCCACCAGAGCTGACGGGAGATGCACCAGTCGCGGATATTTTCGAGCCAGTTGAGCAGGATGGTGCGCTGATTATCGGGGACGACTTCGATGAGGCCGTCGAGGACGACTTTTTTCGCGGGCTCGGCGAGCGGCTTCATTTTCATGAACCATTGCGTCGAGAGGCGCGGCTCGACGATGGCCTTGCAGCGGTCGCAGGTGCCGACGGAGTGGGTGTGCTCGGTGATGCGGTCGATGAGACCGAGTTCTTCGAGGTCGGCGACGATGCGGGCGCGAGCGATGAAGCGTTCGAGGCCGGCATATTTCCCGGCTGCTTCGTTCATGTGGGCGTCGTCGGTCATTACGTCAATTTCGGCGAGATTGTGGCGCTTGCCGACTTCGAAGTCGTTGGGATCGTGCGCGGGCGTGATTTTCACGACGCCGGTGCCAAATTCGCGGTCGACGTAGGTGTCGGCGATGATGGGGATTTCGCGGTTCATCAACGGCAGCATTACTTTTTTGCCGATGAGGTGCTGGTAGCGATCGTCGTCGGGATGGACGGCGAGGGCGGTGTCGCCGAGCATGGTTTCGGGGCGGGTGGTGGCGACGATGAGGTAGGCGGGAACTTCAGGGGCTAAAGCCCCCGCTCCCGAGGCAGTTTTTATGTCACGGCTGAAGCCGTGACCCACAAGGCTCTCGTTTGGTGGCGCCAAAGCGGTCCCGACGAGCGGGTAGCGGATGTACCAGAGCTGGCCGGTGCGCTCGTTGTGGACCACTTCGAGGTCGCTGATGGCTGTCTGGCAGCGTGGGCACCAATTGACCATGTAGCGGCCGCGGTAGATGAGGCCTTCGCGGTAGAGGCGGAGGAAGGCTTCGAGAACTGCGCGGTAGAGCGCGGGTTCGAGAGTGAATTTTTCGCGCGTCCAATCGCAGGAGGCGCCAAGGCGGATCATCTGGCCCTTGATTACGCCGCCGCTTTCTGCTTTCCACTGCCAGACGCGACGCTCGAATTCCTCGCGGCCGAGATCCTGGCGTTTTATTCCTTCCTTCGCGAGCATGCGCTCGACGACGAATTGAGTGGCGATGCCGGCGTGGTCCATGCCCGGGAGCCAGAGGGTGCGTTCGCCGCGCATGCGGTGCCAGCGGACGAGCATGTCGATCTGGGTGTGTTCGAGCATGTGGCCCATGTGGATGGAGCCGGTGACGTTTGGGGGCGGAAGGGCGATTGAGAATCGGGGGCCGTCCGCTGTGCCGGAGTTTTCGGCGCGGAAGAGATTTTCGTCGAACCACGTCTTGGCCCAGCGGGCTTCGATTTCCTGCGGCTCGTAGGCTTTGGGTATTTCGCGGGGCATCTATTCCTTTGCGCGTCTGCTTGAATTTTGTGCGAAAGAGAAACAATTAATATAAGGGCGGCGAGTGGGGAGCGTCAAATCGGGCGAGGCGAGGCGTTTGCGAAAGAGCCTCAGGTCAGCCGCGGCCTTGAAGTCGCGACGGGACCTGAGCTACGGTGATTGAAAAGGTTTGGTGAGAGCGAGACGCACGCCCCCTCTTTTTGGGCGAATCACCAAAGCTACTATTTGTCTCTTTTCGCGAGTTCGGCTTGAAGCATGTTCTCGACGAGCGGCTTCAGCAGATTCTTCGAGAGCAGCTCGTGAAGCTGAGGCTCGAGGCGCTCGAGAACCTTCTGGACGACTTCGTCAAGATTTGCCTGGGGCGCTGCGGCTTCCGGCGAATTCACCTGTTCGAGAACAGCAGGCGACGGGATCAAGAACGGGATGCCCGCGAGAGCTTCGCGATTTGGCGGAGGGGCGGTCGGGATGCGTTCGCTGAAATCTGTGTGCGCGGATTCGTCAGCGGCCGATTCGTCAGAGGCGGCGAAGACAGGTGTGGGCGCTTCCTCCTGCGAGGCCACGACGGCATCGGCGGCCGGCTCACCATTCGTGGGCTCGGGTTCGCCCGGGAACGGGAACGATTGAAGCGGCGCAGCGTGCTCGTGATGGTCTTCGTAGGAGGAGAAAGCCGGTTGTTCGTCGCGAATAAGCAAAGGTTCGGGAGTGACGTGCGCCGCTGGCGGCATTTCGAGCGCGGAATCCTTGTGCGACGGAGTCGTGTCGACTGGCGTGGTGATGATCTCTGCGTCGGACTTGGTTTCAAGACTCGGATGCTCGCTGAAGTGCGGCGGAACTTCGGCAGTTTCTGCAGCAACGGGTTCTTGATGGACCTGTTCGTGAACCTCTTCACGGACAGGCGCTACTAGCGCGGTGCTGACGACAGGTTCGGGCATTCGCTCGGAAGTCGCCTCCGACCTGCTCGCATCGGCGTGCGCCGTGCTGACAGGCTGTTCAGCCGGGGCCGGTGTGCCGCCGTGGACGACTTCGCGGACGGCTTCAATGGCGTCGGCGAACCAGGATTTCTTCCGTGGGCGCGTCTCTTCATGCGCCGATACTTCTTCGGCGCGATGCTCGTGCGCTGGTCGCGACTCAAGCGGCGAGCGCCACGAAGATTCTGAAGATGTGGGCGACGCGGCCGCAGGTTCGATCCGCCATGCCGGGGCCGAAGCGGCCGGCTCCGATATGTGTTCAGGCTCGTGCGCAGAAACATGAGCAGCAGGAGCGGAGCTTGAATCCGTCATCCAGCTGCCTTCGGGATATTCCGAGGGCGGCGCGGTCAAATCTGTCCAGGGCGTGGCTGAGTGAGAAACTTTGGCGACGACCGGCGCAGGAGCGGATTGCTTCATCTCGACAACGGCAGGAACTTCGTCCTTCTTCGCCGTAGCAGCGGGGGCCGAGGTTTCTTCGTCAAGTGTTGCGGGATTATTAGCCGCGGACTTGAATGCCGCAGTCTCGTGCCAGGCCGAGGGAGCGTCCTGTTCGGAGGCAGACGACTCGCCGGAGAGCCTCATTCCGTATGGAGCGAAAGATTGAGTTTCCTGCACCTCTGATGCTGGCTCGGGCTCAACGGACTGCGGAGCGAGTTGTTGTCCGAGCGGAGCCAGGGGCGCGACGGATTCCTTGTCGAGTTCATCGTCGCGAACGTGAATACGTTTCGGCGGAACTTCTTTTTCCGACGGGAACGTGATCGGAGCCAGATCCTTGCCGTAAGAATATGCCGGATCGACGGCGGTGTTTTCAGGAATTTCGAAATCCATTCCGCCGGTGCGGCGCCAGTCGGTTGCGGTGGCGGCTCCGTCGAAATCGTCTTCGTCCTCGTCAGCGTCTTTTGCTTTCGCAACGGGAGCTTTCGGCGTTTTTCTTTCTTCGGTTTCGGTCCCGGGCTCGTCATCGAGTGAGCGAACGCCTTTGCCGAAGCCGTAGATAGCGGCAGCTTCTTCCGGCGATGGCTCGGGGAAGTCGGGAAGTGGTTTCGGTTCAGCCTTCGCCGCAATTTCCATCACAGGCGGCGGAGGCGGTTCCGGCGGAGTTTCGCGCGCCTTAGCGAGCTCTGCCGCGACCTTGGGATTTTTTTCGAGCGCGGACATCACCATGGCGATCAGCGGGTCAGGCGGAACGAAAGGCTTTTTCAAGACGCCATCGGCACCTACGCGGCGTGCTTCTTTTTCGTCGAGAGGATCAAAGGCGCCGACCAAAAGGATTACGGGAACGTGAGCGAAGCGGGTATCTTTCTTGACGAATTCGCAGACTTCGTAGCCATTGCGCACAGGCATGAAGACATCGGCGAGGACTAGATCGGGATTCGCATCCGGAATGCGGCGCACCGCCGCTTCGCCATTGCCGACGGCAACTACATCAACACCACGCTCTTCAAACGCCAACACGACCATCTTCTGGATGTTGGTATTGTCGTCCGCGACCAGAATTCTGGGCACTTGAACCACCTCGCGGCGCACCCGCACAGCGACACGCCGACCCCTTTCGCTACCCTATTGCAGCATCCCGCAACGGGGGCGTCAACGGAGACGAAGTACAGGCGTGCCTGAGATGTTAGCAGGCGGTTAACGGCGGCTTTACCAGGGAATCAGCTTCCGGGCGCCCTTTTTCTTCTTGCTGGTGGAGTCTTTGGAATCATCGGAAGAGCTGCTTTGGGCCGGCGTGGACGTCTGGCTGCCGCTCGAAGAACTCGAGGAGTCAGCGGCGGATTGACCCGTCTGCGAAGGTGCCGGGGAGCCTGCTGGCTGGTCCTTAGAGCCCGCAGGCGCGCCGGATGCAGCCCCGGAGGGTGGCGTCGCGGCAGGGGCGGTTCCGCTAGAATCTGGGGCATTTGGGGCCGGTTGCACGGGTGCCGCTGCGGGAGCTGGCTGCTCGCTTCCAGCGGCTGGCGGATTCGTGGATGTACCTCCAGAGGAAGCATTTGCCTCACGGGGCGGAATGATGGGTACTCCGAGTACGGTTCCACCTCCAGGACCCGTCTCGACAATCGCCTGAGGAGCGGGAGTGTCCGTTTGCTTTGTCGGGCCTCCGGAACTGGCCGTCGCGGAGACATCAGCGGAGCCGCCAGAAGATGCCGATCCAGACAAGCTAAAGCCGCCGCCCGAGTTTGGCTTCAGCACTTCGCTGGCGGCCACCGCATCATCAGGCGGGTTCAGATTCGGCTGGCCATTGTGAGCCGCCAGAGAGACGTCTGGAGCGCCGTGAATCATATTCTTGGGGCCCTTCATTAACGCACTCTCGTGATGTTGTCTTTCGTAATCGCGTTCCTTCTGCATCCGGATCACGGCATCTGGATTCGACGCCGGCACGGGGAGGCCCATTTGCTTGAGGCGCACCTTTGCGTCCTGAGCGCGCGGCGAGAGCGGATACTGCTCGACGATTTGCGCATACACCTTGCCCGACAAAGCGCTCCAGTAGTTGCGCTGGTCTTCGTTTTTCGATCCGACCTTAACGCGCGTGTAGATGTCACCGAGCATCCAGAGGGCTTCATCGCTCTGGCTGTATAACGGGTAGCGATTGACGACTTCAAGAATGCGAGCGGCCGACGCGCGGTAATCCTGCTTGGTGTAGTAAAAATGCGCGATCTTGTATTCGCCGTCGGCGAGGACTTCCTGAACTTCGCGAAGGCGCTGTTCTGCCTGCGGCGCGAGCGGACTTTGCGGATACTTCAGCAGCATTGCCTGAAACTCGTCCTCAGCCATTTGTGCTTGCGAACTGTCGCGGTCGGCCTTTTCCATCATTTTGTAATGCGCCATTCCGACCTGCATCTGGGCGTACGCGGCTTCTTCTAGGAACGGGAAGAAGGTGATGAAGTCTTTATATTCTGCTACCGCTTGAGTGAGGTTCGATGTGCCGTTTTCTTTGTAGTAGGAATCCGCGACGGCCAGTTTGGCTTTGGCGAGATACTCGCTATCGGGATAGGTGTTGATTAAAGTCTGTAGCGAGAGGCGGCCTTCTGTGTAGCGGCTGTGCTTGATGTCTTCGAGGGCGCGATCGTAAAGAATCTTGTCAGGCTGAGCGGAAGAGTTGGGGTCTGTATCTGCCGCCGGCTTCGCGGGCTGTGTCTTCTTTCCGGGCTTTTTAATGAATTGCGCGTTGACGTTGGAATTGATTCCGAGAAAGATTGCCATTGCTAGAAATGCTTTAAGAAGTCGCCGCTTTTTCATTATCCCCCGCAGCTAAGTATTTTCTGGGCCAGGCTACCCGCTCAAGCCTTCTGGCTAAGAGCATTGTTTGCGAGCTGACGCAATTGGCGCACGGAAGCCGACGGATCGGATGTATGGAAGACAGAAGTGCCGGCAACGAACGTGTTGGCTCCGGCTTTTGCAAGCTCGGCTATGTTTTCCAGATCGACTCCCCCGTCTACTTCAATCCGGAAGTTGGCATTATAACGCGCGCGCCATTCACTGAGATGACGAATTTTCTCGAACGCCCCGGGAATGAATTTCTGGCCACCGAATCCCGGGTTTACGGACATCACCAGCACTGTATCCACCTTATCCAGGACTTCCGAAAGCATAACCACGGGCGTGGCAGGGTTGATCACCGCACCCGCCTCCGCGCCGTGCTCTCGAATCATCGCAAGAGCGCGGTCCAGGTGAACGGTGGCTTCCTCATGTACCAGAACCCGGTTGGCGCCGGCGCGCACGAACTCCTCGATGTATTCCTCGGGATTCTCGATCATGAGATGCACGTCCAGGGGCAGGCGGGTTGCTTTGCGCAAAGATTCGACGACGGGGATTCCGATGGAGATGTTCGGCACAAAGTGGCCGTCCATTACATCAACGTGAAGCACGTCCGCGCCGCCCTGCTCGACCGTGCGAATTTCGTCGCCCAGCTTCGCGAAATTGGAGGCGAGGATGGAAGGGGCAATTTCTATACGCGCATAGCTCATGACGCCAGCGGGCAGTTTAGCACAGGCGATGGCGGCCTATTGGGATAGCTGCAAGTCAACGGAGGTGCCAGCCTCCACGCGGGAACCGCGGGGGATGGGCTGCGTGAGCACCACGCCGTGTTGAGCACCCAACGTGGGCACGAAGGTAAGCTTGCCGAGCTTGAGTCCGGTTGCCGACATTCTCGCCTCTGCCTCGGCAAGCGTGAGGCCGGCAAGCTCCGGCATTATGTACGACTCGGGACGAGGCCCGCGCGAGACCAGCAGATTCACATGGGGACTGGTGATGTCCGTTTTTCCCGGTGCGGGATCCTGCCGAAGAACCGTTTCGTCGTTCGCTGTGCCGGGGAGATAGAGGGATGAGATTTCGCCGATCTGCATTCCGGTCCTCATTAGCTCGATTCGTGCGGCGCGGAGGCTGCGTTCTTCGAGGAGCGGAATAGTGGCTTTTTGAGGGCCGAGGCTGAGCACTACATGCGCGTATTGGCCGACTTTTACTTTCGAGCCAGCGGGCGGGCTCTGGCGCACGACTTCGTCGACGGGAAGCGGATTGTAGATGTGATCTTCGATTTTGATGTTTATCCCGCGGCCCTGCAGCATCTGCTGGGCTTCGACGGCTTTTTTCCCAACAACATCAGGCACTGCGACTTCGCGTCCCTGGATCGTGAATCGAACGGCCAACAGCGCGCTCAAAAACGCAACGGAAGCCAGGATGAACAGCATCAGCGCCATGCGAAAAATCCATTCAATGCGCTCGCGGAAGGTCATACGTCTGCTCTGCTCCAGACGATGAGCCTAGCGGGGAAAGTGACAACAGGAAAGGGAAAATCGCGACAAGTGTTACGGTTTTGTAGCTCCCGTCTTTTCGAGTACTGCGGCGAAAAATCCGTCGGTGCGTTGCGCGGCGGGTGAAGTGCGGAATTGGCCGTTGGCGTCGATTAGAGTCTGCGCGTCGAGACCGGGTGCGAGGTGCGGTGCAATCGACTTGGCAATTTCATCCCGTGCCACGGGCTTAATACATTGGGCGCTGGTCAACACTTCGGACACGACCTCCTCGTTTTCTGCTGGCTCCATCGAACACGTTGAATAAACGAGGCGACCTCCTGGAGCGAGCTGTTTGACAGCCGAGGTGAGAATTTCCGCTTGCAGCCGGTGGAACTCAGAGAGCTGTTCGGGGCGCAGGCGCCAGCGAATTTCTGGATGGCGAGCGAGCGTTCCCGTGCCAGAACAGGGCGCGTCGACGAGGATGCGGTCGAACTGCCGCCAGAAGGGGAGGTCGCGAGTGGCATCGAGTTCTACGATCTGCACGCCTGCCAGGCCAAGCCGCTCGAACTGGTTGCGCATTGCGCGCAGGCGGTGTGAGTGACGGTCAGCAGCAACCACCAGCCCATTCCGGCCTGCGCAGCGGATTAGCGGCGGAGTCTTGCCGCCGGGAGCCGCGCAGAGGTCGAGAACGGTGTCTCCTGATTCAACATCTAGCAGCAGCGGAATAGCTTGCGAGGCTTCATCCTGAATTGAGATTGCACCCTGGCGGAACGCCTCCGTGCGCGCGGGACTGCCGCCCCTTGTTACAAATGCCAAATTGAGGAGTTGTCCCGGCTCAATGCGCAGGCTGGCTTTTTTTAGCGCGGCCAAAACTTCGTCGCGATGCGCGGGGTCGTGGATCGCGCAGCTGAGGTTTGGTGCGCGGTTGTTCGCCTCGAGTAGCGACACTGTGCTCGCCTCGCCGAAGTTGTTTAGCCAGCGCTCGACGAGCCAAGTGGGGTGCGAATGCAGAATGCCTAGGCGATCGGCAACGGGCAAATTCCCAGGGATCAGCTGATCGAATGATTCCCGCGAGGCGATTGGCCGTTCACCTTGATTAGCTGAGGCGCGGCGTAGGACCGCGTTTACCAGGGAAGCTGCTGAGGACTTACGGGCTCGCTTCACCAACTCTACGGATTCATTGACCGCCGCGCGAGGCGGAATGCGCTCCAGGAAGCGAAGCTGGTAAAGACCTATGCGGAGCGCAAGCGCCACCGGCAAATCCAGTTGTGCGACCGGCTTCTTGAGCTGACGATCGAGCAAGAAATCGAGAAGGCGGCGCCAGCGTAGCACGCCGAAAGTGATTTCGGTGGCGAGCGCGGCGTTTTCGGGCGTTACGCGAGAGCCAAGCTCGGCATGAAGCACATCGCTTGCATATGCCCCTTCCGCTTCCACGCGGCGCAACACTTCATATGCGATCGTTCGCGCTGGACTAATGGGCACGCAACCATCAAATCACATCCGTGACAGGGCGAAAAGAGATCAGAACAGGCATGGAGTTTAACCGCCGAAGTGTTCGCCTGGTTCGATGCGCGCGCCATTCATGAATTCGCCATCGCTGATCCGGTTGCGGCCTTCGACTTGGATTTGTTCTACGCGCAGCACCGTCGAGCCACCGCAGATTACGAGCAGGCCATCTTCTTGCGTCGGCAAAATGATACCGGGCGTGCCGCCGGCCGCCACTGGCTTTAGTGGCTTGCCCCAGATACGGCACGTCGCGCCACGAAACGTGGTGAATGCGCCCGGCCAGGGTTGCAGGCCACGGATGCGGTTGTAGATTTTCGGCGCCGGCAGAAACCAATCGATGCGGCCATCTTGCTTTTTCAGTGGCGGGGCGAGAGTGGCCTGCGAATTGTCCTGCGGCGTGGGTGCAATTTCGCCGCGGTCGAGTTTCTGCAGAGTTTCAACTATGAGCGGTGCTCCGGCCTCTGCGAGCTGTGCGTAGAGATCCGTCGCGGTTTCGTCGGGACCGATGCCCGTTTGGTATTTCAGGAGCATTGGGCCGGTGTCGAGTCCTGCATCGATTTGCATCGTCGTCAGGCCAGTCACTTTTTCGCCGTTAATAATCGCCCAATTGATCGGGGCGGCGCCTCGGTATTTCGGAAGAAGGGAACCGTGGAGATTAATCCAACCGAGGCGCGGGATCGCGATTAGCGACGCTGGAATGATTTGCCCGTAGGCGATGATCACGACCACATCAGGAGCGAGGCGCTTGAAATAATCGAACGATGATTCGGACTTGATTTTTTCGGGCTGATACACCGGGACGCCGGCTTCGAGCGCCGCGTCTTTTACCGGTGAACTGGCGGTTTTCTTGCCGCGGCCACGCGGGCGATCCGGTTGCGTGACGGCGCCGGCGACTTGGAAATATGAATCGGAGAGCAGTGCGCGGAGGGAGGGAACCGCGAAAGCGGGCGTGCCGCAAAATACCAGCTTCAGCGGCACGGCGGCACTACCACTCGCCCGCTTTTTTCATCTTGCGAATTTTGCGCTTGATCATGTCGCGCTTCAGCATGCCGAGATGCATGATGAAAAGCGTCCCGTTCAGATGATCGATCTCGTGACAGAACGCGCGCGCGAGCAACCCTTCGCCGCGCATTTCGAATTCAGTGCCGGAAGCATCCTGTGCGCGCACCGTGACGTATTGGGGCCGCGCCACGTGGCCCCGGAATCCCGGTATCGAGAGACAGCCTTCTTCTTCGCGTTGCTCGCCCTCAGCGTGAATGATTTCCGGATTCGCGCACACGAGCTTGGCTTCGGGATTCTTGCCATTCGAGACATCGATCACGGCGATCCGCAGACCGATTCCGATTTGCGGCGCCGCCAGACCCACGCCCGATGCTGCGTACATGGACTCGAACATGTCCGCGACGAGCTTCTGGATCTCGTCGTCGAATTTCTCGATTCGCTTTGTCGGTGTTTCCAGCACCGGGTCGCCGTATTTCACGATCGGATGAATCATCTCGAATGGTTCCTTAATTCTGCTCCGCGATTAGAATTCGTCCAATTGATGCTCATAGCCTTCGAAATTTCGCCGCGTTTCTTCGAGCGAGTCGCCGCCAAATTTCTCTAGAAACGCAGAGGCCAACTCAAGCGCGATCATCGCCTCAGCAGCGACACCCGCCGCCGGCACCACGCAAACATCCGAGCGCTCGTACGCTGCCTTTACCGCTTCTTTCGTGTTCAGATCGGCGGTGAGCAGCGGCCGTCGCAACGTCGAGATCGGCTTCAGGTATCCGCGCACCACCACATTCTCGCCATTCGTAATGCCGCCTTCAATTCCACCGGCGCGATTCGAAGAGCGGTCGAAGCGTTTCCGCGAAGCATTGTAGCGAATTTCATCCTGCACCTCGGAGCCATAGCTGCCGGCATTCGCTATGCCCGTGCCAATTTCGACGGCCTTCACGGCCTGGATCGACATCATCGCGCGCGCGATGCGCGCATCGAGTTTCTCATCCCACTGTGCATGGCTGCCAAGCCCGGGCGGAATTCCGCGAGCGACTACCTCAAAAACTCCACCCACCGAATCGCCCGCACGGAGCACATGGTCCACCTCGGCTTTCATCCGCGCTTCCGCCTCAGCATCAACGCAGCGGAGCGGCGACTCCAGATTGTCGCAGACAGCCTCAATTTCTGCCCACTCCACATCGCGCTCAAGCCGCGCATGGCCGACCGCGATCGTGTGGCTCAGCACAGTCGAGCCAAATTGATGCAGCAAAAGCTTTGCAAATGCCCCGGCTGCTACGCGCGAGGCGGTTTCTCGAGCCGAGGCGCGCTCGAGAATATAGCGCGCGTCGTGCAAATTGAATTTCAGCGCACCCGCAAGATCGGCATGCCCTGGCCGGGGTGCCGTGAGAGGACGCTGCGAGCCCTTCTCGCCTGCCAAGGCTGAATCTGCGCCCTCGGTATCCTCCACCGGCAGCGCTTTTTCCCAATTCGTCCAATCGCGGTTCTCAATACGAACTGCGATGGGTGCGCCAATCGTCTTGCCGTGGCGCACGCCGGCGAGAATATCCGCCTGATCTTTCTCGATCCGTTGCCGGCCCCCGCGTCCATAGCCAAGCTGCCTACGATGCAGTTCGCGTTGAATGAAATCGGTATCAACCGGCACGCCCAGCGGCAGCCCGCTGATCCAGGCGATCAGAGCCTGCCCGTGCGATTCCCCCGCGCTGACGAATCGAAGCATGCTCCCCGCATCCTGCCCGTAACGCCGGGCAAACTTGCAATTCTACCGGACGCTTTCACGCGCGTAAAGCGATGCTGCACGCGATTTGCTGGTGGTGGGATGATTGCTTGACGCCACTCTCTAGCGACGCTACGCTTCGATAGCCGCGGACACAGGCGTTCGCGCGTCCACACACGATGCTCGAAGCCAGTGAAACGCAGTCACTCTCCTCGATCATCGGGGACGCGATCAAGCGCCAAGTCTTCGCGGTGCAGGATTATTCGCTACTTACCTTCCGGTCGATCACCAATATTTTTACACCGCCGCAGTATTGGTTTGACGCGCTCGAGCAAATGGATGTGATCGGCGTCGGATCTCTGCCTATCGTCGTGCTTACGGGATTTTTTATTGGCGGTGTGCTGGTGCTGCAAACTGCCTCGCAGTTCGAGCGGTTTGGTGAAACGGCGCTCACTGGTGATGCGGTTTCGCTTGCTCTCGTCCGGGAGTTGGGGCCGACCATTACCGCGCTGCTTGTGGCGGGACGGAACGCTTCCGGCATGGCGTCCGAGCTCGGCTCGATGATCGTCACCGAACAAGTGGATGCGATGCGCGCGCTCGGAACCGATCCGATTCGCAAGCTCATGACGCCGCGAGTGATTGCAACAGTGACGATGTTGCCGCTGCTCACCGCAATTTCCGATTTTGTTGGCCTTATCGGAGGCTTCGTCGTCGCCTATTTCACACTACGGCTCGGGCCGGTGCAATTCTGGACGCGCGCGATTGACGCGCTCGATTTCGGCGATTTGGTTCAGGGCTTTGCGAAGCCGGTGGTATTTGCCTTGATTATTGCGACAGTCGGATGTTACCAAGGCCTGCGGGTCCGCGGTGGAACGCAGGGCGTCGGCCGAGCGACCACATCCGCGGTCGTCATCTCATCGGTGCTCATCCTGGTGGGAGATTTCTTTTTGTCGCGATTGTTGTTGTTCATCTTTCACAAATAGCTTGCGCACGCACGTGACTGCCGGTCCCCCTGTAACGATTCTACGCATCCAAAATCGCATACTCCGAATCTGCCTGATTTCCATCTATAATCCTAGGATGATCTTCGGGGTCCTTCCCGAGAACGTCTCCGCAGGCAGCATTTCCGTCGTAAGCACCGCGTCGTCCCCATCCGTCTTGCAAGGGATGAGTTGCAAATTCGGATGTCTATCAGGCTGCCGGCGATGAAGGACCTGCGCCCGAATGAGCCGCTGATCGTTTTTAAGGATGTGCGCATTGGTTTCGATGAAGGGAACGTTCTCGACGGCGTTTCGTTTCAAGTTTCGTCCGGAGAAACAAAGGTTCTGCTGGGCGAAAGTGGTTCCGGCAAGACGCTTATCATGAAGCTCGCCGCGGGCTTGATGAGCGCCGACTCGGGAAAGATTCTGGTTACCGGGCAGGAAGTGACCGAAATGAGCGAGAAAGAGCTTCTCGACTTTCGGCGCCGCATCGGATTCGTATTTCAGGAGAGCGCGCTGTTTGATTCGCTCACGGTCGAGGAGAACGTTGCTTTCCGGCTGCGCGAAGATAACGTGGCCGAGGAGGAGATCGATACGCGCGTTCGCGAAACGCTGCGGTTCGTGGAAATGGAAGAGGCAATCGAAAAATACCCCGCGGAGCTTTCGGGCGGCATGCGCCGCCGAGTTTCGATGGCGCGCGCTCTCGTGGGGCGGCCGCCGATCGTGTTTTACGACTCTCCGACCGCCGGACTCGATCCGGTTACGTCGCAGACGATCATAAATCTGATCCTGCGCGATCGCGACACTCAAAACGTCACGTCGCTCCTGGCGACGCATCGCGTACAGGACGCTTTTGGCCTCGCGAATTTCCGCTTCGACAAAGCGAACAATCGCGTCGAACGCCTTGGCGGAAATGGAACGCGCGCCCAATCACACGCGACCAACGTGATCGTGCTGCGCGACGGCAAAGTATATTTCGAAGGTCCGGCCGATGAGATGTTGAACTCGTCGGACGACTACCTCAAAAAATATCTGGCATCGGCGGAATAGATCGGCCAACAGGACGGCAATTACGGAGGAAAAGCAATGGCGCAGCGGAAACAGCTCACCTGGACGGAACTTCGCGTAGGACTCTTCGTGCTCGCGGGATTGTTCATTCTCGCAATCGCGATCTTTTATGTCACCGGTGCGGGAATTCTCGGGCCGAAATATCGTGTCATCACCTATTTACCTGAAGTGGAAGGTCTGCAGGTGGGCGCCCCCGTCCGCCTCGACGGCGTCGAGATCGGCAGCGTGCAGTCGATTCAGTTGACGCCGCAGCCGCAGGACCACCAGCACAACATCACGCTCGTCCTGCGGATTGAGAAAAAGTTTCAGAAGGACGTCCGCACAGATTCAGCCGCCAGCCTGATCACCGAAGGTCTGCTCGGGAATCGCTACGTCACCGTGAAGCGCGGTCTCACTGGCACGCAGATCCCGAACAATGGCATCCTGCCCGGCGGGCAGCAACCGCAGATGAGCGACCTGGTGCAAAAATTCGGCGATCTTTCTACGCAAGTTAGCACGATCCTCACCAAGGTAAATGACGGCCAGGGCACGCTCGGCAAACTCCTCAACGATCCGGGCGTCTACAATCATGCAAACGACACGATTGCGAAAGTGGATGACCTCATCGCAGGCATCCAGCGTGGCGAAGGAACTGCCGGAAAATTGCTGAAGTCAGACGAGCTTTACAACCGCGTGAATGCTTCGCTTGGCGACGCGCAAAATGTAATCGCGGCCGTGCGCGGCGGCCAGGGCACGCTCGGGAAACTCGTCTACGATCCGGCGATGTACGACAACACGAAAAAGCTGATGGACAACGGGAATGCGCTGCTCGCGGACGTTCGCGCGGGCAAAGGCACGCTCGGCAAGCTCACCACCGACGACGCGCTCTACACCAATCTGAAGGACGCGTCCGCCAATTTCCGCGAAGCGACCGCCAAGATGAATACAAACGAAGGCACGATCGGCAAATTCTTCGGTGACCCCGCGTTCTACGACAATTTCACCGGCCTCGCCGGCGATATGCGCCTGATGGTCAGCGATTTCCGCCAGAATCCGAAGAAGTTTCTGCATGTAAAGCTGGCAATTTTCTAAGACGCTTTTGTAGCGCCGGCTCGTCCTGAGGTACGAAGGGTCTCAAGACCGGCAGGTTTTCCCGGATCAGGGCCACGACTTCGCAAGTATCCAAAAAATCGCGGCCCTGCCCGGTTCGCTGAGTGATAGGACGATTCAACGTTCGCCCTCCCCGTCGCGTTCGGCAGCTACCGCATGGAAATCAGTTGCCGTTTCTTCGAGAGGCAGGATACACACCGCTCTCTCGCTCGCGATTTCCACGCGGTTGCGTTCACGCTTCGGCCTGTAGTCGGTGCATTCATGCACTCGGAAGAGAACTTCTCTCGCCGGGAACATGTAACCGCACGCGATCATCTCTTCGCCCATGCCATACCCGTGCACGATGTGCGCATACACGCAGTAGTTGCAGAGCGTGTCTGGCTGCGTTTTGACCGGACGCGCCATCGGAATCCGAAGCGCGATCATCGCAGGCTCTCTCTTTCGCCGCGCAACCCAAGTTCGAACGCGGGGCAGAGCGAACCGGATGACCCAGTAAATGACGGCCGCAACGACGATGAACATGGGCATCTCCTTTCCCTCACTCCGGTCCGTGCAAGATCAGGTGTCGCAGGCGCACTTTGGCTAGCGTGACCGGCGCAGAACTCCTCCGGTGCACGGCGAATGTCAAGACGCATAAAAAATACTTACGGTGCTGGCTGCTTGGAATGAATCAGATTCGAGGCGATCTGACTATCGTGAGGGACTGGATGCCATTCGGATGCAGTCCCAGACGAGCGTTAGAAACGCCGATCCAAGCAACGAGTTGTGTGTTCGTCTCTGCATACCGAAAAGTTCTCCAGCTACCACTACTTTATGTGCAAGTCGGGACGTTTCGCAATTTGAAGCGGTGAGCGGTCGAATTTAGTTGCTGAACAGTCGCAAATACGAGTCGAACCGCGCATTTCGAAGGCGAACCGCCACGATACAACCTTACTTTTCGGCGGGGGACAAATCGACCGCCATCTCGTGCACGCGGCGCAAATCCAGCTTGCCGCTTCCAAGATGGGGCAACTCCTCAACGTGAAAGAATTGATTCGCGCGCGGCGTCCACAGATTAGGCAAGCCGGCTTCTGGCATGCGATCAAGAAGAGCTTTGAGCTCATCGGGCGATAAAGAGTGCAACACCACGAGCCGCTCGCCTTTCTTCCCGTCAGGAACCCCCGTCACGACGAACTTCTGCTCGGTCGCGCCCGCAAGTTCTTGAAGCTTCTCCTCGATCTTGATGTGCGGCACCATTTCGCCGCCGATTTTGCTGAACCGGCTCAACCGGTCTGTGATCGTGAGGAAGCCGTCTTCATCTTCCGCTGCAATATCTCCCGTGACGTACCAGCCGTCCTGCAACACTTCCGCCGTTTTTTCGGGCTTGCCGAGATAGCCCTTCATCACGTTCGGCCCGCGCACAAGTAGAAGACCCGCCGCGCCAACGGGCAACCGCTCGCGCGTCTCAGGATCGACAATCCGCACGCTGATGCCCGGCAAAGGATGCCCGATATGCCCGCGTTTCGCTCCCACTTGCCGGAATCCGGGCGCGCGAAAATCACGCGTGTTCACCGCAATCACCGGTGAGCATTCCGTCGCGCCGTAGCCTTCGAGCGGGCGAATTCCGAAGCGATCCTCAAACGCCAGCGCGAGCCGCTCCGGCAATTTTTCCGCGCCAACAACTACGTATTGCAAGCTTCCGAAATCCTCCGGCGAGCACCGGCGAAGGTACGCTTGCAGAAATGTCGGAGTCGCCAGCAGGAACGTCACGCGGTAGTCGCGAACCAGCTCGCTCACAGCAGTCAGGTCGAGCGGGCTGGGATGATACGCGACCCCGCAACCGAGCACCGCGGGCAGCCAGAGTGTCACCGTGAATCCAAATGAATGGAAAAACGGTAGCACGCCGAGTAGCACGTCCTTGTGCTCCAGTGCGAACGTCTGTCCCATCTGCTCGATGTTCGATGCGATGTTGTAATGCGTTAGCATCACGCCCTTCGGTTCGCCTGTGCTGCCGCTCGAAAAAATCACGGTCGCAAGATCGTCCAGCGTTTTTGGTTTCGCGTGGCTCAGAATCCGCTCAAGCCAATATCCCGGCAGGAACCATAGCAGCAGCGCTGCGATTTTCTCGCCCAAGCGCGGCGCGGCCGCCGCCTCTTCCAGTAAAATTGTCTTCCCGGGCACCTTCAGGGGGATGCGTTCGAGCAGAAGTTTCGTCGTAATCACCGTCTCGAGCTTGCACTGCTGCGCGCACGATTCGAGCGTCTCGTTCGACGACGTGTAGTTCAAATTGACTGGAATTTTCCCCGAGAGCACCGCCGCAAAATTCACCAGCGCGCCCGGCACCGACGGTGGCAGCAAAATCCCCACCATTTCCTGCCCCGCCCACGTACTGCGCAACCGCCGCGCGAGCAAAATCGCGCTCAGCAGCGCCATTCCCCAACTCATCCTTGCCCGCCGCTTATCGCCCATCGCGAAACGAAAAGGCGAACCATGCGCAGTGCGGACAAACGCGCGCGGCAGCGTGTGCATCCGTTTCTTGTGATGCTGGTAGGCGTCCGTCTGCAGTTGCTGCACCGCTTCGCGCACTTCAAATGGCGTCGAAGTGGCCGGCATCGGCTTTCCAAAACTCACCGTAACCGGATAGGGAATCGAGCGCGGCATCTTCCACAAGAATCGTCCGCGCTCGAAACTGAAAATGCTTCCCCACACGCCATCGAGATTCACCGGCACGATGGGCGCATCCACTCCCTTCATGATGCGTTCCATCCCCCGCCGGAAGGGAAGCAGTTGCCCGATGCGCGTAATCTGCCCCTCGGCAAAAATGCAAACCACTTCGCCCCCGCGAATCGCATTGCTCGCCTCGCGCAACGATTGCAGCATCTCGCGCGGCCGCAGCTCCGACGAAATCGGAATCGCGCGAATCATCTTCGCGCCCGGCTTCACAAACGGCAGATCGTAAATCCCCTTGTACATCAGAAATCGAATCGGCCGGTCCGTCGATGCGAGCAGCAGCAGCGCATCCACCAGCGACATATGATTCGCAACGAAAAGCGCACCGCCCGTCTCCGGAATGTTCTCGCGCCCCTCCACCCGGATCCGGTAAATCGAATGCGTCACCATCCACAGCACCAGCCGCAAAAGCGAATCCGGCAGCAAGTAGACGGCATAAATCGTCGTCACCGCCGTAAGGATCGCGCCATCCAGGAAAATTCCCCGCGCTGTTTGGTGAAACGCGCTCGCGGACAGGTAATAAGCCCCGGCCGCCAGAAATACGCCCACGAATGAAAGCAAATTGGCTGCGGCAATCACGCCGCCTTTCTCTTCCCGCCGAGGACGATGCTGGATCAACGCGTTCAAGGGCACAGCGAAAAATCCGCCGAAGAATCCAAGCAGTCCAAGATGCCACGCAGCGGATTGCAGCGAGTGGCCCGGGTTGTAAAGCAGCGCGCCGAAAACCGTCATCCCGATTGCGCCAATCGGGATCAGCCCGTACTCGATCTTCCCGCCTGAAAGGTAGCCGGCCGCAAAACTTCCCACGCCGATGCCGATTCCAACGGCCGCCTGTAGAAGGCTGATATGCGCTTCATCTATGTGCAGCACGTCGTGCCCATAAATCACGATCGTGAACTGCAAGAGCGCCGCGAGAAACCACAGGTATGTATTGCCCACTACGGCCCAGCTGAGAATGCGATCGGCCCGGATGATTTTGAGATTCGAAAACAGATCACCGAGCGGATTCCAACGAAAGCGCTTCTTAGGATCAGCTGCCGGCACGCGCGAGATTGCGAAACTTGTGGCCAGCCCGATGAGCGTGCATCCGAGAAGAATCACGCCCGACATTTCCTGCCGTCCGCGATAATGCGCCGCCAAAAAACCAGCGGCCATCACTGCCGAAATGCTGCCAAGAAACGTTCCAAGCTCGATGATTCCGTTTCCCCAAGAGAGTTTTTGCTCCGGCAGCAACTCGGGGAGCAAACCATACTTCGATGGGCCAAAAAGCGCAGACTGCGTGCTGATCAAAAATACAGCCGCGCATTCAATCGGAAGACTCCGCATCGCGAGTCCCGCAATCGCGACCGCCATCACGCTAATTTCCATCAACTTCGTGCCAATCACGACGCTGCGCTTGCTGTAACGGTCAGCAAAGTAGCCTCCCGTCATGGAGAAGAAAATAAATGGCAGCGCAAACAGTGCGCCGACCACCAGCACCAGGAAATCGCGCTGGCCCTCGGGAAAATTCATCGCCACGATGATGTAAATAACGAGGAATTTAATCGCGTTGTCGTTAAAGGCGTTCTGAAACTGCGTGACGATCAGCGCCCAAAATCCGCGCCGCCAATTTGGAGGGGGAGAAGAAGAATGTACATCGCGAAGCTGCGGCCGAACAGCCGACTCAGGCGTCGCGTTCGCCACAGCTTCAGTCATAGCGGGGCAAGTCTTTTAATTTTTTTCAGGCAATCACGCGAAGCGCAGGCGTCTTTCGCGCATCGCCCATCCCCGCCGCCACAGGCAGCGGCGTCTCGCGCCGGCGGTACTTCGTCGAAACATAATCATCCACCAGCGCCTGAAACGCATTCGACAGCTCGTCGTAAGTCCCCTCGAGCGTCGTGAAATGCTGCCCATCAATATAAACCGGGCACCGCGGCGCCTCGCCCGTCCCCGGCAAACTAATTCCAATATTCGACGCCTTTGATTCGCCAGGCCCATTCACGATACAGCCCATCACCGCGAGCTTCAATTCCTCCACTCCCTCACGCTCGCGCTTCCACTCCGGCATTTTGTCGCGAATGTAACCCTGAATACTTTCCGCCAGCTCCTGAAAAGTTGTGCTCGTCGTCCGCCCGCACCCAGGACAAGCCGTCACGCTCGGCGCAAACGTCCGCAGCCCCAGCGACTGCAGCAATTCGCATGCCGCATACACTTCCTCACGACGGTCGCCGCCCGGCCGAGGCGTCAGTGAAATGCGCACCGTGTCGCCAATCCCTTCGCCCAGCAAAATTCCCATCGACGCCGCCGACCACACCAGCCCCTTCGCCCCCATCCCCGCTTCCGTCAACCCAAGATGCAGCGGCTGCTCCGTCTTCCGCGCCAGGTCGCGATAAATTTCGATCAAATCGTGCGGCCGCGACACTTTGCACGAAATAATAATCTGGTCCTTGCGCAACCCGCATTCGAGCGCGAGCTCCGTCGATTGCAAGGCCGAAAGCACCATGCACTCGTTGATAATTTCTTCAGACGTCTTGCCCAGATCGTCGTCCGTATTCTCCTGCATCTTCTGCATCACAAGTTCCTGATTCAGCGACCCGCCATTTACGCCGATGCGCACTGGCTTGTCATGATCGCGCGCCACTTTGCAGATCGTCGCAAACTGCTCGTCGCGCCTCTGCCCATGCCCCACGTTGCCGGGGTTGATCCGGTATTTATCGAGCGCCGCCGCACAATCCGGAAATTTCGTCAGCAGCACATGCCCGTTGTAATGAAAATCGCCGATGATCGGTACATTGCAACCCGCATCCAGCAGCCGCTTCTTGATTTCGCCCACCGCCGCAGCCGCTTCGGGCACGTTCACGGTAATCCGCACCAGCTCCGACCCCGCCTGCGCCAGCTCAAAGCACTGCTGCGCCGTCAAAGCAATATCAGCCGTATCGGTATTCGTCATCGACTGCACGACGATCGGCGCGCCTCCGCCCACCTGCACGTTGCCCACCTTCACGCCCACAGTCTTATGCCGCTTCTGTGTCATATTCTTCTATTGTAACGAATCGCCAGTCGCACGCGCCACTCGCCGTTCCTGCTCAGGTGCTAATTCACGAATCTAGTGGCACGTCTAATCTCGAGCACTTTTGCATCTTTGCTGCGTCGGCCTGTTTGTGCGCGATGGCTACGATTTGCTTGAAGCGAGGGTCGTCATAAACAGGCTTGAGTTCAGGATCCTTCTCTAACTCCAGAGACTGCCGAGGCGTAAATCCGTGTTCCACCGGCGCTGCGAAACAAATCGATTGCTTCATCGCGCTGGCCACGATGAAGGGCGATGCATCCAAGACTATAGCGAATACTCGCGAGCTCGGGATGGTTGGCTCCGAACACCCTCACCACCGTCGCAAGATTGCTGTGGAGAATTTGTTCGGCCTCTTCGTCATGCCGCTCGTAGACAAGTGTTTCGGCAAGATTGTCCGACGCAACGATCGTTTTCAGATTGTCTGGCCCCAGCACGCGCCCTTCGAGTTCGCCTGCCTCTCGCAGCAGTTTCTCGGCTTCTGCAAACTTGCCCTGATTTCCCAGCATGGCTCCGAGATTCTCCATATTGGCGAGCGTGCGCATGCTCCGGCCCCGCGCGCGTCGGTCGTTTCCCTTCCCTGGTGTCCTGAGGCCCCAGCACGCGCCGCTGCGCGTCCAGCGTCTCCCGAGCCAGTTTTTCGGCTTCCTCGTGCCGGCCCTCCTGATCGAGAGTCACTGCGAGCCCCATTTTTGTTCCCAGTGTGGTCGGATCGTCCGCGCCTAATTTCTGTTCTTCGATCTGCAGCGCTTGTCGTTGTAATTTCTCTGCTTCCGGGATTCTGCCTATTTGATTTAGAGTCCACGCGAGATCTGTCATCGCGTTAAGAGTCTCCGCATTGGATGGCCCAAAACTCCGCCTGGTCCACCTGGACAGCCTGCTCGAGCAGCGACTGCGCTCGATCTTCAGTCCCGGCGGTACGAGTCCAATGTCGAAGTTCACTCAAATATGTTCTTGTATGCGTTTCTCCATCTCACGCGCATCAATTGCCCTTGCATTTCCGGATCGCCCGCAAGGCTCGTCTCGATATCCTTTGACGCCTTGTCCAGGACGTCTCGCGTCGAGACATTGCTCGCGTGCACCTCGGTTGGATCCGAAAGCTTGAACATGTTGGTCATAAACGCCGAAACACGATTCGCGCGATCGCGTTCTCGCGTGATTCTCCGCAATTGCATCGCTTGGACTACACCGAATGACACCAGCAACGCCCCGATGACGACCGTAAAAGCTAGGGCCACCCGGTGTCGCTGCACATATTTCTGAAGCCGATAGCCTGCGCTGGCGGGCCGCGCCACCACCGGTTCGTTTTCCAGGTATCGCCGAAGATCAGCGGCCAGTTCTGTAGGAGTGCCGTAGCGGCGGTTCCGATCCTTCTCCACCGCTTTCATCGTGATCCAGTCGAGATCGCCTCGCAGCTGATTCGCGAGTTGCCGCAGCTCAGTGCCGCGAGCGCTTGCCGCAGGTTGGGACACCTCGCGCGACGAACTTACTCTCGTGCTCGGTGTCGGCGCGTCTTCTTCACGCAGCCGTCGCAGCACTTCATGGAACGGCAGCTTCTTCCACGCCGCCGTATCGAACGGTTCGCAACCAGTCAGCAATACATAGAGCACCACGCCGAGCGAATAAACATCCGTTCGCGTGTCAATGTCCTGCACTCCGGGATCGGCCTGTTCAGGGCTCATGTAGCCCGGAGTCCCTAGAAAAGCGCCGGCTTGTGTGAAGAGAGTCTCTTCGGATACCCGCGCAGTGACGGCTTTCGCTAAGCCAAAATCAATGATGCTGGGCCTCGCTTTGCCATCCACTTCGACAACGAGAATGTTCGCGGGCTTAATATCGCGGTGAATGATCGCCTTCTGATGCGCGTGCTGCACTCCCTCGCACACCTGAATAAAGAGCTCGATGCGCTGCCGGATGCTCAATTTCTTGCTGTCGCAATATTCGGTAATCGGCAGGCCCGGCACATACTCCATCACGAAATATGGCTGGCCCGCCTCCGTCGTGCCGGCGTCAAACACTTTCGCAATCGCCGGGTGATCCATGATCGCCAGCGATTGCCGCTCGGCTTGGAATCGCTGCAGCAAAGCGTTGTCGTATATCCCGGTGCGAATTAATTTCAGCGCCACGCGGCGCCGCACTGGCGCACTCTGCTCCGCGAGCCACACCTGACCCATCCCGCCTTCGCCAAGTTTTTCCAGCAGGCGATAGGGACCGATGAAGTGCGGTGCCGCCGCTTCGGCAGCCTCCGCCAGCCATGGGAATTGCGATAGTTCGGACGAATTTTCGTAAGCAGAAAGAAGGGACTCGAGCTCGGAGCGCAACTCTACGTCAGAACCGCAAGCCTGCCGCAAAAATTCGCTTCGCCGCTCCGGCTCGCATTCAAGAACTGCGCCAAACAGTTCCTTAAGGTTCTTCCACTGCTCGCGTTTTTCCCGACTCTCCACGGACGCCTCTCTGCATCTCGCGCGCCAGCCACGCCCTGGCCATGCTCCAGTCGCGTTTCACGGTGGCCGGTGAAATCTTCAGCACTTCTGCGGTTTCTTCGATCGTCAGCCCGCCGAAATACCGCATCTCGACGATTTGCGCCTGTTGCTCGTCTCGCTCTGAAAGATTCTTCAGCGCGTCGTCGAGCGCGACGATGTCCGCTCCCTGCTTCGGCGACATCGCAGCGGGATCGCCGGCCAGTTCCACGTCCACGCGCAGACTCGCGCCGCGTTTCTGTGCATCGCGAGAACGCGCGTAGTCGATCAGAATCTGCCGCATCAGTCGCGCTGCCACGGCTACAAAATGCGCGCGATTCTCCGTTTCTGGCGCGCCCTGATCCATCAGGCGCAGATACGCCTCGTGAACCAGCGCCGTGCTTTGTAGGGTGTGGCCTGAACGCTCGCGCCGAAGTTGGCGATGCGCGATATCGCGAAGTTCCTTATAAACCAGGGGAAGGAGTGCCTGCAGCGCTTCCTGATCTCCGCCTCTCCACTTGACCAGTAGCTCCGTCACCGGCTGTGATGGAAGTTGGACCACGCCCAGGGCCTCAACACCGATTTCAACACAGATTTAAAATCAAACCATCGACATCAAATTTGTCAGCAGGATAAGCCGTTCTTCGATTTAGAGTCAATGTAACTATCGGATATTTACAAAATATCGAGCAACGCCGCCGCAATTTTCTTGAGCCGATTCGACGGCAATTTCCGCATCTCCCATTAGAAGCAGTGTGCGGGCTAATTCGGAATCAGGCCCGCGCGAATCTCGTCCCAAGGTGAACAGAACATGAGCGCATTGAAGCTTTCCCGCATTTCGATCGTCATGTTCGGTCTCGGCCTCGCGTGCATTACGGCGCGACCATGCCGGGCCCAGGCGGAAATTAATCCTGACCACTACGACGAAGCTCCGTCCTCATCCTCCATCGTCCGTCCTGCAACAGTTACCCAACCAATCGCCGCCAACCGAAGCGGCGCCGCTGTGAATGCGAGCACGTGTGCTCAAGCGCAAACAGCAACAGACGCCAAGCGAACCGGCTGCAACGCCGCCCAGGCTCACCAAGTCCACCAAGTTCATGTTCACGCGTCTCGCGCAGTCGTTCCTGCACGGGCCATCACTTCGCCAGCGAAAGAGAAAGGCAAAACAATCCAACTGGCATCCGCTCGCAACTCCGGATGACGGCCAGCTCGCACCAAACGCAGCACACAGGCAGCGTGGTTCATGCCCCCTTAAAAATGCGTGAGCCACTCGGCCTGCGCTTTCCGCATTAACAGGTAAGCAGAAGCTCTCGGTGTGGGATTCCAATCGGCTCTCGAAAATTCGCCGCAATAGAGATGCCGCGCAGCCTAAGCGATGAGAGGTGCTACTTGATTCCCAGCCCCGTCTTGAAGTGTGCTGCAAAGATCGGCACGCGAAAGTGGATCGTAATCGCCGTATTTCTCTCGCTCGCCGGCGCTCTTTCCGCCACCGTGATTCCGAATCTCTTCCCGTTCTTCGATCCCACCGGCGTCGTTTCCACCTACAACACCAACGGCCCGATCCGCGAAGACGGCCCCTTCTTCCAAAGCCTCGGCACCAACGGCCGCTCCTGCGGCACCTGCCACCAGGCCAGCGACGCCATGGGCCTCGGTGTACAAAATATCCGCGCCCGCTTCGCTCTCACGCATGGCAAAGACCCGCTGTTCGCCGCCGTTGATGGCGCGAACTGCCCCACCGGCTCCTCCAGCAATCCCGCCGACCACAGCCTGCTCCTCAAGAGCGGCGTGATTCGCATCTTCCTCCCGATGCCGCCTAACGCGCAGTTCACCATCAAAGCTGTTCACGATCCGTACGGCTGCGCCATCGTCACAGACCCCACCACGGGCCAGCAAACCGTCTCCATCTACCGCCGGCCGCTGCCCACCACCAACCTGCGCTTCCTCAGCACCATCATGTTCGACGGTCGCGAATCCGGCACCAACCCACTGAATAGCGAATCCACCTTCATGGCCAACCTTACCGCCGACCTGATGCAGCAGTCGATCGACGCCACCAACGGACACGCGCAAGCCACACAACCGCCCACGCTCGCTCAGCAGCAGGGAATCGTGAATTTCGAACTCGGCCTCTACAGCGCCCAGGCCGCGGATTTCCAAGCCGGTCTTCTCACCGCTGACGGTGCGCAGGGCGGCGCCTACAACCTCTTGCAGGAAGCCTACTACCCGGGCACCAACGATTCGCTCGGCAAAGATCCCGACGGTGGCGCGTTCAATCCCACGGCGCTCACCATGTTCCAGGCCTGGTCGAATCTGCAGTCTTCCTACAATCCCTTCGAGCGCTCCCGCATCGCAGCCCGCAAAAGAATCGCCGCCGGTGAAACGCTCTTCAACACCCGCGCGCTCACCATCTCCAACGTTCGCGGCCTCAATGACAATTCCGCGCTCGGCACCGTCCCCATCGCCCCCTTCCAGGGCACCTGCACCACGTGTCATGACGCGCCCAACGTCGGCGATCACTCCCTCCCGCTCCCGCTCGACATCGGCACCGGCCACGACGCCACCAACGAACCCGATCCGCTCATCGCCAACGCTCTTTCGCAGCTCAATTTCCCCGACGTTCCCGTCTACGAAATCACCGGCTGCCCGAATCCCTTCGCCACCTCGCCTTCCGCCGCGCCCTACGTCATCTACACCACCGACCCCGGCAAAGGCCTCATCTCCGGCCTCTGCAGCGACATGAACCGCATCAAAGGCCCCATCCTGCGAGGCCTCGCCGCACGCGCCCCGTATTTTCACAACGGCGCCGCGCAGAACCTCACCGAGCTGCTAAATTTTTACAACCAGCGTTTCCAAATGAACCTGACGCAAGAAGAAGAGTCGGATCTGATCGCATTCCTGAATTCGCTATAAGCATTGGAAGTATGCCTTTGTAGCGCCGGTCTTTAGACCGGCAGCCGTTGACTTGGATTCACCCCCGACGAAGTGCCGTGTGAGGGCGTCGCGCTCCCTGGGGCGAGTTCGGTGTCCTCGCCCGGCGCGCCAGAATTTGCCGCTGTAGCGCGGGTCTTCAGACCCGCAGCCGTTGACTTGCCCGGGGAGAAAATGCCGGATTCGCCCCAGCCCGTCCTACTGAGCGAGGCCCACGTGGCGAAGAATCGCTTCAAAGCGAGGGTCCGAGCGCAACGAGTCGTAAATCGGATCCACTTTCAGGGCAGCCAGACTTGGCGAGCGGTTGGCCACGGCCTTATTTAGCCAGACGAACGCCTGGTCTTTATCCTTGAGGCCGATGTAGGCGAGTGCAATGGGAAGTGGATCGAAAGGCTGGTGGGCCGACATTTTCTTCGCGCGTTCGAGTTCGTGCCGGGCATCCACGTCCCGGCCCGCCCGGCCATATGCGTAGGCCAGAAAGGCCCGGCTCCACTCGTTGTCGTCTCTGCGCTGCCATTCTCCTGCATCGGCGATCGCTTCTGCGAATTTTCCTTGTTCGACATACGCGGACATCACCATGTGAGCGCGCGAAAAACCCGGCTCCATGTCCAGAACCGCGCGAAACTGCTCGATGGCGCGTTCATACTGCCGCGAAAAATATAGAAACACTCCGTTGTCCGTCGCCACAATCAGCGAAAGCGGATCGAGTTTTCGCGCGCGGTCCATCTCGGAAAACGCTTCCTCGAAGCGGCCTTGCAATGCAAGATTCTCAGCATACCAATGGTGCGCGGTCGCGTAATTCGGATCCAGTTCGATGGCTCGCCGATATTCCTTCTCGGCTGTCTGCCAGTCCCAATCGTAATCTTGCGCGATAAAAGCCAGCGAAACGTGGGCTTCGGCGAGTTGTTCGTCAAGCCGCAACGCTTCTAGCGCGGCGGCGCGAGCCTTCGGTATAAATTCAGCCGGTGGAGCAAGCGTGTACCCGCTTATCAACGCGTACGTATCGGCCAGGCCGGCGTAAGCGAGCGCATAGTGCGGATCCTTCGCGATCGCTTGATTGAAACACTCTGCGGCCCGCTCGAAGCCTTCGGGGGTTCGCTTATTCCAGAAGTAACGGCCTTTCAGATAAAGGTCGTAAGCTTCGTAGGATTTCGGTGAGGGGCCCGCCGACGCATGCACGGTGTCAGCCAACTTGTGCTCACCCAGCGTCTGCTGAATGGCATCGGAAATTTCCTGCGCGATCTCGCCCTGCAGCGAAAGCAGGCTATCCGGCGTGCGGTCGTATTGATGTGACCATACGTGCGATTGATCCTTCGTCAGAATCAGCTGTGCGGTAATCCGCATCTTGTCGGCATCGCGTCGGACGCTCCCTTCGAGGAGATATTGCGCGCCCAACTCGCGGCCAATCTGATCCATTTGCTCTCGCGTGTTCTTGTAGCGCATCACCGATGTGCGTGCGATTACGCCGAGATGCTGTGGATCCGTGTGGCCCAGCTGCGCGATCATTTCCTCGGTAAGACCATCGCTGAAATACTCCTGCGCTGGATCACCGGTGAGATTTTCGAACGGAAGCACAGCCACCATCGCGCGTTCGCTATTCGCGGTTCGCGGCCGGGTCGGAGAGCGCGAAGATCGAATGCCCACTATGACGCAAACGAGCAAGAACAGCGAAAGCGCGACGAGAGCGGGGCCACGCGCGGACGCGAGCGGCGGCATCGTTTGCGAAGGTTTTGGCGTGGTCATGCCTTCCGCACCGGCTCCCGATGCGTCAGGTAGCTCCGGGGCGGCCACATCGGCAACTGGAGGCTCGCTGACTTCAACTGGGGCCACGAAGCGATAGCCGAGCCGGGGCAGCGTTTCTATATAGCGCGGCTCGCTAACAGAATCGCCTAGCACCGCGCGCAGTTCCTTCACCGAATTATTCAACCCGTGCTCGAAATCGACGAATGTCTCCGACGGCCACAGCTGCCGGTGAAGATCTTCGCGGCTCACCACGTCGCCGGCGCGGCTCAGTAGGAGGTTCAACACTTGCCACGGCTGTGGCCGAATCTTTAGGCGCAAGCCATATTTATAGAGTTCGCGCGTCCGGCTGCGCGATTCGTATGGCCCGAATCGAAAGGTGGCAGGTTGGGGTTCTGACACGCTAATTCACCGCGGGGCGAGTCGCCATTCTGCCCCGTATTGAGCAACTACCGCAACAACAAAGTTCCCGGAATAAGTGGTTTGCGCCCTTACCTTGAAATTATCGGGATCTTACCCGGCGCGCATTGACCCTCTAGGCCCGTCCGGCCTACAAGCTTGGCCTAACAGGAAAAGACTTGTTGCCAGCCGCCTACCGTTGAACTCTGGGGCTGTCTGCGTCAGCCGCGCTGCGGAGGAATTTCATGAAAAGCTGTCGCCGAATTCTACATTCATCAGTTCTGATACTGAGGACGACCGAGTCTTGGGGGGCGAGTGCCGCCCTATTCCTCCGCCTGAGCGTCCTCGCCCTGCTCGTCGGTTGCATCATGCCAGCGCCCGCACACGCTCAGACCGACACAGGGACGCAGCTTCCTTGCCCCGTGAGCACCGCCGTTAACCTCACCGGAGACTACCGCAACAACGTGCGCTGCAATGTTAATGCCACCGTGCAGGTCTCCACCTCTGGCACATTTCTCAACCAGGATTCTGGACTCCTCCTAGTGGGCGACGACCACCAGCCACCCTCGTTTTTCGGCGCGCTGGTCAACGACGGCAAGTTCCTCAACAGAGGGATCATTACTGTCGAGCCTACCGTAGGCGTATTCGACAACGCCGGTTTGTTCACAAGTTACATTGGGGACATGTTTAACTACAACACCGCCATCAACGGCGGTACTTTCAACAACCAAGGCGGATCCCTTCTCGATAACCGCGCTGGCGCCACGTTTAGCAATTTCGCTACTTTGACCAACTCAGACCCAGTAAGCAATCCCGGTGCCACCATTGGGAATGCCGGCACGATGACCAACGAAGCTGGCGGCACATTGACGAATCTTAGGGGCGGCTTCATTGAGAACCATAGCGGCGGAGTGTTTGACAACAACGGCATGATGAACAACAACCTTAACGCCACACTCCTCAACGAAATGGGCGCCACATTCAATAATCACAACGACCTTGAAAATTTCGGCTCGATCAACAATGCCGCAGGCGCGATGCTCAACAACACCTTCATCCTGAATAATAACGGCGGCGCCACGCTGGTGAACAACGGCACCTTCACGAATGCCGGCTTGTTCGTAAACTATTCCACGGTCACCAACGCCGGCAACCTGTCAAACCAATCCACCGCCACCGTCATTAATTTGGGCACGCTCAACAATTCCGGTGGCCTTTCAAATTTCGGCGGCTTTCAGGTCGGCAGCGGTGGAGTCCTCAACAACACGGGCGCAATCGGCAATGCGCTCGGCGGCTCCTTCGCTGTTCTGAACGGCGGCACCTTCAATAATTCCGGCTCATTGCTCAACGATTTTCTCTCCACTTTCAGCACTGCCGCCGGCAGCACCGTCGTAAACACCGGCTCTATGTCGCTCGCCGGCCCCAGCGTCAATATCGGCGGCAATCTGCGCAACGACGGCTCGATCATCCTGGTGCCCGGGCCCCCGTTCGGCGACCCGCCCATCTCCACTCCAGCTCCCAACCTGCTCGTCACGTCCACGGGCACGCTCAGTGGGACCGGCTCAGTAACTGGCGTCGTCGAGAACCAGGGCACCATGCGCCCCGGAGATTCGCCCGGCACCTTTACGATCAACGGAACCTACAAGCAGGATGCCCAGGGCACACTCGACATTCTGCTCGGCGGCACAGGAGCAGGCCAGTTCGGCCAGCTAATCGTCAATGGAAATGCAGTGCTCGACGGCACCCTCGACGTCGAACTATTCGGCGGTTTCGATCCCGAGTCCGGCGACATATTCGAAATCCTCAGCGGAAATATCAGCGGCGCTTTTGCGAACGTCCTCTTCCCAACCCTCTCCGACGGTCTCTTCTTCAAACTCGACCAGGAAAAGAACGCCGTATTTCTAGACGTGCTCTCCGGCACCGGCGGCGGTGGCGGCGGAGGCGGCACTTCGATGCCTGAACCCAGCAGCCTGATGCTCTTAGCCTTCGGCTTAGCGGGCCTCCTCGGCATCCGCGCGCGCTCGCCTTCAAATAAGTAGCGGTTGAGTTGGCTTCCGCCTTCTCCTCTGTAGCGCCGGCATCCTGCCGGCTCTTTTGAATTTTGGTGACGCATCTTAGACCCCGTTTTACCGCCTATTAGAAATTTGCAAGTTGCTGTTTTCAAATGGCTTGCGCCGAGTTTTAATCGCGGAACCGTGTATTAGAAACCTGTGACTTGGGACTCGTGACTGGCAGTTCGTGAAGAAGCTCAAAAAGACGCGAAAATCTGCGATTAGCAATTCTTAGTGGGCTGAGTTTTCTGTGAGTTAGACGGAATTCTACTTCCAGATTTGCGATTAGAACCTCGTTGGCTAATAGCGGGTGGCTGGTGGCTAGAAAAGCATTGCGCGGGTGGATCAGCGCAAGAGGTTGAGGCTGGAAACTGGAGCTGGCGGATTCGTCCCTTTGGGCTCTACTGGTCGCCGATAGTGACGTTCGCGTCATCATATAAAAACGGGCAATGGTAGCACGGTTTTGGGCGGGTGTAAACCGTAGAACTACGCAGAGCTGCGGGGGAAAAAACGCCTGGATGTTGGCTATGCGTTTGTTACGCGGCGCGGGCATGCGCTGATGGGGAAGCGAAGCGGCAACCCCAGCCACTGGTGTTTCAAAATGGGTTGCCTCACATGCGTAATACGTTTTCACTGACGCGCTGTGGAAAAAAACCTCGAGATGGAGGAGGAATTGCGGGATGCGGCGAGAGGGAGTGATATTATCTGCCGATGCCTTCAATCAACTTCAAGGGCAAGGCGCTGGTTCAGAATTTTCATCTGCTGGTGCCTTACCACGAGTTGAAGCCGGTAAAGTCCAAGAGCTTGACCTCCAAGGTAAGTCTGCATGACAACCTCGTGGTGCATGGCGATAATCTGAAGGCGCTGAAAGCTCTCCTGCCGTATTACCACGGAAAAGTGAAATGCATCTACATCGATCCCCCTTACAACACTGGGAATGAGAAGTGGGTGTACAACGACAATGTAAGTAGTCCGATGATACAGGAGTGGCTCGGAAAGGTGGTGGATCGCGAAGATCTTACGCGACACGATAAATGGCTTTGCATGATGATGCCGCGTCTCAAACTGCTCCGCGAATTCCTTACCGACGACGGAGTTATCTTTGTTTCGATTGACGACAATGAGGCGCACTGGTTGCGCGGGCTGATGGACGAGGTGTTCGGAGAAGCCAATTTTGTGGCGAATATCGTTTGGCATAAGGTGGACAGCCCGAAGAATACGGCGATGCATCTCAGCGAAGACCATGAATATGTCGCGCTCTATGCGCGGTCGCGCTCTATGCGCGAAACAAAGAGAGATGGAGGCCAAAATCTCTTCCACGAACCGAAGCGATGATTCAGCGATACAAGAACCCTGATAATGATAAGCGCGGACCTTGGCTGCTCAGTGATTTGGCGGCGCGGAACTATTACGCTCAAGGTAGATATTCCATCAAGACGCCGAGTGGCCGTGTCATAGAGGGACCACCTGCAGGAAGCTATTGGCGGGTTAGCAAACAGAAATTCGACGACCTTCTGCGTGACAATCGAATTTGGTGGGGAAGCGCGGGCGACAATAGGCCTGGCATCAAGCGTTTTCTATCGGAAGTTCGAGAAGGGATCGTACCCCAAACCATTTGGTCGTGGAAAGAAGTTGGAAGTACGCGAAACTCCAAACAGGAACTGAGCGAGATCCTGCAAGCCCAGGCAAATGAATGACATTTTTATCACGCCTAAGCCTTCAAAGTTGATACAACGCATTCTGCAAGTCGCCACTGATAAGGATTCAATTGTTCTGGATTGCTTTGCTGGTTCTGGGACTACAGGGCACGCAGTTCTTGCAGCAAACAAGCGGGATAACGGTTCGCGCAGATTTGTGCTTGTGGAGGATGCGAGATTTTGCTGGCTGCCTCACTGCGGAGCGTCTCCGTCGGGTCGTCAGTGGCGTAGCCAAGGCAAGAGATGAAGGTTTACAGAAGGGCTTCGGTGGATCGTTTACATTTGTTGAGATCGGACATCCAATGCAATTGGAAACTCTTCTCAAAGCCGAGAAGCTGCCATCTTATGCGGACCTTGCCAGCTATGTCTTCTACACCGCGACGGGTGAAGATTTTGATGCGCGGCGAATCAACCGCAAGACGGGATTTATCGGCGAAAGCGCGTCATACGATGTCTATCTGCTTTACGAGCCGGACCTCGATTATCTCAAGTCCACAGCGCTGACACTGGACGTCGCTCGGGATTTGCCAAAGGGCAGCGGGAAGAAGCGTTTGGTATTTGCGCCCACGAAATATCTGGACAGTTTTCATTTGGACGAGCACCGAATCGAGTTCTGTCAGTTACCGTTTGAAATTTACAGGGCGGCCAAGCGCACCCCATGAAGTTAAAGGAATATCAGGAGAAGACGCTGACAGAGGTGAAGCGTTACCTCGAACAGCTTGTCGTGTGGCGTGGAAACTGCGCGACGGCGACGAATGGCTATCTGATTTTGCAGAGAAGGCATGGGAGAAGTCCGGAGCGCGAGGCATGTATCTCAAGGGAAAGGATGGCCTTGGGCGCCCCCTCCCCGTGTTCTGCTTGAAGATTCCGACTGGAGGCGGAAAGACGCTGTTGGCGGTGAAGACCATCGATTTAGTCCAAAGCATCTACCGCCAGCAACAAACTGGACTTGTGGTTTGGATCGTCCCAACGCAACAGATTTACCGCCAGACATTGCTCCGATTGAAGAATCGTGATGATCCGTACAGGCAGCATCTGGATATCGTTTCGGCGGGCAAGACTTGATTCTGGAGAAAACTGACGGATTTACGCCGCAGGACGTGGAGGAGCGTCTTGTGGTGCTGCTGTTGATGCTGCCTTCTGCGTCGCGAAAGAACAAGGAAGCCTTGCGGATGTTCCGCGATAGCGGCGCCTTTCAGGCCTTTTTCCCTTCCGAGGAAGACAAGGACGGCCATGAAAAACTGTTGAAGCGTGTTCAAAACCTTGAAACCTTCGCGAAGGCAGACGCATTTTGGGGAAGGCAAGTGAAAACGTCATTGGGAAATACAATCCGCCTGCTGGAGCCACTGATTATCCTCGACGAAGGGCATAAGGCTTATAGCCCGCAAGCGCAGGACACACTCCGGAACCTGAATCCGTGCATGATCGTGGAGCTTTCCGCCACTCCACCTCGCGAGGCAAACAAGCTAGTGGAAATCAGCGGGACAGAACTCCTTCAGGAAGAGATGATCAAGCTCGATTTGCACGTGAACAACAAATCGAGCACGAACTGGCGGGACACGATTCGCGCGGCGATGGTGCGAAGGGATGATCTAGAGGAAAAGGCCAAGGCGTATGAAGCCAACACAAACGTGAACATTCGTCCGATCTGTCTGGTGCAGGTGGAGCGCACGGGCAAGGAGCAGCGCGACGGCAAGTTGATCCACTCGGAAGATGTGCGTGAGTACCTCATAGGGCAGGGCGTGCCCAAAGACGAGATCGCGGTGAAATCCGCTGAACTTGACGAGCTAAAGGATTTTGAGGACATCGGCGGGCTGCTCGCGCGAGACTGCCCTATCCGTTACATCATTACCAAGCACGCGTTGCAAGAAGGCTGGGACTGCTCTTTTGCTTACGTGCTGGCGATATTGACGAATCCCCATTCCAAGACAGCGCTGACGCAACTGTTGGGGCGTATTCTTCGCCAGCCCGATGCTCGCAAAACGCATATTTCGGCCCTGGATGAGAGCTACGTTTATTGCTTCCAACGGACCGAACTGATGGAGGAAATTCGGGCAGGGTTTAACCGCGAGGGCCTGCAAGGAATGGAAGGGCGCGTGGTAAAAGACACGAAGGACCTGGAAGGAGCGACCACGCAAAGAGTTGGACCGCGAGAGATCTTCAAGTCGGCCGCATCGAACATGGTTCTTCCAGCGTTCGTGATTCGGGACGGAAAAGACTGGAGATTGGTGAGCTATGAGGAAGACATTCTATCGCGGGTACGATGGGAGGAAGCAGACGTAACACCGCTATTCAAATTGGAGTTGAGTCTGGAAGAGAAGCGGGACGTGGAGATGCAGGCGGGTCTCGAGGAGAAGTTAAGCGGCTTGCTACCGAAGGCTCGGGAAGATTTCAGCGGCGGCCGCGAACTAAGAATCGATTATGCGTATGCGGCTGCACATTTACTAGATACGGTGCCGAATCCTTGGATTGGATATGAATTTGTGGAACGCGTCTTCACCAAGTTGCTTGCGAAGTGGAAGGGCAGAGAGAAGGTTGTCGCGAATAACCTGGTCTTCGTTCTGGAGGAATTGCACAAACGGCTTGAAGCTGAGAGGGATCGTCTGGCCCAAGAAGCATTCAACCGTTTGTTGGACGAGGACAAGATGCGGTTCATGGTGGTGCTGCATGACCTGGGGATGAACCGGTTACCAAAGGAGATCGAGATTCAGAAACAGGCGGTGAAGGCGACGCGACTGAACGGCAACCAGTTCGAGTTGAATCTATTTGATCCTGTACCCTTGGACAGTTTGAACTCTTTAGAACGCGAGGTGGCGAGTTTCCTAGATGAGCAAAGCAGGCTTTACTTCTGGTATCGCAACGTCCCTCATCGCGGGTATTACGTTCAGGGCTGGCAGAAGTCGCGGATTTACGCAGATTTTATCTTTACGCTCGACGGAAAGGAAACAGCCAAGAACGATTATCGCCAGGTGTTCGTGCTGGAGACGAAGGGACAACATCTCAAGAACGAAAACACAACCTATAAGAAGTCCGTGTTCGCCCTCTGCAACGAACACGCAAAGCGCAAGACTTGGAATGAGGTCGTGCCAGCTATGCGAGACAAAGAGGTCCGCTATGAGGTCGTGTTCCAAGACGAATGGGAGCGACGGCTCAACGAACTTCTGGCCGAATAGCTTCAAAGAGTCCCGACAAAATCTCGCCCGCGCAAGCTCTTCTTCATGAATCACCCAACGAGTCACCGGTTTCTAGTCTACGGTTCCGCGATTAAAACTCCGCGCAAACCATTTGAAAACAGCAACTTGCGAAATTCTAATAGGCGGTAAAAGGGGGTAAGCGTGGAAGGATTCATCCCCATGCTCTTGAGTCGCAAGCATGGGGATGACTGTGCGCAGTTACTCGACTGGCTCCCAATCGGTGGACGGGTTGTATTCCATGATGGAAGCGGAGATTCCGCCTGTGTCGGGGCCCAAGTCCTGTTGGTAGACGACGCCGTCACGGTTGATGATGAACGTCATGACGCCGGAGTCGCCGTATTTCACCGGGGAGGCGATGACTGCGAAACCGCCCGTCATTCCGCCGTTCACGATGTACGATTTCGCGCCGCCTTTGGCTTGTCCAGCCTGAGCTGTGAGGATGCGGAACGAGTAGCCGTCGATGATTGGCGATTCGTTCGGAGTGGAGAGCGCGTCCTTGGCGAATATTTCCACGCGGCCCAGCGGGCTGGGCGGCTCGCCGTCTGCGACGGGCCAATAGAGGCCGTCCTGTTTTCCTGCGGTGCTGAAGATCTTCGTGGTGTAGAGGCCCGCGGGATTTCCGTCGTGAGGTTGCTGCGCGTAGACTTCTTCCGCATTGGCGATTGCGGAGACGGCGTCGATGGCGAGAAGTTCATTTCGCCCGATCTGGCGCGCCAGGATTTCGTCTTGGCCGGCCTTGGTATCGAAGTGCCAGTTCGAAGGACTTGTCCTGCACGAGCGGGACCGGGAAGGCGTAGTTGTCGGCGCCGATGTTGAGGATTTCGCTGCCGTCCGTCATTTTCACCCAGCGATTCATCTGCTCGAATTTTCCGACGAAAGACTGAAGCGCTTGTTTGTCCTCGTTGACGTCGCCCGAACTCAAAATCGCCTGCGAATCCGGGCCCAGAATCTTCGCCAGAGCCTTTTCATTTTCGCTTCGCGCAGCGTCGAGCAGTGCCTGGCCTGCCGCTGCGGGAGTCGCAAAAGTGGTCTGCACCGAATCCGAGGATGCTGCGTTGGCTCTGTAGAAGCCGATGATTGCTACTGCCACTAAGGCCAGCACCACCCAGAACTGACTGCCCGTTTTCTTGTTTTGCGTCGCTTGCGAGTTCATTTTCATCTCTCCTATTTTTTTCATGACCTTTTCTTCCTTAGAATTTCTCTCCGCCTGATTTGCCGCAGATTTCCGGATTCTTCCGTTGATCTTGTTAGCGACGATGTCCGCCGCCACCACCGGACGAGTGATGAGGAGCCGACGTGTGCGGATGCGAAGCGTGCGTAGCGCGACTGCGATTCATGCTTGCGCGCCCGCGATTGCTTTCCGAACGCGCTGCAGGACCATTGCCGGACATGTGCGAGCGCGGCGCACTGGTGACACGGTTTTCGTTACGGTCGTGATAGCCGCCCGCAGGCGCGACGCCAGGCCCGTTCATGCCGGCATTCTTGTCGCGAACGCCGCCATTGCCTCCGATCAAACCGCCGTCGCCATTGCGGCCACCATCTGGGCCGTGGTCGACACCGCCGTTGCCGCCGATGAGGCCATGATTGCCGTTGTTGCCGCCGTTCGGTTGGTCCTTGGGATTGGTGCCGGGAACGTCGCGGTGCCAGCCGCCGTTAGGGCCGTAATAACCGTTGGGGTGATACGCGCCGTTCGGGCCATAGTGCGTATCGGTGCCCGGATGATAGGCCGCAGGATGATAGGCGCCATTCGGGCCGTAATACCCATGCGGTCCCCACGGATGGTAACCGTTGTAGTTGTGCACGTTGATGTAGGTGTTGTGATTGAAAATCACGGTGCCGCCGCCACCGCCCCAATTGCAGCCCCACGCACCCCAACCCCATCCGAAGCCGAATCCGCCGCCGACAAAGCCGCCGCCTCCTCCGCCGATCACAGCTCCCACTGCTACGCCGGCGTCGAAGGAGATGCCTGCGCCAAAAGTTGCCACGGCGACTGGCGGAGTGAAAGCGGGCACGACGTAAGGCACGCCGTAGACGACCGCAGGATTGTATTGCGGCACGTAGACGACTTGCGGGTTCGCGGGTTGAATCACGATTGTGCTGGGCGACTGCTGAACCACTTGGATCTGCGAGTTGGACTGGAGATTCCCCGCCGCTTGCGCCTTGGCGCGCATTCTTTGAACCGCGGCCATCACGTCGGCTTGCTGATTCTGGAATGCGTCTCCGAGGTTCGACGTCCAGGTGAGATTCGACGCCAGGGTGTGCAGCACGGTTGGGAATTGAGTCAAGCCCTTGACGCTCGGATCCCAGGGTTCCTGGTCCACCGCTTGAGCGAGTGCCGTTCCGCTCAAAGTCTTATTTTGCGATACCCAGTAGTCGGCAAACGAAATCTGTTCCGGATAGCTGGCCGCTGCCAGCACTTGTGCCACGAGAGCGTCAGGATAAAGTGCGATGGGCGCCACGAGAGCATCGAGCTGATCGGGTGTCTGCGGAGCTGGGGTGGGACTTGATTGCGTCTGCGAAGCGTCGTCCGTCGTGCCGGCAGTAGATTGGGAGTCCGAATGTGGCGCAGATTGATAGGTCGATTGCGTTGAGGTCGTCGCGGCCGCTGGAGCCGGGGCCGGCTCCGAGGACTGAGGAGCTGGCACCGGTGGCGGCGGCTGGTTAGTGACGAGCATAGGCATGCCGGAGAGAATTGTCCCCGTCGGATAATCTTGAGGGGATGCCGTTGTGCGAATGGCCTCCCAAGAAGCGCGCTTGCCACGGATTCCGTACGATCCATTCATCGTGTCTCCAAATATGTCGCCGCCAAAATGGAGCACGTTTTTGGTCACGGTGCTGAAGCGGATGCGGTGCCCGTTCACGACTCCTTCAATTGGGCCGGACTGGTTCGGCCCGTCAAAGTGGCCGGTAATTCGGTTGCCAGACTGCGCGATCTGAACGTGCTTGACGACGACCTCGCCGTTCTCGACGTTCGTCGAGTAAATGATCCAATTGCCTTCGACGTTGTCCGGTGGCTGCTGCGCCAACGCAATGTTGCCGAGCATCAGCGACAGAAGAACCAGACCGGCCAGTTTCAAACTCTTGATGACTTTGTTCATGACGTTCTCCTTATCCGATTGCGACTGGTTTTTGTCTCCGTCGCCTGCGTTTGATAAAAGCAGGGCGCGTACCAAACTAAGAGATTGAAAAAAATAGGTTTACCGAAACGAGCTTTGATCGGGAGTTCGAGGATTCACGAAATTTCGTGAGGAGTCTCTTTCGTGGCAGGTGTAGAATCCCTAAATCCTTAGGAGGCACGTGTGGACGCTGAAAGCCTGCTCTCCCTGGCGGCGGCCGTCGCCGGGGAACGGGAAACGCGAACTGTCCTGGATTCCATCGTGCGCGGGCTCGCGCGGGAGCCGGGAGTTGCGCTGGCCAGGATCTGGTTGTTCGGTCCCGGAGACATCTGCAGCGAGTGTTATCTCCGGCAGGACTGCCGCGATAGAACTCGGTGTCTTCATCTGGCAGCGAGCGCGGGGGCGTCACTCGATGGCCGGGAGGACTGGTCTTTTTTGCAGGGGCACTTTCGCAGGATCCCATTAGGCACGCGCAAAATTGCCGCGATCGCCGAGACAGGACAATCGATCCTCATAGCCAAGGACGTCGAGCGAAACAAATGGATGGCCCGGCCGGAGTGGGCCCAGCGCGAAGGACTTCAGAGTTTCGCCGGTCACCCGCTCATCTCGCGGGGTTCCACGCTTGGCGTGCTGGCGCTCTTCAGCCGCCAGGAGATGGACCAGCAGGGTTTCACATGGCTGCGACTCTTCGCCGATCAAGCTGCGGTGGCGATTTCCAATGCGCAGATTTTCGAGAGCTTGGAAAGCGCGAAAGCCGAACTCGCGAAGCACGCGGACGAGTTGCGCCAAGTGATCGACGTCGCCCCTCAACACATGTTCATCTGGGAGCCCGACGGGAACGTATCTTACGGAAACCACGCGGCGGAGGAATATTTTGGGCCTATTCCACCGATGGCGCCCATCGAGTTTCTGCAGCTAGTGAGCCATCCCGATGATTTCGAGACGCTTAAGAACGCGATCTGGAACGGAATACCGCGCGGAGAACCGATCGAGGCGGAAGTACGCATGCGCCGGCACGATGGCGAGTATCGCTGGTTTCTCTACCAGCTCTATCCATTGCGAAATCAAGACGGCTCGATTGCGCGTTGGTGCGGAACGCGAACCGATATTGACGACCGAAAACGGGCCAACGAAAAAACGGAGAGTGAATTCGTGGCTCTCCGCGAACACTTCAGCCAAATGCAGCAGGTGATGGATGCTGTTCCGCAACACATGTTCACGATCCACCCCGACGGCAGCGCCGAGAGTTCGAACCGGGCGTGCGTGGATTACTTCGAGTCCTATGGTGATCTAGGGCCGCGAGAGTTTATTTCCAAGTTCGTGCATGCGGATGATGCGGAAAACATGTGGCAAGCTTTTCTCAAGGGGACGGAAGCGGGGGAGTCGTTCAGCGTGGAAACACGGCTACGAGGGCGAGATGGCCAGTATCGCTGGTTTCTCGAAACCCTGGTTCCGATTCGTGACGCGCAAGACAAAATCCTTCGCTGGTGCGGGGTGCGCACTGACATTCATGAGCAAAAGCAGCTACAGGAACGAGCGAGCCAGGAAACTCTGGCGTTGCGCGAAGAGATAGACAAGGCATCGATGTTCGAGGAGATCGTGGGCACGTCTCCTGGTTTGCAGAAGGTGTTGGGCCGGGTCGCCAAGGTTGCGCCGAGCGAATCCACCGTACTGATCACCGGTGAGACCGGAACGGGCAAGGAACTTATCGCGCGAGCGATACACAAACGTTCGTCGCGCGCCGCGCGGCCATTTGTCGCCGTGAATTGCGCATCCATCCCGCGCGACCTGATCGCCTCGGAATTATTCGGGCATGAAAAAGGCGCTTTTACGGGAGCGCTGCAGCGGCGCTTGGGCCGCTTTGAACTGGCCGAGGGGGGGACGATTTTCCTGGATGAAATCGGCGAACTGACCGCCGAGGTGCAGGTGGCGCTTTTGCGCGTTTTGCAGGAACGGGAATTCGATCGCGTGGGAGGCAACCGTCCGATTCGCGCGGACGTGCGTGTGATTGCCGCTACCCATCGTGATTTGCCGGCAGCGATTGAGGCCGGAACATTTCGCAGTGACCTCTTCTACCGGATCAATGTGTTTCCGATCGAAGTTCCGCCATTGCGCGAACGTACGGAGGACATTCAGCTGCTTGTCGAGTATTTCATCGACCGCTATTCGAGCCAGTCGGGCAAGAAGTTTCGGCGCATCGATAAGAAAAGTATGGACAGCTTGAGAGCCTATCCGTGGCCTGGGAATATTCGAGAGTTGCAGAATGTGATCGAGCGTTCCGTGATCGTTTGCGAGACGGATGATTTTTCGGTGGACGGTAGCTGGCTCAATCACGGCGGGTCCGGCCAGTCGTTGCCGGACGAACTTGAGACCCAGGAAAAAGCCCGTATCGAGGTGGCTCTGGCCGCGACGAAGGGCAGAATTTCGGGAGCCAATGGAGCGGCGGCGATGCTAGGAATGCCGGCTTCGACTTTGGACTCAAAAATCAAAGCGCTGAAAATTAACAAGAGGCGATTTCAAACCTAGGAGCCGGTTGTTTTTTTAGGGAGTGACCTCGTTATTCACGAAATCTCGGTAATCCCCGAAGCTCTCGAAGACTCTAAATCCGATAAGTCATTATTTATCAGTTACATCTTAACGGCGGTCGCCTTGCAGACACCTAACCCGTAGCTTTGCCCGCCCGGCGTGGGGGGCCTTTTGCAGGAATAGAAACGGGGGATAGAGAGGCGTGTGGAAAATTGACAGAGGTCCGGACAGCGAGTGCAGAGTCCTGAGGCTGTGCGGCAGAATTCAGGGTGATCATTTGACGGACCTGGGAGGCTTTCTCGAGGCGGAGTCGAATGGCCAGCCTCTCGTCCTGGATCTGGCGGGGGTCAAGCTCGTCGACCTCCAGGTCGTGTCGTTCTTGGCAAATCGCGAAGCTGCGGGAGTCAAATTGCGCAATTGCCCAGCGTATATCCGCGAATGGATTAACAGGCTCTAGGCGATTTTTTTAGCGCGAGCGCGATGCTAGGAGGCATTCGCTGCAGGGAGGCCGACGCGCTTGAGCAAATCCTGGAAACGGGGCTCGTCGCGCAGGTCGTCCATGACGGGATCGATGTGCAGGTAGATGAGCCAGTGGGAGTGGTCTTCGTAGGATTTCTCGAGGTAATCGAGGGCGCGGTCGTTTTCTCCGAGGCCGATGTGGATTCCGGCGAAGAAGTGGGGCGCGACGTATTTGCATTTGGACGAGGCTGGTGAGGTCGTCGAGGATTTGCAGCGCTTCTTTCTTCCTTCCCGCTTTGCCGTAGGAATGCGCGAGAGCTGCGCGCATCAGAGGGCTACCGCCTGAGAGGCGCACTCCCTTTTCGCCTTCGGCGATGGCGGTGGCGTTGCGTCCCAGCGTTCGGTGGACCATGCCGAGAATCCAGTAGGTGACAGGGTAGTTGGGATCGAGTTCGACAGTTTGCTTGAGCTGTGCGAGGGCTTCGTCGTAGCGGCGGGCGGTGTAGTAGGCCCAGCCGATGGCGACGTTGATGATGAGAGAGAGGGGATCGAGTGCCTGGCTGTTTTTCATTTGGGCGATGGCTTCGGCGTGGCGGCCCATGGTCATGACGGACTCGGCGTGCCAGTGATTGGCCGTGGGATAGGTGGGATTGAGTTCGAGGCTGCGCTTGAATTCTTTCTCAGCTTCTGGCCACTGCCAGTCGTAAAGCCAGAGCACTGCCGCGAGGGGAGTGTGAGCTTCGCCGAGATCAGGATCGAATTGGAGAGCCGTTAACGCGGCGGCTTTGGCTTTAGGGAAGGCGTCCTTGGGAGCGAGGTAGCTATTCCAACCGAGGAGCACGTAGGAATCGGCCACGCCCGCGTGAGCGAGGGCGTAGGCTGGGTCCTTCTCGATCGCCTGCTGAAAATATTCGATCGCTTTGTAAAAACCTTCTTCGGTCCAGCGGTTCCAGTGATGGCGGCCTTTTAGATAGATGCGGTAGGCTTCGGGATCTTCGGTGTGGTGCCTGGTGAGCTTTTTTTTCTGCGCGTGAGTGAGCTGCAGCTTCAATTTTTCCGATATCTCGTTGGAAATATCGTCCTGGATTGCGAAGATGTCGCCGGACTTGCGGTCGTATTGCGCGCCCCACAAGCGAGAGCCTGTAGCTACGTCAACTAACTCGGCACCGATGCGCAATGAGCCGGCGCTTTGCATCACTTGTCCTGTGAGGACGGCGCGCACATTCAGATCGCGACCGGCAGCTTGCGGATCGATGGCGCCGCCCTTGAAACGAAATACGGTGCTCTGCGCCATCACGCGGAGTTTTGGGACGGTGGCGAGGATATTGATGAGGCTCGCGGTGATGCCGTCGCTGAGGTAATCGTACTCGGGGTCGCGGCTGGCGTTGTCGAAGGGCAGGACGGCGAGCGAGTCGATGGTTTTTGAGGCACGGCGCGCTCGGAGTGCGCGTGTATCGTCTGTGGATGTGCGTGAGATGTGCTCGCCGCTCGAAGATAGAGGGCTTGGGCTTGATACTGCTGCTGATTGTGGGATTTCGCCCGCGGCTCGGCTGCCCGAATCTAATTCACGTTTCAAGTGCAGCAGCTCAGCGCACAGGTCGGAGACGTGTTGGTAACGCTGGTCTCTATCCTTGTGCAGCGCTTTGTCGATGATTTCTTCGAGCCTGGGGGGAATCGCGGGATTGATACTTCGCACCGGAGTCGGAGGGCGGGTGAGAACCGCTTCGATAATCATGCCGCCTGTGCCACCGCCGAATGCCTGGCGCCCCGTCGCCATTTCGTAGAGCACGAGACCGAGCGAGAAGATATCGGTGCGCGAGTCGAGGCCATCTCCTCGGACCTGCTCTGGCGACATGTAGGAAGGAGTGCCGCTTATGATTCCAACGATGGAATTGGAATCCGATAGGTCGGCTTCGGAGTCTGCACCGGTAGTGAGTCCTTTGGGTATGAGTTTCGCGAGGCCGAAATCGAGGACCTTGGCGCGTCCGCGCTTGGTAACAAAAATATTTGCGGGCTTGATGTCGCGGTGAATGATTCCTTCTGCGTGCGCTGCCTCGAGAGCGTCCGCTATTTCGATGCCCAGCTCGAGCAGTTCGTCGAGGGGAAGCGGATGGCCGTGGATGTGACTGCGCAGCGTTTCGCCGTCGATGAATTCCATGGCAATGAATGGGTGGCCGTCCTGCTCGCCGATGTCGTAGATGGTGCAGATACCGGGATGGTTCAGAGCGGATGCGGCGCGCGCTTCGCGACGGAAGCGGTCGAGCGCCTGAGGTGATTGTGCCAGCTTTTCTGGGAGGAATTTCAGCGCCACCGCGCGTTCGAGGCGGCTATCCTGAGCTTTGAATACAACGCCCATGCCGCCGGCGCCGAGTTGCTCTACGATGCGGTAGTGCGAGATCGTTTGACCAATCATTGTGTGGGAAGTCGTTGTGTCTGACCGGTCATGGGCAGGCAAGGTCTAGAGACGAGCCGCAATTTGGACTACATCGTTTGATCGTCGGGCCCGGCTTCGGCGAACGATTTTTTTCTTTCCGTCTTGGGTGGTTTGGGCGATGCGATCAGGCTGAGAACGCTTGAGCCTTCACCGAATGAATCCGCAGCCGCGAGAGGTTCCTGTTCCAGCGTAATGTTCTTGTTGCACTGCGTGCAAACGAGGGCAGCGTATGTGCCGCCATCCGCTTGTCTGAACATATTGCAGCGCATGGCGCGTCCGCAACAAACCGGTACCCACATCGTGGAAGATTGGTCGCCAGCCATTAGCGCCTCGCGGGATGCGAATGCGGGGGGATTATACACTGGAATCCGTTCACGCCCGAACGGGAGGGAACACTTGTGATCGAACTGCAGCTTGCGGAGTGCGGGTGGCAGCGCAGTGGCTAGCGAATAGGCGCCCGCGCCTGTTACGAGCAGAGCTGCGGCGATGAGCAGTTGCGTCAGTGCATATTCAATGCCGCCGGCGCTGATGTTGAAGCCGTGCGGTAGATGGACGAGAAAGATTGCTCCGAGCATTACGATGATGACGCAAGCTGCGCCGACGCGAATCAGGACGCCGGTGAGGATGGCGATGCCTCCCGCGACTTGGGCGAGTCCGACGAGGTAGCCGACGATATCAGGCGCGTGCATGTAGGCGGCGAAGCCGTGCGGGCCGGGACCGCCGAATGCGCCGAAGAGGATGGCGCTGCCGTGATAGAGCACGGCGAGCGCGCTGGCGACGCGGAGGAGGAGCAGGGCGAGGTTCGTTTGGGCGGCGGATGGGGTGGTGGATGAGGGAAGTTCGGGCATGGCGTTGGCCTCCGAGGGATTGGGTTTAGCAGAATTGGCGGGCAGTGCAAAATGGTTTTGTGGCCGTGCGAGGGCGGCGAGAGGGAAGAAGAAAAGCAAAGACAAGAGAGAGAGGCCTCGACTTCGCGCCCTTCGTTTCTCAGAGCGGGATGACGGAAAGAGGAGACAGCGACGCAAAGGCTGCCGGCCTAAAGGCCGACGCTACAGATTCAAATGCGAAGGAAAATTCAAAAGAGCCGGCCCCGCGAATTCCATCGGGACGCGGACAGCGCGCAGGATGCCCTTCGTTCCTCAGGACAAGCCGGCGCTATGAGGAAGTGTGCCGGCAGCGTCGTGTGATTGGCAGCGAGCACGGGCGGAGCGTTTTAGGCGAGGGCTAAATTGGGCTCGGCGTTAAGTGTGGAGTCGGCGAAGTCGGCGTTGAGGTAACGCGGGTGGGCGGCGGCGGCGATCATGGCGGCGTTGTCGGTGGAGAGGGCGCGGCTGGGGAAGTAGACGTCGATGGAGCGGCGGCGGGCTTCAGATTCGAAGGTGGCGCGGAGTTCGCGATTGGCGGCGACGCCGCCGGAGACGAGGACGGTGCGCACGTCGTATTGTTCAGCGGCGGCTAGCGTGCGCGTGGTCAGATCGTCGACGACGGCGCGCTGGAAGCTGGCGATGAGATCGAGCGTGGCGCGGCTCGAAAGTTGGCGGAGGGCGTCGGCGGTGCGTTCGCCGCGAGCGAGAGCTTGCTGGCGGGCGTCGATTTCGGGCTGCAGCTCGGGATGGCGGCGGAGGTGGTAGAGCATGGCGGTCTTGATGCCGCTGAAGCTGAAATCGTGCGGATTGCTTTTCATTTTTGGTTCGCCGAAGCGGACGGCTTTCGGATCGCCGTGGGTGGCGAGTTGATCGAGGATGGGTCCGCCCGGATAGCCGAGCGCGAGCATGCGCGCGACTTTGTCATAGGCTTCGCCGGCGGCGTCGTCGCGAGTGCCGCCGATGCGAGCGTAGGAAAATTTGGCGCGGGTCGCGTCGCCATTCGACGAGGTGGACGTGACATGGTAGAGAACTGTGTGGCCTCCGGAGACGATGAGGCAGACAGCGGGCATTTGCGGATGGCGCGCGGCGAGGTGCGCTTCGAGAATTACGGCATGAACGTGGCCTTCCAGGTGATTCACGGCGATGAGCGGCTTGTTGAGCGCCAAGGCGAGAACTTTACCGTAGGTCATGCCGACGAGGAGCGCGCCGGTGAGGCCGGGCCCCTGAGTGACGGCGACGGCGTCGAGATCAGTGAGGGCGATTTTTGCCTGGTCGAGCGCTTCGCGCACGACTGGCACGATTTTGCGGAGATGTTCGCGCGAGGCGAGTTCCGGAACTACGCCGCCGTATTTGCGGTGGATGTCGATTTGCGAGGAGACGATGCTCGATAAGATGCGGCGGCCGTCGGCGACGACTGCTGCTGCGGTTTCGTCGCAGGACGATTCGATGCCGAGAATCATTTTTTCGCGTGCGTCCACCGAAGTTCTTTCCTCCAAAGGCGCCAGCTCATTATCGTAACATACAGGATTCCGCCGCTTTCGCGGCCGCGCGAGCTTGGGTAAGATGGAGCGCAGAAACAGACGCGCATTCCGCATTTCGCAGCCATCGGCGCGTTTAAATCTTCCCAAGCCAATCGAAAAGGAACTTAACGATGACGGGAAAGCCGAAGCGAGTACGCAAGGCGGTGTTGCCAGTGGCGGGGCTCGGAACACGGTTCTTGCCCGCAACGAAGGCGATGCCAAAAGAAATGCTGCCGGTGGTGGATAAGCCGCTGATTCAGTACGCGGTGGAGGAATGCATTGATTCGGGGATTGAGAATATTATTTTCGTTACGGGGCGGCGAAAATACGCGATTGAAGATCATTTCGACTCGGTGCCCGAGCTGGAGCAGTTTCTCGAAGAACGTGGGAAGGCGAAGCAGGCGAAAATGGTGCGCGAGATCAGCGGCGGCCTGCATTTCAGCTATACGCGGCAGAGAGAGGCACTCGGATTGGGGCATGCAGTGCTGACGGCGCGCGAACTGGTTGGCGATGAACCGTTCGCTGTGCTGCTGGGCGACGTGATTATGGACGGGAAGATTCCTGCGACGCGCTCACTTGTGGAAATCTATGAGTCAACCGGCGTCGGCGCAATCGCGGTGGAGGAAGTGCCGCGAGAGCGAGTGCATTTTTACGGGATCGTGGACGCGGTGGCGGAGAAGGGAAAGAAAAATCGCTGGGGCGAGCGGCTGCTGCGGATCAAGGATCTGGTCGAGAAGCCGGAGCCGGAAAAGGCGCCGTCAAACCTGGGAGTGACGGGGCGCTATGTGCTGCCGCCTGAAATTTTTGATTATCTGGAGAAGACCGAGCCGGGCGCAGGGGGCGAGATTCAGCTGACGGATGGATTGCGGAAGCTGGCGAGAAAAAAGCAGCAAGGGCTATACGCGTGGAAATACGACGGTAAGACGCACGACGCCGGCGACAAGCTGGGGTTTTTGAAAGCGACGGTGGAAATTGCGTTGAAGAATGAGCAGTTCGGGGATGAGTTTCGATCGTATTTGCAGGGATTGAAGCTTTGATTGAACCAGCGCGTCCAGCGACGTTACTTTTTGTCTTTCTTTGAAGAGGATTTATCGCTCGAAGATTTCTCAGACGATTTGGTCTCGCTCGATTTGCTTTCTGATTTCTCCGGCTTTCCGGATTTTTCCGACTTGTCTGACTTCGATGCGGCGCCGTCGCCCTCGCTGGTGGACGGCGATGAACCTTTGCCCGCGTAATCCGTGACGTACCAGCCCGAGCCTTTAAACTGGATTCCAGCCGCGGAGATCTGGCGTGGCGCGTGGGCGCCGCATTTGGGGCATTTTTTGATTTCAGAGGCCGAATGCTTCTCGATTTTTTCGAAGCGATGGCCGCACTTCTCGCACTTGTACTCGTATAAAGGCAAAGCGGAGTTCCTCCCCTAAAATCGCTTAACACAAAATTTTAGCACGATTGTTGCTGTTGCTACAGGAACGCAGCAGAAGTGCGCTAAGAAATGCAAACAGCAAAAACCTCGCGCGGTGATGTGGCGGACGGCTTGCAGAATGGTGCGCGTAGGCATAGTCTCGTGAGACAGACAAAATGGCAAAAATAGCAAAAATCGATGAGCCGGGAGCGGGCTGCCTGTATCTGGTGGCGACGCCCATCGGAAATCTCGAGGACATAACGCTGCGGGCGCTTCGCATCCTGAAAGAAGTGGATCTGATCGCGTGCGAGGACACGCGGGAGACGATGAAGCTGCTGGCGCACTTTGATATTCAAAAGCGGCTGGTGAGTTATCACGAGCATAACGAGATTACGAGAGCTGCAGAAATCGTGATTGATCTGGAGCAGGGCGCGAAGGTGGCATTGGTGAGTGATGCGGGAACGCCGGTGGTTTCTGATCCTGGGCATCATCTGGTGAGTCTGTGTTTGCGGCACGGGATTCAGGTGGTGCCGGTGCCGGGGGCTTCGGCTTTTGTGGCGGCGCTTGCGGCATCCGGGATGCCGATTGAGGAGTTCGCGTTTATCGGATTCTTGCCGTCGAAGCAGACCGAGCGGCGAAAATCGCTGCGAGGATTGGACGGCGAGCAGAGGACGCTGGTGCTGTATGAAGCGCCACACCGGTTGCTCGACACTCTTGAAGATGCCCTGGAGATTCTGGGCAACCGGCAAGTGGTGGTGGCGCGCGAGGTGACGAAGTTGTACGAGGAGTTCATGCGCGGACGGATCGAAACGCTGCTGGAGGATTTCAGAAAGAGAGCGCCGCGCGGGGAAATTACTTTGCTGATTGCGCCTCCGGATAAGGAAGCTTCCCATGCGGAAGGTGGGGCAGGGAATGCGGCTTCAGCGGTACCGCTGGCGAGACGCGTGGAGGAAATTGCGCTGGAGCGCGGGGTGGATACGAAGTCGGCGCTGAAGGTGGCGGCGCGGGAACGCGGGTTGACGCGGCGCGAGGCTTATAAGCAGCTTTTGATTACGCGGGATGAAGCGTAGAAGCGAGTTTCGAGTTTTGCCCGGTGGAATGGCACCAAGAATAAGCGATGCCGCAGATTTCTCCAGAGGAGTTTTACGCGCTGCCGCTTCGCGTGCATACATTCCTTGCGGACATTCCACTGCACGACGTTTGGGCGGTTGACCTTCCTGCGTATAGCGATGGCGTAACCCTTTGTGAATTTCTCCGCCGATCGGATGAGAACAGATCAGACAGAGGCAACGCTGAGATCAGTAGATTTCCACTCGTGGCACGCGCACTTTTCGGGCTTCGGTTTTTTCTGGGGCGCATTTTCGGGCTTGAGACTGAACCGAAGAATACCCCGGCAGTATCGTTTGGAAACCGGCTGACGGCCGAGGATCGCGCTCGTTCTATTGTCGAACCGGGAACGCCGGAGGGACTGTTTCGCGTAGTTTATCGCTTCGAAAATGAACAGCTGGTTGAAATACAGAATCGCACCGTCCACGCTGCCGCGCTCAGCGCGCTTGCTGAAAAAGCCGATGGTTATCGATTCTACTTTGCGGTCTACGTGCGCCCGCAGACGTGGATTACGCCTTTGTATATGGCCCTAATCGATCCGTTTCGACGATGGATTATTTATCCGGCTTTGTTGAAGAAAATCTGTGCGGACTGGGATCGGCATATTTGCACGAATTAGAAAATGGGGCTTAATCTGCCGAAGATGCAGTGAGATTTGCGAAGAAGGTGTCTACGCGGTCCAGGATTTCGCCGGCAGACTGGGCGTGGTGGACGGAGTGGCGAAGCTCGGAGCCGTTGCGAACGCCGTGGGTGAAGAGGCTGGCGAACTGTTTCATTTTGCCGACGGCATCGGGCATTTCAGCTGCGATCAGGCTGCGAAAGTATCCGGCAAGAAGATGATAGCGGTCAAGTTCGGTGGGCTCGTCGTAGCGTTGCGTCGCAACGTATTGAGCGATCTGGCGGAAGATCCAGGGGTTCGACGATGCGGAGCGGCCGATCATGACGGCATCGCATCCTGTTTCGGCGATCATGCGAACGGCATCTTGTGGCGTGCGAATGTCACCATTGCCGATAACAGGGATGCGCACAGCCTGTTTCACATCGTGGATTACGCTCCAATCCGCTGCGCCGCTATAGCCCTGCATGCGAGTGCGCGGATGAATGGCGATTGCTTCGATGCCAGCTTGTTCGGCCATACGCGCTACGTCAACTGCGACGATATTTCGCTCGTCCCAGCCAGAGCGAATTTTGATCGTGAGAGGGATTCGGACAGCGGCGCGAATGGCGCGGAAAAGAACTTCGAGATGAGGCAGATCGCGCAGCAGGCCGGAGCCGCCGCACTTCACGACTTTTTTCACCGGGCAGCCGAGATTGATGTCGACATGATCGAAGCCGAGATCCTCGGTGAGCGCGGCGGCGGAAGCCATCACTTTGGGATCGGAACCGAAGATTTGCGCGGCGATGGGATGTTCGTCGTCGTCGAAATAAAGATAGTGGAGCGTGCGGGCGGAATTGCGAGTAAGGCCTTCGGCGCTGGTGAATTCGGTCATGATGAGGCCGCAGCCGCCGAGCCCGCGGATTACGCGGCGAAAAACGGTGTCGGTGACACCGGCCATGGGAGCGAGGATGGTGGCCGGGCGAATGGTGCGGTCGCGAATTGTGAATTCTGATGGAAACATAGCTAAAGAAGAGTGTCGTCGATCGGTTCGCTATCGGGTGTACTGCCGACGCGAACAACCCGACGTCCCACCGGCCGGTGTGCCGAAGACGGCACTGCGGGATGCGGAGATGACGCAGGGGCCGCGATTGCATCCGGCGAGACATTTCCACTGAGCGAAGCCGCAGCGGCTGCACGCGCGCGAGGAGCCGCAGGGTATGCCGGCTCGACGCGCGCAGCGGGCAAGACTCCATTGAGCTGAGCGATCAGCGCTTCCTTCGAGCCGCCAAAAAAATTATCTACCACTTGCCCGAGCGCTTGGGCGCGGGCCTCATCTGCCGAAAGGTTGGCGCGATACGTGTAGGCGCGCCCAACCTTTCGGCGCTCGACGACGCCTTTGCGAGCAAGCCTATCCATGATTGTCATGATCGTCGTGTAAGCGCGCGGACGACGCTCGGCGAGGCGATCGCGAATTTCACGAACAGTTCCTTCGCCCATGGGCCATAGCGTATTCATACAATCGAGCTCGAGCGGGGCGAGATCGAGAACCGAACGGCGCGGAGAATGAGTTTTTGTAACGGCGTCAGTCACAGGCAATCGCTTTTAGTGATCAAGTTTTTGTCGCAGCATCGTCAACGGTAACAAAATTCGCGATTCTCTTGCCTAAATACTTTGCTCCGTGAAGCAACGCGCGACGAAGCGACGGATTGCGTCCGGTCCACTCGTCGTCGCCTGACAGAGAATCAATCGTCGCTCCCATGGCCGCCATTTTGGAATCGAGATCGTCAATGAAATTGAGTGCGACAGCTTCGCGCGTTTGGGGCAGGGCGGGCGAACCGAATTCATGCGTGCCGTGGTGGCTGAGAATCAGATGCTCCACTAGAACGGCGAGAGCGGCCGGGAATCCGGGAATCGCTTTGATTCTGTCGCGGACCATCCCTGCGCCAATCATGATGTGGCCGAGCAGGCGGCCTTCGGTGGAATATTCGATGCCGCGCGCATAACGCAATTCTTCGATTTTACCGATGTCGTGAAGGACGACGCCCGTGAGAAGCAGATCGGCGTCGAGCTCAGGGTAATGCTCGGAAACGGCTCGCGCGAGGCCCGTGAGGCTGACGACATGCTCGAGCAGGCCACCGATAAACGCATGATGCATGGTCATGGCAGCGGGAGCGCGCTTCAGCTTAGAAACGATCGCGGGATCCTCGATGAACTTATTGAGGAGCTGCTGCAAATAAGGATTTTTCATCTGCGCGACGGCGGCGCACAGCTTTGAATAGAGCATCTCCACGTCGTACTTCGTATGGGGAAGAAAATCTGCCAGCTCGTAGTCCTGTTCAGCGGACGGGATCACGGCTTCGAGAGTGAGCTCTTTTTGGCCGTTATAAAGTTTCACGCGGCCGCGGACTTGCACCACATCGTCGCGTTCAAATGTGCTTACGATCGGAGTGAAGTTTTCCCACATCTTCGCGGAGATGGTCCCCGTGCGGTCGCAAAGTTCCAGCTGAAGCCAGGATGAGCCGGTGCGGGGAGAGGTACGAATCTCCTTTTCACGCACGAGGAAAAGGGAAGTGACCGCCTGTCCATCCTGAAGGCTGGATACGTAGAGGCTCTTCATCAGCTATTCAGCTTCGGCTTCAACTTCTTTTTGCCACCGGCTTTCTGTTGGGCGTCAGGAGTAGGCGCAACTTCCTGAATTACGCTGGCTCCAGGAACGGCCGCAGAGTCGGTGAACCCTGGCTTCACCGTGACATAACTCTCTTCACGCAGCTGGGCGAGATATTCACGCAACTGTGGCTGCATTTTTTGCAGGTAGATGCGGTTCATAATTTCGTTTTCGACTTTGGAGACAGGCTGCAAGCCTGCTTTATAGTGATCAACCACTTTGAGAATTTCAAAGCCGGTTTTCGTCTGGATCACGTCGGTAATCTGACCTTTATCCATTTTAAAGACGATGTCTTCGAGCTGCTTGGACAGTTGCCCAGGCTCGAAAGTTCCCAGGGCGCCGCCCTTATCTTTTGTGCTGCCTTCCGAATAGCGTTTGGCGATTTCGCTGAACTCTTCGCCTTTCAAGACGCGATTGCGGTAGTCGTTGGCCTTTTGCTCGATAGCGTCGATTTCCTGGGGAGACTTGTCTTTTGTGTCCAGAAAAATCTCAGCAAGCTCCACTTGTTCCGGTTTTACGAAATCTTTCTGATGCGCATCGTAGTATTGCTTCACCTCGTCATGACCGATGATGATACGGTTTCCCATTTCCCGGTGAATTACTTCCTGAGTGAGCAGGCGATTGCGAAACTGCGCCTTGTAGTCATCCCAGGAAAGGCCTTCGCCTTCGACGGCCTTTTCCAGATCGTCCAACGATGCCAGATTATTTTGCTTGCGAACTTCGTCCAGCTGCTTGATTACGTCGGCCTCGACGCTGATGCCCTCATCTTTGGCCCGCTGGATCAGGAGTTGCTGGTCGATTAAGTCCCGCAGCAAGTCCTTTTGTTTATCTCGGTACATTGTTTCGACGCGCTCGGGCGAGCACGCCTGGCATTCTTCCGTAACATCGTGGTGAAGCGCCTGTTCTGCTTTTTCGTAATCGCTGAGCGTAACAATGTCATTGTTCACGCGGGCTACGATTTCTTCCGCGATCACTCCGTGATGCACGGGAGATGCGGGTGCAGCGGCAACTGGCGCCGGCGCGGGGGGAGGCGGTGGTTTAATGACCGTAGACGGCTGTTGCTGAGCGAAAACTGAAAATGGCAACGCGAGCGCAAGAATCGTAAGCGCCAAAAGCTGCAAAAACTGTGAAGTGCGAAGTCTCATTTTATTCCTTGTAGGCAAAAGTGTAGACCTACGATTGTAGTTGTTGCAATACGTTTCTGGCTGCCGCCATCGGACCACCTGCGTCGCTTTTCCAGTCGAACCAAAGGACACCCGTGGGATCGAGACGCATTCCGCGGCGTTTTCGCACCAACTTCACGAGGCGTTCCGGTCCCAGCGGCGTGTCGTCGTAGAATTTGATCGCGATTTGGTCTTGCTTGCGGTCAACTGTGGCGACCAGCATCTTTTCCGCCAGCGCTTTCAGCACGGCATATTCGAGCAGATTTTCGACAGCGGGCGGCGGAGGGCCGAAGCGGTCGGCGAGTTCACGGCGGACTTCGACACGCTCGGCGTCCGAGGTGACTCCGGCAATTCGCTTGTAGATGCGAAGGCGCAAATTCTCACTCTCGATGTACTCAGGTGGGATGCGGATTTCTTGTCCAAGGTTGAGTGTGGCGCGGCGTTCCGGGGGAAGCGCTTCACCTTTCCGCTCGGCGACGGCGCGCTCCATCATCTGGCAGTACATATCGAAGCCGACCGCTTCGATGTGGCCATGCTGCTCGCTGCCGAGAAGATTGCCTGCACCGCGAAGTTCCAGGTCAAGCGCGGCGATGCGGAAGCCAGCGCCGAGGTCGCTGAATTCCTTGAGGGCGGCGAGACGCTGGCGAGCGATAGATGTAAGCGCGGTTTCCGTTGGGATCAGCAGGTACGCGTAGGCGCGCTGATTGGAGCGGCCCACGCGCCCTCGTAGTTGGTAGAGCTCGGAGAGTCCGAAGCGGTCAGCGCGATTGATGATGATGGTGTTGGCGCGCGGGATGTCGAGGCCGTTCTCGATAATCGTGGTCGAGAGGAGGACGTCCGCCTCGCCACGGATGAATTTCAGCATCACTTTTTCGAGCTCGTTTTCGCGCATCTGGCCGTGGCCAATCACCACGCGAGCTTTCGGAACGAGGCGCGTGATCATGGCGGCGAGGGATTCAATTGACTCGACGCGGTTGTGCACAAAGAAAATTTGTCCATCACGTGCGAGCTCTTCCTGGACTACGCGCTGGACGAGCGTTTCGCTGAACGGGGCCACGGTGGTCTGGATAGCGAGACGATCTTTTGGCGGAGTTTCGATCACACTCATGTCACGCAACCCTACGAGCGACATGTGCAGCGTGCGGGGAATTGGTGTGGCGGACATCGTTAGGACGTCGACGTTCTTACGCATTTCTTTCAGGCGCTCTTTGTGAGCCACGCCGAAACGCTGCTCTTCGTCGACGACGAGCAGGCCGAGATCCTGAAACTTCACATCCTTCGAGAGCAAGCGGTGAGTGCCAATGACGATGTCAACTTTGCCTTGCTCGACTTCCTCGAGCACCTTCTTCTGTTCTTTTTCAGAGCGAAAGCGGCTGAGCATTTCAATTCGGACGGGAAATGCGGCGAAGCGGCGGCGGAAAGTTTCGTAGTGTTGAAAGGCGAGTACAGTGGTGGGTGCGAGGATGGCGACCTGCTTAGAATCGGCGATAGCCTTGAAGGTGGCGCGCATGGCGACTTCCGTTTTGCCGTAACCGACGTCGCCGCAGAGGAGGCGATCCATCGGAAGCGTGGATTCCATGTCGCGCTTCACGTCGTCGATGGCTTTCTGCTGGTCGGTGGTTTCTTCGAATTCAAAGGCGTCTTCAAATTCACGCTGCCAATTCGAATCGGGCGGGAAGGCGTGGCCGGTGGCCATTTTGCGTTCGGCGTAGAGTTCGAGAAGCTTTTCCGCCATATCGCTGACGGACTTGCGGACGCGTGTCTTGCGCGCTTCCCAGATCGTCGTGCCGAGACGGTCGATGGCGGGCGTGGCGCCGCCGAGCGCGTTGTACTTTTGAATTAGATCGAGCCGTGCCAGAGGGACATAGAGCTTGGCGTCGTCCGCGTAATGCAGAAGCATGAATTCGCCGTTGGCACCTTCGACGGCTACCTGGCGGAGACCGTCGAACTGGCCGATGCCATGGTCCACGTGAACGACAAAATCTCCCGGCTTAAGATCGGAGAAATCACTGAAGAAGCTGGCGGATTTTGGGCGGGAGCGGGCGCGCTGGGAGGGCGGAGGGAGCGTTTCGAAGAGATCGGTGTTGCCGTAGATGGTGAGATTCACTTCGGGAATCACTACACCTTCGCTGATGGGCGCTTTGATCAGGATCATGCCTGGAACATTGCCGCCGTGCGACTCTTCGGCGAGTCGGCTCACAGTGACGTTCTCTTCGAGCTCGCCCAGGCGATAGGGAACTTCGTACTCGTGACAGATATCGGCGAGGCGTTCGAGTTCGCCAGTGGTAGCAGCCGAGACCATCACCTGTTCACCGGTGGAAAGCTTTTCGCGGACTTCGGACATGAACGCGGCGACGTTGCCGTGGTAGCGGGTGGTGGGCTGAGTTTGCAGCGTGCGTTGCGGCGCGTCTTCGCTTGCAACGCCCAGATGCTCCACTCCCAGGCGCGGCGCGAGTTGCATTGCGAGCGACCATTCTTCCTCATCGAAAACGAAGCGATTGGGCGGCTCGCTGACTGGGCTTTCAAACGCTTCAAAAGATTCGCGCAATTGTTCACGATATTGCTCGATAGCAGCCTTCAAGAGAGAAGTCTCGTCCTCGATCACGAGCGGATCGTTGGCGAGATCGAAAAGAGTGGACTTGCGATCTTCGAGGAGGATTTCCTGAAATTCCCAGCCGGGATAAAAGCCTGCGGGAGCTTCGTCATCTTCGCGGCCGGAGGCTGCCGGAACGCGCAGGCGCTGCAACACTTCGGCGCGGCGGGGAAATTCGGTGAGCGGCAGCAACGTAGCGCGTTCCATCGGATTCGTTGAGCGCTGCGTATTCGGATCGAAAGCGCGAATGGATTCGATCGTGTCGCCGAGAAGCTCGACGCGAACTGGCTGAGGCGCTTCCGGTGAGAAGACATCGATGATGCCGCCGCGGACGGAAAAGTGGCCGGGCATTTCGCAGGTGGTTTGCTTTTCGTAGCCAGCGCTTGAGAGGAAATCGAGAAGCTCGCGATGAGGAATTTCCTGGTCGCGCTCGATGGTACGGGCGAGATGGCGGTAGAACTCGGCCTCGCGCATACGCCAGAGCGCAGCTTGGACGGGCGTGATCATCAGGTCGGCATCGCCGTTGGCAAATCGCCAGAGCGCGACGGCGCGATCCTCGGAAATTTCCGCGTGCGGCGAGCGGCCGTCATAAGGCAGGACTTCAAGCCCCGGCAAATGGACGACGCGATGGCCCGGCTTGCCCGTGACCGCGCGATAGAACCATCGGAGCGGTTCGACGAGCGCTTCGGCGCGTTGATTTGACTCCACGACAAAGATGGCAGGGCGGCCAAGCTCGGTGGCGGCCAAAGCAGCCACGAGAGTTTTGGCCGGATCGGTGAGCCCATCGAGGCGGACGAATCCGCCGCTGCGGCGCAGCTTATCAACCGCTTCCTCGACGACGGGCCGGCGGCCCACCCGAGCGAGAAGCTCAGATACCAGAGACAGAATCATGCGCTGAGATTTTTGATGCGCTCAATCAAGCGCGCGGTTGAGTGGCCGGGCTCGAGAGGGATACGAATCACTTTGCCTGTCGCGGATGAAGACGATTCGTTCAGCCGAAGGGCCTTTCTATCCGAGGAAGGATTGCCACCTTGGACGATAACGTCTGGCGCGAGCCGGGCCACAAACGGAGGCGAGGAATTCGGGTCGAACTCGACGGCGAAATCCACAGCGCCCAGTGCAGCGACAATTTCGGCACGCTCCGCAGACGGCGTTATCGGCAGGCCGGGCAACCGGGGCTTTGAGTCGCGACGCTCGCGCGAGTTCGCTTCGCTCTCGATTCCTACCACAAGGACATCTCCATGCGAGCGAGCCTGTTCGATCAGGCGAACGTGGCCGGGGTGCAACAGGTCAAAAGCGCCGCTGGCGAACACCACTCGCTTGCCGTTGCGTTTCCACTCGGCGCGTCGGAGAATTAATTGGTCTTGAGAAATTACGCAACCCAAATTTCCGCTCTCCCGTTCACTATGAATGACGCTTGGTTGCAAACATACCATTCTAACATGCGCGCGAAAATGGCAGGCGCAAAGCGATGAAGCTCTGGGAACTTGCTCTTGCGATCGGTGGAGCGATTTGTTTGCTTCTGGGGACCGCCTGGATCCGGCGCAGTGAGCTGCCGAGAAAAGACTTCGTTCTGGATGCGGGAAGCTGCCGGATTCCGGTTACGGAGTATGATCCACCGGTGGGTGTGAGTCCGGCTGGATCCGCTATTGTGCTTCACGGACTTTCCGCGAATCGCAGAGTGATGACGTACCTAAGCGAAGATTTCGCGGGACATGGGTTGCGAACCTACTCACTGGATTCACCCGGCCATGGAGACAATCGCGAACCATTTACATTTCCGCGTTCGCAGCTATGCGCGACGGCTGCAGTGGAAACCCTGATTCGCAATGGCACGATTGACCCGCGCACGACCGTGTTTGTGGGGCATTCGATGGGCGCAGCGATTGCGATTCGAATGGCGGATCGCGAACCGGTTGTTGCGACGATTGCGATTTCACCGGCGCCGATGAAACTGCCGATGCGGATACCGGCGAATCTGCTCGTGTTCACCGCGCAGTTTGATATTCCGCCGCTTGCGAAGGAAGCGAAAGATTTGGAGGCGGCTGCCGGGGGCGATAGGAAAGCGCCGGAGGATTTTGCCCAGTTACGCGCGTTTGATTTGGAGCGTGTTCCGTTTGCGTCGCACACCAGCTTGTTGCTGGATCGTCGCGTTGCGCACCGGTCAGAATTGTGGGCGATGCGGGCGCTGTTTCCTGATGTGGCGACCGAGACTCTAGCGTTAAACGTCGATTTGGCGACCTATGAAACGTTCAATGTTGGCCGCCGGCGCCTGGCAGGTGCTGTGCTGGGGCTGATCGGGCTCATCCTACTCTTTCCGCTTGCGGCCAGCGCTGTGGTCCAGCTATTCGCTCAAATATTTCGAACTGCCGGAGACCGGGCGGATTCCGAACGGACGACCGATTTACATAACGACTTACAGATCGATTCATCTAGTCGCGTGCCAGGTCGCGCGTTAATCCTGGTCGAAGGAATTGTCGCCGCCCTGATTGGAGCAGCGGCATTGACTCTCTTCGTTCCCCTGAAATTCCTGCATCTGTACTCCGGTGATTATCTCGCATCGCTATTATTAATCTACGGAGTGCTATTGCTCATTTTGAATCGCTCGGAGGCTCGCGCTACATTTTCGCTCGATATAGCGACGAAAATCGCAGCCGTTGTACTGGGCATTGGCACGATCCTCGCAGTTGGGGCATGGCTGAACTGGCAGTTGACGGACGGCTGGCTCAATGCGCCGAGGTGGCTGCGGTTTTGCGCGCTAGTGCCAGTGTTATGGGTCTTTGCCTACGCGGAGGAGGTGGTGCTGGGGCCCGTGAATAGGGGCGGTCGTCGGACGATTCGATTCGCACTTGCGATGGCGCTGCGGCTGGAGATCTGGCTCATTTGCGTTTTTGCGTACTACGAACTGTTGAGCGGGCAAGTGCTGATTCTGCTTTTAGTGACCGCGCTCGCAATATTTTCGATCTTTCAGCGGCTAGGTACTGATGCGCTACGCCGGCGCACGGGCTCCGCCCCGGCTGCCGCACTCTTTGGTGCTATACTCGGCGCTTGGTTGATTGCGTCGGTGTTCCCACTAACCTGACCCGCGGAATGAAAAAAATCGCAATTGTCGGAGGCGGTCCTGCCGGTGCGCTCTGTGGAGAGCGGCTGGCGACAGCCGGATTTGAAGTAACGATTTTCGACGAGCGCCTGGCCTGGGAGAAGCCGTGCGGCGGCGGCTTAACGCACAAGGCCATCGAAACTTACCCTTTTCTGCTCGATTCACCTCATCCGAAAAAAATTATCCGCACAGCCGAACTGATTTCGAGCCGCGGCCATCGAGCCCGTTTCGAAATGAACAATCCGATCGTCATTTATTCGCGGAAGGTTCTGAACGGGCTTTTGCTGGATCGGGCCGTGGAGGCCGGCTGCACGGCGATTTGCGCGCGGGTAACCGAGATTGATACAAAGAGCGCGCGAGTGAAACTTTCTGTGGGGAGAGAAGAGGCTGAAGCAGATTTCGCCGTGCTCGCCGCCGGAGCACGAAATCAATTGCTTCCGGAAACGACCGCACTCGGGGCACGCGATTTGGAAATGACCTTGGGATACTTCGTACCCACCGAAGAAGACATTCTAAAAGTCAAATTCTTGAAACAGTTCGAAGGCTATCTCTGGTCGTTTCCGCGTGCGGACCACATTTCGGTCGGTATTTGCGCGAAGCTGGGTCAGACCTCCAGCCAGAAATTGCGGCGGCATCTTGACGATTTCATTTCCAAGGAAAATATTCCGATGGAAGGTGCAAAGCTCTATAGCCACGTGCTGCCCTCGCCGCAGGCGCAGACCATTCGCGGCCGAAAAATCGCTGGAAAAAATTGGGCGCTCGCGGGCGATGCAGCTGCTTGCGTCGATCCGATTACGGGCGAGGGGCTTTATTACGCGCTGCGCTCGGGTGACTTGCTCGCGCAAGCAATCGCAGAGGGGCAACCGCAGGCATATCCGGAGCGGTTGCGTGCCGCATTTTCCGCTGACCTGGAGTTTGCTGCGAACATCGCACGCAAAGTGTTTCGCGGTACATTTCTTGGCGGCGCGATCACCACGCGCATAGTGCAGCTGATTAATTACTCTCCGACGTTTCGCGACTTGATGCGCGATATCTTCAGCGGCTCGCAGGAATATCGTGGGCTTAAGCGGCGTTTGTGGGGCCAGCTTGGAATTACGATGGCGGAATTTGTACACAGCTTCCTCGATCCACGACTTGTGCGTGAAGTCGTCACCCGTGAACCTTCCTGATGACGACGCAGGAAGAGCGCCCGCGTACAGGTCTGGAAGCTACGATCGAGAAAATCGTCCCTCACGAATGGACTCTCGCCCACTTCAATCCACAACTGCCAGCCGTACTTTCAACGCCGGCAATGATCGGTATGATGGAAATAGCTGCGGCGCAGGCGGTTCAGGCAGAGCTGCCCGCTGGAGCGATTACTGTTGGAACGCGAATCGAAGTGGACCATTTGAAAGCGGTGCCGGAAGGAACATCTGTTCGAGCCACGGCGCGCCTGGTGGAACACAAGGGACGCTTCATGATTTTCGAGGTGGAAGCCAGCGCCGGCGAACATGTGATTGGTCGCGGGCGCGTCTATCGAGCGATCGTCGAACCAGCAAAATTCCACGCGAAAGCCCACGCACGAAAACCCTGATCGGCCCTTACGTCACTAAAACACTCAGCCGCCCAGAAATCTAAGGGTCGCTGTGCCTTAGTTGTTTTTGGGACTCGCCGCCTTAAGGATGAAGGCTGCCACATTGTCGTGCAGGGCTTTCAGCGAGGCCGAGCGGGCATAAACCATGTGCCCGGATTCATAAAACTGGAACTCGATATTCTTCTGCAATTTGGCCGGAATCGGCAGGTGCTGCATTTCGTAGACTCCTTCGTAAAACGGCGTGGCCAGATCGAAATAGCCGGCGTTCAACAGTATTTTGAGGTCCGGGTTATATTTCATCGCCATCGCCAGGTCGGGCATCACGTTCGTCGCCATTGGCAGCGGTAGTGGGGATCCCGGAGGCTGATGCAGAAAATTCCACGTCTTCCAGATCTCGATTTCGGGCTTGAAAATCTTGTTCTCACCAAACTTCAATTCCTTGCGCACGTAGTCATTGAAAGCGGAAACATACGCCGATCCAATCGCCGCCGATTGAGGATCGTATTCCGCCTCTTTGCTGAGCGGATCCAATGTGGGCCCGGAGAAGCGCGTATCGAGCCGGCCAGTCGTGGTATCCGTGTCGTCCTGAAGTGTTTTTTCAAATTCTCCGCCGTTGATGCGCAGGTCCGCTTTCTCGATGTATTCCACCGGGAGGCCAGTGTATTGATGCAGCTTTTGCGCGATTGCCTTGCGCTGTTCCGGCGCGAGCGTAGATCCAGTCGCGAGTGCTTGCGCGTAATCGTTCATTGCAAATCGCTCGACTTCCGCGACTAGCGGTGCCAGTTCCTGGTGCGTATCCAGCAGTTTGTGGTGATACCAGGCGGATGCGGCGTACGTTGGCAATGCGAGTTGGTAGGGGAGGTCGACTCCGGGATTAAACTGCGGGCCGTCTGCGCTTAAGTTAAAGTTCAATATTTGCGACAAAAGAATAACGCCATTGAAGTCCACAACCCGTTGCGTCTCGAGCACATTGACCAGTACAGCGGATCGCGTGGTGCCGTAACTTTCTCCGAACATAAATTTAGGAGAGTTCCATCGTCCATATTTGCTCAGAAACTGCACGATGAAATCCGCGAACGCCTGTGCGTCCTGATCGACGCCATAGAACGCCTTTTCGCGATCCTTGCCGCTGATGCGACTAAAACCAGTCCCAGGCGCATCCACAAAAACGAGGTCGCTCACATCGAGGAGACTGTAGTCGTTGTTGACGACCGGATATGGCGCGGCCGGCGTATGGGAATCGTCCGCGGTAACGACGCGCTTCGGCCCGAATGCTCCCATGTGCAGCCACACGGTTGAAGAACCTGGGCCGCCGTTATAGAGGAATGTGACCGGACGCGGCGCACCTTTATTATCGGATTTGAAATACGCCACGTAAAACATGCTGGCTTCGGGCGCCTGGGTCTTGTCGTTCGGGTCTTTGTTCTGCGGAACATCGTCCCAGTCCTTCGTGTGCACGACGAGAGTTCCGGCAAACGCGTCGTAGTTGATGACATTGCCGCCAACGGTGACGGAGCCTTTGCTTGCCTGCTGCTCCGGCTTAAATTGCTCCGGCTTCGCTGCGTCGGGTTTGCTTGCCGGTGTGTCGTCCTTGGCCTGCGCGACAGCTCGAATCGGTAACGCAACCGCTGAGATCATCAGAACGACCGCCCACAAGGCAAACCTTCGCATCGAGCATCTCTCCATTCAACGAAGCGAGAATCTTACTTCTTTTTGCAAGGAAGCCGACTTCAATACCCTCGTGAGAAAATAGGAATCACGCAGGCTATTTCAGTGCATCAGCGCCGATCTGTGCGCATTGGGCGTCCTGTGCCGAAGTGCCGCCGGACAATGCTATCGCGCCGACAATTTTACCTTCCATTACGATAGGGACGCCGCCCTCCAGGGGAACCGCCCCCTCTAGCCCCAAATACCGCATGCCATCGCCGCCTTTGGATACCTGATCCTGAAACCATTTCGTCGGGCGCTTGAAGAGCGCCGCCGAGCGCGCCTTGCTGATGGCGATCTGAGCGCTTCCGATCTGCGTATTGTCAATTTTCTCGTAGTAGACGAGCGTGCCATTCGGATCGACGATGGCGAGGGCCATACTCCAATTATTCTTTCGCGCTTCTGCGATCGCAGCAGCAGCAGCTTTTTTCGCGTTTTCAAGGGAGATGGGTGGGCCGTAAGGATTCGGCATCTGCTGAGCTTTCGCAGCTGCAGCACAAAGCAGGATGGTCACGGTCGCCATCAATTTCAAAATGGATCGCGAGGACACGTTTTTCCTCCTCCTGAAATCTCTTCGTGATTGTGCGGCTTAGAGCTGTCCGTATCGCGCCGAAGGACCGGTGCCGGATTATATATCCATATTCGAGATTCAGGGCGACGCAGCGAAAGAGAAAAATATTCCAGATCGACCGATTCGATGAATAAAGCCGGCCAGGCAAGGTTTGACACACCGTTCCTGGGCCATCAGAATACACTTGGCGTGGCGGGTGATTCGAAGGTCCTGCCTGGGGCAAAATTCATAAATGTAAGCGGCGGCTCAGCTGGGGTGTGAGCACCAGCGGCCAAAATGAAAAGCGAGGAATCATGACAATGACGTCGACGGTGCGAGTTTTTGCATCGGCTGTTTTGCTTGCGGCGAGCAGCGCAGCTGCCACGGCCCAGACGAAAGGTCCGCAGAACGAAGGATCTAGCACCTCTGCGGTGGTTCATACGCTACTCCCCGACTGCATCGGAGCTAGAGCAAGTGCGCCATCGAGCGCCGCAACCGCTGACGAATCGAAGAAGGGCGCGTTGGACCTTGCAAACCTGGATCGCTCCGCTTCCCCGTGCGCAGATTTCTATCAATTCGCCAATGGCGGTTGGATGAAAAACAATCCGATACCCGCGGCTTATCCGCGGTGGGGCTCGTTCACAATTCTTCAGGAGCACAACCAGGACGTGCTGCACACGATTCTTGATGATGCGGCGAAAGACAAGTCCGCGCAGCCGGGATCGAATTGGCAAAAGATTGGCGATTTTTATGCGAGCTGTATGGACGAAAGCGCGATCGAAGCGGCGGGAATAAAGCCGCTCGCGCCTGAGTTCGAAAGAATCGCGCAGATGAAGGACGCCGCGAGCCTGCAGGCGGAAGTAGCGCGATTACAAAACGAGGGCGTGGACGCAATCTTCAGTTTTGGCTCCCAGACCGACTTTAAAGACAGCAACAGCATGCTCGCGGGCATCGGGCAGGGTGGGCTGGGCTTGCCGGACCGCGACTATTACACGCGCGACGACGAGAAATCCAAGAAGCTGCGGGACGAATATGTTCAGCATGTGACGAATATGTTCAAGCTGTTGGGGGATGGCGAAGCGACGGCGGCGGCCGAAGCGAAAACTGTGATGGAAATTGAAACGCGACTAGCGAAAGTTTCGATGCCGCGTGTCGATTTGCGCGACCCCGACAAGCTTTACCACAAAATGCCAGTTTCGCAGTTTCAGGAACTCGCGCCCAATGTGGATTGGGAAGGGTATTTCAAGGAAATCGGCGCGCCGCCGGTGACGCAGATCAATGTGTTTCAACCGGACTTTATGAAGGAAGTGAGCGCGGCATGGACGTCCGTTCCGCTCGCGGATTGGAAAGTGTATCTGCGCTGGCAGTTCGTTCATGCGGAGGCCACGGCGCTGCCAAAGAAACTCGTGGACGAGAATTTCGACTTCTACTCAAGGAAATTAACTGGCACGACAGAAATCTTGCCGCGCTGGCGCCGCTGTGTGCGAGCGACCGACCAGAAGCTGGGCGAAGATTTGGGACAGTTCTACGTGCAGAGGGCATTTCCGCCCGAGGCCAAGGCTAAGGCCCTCGAAATGGTTCACAATCTGATTGACGCTCTGCGCGCCGATCTTTCGACGCTCGACTGGATGAGCCCGGCAACGCGCGAACAGGCCACCGCAAAGCTGAGCGCCATCAAGTTGAAAATCGGCTATCCCGATAAATGGCGCGATTACTCCGGCTACAAAGTAGATCGCGGGCCGTACGTCGAGAATTTTATCCGGGGTAACGAATTCGAGGCCGCGTACGAGCTTGGAAAAATTGGCAAGCCGGTGGACCGAAGTGTTTGGAATATGACGCCGCCGACTGTGAATGCCTATTACAACTCTACTCGCAACGAAATCGTGTTTCCCGCGGGAATCTTGCAGCCGCCCTTCTACGATCCGAATCGTGACGACGCGATGAACTATGGCGGGATGGGCTCGGTGATAGGGCACGAGTTGACGCACGGTTTCGATGATCAGGGCAGCAAGTTCGATGCGATGGGCAATTTGAAAAACTGGTGGACGCCAGAGGATTTGAAGAATTTCCACGCGCGTGGCGAATGCATCGTGAAGCAGTTCGACAGCTTCGAAGTGGAGCCTGGCCTGCATGAAAACGGGAAGCTCGTGGAAGGCGAGAGTATTGCGGATCTCGGCGGGCTGACGATTGCGTATGCTGCCCTTCAAAAAACGCTGGAAGGGAAGCCTGCGCTCGCGCCGATCGACGGCTTTACGGCTGACCAAAGATTCTTCCTCGGTTGGGCACAAGTCTGGGCGGGCAACATGAGGCCGGAGTATGCGCGGATGATCGTCAATACAGATCCGCATCCTTTGGATAGTTACCGGGTGAACGCGCCGGTTTCCAACATGCCTGCGTTCTCCAAGGCGTTTGATTGCGGCGCAGATTCGAAGATGGTGCGGCCGGCAGGGGAACGGTGCAGAATTTGGTGATTTAAGCCGTTGGTGCAGCCAACGGTCGTTGAGAAATCACCGGCGGCAATTCATAGGCCGAAGTGGCAACCAGGATGGCGCGCTGATGCTCCCGGTACCAGATGCATTCACTCGCGCGCTGCCACAAGCGGCAAGCCTGCCAGAAAATGATCAGGAATTGAGAAAGCAGGAATGGAGCAAGAATAGATTCGGGACGCAGATGCGTCATCCAAATGTGCAAGCCTATAGCGAAAACGATCCAGGCGATCAAACTCACCCGCAGATATAACCAGTAGAGAGAAAGAAAATTATGTCTCAACAACGTAGCAGAACGACGAAGAGCTTTGCGCATGCGACGCTCGTCTTCGGCCACCGCGATCACCTGCGCCATATCGAACCAGACGCGGATACAGATCATCAGCAATAAGACCACCACTGCGGCAGCCTCAAAGAAATGAACCGCGGGCATTGGCGAGATCGATTGCTTGTTAATGCGATCGTACGTTCGGTGCGCGATTCCGCCGAGGATGAAAACTGGAATCAGAACAATCAGAAGGTAAATTGTCAATCGGACGAATCGCCAGAAATGGTGGCCGCAGGCTTCGAAGAATGCGCCGGCATGAAGCCGCTGGCCGGAATAGTAAGTAGCAAGGATTCCGCCTGTCGCAAAGATCATGAAGACCGTGAAGAGGATCGCGCCCGAGAGGGAAGCCGAAATCGATCCCCCGAATGGCGATTCAGGATTCGCGGCGAGCGAACCGAGAGCTCCAAGATTGAATCCGTGCACAAGCTGGCCAGCGGCTAGGCTATGGTCGAGAATTGCGGCGATGCGTTCATTGGTTCCGCGAGTCGCGATATAGGCCAGCACGAAATTCACAGCGTAAATCAAGCAGAGAACGCGTTGGCGACCCCATACGAGCGAGGCACCGGAGAAAAACGTCCCCCGTGTTGCGTCTGCCATTACGAATCCTCCGCTTCCGAATCCCGGCTACGCAATCCATGCGAGCAGTTGCGCCATCCACTCGCTGGCAAAACCCAAGATGTTCGATAGCTTCTTTGTGGCCTGATTGTCGGGTTTCACGGTGTAGCTGTTGTTAAAGAGATCGCGGTCCAGCCAGATCTGATGTCCCGGGTCGATTTCCGCGGACACGATCTGAGACTTTCGATCGTAGACATAACGAACCCAGCGGTCGCGGCCGTCCCAATGCTCGATCACCGACTGTTTGTCATCGAAAGTGACTTTGACGTCGACGGGGAATACAAAATCGTCCTTACGCTGCACTGTCACATAAGTGCGATAGAGCACATCGCTATTCTTAGCTGCTATGTTCTCGGGCTCGTACCAATTTACGGGGTCCGAATGCGCATCGAGGATTTTGTAGTCCAACATTTGTGTGCCGGAAACGGCCTGCTCGAAATACCAGCGCAGATCCTTGCCAGAGACTTCTTCAACAGTTTTGATGAAGTCTTCGCCCGTAGGGTGGGTGAAGCGATAGCGCATGAAATACGTATGCAGCGCCTGCCGCAAAGTTTCTTCGCCGATGATTTTTTCGAGGGTCAGCAGGACCGTAGCTGTCTTGCCATAGGTTATGGCGCCATACGCGCCACTATCGTAAAAGCGCCAGGCGAAGCGAGTGATTGGATCAGTATCAGGCTTCTCGAGATATGCGAAGCGCTGCTCGTCATCTTCCCCCATCTGAGCGAATGGGAACTTAAATTCCGAGGTGTACTTGCCATAGAGCGCGTCCATGCCTTTCGTTTCCATGTAGCTGTTAATTCCTTCGTCGAGCCATGCCTCCTCGAATTCATTCGTTGCTACCATTCCATACCAGTACTGATGGCCGAATTCATGCTGCGTAACGATCTCGGGTAGCAGCGCGTCTTTCGGCATAAACCAATTGGTGGCTGCGGTGATGAGCGTTGGGTATTCCATGCCGCCGGCCTCGAACCCGCCATGCGGAGGATCGATTACGGTAAGCCGATCGTACGGATATGGTCCGATCCATTGATCGTAGAGCGCTGAGCGTGCCCTTCAAGACTTGAATGTAGCGCGGAGCAGACGCCAGATTTCCGGGCGACATCAAGACATGAAGCTTCACGGTTCCCGCGCTGCCGGTCCAGGAATCTTCAACGTCTGTGAAACTCGGGCTCGCGCTCCATGAAAAATCGTGCACGTCTTCGGAGTGGAACGTAAGTGTCTTTGTGCCGTCGGGATTGTTCGTCGAGGAAACGAGATCGCCGCCCGCGCCAACGATTTCATTTTGAGGGAGCGTCACCTTCACATCGAACGTCCCGAAGTCCGCGAAGAATTCCGTCGTGTTGTGAAACTGGTGGCAATTCCACGCGCCTTTCCACCACACGCCAACCTTCGGAAACCACTGGCCGACCATGTAGAAATCGCGCAGGTATCCAGTTCGCGCCAGGACTTCGGGCAATTGCTCGTTGAAGGCGATCTTGAATTCCACTTCCGCGCCTGCAGGAACGGCTGCTGGGAAGTTCGATCTGCATCACCGTGTGATCGGCAGCGTTATGGTCGTCAGGTTGGATGAAATGAATCTGGTTCGTCAGGTCGCCCATGCCTGTGACTTCGAGATGCGAGATACTAATCGCGCCGTAATGCTCGGGTTTCCATTGATAGTCGGGATCATCGCGGCGTTCTTCGGTAATGAACGTGGATTGAGGCTGGAACGCATTCAGATAGAGATGAAATGGAAACGTTTTCTGCGGATGTCCGGTGAGGTTCCGGTAACGTAGGGTTTCGGTTGCAACGATCGTGTGCTTCACGGTGTCGAGATGGGCGTCGATTTGATAGGCGACCACGCGAGTAGATAGAGTTTTCGGCCTTGCCGCCTCAGGCGAGGCGACCGGCACGGTCGAGGCGGCGTGTTGGGCGGCAGTTGTCTGACCCGATCCCGCCGGGAGTGCAAAGCCCGCAAAAGCTAGCCCCAGAACGATTTGAAACCTCATCAGCCTCCGATGCCTAGCGAAGCCACTAAGCCATCCCTAAATCGTGCGGAAAGAATATGATACGTAGAGCATCCTAGCAAGCCGGGTTCGCAGAGCCTTCGCGATGCGGGAACTACGGGTAAGTTTCAGGTGACTCAGGACAGCGCTAAAGTTGACGCGTCAGCCTGACACGACTAAACTCTAATTATCTGGGCATACTTCTCGCCCCCTTTTCGTGCGAGCGTTTCAGGAGCGGTCGTAATCTCATGGTTTCTCCCGTGTTACAGCATCGGCGCCACCAGCAAATTCTGTCCGACGTGGTGCGCGAGTACATCGAGACGGGCGAGCCCGTCTCGTCGCGTAGCGTCGCGCGGCGGCACGTCGATCCGCTGAGTCCTGCGACCGTGCGCAACGTCATGGCGGATCTGGAAGATGGCGGCTTTCTTTACCAACCGCACACTTCGGCCGGACGGGTACCGACAGCCGCAGCATACCGATTCTTCGTTGAGCAGGTGGCGGCGCAAGCGACCGCCAGCCCTGAAGACAGGCTCTGGATCCGGCGGGAACTCGAAGCTGCGAAGACGCCGGAAGCGGTGATGGAGCGCGCCAGTCACGTGCTGGCAGCCGTTTCCCGTGGACTCGGGATTTTCATCGCGCCGCCGTTGGCACGCAGCATAGTAGAGCACCTTCGATTTCTGCTATTGCCGGACAATCGTGTGCTGGTGGTGCTGGTTGCTGCCGGTGGCCAGACACGAGACAAGTTGCTCCGGCCGGAGCGGCAATTCCGCCAAGAAGATTTGGATCAGATCGCGGCTTATTTGAACCACCACTACATCGGGTGGACGATCGAAGCGATGCGGGCAGATCTGCGGTTGCAGCTCGCGCGCGACCGCGAACGTTACAGCCAACTGGCCGGCGACGCCTTGATGCTGTGCGATCCAAGCGTTCTGGGCGATATCGACGAGCGCAAGATTTACGTGGAGGGAGCCGCGCAGATGGCGGCGTCTCCGGAATTTGCGAATCAGGAGCAGTTGCGCGAGTTGCTCGAGACGATCGAGGAGAAGGATCGTTTAATCGCGATTTTGAGCGGATGTATCGAGGCGCCGGAACCGGTGCACGTGGAATTGGGAGTAGACCAGATTTCGAATGCGGGAAAGCATCTGGCGGTCGTGTCTGCATCCTATTCGACGGAAGGCGAAGTGCAAGGCACGCTGGGCATCGTCGCGCCGATGCGGATGCATTACGAGCGCGTGATTACGGCAGTGGCCTTTATGTCGCAATTCTTTTCCGAAGAAAAAGAGGGGAGTTAGAGAGTGGCAGCGCAGAAGAGCCAGAAAGAAGACGAGCGCCCGAGGCCAAGCGTCGTGCCGGTTGAATCTGGCAGCGACGATGCCGGTTCGGCGGCCGCCCCAGCGCCGGAGTCGGCGCCGGAAGGGCAGGTGCAAAAGCTCGCCGCAGAGAAACAGGATCTGACGAACACTCTCGTCCGCTTGCAGGCGGACTTCGACAATTACCGCAAGCGAACCGAGAAAGAGCGTGACCAGGCGAGGCATCGCGGAGTCGAAAATCTTATTGAGCAACTTCTTCCCGTGCTGGACGGTTTCGATCGAGCTCTCGCCGCCCACGATGATCCCGCCTATGAGGATTATCGCAAGGGTTTTGAGCTGATTCGGAAACAGCTCTGGGACTTACTCGCCAAGCAGGGGGTCCATCGAATCGAGTCTGTCGGCAAAGAATTCGATCCCAATGTGCATCACGCCGTGGAACACGTGCCCACAACCGATTATCCCGATGGTGCCGTGATCGAAGAGTTCCAGCCGGGCTACATATTTCACAATCGCGTGCTGCGCCCAGCAATGGTGCGCGTCGCGAGCGGCCGCAAGAATTGATCAGGCTGAGGTTGTTTCGTCAGAAAAAAGCTAATCCAAGCTTAGAAATGCAACTTTAATTGATCGAAACTTACATTTAGTCGGGACAAGGACTGAAAAGAAGCGATGGCACCCAGCAAACAGCAGGATTTCTATGAAGTGTTGGAAGTAACACGCGACGCGTCAGCGGAGCAGATCAAGTCCGCGTACCGCAAGGCGGCGATGAAGTGGCATCCGGATCGCAATCCGGAGAATAAGCACGAAGCGGAGCTGAATTTTCGCACTGCAGCCGAGGCTTACAGTGTGCTATCCGACCCGCAGAAGCGCTCGATTTACGATCGCTTTGGCCATGCGGGACTGGGCAGTCGCGGATTTGAGGCTGGCGGATTCAACGCCTCTATCTTCGAGGATTTTCAAGATATTCTCGGCGACCTGTTCGGCTTTGAAGATATTCTCGGCGGCGGACGCCGTCGTGGAGGCCGAGGGCAGCGCGGTCAGCGCGGCGCCGATCTGCGCTACGACATGACGCTTACGTTTGAAGAAGCGGCGACCGGAGTCAGCACGAAGATTCACGTTTCGCGGCACGAAGCCTGCGAAGCATGCCACGGAACAGGTGCGAAGTCCGGCACTGGGATGTCGACCTGCAAAACATGCGGCGGCCGAGGGCAGGTTTCTTACAGCCAGGGTTTTTTCTCCATCACGCGCACATGCCCCGCGTGCCAGGGCGTCGGCCAGGTAATTCGCGATGCTTGCGCCGCATGCCGCGGCCAGGGACGCATCGAACGCGAACGAACGCTCGAAGTCGGCGTTCCCGCCGGAGTGGATTCAGGCACCCGCTTGCGGATGGCAGGGCATGGCGAACCCGGCACCAACGGCGGACAAGCTGGCGATCTATATATCTTTCTCGAAGTGAAGGAGCACGTGTTCTTTGAGCGTCGCGGGGCCGATCTCTACTGCACGATTCCCATGAGCTTGTCACAGGCGACTCTGGGCACCACCATCAAAGTCCCCACGCTTTCTGGCGAAGAGGACCTCGAGATACCGGAGGGAACCCAATCCGGCCAGATCTTCCGCAAAAAATCGAAGGGTCTACCCAACCCGCACGGCGGACGCGGCGATTTGTACGTGAGCGTTCGAGTGGAAATACCTGCCAAGGTGACCCGCGAGCAGCGCCGATTGCTCGAACAACTCGGGCAGACAATGAAAGTAGAAAACAAGCCGATCGAGCGAGCTTCGACTTTCTTCGACAAAGTGAAGGATATTTTCGGCTAGAGTTCGGGACAGCGATGCCATCTCGCCCAGATATGGCCGCTCGGGCAAAATCAAACAGTGTGCCCTCGTTTCGCCGCGCGCGCCGCTGAACAAAGAAGTTTCTATAGTTAGCGTTCAGTTTTTATAGATTTGTAACGTGGCGCAGGCATAGCCCTGAATTTACCTAGCATTTACCTGTGCTACATTCTGGGGCTCCAGAATGGCCAGGATTCGCATTAATAGCGCTCGCGGAAGATACGTCGTGGCCTGTTCGCGCGGGAATGTTTCACGGGTCCCGCAGCTTATCGGCCACAGCAATCGGCACGGCGAGATTTTCTTTCTATCTTCACCCCGGGTCTGGAACTACTGGGGCAGGAAACTGACGGGGAACACTCGCCGGACGCGGAGCGCCACGATTTTATTCGATGACAGCGAGCCGGCGAAACGGCTCGCCACCGTAGAAAAAATCGCGCGCGCGCTGATCAGCCTGGGTGCGGATCGCGACGCCACCTTGGTAGCTGTCGGCGGCGGAGTGGTAGGAGATGTCGCAGGATTTGTAGCAGCCACCTATTTGCGAGGCGTACGCCTCGTTCACGTTCCCACTACTCTTGTGGCGCAAGTGGATAGTGCGGTCGGGGGAAAAACGGGCGTAAATCTTCCGGAAGGGAAGAACCTCATCGGCGCATTTTACCCGCCGGATCTGGTCATCGCCGATGCGGATGTTCTTGGCACGCTGCCACACCGCCAGTATCGCGCGGGACTGTACGAGGTAATTAAATACGGCGTGATCGCTGATCCGACTCTGTTCCGCTATCTCGAACGGCACATGCTCGCCCTGCTGCGCCGAGATCGCGCGGCTCTCGAATTCGTGATTCCAAGATGCATCGGAATCAAAGCGAAAATTGTTGCCAAAGATGAACGCGAAAGCGGCCTGCGGCAGGTTTTGAATTTCGGCCACACGCTCGGTCACGCGCTGGAGACCGCTACGGGTTATAAAAAGTTTCTGCATGGAGAGGCGGTAGGTCACGGCATGATTTTCGCGACGCTCCTTGCCCTTGCGATTGGGAAGCTCGACGTAAAGGATGCGGCGCGAATTGTCAGCCTGATTCTATCTGTCGGGCCGCTTCCGCGGATGCCGTCGCTTTCAGAATCACAGTTGCGATCGCTATTGCTGAGCGACAAGAAAGTCCATGCCGGCGAGATCGGCTGGGTATTGCCCTCCGTTATCGGACAAGCGAAATGGGGAATCGCAATACCGTGGCGGATCACTGGCATGAGTTTTCGCGCGTTTTCCGGACTCGTTGACGATTGGCAGCGACGCGGAACAAGGTCCGGAGAGTGGCACACAGCATGAAAATCTTCGAACCATCGTCCGCGCAAGGTTTGGGGGCCCGTCCGAAAGGCGCTCGCGACGAGCGCGATTCCGCACGTCGCGTGCGCGATATGTTCAGCGCTATCGCGCCTCGATATGACCTGCTCAACCACCTCCTGTCCTTTTCGATGGACAATAGATGGCGCCGGCTGACGGCGGAAAAATTCCGCCGCATTCTTAGGCGTACCGACGCTCGCGTTCTTGATTTGTGCTGCGGCACGGGCGACCTCGCATTCGCGTTCGAGGTCGAGCGAGTAGACGTGATCCGCGACTCTACGGCGCATCGGGTACCGATCATGGGCTGCGATTTTGCTTACCCGATGGTGGAACGCGCCCGACAAAAAGCGCGAGCTGATTCTCACACGGCCGAATTTATCAACGGCGATGCGCTAAGCATGCCGTTTCCCGACGCGATTTTTGACCTCGTGGCTTCGGCCTTCGGATTTCGGAATCTCGCCAACTACGAGCGCGGCCTGCGCGAAATTGCCCGCGTGTTGAAGCCGGGCGGAAGAATCGCGATCCTCGAATTTTCTGAGCCAACCAATAGCGCAATGGCCGGGATGTATCGCTTCTATTTCAAGCGCATCCTGCCTGTCATCGGCGGCGTGATTTCGGGTAATAAGGCAGCCTACTCATACTTGCCCAGCTCTGTATCGAACTTTCCGAGCCCGCAGGAGCTCGGGAAATTGCTATTCAAAGCTGGGTTTCTGGGAGTCCGCCATCAGGCATGGAATTTTGGAAGCGTTGTGCTCCACACCGGGCGTCTGCCCGAACCGGGCAAAGCCCTAATCGAATCCGAAGACAAACCCGCCGGTGGGTTTTGGAAAGAGCGCCGGAAGCATCCCCGAGGGGAATCCAAAGAAGCGAAAAGCTAGTTATCGAGGCCCAGGTTTCGGATCTTGTGAAGCAGCGTCTTGTACGACACGCCCAGTTTTTCCGCGGCGCGCGTTTTGTTCCACTTCGTTTCGCGTAGCGCATTCTGAATCTTGAACCGCTCCACATGCGCCACGGCGCGCTGAGAAACTTCCTCCAGCGGCCCCTCCCATAAAAATTCATCCTCCACCATATGCTCGGGCAGTTGCTCGGCGGTCGGCCGCGCGGAAGGTAATTGCAAACCAGCTACGTCGATGTCCGAACCATTCGCAAGGATTGCAGCCCGCTCGATCGCATTTTGTAGCTCGCGCACATTACCCGGCCATGGGTAGGTAAGCAGGCGCTCGCGTGCGTCTTCCGTCAGCGCGAGGGCTGGTTTGCGAAATTCGCGTTTAAAGCGCTCGAGGAAATGCTCGGCGAGCAGAAGCACGTCGTCACCACGCTCGCGCAAAGGCGGAATCGTAATCGGCACTGCGGAAATCCGGAAGTAGAGGTCCTCACGAAACGTCTTATCCGCCACCGCAGCGTGCAGGTCTTTGTTCGTCGCTGTAAGAATTCGAACGTTTACCTCGATTTCCTGCGTCCCGCCCACGCGCTCGAATCGCTTTTCTTCCAGCACGCGCAGAAGCTTGCTTTGCACTGCAAGAGGCAGTTCGCCAATCTCGTCCAAGAAGAGCGTTCCGCGATGAGCTAACTCGAGTTTCCCGATTTTTCGCGCGCCTGCACCGGTAAAGGCGCCGCGCTCGTGGCCGAAGAGTTCATTTTCGACCAGCCCTTCGGGGATCGCCGCGCAGTTCAGCGCCACAAAAGAATGGTCCGCGCGCGGGCTCAGGTGATGAATCGCGCGGGCGAAAAGCTCTTTTCCTGTGCCGCTTTCACCCAGAAGGAGCACCGTCGAATCCGTCGCAGCCACGCGCTGCGTCATCTGGCTGGCGTCTTTCATACTGGGATGTTCGGCGACGATCCGGGGGAATCCATAGTGCGCGGCATATTCTTCCCGCAGCAGCAGATTTTCTCGAAGGAGTTCTTGCTGCTTCGTAGCCCGATCGAGCAGCAACTTCAAATGATCGAGATCCACGGGCTTCTGAATGAAATCGAACGCGCCCTCTTTCATTGCCGTCACAGCCTCTTCCACGGACCCATAGGCCGTCACGAGAATCACGGGCAGGGTAGGCTCCACACGGCGAGCCTCGCGGAGGACATCCAATCCCGAACTTCCCGGCAGCTTTAAATCCGTGAGGACCAGCAAGTAGCGGCGCGCGCGTATCTTGTCGATTGCAGCGTTGCCGTCGGGCGCTTCCTCCACCGAATAGTCTGCGCGCTCGAGCGCCTTGCGCAGCATGGCCCGAAGCTCGGGCTTATCTTCGACAAGGAGAATTGGCTCCATGGAAACTGGCTAGCGAGCCCATCCCGGATCGCCGCCCGCCTGGCGAAGGTCGTCCTCTGCATCGGAGATGGCCTGCTTGTCGGCTTCAATTTCTTTTTCCTTGGCTGCGATCTTCGCAGTTTTTTCATTGATATCGCTGCGAGTGAGATCCTGCTGCATGGCCTTCACGGGATCGTTGTAATACTGCAAATTGAGCACCCCGAGCTCTCGTTGCATCACCTCGAGGTCAGCCTGGTCCTGTTCGAGCTTGTGATGCAATTTGTCGAATCGCGCCCGCCATTTGTCTTCATCGCTTTTTGCGGTCTTGTCGGACTTCGCAGCGTCGCTCGGAGCATTCTCGGCATTCTCCGCGGCGGGCGGCTCCTCGCCGACCGCTGAGATCCCGCCCTCTTTGGGAATATTGTCGTTCGTGATGACTTTGGCCTGCTTGGCGGTGTCTTTCTTTTGTTCGCGGGCTCGGCGCGCCGCGTCAGCCAGTGATTCCTGTGGTGTCGAAGCCGATTGTGGTGATGCCTGCGCTGCGCTCTGCGATGCAGCGGAGTCCGGCGAAGCCTGTTTTGCCGGCTCCTGTTGCTGACAATAGCTGCTGGGCGCGAACGCCGCAATCGCGGCAATCGCCGCCAACCAGAGTGTTCTGCTGCGCATAGCTACGCCTCCCGGGAGGCACCTAGGGGATAGGCCCTGGATATAGTTTAGATGCGGGCGGCTTCGGAGGGGAATAGCGACGGCGAGGGCTCCTGCCGCAAAGGTAACCACAGCAGGAACTCCGCGCCTCCGCCGGTGCGGTTGCGCGCTTCGATGCTGCCACCGTGCTGCAGCGCCACTTTTTGGACCACGGCCAGTCCCAGGCCAGTGCCCTCGGATTTCGTGGTGTAGAAGGGAAGGAAGATTTTGGGCAAGTCAGTCTGCGGAATACCCGGTCCATTATCTGCAATACAAATGCGTTGCCACTTCTTTCCGCCCAGCTCCTCAATCGTCCCCGAGACGGTCAAGCGGGCCTTGCCACCGGATTCGCGGGCGGCTTCCGCTCCATTGCGCGTCAAGTTGACGAGTGCTTGCCGGATCAATGCTTCATCGCCTGGCAGATCCTCGAAAGCTCCTTCGTATTCAACGGCACAACCCGGGTTCGCTTCCCGCAGCTCTTCCGTCACCCGCTCGACGAGCGTTTTCATCGACACTGTCTCATAGCAAATTTCGAGCGGTTTGGCGAAACGCAGAAATTCCGTGACCACGTGCGTCAGCGCGCGCGTCTGATCAAGAATGCGCTCGGCCGATTCCCGAATGTCTCCAGGGCCCGGGTGTGCTTCGCTGCGAATCATTTGTGCGTAGCCGGAGATGGTGGCCAGGGCGTTTTTAAACTCGTGCGCGATACCGGCGGACATTTCTCCCAGCGCCGCGAGATTCTCTTTCCAGCGCATCTGTTTCTGCAGTGCGGTAAGTTCCGTCAGATCGCTCATCAGGCACAGTGCGCCGCTGACTTTCATCTCCGGGGGCACGCCGGGGAATTCAGTTCCGGGCCGCGGGGGATTGCGAACTGCACGGAAAATCGGAGAAATCGTTACGCCGAGGTGGCGCATTTCACCTTCCGCTGTCACGTGTTCCACTTCGCCTCGATGGAACGTTCGTCCCTCGCGCAAACACGCCGTCAGCAAGCGTGTCAGCGCCGTATCGGCGCCGAGAATCTCTTTGTACGAGCGGTATCGCAAGGTCCGAATACCCAGTGCTTCTTCGGCGGCCGGGTTTGTGCTGCTGATCGCGCCCGTCGCATTCACCAGAAGCAATCCCGTAGGCATATTCCGGGTTACCTCTTCAGTGAGACGTTCGGATTCCTGCGCGCGCTCTTGCGCCACAAGATGCAGGCGCGCGAGCTCTTTTTCCTGCGTCCGCAATTTCTCGATTACGCCCTGCATCGAAGCGGCCATAAACGCGGAAGCATTCTCCGGGTCCGGCACCGGAGCCGTAAACTGCCCTTCGGGTGACGCATCGCCCCTGCGCAGGAATTTGCGCACCACAATCGCGAAAAGGATCAAAACAAGGAGTAAAACGAGGAGTCCCCCGGCCAGAAAGCCAAGGTCGAAGGGCTGAACGCCCGGAATCCGCGGTGGAATCTGGGAAACCATCAGACGCCTCGATCTGTTAGATGCGCTCTACCCATCATCGCACCGTCAGCAGTCCCTGATACCAATATACAATCGGCGTTCCGAAAAATACCACCAGCAGCGCAGCCATCCCCAGAAAGGTGCCAAAAGGCAACTCGTAATCCGAATCCTTCCGCCGCGCCACGATTACGATGATGCCCAGGACGCTTCCCAGCACAGATCCGGTGAAAATCGTCAGCAACGTTCGCTTCAACCCAAGGAATGCGCCGGCCATCAGCATCATCTTCACGTCGCCCATCCCCATCCCTTCACGCCCGCGGAGGCGGAAATACACCTCGGAGACCACCCAGAGCAGACCGCTACCGGCCGCAGCTCCTAACAGCGCGTCCACAAACGACAGAACCGGTGCGGGCGGCGGAAACTCGAAGATCCGCTTTGCGATGGCCAGAGCCGTTCCGTCGACGGGTGTCGTGAAGAAGCTCAAAAGAAGCCCTAGGCCAAAACCCGTAAAGTTCACCACGTCAGGAAGAATTCTCTCGCGCAGGTCCGTGAAAACCAGAACCACCATAATCGCCGAGAACACAGCCCATTTCAGTGCTTCCGCCGTAAAACCAAAAGCTTCGTAGCACCCGAGAAAAAGCAGTCCCGTCAAAAGCTCCACAACCGGATACATCGCTGAGATCGGATTCCCGCATTTCCGGCATTTCCCGCGCAGGAAGAGATAGCTGATAACGGGAATATTGTCGTAAGGCCGGATCGCAGCCCCGCACTTAACACACGCGGAGGCGGGAAGAACGATAGACTTTCCGCCCGGAATCCGGACGATACAAACATTCAAAAAGCTGCCTATGATCAGCCCGAAAAGAAACACGAACGCCGCAATGAGCATCCCGGAAGCCACAAATCGAATGTGCCACATACGTCCAACTCACTCAAGCCGCGTAGCAAAAACCGTGCCCGACTGCTAACGCACGCAACGCACGTCGCCTCGTTCACTCGCCGTTTTTCCCGGTTCGATGCGTAATCCCCGCCACTCGCCCAGCTTCGGTTGGCGCCTCTGGTAAGCTGAATTGAATCAACCGCTGCCATGTCTTTATTGGAACGAAAAATACGGCGCTACGAGCATATGCGTTGGGCCCAGGAGCCCAATCGCAAGATGCTCCCGTTCGCCTGGGGCCTCGAACACATCGGCGGTTCCGCCAACGAGCCCGACCCTCGCGGATACCTCGATCATTTCGTCGAGCACACGCTCGCCCACAGCGACGAGTGGTACGCCACTGGCCCAGCAACAGACTATTCGCTCGACGACGGCGTCCTCACCTTCACCAGCGCCATCGAATCACCGTGGCCCGAAAATAATCGCGTCCACGCACAATTTTTCCAGGCCCGTCACACCGGCCCCGCCGTGGTAGTTCTCGCGCAGTGGAATTCCCGCTGGGAAGAGCAGACCGACGTCTGCCGCTGGCTCAACAAGCTCGGAATCACCGCCGTGAAAATGAGCCTTCCATATCACGACCGCCGCGCCGTCCCTGGCCATCCTCGCGCCGATCATCTCGTTGGTCCCAATGTCGGCCTCACGCTGCAAGCAAATCGCCAAGCCGTTCTCGACGCCCGCCGCACCCTCCGCTGGCTCGAACAACAAGGTTACGACCGCCTCGGCGTTCTCGGCACGAGCATCGGTTCATCAATCGCGTTCGTCACCATGTGTCACGAATCCGCGATTCGCGCCGGCGCATTCCTGCACGTCGCCACCTATTGCGGTGATGTCGTAGCAAACGGACTGACCACGATGAATGTTTGGGACTCGCTGCAGTCAAAGCTCTCGCAGGAGGACATCCGCCGCTACTGGTCGCCCATCAGCCCGTTTCCTTACATCCCCAAACTTCTCGGCACCGGAAAAAAAATCCTCGCCATCACCGGCCGCTACGATCCCACCTTCTGGCCCGAATTCACGAATGCCTTTTTTGACGAAGCTCCGCGAGGTGGCTTAGAAGTCGAGAGGTTGTCATTGCCCTGCGGTCACTATTCGATGGGAGTCGCGCCGTTCAAATGGCTGGTCGGATTCCGTTTCGGCACATTCCTGTTTCAATCTCTCGCTTCGTAATTCCGCAAATCGCAGAAAGAATCTCCGAAAAGACTAAAGTCTGCTTCGCCCACGCCGATTACCATGTTGGAGGTACTTCCGTGGCAAACCCTGTCAGCTCAGTTTCTAGTGCTCTGCAGTCCGCTCAGATCGCTAAGCAAGCCCAAGTTCGCGACGCAAACCCAAACTCAGCTCCAAAGCAGCCTGCCGTGCCTCAAGACACTGTCTCGATCAGCAAATCCGGCGCAGCCGCAAGTCAAGCTCAGGCAGCTTCGAAAAGCACGCAAGGCTCGAGCGAATCAGAATCCGGCGAAGCCAAATAAAAACGCGCTGCTCTGAAGCCAATCGCACCCACTAGCGCAGGAGATTGCTGAAATCACCCGCCGCAATTCGCGCGGCCACAGCTTCTATATCCCGCGAAAGCGACCGGTCGGCGTCTACCTTCTTCGAGGTAGCGCGCACCAATTCGTACGCCTTCTGCGTCTCAGGCCCGGTGCGAAGCGGCGCAAGCAAATCCAATCCCTGGCACGCAGCCAGCGATTCGATCGCTAAAACGTTCCGCAGATTCGCGAGCATCGGCTGAATTCGCCGCGCCGCGGCCATGCCCATCGAAACGTAATCCTCTTGATTCGCCGAAGTCGGAATCGAATCCACAGAATGCGGCGCGGCCTGCGCTTTCATTTCACTGGCGAGCGCCGCAGCCGTCACCTGCAAAATCATAAACCCTGAATTCAATCCCGCCTCGCGCACCAGAAATGCCGGAAGTTGGCTCCCCTGTGGATTCGTCAGTTGCTCTGTACGCCGCTCCGATATCCCCGCCAGCGTCGCCAGCGCCACCGCCAACTGATCCGCCGCCATCGCCAGCGGCTGCCCGTGAAAATTTCCTCCGCTGATTACCTCACCCGCGCCACCGCCGCCATCGCCCGCAAACACCAGCGGATTGTCCGTTGCGCTATTCAACTCGATCAAAATCGTCGCTCGAATCTGCGCCAGCGCATCGCGGACCGCTCCATGCACCTGCGGCACGCAGCGCAAGCTATAAGGATCCTGCACGCGCGGATCGCGCTCCGGCGACCGATGCGATTCGCGAATCTCGCTCCCGCGCGTCAACCGCTCCAAATTCCGAGCCGTAATCAAATGCCCCGGATAAGGCCTTGCGCGCGCGATCCGTTCATCAAACGGCGCCGGGCTCCCTCGCAGCGCGTCGAGCGAAAGCGCAGTCGACACATCGGCAGTATCCACCGCAGTTTCGGCGTCGCGCAGGCCCAGTGCCAGCAGCGCCAGCATCCCCTGCGTTCCATTCAACAGCGCCAAACCCTCTTTTGCTTCGAGCGCAAGGGGCGCGATCTTCGCGTCTCGCATCGCAGACTCGCCGGAAACAGCTCGTCCTTGAAAAATAGCCTCACCCTCGCCAATCGCCACCTGCGCCAGATGCGCCAGCGGCGCCAGATCGCCCGACGCTCCCACCGATCCCTGGCACGGAATCACAGGATGCACTTTGCGATTCAGCATCGCACAAAGCGTCTCCGCCACAATCGGACGCACGCCCGAAAGCCCCTTGGCAATCGCATTCGCTCGCAGCACGAGCATCGCTCGCGTTTCATGCTCAGTAAGCGCCGCGCCCACTCCGCACGCGTGGCTCCGAACCAGATTCACCTGCAGCTGCCGTATCTGGTCGCGAGAAATTCGCGCTGACGCCATCTTCCCGAATCCAGTGTTCACGCCGTAGACCGCCGCATTTGATTCCACCAGCCGTTCAATCACCGCACGCGATGCGTTCATCTTTTCGCGCGCCGCGGGCGCCAGTTCCACCTCGGCGCCATCGAAAACGACGGCATAAAGCTCCGCAAGCGTCAGATGTTCGCCGTCGATTTGAATCTTATTCATCCCCGTTTCCTATCCTGGTTTCCTATCCTGACGATGATTTCGACCGGCACACAAAGCGGCATATCCAGCAGTTAAGCGTCCGCGCTCACGCGCTGTGGCTCTCCATCGGTAGCGGCAGGAACTTGCGATATTTTTCCGGCAAGGATTTCGTCTGCCCGGCGCGATTGCAAATCACATGTGTCGTTTCGCCCGTCGCAATCGTCTCGCCCGTTTCCTGATGAATGATCTCGTACGCGAACCGAACCGTCCGCCGCTGCGCAGCCGTCACCCGCGTCCGAATCGTGAGCAAATCATCAAACCGCGCCGGCCGTTTGTACCGGCAGTTCGCCTCCGCCACCACCAGAAAACTATCGTCCTCAATTTCCATCTTCTTGTATTCGAATCCAATCTGCCGGCAAAGCTCCACCCGTCCAATTTCAAACCACGTGAAATAATTTCCGTAGTACACCACGCCCATCTGATCCGTCTCCGCATACCGGACGCGGATAGTCGTATCGGCAAATTCCTTCAGCGTCAGATTTGCATCGCCAGCGCCGGCTCGATTTTCGTTCGAGCGCCCGCTCACTGGCCAGTCCACTTCGGCTCGCGCTTCTCCAGAAACGACGTGACGCCCTCGCGAAAATCAGCAGTAGCGCGAATTTCAGCATTTTCGCGCGTGGCAAGTTCAATCTCCGCTCGAATTTCAGCCTCATTGAAACGGCGCAGTAGCCGTTTCGTTCGCAAAATACTCGTCGGACTCGCAGCGATCAGTTGCGCCGCAATCTCGTGAGCCCGCTCCAGAAGTTTCTCCGCCGGCACCACCTCGGTAATCAACCCGATCCGCAGCGCCTCCGCCGCATCCACGATGCGTCCAGTCAACAGCAAATCCGTCGCGCGCTTCTCCCCAATTTGCCGCCTCAAAAAAACCGACACCAGCGCCGGAATGAACCCGATCCGCACCTCCGAATATCCCAGCTTCGCTTCCGGCGCCGCGAGCGTGAAATCCGCCAGCGTCGCAATTCCGCAACCGCCCGCGATTGCAGGGCCATTGACCAGAGCGATCACCGGGTTCGGAAATTCGTAGACGCGATAAAACATCCGCGCCATGGCTCTCGAATCAGCCATATTGTCATCGAGCGACTGGCTGGCAATCGTCCGCAAGCCATCGAGGTCCATTCCCGCGCAGAACGATTTTCCCGAGCCGGTGATGATCACGACGCGTGCGGGTCCGTTTTCCGCCTCGTCGAACGCCGCCATCAGTTCCTGAATCATTTCCGACGAGATCGCGTTCCGTTTTTCAGGCCGCGTCAGCGTAATCGTGGCGATCTGATTTTGCTGCTCGAGCTTGAGTGTGTTGTATGTCATCGCAGGCTGTTCTGAATCCGCCGCATTAGTTCGGTTTCGCCGCCGCTTCCGTGTGCGTGTACTTCTCGCGCAGTTCGCCCGTCATCGCGCACGCAATCGCAAGAGATTTGGTGTCAATCCCGGTAGCAACGCCGCGCGCCGCCAGAGTCGTCAGAATCGCCTCCGTCGGAATATTGCCCACAAGCTCGTCCCCTGCAAAAGGACAACCGCCGAGTCCCGTAAGCGCCCCATCAAATCGCCGACACCCGCTTCGTAAGCCGCCAGCACTTTCTCCGCCGCGCGATCCGGCCGGCTGTGCAAGATGCACTCCAATCTCGACGCCAGCAACAGCGGCTTTTGACGCGCCATAAACGCCGGCCACATCATGCGGCGAAGCCGTGCCCACCGTGTCCGCCAGCGAAATCGTTCGCACGCCGATATCTTTCAGCCACACAACAGTTTCCTCTACGATCTCCGGTCCCCAAGGCTCGTCATAAGGATTTCCGAACGCCATCGAAACATAAACGACCAACTTTTTCCCGGCCGCCTTCGTATCCCGCTGAATCTTCTGCACCAAATCCCGCGATTCAGCTCGCGACATATTCGCATTGGCGCGCCGAAAATAAGCCGAAATCGAATACGGATATCCGACCGTCGTCACTCCCGGCGTCGAAAGCGCTCGTTCCAATCCTTGCGCATTCACGATGATCCCGATAATCTCCGGCGCCTCGCCCGACGGCGATTTCACCCGGCTCAGCTCTTTCATCACCGCTTCGCTATCCGCCATCTGCGGTACATGCTTCGGCGAAACAAAACTCACCGCATCAATGTGCCGAAACCCCAGCGAGACTAAACTGCTCAGATATTTTATTTTCTCTTCTGTCGGAATAATTTGCCGCAGCCCCTGCCATGCATCGCGCGGGCATTCAACGATTGTTATTGTCTCGGTCATACTCGGCTCTGGCGCTTCCTGATCAAGTCAACTAAAAAAGAAATACCCAAAACTATTGCACCAAGCACGCCGATCGTTAGCCACTGCTCATGCGGCCGAGGGGGAAGCTGGCTGTAGTCAAAGCCAATCTGTCCTGGTACCGGTTTTGGAGGCCAACTCAGGTAGGCATTGATAAAAAGAAATGCCACCGCGGCAAGAAGAACCCAAGTGCGTCGACTGATCATGTTTGTAAGACACCGGTTTTGAACTCCGCCACATGTGGATTCAGCGACGCCGCTTCCAGAGCCTCAATCAACGCCTCTCGCGTGTGCGCCGGGTCGATAATCGCGTCCACCCACAGCCGCGCAGCCGCATAGCGCGGATCGGTTTGGTGCTCGTAAGTGGCGCGTACGGATTCGTACAATTCCTTTTTGTCTTTGTCGGTCAGTTTCTTGCCTTCGCGTTCCAGTTGCTTGATTTTAATTTCAACCAGCGTCCCAGCCGCCGCATCCCCGCCCATCACCGCATACCGAGCCGTGGGCCACGCAAAAATAAATCGCGGATCGTACGCCTTTCCGCACATCGCGTAGTGCCCGGCTCCGAAACTCCCCCCGCAAATCACCGCAATCTTCGGCACCACGCTGTTCGCCACAGCATTCACCATCTTCGCCCCCGCGCGAATGATGCCGCTCCACTCCGCTTCTTTCCCCACCATAAAGCCATTCACATCGTGCAGAAAAATCAGCGGAATCAAATTCTGATTGCAATCCAGAATAAACCGCGCAGCCTTATCCGCCGCCTCGGTATAAATCACGCCACCAAACTCGACTCGCTTCTCTCCCGTCCCAGGCGCCGCCACCGTCACGTGCTTCTTCTGATTCGCCACGATCCCCACGGCCCAGCCGCCAATGCGCGCAAAGCCGCACAACACCGTCTGTCCATACTCTGCGCGATACTCCTCAAACTCGCTGCCATCCACAATCCGCGCGATAATCTCGCGCATGTCGTATTGCTTGCCAGGATTCGACGAAAATATTCCGTAGATCTCTTCGCCGGGGTGCGAGGGCGGGCGTGCAGTTTTGTGATCGAACGGCGCCAATGGCCGATGGCCGATCTTGTCCGCAAGCGCCCGAATCCTGTTGATGCACGCCTCGTCGTCCGGCTCGCGGAAATCAACGGTGCCGCTGATCTGCGCGTGCATCTTTGCTCCGCCCAGTTCTTCAGCGGAAGTTTTCTGTCCGATAGCCGCTTGCACCAGCGCCGGCCCCGCCAGAAATAGACCGCTTCCTTCCGTCATCAGAATGTGATCGCACATCACCGGCAGATAAGCTCCGCCCGCCACACACATCCCCATAATCGCCGTGATCTGCGGAATCCCTTGCGCGCTCATCACCGCGTTGTTCCGGAACACGCGCCCAAAATCATCAGTGTCGGGAAACACGTCCTCTTGCAACGGAAGAAAAACGCCCGCGGAATCCACCAGGTAAATCGTCGGAATGCGATTCTCAATCGCGATATTCTGCGCGCGAATCACTTTTTTCGCCGTCATCGGGAAAAACGCGCCCGCTTTCACCGTCGCGTCATTCGCAATGATCATCACCTGCCGGCCCGACACGCGCCCCAGCCCCACAATCGTCCCTGCCGCCGGCGCGCCGCCCCACTCTTCGTACATCTCATACGCGGCGTAGAGACCCAGCTCGAAAAACTCAGTCTTCGGATCGATCAGCTTGGCAATGCGTTCGCGCGCCGTCAGCCGCCCCTTCTTGTGTTGCGACTCAATCGCTTTCGCCCCACCGCCCTGCCGGATCCGCTCTTCTTCGTTCTTGATTTCAGTCAGGCGGTCCACCATCTGCCGGCTGTTCTTCTCAAAGTCGGCAGACTTCGCATCCACCTGCGTTTCTATCACCGTCCCGCTCACTGGTCTCCTTCGCCCTCTCCGCTATTCACTGCCGTCGGCTCGCACGATACTCGCAAACACTCACGTCGAAACTACGCATTGTACCATTCACATATCGTTTTGACTTGCCCGCGCCCTGCTATAGAATTGCACCCGCCCGCGCCGCTCATCCGCATCGAGTGGCCTGCGAGCCAAATCTCATTTCGGAGGCGCCTATGCTTTGCAGTTTTGTTGCGGGGAATAGGTCTGTCTCCGGTCGCTCGCGCTAGCCCGCATAGCACCGACTCGGCCTTCCTAAGCCCCGACTCTCCGAATTAATGTTGACGCAACTTTGCCCAAGATCGTCAACCGGCTTCCTTCGCCCTTGAAAAGGGCCCAGAATTATCGAGGAGATTATCAAATGAAATTCGTCGACATGGAATTGGCTCGTCGCCTGGAACTGGCCGGCCATCCGGATTGCATTTCGGAAAGTAGCGAAACGACGAGCCCGATTGAGCTGAAACGCCCCGGAGACGTCCGCATCGCAGTAGGCGGCGGCATCGCGGAATTTCGCGGTATCAATTCGCCGGTCACTCAAGCGGAAGGCCTCGGCTTGAACGGCCCGGTCAGCGAAGAAGACATGGAGCGCATGGAGAAATTCTATCGTTGCCGCGCCTCGGCGGTTTTCATCGAGGTCTGCCCGATGGCCGATCCTGGATTCATCGAAATGCTCGGAAAGCGCGGCTATCGCGTGCTCGAATTTTCCAACATGTTGATCCGCGAAATCGATCCAAAGGAGAAGTTTCCGCAAATCGCTCCCGAGATCACCATTCGCCTGGCCGAGCCCGCAGAATCCCGCCTCTTCGCCGAAACCGTCTCTCGCGGTTTCGCCGACCACTTCGAGCCCACCGAAGATTTAATCAGTACAATTCAGGAATTCTTCTCCGGCCCCGGCCTCATCCCATACTTGGTCTGGATCGACGGCAAACCCATCGGCGGAGGAACGCTCGGAATTCGAAAGGGAATCGCCGGCCTTTTCGGAATGAGCACGCTTCCCGAATATCGCGGGCGCGGTGTGCAGGCAGCCTTGATTTCAGCCCGCCTCGAAGCAGGCCGCGCAGCCGGTTGCGACCTCGCGATGAGCGTCACGCAGCCGTCAAGCGGCTCGCAACGCAATCTCGAGCGCCAGGGCTTTCGCGTCGTCTACACCCGAACCAAATTCACTCGCGAGTGGAATTAGATTGTGAATCGAGCCCGGGCAATCGTTCGCGCCAGCTCAATCGCTTCGTTGACGACCGATTCGTCAGCGATTTTTTGAACCAGACCGCAATCGAGCGCTTCTGTGGCGTCGAGCCTGCGGCCCGTTACCAGCATCTCGAGCGCGCGACCGCGCCCAATCAATCGCGGCAATCGCTGCGTTCCGCCCCAGCCGGTGATGATTCCGAGACTTCCGCCGGGATGAGCGAACACCGCGTCGCGCGACGCGATCCGCGCATGGCACGCGAGCGCCAGATCGAGTCCGCCGCCCATGCAATACCCGGAAACCGCCGCCACGATGGGCTTCGGCGAATTCGCAACCGCGTCCATCACACTCTGGCCGTGGCGCGCGAACTCAAACGCCGCAGCCGGCGTGAGATTTGCGATTTCCGAAATCTCGGCGCCGACCGCAAACGCGCGTTCGGTTCCGGTGATCACCGCCCCGGCCAATTCGCGCCGCTCCGCAAGTTTCACGACTTGCGCTTCGATTTCCGCTAAAATCCTGCGCTCGAGGCGCGGGAATCCATCGTCGCTTCCTAGAGTGACAAGCAAAATGCCGTCGTGTCGCGCGACCGAGAGAAGGCTGCCCAATTGCGGGGCTACGCGCCTTTCGGCGCCGTGGAAACTCGCTGGCGGATGAAATCTACGATTGCTTGCGTTGGTGTGCCGGGAAGAAAAACTTCCGCGATGCCGGCTTTCTTCAGTGCGGGAATATCGGGTTCCGGGATGATGCCGCCAATCAGCACTGTGACGTCGTGCATGCCTTTTTCGCGGAGCAATTCCATCAGCCGCGGGCAGATCGTGTTGTGCGCGCCGGAAAGAATCGAGAGGCCGATCACGTCCACGTCTTCCTGCGCCGACGCGGAAGCGATCATCTCCGGCGTCTGCCGCAACCCGGTGTAAATCACTTCCATGCCGGCGTCACGCAAGGCCCGCGCAATCACCTTTGCGCCGCGGTCGTGCCCATCGAGGCCCGGCTTCGCGATCAACACTCGAATTTTCTTTTCAGCCATTCAGCGTCCATTCACGCTGCGCGCGCGCCGGTCCGTCCGGCCATCTGGCGCGCTGAAAGAATACTTCAAAACGGCTCGACCGGACTAACTGCGGCTGCTCACTTCGCCACACAATCGCTGCCTACTTCAAACTTGTGATGAACTCTTCGAGCAGGATGTTGAACTTCTCGGCGTCATCAACAAAGAGCGCGTGCCCTGCATCATCGAATGTTTCAATTTTTGAGCCGGGAATGCGCTTCTGCATGTCCTGAAATGTGGGCATCAGTTCCTTGTTAGCCGCGGCGATCACCGTCGGTTTGTCGATTTTCGACAAGGCGGCGCTGTTGTCGGTCGTGAAACCGGCAAATGCCATCGCCACGGCAGAGTCGGTGGGCGTCCGCCATCGAAGCTTGCATCACGCGTTGCAGGTATTCTTCAGCCTGTGGTTTTTTGTACATGTTGCGCACGAAATCGTTGGTGAACTTTTCGCGATTCGATTGGGCGAACCTCAGAAACCCGAAGTAACTCTTCAGCAGTTTCCGGCGCCTGACCGAAATTCGTGACCCCATCAACAAGCACTATGCCCGCAATCCCATTCGTTCCGAACTGATCCACGTACGATGCAATCTCCGTCACTGCCATCGACCAACCCACGACGACCACCGGCGCGAGATGCAGCTGGTCGATCACAGCTTTGATGTCGCGCGCATGCGACGCGGGATAATTTCCGTCGCAGGTCTTCGCCGATTCGCCCTGCGATCGCGGGTCCATCGCCACCACTCGATAGTCGGCAGAAAAATGCGAGATCTGGTTCTCCCAAATCCAGCCGGGCATCGTCCAGCCGGGAATAAACAAAATGGAAGGGAACTGGTGCGGCCCGGTGACGGAGATGTTGCCCTTCGTAATCGTGACGGAGGGCGGGAGTGGGTTGCCCACTTCGGCGTTTCCCACTGGCGTTTTTGAACGCCCGGATTCAACGTAGTGAATCTTCGCCCCGTCCCACGAAGTGACGAAACCGCTCTTCGGATGCGGATTCTTGTCCTTGGCCGGAAGCGCTGCGGTCGAGCTGGCGGTTGCGAACGCCGAAAGCAGAATGCAGAGCACGATCGCACTCGCACTCCCGTTCAGACGCCTGCGCACTCTGTCTCTCATTTTTTCTTGAGCCTCGATTCGTCCGTGTTGGGGTCCAGGCGGGATTCGCTAGGTGATTGCCACTTCCTCGTAGACGCCAAAGGCCTCGCGCATTGTGTCGCAGATTTCGCCGAGCGTGGCGTAGGCTTTTACGGCTTCGAAGAGATAGGGCATCAGGTTCTCGGTTCCGGCGGCCGCTTTGCGCAGCGCGTTCAGGCGGCGTTCTACCTCAGCATTCGAGCGATCCGCGCGCAATTTTCGCAGACGGTCGCCCTGGCGATGTGCGACAGTCTCGTCAATCTGCAAAATATCGAGCGGCTTTTCTTTGGCCACGTAATCATTCACGCCGACGACGATTTTTTCCTTGCGGTCAACGGCTACCTGATAGCGATACGCCGCTTCCGCAATTTCGCGCTGCGGGAATCCGCGCTCGATTGCGGCCACCATGCCGCCCAACGCGTCAATCTTCTCGATGTAATCCCAGCCGCCGCGTTCTATTTCATCGGTGAGCGCTTCGACGAAGTAGGAACCGCCGAGCGGATCGGCCGTGTTTGTGACGCCGCTTTCATGGGCGATGATTTGTTGCGTACGAAGCGCGAGTGTGGCGGCAAACTCAGTTGGCAGCGCCCATGCTTCATCGAGTGAATTTGTGTGCAGCGATTGCGTGCCGCCCATCACGGCGGCGAGAGCTTGCAACGCCGTCCGCACCACGTTGTTGTAGGGCTGCTGCGCGGTGAGCGAACAGCCGGCCGTCTGGGTGTGAAAACGCAGCGCCCAGGAGCGCTCGTTCTTGGCTCCGAAGCGATCGCGCATCGTCTTGTACCAGATGCGGCGCGCCGCGCGATACTTCGCGATCTCCTCGAAGAAATCGCTGTGCGCGTTGAAGAAGAAAGAAAGCCGTGGCGCAAAATCGTCTACGTTCATTCCTCGGCGCATGCCGTAATCCACATACTCGATTCCGTCGCGCAGCGTGAAGGCCAGCTCCTGAATCGCAGTCGAACCGGCTTCGCGAATGTGATAGCCGCTGATCGAAATCGGATTGAATTTCGGAGTGTGTTTCGCTCCGAACTCGAGCGTATCGATCACCAGCCGCATCGACGGCTCCGGCGGATAGATGTATTCCTTCTGCGCGATGTATTCCTTGAGAATGTCGTTCTGCAAAGTGCCGGAGATTTTCTTCCAATCGGCGCCCTGCTTTTCGGCAACCGCCAGATACATCGCCCAGATCACGGCTGCGGGCGAATTGATGGTCATCGAAGTGGTGACGTCGGCGAGCGGAATCTTGTCGAAGAGCACTTCCATGTCGGCCAGCGAACTGATCGCCACACCGCATTTGCCGACTTCGCCCTCGGCCAAAGGATGATCCGAGTCGTATCCCATCAGCGCCGGTAAATCGAACGCTACGGAAAGCCCGGTCTGTCCTTGCGAAAGCAGATATCGGAAGCGCGCGTTGGTGTCTTCGGCTGTGCCGAAACCTGCGAACTGGCGCATGGTCCAAAGTTTGCCGCGGTACATCGTGGAGTGAATGCCGCGGGTGTAAGGCGGTTGGCCGGGAAAACCGAGATCGCGCTCCGCATCCCACCCAGCGAGATCGGCTTGCGTGTAAAGGCGCCGAATTGGATAGCTCGAGACTGTGGTGAAATCGGCGTCGCGATCGGGAGTTTTTCGAAGAGTGGGCGCCAGGGTTTTCTCTTCCCACTCGCGTTCGGCCGCCGATGGCTTGCGAACGGACTCGAAGCTCTGGGTCGGCAGTGTCTTCACGGCCTTAGTCATCTTCACGTCCCTACCCATCGGCGCGCCTCCGAAGCGACGCGGCCAGCGCCGCTCGCAAATTACCGAAAAGACTGATCCCAATCATTCTAGGGCATTGAGGCGGAGGCAACAAGGAGGCCGCAGGCCGGGATCCCGAAATTCCGAAAAAGCCGATTTTGTGTCCATTAGAAAATGCGTAAGTGGTGATTCTGCGGGCGTTAGGTGAAATCCTGAATGACGCATTGTTCCTATTAGAAATGCTTTGAGTAGCGACCGAGAATCCGCTTCGCGCTCTCGCGTCTCCTCGACTTCGGCGCGCTGCCTTACGGCCTGTTTTACAGTGCATCACCATAACTCAAACGTAACGGTAGCAAATCGCGGCGCTGGCCGCAAGAAGTTATTCGGGCGAGGATCGATTGTCCCTGGAAAAACTTCCCCGGTAACCGTCCTCGGAACCAGCAGCAGCCTATTTTCCTGGGACGCCTCCATCGGCGTCGGGCGCACCCGGAATGTTTGGCTGGCGAGAGATTTTGCCGTGGCGCGCATCGGCGACGATGATGTGGTTCACGTCGAGCGTGCGGCCTACGGCCTGATCGAAGTTTACGGAAGCTTCAATCAAGTTGATCTTGGCGCGCAGCTCGTTCCCCTGCGCGGTGGTCAAGTCGCGCGACCTCAGCACCACCTGATAGCTGGTGGACGAACCGAGCTGATATTTTTTCTGCTCGGCGTCGAGGGTCTGCTGCGCCAGGATGCGGGCTTTTTCGGCGGCAGACACCTGCGAGCGGTCCTGCTGCAATGCGATTTGAGCATTGCGCACATTGACGAAGATCGTGTTCTGAAGCTGGCGGTACTGCACCACTTGCTGGCGCTTATCGATTTGCGCGCGCGCGCTATCGGCCTGCGCCGAGCGATTCCGAATCGGAAGGACGAGATTTAGCCCGGCACTGTAAGTCGGGAAATCGGCCTCAATCATCGAGTTGAGCGCTGTTCCCAGGCCACTCTTCTGCACCGAGGTGGTTGTGTTGAATACGGGAATACCCACGAAAGCGGGAATGCCCGGCGCGCCGGGGTTTCCAACGTTAAACGGGAGCCCATTGGCGCCGACAACCGGCGAAGTGGTGTCCGCCTCAAATCCCGTCTGCGTCTGATTCAGCACGGTTGTGTTCCCGGCCAGGCCCGTGGCGCTATATTGCCCGACGAGGTTGAGAACCGGAAGCAAGCCATTGCGAGTGGCTTTCACTTCAATTTCGGCGTTCTTCAAGTTGAGATCCGCCTGGAAAATTTCCGGGCGCTTCTGCCACGCTTCCTGCACCGCGTCCATCAACGGAAGGTTCTCGGTGATATTCGGAGTGGCAATCGGTGTGGTTGGAACTACTTCGACATTCAGCAGCGAGGGAGCGACAGGGTTCCGTGTGATCGCATTCAGCAGAACGGTCTCCTGCTGCAGTTTATTGGTCTGGGCGACGATCAGGTTCTGCGTGTCGGTAGCGAGCTCCGATTCCGCTGTCAGAACGTCGAGCGGCGCCATCGTCCCGATCTGCAGCTGCTTCTTATTATCCTCGTAGAGCTTATTCGACACCGCCACAGCCGCTTCTTCCACTTTCACATTTTCCCGGGCGAAAACCAGCTCCCAGTAATCCGTCTGAACGGCTGAAACCGTTGCGATCACCTGTTGCGCGAATTGCGAGTCCGCCACTTTCAAGGTGTTTTTGGCCTCGAGGATGTAGCGGGTATTGGGCAGGATTCCGAAACCGTTCAGGAGCGGCTGTTGCACTGAGAAAATCAAGGTGGACTGCACGGCAGGATTGAAAATCGTGTCGGGAGAATTTGTGGAGCTTCGAATGTTGTCGAATGCGACTTGGATCGAGGTCCCAGTGTGAAATCCTTGGGTATACGTGACGTTCGCATAAGCGTTGTTGTTAATCAGGTCAAACGCGGTGGCCGCAATGCCTACGCCCGAAACCAGCGGATTATTTACAGGAATCGAAGCTCGACCCCAATCGGTGTTGACGACCAAGGTGGGATCAAAAGCGGTTTGCGGCGACGTGCCCAGGATGACGGCCTGCGATGCGCCGAGTCCGTGGGCAACAGCTCCCGCGTCGGCCCGAAGCAGTTCGGTTTGGGCGATAAACGGCGTGAAGCGCTGGAGACTGATGTCCAAATTATTTTCGAGCGCGATCGAAATCGCGTCGTCGAGGCTGAGCATCAGCTTTCCATTCTGGATGAGCTGATCGATGCTGGGGGTATTCGTCAGAATGGGTTCCGGCATGGAGATCGGAGTGTAGGGTTTCCAGAATTCAGGGAACCAGGGCTGGCCTTTTGAATAGTCCAAGCCTTTCGTGGGCGCGAGGTTTCGTGGGGAGGAAAAGTCAGCCGTCGCAGTCTGCTGCGCGGCAGATTGGCCGGCGGGTGGCGCCTGGGCCTGGGCCTGATTCTGGTCCGCTGCTGGAGGTGGCGCCGTGCCCTGGCCCTGCTGGCCTTGTTGGGTCTGCGCGGCTTCCTGAACCTGCGCGAAAACCGGCGCCACAACCAGCGATGCAATAATGAACGCCAAAACCACCGACTTCAGAAACGCTTCGACAGCAAGTCTTCCGATCATCGTGTTTTTTCCTCTCCGAACGTCTGGAGTCTGATTGCTGGTTTCGATCTTCAATTCACACAAGCCTCAAGCTTCTACAACGTGCGGCGCGCCAATATGTTTCAGAAGCTGTATTTCGGTGCAAAGTAGCGGCCACCCGTAACTTCCAGAATATAGACGAGTAAAGGGGAAATTCGATTCGCCGCCTGTTCGATTTCGGTCAGTGCTGTGCGTATCCGAACAAGCGCGGGCAGGAGTGTAGCATTGCAATCTGCGGCGTGACAATTTCGCGTGCTGGCGGATGCTCAAAATTGCATGGCGTCGAAAATTCGGCGAGTGGGCCAAAGTTGACACGTTAGTTGGCAGCGTCTACCATGGCGCTGGCCAAAGCCCAACCCTCCATGCCACGGCATTTCTCATCCTTGAACTCTTTTCGCGCGGCGGTTTGCCTGACGCTGATTTTGTTTGTGAGCGCGGTTGCTCGCGCCGAGAAGATAGATCAGCTCAAGCCTCAGGGTTACGTAAGCGATTTTGCGGGTGTGCTCAGCCCATCGGCAAAGGCTGAGCTGACGGCGCTGTGCACTGAGGTGGATCAGAAGGCGCATGCCCAGATCGCGGTCGTCACAGTGAAATCGCTCGACGGGCAGCCGGTGGAAGACTATGCCGTCGATCTCGCTACAAAATGGGGAATCGGTCCCAAGCAAGCCGACCGCGGAATTCTGATTTTGTTGGCGGTGGAGGACCGAAAGTATTGGACTTCGGTCGGGTACGGTCTCGAGCCGATTTTGCCCGACGGCAAAGTTGGCGGTTTCGGTCGAGAGGCGGTTCCGCTGCTTCGCGCCGGCGACTACTCCGGTGCGGTCCTATTGATCACGCGACGAGTCGCGGACGTGATTGCCGCCGACAAGGGTGTGACGCTCTCTGGCAACTCACCAGCGCCTGTGCGCAGTGCCCCTCAGCAAAATACCGGCTGGTCGATCGGTCAAATCTTGCTTCTGCTTTTTATAATTTTTGTCGTTTATTCGATCATGAAAAGCAGCGGTGGCGGTGGCCGTAGCAACTACACGCGAGGTGGTGGAAGTGGCTGGTGGGTTGGGCCAATGATCGGCTCGGGGATGGGCGGTGGGCGCGGCGGTTGGGGCGGTGGTGGATTCGGCGGGGGTGGTGGAGGCGGCGGCGGTTTTGGCGGATTCGGTGGCGGATCTTTCGGCGGCGGCGGTGCGGGGGGCAGCTGGTAGGATCTGTTGGCGATGGCGCTGTGATCGAAGAAGGGCATGCGATGGAAGCGAAGCTCGAAAAGATTGTAGAGCGCTTGAAATCGGCAGCAGGCGACAACCTGCAAGCGGCGGTGCTCTACGGCTCCGCCGTGACGGGCGAATTTCAGGCGCACCATTCCGATCTGAACATTGTGTGCCTCGTGAAGCGCGCGACGGCTGCCGACCTTGAAGCTCTGCACGGAGTGGCGGAGTGGTGGATGCGCGAAGGCCATCCTGCGCCACTCGTTTTCACCTACGAGGAATTGCAGCGCTCGGCCGACGTGTTTTCGATCGAGCTATACGACATGAAAGCGCGGCATCGCATGTTGTACGGCGAGGATTTTTTCTCTCATCTTGAAGTGCCGCTGCATCTGCACCGGCTGCAGGTGGAAAGAGAACTGCGGATTGACTGGTTGCGCCTGCGGCAAGCGGTGCTTGCTGCGCCGCAAACCAGGAAAGCGCACATCGGAATCATGATGGCGTCGGTCTCCGCGTTCTGCTCGCTTTTCCGCCATGCGCTTGCGGCGCTCGGCCAGCCGATGCCGGATACGAAACGGCAAGCGGTGGACGCGATGGCGTCGCTCACGGGCGCGAATCCGAGCGCGTTTCACGCGGTGCTGGATTTGCGGGAGGGGAAGCGCAAAGAGCGGGAAATCGATATCGAAGCGTCGCTGCACGCGTATCTGGAGTTTGTTGAGGTGGTGACAAGCGAAGTGGATCGCAGATTCGCTGCACAGTAGTGCGAAGCTGGGCGCACAGCCACGCCAGGCGTCGCGGTTGTTTACATTCCGCAACGGAGGCACGCACAGATGAAAGTGCTCTTGGGACTGGTGGCAGTGATTGTGATTCTGGTTTTGATTTTTGGCGGCATGTATGTGAGCACGAAAAACAAAATCGTCACGCTGGATGAGCAGGTGAAATCGAATTGGGCGCAGGTGGATGTGGTGTTGCAGCGGCGCGCGGATTTGATTCCGAACCTCGTTGAAACGGTGAAAGGCTTCGCGGCGCATGAGGAAATTGTGTATGGCGATATCGCGAAGGCGCGCTCGGCGTTGCTGAATGCAAAAACGCCCTCGGACAAAATCGCGGCTAACGGGCAGCTGGATGGCGCTCTTGGACGGTTGCTGGCGGTGGTGGAGAATTATCCGCAGCTCAAGTCCAACGAGAATTTCTTGCGCCTGCAGGACGAATTGGCGGGAACCGAGAATCGGATTGCCGTCGAACGGAAGCGCTACAACGATTCCATTCAGGCGTATAACACTTTCATCCGCCAATTTCCCAACAGCTTGTTCGCCAGTTGGGCCGGTTTCAAGGAGAACGACGCGTATTTCAAGGCGTCGGAGGGCTCTCGCGAAGCGCCCAAGGTGCAATTCCCGGCAGCCACTCGCTAGGATTTGCGATTCGGATATTACAATCGTGCGAAGCGTTGCGCGTCGGGATGCTGTTATGCTGCGGTTATCTTGACCCGCGCATTCCGGCGCGCTACGCTACTTTGACAGGACATCAACGGCGTTAGAGACGCCCAAAAATTAATGAAACAAACTGTAAGGATTGCCGGAGGGATCAGCGAGCTGTTTGGCACCCTCGATGAAAACCTCAAGCTTTTCGAAGCCAACCTGCACGTCACCACGCATTTGAAGGATCACGATCTGGAAATTGAAGGCGAGCCCGCGCAGGTGGAGCGGGCGGCGCTGATTCTTGATGAATACAATCAGCGTGTTCGTGACGGGCGGATTCCCGACAGCCAGGAAGTGAAATCGCTCTTGCGAATTGCGACGCAGGCTCCCGCGAAAGAATTGCGCGGGGCGTTTTCGCCGACTCGCACGCGCACGTTTGGCAAGAAAAGCCTCGCGCCGAAAAGCACGAATCAGCGTAGATACATCGAGGCGCTTGAAACTTACGACATGGTGTTTGCGATTGGGCCGGGGGGAACGGGCAAAACTTATCTTGCGGTGGCGATGGCGGTGTCTGCGCTGCTGTCGAAGCAGGTGAACCGGATCATTCTCGCTCGGCCTGCGGTGGAAGCGGGCGAGAGGCTGGGATTTCTTCCCGGCACGCTTCAGGAAAAAGTTGATCCTTATATGCGCCCGCTGTACGACGCGCTGCACGATTTGCTCGATGCAGAGAAGCTCGAAAGCTTCCTCGAAAAGGACATCATCGAGGTGGCGCCGCTTGCGTTTATGCGCGGGCGGACGCTGAATGATTCCTTCGTGATTCTCGACGAGGCGCAGAATACGACGAGCGAGCAGATGAAAATGTTTCTTACTCGCCTGGGATTCAATTCGAAAGCTGTGATCACCGGGGACATCACGCAAATTGATTTGCCCAACGAGCGCCGCTCGGGGCTGGTCGAGGCGATCGATGTGGTGGGGAATATCGAAGGCATTTCTTTTATCTATTTCGACGAGCGCGACGTGGTGCGCCACAATCTGGTGCAGCAGATTATCAAGGCGTACGACGAGCGCAAGCCCGCAACGCAGGGAGCATCCGCGAAGGGCGGGCAAAACGTGGCGGCTGGGCGGACGCAAAATGTGGGCGCCAGTCCGCCTGGCACTGCAGGCGGCACCGCGCACGATACCGCGCGGCGCGACTGATTGTCTTTCCTTCCATGATCGTCAACCGCCAATCGCGCATTTCCGTTCCATTACGCGCACTTGACAAGTTTCTCGCTCGTGCGCGGCGCCGGTTGCGCCTGCCGAAGGATTCATTTGCTGTTTGTCTGGTAACCGACGCCGAGATCGCCCGCTGGAACCGCGCCTATCGTGGCAAAAGCGGCCCTACCGATGTATTGTCGTTTGCAACGAAAGCTCGCAAAACCAAGCGACGGCGCGGACGAGATGGCCTAACGCGAAACGGCCGCGCGCGAAACGACGATTTTCTTGACGCCGCTGCTGCAAATCACTCGCCGCAATATATCGGCGACATCGCTATCGCACCGGCCGTGGCGAAACGAAACGCGAGCCGCTTTGGCCGCACCTTCGACGACGAGATGCGCATTCTCATTCTTCACGGTATCCTCCATCTGATGGGCTATGACCACGAAGCCGACGACGGCCAAATGGAACGCCGGGAAAACAAACTCCGCCGAGAGCTGAGGCTGGTTTAGGTGATGCCGCAAATCCTTTACACGATTGGTGTACTTGCGCTCACCGCCGGCCTGGCATTGTTCGCCTACCTGGATCGCGTGTATCGCGAACTCGGGCGAATCGTCACCGGCCGAATCTTCGCGCACCTGCAAACATTCGAAGCGGACATCGAGCCGCGATTCAAGATGGACCGGCAACGCGCTGCTTTGGCCTTCTCGCTTCTGGCGCGGCTTTGGCTCGTTCTGGTGGCGGCCGTCACCGCGCGCGGGGTGATTTTCTTTGTGCCGGGGTCGTGGGAAGCGGCGCTTGAAATGGTCTTTTTTCTTTCCGCCGAAGTGATCGTGCTGATGCAGTTTCTTCCGTCACTTTTGCTCGCGGGAGTGCGCGGGAATTGGATTGCGCCATTCGTGCCGGCCGTGCGTGTATTCGTGTGGATTATTTGGCCGGTGCAGGTGGTGCTCGAGATGTTGGTGTCCGTGCTGCATCTCTCGGAAGACGAGGCGACCGCCGAGGTCGAGGAGCAGCAATCGATCGAGGCTTTCGTGGATGCGGCCGCTGAAGAGGGAATCATCGAGCACGATGAAGCGCGGCTGATCGAGCAGGTGATCGAGTTTGGCGATAAACGCGTGCGTGATTTGATGACGCCGCGCCCCGACGTGGTCGCCATCCGCGCCGGTGCCACGCTGGAGGAATTGAGCGAGCTGATCGTCGAGACGAAGTTCTCGCGCATTCCTGTGTATGAAAAATCGCTGGATGACATTGTTGGCGTGGTAATGGCGCGCGACATTCTGGAAGTCTCCGACCGCGACGCAGCCCTTCGCACCGTGCGCGAGCTGATGCGCCCCGCGCTGTTTATACCCGAGACGAAATCAGGCTCCGAACTATTAAAGGAAATGCAGCGCAAGAATCAGCAGATGGCGATTGTGATCGACGAGTATGGCTTGATGGCCGGCGTTGTCACCGTTGAAGACTTGATCGAGGAAATTGTCGGCGACCTGGGCGAAGAAGACCGTCGGCCAGCGCCCGACGTGGTGCGCGAATCCGGCGGCAGCATGGTAATGCGCGGCAGTGTGCCGGTAGATAAACTGACGGAGCTTCTCGGAGTGCAGCTCGATGATTCTTCCGAGCATTCCGGCGCCACCACGATTGCCGGTCTTCTCAATTCGGTGGCAGGGCACGTTCCGCGGATGGGTGAGGTGATCGATTCCGACGGCGTTCGCTTCGAAGTGCTCGAAGCCAATCAGCGCAAAGTGTTGCGCGTGCGCGCTCGCCGCGTTCCCGCTGGGGCAGCCTCGTCCTCGTCGGGGTAAACCTGCAAGCAGCCACTCAATCGGCGTACAATTCAATTTCATGCCATTTAAATCTGGCTTCGTTGCAATCGTCGGCCGTCCGAACGCCGGGAAATCCACGCTCGTCAATACTCTCGTGGGACGCAAAGTCGCCATCGTTTCGCCGAAGCCGCAAACCACACGCAATCGCATTCAGGGAATTTTGAATCGTGACGACGCGCAAATCGTGCTCGTCGATACGCCCGGAATCCACAAACCCGAGAACGTCCTCAGCCGCCAGATGATGGACGAGCTTCAGCACGCGCTCGAAGGCATCGATATTCTCGCGTTGATCGCTGATGCGTCCGTGAACTTCGGCGCCGGCGACCGCTTCGCTATCGAATGGGCGCGCCGCTTTCACGGGCCCGTTTATTTGCTGCTGAATAAAATCGACCGAGTCGCCAAGCCGCATCTGCTTCCGCTCATCGAGCGCTACAGCAAAGAATTCGAATTTGCCGAAGTGTTTCCAATCTCGGCGCTCACCGGCGAAGGCTGCCTCAATCTCGTAAATTCCTGGCTCGAGCGATTGCCGGAGCATCCGCCCTATTTCCCGGAAGACCAGTTCACCGACCAGCCCGAGCGCTTCCTCGCCGCGGAAATCATTCGCGAGAAGGCGATTCTCACCACACGCCACGAGGTGCCCTACGCAGTTGCGGTGATGATTGACGGCTTTGAGGAAGGCCCCAAGCTGCTTCGCATCCGCGCCACGATCTACGTGGAGCGAGAGGGCCAGAAGGCAATCCTGATCGGCAAACGAGGCGCAGCCATCAAGACGATCGGCACGCAAGCGCGCAAAGAACTCGAATCCATCCTCGACATCCACATTTTCCTCGAACTCTTCGTCAAAGTTCAGCCGAACTGGCGCGACAATTCCTCCATGGTTCGCCAACTCGATTGGCACCGCCAGCTAGAACAATTGGGCGAGTATCAGAATAACGAAACCGAAGAAGGGGATGCGGCTGCCGACGATGATGATGATGAGGCGCCCAAAGATTTAGAACTCTAAATCATGCGCGGGACTGACCGCCTTCAGGCTTGTGGATCACGCTTTTACAGTCGGTCGAGCGGGCACGGCATGCCGTGCCCCTACTGAAGATGGAAACAGGGCTGCTTGGAATGAAAGACGATCGCGGTCGAACGACTATCGACCTTAAACCTTAGACGGAGCAATCCCTAGCGAGCGCATCTTTCGATACAGATGGCTCCGCTCCAGCCCCAAAGCTTCCGCCGCCTTCGTCATGTTCCAGCGGTTTTCCTCGAGCTTACGCAACACAAACTCCCGCTCGTACGCCGACCGCGCTTCCTGCAAGCTTTCATAAGGCTTCTGCGGGCTCTTCGACGCGCCACGAAATAATTCTGGCGGCAAATGATGCGGTTCGATCTTCTGCGCCGGGCTCATAATCACCAGCCGCTCCACAAGATTCTTCAGCTCGCGCACATTCCCCGGCCACGTATAGCTCAGCAGCACTTCCATCGCCGGCGCCGTAAACTCCTTCGGCCTTTTGCCGTACGCTTCGCAGAACTCCGCGAGAAAATGCGCGGCCAGAATCGGCATATCCGCAATCCGTTCGCGAAGCGCCGGCACGTAGAAGGGAATCACGTTCAGCCGGTAAAATAAATCCTCGCGAAACGCGTTCCGGCCGATTTCGTCCTCAAGTTTCTTGTTCGTCGCGGCGATCACGCGCACATCCACCGTAATCGGCTCATTCGATCCCAGCCGCTCCACGCGCTGCTCTTCTAGCACACGCAGCACCTTCGACTGTGTCTTCAGGCTCATGTCGCCCACTTCATCGAGAAACAAAGTCCCGCCATCCGCCTTTTGAAATTTGCCCACCTTGTCTTCGCTCGCGCCGGTAAAACTGCCCTTGCGATGCCCAAACAGCTCCGATTCAATCAGCTCTTCCGGAATCGCGGCGCAGTTCAATTCCACAAATTGCATCGTGTTCCGCAAGCTGCTCGCGTGCAGAGCCCGCGCCACAAGCTCCTTACCCGTTCCGCTCTCGCCGTAAATCAATACGCGCCCATTCGTCGGCGCGGTCAGCGCGATCTGCTGCCGCAGCGCTTTCATCGGCACGCTGTTCCCAAGTATTTCGTGGCGCTCTTCGAGTTCCGCGCGCAGCCGGCGATTCTCCGATTCCAGGCGCACGTACTCGAGCGCGTTTCGCACTACCAGCACAATTTTGTCCAGCGAGAGAGGTTTCTCAACGAAATCAAACGCGCCCAGCTTCGTCGCGCGCACGGCCGTCTCGATATTCCCGTGCCCGGAAATCATGATCACCACCGGCGCCGATTCGCGCGCCTGAATCGCTTCGAGCGTGGTCAGCCCATCCATTTTCGGCAGCCACACATCGAGCAGCACCAGATCGAAACCTCGCCGCTCGATCTGCGCCAGGCAGTCTTCGCCAGTCGAGGTCACCTCGACCTCGTAGCCGTCGTCGCGCAAGAGCGCCCCAAGCGACTCGCGAATCCCGCTCTCGTCGTCTACGATTAGTATTGATGCCGGCATCGTTTGAGTGTGAACCTGACCAGGATTCCTCGGCTTCCAGATTCGATGGTGCTTTCTGTGGTGGTCTTACAATTCCCTGCGTCCTCTGTGTTCGAGCTCGAAATCTCGAGCGCTACGCCGCCGACGCCCCACTTTGTGCCGCAGGCGCAGGCACCTCGATTGCCGGAAATCGAATCACGAAGCGCGATCCAGTCGGAACATTATCTTCCACGCGAATCGTGCCATTGTGTTCAGCGACGATTCGGCTCGCGATCGCGAGTCCCAGTCCGGTGCCGCGCTCCTTCGTCGAGAAATGCGGCAGGAACAGCCGCTCTTTGTCCTCCGGCGAAATTCCGTGCCCGCTATCGGAAATTTCAATTGCCACCGCGTCGCCATCACCCTCCGCACGCGTGGACACGCGCAATTGCCGCATGGAAGCGCCCTCCATTGCTTCCGCGGCGTTGTCAATCAGGTTCGCCACCACGCGCCTCAGCAGTTCCGAGTCCGCCTTGATCAAGGGCAACGAAGCGGCAAGTTCCGTGCGCAATGTGATGCCTTCGAGTCGTCCGTGGAAAAGATCCACGGCGCTGGCAACGATCGAGTTCACGTCCGCAGGAGCGAGACGGGCAGCCGGGAAACGCGCGAATTGCGAGAATTCATCCACGAGCGACTCGAGCGTGTAAACCTCGCGCTCGATAAGCCCCGCGCACTCGGCGACGAGTTTTTCAAATTCGCTGCGCGAACCGTCCGGCCTCGTGTCTGCGGAGCGCTCGATATGGCGCAGCAAGCGCTGTGCGGAAAGCTGAATCGGCGTCAATGGATTCTTGATCTCGTGCGCGATTCGCTGTGCGACTTCCTGCCATGCTGACGCTTTTTGCGCTCGCAGTAAATCCGTCAGGTCGTCAATCACGATGACGAAGCCGGGGTTCGATCTGCGTGGCCCGAGGGAGCTGACCGTGACGGCAGCGCGTACGAGCTTTCCTGTCGTCGCGATTTCGATCTCCCGCGATGCCGCGCCCATCCGCAACGACCGGCGCATCAAATGCAGCATCGCGCGCGCCCCTTCGTCGCCGAGCAGCTCTTGCAGCGAATGCGCCTCGCGCGCGTGAGCGCCCAGGATTTCCACCACCGCTGAATTTACCCTCGTCACTTCGCCGGATGAATTCAACGACACCACACCCGTCGGAATATTCTCGAGAATGGCCTCCATCAATTTCCGCCGCCGCTCGCGCTCTTCGATGGCCAGCTCAAGGCTTTGCGTGAATTCGTTAATCTGCTTGCGGCCCTCTCCCAGCTGTTCCGTCATCCGATTGAACGAGCGCACCAGCGTTCCCAGTTCGTCCTGCGCCTGCACGTCAATCTGGTGATCGAAGTTTCCTCTAGAAATTTCGCGCGTGGCCTCCGCAAGCGCCTGAATCGGCACAGTCACCTGCTTGGAAAGAAACAGCGCGACCCACGTGGTGGTAAAGAGCAGCAGCAACGTGATGAGAAGCAGTGCCAGCAGGATTTCGCGCTTGTACGCGCGCAGATGCTGTTTCTGCTGTTCGTAAGTTTGCGTTTGTGCTTGAATCTCCGCGGCGCGGTCGAGGTAGTCGCTCGGGATTCTCCGCGCCACATACAACTTGCCATCTTTCAGCGGAGCGGTCGCAACCAGGTACAAATCGTTTCCGTTTCGCCAGAACTCCGATCCATTGCGGAGCACCTGCGCGGGCTGGGGAGAGATCGGCTGGCTCGCCAAAATCTGCGCGGCAGGCGCATTGCCGGTGCGATCTGTATAAGCGACGCCGTGGATCACGGCTCCCTGAGCATCCACTATCCACGACGCGTCCACCGACCAACTCGTCTGCAAGAATGCTTCATCGGGGCTGCCCGACTTCGCTGCCCTCGCCGCAATGTCGCTTAGATGGGTGGCGCCCGTTTTCCGCATGTCCTGCAGCAGCAGCTGGCTTTGCTCGTTGGCCACTTCGAGCGGGCGGGGGAACCAGGCATTCAGCGTTCGATTCACTAGCGCGTAGCTGAAAAAAAACATGAACACGACGGGCAGCAGCGAAACTCCCATCGCGCCAAGCACCATCTTTGCTTTGAAGCGCGAGCCCATTTGCCCCGCGCGGCGCTCAGCCCACATGCGCAGCAAAGTCCGCGTAAGGATCAACGTGAAAACGAGCAGCGCGACACCGATGAAGGTGGAGAGCGCAAAGAGGATGATGAACGCGTTCCCCTGTTCAGGGTGAAATGGAGTGTTGAGCGAGCCTAGGGTGAAAACTGCCGCGGTAAGCAGCACCACCGCGATTCCGCCGGCGATCAGCCACACGCGCTGTTTTCGTGTTGCTGCCGTCACCGGCCCTCCTGCGAGGTATCTGCCGAGTGGGCACTCGTCGCACTTCGGGTCGGTCTTGCGGCACCAGTTTTTGCCGGCGGCGACGATCAGCGCGTGAAATTCATTGAATTTCGAAATATTGCCAGGAAAACGCCGCTCGAACTGCCAGCGAATCTCGTCATATTTCGCATCGGATTTGGCCCAGCCGTGACGCACGAGCATTCGCTTCGTATAAGCGTCGACCACGAAGACTCCGTGCTGCCCGGCATACAGCAGAATCGAATCGGCCGTTTCCGGTCCGATGCCGAAGATTCCGATCAGCTTTTCGCGCAGCACGAGTGTCGGAGTCTCGAACATTCGCTTAAGCGAGCCTCGATACTCTTGCCGCAGAAATCTTACGAACGATTTCAGCGTCCGCGCCTTTTGCCGCCAGTAGCCTGACGACTGAATCAGATTCTCCAGTCGGCGAACGGAAATGTGCTCAATGGCTGCCGGCGTCAGGAGTTCTGCCCTGCGAAGATTGGCAAGCGCCCGCTCGACATTCGTCCAGGCGGTGCTTTGCGTCAAAATCGCGCCCACAATCACTTCAAAGGGACTCTTCGCCGGCCACCAGTGCTGCGGGCCGAGCATGGTGAATAGGCTGTTAAAGTATTCATCTAGCGGGGCTTGCGACTTATCGGTGATTGTGCCGGGCATTCTAAGAAGTGCGTGCGGCGCTAAAACTGGGAAGCTCTTCAGTGCAGATTTCATGGAGAATTCACAATAGCGGAGCGGGGATTGGCAAGTCAAGCCACGGTGTTGCGCATTGGCCACACTAGTGTGGCGGACATGCAAACACCCTCAGGCGCGAACACTCTCGAAATGCTTCATGAAGCCGACCAGCACCTCGACGGATTCGATTGTCACCGCGTTGTATAGCGAGACGCGCATTCCGCCCACCGACCGATGGCCGACGATTCCCACGATGCCTTCCGCCGCCGCTTCCTTTGCGAATCGCGATTCCAATTCCTCATCGCCATCGGCTAGGCGAAATACCACGTTCATCCTCGAGCGCGATTCCTGGTCAACTGGACACTTATACAGACTGCTCGAATCGATCGCCTCGTACAGCAGTTTGGCTTTTGCTTCGTTGCGCCGTTCGAGGGCGCCCGCGCCGCCTTCGCCCTCGAGCCATTCGAGCATCAGGCCCAGCACGTAGACCGCGAACGTGGGCGGCGTGTGGAAGAGCGAATGTTCTTTGATCTCCGTGCGGTATTGCAGCAGGGAAGGCAGCTTGGGATCGGCGCGCTCGGCAAGGTCTTTGCGAATAATTACAACTGTCGCGCCCGATTGTCCTAGATTCTTCTGCGCGCCCGCGAAAATCGCGCCGAATTGCCGCACATTCATCTGGCGCGAAAGAATGTCCGACGACATATCCGCCACCAGCGGCACGTCGCCGGTTCTCGGCATCGTTCTCCACTGCGTGCCCTCGATCGTGTTGTTCGAACACATGTAGACATAAGAAGCGTCGGAGGCGAGATCAATTTCGTTCGCGCGCGGGATGCGGGTGAATTTCTCAGGCTCGCTCGTTGCCGCAATTCGATAAGGAGCGCTCTTCTTCAGCTCCGCGATCGCCTTGGCCGTCCACATCCCAGTGTGCAGCACATCCACCGGCTTGCCGTCCACGTGCAAGTTCAATGGCATCATCGTGAACTGCATACTGCCGCCGCCCTGCAGGAAAATCACGGCGTACTCTTCCGGAATCGCCAACAGCCGGCGCAAAAGCTGTTCGGCGCGCGAATTGATCTCCTCATATTCCGGCGACCGGTGGCTCATTTCCATTACGGACATGCCCGTTCCGCGATAATCCAGCAGCTCATCGCGTACTTTTTCGAGCACTGCGAGCGGCAGAGTCGCCGGTCCGCCGCTGAAGTTATAGGCTCGTTTCAACCCAGCTTTAAGAGGTGTTGACGAGGAAATGGAAGCCACTTCGCGTATTTCCTTTCAGAGGGAACTTATCAGCTGTCCGATTTGAAGTAAACAGAGTAGCAGAACTGCTATGTACCTGTCGCATGGGCCGGTCAAAAAAAACCGGGAGGCAGCTGCGCCTCCCGGTTCCATTCGTCATGCCTTCAGAGTTCAGGATCGAACTAAAGAGGGCGTTTGCTGTTAGCCATTGTGTTTGTCGTGGTGAATCTCTTTGCTTGTCTTGTTCTGCTCCTTGTTCACCTGTTTCTTTTCTGCGGGAGTCAGCTTGCCTCCGTTGGCCTTGCGGTCGGCGGCCACTTGACGATTGATGTGCTGCTCGTTCTTTTCAGTCTTCGCCGCTTCGCTGGCGTTCATCTTGCCGCTGTCAACGCCATTCGCGATCCGCTGCTGCTGGTTGCGCTGGCGTTGGCCAACTTCGCTGTTGGCACCCGGTTGCGTGGCGCCGTTGTGCTTGTCGTTGTAGATCGACTTGCTTACGTTGTTCTGCTGCTGGTTCACGTGCGCGCGCTCTTCGGGAGTCAACTTTCCGCCGTTAGCCGCGCGATCATTCTTCACTTCGTGATTGATGTTGGCTTCGCGCGATTCCAGGTGACCGGTTTCGCCGGCGGTCAATTGACCGGAGCGAGCGCCGTTTGCGATCCGATCCTGCTGATTCTCCGCTCGAGCTCCCACGTCACTCATCGCCGGATTCGCAGGCCGACCATGATTTTCCGATGCGAAATTCGATCGATCGGAAGCCGCCGTGTGTTCGTGGGTCCTCTGTTCGGATGTTGCCTGCACGTGCGTCTCTCTCTCGTACGAGCGTTCCCGCTCTGTCGCTACTGCTCTCGTTCCGCCGGGGCCGCCATTGAAGCTTGCGTGGCTCACCTCGCCCTCATGGACGACCGTCCTGTCCACGTACGTATTGTGGATCACCGTGGTGTTCACGTTGACCACTGCCGTGTTATACGCGAAGTGTTCGCCGTGCCACGCGCCGCCAACGAATCCCACTCCGCCATAACCGAATCCATAGTTCACGCCGCCATAGAAACCAACGTGCGGTCCCCAATACCCGGCATGAAATGCATACACTCCCTCTCTCCAGCCCCAGTATCCCGGAGTCCACAGCAAGCCGACTCGCGGTGGCGCAACCCAGACTCCCGGCACCCAGAAATAACCGGCATCGCCGTAGGACCAGTAACCCGGCGTCCAGATGTAACCTTCCGTCGGGCACGGAGGCTGCACGTAAACCGGCAATGCTGGCGGCCCGACATGCACTGAAATCCCAACTGCGATTTGGGCTGAAGCAGGAGAAGCCACCACAGAAGAAATCCCTAACGCGAGACATAAGGCAAGAAATAATGGCCAAGTAGAAGTCAGCTTACGCATTTCAAATCCTCCCCTGATGGATTCGCCTAATAATCAATAGATGATCGATTCCATGGAGCGCCGAACGACGATCTCTCAAGTGGGCGCACCCGGAACGCACTCGATCCCTACGATATCTAACACCGGAACCCGCAGAATGTTTCTCAGCGTCCATGCCTGCTTTCAGATACAGCAACGCTGACAAGCAATCGTACAAGCGCAGGAAATGCTTTGAAGGTCGAAGTGAAAGGGTACTCCCACGTCTGATTAACACGATTTAAGCTGCTTATAAAAGGTGACTTGCGAGGCTCCGGCGAACTCGCGGCGAAGCTGTCCAGTGGTCGAAAGTACAGGAGCGATGCTGGAGAGCCGCTTGGATTTTCGAAAACTCGCGGCCAAGCAAAAATCGAGTCTCGCGCGCCGCCTTGACACTCTTCACGCCCACCAATTAGACTGAAGGGCTTGAAGTTGCAGTCGGGAGCCAAAGGAATGCTTCTCTCGCGGGATTTCGTCGGCTACATGGCCAAGGAAGTGGTAAAGCGGCTGGCAGCGGCGAAAATGATTGAGACGAAGAACGTGGAGAATGTGACGCAAGCCGTCCGCCAGGTGATGGCCGACGAAGTGACGGTGGAAGACCGCCTGAACGAAGAGGTACGCGAGATTTTGGCCAAGCACTCGGACGAAATGAAGCGCGTGGGCGCTTCGTATCAGGAAATGTTCAAGAAAGCCAAAGGCCAGCTGGCCCGCGAAAGGAAGTTGATCCTCCGCTAATGCGCCTGACGCGCGAAAAGACGGTTCGCATCTCACACCGAATCATCGACCTTCTTGTTACACTTCCCGACGTGGATTTCGTGGAGGATCGCGACACAATCCGCCAGGAAATCGTGACGATTCTCACCTCGCTGCTGAAGGTGGAAGAACAGGTGGACACGGAAGTGCGCGCAAAGATTGCGTCGCAGAAGAAGGAGATCTTGGAAGGCAGCGAAGAGTGGGACATCCTTTACCGCAAATATTATCAGGAAGGATTAAAGCGCCTCGGCGTCGCTGAAGTTCACGCGCACGGCTAGCTTTCGCAGGACAAAATTTGCAGCGAAAAATCTTGCAACTGAAAAAGAAAAAAGGCGCCCAAAAAATTGGGCGCCCTTTTTATTTCTCGACGTAAATTTCTAGGGTTGGTCGGGGCGGCGCTTCAAGGTTGGACGATCGCTGTCGTCGTCACCGCTTCCCGAGGTGTCGGGCGGCGCTTGTCCGGTCTTCTGCGTCTGATCTGTCTTCTTCCGCAGCGATGGCTTATTGCCACCCTTGTCGTTGACCTTCTGCCCGGCTTCAATTGCGCCGAGGCGGCGCTTCACCAGATCGAATTCGGAAGTGGAAACGATGTACTCTTCGCGCGCCGGCAGGATCGTGGCAATTTCTTTCTGCGCTGCTTCGATCCGATCGGGCGTGGGCGGATGAGTGGCGAAAATCTTCGGCACCGAGCCGGGCTGCTTCTTTTCGAGCGCCGTCACCTTTTCGAAGAACGATACGAAGGAGTTGGGGTCGTAGCCGGCTTTGTACATGTATTGCAGGCCGAGGTAATCAGCTTCGCGCTCGGCATCACGCGAGAATTTCAGGAACGAAATCGGCACGATTAACTGCGCGCCTTGGTAAATCGCGTAACCAGCCCAACCACCTGGTCCCAGCATGACCAGCGGAATGGTGGCCAGCTGCATAATCTGGCCCTTGGTGGCGTTCTTTGTGCCGTGGCGGGCGCAGACATGCGCGATTTCGTGCGCCATCACACCGGCAAGTTCTGACTCTTCATCGGCGTGCATGATCAAGCCGCTGTTTACGTAAAAGAAGCCACCGGGAAGTGCGAAGGCATTGATCTGATCGGAGTCAATCACTTTGATCGTGAAGGGAACCTGCGCGTCCGAGTTGCGCACAAGATTTTGGCCCACACGATTTACGTATTCGGTGACAACCGGATCAGTGATGAATTTCGCGGAGCGGTCAACTTCCTGCGCCAACTGCTTGCCCAGCGCGATTTCGTGTTCGAGCGAATAGAAATTCAGCCCGTGGCCGACGTTGCGATTGCCTACCGCATCGACGTCCGCCTCGCTGCCTTTCTTGACGTTTGGATCGTTCGACTGCGCGACGGGCGCCGGTCCCTGTGCCCCGGCCGGTTGACTTGAGGAGTCGTTTTGCTGATTTGTCGGTGCCGGTTGTTGCGCGGGCGGCTGCGAGGTTTGCTGCTGCGTGTTATCGGGTGTTTGCTGCTGTGTTGTTTGCTGGCCGCTTTGCTGGCCGCTTTGCTGACCGGTTTGCTGACTTTGTGGAGGCGCAGCGACGGCCGTAGAACCTGCCAGCAAGCCCGCGAAAGCAATCGCGGCCAATCGCATCGTCCAGGTCGTTTTCATGTGAACCTCCACCCGATTGGCAGGGATTATACACCCCTGCCCGCGAGACCAACGAACACAAAGCATAGGATGGCGCGACCCCGCAAATAGTTACTTTCGTGACGCGGAAGACTGGCGAGGCGACGATTCCTGCGACAGATCGGCGGCGATGAGAGCCGAAATTCGGTATGTTCAGCCCCCGCGTTTACCGCCGATTAGAAATTGCTACTT
>CAVRFZ010000022.1:0-90992 GCA_963720655.1 uncultured Acidobacteriota bacterium | reverse complement strand
ACCTGCCGCGAAATAACGCCTGTCGGTCGCTTACGCTTTGGCGCACTAATTAGCGATACCTCGGCGCTGCTTGATTTCTCCCAGCATCCGCTCGATTTCGTCCTGCTTTTCGATCGCAGCAAACTTCCCGTCGATATCTTCGCCTGCGAGTTCGGCTTCCGCATGGGTGGCTGCCTCAGCATGCAGCACCTTATGCTTCAGCCGATTGAATACTGCGGCCTTTGACTGATCGCCGATAGCTGCCTGCGCTCGCTGCGCTCGTCCAGTAATTTGCGAGCGGCGGTGCCGGGCTAGCAGCAGCTCCTTTTTCGACTGTGCCTCTGCCAGCTTTTGTTCCAGCTTTTGCAGCGCGGATTTCAAATTTTCCACCTGCGCCTGCTGGTCGCTCACCTGTTCCTGAAAACTCTCTGCCATCAGCTGAAAGCTGCGATATCGCTCGAGCGCCATCCGCGCCAGATCGTCCTGCTTCTTGTCCACTGCCTTCTCCGCTTTCTTCAGCCATTCCGCCATCGAAGCCTCGTTTTCTTTCTTTTTCTTTTCCAACATGTGCAGGTCGGCGATCGAGATTGCCACTTGAGTCTTCACCTGCAGAAATTGATTTTCCATATCGAGGATCACCTGCTTGATAAGTTTTTCGGGATCCTCGGCTCGGTCAACTAGATCGTTCAGGTTCGCGCGAATCAATGTGCTCACCCTTTCCAGTAATGCCATGTCTGTTCCTCCTTCTGCCCTCACGTCTTGCCGTTGTTACTCAAATTTCCGTCGTACAAAAAGAAAATCCGCGGCGCCCGCCTTGCAGCGGGCGCCCGCGGACCTGCATCTACCGCAAGCTTGCCGGCGGTATCGCCCCGCCCGGCGCACCCGGCTTGGGTGCCTGGTCTCCAAGCAATCGCACCTTCGACAGCAGTTCGCTCATCTGCATGCCCGACAGCGCCTCGAAGAGCGCCGGCACCTGGGCCGCTATCTTCGTCACGTCGCCAGTTAGTTTGTACGCTCCTGTACCGTCGCCATTCCCGGTCGACACGATCGTCACCTTGTCGATGTTCTGCAGGGGAGAAGCGATGGCCTTCACGATCTCAGGCATGTTCGTGAACAGCCGGTCGATCACCGCCGCCTGGTTATATTCCTGGTAGGCCTCCGCCTTCACGTTCATCGCCTTGGCTTCCGCCTCGCCCTTCTTGAAAATGATTTCCGCTTCGGCCTCGCCTTGCGAGCGGATCGCCGCAGCATGACCTTCCGCTTCGGAAATCAGCTTCTGTTTTTCCGCGGTCGCGAGCGTTTCGATTCTCTGGCGCTCCACTTCCGCCTGCTTTAATACTGTCGCGATCAATTCCTTCTCGCGGCGCGCGATTTCCGCTTCCTGCACTTTGATCTGATTTTCGCGCTCCACCTGCTGCACTCGCACCGCTTCTACCACCACTTGCTGCTGCATGATGTTCGTTTCGATTTCGTACGCCTTGTCCGCCTGCGCTTGCGCCTTCTTCATCGCTTCCTGGTACGCCGCTTTCTTCACTTCCAGGTCTCGCTGCGCTTCGGCCTGCTTCGCCATCGACGAAGTTTCCGCGGCCACTCGCTCCTGGTCTGCTTGTGCTTTGGCGATCGCCGACGCGCGAGTCGCCTCAGCCCGCTTGATCGCCGTATCGCGATCCGCTTCGGCAGCGGCTACGTCCGCGTCCCGCTTAATGCGCGCCACGTCAGGACGCCCCATATTGGTGATGTACTCGTTCTTGTCGCGTACTTCCTTGATCGTGAACGAAATCACTTCAAGCCCCATCTTATTCATGTCGTCCGCGCACGTCGAACGCATGCGGTCCGCCACCATTTCCGGCTCCTTCACGATCTGCTCGACCGTCAACTGGCCGATGATCCCGCGCAGGTGACCTTCCATCACCAGCCGGATCAATCCTTCCCGCAACGCCGGCGTCTTGGTCAAAAACTGTTCCGCTGCCGTCCTCACAGATTCAGGATCCGACTTCACTTTGATCTGCGCCACCGCTTCTACCGTCACCGCTACGCCTTGTTTCGTGTAGAGATCCTGCTGCGGCGCCACGTCGAACGACATTAATTCGAGCGACAGCTCCTTCGAGCTCTCCACCATCGGGAAAATAATCGTTCCGCCGCCCTTCACGATCCTCGTCCCGCGGAATCCGTAAACGATGATCGCTTCATGAGGCCCTGCCTTGCGAAACATCTTCGCGAGCATCCCCATGAGAAACACCACGACTAGCACCATCAGCCCGACAATTACCCAGACACCGGTTACTGCTGGCATGGTCCTTCTCCTTTCGCTTCTTCGCGCCGTTCCTTAATCCTTCCACACGATCTCTACTTGGCCCATTCTTCCCATCGCGTCACGTAGGCAATCCCGTTGTCATAGCGCGCCACCACCACTTCGCTTCCTTTCTCAAGCGCCGTCCCGTCGCTGCTCCGCGCTCCCGCACAGCGCCGCACACCTCCTTGCGAATAAGTGATTTCGCCGGTGCCGCCTTCGCGAATCGAGCTCGTCACTTTCGCCAGAGTCCCGGCCAGCTCAAAATCTGCGTCGTGCAATTCCACCTCGTGCGGCAGAAGCACCTTCACAAGGAACCACGAAACAATCGCTGCTCCCGCAAAGCCGCTCAGGACCGCGAGCCCAAGGCCCATTAGATACCAGACTCCGTAATACTGCGTGAGCAGGTAACCCGTCCCGCCAAACCAAGCCAGAAACGCGAGCCCCGCTGACGGATTCAGCCAGGAAAGTTTTGCGCCCGCTGCTTTCGACGCTCCGCCCCGGATTGCTCCGTGGGCCGTGCCGGCGGCGTGGCCGCCAGCTCCGTGCACACTTGCGGGAGCGCTGTGATGCGAAAAAATCGGAATATGCCAGCGCAGCGGCAAATGGATGTGCAGCACGCCAAAGAAAAACGAAAGTGCGCTCAGCGAAAATCCCACTACGAAGCAGATCAGATAGAAAGTTGAGAGGGTCATGGCGATTTCCTCCCGCGCCGCTTACGCGCCGCCGAGTTCCGTCGTGCTTTGCCCCGCACCGCTTGCCCTTGCCGTGCCTTCCCGATTGCCTTCCGTCTCCGTTCCAGCACCGAGCACCTCAGAAAGGTGATCCACCAGTCCCGGCATTCTCACGATCTGGCCCAGGAGCAGAAGGCATTTCCGCGAATCGTCATAATCGGCCACGTCCTTCAACGCGCGACTCAACTTCGGATCGTTCGCCGAATTTTCCGCCGCGCTGTAAAGCCAGGAGTCTACCTTCGCGTCCTGCACCCGCAAGTCCGAGGCGAGGCTGGTCTGAAATCCCTCCGCGTCGTCTACCAGGAATCCGGGATGCACCTTGAAAAAGCGCGCCAGCAGATCGCGCGTCGCGTGCGTCATATGGGGCCTGGCGCCGCTCTCGATTTGCGATAGATAAGCCTGGCTGATCGCTTTCCGCAATTCGCGACGCATCATCCGAATCACTTCGGTCTGCGTCATGGGCCGTCCAAGGCCGCGCAAAGATCCCTCCACGCTGCGGAGATGCCGGATTTTTTCCCCTACGGTCATATTGCGATTAGTGATTTTCTTATAGCATATCGCAATATTGAATGTCAAGCGAAATCGGAAACGGCCGCCCTCATTGAAACTGCGCTGTTTATGCCTTGGAATTCGAAGATTCGATTGGAGTTGGCTGAATGTCGCTAGCCCGCAACCAGCGAAATAGGAGCGTTGCGGCGAGGCCCCCGCCAGCCTGCGCCAGGATGAATCCCGGCACGTCCTGTGGCCGGATGCCTGCAAAGGTGTCGCTCAGAGCGCGGCCGATTGTCACCGCCGGATTCGCAAACGATGTCGACGCCGTGAACCAATACGCCGCCGTGATGTAGGCGCCCACAGCGAAAGCCACCACATCCGGCCGTCGTTTCGCGCATCCCCAGATCACGCACATCAATCCGAAGGTGGCGACGAATTCGCTGAAAAGCTGCGCCGCTCCGCTTCGAGCATGTTGCGAGAGTGAAACCACCGGCAGCGCGAACATGGCGTGCGCCACTACCGCTCCGCCCATCGCTCCCAGCACTTGCGCCCCGATGTAGCCCGGCGTTTCCTTCCAGCGCATGCCGCCTTCGAGCGCGTCGCTCAGCGTCACCACCGGGTTGAAGTGCGCTCCCGATATCGGGCCAAACGCCAATATTAGCGCCACAAGCGCCGCGCCTGTCGCAATCGTGTTCGCCAGAAGTGCGATCGCCACGTTTCCGCCCGCCAGGCGTTCCCCCATGATTCCCGAGCCGATCACGGTCGCCACGAGGAATCCGGTTCCCACAAACTCCGCCGTCACTCGCCGCCCCAACGACGCTTTCACTGCTGCCCGATCCGATCGATTTCTCGCTTGATCGCCAGCTTGTCGAGGCTGCTAAGCGGCAAGCAAAGCAGCAGGCTGATTCTCCGATCGAGCGTCATGAATGCATCCCGAAATGCACGCTCGATCTCTTCCGGTGAACCTTCCACGGCTGCTGGATCCGGCACGCCCCAGTGCGCCGTCATCGGCTGGCCCGGCCATACGGGACAAACTTCTTTTGCCGCGTTGTCGCACACTGTAAAAACAAAATTCATCTGGGGGGCGCCGGGTTTCGCAAACTCGTCCCAGTCCTTGCTGCGCAACCCTTCCGTTGGCAAATGCGCCAGCTCGATTTGCCGCAGTGCCTCTGGTCGTACTCTTCCAGTCGGATGGCTGCCGGCGCTGTAGGCCTGAAAATTAGGCCGGCCTTTGCGGTTGAGAATCGCCTCGGCCATGATCGACCGGGCGGAATTTCCGGTGCAGAGAAAGAGTACGTTGTAACGTCCAGTCATCGCGATCACTCCTTCGCTGCGCAACAGGCCGGCCCGCAACAGGGCTGTTCCGATGCGTTTTTTGCTATCATCGGCTTTTTCGCTCGAATAAACGCGCTCGCAAACTTGCCTTCCACGTGCGGCGCGATTGCATCCACGTCGATCCCCTGCGCCGTAAGGAATTGCCGCGCGTCCGCCACGCTGTAGACACGCGTGGGCTCGATTTCGATATCTTCAAATCCCGCCGCCGCTAATTTCGTTCGGTATTCCGATTCTTCCAGCGCCCCGGCCACGCAACCCACCCACAACTCCACATTCCGCCGAATCTCGGCAGGTACAGTTCCGCGGACCACCACATCGGAAACCGCGAATCGTCCGCTCGGCCGCAGCACGCGGAATGCTTCCCGCAACACGCGGTCTTTGTCACCTGATAAATTGATCACGCAATTCGAAATCACCACATCCACCGAACTTTCCGGCAGCGGTATGTTTTCGATCTCGCCTTTCAGGAATACCACGTTCTCCACGCCCGCCTTCCGTTGATTCTCTCGCGCCAGCTCCAGCATCTCGTTGGTCATGTCGAGACCGTAGGCTTTTCCCGTTGGCCCCACCCGTTTGGCGGAAAGCAGCACATCGATCCCTCCGCCGGATCCCAGATCGAGCACCGTCTCTCCCGCATTCAACTGCGCCAGCGCCGTGGGATTCCCGCATCCAAGCGAGGCAGCCACGGCATCAGCCGGCAACCCTGCCACCTCGTTCGACGCATAGAGATTGCCCGAGATCGGATCACAGCAGGGAGTCGCGGCTGTTGCACACCCGCACTCGGACGGCATTCCCTCTGCGGACTTGCCGCCGGAATTCTGCACCACGCGCTTGGCTGCCTCGCCATATCTCGCTTTCACAACGTCCCTGATACTTTCATTGTTACTTTCATTCGCCATTGCTTCCTCCTCGGTTCATTGAATAAGTAAATTGAATATTGACGATATTCGATGTTTAAGACGAAAAATATCCGTAACATGCCATTTTTACCTGCTTACACATCCATGATTAGTCGTGCCGCGTTGGGAAACTCACCCAGGCAATTCCGATTCACGCGGTAGTACATAAACGTCCCGCGCCGCTCCGACTGCACGAATCGCGTATTCCTCAAAATCTTCAAATGGTGCGAAATCGTCGGCTGCCCGATCGGGAAATGCTTCACGATGTCACACACGCACACCGCCCCGCGGTTCGCCGCCAGCAGATTCAGAATCCGAATCCGCGTCGGATCAGCCAGGGCCTTAAACCATCCCGCATACTCCCGCGCCCGTCCGCGGCTGAGCTTCGGCCCCGCATCTGTCCTGCAGCACTCCCCGCTGCCATTCACACAATCTATCGTGCAATTTGTCTTCTGCGTCATCGAATCCGTCGCCTCTCATCCGTGCTCGCATTCTAGCCTACGCCATTCATCGACAAACGTCAATGAATGTTTGCCCACTATCTACATCGGATTCATCTACGCGCGGCTCGGATAATCGGACAAGTAAGTTGCCGACAGTTTCCAGAGGGACCTTCGTCTTTAGTACACGTTAACTTACACGCGGCCCGCCTCTGGGCGATTTAGATGGCATTTTGCGAACGATAGCTCTTGCTCAAATCTTTCCCATGTTTTTCCGCCAAACACCTGGACCAGCTTCATTGAAACCAGTCTTGTCATCGCGACAGAACAAAAATTACGATGACTACAAAAACAAATATTACCGCCCAGAGAACGGCCATCACCGTGAACTCAACCTTTTCTAGTCTGGGTGGACGACGCGTGGTCAAAACCACATTACTCTTGTCCCACCAAAAGAAGCGTCCGAACGACCTGCCGTGGACGAGAAGAACAAGCCCTGCAGGAGCAAAACTAATGATTGCAAGCAACAGGCTTAGACGAGAAAAGAACCACGATGAAGCAAGTAGTTGATAAATTCCAATCCACGCAAAGCCAACGACGAGCGAGACGAGCATCACCTTATATTGATGTTTTACCATGAAGGCCCGAAAGCCCAGAGGTTGGCTACGTTGGTAAATTGCTGTCATCGGTCCGCGCCAACGGAGAGATATCACAGGAATCGAGCAGCTACAATCCTACTGGCATGACCAGACAAGTCAAACTGCGTCCAGCACTCACGTCTTATGAGCCCGATGGGGATATGGCCCGGAGCTTTTCAGCCACAAGAGCTAACCCCCCCCGCAAGTCGATCATGCCAACCGGAAGATAACCAGGTACTGGGCCTTGAAAGGCGCATTGCGTCTATGCTACCGTCACCATGAAGGTATCACGGAAGATGGCCGGACGCGACAGTGGAAAGCGACTCTTATCCAGCGACAACTCGCGAATTTCTAATCGAGAACGCGCGATTAGAAATAGACGTACGTATTTGAAAACAAAGCATAGGAAACAAGTCTAATCGAGAACGGATGCGGATTTGAAATGTTGAAAATACTAGATCGCGCGGTGGCAGTGCTAGTACGGAACTGCGCCACAAATCTGCCTCCAAACTCGACCGACTCGATTAAAATAGCCCCAGATTAAGCGGGCAAACACTATGGAACCAGCCCCTAAGTCGTCGATTTCGCCAGCCGCACGGCGTGCCGTCGATCTGCGCTTTGTCGAGTTGATGGACAAGGTGCGCCGGAACCGCCCGGGCGACGACCTCGAACTTCTCCGCCGCGCCTTTGATTTTGCCGCCGAGCAGCACAAAACGCAAACGCGGCTTTCGGGCGAGCCGTTCCTCTCGCATCCCGTGGAAGTGGCGCACCTGCTGGCAGATATGCGGCTCGACGTCACCGCGTTGTGCGCCGCGCTGCTACATGACGTCGTTGAAGACACCAAAATTCCGCTCTCGCAAATTGACGAAATATTCGGAGCTGACGTCGCGCGTCTGGTGGAAGGCGCCACAAAAATCAGCCGTCTCGACCTTCTCGCCCCAGAAGCACGGCAGGCCGAGAACGTCCGCAAGATGCTGCTCGCCATGGTCAACGACGTGCGCGTCGTGATGATCAAGCTGGCCGACCGCCTGCACAACATGCGCACGCTGCAATTCCTCGATTCCGAAAAGCAGCAGCGCATCTCGCGCGAAACGCTCGACATCTACGCGCCGGTCGCCAACCGGCTCGGCATGGGCTTGATTCGCGGCGAGCTCGAAGATCTCGCATTTCGCTACCTCGAGCCAGAATCATTTCTCGACATCCAGAAGAGAATCAGCACGAAGCAAAAAGTCTTCGACAAATTCCTCCATGAAGTGCAGGACGCCGTCCGCAGCAAGATGATCGAAAGCGGCATTCCCGCCGAAGTCCAGGCGCGCATCAAGCGCCTCTATTCGCTGCACCTGAAAATTCAAAAGCAACAGCGCACTCTCGACCAGGTGTTTGACCTCCTCGCCCTGCGCGTGATCACCGACACGGTGAAGAATTGCTATGCCGCGCTTGGCGTGATTCACCAAATCTGGCCGCCGGTTCCCGGGCGCTTCAAGGATTACATCGCGATGCCGCGGCCCAACCTTTATCAGTCTCTGCACACCACCGTGATCCACGCGGGCCAGCCCTTCGAGGTGCAGATTCGCACGCAGGAAATGCATCGCATCGCCGAGCAGGGCGTCGCAGCGCATTGGAAATACAAGGATGGCGGAGGGGGAGCGGCCTCCCAGGCCGATGACCAGCGCATCGTCTGGATGCGGCAATTGATCGAGTGGGTGCAGGAGATGGAGGAGCCCAGCGAATTCCTCTCGACGCTACGCGTGGACCTCTATCCGGAAGAGGTTTATACGTTCTCGCCGAAAGGACGCGTCGTCGTTCTGCCGCGCAGCGCCACGCCGGTAGATTTCGCATACGCGATTCACACAGAAGTTGGCAATCAATGCAGCGGCGCGAAAGTGAATGGCGCGCTCGTGCCGCTGCGGCACGCGCTGGCCAATGGCGATGTGGTCGAAATTCTCACCCAAAAAGGGCACGAGCCATCGCGCGACTGGCTGACCTTCGTGCACACTTCTCGCGCCCGCAGCAAAATACGGCAATGGATCAACCTGCATGAGCGCGAGCAGGCCACGGATGTGGGCCGCAGGCTTCTGGAAAAAGAAGCGCGTCAAGCAAATATCACGCTGAAGAAAATTTCCGATGAGGACTGGCAGCGCGTTGCGTCCGACTACGGCTGCGGGCGCGTAGAAGATCTCTACGCCGATCTCGGTTACGGAAAATGGTCTGCCCGCCAGGTGCTCGCCAAGGCTACCGGCCAGCCAATCGCCGAGCCGGGCGAAGACAAACAGCCGAAGATCGTTTCCACCGTCAAGCGCATGCTGGGCATGAACGAAGGCGCGATCCTGGTGCGCGGCGGCCACGACGACTTGATGGTGTACCGCTCGAAGTGCTGCACGCCGATTCCCGGCGACGACATCATCGGCTACGTCACGCGCGGCCGCGGCATCGCCGTGCACAGCAAGAGCTGTCCCAACGTGCAAAACCTCTTATATGAAATCGAGCGGCGCATTCCGGTGGAGTGGGCCGGAACGACGCAAGCCACGTTCCCGGTGCGCTTGCGAATTTTCACTGAGGATCGCCCCGGAATTCTCGCGAGCATCACCAGCGCAATCAGCGATACCGGCGCGAACATTCGCACCTTTGAAAGCGGCGGCGAAGCGCTGCACGCGCGCATGGAAGTGGCGCTCGACGTTCACGACCGCAAGCAGCTCGAGCGCATACTAAGCTCCATCAAACGCATCCCGGGAGTCTTTGACATCGAGCGCGTCTACAATGTCTAGGCGGCTGTCGCTGCTTTGCCTCGCGGCCGCGCTTTTACTGATAGCAAGCGCCTGCAAGCACATGCAGCCGCTCGACACGAAGCCCCTCGATGCTGCCGGCGTCGGTTACGCTTCAATCAAAAAACTCGAAGCGCTGAAAATCACATCCGAAGAAATCCCGGAAATTTCCAAAATGCGCAGCGCAGGATTTTCTGACGACTCGTGCGTGAGCATCGTCGAAATTTATCATCAGCGCGGCAAACCGTTCGCAGCCGGCGAAGCAGTGGCCGGTCTCGTGAAGGCGGGCGTGCGTGAAAGCACCATCCTCGATCTCGCCCGGATGGACCAACTCGGGCTCGACGCCGGGGAGTTTCAGGTGGTGCGGCTCGCGGGGCTTTCCGACGCGATCATCCTCGAAATGGCGAAACACGAAGCGGCCGGCACGCCGTCGCTCTCGGGTCTGTCCCTTGGCAGGCTGAAAAACGCGGGGCTGCGTGAGTCCACGCTTCTCGAACTGGAACAGCGCGGCATCCCCGATTCCGCCACGGATCAAATTCTTGCAATGCGCAAGCACCGCGCCACCGACAAAGAAATTCTTCGCAAGTTCACAGGAACCTAGCGCGTCGTGCAAGCCGCGTTTCGCACTTCTCCAAACGGCATTCGCCCGTTAGAATCACTCATCTTGTCCCGCGCCGCATTCCATTCGCGCCTCGCGCCTCTCGCAGCCATCGCCATCCTGATGATTTTCAGCGCCGCTTGCACGGTGCCGCTTGCTCCCGGCTATGCCATCACTAAAGAGTCACGCGAAATACAATTCGTTTCCGGCGCGTCGCCTGAACTCAAGATCCGCGGCCAGTTTACGCTCGTGAATTCCGGCACTTCGAAGCTGAATTTCATCGACGTGGTTGTGCCCGTTGAAAAAACGTTTGGCATGAACGATCTCCATGTCGAGGTAAACGGGCATGAAGTGAGCGCGGTGCCGTTGCCGGCGGAGCTTCAGTACGATCATCCGCACACGCTGCGCATTCCGCTTGAATCCACGTGGGAGCAGAAGCAGAGGCGCGAACTGCTGATCGAATATGTGCTGCGCTCGCCGGACGATTCGGGCTCTCAAATCACCCTGAGCCCAAAAACTTTCAGTCTCGGTTTCAGCGGCTGGTTTGCGGTCCTGCAGCCGCCCGATCATGCGCTGTCACCATTTCCGAAGCGGCCCGACAAAACGCTCGTCACGATTCGAACGCCCGCAAATTTCTTGGTGCTGTCTCGAGGCGCGAAGGTTGGCGTAAAAAAGCTCGGCGATGCGATGGAAACTCGATACATGGTGCGTATCAAAGATCTCGCGCCGTTCGCGGTCGGCGGACAATACGTCGAAGCATCTTCGTCGCGGGGTGGAAAGAGCTCTGTCGCGTTCTGGACGCTTGAACCGCTCAAGCAGGACACCGCGGCGAGCGTCCAGCGAATTGAATCCGCGTGGAACACGATGCAGACCGATTTTGGCCCGCTCGACAGACATATCAGCGCTCCACATGTGGTCGAGTCACCCGATCTGCGCAATCATTTGACCGGCGAGGCGGGTCCGGCAGCCGGAGCTTTTCCTGGCGGAGCGCTGGTTAGCAGCGCGGCGCTAGCGCTGGGAATCAACAACGAGGAATTTCTCGACAAGGTGACGCATGCGATCGCGCACGACTGGTTCGGGCAGCAGATTTATCCCGCGCCATTTGCTGCGCTGGGTCTCGGCGAAGGGCTTCCCGAATATGCGACGATTGTTATCGACGAGGCGAGCAAAGGCGAGGCCGGGCGCCGCCAGCGCATCGTGGACTATCTGCGCGCGTATGACGACGCCTCGAAGAAAGCAGTCGAGATCTCGCTTGGTACTGCAAAGCTTACCGATCCGCCGGAACAGCGCGCCATCAGCCTTGCGAAGGCGCCTTTGTTTTTTATCGCGCTGGAAGACAAATGTGGAGAAGCGCCGGTGCGCGCGGCACTCAAGCGGGTGATCAGCCTGCTTCGCGGCCAGCAGGTCGGCTACAACGAAATCCGTTCTGCGATCGAGCAGGAAAGCGGGAAAGATCTGGCGGAGTTTTTCCGGACGTGGCTCTACGAACTGGGAATCCCGAAAGATTTTCGCGCGAAATATCAGCCCGCTAACGAATCGCGTCCTTAGCCATCCAATATCCTCTCATCCGTTCATTCAAGGAGGCATCGTGAAAGAAGTGATTTCCACCGAGAAAGGACCGAAAGCGATCGGTCCCTACTCGCAAGCAATTAAAGCCAACGGATTCATTTTCGTTTCCGGCCAGGGTGCAGGCGATCCCGTCACCGGAAAAATTGTGGAAGGCGGAGTGGCGGAACAGACGGCGCGATGTCTCGAGAATCTGAAAGCAATCGTCGAAGCCGCGGGCTCATCGTTGGACCGCGCGGTACGCGTAGGCGTCTTCCTGAAAGACATGAATGAGTTCCAGGCGATGAATGAAGTGTATGCGCGCTATTTCCCGGCGAACGCGCCCGCGCGCACCACCATCGAAGCCGCACGCTTGCCGCGCGATTTTCGCGTGGAAATCGATATGATTGCCCTGGCCTGACTTGCCACTCGCGGCTTGATCCGAACTGCCTCGGGTGGAACAGCTTCCGACTTTCCCGGCCGCAATCCATTCACAATTCTGTAAGATATCCGTAGGAGAATTTCCTCCGGGCGCGCCTCGCCCACCCCTTCCGAATGAGGCGGATTTCTCCAAATTTGTTCGCTGCGCGCATCCAAGCATCAATCGTTGTGCGTAATTTTATTCGGAGATAGAGTAAACGACTCCTATGAGTGACCAAGACTTTGACCTAATAGTGATTGGAAGCGGCCCGGCCGGGCAAAAAGGCGCGATCTGTGCGGCGAAACTGCGCAAGCGCGTTGCGGTGATCGACCGCACGGTGATGATGGGCGGGGTGTGCGTCCACACCGGCACGATTCCGAGCAAGAGCGTGCGCGAGGCGATTTTTCAGCTTACAGGCTCGGCGGTGAAATCGTTCTACGGCAACGCGTATCGCGGGAATGGCGATATTTCGGTGAAGGATCTCGCGTTTCGCGTGCAAAGCGTGGTGGCGCGCGAGACCGATGTGATCCGTGCGCAACTGAAGCGGAACGGCGTGTGCATTTACCAGGGCATGGGTCATTTCCTCGATCCGCACACCATCGAGATTCAGGGCGAAACCGACAAGACCGTCATTCGAGGCGAACACGTCCTGATCGCATGCGGGACGCGGCCAGCGGGCAACACGGAGATTCCGTTTGACGGCAAGCGCGTGTTTGACACAGATCAAGTCAACGGGCTACAGGGTCTGCCGCGCGAATTGATTGTTGTGGGAGCGGGCGTCGTGGGCTTGGAATACACGTCGTTCATGGCGGCGATGGGCGTGGAAGTGACGCTCATCGATCAGCGTCCGCAGTTGCTCGATTTTGTGGACCGGGAAATCATAGAGGCGCTCGCCTATCATCTGCGGCAGATGGGGACGACGTTCCGGCTGGGCGATAAGGTGACCCGCGTGGGATTCGATGAGCAGCGCGATCGCGTGTTCGCGGAACTCGAGAGTGGCAAGAAAGTGCAGGCCAATGCGCTGCTGTACGCGGTGGGCCGCCAGGCGAATGGAGATCAGATTGGGCTTGAGGCGGCCGGATTGCAGCCTGACTCGCGCGGCAAGGTGACGGTCAACGCGGAATATCAGACTGCGGTGCCGCATATTTATGCTGCGGGCGACGTGATCGGATTCCCGGCGCTGGCCAGCACTTCAATGGAGCAGGGACGTCTCGCGAGCTGCCACATGTTCGGCGCGCCCTCGCAGAATATGTCGGCGCTATTTCCGTACGGCATTTACACGATTCCGGAAATTTCGATGGTGGGGCAAACCGAGGAAAAGCTCACGGAATCGAAGGTGCCGTACGAAGTGGGCATGGCGAAATACAAAGAGCTGGCGAAAAGCATGATGCTGGGAGACGAGAGCGGAATGCTGAAGCTGTTGTTCGACCGCAATACGCGAAAGCTGCTGGGCGTTCACGCCATCGGCCAGCGCGCCACGGAAATTATTCACATCGGGCAAGCGGTGCTTGCGTACGGCGGCTCCATCGAATATTTCCGCGATACCGTGTTCAATTATCCGACGCTCGCCGAGGCGTACAAGGTCGCGGCGCTCGACGGCCTCAACAAGCTGTAGACGCGAGGGAATTAAGATCGGTTAATGGGCCTGGGTGGACTTGAACCACCGACCTCACCCTTATCAGGGGTGCGCTCTAGCCACCTGAGCTACAGGCCCTTCGTCATTGACAGTACGCGATATTTTATCATCCGCTGAAGATTGTGCCTAGCCGTGGCTGACGCTTTGTCGAACCAAGCGTGGAATCAAGCCAGCATATCCTCGCAAGAAGCCCTCGCGAGCGGACCATCCGGCGAAGGCGCGGAAGAGTAATCCTTTCCGTTGGGTGCCCCTGCGTGATAAACAGAAGAGTAGCTTGAGCAAGGAAATGCGATGAGCCGGACTCGCTCGAATTCCTCGGCACCCAAATGCAAAGTTTTCCTTGTGGACGATCACCCGATCGTGCGGCAAGGATTGGCATTGTTCATCGAGCGCGAACCGGACCTGATGGTGTGCGGGGAGGCGGAAGACGCGACCTCGGCGCTGCAAGCGATTCGAGATGCAGCGCCGGATTTCGTGATTTTAGATATTTCGCTGAATGGGCCGGATGGTCTGGAGCTGCTGAAGACTCTTCGCGTCCGATATCCGAATTTACCAGCGCTCGTTTTATCTATGCATGACGAATCCGTGTATGCGGAGCGGGCTTTGCGCGCCGGCGCGAACGGCTACATCATGAAACAGGAAGCCGCCGATAAGGTGATTACGGCGATTCGCCACATTCTTGGCGGAGACGTCTACCTGAGCGACAACCTGACGAAACGGATGCTGCAGCAATTTGTGAACGGCTCTATTTCGCCGCGCGACCCGCTCGCGAAGTTGAGCGACCGCGAGCTGGAAGTTTTCCGGCTGATCGGCGCCGGCCATGGGACGCGCCAGATAGCCGATGAACTGCACGTCAGCACGAAAACGGTCGAGTCCTACCAGGCGCACATAAAAGAGAAATTGGCGCTGCGTAATGCGCGCGAGTTGGTGCAGCATGCAGTGGAATGGTCACTCGCGAAGGGTGCGTGAGCGAGTTGGCGAGCCAGTCCAAACCTGCTCGCATCGAATTCGGCTCATCTAAAACCTCGAAAGAAAAATGATCGGCTTGCTCTCCATCGTCGCGCTCGGCTTCTTTCTCGGGATGCGCCACGCCACTGATCCCGATCACGTGATCGCGGTTACGACGATCGTCTCGCGCTACAAAAAAGTGGGCCACGCCGCCATGATTGGCGCGTTCTGGGGCATCGGACATACGCTGACGATTTTTGCGGTGGGAAGCGGAATCATTCTTTTCGGCTGGGTGATTCCCGCGCGTATCGGCCTCTCGATGGAATTTTCTGTGGGGCTGATGCTGATTCTTCTGGGCGTTCTGAATCTCACCGGGATGCTCCAGTGGATCACCAATGCTTTTTCTGGCGATGGCAACTCCGCATTAGCGGGAACCGGCCATTCTCATCCGCACACTCACGGCGATTACGTCCATACTCATCCGCATCGGCACGATCCCGAAGCTCATCCCCACGCTGCGATGCAAACTCCGCTCGGCTGGTTCGATCGTCACTTCGGGCAGATTGGCGTTTATCAGGTTGCGCGGCCGCTCGTTGTGGGGCTGGTGCACGGGCTTGCCGGGTCGGCGGCAGTGGCGCTCCTGGTTCTTACAACGATTCGGAATCCGAAATGGGCGGTGGCCTATCTGCTGGTTTTTGGAATCGGCACGATCGCAGGGATGATGCTTATTACCGGAGCAATGGTGATTCCGTTTGCTTATGCCGACAACCGCTTCGCGCGGCTTAACCACGGATTGCGCGTTGCGTCGGGCTTGATCAGCATCGCCTTCGGTCTTTTTCTTGTGTACGAAATTGGCTTTGTGAATGGACTATTCACGAGCCATCCGCAATGGACGCCGCGCTGAGCCCAGGCGGCCGCTCCCTCTCGCTGTTCGATTGAGCGACAGGCCATCCCAGAAGTGGTCAGCAAAACTTAGCCTTCCGACACCCGGATCAAGCTAACCCAAAGCCAGTCAGCCATTTCCATCGTCATCCGAGAGGCAACGAACATGCCACGCAGCATGGGGCGATGTCCGGGGAGGTGTCTTGTGGGAACGCTATGGCAGGACTTAGTTTTTGGCGCCCGAATGCTGCGAAAAAGTCCAGCATTCACAGCCGTCGCCGTACTCACGCTGTCGCTAGGCATCGGTGCCAACACCGCGATTTTTAGCGTCGTCAACGGCGTGCTCTTGCGGAGCATGCCCTACCGCGACCCCTCGCGCCTCGCCATCATCTGGAACGACTACGGCAACCAAGGGCAGTCCTTGCCTGCGGTCTCACCTCCGGATTTCAAGGATTATCGCGAGCGTTCGCGCCTAATGGATTTTGCTTCAGCCAGTCCGAGTGGCGGCGGCACTCTCGTGCTCGATGATCCAGGGGGCGCAGGAAATCGTCCGCAACAATTCGAGATGGCATTTGTTACGCCCAATTTCTTTCCACTTCTCGGCGTCGAGCCGGCTCTTGGTCGGAATTTCACCGAGGAGGAGGGAGCGTTCCACGGTCCCAAAGTGGTGATGCTGAGCAACCGTCTCTGGCGGAACACCTTTCATTCGGATCCCGGCCTGATCGGCCGTTCGATTCAACTGAATGGCAACCCCTACACCGTCGTAGGAATCCTTGCGCCGCAATTTCGGTTGCTGCTCCCGGCGGAAGCGTTCCGTATTCATGATTCCGACCTGTGGGTGCCGCAGCAACTCGACTACGCCGCATTTCAGCGCAACTTGACGTTTCTCAGCGTGTTCGGCCGATTGAAACCGGGCGCGAACATGGCGCAGGCGCAGGCTGAGATGGACGGCATCGCCGAGCAGTTGCGCAATGAAAACGAAGTTCACAAGGAATCGGGTCTGCGCATTCGCGTGGTCCCGATGCAATTCGATGTGGTGAAAAATGTTCGGCCCACGCTTATCACCCTTCTCGCTGCTGTCGGCTTTGTGCTTTTGATAGCCTGCGGCAACGTTGCAAATCTTCTCCTCGCACGCGCCACTCGCCGCGAACGGGAAATGGCGGTTCGTTCTGCCCTGGGAGCATCACGCGGAAGGCTGATGCGGCAGATTATGAGTGAAAGCGTGCTGCTCGCGATTCTCGGAAGCCTGGGCGGCTTGCTCGTGGCGCAGCTCGGCCTGAGTTTGCTGATTCAACTTCACCCGGCAGGCTTGCCAAGGCTGGACGACATTCGCATCGACGGCGCGGTGCTGGCCTTTACCCTTGGCGCGTGCGTGCTGACGGCGCTTCTGTTCGGATGGATTCCTGCCGTGCAGGCGCTCCGGCTCAATCTCAGCGACACTCTGAAAGATGCTGCGCGGGGATCGAGCGATGGGCGCGGGAACAGCGCTCGCCGCCTGCTCGTGATAAGCGAGTTCGCATTGTCACTCGTGCTTCTGATCGGCGCAGGATTGCTGATTCGCAGCTTCATAGCGCTACAGCGCGTGCAACCAGGCTTCAACCCTCAAAACGTTGTGTCTTTCAGCGTATCGATTCCGGGCAATCGTTATCCGAAGAATGAAGACATCAGCCGTTTTGTTCACGAACTCGAATTGAAAATGGGAGCGCTGCCTGGCGTCCAGTCGGTCGGCTCGATCTTCCAACTGCCTTTCACCGGAAGCGGCGCTCAGATGCCATATGCATACAACCCCGAGACCTCGCAGAAGTGGGAAAGCCTCTCCGCGGACTGGCGGCCCATTACGCCCGGATTTTTTCCGACCGTCGGAGCTCGTTTTCTCGCGGGCCGCAATTTCACCGAAGCGGACGATGCAAATCATCCAATCGTCGTGATTGTCGACGATATGCTCGCGCGTCGCGCGTGGCCCGGCGAGAGTGCTATCGGCAAGAAACTTGAAATTGAGTCGCTGAGCAGGAAAGACAACCCTCGGATGTTTGCCATCGTCGTGGGAGTTGTGGCGCATCTGCGCATTCACGATCTCACCCGCAACGTTCGTGAGCAGATCTTCATTCCGCACGCGCAGGAACCGTTCGGCCAGGTGGGCGTGGTACTGAAGACGACGGGCGACCCGTCCGGGGTCATGAAACAAGTCGAGCAGCAAGTACGGACGCTGGATCCCCAGATCGCGATTCGGAATCTGCAACCTTTGGAAAGTTATATTGACGACGCCCGAGCGCCAATGCGATTCAATTTGATCCTCATCGCTATCTTCGGGATCGTCGCGCTGACGCTTGCTTCCGTCGGCCTCTATAGCGTGATGGCGTATTCGGTGAACCAGCGATCTCACGAACTGGGAATCCGAATCGCGGTGGGCGCTTCGCCGCGCGATATTCTCCGATTGGTTTTGGGTCAGGGCATTCGATTGACGCTGATTGGAGCGGCTTTCGGCCTGCTGGCCTCGCTTTTGGTAACGCGAGCGCTCGCGAGCTTGTTGTTTGGCGTCAGTGCCACGGATCCGATAACTTTTATTGCGGTTCCAGTCGTCCTGGCGCTGGTCGCGATGCTCGCATGCTACCTGCCTGCGCGTCGCGCCATGCGCGTGGATCCCATGATTGCATTGCGATACGAGTAGGCGACGTGCCGGCGGTTTGATTGTCGGTCGACTGATTTGCGGTCGACCCATTTGCGATCGATGAGGAGGAGGAGCCATGGCACCACTCGAACGCGTTCGTGAGCCGCTCGAAGGCTCGCTTGACCCAGAGTATGTGAAGCAGCGCGAAAAAGCTGGATGGCGGCTCGTCGGCGTGGAATGGGAACGCGAAGCCGAAGCTTCGGCCGCCCCGGGCGAGCGCGAGCCGCATCTCGAAGATCCTCCGTACGGTGTGCGCGTAGGAGGGGACTGCGATCACCTGGAAGAAAATCCTGACGAGATGCAGTTCCTGCTCTCCATGATGGAGCTCATCATCCAGGATATTTCGCTTACGAAGGTTGCCGAGGAACTTACCCGCAAGGGCTATCGCACGCGCAAGGGTGGGGAATGGGGCCCGGTGGCCGTTTTCAACATGCTCCCTCGCCTGATCGAACTCACACCGCGAATTTTCGCGAGCCAGGAGTGGGTCGAGCGTCGCAAACGTCTCACGCTCACGTACTGATCTGAATCTCTCGCCTTCGATTCGACCAACCGAGCCGGCCCGTATAGCCGCGACTCGGTCTTGACACAACATTCTTGCCTTACTACAGTTGCGCAGCGTCTGATGTATCCATACGCATGTCGCGTTCCATCAAGCGAAGTGTCGCTTTATTGAGGAGGATGTATGCGCAAATTTGTCGCTGGCGGATTCTTAGCTGTTTTCATAGCGATGCTGCTTGGGATGTTCGGTGTAGCAGCGCGACCACAATCGGACACCGCAGGTACGATTCCCGTTACCACCGTTGTCACCGCCCTGGGCAGCAAATTTACCGCGCCTCCCGCCGTCAGCAAAGCTGACGTCACGCTTCGCGAAGGGAATGTCCACAGAGACATTACGGAATGGATTCCGGCGCAGGGCGATAGAGCCGGCCTCCAACTCGCCATCGTGATCGACGATTCATTGCAGAAGTCTTTCGGAAATCAGATAAAGGCCTTGACCGCTTTTATCACTTCTCAGCCGAAATCGACCAGCGTCGGTGTCTTTTACGCGGCCAACGGGACACTTCAGGTCGCCTCTCAGTTCAATCCTGACTCGGAGGCGGTCGCGAAGACAGTCCGGTTGCCGAGCGGTACGTATGGAGCTGCTTCGAGCATTTATCAATCCCTCTTGCAGTTAATCGGCGGCTGGCCGGTGACGGGCGCGCGACGTGAGGTGCTGCTCTTCTCCGACGGCTTCGATTATCTCCGCAAGGAAAGATTCAGCCCGGATGTCCAGCTCACGATTGACAAAGCCCAGCAAGCCGGCATCTTGATTCACGCAATTTACGAATCTACCGCCGGCCGGCCGGGCAGAAGCCGGGGAGTAGCGAATGTCGGCCAGGGTAACCTTAATCGAATATGCGACGGCAGCGGTGGCTACGCGTTCTTCTCCGGTGATCGCTCGCCGATAAGCATTGATCCTTATATGAGCCAGGTGGGAATGGTGCTGAAGAACCAGTACTTTCTGACGTTTGCCACCACCCCGAGCAAAAATGGCGCCAAGGGAGAGCTTAGAAGCATCAAAGTCTCCACCGAGCGGCGCGACGTGCAGCTTAAGGCTCCAGACAAAGTTTTCGTTCCAGGCAGCGAAAAATAACTGGGCGCGTCTAATTCCAATCCTTGACAGGCGCACACAGCGGCCAATACCTTATTGGTTCTTGGGCGCTGTCGCTCCACAATCCTCATTCGCATTCGCGCGGAAGACGAGAGTTGTAGACATTTCGACGGAGGAGGCATCAATGGTCACATCATTTCGCAGAACCGCGTTCTTGTTCTTAGCTTTGTCCATTCTTTACCCCGCGCTCTCCGCGCATGCTCAAACCCAAACATCCTCGGGCAATGTCCCCATCACTACCGTGGTTACCGCGCTCGGCCCGAAATACACGGCGCCGCCCGCGATCAGCCAGAGCGATGTCTCGGTCTACTCGGGTAAGGACAAACAGAACGTCATCGCCTGGGTTCCCGCGCAGGGCGACAAAGCCAATCTCGAGTTGGCTATCGTCATTGATGACTCGGATCGCATCGACATCGGCAATCAAATCAGCGATATCACCACCTTCATCAAGAGCCAGCCCAAGTCCTGCGGCGTTGCAGTTTTCTATGCGAGCAACGGCACCGTCCAGGCCGCATCGCAGTTCAGCACGGATCACGAAGCCGTAGCCAAGTCCGTTCGCTTGCCACTCGGCAGAGTCGCCGCGTATTCCAGCATCTATCTTTCGCTCATGGATCTGATCAAGCGTTGGCCGGTAACCGGCGCGCGCCGCGAGGTGTTGCTTATGGCCGATGGGATCGATCGCTTTCGTGGTGACCCGTTCAGCCCGGATGTCGACACGACGATTGAGCGGGCGCAAAGAGCCGGCGTGATGATTCACACTCTCTATGCCAGCGGAATTGGCGCGTTCAGCCGCAATATGTTCCAGGTGAATTACGGCCAGAGCAACCTGGCCAAAATGGCGGACGGTACGGGCGGCGAAGCTTTCTTCCAGGGCCTGCAAACTCCGATTTCGTTTTCCCCATTCCTCGACCAGCTGAACGTCGTGCTGAACAATCAGTACTGGCTGAAGTTTGAAACGCCGCGCAGCAAAAAGAAGAATGGCGAGATGCGCAGCATTCGCGTCCGCACCGAACAGAGAGATGTGGATCTTTCCACGGCCACGCGGGTCTTCGTGCCCGGCGGCGGTTCCGAGTAGCTTTGGGTCGCGCGAGCCGGGCGCGGTGTTTGCGTGTCTGGCTCGCTGCCAGAAGAAATAAAATGACGCGCGCAATCTTCACAGCTCTAGCGGTGTGCTGTGCGACGTTCAGTTGGCTTGTTCCGTTGGCGCGTCCGCTGCGCGTTCCTGCTTCGGCCGCCGACTCGCCGCCCCGAATCACCGCGAAGTCCGTGTGGGCTCCGACTCCAGAACAGTTATCAGATGTCCGCCGGAAGTGTACCGAAGGCGATCCCGCGCAGCACGAAGCCTGCTTTCTCGACGCTATGAAATCAGCCGGCGCCTCCGATGAAGCTATGGCGTTCGTGAAGGAGTTTGCAGCCAACGGCTTGGCTTACGTCCGCGCTTTCCGCGACACCGGCCGGGTGGATATCGCTTACATCGACTACCTTTTTCGCGCCAACGATCTGGACGGCGTCCTCCTCGTTAGCGGCACGCCGCCCATCATCGACGTCGACGACTATAAGTTCCTATCGCAAGAAGATCTGCGCAAGAACGACGATTACGCCGCGCTCCTGCAGAAATATCCCAACGTCAACGTTTTTCCCGCCGACCGCTACCACACCGACAGACCCAAGTATGGATTCTGGCCGCACGGGTTTCAGGAATTTGATGTCGAGTACCTCCTTCAGGACGGTTGCCATGCCTGCGCGCGGATTGGCACGCTCGTTGTCGGTTTTGACTTTGACGAATCCGGTCGATTCGTCAAAATGCGTGTCCTCAAAGTTCTCACCAGCGATGATGCGGACCGTGAGAAGACTAAGATCAACGATGACGACAGACCTGTGCTCTCCAGACGCCCTGAGCCCGGCTCGCCGGAAGATGCGAAGGAAGGCAAAATCAATCCCACTCAGATTCACTCCAAAGTGGGAACATCTTTCACAATTATTTTGGCTGCCAATCACACCACCGGCTATTCGTGGCGCCTCGCCAAGCCTGTGGATTCCAAGATTCTCAAACAACTGAGTGAAACCTACAGCGAGGATAACTCAGGCAGAATCGGTTCCGGCGGGAAAGAAATGTGGACCTTTGAACCCTTAAGCAAAGGAACGACCGATATCGAGTTCGAGTACGCCCGTCCATTCGAGAAAGACGCTGCGCCCGTAAACACCGCGAAGTACACAGTTGAAATCAAATAGCCCTCGTAGGATTCTGCTCAACACCACCCTCAACGGGAAGCAACCCGCTACACCGCGCCTCTAGCCCACGCGGGCAAATCCGCATAAGACACACTAGGCGGGCCCTGTTGTTCGCCGCGTGCCTGTCCTGAGCGAAGTCGAAGGGCCTCCTCCCGTCGCCGCTTCTCCGCGTGAGTCCACACCACCGCCCTTTGAGCCTTGCCCCCGAGCGTCCACTTCACCCGCCGCATCCGGATCGGGCCTCGTAGCCAGCCGAATTTCCGCTGTCGTCGCGTCTCCTCCCGCGCCCGCTCTAGCTTCTCCAGGCTCGCTGGCCCGCACGCCGCCATTCGCCTCCGCATCCGGTCGGGGTCAGCCTCGATCCGCTTCACCAGCTTGTTCACCCACGTGTGACTCACGTCTAAAAATCGCGCCACCCGCTGCTTCGCCCACGGCCTGCCCGCCGGCGCGTGTCCGGCCCTTTCACTTGAGGGCGCGTTCTGAGAATGCCCCACTTGTCCTCAGCAGCGTCGAAGGGTGCTCGGTTTGTGAGCGTGGGGCTTTTCCCGTCTGCACCTGGTTTTTCCGCACACTAGCCTCTAGCCACTCGCCACTGGTTTCGACCCACCACTGCCACACCAGTTGCTCGATGATCCGCGACTCCAGTCCGCTCCGCCATCGCAGCGGTTCTCTCTTTCTCGCCGCCCGCGCTTTCTTTATATTGACGAGTCGCGCCAGCCTCGCCCTCTCCGATTTGTGCCCCGCTCCCAGCCCGCCCATCCCTCGCCTCCCGTTCCTCCCGTGCCGCGCCGTAGCTTCAGCGCAGGCGGGCCGTTGGAACTTTTCGTTGCGTGCCGCGCCGTAGCTTTAGCGAACGCGGGTCCGACTTGTGTCCCGGCCCCAGCCCGCCCATCCTCGCCTCCCGCTCCTCCCGTGCCGCGCCGTAGCTTCAGCGTAGGCGGGCCGTTGGAATTCCCCGTTACCTGCCGCGCCGTAGCTTTAGCGCAGGCGGGTCCGATTTGTGCCCCGGTCCCAGCCCGCCCATCCTCGCCCCCCGGTTCCGTGCCGCGCCGTAGCTTCAGCGCAGGCGGGCCGTTGGAACTTTTCGTTGCGTGCCGCGCCGTAGCTTTAGCGCAGGCGGGTCCGATTCCTGCCCCAGTCTTGGCGGGTGCCCCATCCTTCGCCGCCTTTGCGAAGGGTGGGTGTTTTCGGTGTTGATGTTGATGTTGGTTTCGGTTTCGGTTTTCGCCCCTCGTTCCGCGTTCCACTCCTAATCCTTCAACCCATCCGGCGTGCACAAACTCTCTTCCCCATACTGATAAAACCGGTAACTGCTCCACGCCCACAGTTTCGCGTCTGTCACAAGCCCCCGTTCATCGGATTCACATACATGTAGTTCATTTTCCGCTTCGAAAAACAAGTCAAGCCCTCCCACCCTTCGCAAACCCAGCGAAGGATGGGGCACCCTAACCCGCAAAAGCTAAGACTGAACTTCCGAGTAATCTACTTGAATGGTATTATCCGCGCGAGACCGCGGTCAATTGTGGAAACCTCGGACAAACAGCTGACAAGGGTGGGGCACCCGCCCTGGAACATACGGGAAATATGACTGTGCGTGTCAAATATTTCTCCGCAAACAAATACGCTGAGAGCAATTCGTTTTCTTTTGGAGTGGCCATTCGCGGACGCTACCTACAAAGTATCAGCCCGACGCCATCTTAAACTGGGCCGCGATGGAGTCCAGAACTCAAGAATGGTCACCTCTGGTTCGGGCGGGGTTTGTCGGAGGCAACTATGAAGCTTACTTTGGTTCTTGCAGGAGCGATGCTGTGTCTGGCTCTGTGTGGAGCGGCCAACGCTCAATATACTACTGGTAATGAACTTCAGTAAAAATGCAAAGCTACGGTCACTGTAACAACGTCTGAGCAGTCTGGTACGTGGCTATCCGGATTCTGCATAGGATTCATACAAGCTGTTGAGGATTCTGAGGCCATGTGGTAAGCATTCGAGCATGTCTAAAAGAAATATGAGCCATTTCACTATTGCTGGCCCAAAGGGGTGACAAACGCTCAGATTCTGAAGGTAGTGGTCAAGTTCCTGAACGACCATCCTGAAAGGTTACACGAACCGGCTAATATCTTAGTTCTTGAGGCGCTGCACAACGCATTCCCGTGCGGAAAGTAATAGCGAGTTGACAATCTTGGAGCGGAGGTTAAGGGATGCGAGTTTTCCTCAATGTTTGGGCTGCGGTTGGACCACTCATGGGGGTTGCACTGGGCGGTTGGCTGGCTATGAGAAACCAACGAGTGCTCTGGATTTTGGATAACAAGCGGTCTGAGTACCGCAAGCTTTTGAGCACCATAACGCGGGACTACACGACTTTCATGAACCTTTCTGGCGCGGGAACTACCGGTCCTGAACAAAGAAAGCGGGAACAAGTGCATCTTGAAGCACTGAACGTCATTAGAGACCGTCTGTTCATTGCTAAAGAGGTTTCTGAAATGGATATCGCTAGAAAATGGTCTGAAGCAATCGGTGCTGCGTATACGAGACGCGACTTCTCTAATTTGAAGAATCAATACGAGGAGATTGCGAAATCAATTCAAGACCACGCCGAGAAAATTATGCGCTAATCCGTGACCACCGCCGCACAACGTGCACTGATGCTCTTTGCGGTTATTTGTCTTGGAACCTGGCTAATCATCGCGACGGTGCGCAATGTGCGGTCGCCCACCTAGCCAATTTTGTCAGCCGCGAGACCAACGACCATGATCGACACGGGAAATGCAGCGAACTATAGACTACTGGCTCTGAACAATGTTGAACAAGCCTACTATCTGTGCAAAGTCACCAACCAAGGTTGTGCGAGCTAGAGAGCATTTTACATGGGGATGGAGAGAGCGAGTTACAAAGCATTTTGGAGTGTGCATTGTTTGAGTGTGAATGAGTGTGCAGTTGAAATTGACCCCGATGCGAATGTAACTACGACTGTGTTGGATTGCGAAACTCTCAAGGCAGTGGCGCATGTCAGCTGTTTTGTAAAGTTCAAACATCAGTAGACTGCACAGACAATGAATCTGTCCTGTGTAAAGTGCAAGGCCATCCGCTCCTTTTAGGACGCGGACCTGTAGGTGTGGTTGGTCTGCTCAACCACAAACATGCGTGCTATGGCCGTCGAAGCGAACCGACAATTCAAACTACAAACCAAGGAACACGGGGTCAGGCGGCGGCCTGTTCATCCTCCTGCTCATCTTGGGAGTTCTCGTCTTGTGTGGTTACGGGTTTTGTCATCACGAGGACAACAAAGTTGCCGGTCCTGAACCAGAGCCATCGAGCGAAGCATCAATTCGCGAGTGCGTTGAACCCGAGAACCCGTATTCGGAAGGAACCGGCCACTATGCCGGGTATGAGTGGGCAGAGAGAAACGGCTCGTCTTGCTCAACATCGTCCCAATCATTCAATGAGGGCTGCGAGGAGTATGAGACGCAGTAATCCGAGTACGAGGAATGCGAAGCGGAAAACAAGAAGTAGGATTCACGTGGGAATTTGGAACAATAGTGGCCTCGCTAGCACTTGAACGAAATTCCCGCACGATAGTAGATTTCTCTACGAAGCCTGAGATCGTCCAGAGAGTGGCGATTGGCGAGAGGCCGTTAGGAATTCCTTCCCTTGGACAGGCTTCAGCCTGTCCAAGTAAAAGTCCGTCATCCTGCAACCATCAAGATTTCGCCGCCATATCCGAGCGATCCTGCATCGCCATGATCGTCGATAGCGTGGTTGCGCAAAGTGTCTCTCTGCCGTCTTTCACAGCAAAAACATCCGCAGCGCAAATCTTCAGCGTTTTTCCTGACCGCACCACGCGCGCTCGCGCAATCAACGTCTCTCCCGCCGCCGGCGCCACCAGATTAATCTTGTACTCCACCGTCAGCACCGACGACGTTACCGGCATCAGCCCGTAGGCGGCATATCCGCACGCGCTGTCCGCGATCGCCGCTGCCACACCCGCGTGAAAATATCCGTGCTGCTGCGTCATCTCATCGCGATAGGGAACCTGGATCTCGCATTCCCCCGGCCCAAGCTTTGTGACCTCCGCGCCCAGATGCCGCATGAACCCCTGCCGCGAAAAACTCTCGCGCACCCTCTGTTCTCGTTCAGTCTCGTCGCTCATCCCCTAGCCTCGCGCGCTTATCCTACATGATCCGGCTTCCCTATCGGTTGTAGGTTCCCATATCAGCTCGCCCAGCGTGGAAATTTATTTTTAACCATCGATTCACGCCGCATTGACCCAAACATATGCTCGCGGGGCGACAGGGGGAAATCCATACCGAGCGCACCGTAAGCTGGAAGCCGCCAACAGCAACGTCAGATCGCCGCCAGCAGCTGCGTGAAGAGCGAGTGGCCAGCCGCCGCGATGTCGGATAGCGGTGAAGTAGCCTGGTTTCGGATTGCCTACCAATCCACCAATACGCGAGTCGCTTGCCTCGGCAGCACAGTCGTTTGAGGTCACCGTTTCGATGCTGCAGAATAGACCAGTGCAGATTGGATTGCGTCCCGCTCTTGAGCATGACTTTGAGTACTGCAGACGTCTCTATTTCGCCGAAATGAGATGGATCATTGATGAGTTGCGTCTAGACAGAAACTCTCAGAAACCAGCTTCGGGCAGCAGTGGAACCGGCGCAGGTTCGTGTTATAGCGCTCACGGTACCGATGTCGGCTGGTTGCAGACCATCAGAGAAGATAATCAGATTTTTGTCGCGCAGATGTTTGTGGATAGCCCGTTTCAGCGCAGAGGTATCGGCACAGAAGTGATGAAGCGATTGATTAGCGAAGCCGCTGAGTTCGGTCTTGCGGTCCGCCTGAATGTTGTCAGAATCAATCCCGCTCGGCGGCTCTACGAGCGTCTTGGTTTCCGAGTCACGCATGAAGATGATCGCAAATTCTATATGAAGCGCTACCCCGATGACGTTGACGCTCATCGAATTGAACCGCTACGACCCTATCGGTGACAGGCACACCGGAACCTGAAAACAGCATGGCGTTGCGGAGCTACAATGAACTTGCCAGGTGAAATGAGCCGGGCTCTGCCGGATCTTAAAAGATTCGACGCTTGGAGGTCCCAAAATGCAACCAGCAGAATGGTTCACGATAACGAGAAATCGTATAGGTGCCTCAAAGTTCTATTTGCCTCTCCTTTCCGCGATACGAATTTTGTGGCGACGACGTTTATCCTATTTGCAGATTTTCTTGTTCTATTGATGCTCTCCATCAGATGTAGAGCACAGTTGAGTTTCTCTGTTGTCCTGTGGTTGCTACTCGGTGCCGGCGCAATGATCTTTGCTTGGCTTCTAGCGCTGCGAACTCATCAAAGTTTGCAGTTGCTATTCGAGACGAGGCAAATTGAGAAGCTTGAGCTGATCTAATCTCGACACCGCGCTCTCAGTTGCGGCGAGTGCTACAAATCAAGGCTTGTTTTTTGCTTCTTTGTTGGCCATGGCATTGCTCGAGCTTTGAGGTGTACTCCAATCACCTTAATCGAATAGGCAAAGTGCCCCTCGATAAAGCAAGGCGTTGTCAAGCACAGTTGTTCGAGCAGTGCTTTAGCACCGCGTGTTCCAGATGCAACCAACTCTAATCTCACGTATCATTCTCTGAAACAATCTTCACCAAACGCGACGTTCGCTTTTTTGCAGCGGCACCAAAATTAAAAAGGCCCGATTCAACTCGCCGCCCCGGCCGGGGCAGGTCATTGAATCGGGCCTTCTCGCGTTTGCTCGCCCTCGGAAACTCGTGAGAGTCCCAGAGGGTTTGATTGCTCTTTAACAGCCCTTCGAACCGCTCGCGCGGCCAAAGGGGAGATCGGATGAGACTTGCCAGAACCCGTTTTTACCCTGAGAAACCCTTGCGGGTTTCAAAGGGCTGGCTTGAGAGCCGAACGCCCGGTCAGTTAGACCGAGTGGAGAGCCGTAACCGCCAGTGGCGGTTCGTACTCCCTTTTCTTTTAGAAAGGAGGTGATCCAGCCGCAGGTTCTCCTACGGCTACCTTGTTACGACTTCACCCCAATTGTGAATCATACCTTGAGCGCCTGCCCCCTTGCGGTTGGCTCGGCGATTTCTAGTACAGCCCACTTTCGTGATGTGACGGGCGGTGTGTACAAGGCCCGGGAACGTATTCACGGCGCCGTTCTGATGCGCCATTACTAGCGATTCCGGCTTCATGCAGTCGAGTTGCAGACTGCAATCCGAACTGAGCGCGCTTTTTTGCGATTAGCTCCCCCTCGCGGGTTTGCAACGCTTTGTGGCGCGCATTGTAACACGTGTGTAGCCCTGGACATAAAGGCCATGCTGACTTGACCTCATCCCCACCTTCCTCTCCGTTATCCGGAGCAGTCCTCATAGAGTTCTCCCTTGCGGGTAGCAACTATGAGTAAGGGTTGCGCTCGTTGCGGGACTTAACCCAACACCTCACGGCACGAGCTGACGACAGCCATGCAGCACCTCTACACAGGTCCCTTGCGGGAAGGCTCTATTTCTAAAGCTGGTCCTGTGCGGTTCAAGCCCAGGTAAGGTTCTTCGCGTTGCGTCGAATTGAACCACATGTTCCACCGCTTGTGCGGGCCCCCGTCAATTCCTTTGAGTTTCAGCCTTGCGACCGTACTCCCCAGGCGCAGGACTTAACGCGTTAGCTACGGGACTTGCCCCGTACAGGGCAAACCCCAAGTCCTGATGGTTTAGGGCTAGGACTACCAGGGTATCTAATCCTGTTTGCTCCCCTAGCTTTCGTCCCTCAGCGTCAGTTGTGATCCAGCGAGCCGCCTTCGCCTCGGATGTTCCTACGGATATCTACGCATTTCACCGCTACACCCGTAATTCCACTCGCCTCTCTCACACTCTAGCACAGCAGTTTCGTTAGCAGCCTCTGGGTTAAGCCCAGAGATTTCACTATCGACTTGCTACACCGCCTACGGACCCTTTACGCCCAGTAATTCCGAGCAACGCTGGCCCCCTACGTATTACCGCGGCTGCTGGCACGTAGTTAGCCGGGGCTTCTTATACCCGTACCGTCATACCCTTGCGGGCATTCTTCCGGGTCGAAAGGGGTTTACACTCCGAGAAGCTTCATCCCCCACGCGGCGTTGCTGCATCAGACTTTCGTCCATTGTGCAAGATTCCCCACTGCTGCCTCCCGTAGGAGTCTGGACCGTGTCTCAGTTCCAGTGTGGCCGGCCAACCTCTCAGTCCGGCTACCGATCATTGCCTTGGTGAGCCATTACCTCGCCAACAAGCTAATCGGCCGCGGATCCCTCTTGTGGCGACTTGCGCCTTTGATCGCATCAGCATGTGCCATCGCGATGTTATGCGGTATTAGCCCAATTTTCACTGGGTTATTCCCCACCTCAAGGAAGGTTATCCACGTGTTACGCACCCGTTCGCCACGCGCCCACACCCTGTATTGCTACAGAATGCTGCGCGTTCGACTTGCATGTGTTAAGCACGCCGCCAGCGTTCGCTCTGAGCCAGGATCAAACTCTCGTTTGAAACCTGATGTTTCGACCGCGACGATTTGCATCGCCACGATCGGAACGAACTGTTAAATCGCTCGGTATCTCTCAATATCCCCTTGTTCCGGTACACCCGAAACAAGAGAGAAACCACTGCCACCGCAACTCTCGCGAGCCTCGATAGCAGTTCTGCCGCTGCCCAAAGGCAACGACAGAAAACGGGTTCTGGCATGTATCATCCGATTGTCAAAGAGCAGGTCATCCCAGGTCAACTGGAAGGACTACAGACGAACCGCCATAATACCGAAGCACCCTCATTGTGTCAAGCATTAATCCCGGGGAATTATATAGATGACTCCCAAAGCAACCGCTTCAGAGAATTGATGTCTGCCTTTCTCGGAACTCGTGATAAAGACGTTTACGTGGCCGCTTTTAGTCTCTACATCGACGATAGCGGGACTGCCCCTGACCAAAGTACAGCGGTAGCGGCAGGATGGATTGCGAAGTATCCAACCTGGAATTTCTTCAACAGAGAGTGGGACAAGGTACGAAACGTAGAGAGTCATAAGTTTTCTGTAATGCACATGGCGGAGTTTGTTTATGGCGACGGCGAATTTGAAGATTGGTTACTAGAGACCAAAGAAGCCGTTCTGAAGAAACTATTTCCCATCTTCCATAAAAGGATTATTCGTGGCTTCGCTTTAGGGGTAATAAAAAAAGATTTTGATGAAATCGTTCCTCCAGAGCTGAGGAGACAGGGTCACACAAATCATTATACCTATGCCATTCGGCGACTAATGGGATTCGTTCACAAATGGCGTCACGACAATCATATTCAAGAAGAAATTCAATATTTCTTTGACTTTATGGACAAGCACGATCCACGTCGAATAGAAATCGAGAATGTTCTCACGACGATCGGAACCCCTGAACAAAATTTTGCTTTCTATGGTTTACGGCGTGACGGTTTTTACTTCATTGACAAAGATGGAATCCCACCGCTTCAGGCCGCAGACATGCTCGCTTGGACGGTATACCGCGCCATGCAACACGAGGTTGGAGAGAACCAAGTTAATAAGATAGGCAAACAAGCTTTTGCGAATTTGTGTCTGTCGCCGCGCAAGCCGGGTTTTGTTGAGGGTGGTTACAACAAGAGAGAACACCTCATACAGTGGGTGAAAGATAAGGGGCTTACGCCGCTTGTTTCTTCTTAGGCTGTTTGTCTGATTCCCTTAAGAGAGTCAAGTATATAATTCCCTTAATCCCTGTTAAAAATTCCGCGACTTGGAATCACATCCCGCGCGAGGTGCTCGACCTCGACCAATTCATCCCCAAAAATGTCGACGTAGATCGGATTGAATCGCCGAGGAGCGAACCCGAGCGTGTACGGTGTGAGTCTACATAAACATTCGCTCTTCTTTCTCTATAAGAGCACTTATACTTGCCAGCATGGTAAAATGGGCTCGAGCAGCCGGCCAAACAATGCTTGGACCCTTGGCCGCAGCTCTTTCAACTCTACTGTTGCTTTCAAGCGCTTACGGGACGAGCCTCGTCGCAAAAGTAGATTTGCGACGGATAATCCTAGCAGCTGACACACGACGTGATGAGGTCAAGGCGGGCCAATCTGTCGCCGAGCACCACTATAAGGATGACAGCTGCAAGCTTTCGCCTCTCGGTTCGACTGCGGTCGCCGTTGCAGGGAATCGGAGCTACATAAGGCGCGTCGCAACCGATACTGTTCCCAACTGGGATGCGCTGGACGACGCCAAGGCAGCGCAGGTTGCTCATGGCTACGATGTTCACGCTGTCGCGATAGATTGGGCTGTTCGTGCGGCAAGAGAGTACACGCTCTTCTACCAGAGCAACCCGAGTCGGGTCGTACGCATGGCCAACGTCAATGCTGAGCATGTGCTCGTTGACGCGTTCGTGGCCGGGTGGCAAGGCGGCATTCCCGTCCTTTACTGGGAAAAGGTCGGTTTGGACGTTTCAAATCCAAATCCGATTCGTCAAACCGAGCAGTTTCTTGGCCTGAGAGCACTACCGTACACAACAAATGGTGAGACTCAATCTCTAATAGAAGGCAGGCGAGCGGCGGAGAGCGCAAAACTGTGGAAGGATAAGTCCCTTCGGTTCCCGCAAGCAGACCGAGATTGGCGATGGATTGAGTTTCTGATTAGCTCGACGCACGCCTTTGATGACTCGGTCAGCGGGGACGCAGACGTGGTTGAGGTTCCGTCATCCGGTCAAGCCAGATGGCTACAAAATCGGACTTGCAACTAGCTCATCCTTTGATCCTACTGCTTGCGATTCTGGTTACCGCTTCTCTTTTCGGAAGCAAATAGGGCTCACGCCGAATTCAGCACGAAATGCCCGGTTGAAATTCGACACATCGCCGAAGCCGCAATCGAAGGCAATATCCAGCACCCTCTCGCGTTCCACCGCGAGGCGTGATGCTGCATCGCGCAGGCGCGCTCGACGCACGTATTGATGCGGCGTAATTCCCGTCAAGCGCTCGAACGTCCGCAGAAAATGATATGGGCTTAATCCCGCCTCACGCGCCAGGCTGCCTAAGCCCAAAGCGCCGTCCGGACGTCGCTCAATCGCGCGCACGCTGCGCGTCACCCGCGCAATCGCACTCGGCGGTGCGTTGTCCATGTGCGATGAAATCCCGCGTTCCACTCGAACCGTCGCGGCTGCGAGTTCAACGCTCAGCTCCTCCCACGGCGTATCGGCCGAATACTCCAAACCTGCGCGCGCCCTTGCGATCAGCGACGACAATTCACGCAGCGGAGGCAGCCGCAGGACGCGAAATCCGCGTTCATTTTTCTTCACGCCCGCATCGGACGCGATGTACTTCAGGGGCTAAAGCCCCCGATTCTTTAGGTACGTTTATGTCGCCCCTGAAGGGGCGATCTACAAAGAGTCGGAACGGAGCTGATGCTCCGGCACTGGAATTCGTGAGACAGCCGAACGCTGGCATTTCGCAGTAGGGGCACGGCCCCGCGAAACTATGCGGGATCTTCGACATGCCGTGCCCGGCAAACGATCTTGGCGTGATCGAGCCATTTGTCACGATTGAGAGTTCAAGGGCGAACACTGGTGGCGCGGTTTCGGTGGATGGCATGCGATAGCTTCTGGCGCATTCGGGCACGGCCCCGCGAACCCAAGCGGGATCTGCGACATGCCGTGCCCCTACTGAAACACGGCGGCGCCGAAATTCACTCAATCGAATCGAAAGTCACCATCATCCAATCGAAAAAAGGAGGAAGCAACCATGACCACTGCAACGGCAACCAGCACCAACCAGGACAAAGCACTCCGCGAACAACTCGTAAAACTCCTCAGCGACAGCGAAGCCCATGCCAATTTCGAAACAGCCGTGAAAGACATGCCCACCGACCTGCAAGGCAAGCGTCCGAAGGGTGCGGCGCACTCACCATGGGAAATGCTCGAGCACCTGCGCATCGCGCAGTGGGACATTCTCGAATTCGCGCGCAACGCCAAACACAAATCGCCTGAATTCCCGGAGGGCTATTGGCCGAAATCGCCCGAGCCGGGCGACGCAAAAGCCTGGGAGAAAAGCGCCGCCGCGTTTCGCGCCGATCGCAAATCTCTCTGCGATCTAATAAACAACGAATCCACCGACCTATTCGCGAAAATCCCCCACGGCGACGGCCCGACGATTCTCCGTCAAGCCCTGCTAGCAGCCGACCACAACGCTTACCACATCGGCGAACTAATTCTCCTGCGCCGCATCCTGGGCGCCTGGGATTAAAAGAAGGCCCAGCGCTAAAGCGCGAGATAAAGTTGCCTCGATCGTTGCGGAGCGCTGAAGCGCTCCTCCCCCGCATGAATGCGGGGGCTCCCACCGGTGCCGTACTGCGAAAAAAGTCAAAGGCCGGTGGCTAAAGCCACGATTTCATCTTGAGCTTTTTTCGCTGGACTGAAGTCCAGCTCCCTCTGCTGAAGCAGAGGGCTCCCACCGGATAGGAAGAGCGGCCAGAAGCGGCTTCCAACGCGGTCAAACTGCAAAGTCCCGCGAAGGGCCACCGTGTGCAGTCACTCCAGAGCAAGATCTGGCCGCCCTCCCTTTGGGTGTATGTTTCTTCTAACCGCACTCTAAATTCGCCCGCCGGCCGGGCTCAATGCACGAAACTCTGTAAATTTCCCTAAGCCTTGTCCGTAGCCTGCTACAGGTGCAAAGCGCGCTTATTTTAATATACGGTTCCACGATTAAGATTTTTCGCAAGCACCATAGAATCAAGCAGATGCAATTTTCTAGCACACGGAAAAACCGGCTTTTTGGGGCATGCGACCTACGCCGAAGCAAGACTCTGCATCTATGATTATTCGCCGCAAATGAACTCTATTTTCCGCGCGCTCGAGCGAATAGAATTCATGGCGAGGCGTTGTGTTCCAACTGGGGCATTCAAACTGAGGTGCTAACCTGAATCGGGCTCGCTTGGCAATCCTCGTCGTTCTCGTATTTGGTTCTGGTCTTTTGCATTGTCCCCGCGCGTTCGCATGGGGCTGCGAAGGCCATCAAACAGTCGCTCTCATCGCCAAGCAGAACCTGAATCCTCACGCGCTGGCGATGGTGAATCAGATTCTCACTGAGAATCCTGTCGATCCGGGCCTCAATCGTTTTTGCCAGCCAGTCGCAACCGATCTAATCGAAGACGCCTCAACTTGGGCCGACGATTACCGCAAAGCGCATCCCGAAACCGCAGGCTGGCATTTCATCGACATCCCTCGGGGCGCTGCAAAAGGAAGCTTCACTTGTGATGCCGCGCAAAGCTGCATCACGCTTGCGCTCTCCGAGCAGGTGAAGATTCTTCAAGACCCGGCGAGCGAGCCGGCAGCGCGAGCGAACGCGCTGCGGTTCATCATCCATTTCGCGGGGGACATTCATCAGCCGCTGCACTGCACTACGAACAACGACCGCGGCGGAAATTGCGTGCCGGTCACGTACTTCGGCCAAAAGCCGCTAGAGACCGATCAAATCACCAAGACCTACCAATTGAATCTTCACGGAGTTTGGGACACACAACTTGTCGAGCGTATCGCTGGCATCGAAACCGTCGACCAGTTCGCCGCCACTATCGAGAAAAGGTTCAAGCCTCAGTTCGCGACATGGAAAGAACAGGGCGTCAACTTCGATAAGTGGGCGTGGGAAAGTCATGAATATGCCGAAACGGTTACGTACGGAGCGCTGAATCGAAAGATCCCGGTGGAAACTCCCGAACCGGTGAACTCCTGTGCCGATGCGGACCAGATCGCCGAGCGAATGCTGAAGCTACGAGAAAAAGTGGGACCGGAGTATCAGACTTTCGTAACTCGTACCATCGAAGAACAACTCGCGAAGGCTGGCTTCCGCCTGGCGATGATCCTGAATCAGATCTGGCCTGCAACCTGAACCATACTGACCTGAAAAGCCGGCGATCGAAGCCGACCGAGTTCTATGCTGATCTGGTACTCGGCCGTGAGGTGCTTTACCTATTGTTACAGACCTGCTAACTGGATTATGCTCCCCGCCAGCTTCTCGCGCCGTGCGAGGGGCTTGGAACGAACCCAGTCTCGACAACCAGTAGGCCAATCCAAATGCATTGGGGCGACGTACTAGCATCAGGGCGGTTGCAGTCCAATTCGACAGGAGGATGTGGAAACATGACAAAATCCAAGAAGAGCTTGATAGCAGGCGCAGCGCTGGCTGGTTTGTTGGCCGGGACTGCGGTAACAGTGCAGGCGTCGAACCTACTCTCGAGCGCGAAGGGCAATACCTTCAGCACGCAGAAGGACGACTCCAAGGTGAAGGAAAAGCACGCCTGTAAAGGCCAGAACTCGTGTAAGGGCAAGGGCGGCTGCAAGTCGAGCGACAACGGTTGCAAGGGCAAGAACTCTTGCAAGGGCAAGGGCGGTTGCGCAACTGACGGCTCGAAGATGCCGTCGTAGTAGTGACCCGCTGAAGCAATACCGCGTTACCTGACGGAGGGCCGGCAAGAATTCTCCGGCCCTCTTTCTATCTGGACTTGCTTTGTAAACTTTGGGGAATTCAATGCCTGCAAATCGGTTCAACGGATTCACGGATTACGGAGTGGGCATCGGGCTTGCGCGCGCCGCACTATCACCACATTCTTACGAAGAAACCGGTCGTGGACTGGTTCGAAATCATCTCTGAAAATTTCATGATTGATGGCGGGCGGCCGCTGCGGATTCTCGATCAAATTCTCGAGCAGTATCGCGTGGTGCAGCATGGCGTTTCGATGTATTTCGGCTCGGCGGAAAAGCCCAACCGCGAGCACTTGCGGCGATTGAAGGAATTGGTGAAGCGGACGAAAACGCCGTGGGTTTCCGATCATCTGTGCTGGGGCAGTGTGGATGGCCGCTACACGCACGACCTGCTTCCGATGCCTTACACGTTCGAAGCGGCTCGCATCACGGCGCAAAAAGTTCGCGAAGTGCGGGATTTTATCGAGACACCGGTGGTGGTGGAAAACGTGAGCAGCTATGCCGAGTTTCACGTTTCGGAAATGACCGAGTGGGAGTTTTTGAATGAAGTGGTGGAGCGGGCGGATTGCGGGATTCTTCTCGACGTGAACAACATTTACGTATCTTCGAAGAACCACAGCTTCGATCCGTTTACATATGTAAATAGCGTTCCGGCCGACCGTGTGGCGCAGATTCATATCGCCGGGCATTCAAAATTCAAGAAATATATTCTCGATACGCACGATCATCCCGTGATCGATCCGGTGTGGAAGCTATACGAGCGCGCCATTGAACGCGTGGGCCACACGGCGACGCTCCTCGAATGGGACGACAGTATTCCTTCGTTTCAGGAAGTTCATGATGAAGCGCTGAAGGCCAACAAGTTTCTCGCGAGCGCCTCGCTCGCCACCGCCGTATGAGTCTTCTCAGCATCCAGCGCCGCATGGCGCGGGCGGTGATGACGCCTCTCACTCCCGCCGAGCGCATGCGCCCAACGGCTCCTGACGGCCGTTCGTTGCGGAAAGTTGCATCTGACATCATCAAGCCGAATGACCGGCTCACTTCGTTTGAGCGCCTGGAAATCTACAATCGCCAATATTGGTTTCGAGTGCTTTCGGCGTTTGCGGAGGATTTTCCTGGTCTTCGCGCCGTGCTGGGTGAGCGCAAGTTCGACGCTGCTGCCAAGGCGTACATCAACGATTGCCCGTCGACGTCCTTCACGCTGCGAAACCTCGGATCAAAATTGGAAGCGTGGCTGCGCAAGAATCCGAAATGGACCGGCTCGCGACGAGAACTGGCACTCGATATGGTCCGGCTGGAATGGGCCGATATTGATGCTTTTGACGGAAAAGCGGAACCGGCTTTGAAGCCCGAAGATCTCGCAGGGGCCGATCCTGAAACGCTGCGCTTACAGCTTCAGCCTTACATCCACCTTCTCGATTTGCACTATCCCGTAGATGATCTGCTGATTGAATTGAAAAAAGACGAAGAGGACACGGATTTTGCGAGCAACGCGTTTAACGAACGCCACAAGCAGAAGCGCGTGCGTGCCGCGGCAAGGCTGAAACCCTCGACAATTTTTCTTGCTGTGCACCGCCTCGACGATTCCGTGTATTTCCGGCGTCTGGAACGCGAAGAATTCCAGATTTTGAAGGATCTGCGCGCCGGCAAAACTTTGAGCCGCGCGGTCGATTCCGCCTTGCGCAAGAGTTCGATCGCGCCGGGAGACAGGCCCGCGCAAATTCAGAGCTGGTTCCAGACTTGGTCTACCTTGGGCTGGTTCTGCCGCTCCGGCATTCCGGCGAAAAAATGAACGGCGCGCAAGAGCAGATTCAAAAACTCTACGGGCTGCTCGTCCGAATTGCTTCGAGCCTTCAATCCCCGCTACTGCTTGTGATTCGAGTGTATTGGGGCTGGCAGATATCGCAGAACGGCTGGGGAAAGCTTCACAATCTCCCGCACGTGACAGAGTTTTTCGCGAGCCTCGGCCTTCCAGCACCCGGTGCCACTGCGGCTTTTGTCTCGACCTTTGAATTCGTCGCCGGCATTCTCCTTGCGGTTGGCTTGCTTTCACGAGTGGCCGCGCTGGGCCTGGTGATTGACATGCTCACGGCGTACGTCACATCCGACCGCGACGCGCTCTCCTCTTTCTTCGCCGATCCGTCCAAGTTCTACAATGCGGACCCGTTCATCTTTCTTGCCGTGGGGCTCGTAGTGTTCGTTTTTGGGCCAGGCAAGATCGCTCTCGATTACCTGATCGAGAAAAAGTACGCGAATCGCGGCCAACTCAACACCTGACAATAGCTGACGATAGCTGACCTCACATATATTTTCGACGCGGCTCTGATTTTTTGTTCCAGCAAAATGCCTTTTCGTCGCATCCTATCAGGTGATGAGCACGCGCCCCGGCCCTTTCGCAATTCATCGTGTTCCGCGTAGCAGCTTTCGAATTCTAATTCCAGTATTCTTCCTTCTGCTCCTGATTGCCGCATCACGGGTCCCGGCGGATGAAATGACGTCCACAATTCTGGTTGGCTCGTCGCGAATCGACGTGCATATCGAAAGTGGCCCGATGCAGCTCTCGAATCAGGAACTAATGCAATGGGTGCGCATGGCAGCAGATTCCGTCTCGACTTATTACGAGCGCTTTCCCGGTTCCGGCGGTCGCGCTTCGCATCATTCCAGCGGACGGGCGAGGCGTGCGCGGAGGAAAAACGTTCGGCGCAAAAGAAGGCGGACGCATTTCGATTCACGTGGGCAAAGAAACGACGCTGAACGGGCTGAACTCCGACTGGATGCTGACGCACGAAATGGTGCACCTCTCGTTCCCTTCGATGGCGGATGAACACCACTGGATCGAGGAGGGAATCGCGACGTATGTGGAGCCGATCGCCCGCGTGCGAGCCAAGCACATGGACGCGCATGAAATGTGGTTTGAGCTGGTGCGCGACCTGCATCAGGGATTACCGCAGTCCGGCGATGAAGGGCTCGACAACACGCACACCTGGGGTCGAACGTATTGGGGCGGCGCGCTTTTCTGCTTCCTCGCGGACATCGAAATTCACAAGCAGACGAATAACCGCAAAGGCCTCGACGACGCGTTACGCGGAATCCTGAATGCCGGCGGCGAGATCCGCTACGATTGGCCGATCGAGAAAGCTCTCACGGCCGGCGACGCCGCTACCGGAGTTTTTGTCCTGATGCCGCTCTATCAGAAAATGAAAGGTCAGCCTTATCCGGTGGATCTCGACGCATTGTGGAAAGAACTCGGAGTCGAGCGCGACGGCGAGACCGTGAAGTTCATCGATTCGGCGCCGTTTGCGAAGACGCGCGAGGCGATCACATTTGGCGCTTCCACGGGGGCCAAATTGCAGCCGGCGGCTGCTTCGCAGGCGATTGATGCGGGCCGGCGATCACGTAGCGTTCATTAGGTGTTTGTGCCAAGTTCTTTCAGCTGAGATCCTTCGCCCCGCGAGAATCCGGGACGCAATAGACCGCGCTGCGCTCAGGATGACGGGAAGTCTTTGTTATTGGCGAATTTCTAAGATTTACCCGAGCTCTTCGCCCCCCAAAGCACATCCAAGCTGGCTGCGAACCGGCGACTAATCCCTTTTCCAGCTCGCGCTTCTGCGATAAGCTCCGCCCATCTGAAAAATAGAATTCGCACAAATTATTTCCGGAGGAAAGCGATGGCGCGGATGGGACGTGAAAGCAGACATTTGCTGCGCGGATGGATATGCGCGATTTTCTTTCTGATATTTTGCGGCGCTGCCGCCGCGCAATATACCGACAAGCAAGCAATCGACGATCTGGGCGGCCCCCAATCATTCGCTGCTCGCCGCGCTGATCTGGCCAAGCAGCTGAAGACCGGCTACGCAATCCTTTTCGCCCGCAATGAAATTCCCGAATCCACGCACTATCGCGAAGACAATGACTTTTATTACTTCACGGGCCTGCAGGATCCCGGCGCTGTGATGCTGATGGACGTCGAGAAGGGCACCACCGTAATTTTTGAACCGGCGCAGGCGGGGCGCACGGCTCAGGTATACGGACCGAATCTACTATCGCTTCCGGCCGCGGATCGCGAGGCGCTGGGCTACAAAGTGGTGTTGCCGGTTTCCGACCTCGACACGGCGCTTTCCTATGCGCTCGCGCGCGGCGGCACGCCCGATCTGTGGCTGCGGCTTGGCTTCCCCGATAAAGCCGACGGCGCGCGTCCCGAAGTTGGACGCGACCATGCCTGGAAATTCGCGCATCCCTATCACGAGCCGATTCCGAGCGATCTCGCCCCGGCAAAACTGCTCGCCGAACGCTACGCCATGGCGCATCTGCGCGACATGACTCCCGTGATCGACGAAATGCGCAATATCAAGCGGCCGGAAGAAATCGAAGTGCTGCGCCGCATTGGAAAAATCAGCGCCGAAGGAAATCGAGACGCGATCGCTCACGCGCATCCGGGAATGTATCAATATCAGATCGAAGCACGCGCCTATTTCTACGATTTCGACCACGGCGCGCAAGGCGCGTCGTATCTGGCGATTGTCGGCTCCGGAAACGACATCAACACGTGGCACTATTTTTCGAATCGCCACAAGATCGAAGCCGACGAACTCGTCGTGTTCGATTTTGCCGGTTCACTCGATCACGAAACGATGGATATCACGCGCACATTCAATATCAGCGGGAAATTCACACCCGAACAAGCGAAGTGGTACGCGGTGGATCTCGATTGCCAGAAAGCGATCATCGCGCTTCTCACTCCCGGCCACACGTACGAAGAAGCCAACGCGGCGGGGAAAGCCGTGTTCGACAAAGCCGGCATCGGCAATCAATGGTACGGGTATCCGGGACACTTCGTGGGACTCGCAACACATGACGTGATGCGCGCAAGTGGGCCCGTCAAAGCCGGACAGGTGGTGACTGTGGAGCCGATCGTGGAATTTCCTGATAAACACATGCACTATCGCGTGGAAGATACGATCCTCATCACCAACGGCGCACCAGAAAATCTTTCGGCCGCGATTCCGAAGGAAGCGGATGAAGTGGAAAAACTGGTGGGCAGCGCGAAGGACTGACTAAAATTGACTAACATTGGCTAAAATCGCCGCGGGTAAATTTCGAACGCCCTGAATAGGGCAAACCACTTAGTACTTTCTCCGGAAATTGTTCTACGAAATTTGCAATTCTGAATCTCATAACATTCTGCAAATTCGAATTTTCTTCGTACGCGCCTAAATCCAGTCGTCTATGGAAATTCGGACTGTGCGCTCCCGCCTGTAAGCAAAACCCTGTAAGTGACTGAAAATTAGAACCGTATTTTTGCGCGAAGCTGGGCATCAACGTGCCATACACGCCGCGGGGATATTTTTCCCAGTGTGCAGCGGAATTCTCAACGACATTCGATTCTTGGCAGGTCTTCAGGAGGGTGTATGAACTGGAAGCGATTTACAGCGTTTACGTTCGCGCTGCTGGCTGTGCTGCTTCTCAGCTATCAGCCGGCTCACGCGCAATCGAACGTACAAGCAGGAAGCATTCAGGGAGTGGTGACCGATCCGCAGGGCGGCGTGGTTCCCAACGCCAAGGTGACGATCACCAATAAAGATACAGGAGCGGTGCTCGACACGACGACAACGTCGGCCGGCACTTTCACATCGGGTTCGCTCGTGCCGGGAAACTATACGGTTCGGGTGGAAGCGCCAAGCTTCAAGACCGTGACCGGGACCTACGTCGTGCAGATCAACCAGGTGTCGAGCGCGCCGATCAAGCTCGAGCTGGGCGCGTCGAGCACGGTGGTGGAGGTGAGCGGTCAAGTAATCGCCGTGAATACGGATCAGGCGCAGGTGTCCGGCAGCTTGACCACACAACAGATCGAGAATTTGCCGATTAACGGCCGGAATTTCCTCGACCTGGCGCAACTCGAGCCCGGCGTTCAGATTCAGGACGGCGGCAACTTTGATCCCACGAAGATTGGTTTCTCCTCGATTTCATTCGGTGGACGCTATGGCCGCAGCGCGCGCATCTCAGTGGACGGCGTGGACGTGAGCGACGAGAACGTCGGCACCACGACCACGGGCGTTCCGTCGAGCGCGATCGCAGAATTCCAGCTAGCGCAATCGAGCTTGGATCTTTCGAATGACCTTACGTCCAGCGGCGCGGTCAACGTTGCGACCAAGTCCGGAACGAACGCACTGCACGGCGAAGGCTTCGGTCTCTTCCGCGACAACTCGCAAGCTGCGGTGTATCCGGGCGGCGCTCAGTTTCAGCGCAGCCAGTATGGCGGCGATGTAGGCGGAGCGATCATCAAAGACAAGCTGTTCTTTTTTGCCGACGGCGAAAGAATTCTTGCCCATGACGCGGGCGGCGTTCTGATCTCTTCGATTCCCGGAGGCGACGGCACGAACTTGAATTCTTTCAACGGAACTTTCCCGGCTCCTTTCCACGACAACAATCTTCTCGGCAGGCTGGACTGGCAGGCGACCAAGACGATTCATGCATTTGGCCGCTTCAGTTACTGGCAAGCAAGCGACGTCGGAAACTTCGGCGGCGCGGCGAACTATGCGGTGTATGACAACCGCGATCGCACGAAGAACCTGGTGGGCGGCGTGGATTTCACGACCGGCCAGTACACCCACAGCTTCCGAGCGGAATACCTGAAGTTTGTGAACGTAATCGGAGACGCTGTTCAGGGAAGCGATTTGCCCTTCGCGAATCTTCCAGTCGGCATCATTCTGGGAGGCACCGGCTTTCAGAGCGGCCCCAGTTTCCTGGCTCCGCAATCGACAATTCAGAGCGACCGCCAGGTTAAATACGACGGAAGCAAGGTGTGGGGCGCGCACATCATCCGTTACGGCATCGGCTACAACCGCATCACGGGTTGGACCAATGCCAGCTTCTTCGGAATCGCCCCGATTGCCGACAGCGTCAACCTCACCGCTTCCGGCACTTTGACATGCCCAGGTGGACAAACCGGCGCCGCATGCCCGTTGAACTACATTGCGGATATCGCTCTCGTCGGGAACGGCCAGGGCGCATTCACGGAACTTTCGCGCTTCGGCAAACCGAATGGCGGCCTCGGTCCGGACAATCGGCTCGGGGCGTACATCGGTGATAGCTGGAAGGTAAAACCGAATCTCACGTTGACGTACGGCGTGCGATACGTCCGCGACACGGGGCGCACCGACAGCGATTTGGGTCCTCTCGCGGCAGTGAACGCTCAATTTCCGGGCGCTGGCAACACAGTGAATCAGCCGAACAAGAACTTCGGCCCGCAGGCCGGCATCGCTTGGGATCCCAAGGGCGATGGCAAGATGGTGTTCCGCGCCGGAGCCGGAATCTACTACGACAACACCGTGTTCAACGACATTCTGTTCGATCGCTTGCTACGCCTGCAGAACGGAGCGTTCAACGTCGTACAGAATGCTTGTGCTTTCGGACCGGGCAGCGTTGTGTTTGGAGATGGCAGCACGCACTTCCTCGGGGACTCGACTAAGGCTGCCGGGGGCATCGCATGCAACACGCCAATCGGCGCGACGGTGGGGCCCGGTGCCGGTACGTGCTCAGGCCTTACGTTTGCAACCTGCCTCGGTAACTTCCAGACCGAGTATCAGGCGTCTTATGCCGGCGGCGGTTCCAATGGAGCGTTTATTCCGTCAGGAATCGCAAACGGCAGCTTGCTCACCACCGGTTTGCTCGCCCCCGCCTACAAGTCGCCACGATCGTTCCAAATGAACGTGGGTATGCAGCGAGAGTTGCGGCCGGGATTGGTTCTCACGGCGGATTACATCCGCAACGTCGGCTTGCACTATCTGATCGGAACCGACATCAACCACACGGGCGACGTGGCGTACTTCAGTAAGGACGCAGCGGCGAACGCAATTGCAAGTACTCTCGCATTCTGCGGAGCTGCCAATATCCAGGCGGCGGCCGGAGCGAATGGTTGCAACGTACCCGGTGCTCCAGGATTGGCGGCGAACGGAGGAGCTACGATTGGCACGTTCGGCGCTTTCGGTCTCGATTCGCCTTACGACCAAGGCGTCGGCCAATGCTCAGTGGGTTTGGGGCAGGCGTGCGCCTTTGGCGGAATCAACCCGAACGTGGGCTCCCTGTATCAGTATCAATCGGCGGGCCGCTCGGTTTACAACGGATTGGATATCAAGTTGGCGCAGAACGTTAGCCATCCGTTCAAGGGCGTCAAGTACATGAATTTCCAATTCGCCTACAGCCTGTCGCGCTTCGTCAACTCAGGTTCCAACACCTGCAGCCCGACCTGCGCAGCAGGAGGCGATCAGGATTTCGTGAACAACGCTCTCGACAATCGCAATCCCAACGCACTGTCTGGGCCGGGCTCTCTTGACCGAACCCACCAGTTCAACATCGGCGGTTATGCCGATTTGCCGCTTGGCTTCCGGGTCGGAATCGTTTCCCACTTCTGGTCGCCTTTTGCGGGTACGCCCTTCACTCTACCTGTGAATGGCGGGAACAACATCGGCGCTGCCGGTGGTATCTTCCAAACCGATTACATTGGCACCGGACAGGTTGGAAATCCGCTTCCCCGTGCAGAGACGAGCACATCGTGCGGCACCATGGGTGGCTCCTGCGATTACTCGCTCTACAAGGTGGGTGCTTTCATGCGCCAAATCGGACCGGCCGGTCTGACGAACGCAATCACCAATTACAACACCAACATCGCCGGGCTTCCCACACCAGCGGGCCAAACGCTTATCAATTCGGGTTTGGTAACGCTGGCCGATTTGCAGGCGCTCGGCGCGGTGGCTCAGCCGATCGGAGTGCCTCCCGCCAACAACGTTGGTTACGGTTGGCTGAAGGACTTCGATACGACCTTTAGCTGGGTCGGGCATGCCTGGCACGAGAGGCTGACAATCATTCCGAGTGTCAGCATCTTCAACACCTTCAACTTCTCCAACTATGATTCGGCAGCCAGCATCCTGAACCCTCAGCTAACGGGCACTCCAGGCTCAATCAACGGTACTGGCCCGAACACAGCCGCGAATCCGCGTCCCGATCGCATCGGGGCGGGGACCGGCGTGTTCGCGTTCGGAGCTCCACGGACGATTGAGTGGGGGTTGAAACTTCAATTCTAGCCCTCAGCCGGCTCGCTGCTCCCTCGGCGATCCGGCTTCGGTGATCTGAATACGCCAACGGCTCCGGGCAACCGGAGCCGTTGGCGTTTTGCTTTGATTTTTTTTGAAGATTTTTTTGAATGATGATGAGAAATCGGCTAGTACGCCCAGCGCAAGAGCATGGCTCCGGTGGTGTAACCAGCGCCCACCGAAATCAAAAGCACCAGATCACCTTTTTTCAGACGCTTTTGTTCAAGGGCGTCCATGAGTCCCAACGGAATCGTGGCGGCGGTGGTGTTGCCGAAGTGGTCGATGTTGATCAGGATCTTCGAATCGTCCACGCCGAGGCGCTCCTGCATCGCGCGAATGATGCGCAGATTCGCTTGATGCGGCACCACGAGCGCGAGATCGCGGCTCGTGAGCCCGTTGCGCTCCAGAATCTCGACGGCCAGCTCGCTCATACGGCGCACCGCGTATTTGAAAACCTGCGCGCCTTCCTGATGGACGTAGTGCATGCGTTTGTCCACGGTTTCGTGCGACGAGGGATGCAGCGAACCACCCGCCGGCATGTAGAGATTGCAGCCGCCCGAACCGTCCACATCGTTCACAAAATCGACGATGCCCTCGGAATCCGACGCGGCCGGCTCAACGAGAACCGCGCCCGCGCCGTCACCGAACAAGACGCAGGTGGCGCGATCCTTGAAATCGAGAATCGACGTCATCACGTCGCTGCCAATCACAAGCACTTTCTTGTGTGTGCCGGCGCCGACGAACTGAGCGCCGACTGTGAGGGCGTAGACGAACCCGGAACACGCCGCCGAAAGATCGAAGCCCCAGGCCTGCGAAGCGCCCAGACGATCCTGAATCAGGCAAGCCGTGGAGGGAAACAGCATATCCGGCGTGACCGTGGCGAGAACGATCATTTCAATTTCTGCCGCCGGGACGCCCTTGGCCTCAAGCAGTTTTTTCGCTGCTTCGGTTCCCAGATGCGAGCTGGCCATTCCCGGATCGGCGTAATGGCGTTCGGTGATGCCGGTGCGCGTGCGAATCCATTCGTCGGTGGTATCGGTAATCTTCTCGAGATCGAAGTTGGTCACCACGCGCGGCGGCACGTATCCGGCCACTCCAGTGATCTTCGCGGCAAGGCGTCGGCCCATTACACTCTCCATTTACCCGGGATAATCCGGCGATTGTATGCAATCGCGCTCCAGCAAGACAAGCGCGAAGCCGGGAATTGTAATCGCGGTAGCTTAGTCCACGGGAATGATTTCGTAGCGGTAGGTGATTTTCGCGGTTTTTCCAAGCATCGCAGCCAACGAGCAATATTTCGTTTCGCTCAGCTGGATGGCGTCCCGAACGGCCTTGTCGTCAAGCTTACCCGTGAGCCGGTAGACAATTTCGATTTTCGTCCAAACCTGAGGTGGGTCGTGCGCGTCTTCGCCGGAAATGCTTATTTCGAGCGAACGAAGATCTTGCCGTTTTTTTCGGAGAATCGATACCACGTCAACGCCGGTGCAAGCGCCGAGCGCCCCGAGCAGAGTTTCCTTCGGGCTGGGCCCCTTTTTGTGCTCGCTTGCAGCATCGAACAGGACAGTCTGTCCCGAAGGCATCGTGGCGAGAAATTCCTCTTCACCCGACCATTTCACCACCGCAGTTCGCATTATCGTCTCCGGCGCGCACAAATTCCCACAAGAGACTTTACCGGGAAGGATTTCTCGCGTCCAGCGTGGCGGGAAGCAGGCGTATTTCTACGCCAGCGCTGAATCGCTAGGACGTTCTGAAGCGCCTACGCCGGCCTCAACGGTTTGGCGGGGGGCCCGGCGCATCGTTTCGATGAACACGCGCACGAGCGAGGGATCGAATTGATTGGAAGCGCAACGTTCGAGTTCGAGGAATGCGTCCTCGGGCGTCCGCGCTTTCTTGTAGGTGCGCTCCGATGTAATCGTGTCGTAGGCATCGGCGATTGCGATCACGCGCGCGCCATAGGGAATACGCTCGCCTTCCATGCGATCCGGATAGCCGGTGCCGTCGTAGAACTCGTGATGGTGGCGCACCATCAGCCGGATGCGTTTCATGGCTTCGAGCGGTTCCAGAATTTTGGCGCCCAGCTCGGTGTGCGTTTTCATCGTCTCCCACTCGGTGGCGTCGAGTGGGCCGGACTTGTTCAAAATCGGTTCGGGGATACCAACCTTGCCGATGTCATGCAGCAAGCCAGCAAGGCGTATCTCTTCCACTTCCGACGCGTCCATGCTGAGAGCCTCTGCGATCATTACCGCATACGCGGAAACTTTCTGCGAATGGCCCTGCGTATAGTGGTCTTTCGCGTCGATTGCGAGGGCGAGCGAAGTCACGGTTTCCACCACGGCTGGCGGCAACGACTCGGCCGTGGTACCCGTCCCTTGTTCCGTGAGTGAACGCGTGAATTGCTCCAGGCGTCGGTAGATTTCGTCGAATGCTTCCGGGCCGGTGGAAAACAGGCGCTTGAGGGTGACGCCGAGATAGGCTTCGAGCACATCTTTCTTCCAACGCTTCGTATCGTTCGGGTCGGTCTGCTCCGCGCTCGAAACGGAATTGCCGCCCTGATGCTTCGAGAGGTACATCGAGGAGTCCGCCACCTGGATGAGCTCCTGCGGCGTAGACCCGTGAACCGGGAAGCCGGCGATACCGAAGCTGGCCGTAATATTCTTATCGCGCAGCAAGGGATCGGACGCAATCCAGCCGCGCAGCTTGCTCGCCAACTGGCGCGCTTGCTCTACGGAGGTTTCCGGCATCAGGATCACGAATTCGTCGCCGCCGTATCGCGCGACCACGTCGGAACGGCGGCAATTCTGCTCGAGGATGTGGCCGACGCGTTGCAGCACCACGTCGCCTTCGAGGTGGCCGTAGAAATCGTTCACAAACTTGAAGCGGTCCAGGTCCATCAGGACGAGAGAGAAGGGACGGTTTGCGCGCGTGGAACGCTTCCATTCCTGAGAAAGCGTTTCCATTAAGTAGCGGTGAGTTTTGACGCCCGTGAGGCCGTCGGTGATTGCCTGTTCCTGTGCTTTTTGGAACGTAAGCGCATTGTGGAGCGCGCCAGCAAAAAGATCGGCGAGAGTACGGAGGACAAGAACCTCTTCATCCGGGAAGCTGGACTTCTCGGATGACTCGACGTACAAAACGCCCAGGAGTCCGTCCGCGTACGACACCGGCAAGGCAATCGCGGAGACGCTTCCCGGCACGATCAGGCGCGGAGTGGTGGCGTTGACCTCGCGAACGATGGCGAGCTGCCCGGTTCGAGCCACCTGGCCGATGAGACCTTCGCCGAGCAGAATGCGGCGGCCGATGGCGTCGTGCCGTGCCCCCGCCTCCGCCTGAATCACAAGCTCTTTCGCCGAATAATCGAGCACGGCGATTCCGATGTGATCGTAGGTGAGGCCATTCTCAATTTCGGACGCGATTTTGGCGAGCATCTCTTCGGGATTCAGGGTGGTGATCGCATGGCTCGAAATATTATTCACCAGCGTCAGATGCCGCGATTTTTTCTGCTCCTCGGCAAACAGGCGCGAATTCTCAATCGCGATGCAGGCTTCACTCGAAAGCACGCGCAGCAACTCCACGTGGCCTTCGTCGAAAACGCGCTCGTTGGGACTGTGCACGGCCATCACGCCGATAGCGCGGTCGTAAAGAATCAGGGGCACCACGCAGATCGAACCAGTTTCGCGCGCGGGGTCGAATCCAAGCCGCGTCGTTTCCTCATGGAAGTGATCGCGGATCAAGAGCGGTTGCCGCTCGCGGACCACGAACTCAACCAGGTGATTTCCCGGCGGGCGCGTCCGTTTGGGCTGCCGTTCGCCGTCCAACACTTCAATCTCGAATCGCACTTCGTCGGCTTTGCCGTCATAGAAAGCGATGAAAAAGCTGCTGACGTCGAGCAACCTGCGGATTTCCGAATAGATACGCTCGAAGAGGATGTCCGGCTGAAGGGTGGAGCTCAGTGCCCGGCCAATTTCGTTCAGGATGTGAAGCTCTTCGCTGCGCCGGGCAGTTTGCTGAATCAAGTAGCTATTCTCAACGGCCATGCCGATCTGGTGACCAAGCGCGAGCAAAAGCCGCAACTCGGCTGCGGTGAAATTGCGGTTGTCCGGCGTCCCGAGCAAGAGCACTCCAAACACGCGCTCCTTGGCTTGCAGGCTGATACCCACGACGGTTCGAAGCCCCTGTTCGAGCAACAGCTTGCGCAGGTGCTGGAACTGTTCTTCTTTTTCGAGCGTGCGGTAATCCGAGTCGCTGGCGAGATTTCGAAGGACCACGAGGCCGCCGAGGCGAGCCACGAGATTTACAATGTACTCGTCAAGGTCATCCTGCTGCGCAGCGGAACAAAACGCATCGCCCATGCCGGTGCCGACGACAGAGGTGGGCCCTTCCGAATCGCCATAATGCAGGCACAACGCGCCGGCAGGAATGCGCACGACATTCAGAACGCGGTCGAGCGCCTGCGCGAGCATTTTCTGAATTTCGCCGCCCACGAAGCTGGAGGTGGCGAGATTCAGGTTAGAGAGCGCCAGCATATTTCGCTCGACGCGGCGCCGTTCCTCCTCGTAGACGGCCATCACCATCAGCACGCCGGCGAAAAGCTCAGGCAAAGCGACCAGCGGGACCAGACTGACGTTGGCGAAGCGGCCCCCGAAGCGCGGCTGAAGGACGGAAGCGACGCGAATCAGACCCCAGAAAACGAATGTGATCGCAAGCAGAATATCCGCGCGCGATTCCTGCTTTTGGCCTTCTTGCCAGAATGTGCGGGCGACGAAGAAAAAGGTCAGCGTAACCGAGAGGCCCAAAGGAGCCTGCGTCCAACCGCGATCAAACGCGACAGCCCAAACCGCCAAAGCAGCAGCGACGGCGAAAATCGCGCGGAAGTGGACTGTGAGACGGCCATACAGCCGCGCGGAACAATAAAAAGACAGGGCCGCAATGGCCAGAATCCACTCGTTCACGCTCCAGGCCCACTTGGGCACGGTAATTTGAGGAGGTAGCATCATTGGGACGAAGTGGGCAGCAAGCAGGAACCAGCCAATGGACCACGCGAGCAGGTATTCCTGCCTTTTTTGCAGGTAGACGTAGACGAAAAACACTCCAAGCAGGAAGGCGCTCGCCAGCGGGACAATGGAGGTCGGATTGAGTTGGCTCAACAACTTGGCGCCTTTTTCATGAACAGCGGTCTTCCGCCGAGAATATCAGAAAATTGCCAGCCTTCCGGCGGCGTGTCCAGTCGAGTTTCGTGGAGGTCAACCTCCGGCGAGGTTAGGATTACGGCGCACAATCGGCATGAAATTCCAGGCCGAGGGCGGATGGCCGCATCCAAGTGTGACTATGACTGAGCGGTCAAAAACGGTCAACAGTACCCTCGTACCAACTCCCGTCGTTTCATCTATTTCCGCTCCGCTCTCTCGATTTCGCGAGGGCTATCCGCTAAGATGGATTGTTTCCGAATCACGAAGGGACTGGCCGAATGAATTCCCCAGAAAAACCGCGTGTGCGATTCGCTCCTTCTCCAACGGGATATTTGCACGTCGGCGGCGCTCGTACTGCTCTTTTTAATTGGCTTTTCGCGCGGCATGAGGGTGGCACGCTTCTGCTGCGGATCGAAGATACCGATGTGGAGCGCAATCGGCCTGAGCTTGTGGATGGAATCCTGGAAGGGCTGAAGTGGCTTGGAGTTGAATGGGATGAAGGGCCGTATTTTCAATCGAAGCGCCTCGAAATGTATCGCGCTGCTGGGGAGAAGATTCTGGCGAGCGGGGCGGGCTATGCGTGTTACTGCAAGCCCGTAGCCTACGGAGGAGCCGATGCGGCGCACGAGGAGCAAGAGGGCGAGGGCGACGATGAAACGCCGAAATCGGAAAAGATGGTTGCCTGCAATTGCCGCGATTTGAGCGAGGTGGAACGGGCCGCGAAAGAAGCGCAAGGCATTCCGCGGGCGATTCGTTTCAAGGTTCCCCGGACGGGGGTCACGAAATTCGAGGACGCCGTGTTCGGGGCGCGGGAAGTGCAGAATGCGGAGATTGAAGATTTTGTGCTGCTGCGGTCGTCGGGGCTGCCTACGTACCAGCTGAGCGTAGTGGTGGACGATATTGACATGCGCATTACGCACATCATTCGCGGGGCTGATCACTTGTCGAATACGCCGAAGCAGGTGTTGATTTACCGCGCGCTGGGGGCGGAACCGCCGATTTTCGCGCATGTGCCGCTGATTCTTGGGGCGGATCGCACGCGGCTATCGAAGCGTCACGGGGCTACGAGCGTCGGGTCGTATGCGGATGAGGGATTTCTGCCCGAAGCTTTTCGAAATTTTCTGGCGCTGCTTGGGTGGTCGGCTGGCGGTGACGCGGAGTATATGCGGACTCCGGAATTGGTTGAAAGATTTTCGCTTTCAGGGGTGAGCCGCACGAATGCGATTTTCGACCGGGCGAAGCTCGAATGGTTTAATACGCAATATTTGCAGAAGCCGCCGGTGGAGGAGGTCCTGCCGTATGTTGAAGCGGAATTGAAGCGGGCTGGATTGTGGAAAGATGCGTGGTCGGGCGCCGAGAAGGAATGGTTCGCGCGCACAGTGGATTTGATCCGGCCGCGGACGCGTCTGCTACACGATTTTTCGGGATGGGCACGGGCGTTTTTTACGGACGATTTCGAGTACGAGCCGGAGGCGCGGGCGAAATTCTGGAAGGATGAAAAAATTCCGGGCCTCATCGCGAAGCTTGCCGACGCACTTGCAGCCCTGCCGGATTGGAATCACGACGCTTGCGATGCCGCTTTGCGCGCAGTGGCGGCGGCCGAGGGAGTGAAAGCCGGCCTGCTGATCAATGCGACGCGCGTGGCGATTGTAGGACGCGCTGTCGCGCCGCCGCTCTTCGATACGATGGTTGCGCTGGGCAAGGAGCGCGTGATTGAGCGGCTGCGGAAAGCGCTGCCTTTAATTTCTGCGGCGTAAGATTCTGCGATTCAGGCAAGATTAGAGCAATGAGCTTTGTTCCGCCAAATATCGAACGGCAGCGGCTTCCGGCGCGCGGAATTCTTCTGGGAGCTGGGATTGCACTTGCCGTAGTTGGCCTCGCCGTGTCTTTGTGGACGGGCATGGGCTTTCTTCAGTTAATTGGCCTTTTTCGCGGCGGCACCACCGTAATCAACGTAAATCAGCCAACGGTGGTGCGCCAGATCCAGCAGCTACAGCGACTCGAAACCGTCTCCTACACGATGGACAAGATTATTTCGGGCGAGCGTGACAACGCTTACTTGCCGAAATTCCTGGCCGGCGACCGATTGCTTCTCGTGGTGCACGGAGATGTGATTGCCGGGGTTGACCTCGGGAAAGTGCAGCCGGCGGATGTGTCCGTGCACGGGCGGACGATTTCACTGCGCATCCCGTCGGCGGAAATATTTACGACGCGAATCGATAATGCGCGGACGCGCGTGTATTCGCGCGACACAGGGCTTTTTTCGACTCCGGATCCGAATCTGGAAAGTGAAGTCCGCGAAGAAGCAGAACGGCAGTTGCAGCAGGCCGCGCTGCAGGATGGCGTGCTGAAAACGGCGGACCAGAATGCGCGCACCACGCTTTCGCGAATGCTCACGGGGCTTGGATTCGAGCAGGTAGAATTTCGGTAGCGGGTGAAGCCGTTGCTAATTCGCGGCGGCGGCGAAAATCTCCGCGTGTGCGGGGTGTGATTTTGCGCCGGCTGCGGCAACTTGAAACTTTGCGTCGACCGGAATCTTCACGGGTTGCAGGCAGGTGGTGTCGTTGCAAGTCTGGTAGCGCAGCGTGATGGGAATTGTAGTTGGGCCGAGCGTCGCATCGGGGTGCGCTGTTAATTTAAGCCGCAGGATCACCTTGCCGGTATAAACATTTAGCGGTTTATTGGGCGAAAATGAGAATTTTTCCTGATGCCCGTCCGGATAGATTGTGTCGACGACGTCGAATCCGGAGGGTAGCTGCGGCGTGAGGGTTGTTGGGATCAGATACGGATCGGTCGGTTTGTGAGAGTTCATGTGAAAGCCTTTGGCGATCTCGACGACCACTGCTATTTCAAACGATTTTCCGCGCGGAACAGGTTCGAGCGAGACGAATGTGTGCGGCTTGACGATCGCTGCGGGACTGGGGAGCGCCTCTTGAGTCGGCGCGAACCCCTTAACTGCAGAGGCAGAGAACATCGCCGCTGCTGCTGTTGCGAGGAATAAGCCGGAGGTTAGCCGACGAAAGTGCAGGCGCATTTGAGATCAGACTTGAACCGGTTCGCCGAGTTTTTCGGTCAGGATGCGGCTCATTACCTGGTTCAGCGTTTCGCCCGTCTTTTCGAGCACAAACGACTGCGCTGAATCCGACCAGCCGAGTTTGAAACTCGTCGTTAGAGCGGAAATCCAGATTTGCCGGACGGGGGTATTGGGGCTGATGACGAATCGAGTTTCGTCCTCGTCTTCGAATTCGATTTCGAGCTTGCCGGCGCCGCCTTCCACTTCGAAATCATGCTGATCGCCGATTTCGAGCAGGCGCTTGCGCAGGGATTCGAACGCTGCGTCGCATTTTTTCTGAAAATCGTGTTCATCCATAGGTTTTTGTCGCCGATCGCTTCTCGCATCGTGACTCTTGGAGGTTACAGCAGATGCGCGAGCAGGAGCAAGGAGTGGCGGGCGACTGCGGCAATTAGAGCAATGCGCGAACCTGCTTCTCGAGCTGATCGCGATTTGCCAGACCGATAAATCGTTTCGCGATCTTTCCATCGCGCGTGATCACGACCGTGGTGGGCAAACCAATTAATCCGCCGAACTTCGAGGCGATGTCGTCGGTGCCCAAGACAATGGGATAATTCATTTTCATCTTCTGGCCGTCCACGTCGAACTCGGTGTTTTGCACATATGGCTCAACGACGCTCTTGCCTTCATCGTCCATCGCAGCGCCGAGGATCGTGAAGCCTTTGTCTGCATTCTTCTGCTGCAATTCGATCATCCAGGGGATTTCCACCTGGCAAGGTTCGCACCATGTGGCCCAGAAATTGAGCACCACGACTTTGCCTTTAAAGCTTGAAAGCGTTACGTCCTTTCCGTCTAAGTCCTTGAACGTAGCATCTGGAGCCGTGGGCAACGGACCTTTGCTAGCGCCATTCTCTTGTGCCGATGCTTTAAACCAGTTTTTCGAATTGCAGCCGGTAAAGCTGAGGGCCATCACTGCGACGGCTGCTGAGAAGCATAAGATCTTGAAAACCTTCGTCATCCGCGACACTCCCATCACCACGAGAACCTATTGAGAAAAGTAAGCTTACCTGAAAGCCATGTAAGCCGGTTGAGGAATACGAGGCCGCCCACGGCAAGAAGCAAAGCCCCGCTAAAGACTTCCACTGTGTGCAGATGCCGGCGAAATTTCTGGTAGAAGCGCAGGAAACCGCCTATGCCAAGCGCGGTGATGAGAAACGGAATCGCTAGTCCAGCCGAATAACAGGCGAGGAGAAAAATCCCCTGGCCGACGGTTTCGCGCGTGGCTGCGATTGCGAGCACTCCGGCAAGAATGGGTCCGATGCAGGGCGTCCAGCCGAACGCGAACGCGAAACCCATCAGAAAACCGCTGACAGCACCGGGCTGGCCGCCGAGTTTGCGGAAGTGGATATCGCGATTAAGCCACCGGGTGAGCGAGGGGCCGAGAAGAAAAATCAGCGAGACGGAGAAGAAATGAATGGCCTTCAGCCATCCGCCGAAAAGCCCGGGATGCAACGTGAGCGCAATTCCGGCGGCGACGAGCATTCCGCCAATCAGCAAGCCCGCCCGAATCGTGATCTTCGCCAGCCAGCCAACGAGGTGCAAGCCGAAAAGAACAATTAATGAACCGGCGAGGGGTGCCAGTAGGCTCCGATTGCGGACGAGAAAAGTTCCGACTGCGCTGGCCGACGCGCCAAACGATACGAAGACAATTGAAAATCCAAAAACGAACGCCAAGGCAGATACAAGTAGCCCGCCGCGTGGCGCATGTCCTTCCTTGAGTTGCTCGACGCCAATGCCAGAAAGCATGGAGATGTAACCGGGCACGAGCGGCAGCACACATGGCGAGAGGAAAGATACGAGTCCTGCAATGAACGCCGCAAAGATCGAAACTTCCATCAGTTTTGGTACGCCCTTTTCATGTGATTGGATGCAGCGTCTCGCATGCTCGGAACAGGACTTGGAATTTTCCCACATCCGTTAGACGCGCGCCGCGCTTTTTGTGCGCGACGGCGGACGAGGGGAAAGCCGACAGGTGGCGCGAAGAGTTGACAGTGGGGGACGAGGATTGCCGGACGGCACGCCCGCAAGTAATTGAAAACAAGGCGGTAGACCGTCTAGTGCGATGGCATACCGAATGCACTTTGAAGAATGGAGGGCCCGCACGCTGGAGCCGGGAACGGCAAAGAAATTTGCCGCGAGCGATGCGGGCTCTTTCTTTTTTCTGTAGATAACTCAAGCGCGACAGCTTTCGCGATGAATCGAGGAGAGTGCGATGACGCCCAATCAGGTGACCGCAGCGCGAGTGGCTGCCGCGTTTGCCGCTGTCGCGCTTTTCACATTCGGGCACGATGCGCTGCTGGCGGATTTGGCGGCGATTCTGCTGACGATCGCGGCCATCGCGCTTGACGGAGTGGACGGTTACATCGCGCGAAAGCGAAATCTTGCAACGCCGCTTGGCGCGCAGTTGGATATTCTGGGCGACCGGGTGGTGGAGAATCTCTTCTTCACATTTTTTGCCGCTGCCGGATTGATTTCTTTTTGGATTCCGGTGCTGTTCTTCGTACGCGGAACTCTTACAGATTTTCTGCGGAGCCTCGCAGCGCGAAGCGGACGCAGCGGCTTCGGACGAAACTCGATGATCGAGACGTGGTGGGGACGAAGCCTGGTGGCTTCACGGTCGAGCCGCGCGGCTTACGCTGCGCTGAAGTGCGCGTGCTTCTGCTATCTCGGATTGCTTCTGCCGCTGCCGCAGCTTCCGTCTACTTGGTTCGATGCGAATTCGCGGCAGTGGCTTTCCGGTGCCGGACACGCCCTAGTATTGGCGACGGCGGCGTTCTGCGTGATCCGCGCTATTCCCGTGATCTGGGATGGGCGCCGGTATCTGACGAACGCCGGAGCCGCTGCGACGACTCGGGCTGCAGTTGAATTGAATTAGCCGATGACAACGCCGCGAAAAATCGGTGCGTTCTTTGATCTCGACGGAACTTTATTATCGCCGCCTTCGCTCGAATGGCGTTTCATTGGCTACCTGCTCGAGCGTGACGAAATCAGGACTCAAAACGTGGCGGATTGGGTGGCAGAGTCGGCGAAGGATCTGCTGAATGGCTGGCAGTGCGGGGTACTTGCAAACAAGCACTATCTCGCCGGAATTCACGAATCTTTCGTGGAGGAGTGGGCGAACACGATCGCGCATGAATCGCTCCGGTGGTTCGCAGAGGGGATCGATCATGTGCGGCGGCATCTCGAACGCGGGCACAGAGTCATGCTCGTCACGGGGACACTCGCGCCGCTGGCGCGCGCTGTTGCCGGGCACCTGCCCAGCGGGGTTGAAATCCGCGCGACAAATCTTGAAGTGCGAGACGAATGCTTTACGGGAAAGATCTGGGGCCAGCACGTGGGTTTTGAAGAGAAGGCGCGAGTGGCGCATGAGTGCGCGGCGGAGTTCAATTTCGACCTGCACCAGAGCTTTGCGTACGGAAACGAAATGTCAGACGCGAAAATGCTCGAGGCGGTGGGACATCCGGCGGCGGTGAACGCGTCATGGAGTCTGAAGCGCGAAGCGCGCAAACGTGGCTGGCCCATCTATAGCTGGAATGATTCGCGTGTAGAAAAGAAGCCAACTTCGCACAGCGCTCTTGCGCCCTGGGAAGCTCGATGAAGCCTTGCGGGCCAGCGGCGGTACGCGAAATAGCCTCCGAAGATGCTGGCGAATGGCCTGCTGCTGTGCGAGTCCCGGCAGTGGACAATTCGTCTCGATCTTTCGATGATATCCGGCGTGCGCTTGGCGCGTTCGAATGGGTTACTTTCGCATATCTCGCATGGCTGAATGCGATGCTGGCACTGTTTTATCGCAACGTGGCACATGCTGCGCAGTATTTTGTGATCCACTGCTGGATCGCTCTCGGAATTATCTGTCTGGCATGGGCTGCCGCACATTCCCGGAATCGAGTGCTGCATTTCGCGCGCGATTGGTACCCGCTGCCGCTCTACATATTTTTCTTCGAGGAGCTGCAGGGGCTGGTGCACGCGATTTTCCCGGGCTGGTTTGACCGCTGGCTGATTCAATTCGATTTCAATTTCGCGGGCGTGCATCCTTCCGTGTGGTTGGCACGGTTTTCGAATCCGGCCCTCAACGACTTCATGCAGTTTGCGTACATGACTTATTTCTTGTATCTGGTGATCCTTCCCGCGATTCTGTATGCGCAAAAGGACCGAATCGCGTTCTGGAACGTGATGGTTTCGACGGCGATCGCGAACTACACGGTCTATTTTATAGCGGTGCTTTTTCCGATCGAGAGCCCCTATCACGCGCTCGCAGCGATGAATACGACGCCACTTTCCGGCGGATATTTCACCGCGGCGATCGAATTGATCGAGCGGTTCGGACGTGTGCATGGCGGCGCGTTTCCATCCGCTCATGTCGCCGGCTCGACAGTGGCAATTCTGGCGTCGTGGCGATACCGGCGCTGGCTCTTCTGGGTGTGTCTGCCGTTTTTCATCAGCATGTGCGTATCAACGATTTACGGACGCTACCACTATATTGCGGACGTGCTGGCGGGGATTGTTGTGGGCGCGCTTGGCTTTGCGGCGGGAAGCTGGCTGATGGAGCGAAGAGGAGCGTTAGCTGAGATTGCTGAGTGAAGATGATCAGGAGCGCGCACTTATGAGAGTTGGGGGCGCCGCTTGTGCCATTCGGTGGCGTCTTCGTAGGCCAGCGCGATTGAAAGCAACCGCGCTTCGCTCCAATGCGGCCCGATCAATTGCAGGCCGATCGGCAAACCGGCGCGCGTGAACCCGCACGGAATCGAAATCGCCGGATGGCCCGTGAGATTGGCGGGCCGGTTCAAGCGCACGAAGGCAGACCGAACGGTTTCTTTTTCTCCGCCGATTACGACTTCTTTCTCACCGATACGTGACGCAGCGATCGGGCAGAGTAGGTGCGAGGATCGCATCCACATTTTCAAAAACCGCGTCGAATTCCTGAGTGATTTTTCGTTTCACATCGAAAGCGTGCAGGTAATCAGCCGCCAGCACCTTGCGGCCCAGTTCGAGCCTGTACCGGACCTCGTCGCTATACTTGCTCGCCTGCGCCGGAAAATAACCCTTCGATTCATGGTATTCAGTTGCTTCAGCGAGCGCTATGTTGGTGCTGGGTTCGACGGACTGATCGAGGCTTGGCAGCGAAACGTCCTGGATCGTCGCCCCGAGGGACTCCAAACATTTTGCCGCGGATTCGATCGCAGCCTGCACTTCTCGATCGATGCGCTCAAAAAAATATTGCTCGGGCCACCCGATCCGGAATTTGCGGGGGCGGTTCTTCCGCAGCTTCCGGTAATCGGGGCGGATGGCGCCTCGAGGATAATTGTCCGCGATCGCCTCGAGCATGATGCAGGCATCCGTCACAGTGCGGGCCATTGGTCCGGCGTGATCGAGCGTTCTTGCGAGCGGCACAACACCTTCTACGCTGACGAGACCGAACGTGGGTTTCAGTCCGACGACCCCGCAGAGCGCCGAAGGAATGCGTATCGAGCCGCCGGTGTCCGTGCCGGTGGCAGCATATCCAATTCCCATCGCGAGTGCAGCCGCTGATCCTCCGCTCGAGCCTCCCGTGACGCGATCGAGATCCCAGGGATTCCGCGCCGGGCCGAAATGCGGGTTTTCATTGGTAATGCCGTAGGCGAATTCGTGCATGTTGGTTTTGCCGACCACGATTGCCCCGGCGTGCCTGAGTTTTTTGACGACGTCGCTGTCCGTATCGGGAACGAAATCCGAAAGGATTGGTGAGCCGGCTGTGGTGCGAATGCCGCGGGTAAAGAAATTGTCTTTGATCGCTACAGGAATGCCGCAGAGAGGACTCGTGGTGCCGCGCCCGCGCAATTGCTTTTCAGTACGACGAGCGTCTGCACGCGCACGATCAGCAGCCACGGTAATGAACGCATTAAGAACCGGGTTGAATCGCTCGATACGGGCGAGAGCAACTTCCACGAGGTCGGAAGGCGAGATATCTCTCTTGCGGAGCAGGCGCGCGGCCTGCTCGATGGAAAGAAAAGCCAGCTCGGATTCTGAACGTGCGAGCATTTTGCAGCTAGAAGATTTTTTCCTGGCGGCGGAGATTTCCAACTGAACCGATGTTGGCGATCAGAAACACGATGCGATACTGATTTTCACTTCGGATGTTGGCAAAGGCGAGCCGCCGGTATTCGAATCCCAGACCGCAACACGAACCGTTGTATCCCACCTGCACCACCTGATTTTGAAAGACGTTCTGAGTGAGATCGTAGCTCGCGCCGACGGTGGCATTCCAGCCGCGGCGGTTCAAGTCGCCGTAGCCGAGAAGGGCGCGCACCTGATTCGAACGCGACTGAAAAACGAAGCCCGGGGGATTCTCGGAGAGAGGCGTTGGAAGATTCGTGGTGGAGAAGTGCGCCAGGGTGAGGAACGATTCTTTGTAGGGCCGGAGTTTCAAGAGGGTGCCGATGGCGGTGGCTTTGCCGCGCTTCGGATCGTAATCCACGCGGAACTGAACGTCCCAACGTTTTCCGGGCATGATGCGCAGGTCACTCACGATGGGAGAAAAATTCCGCGGTTCATCGGCGAAGGCGAAAGCGGTGAGAGCGTCGAGGGTCTGGAATACGTTGCGCTGGCCGGGAATGAGTGCGCCGCCAAAGGTGGGATCGAAGAAATATTTCTGGACGACCCGCCAGCTGAGGAACTCCTCGGCGTCAGCGTCTCCTTTACGGCGATAGAAGCGCTGTGTGATTCCGTACTCGATTTCGTTCGTATCCGTGAGGGTTTCGTCTTCGTCGTAACGCACGAAACGGCCGAAATTGTTCACTCCGTTGACCAGTTGGTAGGTGATGTCCGGCTCGATCACGTGTTTCCATTTCGTGTTCGAGTTGCCCCAGACGCGTTCGAGTGTAGGCGGGCGGATATCGAGCGAGAATTCTTCGGTGGTACGGAAGAACCCCTCGCCCACAAATGCGCCGTTCAAGAGTTGCCCACCGTAGTGGGTGGAGCGAAGCGTGAACATCGGGGTGATGTCGAGCCAAGGTCCCCAGTGGAACGGGATCGTAACCGTGGGTGCAATCTCGCTTCGTTCCACAAATCCGGGAGTGGAGAAGGGAGTGATGTTCTCTTCCCGGTGTTCAGCCCCCACGAAAGTCTCAAACGAAAAATAGATTGGCAGATTGTGAAAAGGCGCCTGGTCAACGGAGCTAAAATTCGCCTCCGGCGCGGTTCGCAGCCGTATCTGAGTTTGGGGCGAAGCGCTTAGGAAGTTTTCGTACCCCAAAGCAGCCACGCCGAAGCTGTAACCCTTGAAATTATTGTTGAGAAATGCCGTGTTGGGGACTTCTGAATTGACGGCTTGCGTGTAAGTCTCGCCAAATGCCAGGCGAAACTCGAGGGAAGAGAGTTCGTTCAGATCGGCAACAGCGCGCCAGCCGTCGGGCAAATCGGAGACGAATTTCAGATGGATTTCATGGCCGCCCTGGTTGATGGGAGGGCCTTCGGGTTGCGGAAGGCCGCGGTCCATCACTCCGAAGTAGCTCACATCGAGCCGGGCATTTTCCCAAGGACGCATCCGGATATTTCCCGTTTCGCTCCAGCCGCGTTTGCTGAAATAGGAGGCACCCACAGTTGCGTCGGCCCAGTCCGTGGGCGCCCAATAGAAAGCTTCACCCAAGACGAGGCCTTTTCGATTGCTGTCGCCGACGTCTGGAATCATGAACCCGGAATCACGCCGGCGCTCGGCCGGAAAAGTGGCATAGGGGAGATAAAGCACGGGGATGGAGCGGATTCGGAAGTTGCCGTTCTCGAGATGGACCGACTTCCGCAGGTAAACGGTTGCGACCGGCGCATAAAACTTCCACGTTGGCTTTTCCGGGTCGCACACTGTGAGCCACGCTTTTTTGATTCGGTATGTGTTCTCGTTGATCCGTTCGGCTTCCTCAGATTCGAAGGAGAGCGGATTCGGGCTGATAAGAAGGGTGGGCGTCGGGCGGCGCTGCAAGGCAAACGTGGCGCGCACATGGTGCAGCAGCGCGTGGCCGGTCTGTAGTTCGTATCGCAGGTCGTCCGCTTCGACGTGCTGGGTCAAATAATCGAGCTGAACGTTTCCCTTGGCGTTCACTACTCCCGTTTCACTGTTGTATTCGGCGTGGTCGGCGCGGATGCGGTAGTTCTGGTAGCGAACGTCGACGTGGCCATCGGCGTAGAAAATTTTGCCTACTTGGCGCTGCTGATCGGCTTCGAGGGCGGCGACACTTCCCTCGTTTGGCCGCTGAGGCGAAGACTTCGTTGGGCTCTGAGACGCTTTTTTTGAAGCGGATTTCGCGGGGGAAGTTACTGCTGTTTGACCGAACGTACTAGCCGCCAACGAAAATAAAATCAGAGTCAGCGTGGTGAATGGAGCGAACTTGCGAAGAACTCTTGAGACTATCGCGCTCGGCATCGCCTGAGAATGAAAGCTGCTTAAGAAAGAGAATTGAGCCTAACACGCGCCCTGAGTGGTCGCAATCGGGCCGTAAGAAGTTGCGCCTCGGGGTATTGGAAGCGAAATAGTGCGAAATATCCCCGGCGAGAGGCTCGCACGGATGAGAAGTAAGCGCCCTAATGCGGGTTGCCTGATACGCGACATTTGTCAGACGCCACAACTGCGATAGTTTGCGCGAATGCGATCGTGTTAACATTACGCCGTTCCTCACTGGAACTTCCGCAGCGCAAAACGGACCAGTGATACAGATATGCTCGAAGTGTGGTGCCTTGCTGCTCGAAGACACCGATACATGCTCGTTCTGTGACGGACCGCTTGTCGCAGAGGATAGCGTCGTTCCGCAACCCGTCGCGGCCGGCGCGACTCATCAGGAAACCGAAATCGAACCGGAATGGCGCCGTGAAGTGAGCCGTCGTCTCGAGGAGTATCGAGTGCGCCGTCGCCGACTTCGTCCTGACGATCCCCAGTCGGGTCTTCCTTTCGTTCGCGAGCCTGAATTCGAAGAGGAAATTCCTGTTCCAGAACGTCCGCGTCCACGCGCGAATCCTCGTCCGCGGCACACCGAGCGGATGGAAATTCGCATTCAGCCGGAACTCGATTTTTCGAGTTCGCCAGACGACCGCGCTCATCCGCAAACGGCTTTGGTGCCCGTGGCTGGGCTCGGGGAGCGTCGCTTGGCCGGTGTGGTCGATGCGATCTTCCTGATCGTTACGTACGCGGGATTTCTGGGGCTTTTCCGGTCGCTTGGCGGGGAACTAATGTTGCAGAAAGTGGATGCGATCGTATACGCAACGACTTTTTTTCTGTTGTACGCGCAATACTTTTTTCTGTTTACGACGGTTGCGGGGGCGACACCCGGTATGCAGCTGAAAGGCCTGACGATCGTGCGACTCGATGGGACACTTCCGGAAACGCGGCAACTTCTGTGGCGCAGCTTCGGATATGTACTTTCGGGGGCGACGCTGACGCTCGGTTTTCTATGGGCGCTTTGGGACGAGGATCATTTCACGTGGCAGGACCGCATTTCGCAAACGTACATAACGGCTGCGACGCCCGTTGCGAACCCGGATGCTTTTGAGGTTCCGGCTGGGCGTCATACTTTTGCCCACAAGTAACTGCTGCTGCGAAGTCCGTAAATATCAGTAGTGACTAGGTTTGTGCGGACCCGGGCGATATTTCCCGGGGTAAACGATCCAGCCGTGAATCCGTCTAATCACTGCGGCGAAAGCCATTATAATGGGTAGCGGTTTTGCGATTTGAAACCAGCGCTGCTTAGCTCGCATCACAGAGATGGGTGGTTACGGCGGAGTCGAGGAAAACAGAATGAATTCCATTGCGAGAAAAATCGTGGTCGCGGTGTCGGTTCTGATCATGGCGTATGTCGCGACCGGGTACGTACGAGCGCGAGCTTCTGATGACAAAGCGTTTCACGCCCTGACGGTTTACAGTGAAGTGCTCGAGCATATTCAGCGCGACTACGTGGATGACCCCAACATGCATCAAGTAACCAGCGGCGCGCTGCATGGTCTGCTCGACTCGCTCGACCCGCAATCCGCCTATCTCAGCCCGCTTGAGTATGCCGACTACAAAGAGAAGAGCGCGAACCATGCGAAAGCCTCCGCCGGCATCGCCCTGACGAAGCGCTTTGGTTATATCGGCGTGATCGCCGTCTTACCCGATAGCCCGGCGCAGAAGGCCGGCTTGCGAATCGGCGATCTAATGGAATCGATAGCGGGATTCACGACGAGCCAGATGGCTCTGGACCAGGCACAGGTATTGCTTACGGGCGAACCGGGAGCGGTGGTGAAGCTTTCGGTGATTCGGCGAGGTAAAGCCGAACCGCAGGATATGGAAATTACGTTGGCGAAGCTGGCGCCTCCCAAAATCGTGGAAGATAAGATCCAGGGTGACATCGCCTATCTTCACGTACACGAGTTTGAACCGGGAACCGCGAAGCAGATTCGCGAAAAGCTCGTGCAGTTTGAGCATCAGGGCGCACACAAGCTCATCCTCGATTTGCGTGATTGCGCGTTCGGAGATATTTCAGAGGGAGTTGCGACGGCGCAGCTCTTCCTGCCTTCCGGCACAATCACCACTTTGAAGGGCCAGACGATCTCGCCGGTAGTGTCGTCCTCCGACGGATCGAAAGTGGCATGGTCGCAGCCGATGACTGTGCTGATCGGAAACGGTACGGACGGAGCCGCGGAGATTCTTGCAGGTGCGATTGCAGACAACCATCGCGGCGATACGATCGGAAGCCGCACGTATGGCACAGCGTCCATGCAGAAGCTCGTTCAGCTTGACGATGGATCGGCGCTGATTCTGACGGTTGCGACCTATTACACACCGGGCGGAAAAGAGATTCCTGCGGATGGCGTTACGCCTACGGTCGAGCTGAAACCCACTGACGACACGGTTGCGGGCAACGATCAGGACCAAGCGCCTCCTTCCGGAGCTGTTTCGCCGGACGACCCTGCGGTGAAGAAGGCCATTGAGATTCTTCAGGGCACGGGTGCGGCGCAAAAGGCAGCATAGTTGGCGATGAGGCCGCGCGGGGAATTGACCCCGCCGCTGCAAACTAGTCCTACATGCAATTCTGAGAAACCGTTCTACTTACTTAACATTCCGTTGCTGAAGCTCATTCCTTTTATTTGCGTCCTGGTGGTGGTGTGTTTGATCGGCTGCGGCGAAAAATCCATTGATAAGCGTGAAATACGCGGAATAACCGGCGAGATCGTCGCTGCGGCGCAAAAAACAACCCAGCGCAAATCTGAGATCGCAATTCGGCCCGAGTTCCAGCCGTCTGAGGCCGGCGGGACCCACCCTTCCGTCGACGATATTTACGTCACGTTGCGTGATACCTCGCAAGCCGACGCCTTAAAGCAGGCTCTCGATGCGATTGCGCGGCGCCACAAACTATCCATTTCAGAAACGGATTCAAACAGTGTGATGCGTCTGGATTTTTCATTCAAAGGGACGCGCACGCACACGGTTCACGTGGTTACTTCCATGATCGCGCGCTCTTCTGCACCTGCGCTTCAAGCCGGTTCTGAATCCGGTCCGAAACTTGCGATTATCCTGGACGACATGGGTTATGACCGTGCGGCCGCTGACGCCGCGCTCACGCTTTCGTTTCCGATCACACTGTCCGTGATTCCACACTTGCCGCTTTCGGCGGAAGTGGCTGAGGAAGCGTATCGCCGCGGAGATCAAGTGCTGCTGCATCTCCCGATGGAAGCCGACGCTGATCAAGCGAAGGCCGAGCCGATCGAGCTGCGCGTGGGAATGAAAGCCGACCAGGTGGAGCGTGATCTTGACGGCATGCTCGAAACAGTGCCTCACGCGGCGGGAGTGAACAACCATCAAGGTTCGCGCGCTACCGCGGACGCGGCGCTGATGGCAGAGTTAATGCCGGCACTGCGCCGCCGCGGCTTGTTTTTTATCGATAGCCGGACGACTGCCGCGACGGTTGCGCACGATACAGCGGAGAAAGCTGGGGTGCGTTCCGCGTCGCGCAAGGTATTTCTCGACGACACGCCGAGACGTGATGCGATTCTTGCGCAGCTCGATCTCGCCGCCCGTGACGCCGCCCGTGACGGCTTTGCCATTGCCATTGGCCATCCTCATCCCGAGACGATTGCCGCACTCGCGGAAGCAGTTCCACGGCTTGAAGCTCGCGGCGTGCAATTCGTATTGGTCTCGGATGTCGTGCGATAACATCGTGCGGGTACAAGCGAGCAACGTCGGCGGTATGCCGCCCTGCCTCTCGCGAAAGAATGCTGTTTGTAACGACGCCACGACGTAATTCAAGATTCGTCCACCTCTTGCCCCGCGGCACGCGCGCGTCCGAGTGCAGAGACTGCGTTGCTGCATCTTTCCAATTCACGGCAGATCTCCTCGTCGGTCAGAGGTGTCGTAGGTTTACGCGGCTTGCAACTTTTGATGGAGTCGCGCTTCGAGAGCAGGGGTCCGCGCGGGCTCGCCACGATTTTGGTAGCAAGATTCGCTGCGATTTTATTGGCGAGATAACGGCAGCGCTTTAGTCGCATTTTAAACGTTACCGACGGCTCCGCGCCCCATTGGTCCAGAACGCTCAAGCGAATCGGGATTATTTCGCCATTGCGATAGTTTTCGGGCGGACGCACCTTGCCGACACCCAACAGCAGGCCCTCCCGAATGTCGCCTGGCGCCAGGGTGCATCGGAAGCGATGGTTCACAACCGAATGGCGCGCATATTGTTTTGGGGTGTCGCGCAAAAAAGTGTACCAGCCGCGATTTCGTTTCTGGCCCGGTTCGAGCCATTCGATCGAATCGTCCCAAGGCACGTGAAGAGTGATCTCCCGGACGACGGTTTTACCGGGTTGGTCACGTCGCATGAAAACCGGTAAGATATATGCAACGCGACCGTTTTTGAGTTCGCGGATCTCGGACTCCTCGTAGGGAAGTATCACCTGCCGGATGGTCAATCCTGCGTCATATTTCGAACCGACACGGTACTCGGGGAGTTCGAGTGGGATCCCGGCTCTTTCGAGAGCATCCCAGGCCGCAATGCGTTTTTTTTGTGAATTGATGATCATTTAACCCTCGCCATCTTGAAAAATCCTCCGAACCTCCACACCTACTCCGCTCATAGAGGCGATGCGCGGCCCATGACTGCGTTCAGCCAATTCGAAGCTCCTCGCAAAAGCGGCAGTTCTGGTGAACGCCCGACTGAATCGCCTGCACGCCATATGCGAGCGCAAGGCGATGAACTTGGCGGCCGACCTCGGCGGTTAGTTCCACGCCATTGCCTGCTCGGTCGATTCGGCCGCTCGGGATTCTCAAACGCTTAATGGCCCAACCCACATTTTCGGCCGAGACAGTGTGTTGGGATCCGCGTCCCTCATAAATCAGGGAAACTTTCTTGGCCAACTCTTGCGCCCGTACCTTCGATTGTCGCCCTTCATGAATGAAGAAGAGCAGGACCTCAATCACGACGGAATCCAGGCTGCGCGCGCTCTCGGCACAAAACTCTTCGTTTTGAATTGCCACTATCGGAAGAATTTTGGCCTGCAGTTTTTCGTCGCCGACTAGGACAGAACCAAGTGTCTGCGCGAGAAACTGCAGGGGCTGCCGCAGGCGGCTGATGTCGAACTTAGGAACAACCACGTTGTTGAAATTCCGCAGAAAATAGCCGAGGAGGCGTGCCTGCAATTCCTCGGCGATCTCATCCTCGACATGCTTGTCGATGGCAGGCAGGACGCCTGAGGTGGGGATCAGCGCAATGCGAAGCGCATTATCCTCAACCGACAGTCCATTCTCGGGTGCGCTCGAGATCAAGATCTTAGGTCCGAACGCATCCAAGATGTCACGGCCGTCCATGAGATGCATTCCGCGTTGGGATGAGGCGCGCAAAATGGCTTGCATCGCGGGTTTTAATTCGGGCTCGTCAAGCAGCAGGGTGGGACCGAGAGACCATGGAATGCGCAACATGTCACTCCGCGTGAGACCCGCCAAGCAGAGCGGGCGGCGGCACACCATTTCGAGGAGCTGCAATATCCGGGTCTTGGGACTGCCGGGAGGCGCAAAGATCGACACGATCGGTGCGATCGGCAAGACGGGCCAAAGCCAAGAAGCGAACACAGCAAAGACAAGCGGCGTTATGCAGGAGTCGGGCTGCCCCGAGCGGCCCGCAAGAAAATTATGCAAATCTCCGAATAGCACTTCAACGTTTTCCGGCGGCCCGATTCTTGCTGGCAAGCGCAACGCCCGCTCGATGTTGGGAGCAATCAGTGCGGCCGTGTACATCGCTCCGGAGTATTGCACCTGATCTGCGATTTCAAAATTCCCGTCCTTCCACCGCACGAGAACAGGGCCTTTGTCGTTGGCCCTTCGCATTAATTCGATGGCAGTTCCGTCGGGACCGAAATGCCCGCTTGTTTGAACAATGTTGATGTCGATCGCTTTCATTTGAACGTAGTTATTCAAAACCTCCGGCCAAAAAAAAATGGACGAACCGGGGGGTCGTCCATCGCGACATCCTCAACTCCATCGTGCGGAGTTGTGTTAACGAAACATTATTCTATCACACGCCGATGTTTCGTGCAAGCGCGTCTCGGGCGCGCCACGAGCAAAGTGCCTAGGCATTGCTCGCAATTCCGCGTTGTTCAGATACCGCTCGAGTTATCGCGTGCAAAGCGTACCTCGAACTCCGAGTAGTGGAAAAAATGAAACCGCTCGTCAAGGCGAGGACAAGTGTTCCGTTATCACTTCAATGGATTTTCGGATGCATCCGGGACGAACAAGGATTGCAGTTCGGCGCGCCACGGAGGAAGGCGAACGCCGAAGCGATCGTAGAGGCGTTTCGTCGAAAGCAGTGAATATGCGGGACGGCGAGCTGGTGTGCGGTACTCTGCGGTCGCGATGGGGATTACGCGCTCGGCGAGGAACGGCATTCCCTTCGTGGCGGCGTTGACCCACGGAAGCGTGCGAGTGGCGGACGACGCCTCTTCGAGAATCGCTTTTGCGAATTCATGCCAAGTTGCTTCACCTTCGGCGGCTATGTGATAGATTCCGCCGACTTTGGCTAGAGAACGGGTCCCCTCTTCTTTATTCATGAGTTGCGAAATAATTCTTGCAGTTGCGGTGGCGATCTCCCGGCTCGTCGTGGGAGAGCCGATTTGGTCGGCGACGATGCGCAGCTCTTGTTTCTGCGTAGCGAGCCGCAGAACGGTCAGCAGAAAATTGCGGCCTTGCGTGGCATAGACCCACTCGGTGCGAAAGATGAGGTGAGGCACACCACTCGCTTGAATGGCGCGTTCGCCGCCGAGCTTCGTTTTGCCGTAAACATTGATCGGATTTGGAGTGTCGGTTTCTTCGTAGGGCGACTTTTTCGAGCCGTCGAATACGTAATCCGTTGAGTAGTGAACCAGAGCCGCGTCAATTCTTTTGGCCTCCTCGGCGATCACGGCGGGGGCTTCCTCATTCACTGCTCGGGCCGTGGCTTCGTCGCTCTCTGCCTGGTCCACGGCGGTATAGGCTGCGGCATTGATGATCCATTGCGGCCGGATTTTTTGAATCGTTCGGCGAATATCATCGGGCCTCGTCAGATCCAGTTCCTGGTGATTTAGAGCAGCGAGTTCACCCAAGCGAGGGAGCACCGATGCCAGATCGGTGCCGACCTGGCCGTTCCGACCTATGAGCAAAATCCTCGGCTTCATCTCACGAGGTACTGCGGAAGAAATTCCTTCGGAACTTGCGACAAGGCGGTGAAGCGCGAGTCCTTGTCTGAAATAATCGGATTCGTTACGTTCCACGAGATGCTGATTTGTGGATCGTTCCACAGGATCCCGCGCTCATCCTCGAGACAATAAAAATCGCTGCACTTATAGAGGAATTGGACTCTTTCTGAGAGAGCCAGATATCCGTGAGCGAAGCCTCGAGGAATATAGATTTGATTTTGTTCTTTCGCGGAGAGCACGACCGAAGCCCACTCACCGAAATGTGGCGAGCCAACGCGAATATCCACGGCTACGTCCAGAGCCTCGCCCTCGATGACACGGCAAAGTTTTGCTTGTGCGTGCTGGAGCTGGTAATGGAGTCCGCGGATTGTACCTTTGGCGGACGCGGAATGATTATCCTGCACGAAAGAATCGGTGATGCCGAGCTGGGCGAATTCTCTTTGATTGTAGGTTTCCGTGAAGAACCCGCGGGAGTCCCGAAAAATCTGCGGGCGCAGTTCGCAAACGCCCGGGATTGAGAGCTCATGTCTTTGCAAGGGACTCACGCCTTCATGGGATTTTAAGATCGCCCGACCGTAAGCACTAATTTTGCAGCGTTCTGCGTCTTTCGTGCGGAATCGCATTGAGCGAAGGATTGCGATTCTCGTAGTATTTTTCGTAATAGGACTGGTATTCACCGCCGCGCACACCGGCGAGCCACTCGGAATTGGCCTCATACCATGCAATCGTCTGGCGCAACCCTTCATCGAGCCCGATCGCAGGTTTCCAACCGATTTCAGTTTCAATCTTCTTACAGTCGAGGGCATAGCGGCGGTCGTGACCCGGACGATCCTTCACGTATGTGAGCAGGGTTTCAGGTTTGCCCATTGCGCGGAGCAAGTGCTGCGCCATCGTGATGTTTTCCTCGATAGCTATGCCGCCGAGATTGTAAACGTCGCCGATCCGTCCGCGCTCGAGAACTGCGAGAATGCCGCGGCAATTGTCTTCCACGTGTAGCCAATCGCGCTGTTGTTTGCCGTCGCCATAGATCGGGAGGGGTTTGTTGTCGAGAGCGTTGGTGATCATCAGCGGGAGGAATTTTTCCGGAAACTGGAATGGGCCGTAATTGTTGGACGAGCGCGTGATCAAAGCCGGAAATCCATAGGTGCGGACGTAGGAAAGAACCAGAAAATCGGAAGCCGCTTTCGAAGCGGAGTACGGGCTGCTCGGGTTGAGCGTCGCGGATTCGTTTGAAAAGGTGGCCGGTGCGATGTCGCCGTACACTTCGTCGGTAGAAATGTGAACGAACCGGTGGATACCGAGCTTCTTTGCTACCTGAAGCAAGACGAAGGTTCCTTTGACGTTCGTTTCGATTGCGGGAGATGGATCATAAATACTGCGATCGACGTGAGATTCCGCAGCGAAGTGAATGACGGCATCGCAATCGTGCATCGCGGATTCGGCTGCGGCGGGATCGCAGATGTCGCCACGAACAAAACGATAGCGGGAATCGTTTGCCACTGAATCAAGATTTCCGAGATTGCCCGCGTAAGTCAACTTGTCGTAATTGACGACTGAATAGGCCTTGCGGAGGCTGAGAACATGGCGGATAAAATTCGAGCCGATGAATCCGGCGCCGCCTGTAACGAAAAGCCTCATTGCGATGGTTCCGTGTGTGCGAAGGCTTTCGCGACAGAATGGCTTTTGAGCTTATTTGCGCCGGTTTCGGCCACGAGATTGTTCGCGCGCAGCAGGGATTCAAATGTGCCGGCGTCGGTCCACCAGCCATCGAGGATTTCGTAGGTGAGCTTGCCTTCGTCGATGTAGAAATTATTTACGTCGGTGATTTCGAGCTCGCCGCGACCGGAAGGCTTCAGACGGCGAATCTTTTGAAAGACGCTCGCGTCGTAGAGGTAAATGCCGACCACGGCATAATTCGATTTTGGTTTCTTGGGCTTCTCTTCAATGCCGACTACGCGGTCACCGCGAATTTCTGCGACGCCGAAGCGATCCGCGTCTTCCACCTCTTTCAGCAGAATCTTGGCGCCATCTTTCTGTTTCTTGAAATTTTCTACCGCCTGGCAAATATCGTTCTCGATTATGTTGTCGCCCAGGACGACGCAAATCGGCCCATCATCAGCGAAGTGTTCAGCGAGTCCTAGCGCCTCAGCGATTCCGCCCTCTCCTTCCTGGTAGGTGTAATTCAAGTGTTTGAGCCCGAAATCGCGGCCATTGCCGAGGAGGCGCAGAAAATCGCCGGCGTTTTTTCCACCGGTGACCAGCAGGATTTCGTGAATTCGGGCGTTCACCAGCGTTTGGATGGGGTAATTCACCATCGGCTTGTTGTAGACCGGCAGCAAATGCTTGTTCGTGACTCGTGTGAGGGGGTTCAGCCGGCTTCCCGTGCCACCGGCAAGCACAACGCCTTTCATATCGGTTCACCTGTCTATCAAAACTGAATCACTTCGAAACGATTCGCGCTGTTGCAGACCACTGGTTCTATTGTACTCGCGCAGCAGGGCTCGCGCCGCAGCATTCATGAGGAGTATCCGTCAAATTCATCCACCGCTGATTTCGGGTGCAATACTCTAGTAGAGTCGATTGCAGCGTGACAGAAGGAAGCCTTCGAGTCGAAGCGGTCTTGCCGCGTCACCTGTCAACAAACGACATTGTTTACCTTATGCACCGAGGACAATTGATAGTCGGTAACCTCAGCAGAGGCAATAAGCAGGCAACGACGAACCGAACGCTGATTGGTCCATTGCGGGGGTTTCTTCTTTTGGATCATCAACGCCAGTATGCTGCCTCATCTAAAACCATCGCCAAAGGCGTGTTCGCAATCACGTGACACATTCGTTTTATTATAAGCCTGGCTCTGAGTACCTGTTGCAAATCTGAAAATTGGAACACCCTCAAAAGAGATCGGAATGGCGCTGATCTTTCAATCAGCGATGGACGAGAATCGGAATCTTCGAGTGTGTGAGCACTTTCACAGTTTCGCTGCCGAGTACAATTGCTGAAACGCCACGTCGGCCATGCGATGCCATCACAATAAGGTCACAGCCCTTGGACTTGGCGTTGTCTATGATGGCTCTGTAAGGATGTTCGTGCTCGACCTGGACGGTTTCGCACGCGACACCCGCCGCGTTTGCGGCCCTGGCGACAGAGTCGAGTATTTTCGCGGCGTGCTCGAGAATTTGCTTGTTGTACTGGCCGGGCGTGTCCTCAACCACCTGCGGGTCGAGCGATAGGACATGAAATGGCAGTGTCACCGTAAGTGCTGTAATTTTGGCGCCGATCGCCTTGGCAAAAGCAATCCCATGCTGCACGGCTTTCCCGGCGAGTTCTGAACCATCGGTCGGTATCAGGATATTGTTGTACATTACCCTCCTCCTTGTTGCCGCGTCGAGTTCCTTTTCTGGCCTATTGGCACGGGACGCGCCGGTCTTAGTCATCTCTCGCGTGCCGACTGTTCCGAGCGCGAGAGTCCTACTATGCTCCCTCTGCGGGAGAGCGCCGCTGGGGAGGGGGCGTGTCTTGTCCCCTCTCCAACAAGCGATGCCGGGGCCTTAGTTGGTCGATACCGTGACGAATTTCTTGAAGGCTGGAAGCGTCGCATACTCCACTTCAAACGTCTTCACCACCGGCAAGCCTTCCACATACTTGTTGATGATCTTGACGACTTCGGGATAGAACTCACGGTTGTAAATCTCCGCGAATTCCTTTTTCTCCCACAAGCTGATGGCTACCACTTCGGTCTTGTTAGGCGCAAGCAGGATCAGCTCATCGAGGAAACCCTTCTGCCTGCGAAGCAGGGGAAGAATTTCCTTCTCGATGACCTTCGGAAACTCTGGTGTCCAGTTCTTCTTGACCTGCATCGTAATGTGTCGGCTAAACATAAATCCTCCTGGGAGACGGGGCGTGACCATCAATTACTCTCTTATCGACTCGCGCTTTTCGTGACCCTACTGAAAGTATCTACAGAGTTCTGCGGCCGTCCGCCATGACCTGCGTCACGGGACGTAGTGATCGCCGACACTTAGGACGGCCGCAAGCAGACCCTGCATTTCGAACGTTGCGAATGGTCGAAGCAAGGTGTAGATTCCCTTCAATTGACGGTCATTCGACAGCAGGAAACAATCATTACAAGGAGGCGGAGTCATGAATTTTCTGGCATGGATCGTTGTAGGTCTAATCGCCGGCTGGCTTGCTGGGCAGGTCATGAAAGGCGGTGGATACGGAGTACTAGTGGATATTGTTCTGGGGATTCTTGGTGGTTTTCTCGGCGGCTGGATATTCGGTCTGCTGGGAATTGGGGCTGGTGGCGGCATGATCGGGTCCATCATTGTCGCCTTCATCGGTGCTGTGATTTTGGTTGGGATTACACGGCTGATAAAGCGGGCATAGTTCAAATGCGGCACCTGACGAGCGGTATCGTCGTTCTGGTATTGGCTAGCGCTTCTGCTTCGGCTGTTGCGTCCGCGAAACACACGTCGATCGCTAACAGTCCGCAAGCTGAAAAGGGTATAGCAGCGTTCTACGGCCGAAATATGGAAGGCCACAAGACGGCCTGCGGAACCAAGTACTTGGCGTCAGAACTGACGACCGCGCATAGGACTTTGCCGTGTGGCACCAAGGTTCGAATCACGAACACGAAAAATGGCAAAAGCGTTGAAGCGACGGTTAACGATCGCGGGCCGACGTCCCGAAAACGAATTGTTGACGTCTCGCGAGCTGTTGCCGAGCAATTGGATTTTATCAAACAAGGAATAACCACAGTCGAGATAGAAGTCTTGAAATGAAAGTCATGCGCGCTCACTATCACGACATATTTGTGCGTTTCGGCGTTAAAATCTGGGTTTGTAGAATCGGTCCACTAGACCGATTCCATTTCGGACCAGAATTCTTTTTGTAGTTTCTGAACCGAGAGGACCGCCATGACCGAAAAAATTGACTCAGTCGCAGGCTATTTCCTAGCGGGAGTAGTTATCGGCTCGCTCATTAGTATCTTCTTCGCACCGAAATCTGGTGAGGGAACTCGCGCATACCTATTGAAGAAGGTCAAGGAGGGGGGCAAACACGCTCGAAAAAAGACCCGGGAACTGAGAGGGCGCGCTGAAGACTTGGTCGATTCCGGAAAAGAATTGGTCAACCAGAAGAAAGAACAAATTGCAGCGAAATTGGACGACATCGGAGAAGATTACCTGCCGGAGAAATCGAAAGCGAAGGGCGTCTAGATGGAATCGGGCACGTCGCCCGCGCGTTTCGGCGGTGCGGCGAGAGCCGCAGATGCGTTCGGAGTATTTACACCGTTGCCACCGGAAGGCCAAGGGAGTAGCGAAGTTGGCCGCGGCGAGGAAATTGGCGATTCGACTCTACTGGATCTTCTGCACGAATCGAGCGTATCCAGAGGTCGTTCGTGTCGAGAGCAGCCAGCGGGTGGCATGATTGCGTGATGAGCGGCGCGGAGCGCGCGCAGCGGAAATCCGGCGACAGTTCGATGAGATTGGCTTTCGTGCAGCTCCGACGGCCCCGCATCGCGGGATGTCAGAGCGGCCTAACAAACCAGTTCTTCAGTTTCCCTAGAAAAATCTGATCACGCTCTGCGCTGATTGCACAGCGACATCCATCGCAGCTGCCTCAAGTCGTTGTGAACGAAGGATCGGGAACTGACTTCCCAGGAAAATAACCTACGGTCGAATCGATCTTTTCTGTCATAGCTGACCTCTGATTCCGGAAGTTCAACTACTTCGCGTCTCACCCATGTTCGCGGTCTTTGCAGTCGCGACAGAGTCGTGCCCAAGGTACAGCTTCTAACCGTGCTCGGGAGATTGGGTTTTGACAGGCCTCGCAGGTGCCGAAGGTGCCATTTCTGATCCGAGCGAGCGCGCCCTCGATTGCTCGGAGGAGCCGCAGGTTGGTTTGATGTAAGTGGATCTGAAGTTCCGCTTCGGCATCCGCATTCGCTTGGTTGATCTGATCGCCTTCCCAGCCTCCCGCGGCCGGGATCGGACTCTCGGCTTCGGCTCTTGCGATTGAAATTTCGCTCCGTTTTTCGAGCAGTAACCGTTTGTACCGGTCTAAGTTTCTTTTGTCCATCCCGATTCCTGCGATCCTTCAGTGGAAGGAAGCCTGCTTTGCTTCGATGCCAGGAAAGATGTCATAGACATAGTCATGGGCGGCTAGAGCAATCTTGTTCAGCGTGCCTGCCTCAAAGCGCTTGACGATTTCCTCGCGGGACAGGTCGAAAATCGCCGCTAGAATCTCCGCGCGCAGCCGATTGTCTGCTTGTCCCACGACAAACAGCACTCGGGCACTATGCTGGATATATCGGGGCGAAAGCAGTTGCCGCTTCAAAAGCTGCATGATGATGGGCGCTTTGGAGCGGTCAAAGCGGCCCGGATCGCCGCGGCGGTCTAACTCCGCGAAGAACTCCGATGTCCATTCGTTGTGATATTCCAATACCTTATTGAACAGTTCTTTGGTCAAGCGAGTTCCAGCCTCGACTGCTGTGGCGTTCAAAGCCGGCACCACGCCACCCTCCGTAAGAGCCGGCCGCTTGAGGTAACCTTCCTTGGTGATGGCAGCCTGGTGATGGACGAGACTCCACAGCCATGACACGTTGATCCGGTAAGTGGCAAGGTCATTCATGAAGCGCAGCATAAGTTCGTAATCATCAATTGCCGCAGCGAAGTTACCATTGAGAATCTGGAAGCCATAGTTCGCCGCCATGTAGAACGCGTGCTGAATGTGTTCGATCGTTATCTCACCCTTGGGCACGCTGTAGATGGACTCCCAAAGTTCTTGCGTGAAGAGTTTCTCCGGCGTGGCCACCATGTCCTGGGTGACGACCCACGGTGTGATTTTGCCCTGCGCGTTCAATAACCCCCGGGATTGCAGCACCTGGAGTTCTGCATCAACGAGACCGCTCGTCACCATCGGCACCGCTTTGCCATTTACGTCCAAGGTCTTCCGCGGTGCATCGACGATCGCTTGGAGCTGGGTCACCTCGGCTTGCAAGGGCGCGTTGCCAGCAGCGACATACGCCGGTTCCGGGCTGGCGACCCAACTTTGCCGATAAGCGTCGTAGAGGCGTCCCTTCACCCGGCCGGCGAGGACGTCCACGAGGGTGGGCTGTTGACTTGCGGTAAGCGGGCCCTCAGGTATAAACATGAGACCCAGCAAGCGTTCTCGCAGCTTGTCGATGGCTATCGCGCGCAGAGCCAGCGGGTTATACCTGGACCGGCCATAGGCATCGCCCGGCTGATAAATCATCACCGCCGCCATCCCGCCGATGGGAGCGCCGTGGTTGAGTTCGCCATTTTTCATACCGGCCATAAGCATCATCAACGCGTTGTAGCGTTGATAGGCGATCATGTTTGGCGATGCCATGCCGATCAACTGTGGATCCGGAAAGACACCTTTCGGATCGTCCTTCCACATTTCGATGAGGCTGCCTAGGTAGTCCCACCTGCCCACATTTGTCCCCAGGAGCCGCCGCCGTAATACCCAAGCGATCGCGGGCAGGAAACGCCCCGCATTCCCTTCCTCGTAGAGCACTTTGATCTTGAATGTGCCCGCCGGGATACCGATCATTCCTTCCAGGCGCGCGAACAGCTTCTCCAGGATCAGGGCTTCCTGAGGAGTCTGAATCTTCGGAATGTAAAAATACACCCCGGTCCCCGCATTCTTGAGGGATTCGTAGTTGTTCACAATCCAGAGGACAGTGATGGGAATGAAGCCAGGAACCGGTTGACCTTCGACCCGGATGTGGTCAAACACCACGTGGATGCCAGGAGGCCGCGCAAACCGGATCGGCCATCGCGCCGGAGGCGTGGTGATCTGATATGCCCGCTTTTGGCCTTTCTTTATGACCTCATATGGGCGGTTGGCCCAGCGGCCTTCCAAAATTTCTTTCGCGTTCTGCAACGCAGCAAAAATTCCGACCGGTTGAGTTGTTGGCGTACCGTCCGGCTGGAAATGGGGCGGCGAAGCATCTTCAAAGTCCGGCATATTCATGGGTGCCGGACTGTTCAGCGCGTTGAAGGCCATGTCTAGCGGATGCCAAGGCCCGGTTAGCTCCAAGCCGGGATTCGTCAGCGGATGCGCGTCCTTGGGGATGGGCACCTCGTCGTTCAGCCGCCAGCGCCACTTGCTATCCCGACTGAGGACGTTATCAGTCAGCCCTTGAACAATCTGACGAAATGTCCAAAACTGGCCCGTCACAGGATCCTCGAACGCCTCGTCCCACTTCGGCCAGGCATATTTCTCGCGAACCGGCACGGGTGACTCGAGGAGCATCCGCCGCGCGGTGAGGGCCGCGGCGATCTCCGGACGCAGCTCTTGGGTGAGAGTCGTGATCGTCTGTTCGATATTGACTTCCCGCCCGTTTACATTCTTGGTTCCGAACAGGTCAGGGAACTTCTGGAGAATGTCCTCACGGATCATAGCCCCGGCCATCCTCATCTCCTCCATATCGGCGCACCGAGCACGCTCGCAAAATAGAGCCCTGTTACCGCGGGCGTCAAGCCTTCCTCGGGCAAGTGAGTGTGATTGGGTGGGTTCAAAATCATTGCCTTTCGGCAGCAATCCTAGCCCAACAATCAAATGTTTGGATTAGCGCACAGTATTTTGTTTCAACAAACCTCAAGATGCCTTGTGGATCGACTTGTCACGACGAGACAAATTCAAATCGATAGTTGAAAGGTCGGAAACTGTTCCCTCGACGATGAAGCCGTCATTTTTCTAGGCTGCGTTCGCGTTAAATCTCCTAGCCGCGCACTGTCAGAACCGGGCATTGCGCGTGCGCCACCACCTTGTGGGCAATCGTGCGCTCAAGGTGTGTCGCCGCTCCCAGGTGGCCAGCGGCGTCCCGCACCCCTAGCACAATTAAATCCGCTCCAATTTCGGTAGCCACTTCAAGAATACCGTCAGCCGCGTCTCCGTACCGCACAATCGGTGCTGGATGGCACCGTCTTTTAGCATCGTCCGGAACGGTATCGCTGAGAGCTTGCACCACATCAGCGATCGCGAGCTGACCCTGTTCGTTCATTCCGGGCTTGGGCGCCACATAGAGCAAAGTGAGGTGCGCGTCGTTTTCCTCGGCCAGCGAAACTGCAAACGGTGCGGCGGCCTCGCACGGTTTGCTGAAGTCCGTCGCAAACAATACCGAATGGAAAGCGCCGCTGGTAGTCGTATTCTTCTGAACATGTGGTCCGATCGTGAGTACTGGCACGCTCGAGCATCTAAAGATCTCTTCCGCGAAAGATCCGAGTAGAAGCTTCTGGGCGTGAGTGCGACCGTGTGTACCAAGCACGATCAGATCAATATTTCGCTCGTGAATTGCTTGCTCAACGGCCGGCCAAACGGCGACTCCTCGCGCCATCGCCGTATCGTGGGCGACTCCGATAAGCTGGAAATCGACCTTCGCCATTTCAGCATTGGCAAGCTTCTCATCGGCGCAGATCGCCTCCAAGCAAGTGTCCGGAATCACAGATGTCAATACATGCAGTGCGTGAATGCTCGCACCATAGTCGCGCGCGATCGTGAGGGCGAAGGGCAATGCAGCTTCGGAAGGCTCCGAAAAGTCGGTCAAGTAAAGAACACGCTTCAAAGTAATCTGAGTACCCTCTGCGAGTTTTGTCATGTTTGACCTCCTTATCGGGTTTCAATCACATAGTAAATTAAATATTAATCACAAAACTATACTCCATATAAGTTGGGAAATCACTCAAGCACGAAGTTAACAAGCACGTGCATTTCGATAGACACTGGTTCGCCATTGAGCAAGGTTGGCTCGTACCTCCACTTGATGACGGCAGCGAGTGCCGCCGGAATCGAGAAGTCCGGGACCACTTATCGCGCGTGCCTCGGTGACATCACCGCGTTCATCAATGATCGCATCGATTACCACCTGGCCTTGCGCACGGGCGTTGCGCGCAAGCCCCGGATAGAGCGGTGGCGGAGTTGAAATGGCGCGCGGCGGACTGATGCGCCCCCCAACACGAACGATGCGATTGACCGGAGGCGGAGAGGCCAAAACGGGCGCCGCGGCCGAGCTCCCGGCTCCCCCGATTATTCCTCCCAGGACCCCGCCGAGCTGACCTCCAGGGATTCCGCCGGGAACGCCGCCAACGACACCTCCGACAACGTCAGGAGGCAACGCCTGCTCTTTAATGATTGCGATCGTTTTCGGGATGAAGGTGGGGGCGACTAGCCGGCCGGCCTGTAGAAGTCGTGCTACGTGCGAGCGCACAATCGGTTGCGAGATGGCAGCGGCTCGAGGAGGTGGCGGCGGCGGAGGGCCAACGAGAAAAGTCTGCGAGAAGGATTTCATATCTATTGCGTCTGTGAAGTACAGGGGGCCAGCGAGAAGCGCTGCTATCAAAATGGCATGAAAGCTCAGTGAGGCTAACCACTCCAGCGGATTGCGGCGCTCTTGCCGGGACAAGGGCATGTCGAGCATAGCGCGCACAAACGCGGCATGGACCGGTTGTTCCTCGCAAATTACAACACGATCGAGCTGTGGGAGTGTCGGCCCTAACATGTGAATCGGCTGAGTAACCATTGGAACACCTCTGAACTCAGGAACTCCGCATCTGCGATCTCCCGAAGTACTGCAGTTTCGTAGGGACTCCAGAATTTGTCCTACTGACAGATTTATATCCCTACTGTTGAAGGGCCGCTGCGACGCGCGTCACCCGCGAATGTGACCCCTGTCACGTGGACTCACCGTCGAAGTTGAGGATGGGCCCGGCCGAAAATGTCTAGCGTTCAGTTTGTACTGGGGACGAGAACCTCCGCAGGGATGAAGCCAGGTCCATCCGCCGGAACGGTGGTTCCGAGGTATTTCGATCGCATCGCCGCGGGCTCTTGGAGAAGTATCTCCTCCGCGCAATCCAAGTCCGTCCGTTCCGCTGCGTTAATTGCGATGCCCGCTCTTATCAGCTCAAACACTCCGACGGCTCGGAATCGCAAGATATCAGAGCCTCCTAACGAGCCAGTTCTTCAGTCTGAAATTTCATATATCGGTTTCCGCCTTTAATCAGGCTTTGCGGAACGTTCCCACGACAACTTTTGCGCGCCCGGCTCGCATCCAACTGTGCACCTTTCATTGCAAAGCGAGAAGGAGCGCACCTATGCCTATTCGAGTCGGCTTGTCCATTGTGGTTGTGGTCTCGATATTGGCGGGCCTTGATTGGCCTCGATCGGCTTTCGGCCAGGATAGAGGGGGCCAGGAAGGCGCCTTTCACAGCCAAGTGGATCTCGTGTCCGTGTATTTCACGGTGCGCGACAACAAGAAACACCTGGCGAGCGACCTGGCGCAGGACAAGTTCAGCGTCTCTGAAGACGGCCAGCCGCAGGTTATCAAGCTGTTTGCCCACCACAGCGACGTGGTCCTGAACGTGGGAGTGCTCTTGGACACGGGCACGAACATGTCCTGGATTCTCGGCGAGGAGGCGCAGGCCGCGAGGCTGTTCATGAAGCACGTGGTAAGGCCCACTGACCTGGGCTTTATTCTGAGCTACGCCTCCCGGGTTGAAACGGTGCAGTTGCCGACGTCAGACGTTGCGCTCCTAGAGGAGAAGGCGGATACCGTTGGGAGTGGAGCGGCGATTGGATTGCCAGATCAAGGCCCGTCCTCTGAGCCCAGTATCGGGATGCCCGGGAGCGGAGGGACGGTGGGAATTAACGGGCGACCCATTAACGAGAACCGCGAGGCCCACCTGTACGACGCGATCCGCGTCTCCACACTCCGTTACCTGGCGGGCGAAGTGGGACGCAAGGCGGTGGTTATCGTAGCTCTCTCCGGCGATTCCCGAAGTGAGTCTTCGATGGAAGAGGCGCTGGAAGCTCTGCTTGAAAACGACGTGATCGCCTATGTCCTGCAGATTTATGATGCCTCAAAGCGGGACAATTGCGACGTGCTCCACATCTACGGAGAAGACGGGCACGGAGAGTCCCTGCTCAAGAAACTCGCCGAGGCTACCGGCGGGCGGATGTTGGAAGTCCGGGGTATTGGTAAACTCGAAACTGCGCTTGACGAGATCTCCGACGAACTGCACCACCAGTACAGCCTAGGTTACTACCCCGAAAACAAGAATTGGGACGGCAAGTTCCGCAGGATCCAGATTTCCGCGGGTGAGAAAGACTATAAGGTTTATGCTCGCAAAGGCTACTACGCCAACCCTCCGGCGGGGAATGTAGCGGCAACCCACTAACCGATGAGTCGGGGCGCCGAACTCTATACCCGTCGCCCACCCGCACAGGCAAACCAGTATACGCCGGCCTCACCTCCGATGAGGCAGTGGTGGAAGCTGAACCTCAATTGAAGGCGGCGCAAGCTCACCACACGAGCCTCGGAATCCTTTGCGCTCAATACGAACATGCGATTGCCGTCCTCACTGGCCAGCCGCCCTCCACGTGCTCTCTCCCGCCGGAGACTCTGCAGCGAGCTGTTCCTCTCACTCCGGTGGGTGTTTCCTCGGAACTACTCGAACGGCGTTATCTGGAAGACACTAGCTTTCGACTACCGTGTTGGCCGGCATCGGGATCGCAATTAGTCAGATGCGGAACCTGAGGGAATCTCAGCGCATCTCCGGGTCGCTAACCAATCCTCCTTCACCTTCATAGACGCTCTAGACTGTTTTTACCCACTTGACCGACTTAGGTTGCTCGGTTCCTAAATACTGGCACGCGGCTTCTTCGGCCTTCTTCTTGGCCTGCTCGATGCTCGCTACTTCGTAACTCATGTATACGCTCAGAGTCTCCTCGATGTCATACACCGTCGCTACAATGTCGCCTTCTAGTGTTGAAGTAACGCACAGACGTAGGTGTTTGCCCGTCCCTTGCATTTCGGCGACGTAGTTCGCTGTGATTGGTTCGGGCAATAGTGCCTCCGAACCAGGCGAGTGTACTCCCATGTTAAGTTTTGAACCAAGAAAAAATGTTCAAAACAACAGTATTTGGGTTGCCCTGGTCGTTCGCCTAGACCCCTTTCGCTTTTGATTTCTCCGGTAGGTAATCTTTGCTGGCCTCGTCTAATTTCGCTGCAATTTGTTCTTTCTTTTGGTTAACCAATTCCTTTCCGGAATCGACCAAGTCTTCAGCACGCCCTCTCAGTTCTCGAGCCTTCTCCCGCGCGTGTTTGCTCCCTTCCTTGACCGTCTTCGAAAGGTATGATCGAGTCCCTTCACCGGATTTCGGTGCGAAGAAAATTCCGATGAGCGAGCCGATAGTCAATCCCGCTAGGAAATAACCTGCGTTTGAATCGATTCTTTCCGTCATGCTGACCTCCTGGCTACATCAAAATGTCTGGTTTGAATGGATTCGGTGTAGTGAAACGAACTTCAGGAAGCGGTTGCACGTTTCACCAAAGGGTCGGGTAGTTCTCGCTTTTCTGATTCGGTTAGTTCCTTTTCGGCAGCAAGCCAGTCCTCAAGCGCAGTTCCTTCTTTGCCGCCTCGTTTCAAATAGATTTCGTAAGCTCGCAATTCTATTTCTTCCCGAGCTGGTACCTTCTTACCGTCTGACATGGCGACTCCTTTCTATGCTTAATCTCTCGCACCCCATGAACCGGATAGGCCGAGGTCTTGGAAATGAGCGTTCACTTTGCGAACGGCCGTGCTTAGGCCCTCTGCAAGAGAGGTGTTCCACTCTCGGTGACGTAATAGCTTTCAGTCATGAACACCGCTCGACAGTATGGACAAGCCTCGCGTCCGGCACGTGGCCTGGCAGGTCGACGGAATGCATCAGAGCTCTGCTCTTCCAAAATAATCTGCGCGGTGCAGTTCGTACAGCGACAGCAAACGTAGGTAAACATATTCGGAATCCCTTTGTGGCAAGTTACGTCGGGTGTGCGTTACGTCTTAATCGCTGAGAACCGGTTCAAATCGAAAGGAGGGAGTTGAATTCAACCCGGTCCAGGATTCTTCAGCTAGAACAAAAACCCGCCGCAAAATCGGCGGAAGGGACTTGGAAAGTACGGTGAAAGTATAAACCTGTTCGAGCCCGCAATCCACTCTGAATGAGCCACTAATTCAAATCTCTCTTGCAAAAGCAATACTGCCAGTCACAAGGATTGATCGACCTGTCATCGGAAATCGACAGCTGAGTGTTCTTCACAGATTCGACGAAAGGTATAACTGTCTTCTTCGCAGCGAAGGCTTTCCAGCAGGTATCCGCAAAGAATATCAACGTCATATGTCCTGGCAATTTCGTTCCAGAGCTCTTCGAGTCGAATCGCAGCATCTGCCTTTCCTTGTGCCCACAGGATAGATGGACATTCACCGCAGGCTGCGATGCGCAAATGCCCTCCATGCGCACCTTTTCTTGCCGCTACAATGGAATCGTCCACGACTTTCAAAAACCAGCCTGGATCAGGCATGTCATTCACCATGAAATTGGAGAGAAATTCCACAGCGTCCAATGGGATATATCTTCCCTGACGAATGGCGGTACGAATGTCGGGGCTCAGCGCGTGCAGCCTCTCCAATAGTGTATTTCTATGCGACTCGGTCCCAATAAAAACCGCTGGGTTTCCGGTCTTCAGAGCTGCGCCTAGAAAGCGAGTAAATCCATCTAGAAAGCGTGAGTCATCCGAATAGAACTGAACCTCGTGGCAGCGACCTACCCCTCTTTTAACTAAGAGCGGCACAGAGGACGATACGATTGTTTCTTCGGGGCGGTGATGGACGGGGGCTTGTGGGTCTGCACGATCCGCAAAAGTGGGACTCGCCAATCTGCGGCTTACGAACTTTTTCCCCTGCACCACCGCTTCGATAGCGGCAAACAGTTCATTCTCGGCATCGGACTTAACCACGTAACCGTGCCCATCACTGAGAGCTATCCGCGCCACTTCTACATCAATCTCTTGACTCAAGAAAAGTATTTTGGATTGGGGAGCGACTCTGTGAATCCGTCGCGCGGTTTCAACGCCATTTATTCTTGGCAATCTCACGTCCAATAAAATCACGTCCGGCTGAAGTTCTTCTGCCTTCAGAACCGCTGCAAGCCCATCAGACACAACCCCGACAATACGCATATCGTGCTTCGGCCTGAGTTTCGCGATGACGAAACGTCGCCAAGGGGCAAAATCGTCTGCCAAGAGAATACGGACAAGAGGGTGACTACTGATAACCTGCTCCTATTTAGAGTTCAAGACCAAATTGACGGAGTGATGGTGATGAACTGGTTGCCTCGGAAGTAGCATCCCATGAAGGCACGACCCCGTCGTTGCGTCCGAGCAGGTTTGAACTTGCTTAAGCGCAACTATGAAGAGCACGCGCAAAGGGAAGGAGAGGGCGAAATTGAAACAGACAGTTAGACTGCCCGCAAGAACAATCGTTCAGATGACCGTAGAAGCACTTTGCCGCGACGCTTTACGAGGGCGCCGTTACGCTGCCACTCGCTTATAAACCGGCTTGTAGTGAAAGATGTGACGTTCGCAGCATTCGCCAAATCCTCATTGGTGATATCGAGAGCAGTACCACCCGGCGTTTCTTTGCCGATCGTGCGGCCAAGTGTAATTAGTACTTGGGCGACCCGCTGTCGAGCGGTGAGGCTGACTAGCCCTATGTGGGCGGTGAGATGCCATGTCACATAGTCTGAGGCCATCAACAGTGCGTTCTCGAGCAATCTGGGAAATCTTTCGGCAAGACTTCGGATTGTGGTGCGGTCCCACGCCAACGCCGAGCTGTCCGTTATCATTTCTGTGCTGACGAGATAAGAAGAAGGGCTTGACAAGACTGTCCGACCACCGAAAGCGTCTCCTGGTCCAAGCCAACGCAAAAGAAGCTTCTTGCCATCGTCTGTTACAAAGAAATATCTGGCGCTACCATTTGTCAGCAGAAAAAAATAGTCAGCGGGGTGGCCTTGGTTTGTGGCTACAGAATTAGCGGAGAATCGGCGTAGTGTTGCGGCTGAAAGGATGGTCTTGCGGTGAGAAGGATGCAATCCATCGAGAAATTCCGACTTAAGGTCGGAAGGTACGATTGCAATTCCCGAGGAAGGCATACGTTCCTTCTCCATGGCATTACAAGTACGGGCTTAGTATTCGGTGTGGAGACGTTAACCTGGAATTTCGATTATTTCTTATCTTTTCTTTCTCTTTGCCCACCGGGCTTTCTGCGCCATTGAGATTCGCTTGCGACCTGCTGGCGATAACCTACCGCGACTGGTCGGTTTGGCACCGCGCTTCGCGCCCTTCTCAAAAGCGTCGATCAGATGTTCTATTCTCGCCAGCTCCGTCTTTAGATGCTGATACCTCTTGCGAAGTGCCTTTTCAAATTTTGTGACGAAGTCCAAAATGTTCTCCTTGTGGTGTTGACAATTCAGGTTAATGACTCTCACTCAAGGCACAGAGTGAATGCAAGGCATTTCTGGCTGCTACCCACCACCGTTCTAGATCACCTGTCCCCCATATTCTTACAATGAAATTACGGAATGCCAGTCGTCCGTTCAGTCCTGGGGACTGCCCCGAAGGACAGTAGCCTTAGGAGAGGAATTTCGAGTAGTCTGAGGGGCACATTACGTTCTTAATCTGGTCCACTGTGAGCGTGACTATGTCAATCGGACAGCGACGCAGTGAACGGCTCACCCTAGACATACCTCTTGTTATTAGAGGGGAGGCGGCCGACCGAAAGAAGTTTCAAGAAGAAAGATTTACGTTAACTGTGAATGCTCACGGCGCACTGTTGGCGCTGGGAACGAAGGTTTCCTTAGGACAGGAACTTCTGCTCATGAACCCGACGACCTGGCACGAGTGCCAAGCTAGGGTTGTCTATGTTGAACCAACTTCTGATGGCTTGGCTCGAGTGGGCATCGAACTGAACCGACCTGTTCCTCAATTTTGGCAAGTCAGTTCTCCTCCTGCGGACTGGCAGCAGTCTTGAACACTTCCAGTTCTGCCGGCCAAGACTTGCAACCCAACCAAACAGCGATCGGTTCGGCGGTGCCCGCTCGTCGCATCAGTTGAGGTGACCGAGCCAGGAGCGGGAATGCAACTCCTTTCGGCTCGAACCTCCAAGTTTGGGCTGGGAGGCTGTTACGTCGATACGCTAAATCCACTTCCGGAGGGTATGTTGTCCGGTTGCGAACTCATAGAGACAATGGCGCGTTCGAGATAAGTGCCAGAGTCATTTATTCTCAGGGAAAGTTTGGAATGGGCTTGGCTTTTACCGATATGACGTCCGACCACCGCGCAGTATTAGAAAGTTGGTTGGCTGTGATTACTCAACTCAGGCCGACTTCGTAAGATTTTTTGGGTGTCGAGCTACCCGCTCTCACCGCCCACTTCGATTTCACCTGTACCACTGCATGTTGGACAGTCACCCGTACCCTTGCACCATGGGCAGGTCGTCTCGGCTGGGGACTCACCAAAGCGTCTTTCCGAAAGGATTTTTCCTTCGCCGTGACACCGCCGACAGTTCCCCACCCCAGGCGTATCACAATCATGGCATGAATACATGGTCACGATTACGTCTCAGCTGTTGAGCGATTCTCGTCGTGTTTTCCTTCACGGTCAAGATGAACCGCGCACTTTTATCGTTTGCCGCTTTTCCGTCCTCGTCATGGCTGTGATAAGGCCGCGCTTTTCAATTGTTCCGACAGAGACGCTGACGCTTCGAGCGCGGCAGTACTGGACAGTTCGTACTATTGGGGTCGGTCGCCACTCTTTATACCGTTGAAGGGCAGTGCTGGTGCTTGGGGGTGGCTCCTTGGGAAGAGGACCACCCCTTCTCGTCGTGACCGAAACAAAACACCGACACTCAGCGGGAACTCGAGTTTCGCACAAACACGACCTTGCGCATGTCCGAAGCGGAATCATTTTCAACGGAAAGTCCCTCTCGCTAGTACTGTGACGAAGATCGCTCTCGCGAACTCTGACCTGAATCAGTGCAGGGTTTTCTTTTTCAACCTGAGAGTGCCATTCCAACGGACTACGTTTTGCTCTTCTCAGCCTGTAACGGTTGGAGACGTATGGTGCGCGATACGACTAGGTACGAAATTTTCAAAGACGACCCTCCGAGAAGCCCTCGGTGGTTGGAAGCCGTTGAAGGTCTCGAACAAGCCATGAACCGAATAGAAGAACTTGCCACTCACGACCCATCGTCCGATTATTACCTGTATTCCAATCAAGCGGACAAGCTCATAAGACATTTGCGTCGTACGTCACCCCGCCCCGACGAGACGCTCCTAGACAAGTCCCAGAAAAAGACTGGCTGAACATTAGATCCGGAGCAACCAGCGCCATTCAGCATTCGCAACCTAGCTCCTACCTTCCGCTATCGCGCCTTGGTTGTGGTCGGCTTCGTTGCCACTCGTTAATTTCGTTTCGTAACTCACTCTTTCTCGTTTCGTTCGTTTCTGTTGCCAGTCGTCGCTCAAGTTCCGCTATTCGTCCAGCCGCAAAATCTGGTCGTCCTGATTTCTTCGGTTTTTCAAATCGCATTGTCATGGTTCCTCTTTCAATAGTGTCTCACGATGATGGCTTTTACTGATGTGACTGCGACCACCGTGCGGTATAAGGAATTTGATTGGCTGAAGTGATTACCCCAACTGAGGCCCACTTCGTAATAGGTGTCTGTCCGGTGCGATTCGACGTTTCACGGTTACAAACATCGTCTGCGACCCTTCTTCGAGCGCCGCTTCGAGATTCGCTCAAAAACTATCTGCGGCTTTTCTCTGGTTTGCATAGTTATCCAGTTAGTTTCCTAAGTTTTGCCGCCGAACTGCTAGGAAATATCTTGCGTGATTCTGATGCGTGTTATAGCCTCGGGCCTTCCCGACATCCCTGCGCAGGAGGATCTTCAATGGGGATGGCATATAACATTTTCAGAAAGACTTCTGATTCTCCGCTCGCTTGGGTTGAGGCTACCGAAAGCATCGATGAAGCCAAGAAACGACTCATCAGTCTAGCTTCGTTCCAGCCTGGCGATTATTTCATTTGGGACCCAGCCGATCATAAGTTTATCGAGCCGACTTCCTAAGTCGGCTTAGCCGTTTCGAATGCTGTTTCGTGACCGGATCTTGAGAATGTGGTGGAGACTTATTTAAGTCCACTTATGAAGGTTTGCTTTCCGCTGGTGAGGAAGCATAAGTGCCCGTCTCGACGTGGATTACAACTGCATTTCTAGATCTCATAATTGCTTGGCTATATTACGTTAAGCTAATGTGCCGTATGAGTGCCTGAAAATCCGCATGGACAATGATTTCCACGATGCCGCTACTCTCTGAATAAATGAAGCAATCTCGTCGCGGAGCGATGCGAGCCACTTCTCTTAAACGCTCTCTTGCGTCTTCAAGTTCTTGAGCCGATTCTATCCAGACTGGTCGGGCTCCCGGAGAATCCGTAAGAATATCGAACGTTGATCGCATTGTGCCTCTGCTGAATCCGGCAGAAATCACGATTTCCAGCCGCAACCGCCGCACTTAAATTGTTCTTCTGGCTTCGCCTTCGATGCTGTATTCCCGCAGTGCGGACACTTCATCGTACAAATCTGAGTCATGATATTTCTCCCAAACATTCTCGGGGCTGTTTGGCAACGACGCCCTGTTCCTGCGAGTGGATAAAATATTCTGCGGGCGAAACCAGTGCTAAGCGGGCCATTTGTTCTTTAGCTTTTTCCAAGCCTTGAACCGCTTCTACCCACATCGGCCCGTCTGGAGTTACTTTGAAAATATCGAAGGTAGAACCCATCGGTGGCATGCCTCCATCGATTTCATCGCCCTTAACTGCCGATATGCTTGCATGCATGTCCGATTCCACAAGCTTTGTGGGGGGAGTTAGCCCAATAGAATGAATTGGTTAAAAGTCGCAAACTGTTGCATCAAACGTAGAGCGGGCAGGCGCGAGGCAGGTAATTTTTTCAGCGACGTAGCCGCTCGTCGTACCAGAACCAAGTGAATGCAGTATTCCGCCTTGATACGCGTCACGTTAGCCTGGCATTGGACGTTCTCAATGGCTCAATTGGGATACGCAAGGTACTGCAATGATTCCTGAGGAATTGAAACCGCCCGACGCCGAACCCGCTAAGAGCGAGGAAACTCAACCTGAGGATTTGCCGAAAGAAGATCCGGACAAAGTCAGGGGCGAAGTATTCAAGCGAATGTTTCCCGAGATTCCACGCAAAGACTCGTAAGTGTTTGAGAGAACTGTGTTAAAACGCACTTCTACTCGCAGCTCATCGCCATTGACCTCGCCACGGCTGAACGATTCGGCTGGAGTTTTGATCAACTCAACGGACGGGGAATGCGCGTTTGCGCTTGCGAGCAATACCCGTTTTGGACACGCGCCAACAAGAACCAAGGTGCGGCCCATACTATCCTGGAGTATCTCCTCGTACTCGATAGGAAAATCGCGGGCTGAAGGGAAATATCCATCCGATCACCGCGGACTTCATGTATATCGTCGGACAACGGTCATGCCTCTGGGATAGAAGGCACCGCTCCAGCCGTCGGCTGTAAAAGACGATGTTCCGAGCCGAATTTCCCCAACCATTGCGAACACTATCCCTTCGCTGATTTCGCTTTACGGGTCTTAGCCCAGCGAGCCTTCTGCGCGATGGAGATTTTCTTGCGGGCCGCTGCTGACAACCTACTTCCAACCTTTTTAGCACCGCGCTTCGCACCCTACTCGAACGCGTCAATCAGATGTTCAATTTTCGCCACCTCTGTCATTAACGAGTGATGCCGTTTGCGAAGTTCCTTTTCAAATTTGGTTACGAAGTCCACATTGTCTCCTTGGGCTTGAGTTAATTTAGCGCGAGGAATGCTATCCTGCCCGCCGTAAGGAAACAACCCCGTCGCTGTAGGCTGTAGTACATACCGGGGTATTGAAAATATTGAACAGATTCGTTGAGCCGTCTGCAAACGCAGGCAGGGAGGAAGGAGGGGTCATGCGTTGCACAGTTTCAAAAGCGTTCCAAAACATCGTTTTACTTCCCGCGTCAGTTCTTATTCTGCTTTCTTCAGTTAGCGGATCCGGGTCCAAACCGGGCGTGGGACTCGGCCTTCCAGGTCCGCATGAGAGACAAAATCAGACGACGACAAAATCACAACCAGGGGCACCTGCGAACCCTCAAGTGAAAGCGGTACTTGATAAAATGGCTGCCGCCGGAATCGCACGCCCGGCCACCGTTGCAGATGTGCGAAAAGCTTATGCCTTCTATCCGGAGCTCTCGGGGAGTCCGGAGCACGTCTTTCGTGTTGAAGATCGGCAGATCCCGGGACCTGCGGGAGCTATCCCCATCCGCGTCTACACGCCTAGCTCGACTCGCGGCTTGCCCGCTTTGGTGTTCTTCCACGGCGGGGGTTTCGTGGCTGGCAGTCTGGATACGTACGATACGCCATTACGTTCTGTGACGAACAGGTGCGAGTGTATCGTCGTTTCTGTTGCGTACCGACTTGCGCCGGAAAACAAATATCCGGCCGCTCCGGATGACGCCTACGCGGCGACCAAGTGGGTGGCAGAACATGGCGCCGATATCGGCGGGGACCCGGGGCGAATCGCTGTGGGAGGAGACGGTGCGGGCGGAAATCTAGCAGCGGTAGTGACACTGATGGCGCGCGGCCGTGGTAATCCACGTCTGATCTTTCAAGTCCTAATCTATCCGATGCTCGACGCTACGATAATGAGGCCAGGCTGGTGGACAGAATCGCGCACGCCGACAGTTTCGAGAGAATCCAAGAATGAAATACTTGGCTTATATCTTCCGATTACGGGAGATCTGAGAGACCCTTTTGTCTCCCCGATTTTTGCTCAGAACTTGAAGGATTTGCCGCCAGCACTCGTCATAACCGACGAAGATGACCCGATGCGGGATGAAGCCGAGGAGTATGCCGGCCATCTAACGAAAGACGGCGTTCAGGCAAAGGTTTCGCGTTATCCCATGATGATCCACGGTTTCTTTTTGATGGCCGGATATCTGAACGACGGCCAAAAGTGCATCGACGAAACGGCGAAAGCTCTAAGAAATGCGTTCGAGAGTGCGCCGCAAACCATTTCATCCACTCGCGATTGATAGCTCGTAAAACACTGTCACGGTTTTAGCGGTCGATCGATGGATCGTTACCACGCAGGTTGGTCGGGAAAGGCTTCACGACTATCTGGCAATCATTCATTTGCCCTTACACGCTGAGAACCGGAATTGATACCGCGCAAATGATTGCGTAGCCGTGTGTCCGCAGGTGACCGCCATAGGGGTAGCACCCGGTAACCAGCAAATCCGCGTTTGTCTGCTTCGCAGCTTGGCTCAGCACCTTTGGCACGTCACCACTGCCGATGAATACATCTGCCTCGATGCCTGCGTTTTGCTGGAGCTTTTCGATTTGCCCGGCCGCGTTGTCGACGAGCGCCTTTTTCCAGTCTTGATTGAC
>CAVRFZ010000021.1:0-53330 GCA_963720655.1 uncultured Acidobacteriota bacterium | reverse complement strand
TTTTGTGGCCGTTGCCGATCCATTCGCCACCTAGTTCGCAGACCAGCTCAGACGACTGCGGAAACTGGAACGAGTAGACCCGTCCACCTGTGAAGGGCTGCGTCTCAAGGACAGTCACTTCCCACTTGTGTTTCGTCAGCAGATGTGCGGCCGCAAGGCCGGAGAGGCCGGCGCCGATCACGATGCAGCTTTTCGGATTCATGTCACCTTCTTGTTGCTCCGCGCAGCCGCGCTCTTGCTCCCGACGGAGTCTTGGACTTGAATCAGACTGATCACTGCCCAAGCGCATACTTGACGAAATCCTTCAGCTTGTAATCGGGGTTCTTTTTCCCGCTGGATGGCGGATTCGTTTCCGGCTGCCAGTCCGGTTCGAGATTCAGCAGTGAATGGTTGTCGCCAAACTGCAGGCCAAGGAAAACCTCAGCCACAATCCGTCCTCCTACGGGTCCCAACTGCGGAGTTGTGATCGTCTTTTTCTCTGTGACCGGAATCGTCACGGTTTCCTGGTGGTGCATAGCTTCCGCCAGGATGTAGGTCCACAGCGGGCAGTTGTTGGCGAAGACCTTGTTCACATCAACCACGCTCCCGAGCGGCGCATCAGGCTTGTCGACTCCTTGTCCAATCAAAATGTCCTCGTCCGCGAGCGGCTGAACACCCATCGCTCGCGCCACATTCTGTCCGGATGGAAGGCCCAGCCGCCAACCGCGCAAAAGGTTTCGCTTCGCCAGAGAGTCAGGAGGATCTTTCGGATCCACCACGGATGGCGGAAGATGTAATAGCGGATTTACGATCGAAGTGTCGATCCGGTATGCAAACTGGAGACGCTTTTTCTTGATCGCGTCGGCACCGTCATAGCCGCGGAGATCAATATCAATGAATCGTCCCCAATCGATTCCCCAATGTGGATTCATCGCGCGAAATCCGGTGAGGCCCTCATTGAGATGGTGAGAAGGAACCGGGAAAATCGGCAGCAGCGTCTTGTCGTCATCGTTCAGGCGATAGCCGGGGCGAATCATCGAATGTCCCAGGCGATATGCCGCTACTGAAAATTCCACCGGCATGAACGGATTATTCTTCCAACGAAAGAATTCAAGCTTCTTGCGATCGTACTTTTTCGCTGTCTTCAAATCGTTCAAGACGCTCGCGGTGACAATCCGCGGCAAGAAATCGTTCAATACTACGTATTGGTAGTGAAATCTCACCAGACGCTGAATATGCGCAAAGTCGCTATGCGGATGGTCATGCACCATTCGATTGTGGAATCGCAGAACGAGCCCTTGCAGCTGCGAGACGATACTGTTCTCGTCATTCCGGGGATCTCCGATGAGCGCGCGACTGGGATTCGCGCCGTTGCGGGCTAAATCCCTGGCGCCGCCGCTTCCGCCATGGAGCGGGCTTCCCAGCAGGAACGACTTGCCTTCATACATGTAGGGCTGATCGTCGGGACCGCGCCCATAGACATTGTCCATGTCGAACGCGGGGCTTCGATAGTCGGTCAGTGCGTCGGGGTCATCCTGCTTCTGCAAGCTGCTCGAGGGGTCGAACGTAATATCGTGATCGATAAATTGGCCAAAGTACGTGTAGAGCGCCGGTATACCGCTCTCCTCGTCGTCCTGCCCATCTTTAGGAGCATCGAAGCTGTTGGACATTTTGGCGCCCAGCTCGCCCAGATGTTTGCGGTTCGCGTCCTCGTCCACGCCGAACGTGGCGGGAGGCAGCGACCGAAACAGTCGCCCGAAACGGCCTTCAAAAATCTGCGATCGATTCGTGGCCATCAGGCCGCGCAATGGCTCGCCGTGTTTTCCACTCATTGGATACCTCCCGTGTCAGCACCCGGTGGTCGCGAATTCAAAGAAATGTCGCCCGGTCCTTCGGCTCGGACCGTCGAAAGCCTGCGTCTGGGTGTCGGTTTTACCGGTAAGTAGTGAAGCCAAAAGGCAAATCGTTTCAGTCAGCAACGTGACAGACGCAAAAACAGAGTTTTCAACAAATGCCAGCCTGTCGATTTCGCCATCCATCGTTCGACGCGTGGGTAGAAGGAACAAAAAACGTAATTCACGGGGAGTTCATGGCAAGGCAGCACGCAGTCTTTCAGAATCATAAGTCAATCGTGGGAGCGGCTCTCATCGGCCTCGGGCTCTTCATCCTGCTTCGGAACGTAGCTGAGGCGGCTAGCCTGATCCGCTCTCTTCGGATGGTTGGACGCGAAGCTGATTCTTTAGGGATCCTGACAACCGCGGCTATGGCGATCCGGCGAACCTTGCAGGCCTATCTCTTCAATCACGCGGAGTTCTTGCGAGCCGTCTATCAGGTATTGGTATCATTTTCAGCGCTGCTTCTTATCGTCACGGGAACGACATTTTTTGCAGGCGTGTTCGAGGTGGGGCAAGGACCTAAAAAAAAGAATAAGGCATGTCGATTTGGCTGCCTCTCATTCGACGCATAGATGGAAGCAAGACTCAGCCGAGCACGTACAGCAGGAAGTCTTGTTGTTGAATCTAAATCATTTAGGAGATGAAACAATGCGAGTGATGGTGATAATCAAAGCAGACAAGAATTCGGAAGCAGGAATTCAACCGACCAAGGAGACAAAGGAAATGTTTGTCGCCATGGGGAAGTTCAACGAGGAGCTGGTAAAGGCCGGCATGATGCTCGCAGGCGACGGGCTTCAACCGAGCTCGAAGGGCAAGCGAGTGAAATTTTCAGGACAGCAGCGCACCGTGACAGACGGCCCATTTACCGAAGCTAAGGAACTCATCGCTGGCTTCTGGCTGTGGCAAGTGAAGTCAATGGAAGAAGCGGTGGAATGGCTTAAGCGCGCCCCGTTCGATGGGGGCACCGAGGTCGAGATCCGGCAGGTGTACGAAGTGCAGGATATCCCCGCGGACGCCATTACTCCCGAACATGCCGCGCGTATGCGGGCTCTGCGGGAGGAATTGAAGCAGAAGGCTGCGAAATCGTAATCGCGGCGTGGGCACTTTTCGCAGCGCTTTGAACCACGGTCCAACAGAACAATCTTTTGATTTGTCGAATTCAACGCCCCTCGTTCGGCGCGTAATTAGAGAGCGAGGTCGGCAGGTTGCGAAGATTTAGAGATTCGATCTCTTTCATACCGAACCCCAAGAGGAGATATGACGATGCGATTCATGATGTTGGTGAAACACGGTGAAATTCAAGCTCCTCCGCCCAAGGAATTCCTGGATGCCATGGCGAAGCTTGGTGAAGAGGCAGAGAAATCCGGCACGATGATCGCAAGCGGAGGCCTGTCTCCGATTGCAAGAAGCGCGCGTATTCGGCTTTCGCGCGGGCAGGTAAACGCGGTGGACGGGCCTTTCGCCGAGGCCAAGGAAGTGGTGGGCGGGTTCGCGATCTTTGAATTGAAATCGAAGGAAGAGGCGATCGAAGGTGCCAAGCGCTTCATGGAGCTTCACAAGAAATACTGGCCAGGTTGGGAAGGAGAGACCGAAGTTCGCCAGGTGCTCGGGCCCGAAGCCTTCGATTGCAAAGCGTAAGAGCGCTCGTTCGTTGAGGACAGCCGCGACGAAGCGACGAAGAGTCGCGGCATCCCGGGCTTGCACGGCCGGATTGAAGATGGTGTGATGGGTAGCCATGACGGCTACCGACACAAATAGCGCCATTGACGCGGTCTGGAGAATCGAGTCCGCCAGAATCATCGCGGGTCTTACGCGGATTGTGCGCGACGTTGGCGTCGCTGAGGAGCTCGCCCAAGACGCTTTAGTCGCTGCGCTCGAGCAGTGGCCGCAATCCGGAATTCCAGACAATCCGGGCGCGTGGCTGATGGCCGCCGCGAAGAATCGCGCCATCGATCTTTGGCGTCGCAACAAGCGTCTTGAGCTCAAGCACGCGGAGCTGGGTCGCGAACTTCAGGCGCAGCAGGAGATGGCCGTGCCGAATTTCGAAGCCGCGCTCGACGATGATATTGGCGACGACCTCCTGCGTCTCGTCTTCATATCTTGCCATCCGGTTCTCCCGACTGAGGGGCGCGTGGCTCTCACGCTTCGCTTGCTCGGCGGCCTCACGACCGACGAAATCGCGCGCGCTTTCCTGGCACCGGAGCCGACAGTCGCACAGCGCATCGTTCGAGCCAAGCGAACACTCGCCGAGGAGCACGTTCCCTTCGAAGTCCCGCGCGGACCCGAACTCGCTTCGCGCCTTTCGTCGGTGCTCGAAGTCATCTACCTCATCTTCAATGAGGGTTACTCGGCGACCGCTGGTGACGACTGGATGCGACCCGCACTCTGCGAGGATGCGCTCCGTCTCGGCCGCATCCTGGCGGAGCTCGCTCCCGGGGAGCCGGAGGTTCATGCCCTCGTCGGGTTGATGGAAATCCAGGCATCGCGATCAGCCGCGCGAACCGGACCGTCAGGCGAGCCTGTTCTGCTGCTCGATCAAAATCGCGGGCTATGGGATCAACTGCTCATCCGTCGCGGCCTCGCAGCCCTCGATCGTGCAGAGAAACTCGGTGGCGCGCGTGGTCCCTACGCGCTTCAGGCCGCCATCGCCGCATGTCATGCGCGAGCGCGGACGCCGGAAGACACCGACTGGCCGCGCATCGTGGAGCTTTATGAGCAGTTGGGTCGGCTCGCGCCGTCACCCGTCGTGGAGCTGAATCGTGCAGTCGCGGTCGCGATGGCATCCGGTCCCGCTGCGGGCCTCAAGATCGTCGATGCGCTCGTCTCAGAGCCGTCACTGAAGGCCTATCACCTCTTGCCGAGTGTTCGCGGCGACTTTCTTTTCAAGCTCGGCCGTCATGCAGAGGCACAAACGGAGTTCCGGCGCGCCGCCTCGCTCACGCGCAACACTCGTGAACGTGACCTTCTCCTAGACCGGGCAAAAGCCTGTGAAGAAGGCCTTACAGGGGGCCGTGCCAAAGATCCGACGCAGACAACTCACTGAGGGCGCACAATGAGAGGACAAGAATTGCGTTAGCGGAAATTAGAAATGACTGGCGGAGAGGGGGGGATTCGAACCCCCGTCACCCTTTTGGGGTGAAACTGCTTAGCAGGCAGCCCTGTTCGGCCACTCCAGCACCTCTCCGTTGTCTACTAAGCCTTTTTGGTACCGTTCAATATGAGCAATTCTGCTAACGAGTCTGGCTTCCCAGCTTGCTGCCGGCGAGTCTCAAGCATATCACGAACGCGCGGAGTCATCGGCACCCGAGAGCGGTTGCGCTGAGCTCGTAGTCGGTATATTCGCCGACGATCTGCCAGCCTTGTTTCGCGGCAAGATCGCGCAGCTGACAGAATTCCGACTCGAGCAGCCGAAGCAGCGATTGTTCCTGGATTCATCCGAGAGACCTTCAGCGCTGTCGTCCTTATCCAGCTCCTAAGGCACGGCCGCAACCGAGGGTTCGGACGTCATTTCTGGAGAATTTCTACCTTTGCTGCGAGGCCGACCTACGATTTCGCCTGCCTCGGACCACTTTGTCCCCGCCAAACGCGATCGTTGGGGCGAGAGTATTTGCATTGTGACGATGACAGCTGGCACGAGGAGGATGATCGTTATGCAGATCCACATCAGGGATGCGGCGAGCTGCTGATCTTCGAGGGGCGGAATATTGATAAGCCGGGGCGCGGAGTTGTAAGAGACATACACAACTCGATCGCAGAAGGCGAGAAAACCAGAGAGCGCGTCACAGGGCAAAGTGGCGGCGAAAAGATACAGGGGCACCGACCATCGAGGCCAGCGTGCGGTGCTCGGCCACGGCTGGACTACAGGCCACCAGAAAAGAAGTCCGGCGGCTAAAAAGCTGGCATGCTCCAAATTGTGCAGCCAGTCATTACGCAGCGCCGCCTCAAATACCGCGGGAACGTGCCATGCGATCAATGCAAGCGTGGCCGCAAGCCAACAGATCGCGGGATTAGTGATCAGATGGCCGAACCTTCTAAGTGGGGCCGATCTGAGCAATGGTCCTATGACTCTTCGCGCGATCAGTTGCGGAAGTCCTTGAAGCAACGGCAGCGTCGGAGCCCCAAGGAGGATGAAGTAAGGGGCGATGGCCATGAGCAAGAGATGCTGCACCATGTGGACGGTGAGAGATACATCGTCAAACGCAGCCAAAGGGGAGCCAATGGCGATCCAAATTGAAGTGATTCCCGTAAGAAATGCAGCAAGCCTCCACGCCGAAAAGAGCTCCGGAAACGTGCCGTGCAAACGAAGCCAACCCCGTACATAGATAACGATGGTGAGGCCCAGAACCAAGTTGACACCAAGTGGGGGAGACCATGATTGCAAAACGGCTTGGGCGTCGGAGGTCATAGCAATGTTATTGGTGGCTCGAAGAGGGCGCGGCGGTACCCGGTTCGATTGCGAGGGCACGCGAGGCGTTCCGTGCAGGCTGTTGTCCAGCGGGATGCAGCGTTTCGAGGAATGCCACCAGCGCCGTGGTCTCCGCCGGGCTTAGATTTTTTCCATACGCGGGCATGTTCCCGCCCCCTTGAATCACCTGCCGGATGAGTTGATCTTGCGTCAGTCGCACGGCCACGGCGTCTAGAGCCGGGCCACGCTTTCCGCCTTGATCCCCGAGCGAGTGGCAGTTGTGGCACTGTTTAGCCTGAAACACAAGAGCGCCTTGCCGCTCGAGCGCCGAGCGGCTGTGGAGAAATTCGGGAGGGATCGGGTCACCGCTCCACGCGTCCATGATAGGACTCCACGGCGTATGTTCCGCCAGACGCGTGAATGTTCCTAATGCAACCGCCACCAACAGAACCGTGAGCACCGCCACAGGCCTGCGCCGCCAGCTCTTCTCGCCTTCGCCGAAGAGAAACGGCAAGAGAACCAGCGCGAGAATACCAACCACGGGACCGATGAGCAGGGCGGGAGTTTCCATAGATGGCGGCAAGAACGAGAGTACTGCATAGAGCCAAAGGAAAAAGAAGTCCGGGCGCGGCGAGGTTTGAATGATTGTTGGATCAGGCGGGCCGGACGGGCCGTAAGGGCCGAACCACGCGGCGCAGACAGCTACTGAAAGCAAAATGAGGGCGGCGAAAAACATATCCTTCCAGATCGCGTCCGGTACGAAAGGTATGCCGTCTCTCTTCGTGAGTGCGTGGTACTCCTTAATATAGGTAGCCTTGCGGACTATACGTCCCGGCACCGGCCATTCATTGATTCCCAGCTTCAGAACCATCAGAAGATGAACGCCCACAAATGCGATGAGAAGTCCGGGGATGACGAAAACGTGAAGCGCGAAGAATCGTGAGAGTGTCGCACCGGCGATAATCGGGCCACCGAGCATCAAGTTGACGGCCCACGATCCAATCCCGGGAACGCGACTTGCGATCGACGCGCCGATCCCGAGACCCCAGTACGCGTCCTGATCAAATCTCAACACTTGCCCGGTGAAAGCCATGCCAAGAGTGACGAGCAAGAGTAAGACGCCGACGACCCAGGTGAGTTCACGCGGGTATTTGTAGGCGCCAAATAGAAAAACCTGAACCATGTGAATCAGAACGATAGCCACCATGAAGTTCGAGCCCCAACCGTGAAGAGCTCGAATGTACCAACCCAGCGCAACGTTATGATTGAGGGCCTGAAGGCTGTTCCAAGCTTCACCGGCAGAAGGCACATAAATAAGAGCCAGCATGATGCCGGTAACGATTTGAAGTATGAACACGACGAAGGCTGCACTGCCGAATACGTAAAACCAGCTGGAGGTTTCGCGAGGTATCCGATGCTCCATCGTCTCGCGGATAGACGTACCAACCTGAAGGCGCGCGTCCAGCCACTCGCCAATGGACTCGATCAAACGCATGGTCGTATCTCGGTGACGATATTTGAAGCAGTGGGACTGCCTGGCGTGGGCATTTCGCCAGCATTGATGAACAACCGCCCGTTTTCGATCCTATAGTGATATTCGAACAAACCGCGTTCTGGAGGGCCGGAGGCGCGCGAACCGTCTTGATAGTAAGCGCCGCCATGACATGGGCACATAAACAGACTCGATTGCGGAAACCAGCGAACGGGACATCCGAGGTGCGCGCAGTTGATCGCGAAAACCTGGAAATTTTGCCCGTCCACATTGCGAACCCAGCAGGCGATATCTGCGGTATCGCCGTCGGTAGGATTCACAACGGGATTACGATAAGTGGCGAGGCGAGTCTGGCCGGAAGGGAATTGTTCGAGATTGCCAAGCGGAACCCAGGACTCGTAGCCGCCTTTACGTCCGCGGGCAACTGGAGACAGAAGATAGCGAACAATCGGAACGGCGAGAACAGCGGCAACGATTCCATTGAGCAGGATTCCGATCTTCATCAGCACGTCGCGCCTGGTAAAGCCGCCTGGGAGCGTCATCGAGCTTCTCCTGCCGTCTTTGCGACACTCGGATAGGGTTGACCGGGGAATTTCGGCCGCTGGGAGGCGAGCCAGGCCACAACATCAGAAACATCCTGCGTTGACATCGGCTTGCCAGGCACGTTGTTTCGCCAATCAGGAGCGCCGAGTTCAGGACGTCCCACAATCACGATCGTCCGCAGCTCTTGATCGTTCAGCAGGGCAAGAAACGACCCATTTACAATTGAGCTCGCCTTTTCTCCGCCTCGGCCGCCGGCACCATGACAGGAAGAACAGTAGTTGGCGTACACTTCCGATCCGCGCGAAGGATTCCCAGGCTCGGATGAAGAGTACAGAGGCGGATTCGCGTCGCGCAAAACATCCGGCTTCGACCATCGTGAACGAATACCGCCGACGATCAGATCGATCTGTTTGCTAGTGAGCATTCCGCCAGCGCTTTGCGCGAACGCGGGCATAGCCGTCCCTGCGATTCCATTTGCCGCCGTGCGCCGAACCACCGAGTCATCTGCAACCGCGAGGTACACCGGATCGGCAAGAGCGATCGCAGCTCCACCTTTTCCATCCGGACCGTGGCAACCCGAGCAGTTCTGCGCGTAGAGAATCTTGAAATCTGAAATGTCGTCCGGGACGATCGGAACTTCGATCGTAGCGGCTCCCCTGGGTACGCCACTGCATCCGCACAAAACAAGAGCAGAGAGGCTCGCGATTCCGATGACGAGATGCCGGAACTTCATTTTGATCCACCCGGCCCTGGCTTTTCCCTCGTCATTCCCGGAGCCTCAATTCCCGCACGCACCGAAAACGGCACGAACTGTTCAGTCGGCACGCGTTCTTGGCGCATAACGACCAATCCGGCCACGATGCCGAAAGCAAACTGCGAAGCAATAAACCACACCCAGTCGATATGCTTGTTCAGCAGGGGATTCAAGAGTTCAAGAATGCTGTAGAGCAAGCCCGTCCAAAGGATCGGCGCGATAATCCCTCCCAGAAGAATTGGGCGCCGTGGAAACATCGGCAGCATGGCTCCATACAGCAGCCCTACTAACAGAGACGTCAGCAGATGGATGACGACCGCAATAGAAAAGCTACCCAAGTGGAAAGTATCGAGTGACGCTGTTCCGAACCGGAGAAATTCTGAATAGGCCGTCGCTGCCAGGAGATTGATCGGATACCAGATGCTTCCTTGTTTGATCAATCCGTAGAGGCACGCGAGCACGGCCATGGCCACGCTTCCTGCAAGGCCACCCTTGATTCCTGCTGAAATCGGATACGTTTCCAGTGGAAGCAGTGCGCGAGAGAGCTCTGGCGCCACCGCGAGCCGTTCGACTACGCGCCGGGAAGTAGTCGCGACGAATGGTATTTCCGCGGTGACTAGAATCGTTTCCTCCTTCTCCTGAGGGAGGACATCGCGGAACCAGCCAACGCACCCGGTCACCGCCAGAATCGCGCCGAGGATGCTGAGTGAAGCGTTCGTGACCAGGCCCGCGAAAAGCAGCGTGATGCCGAACGCAAGAATGATGGGCCACGCCGTCGGCGCGGGCAATATGATCGTGCGTGGCGCGGCGGCGGTTGCTTCTGCTCGAGAATTAGAAGAATCCATGTGACTCTGCTTCCTTCAGCGACCGATAACGTAAACGACTGTGAAAACGACGACCCAGACCGCATCAACGAAATGCCAATACATCGAAAAAACGTCGACGCGCTCGCTGTGCACCGGTTCCACTTTGCCCAAGAGCGTAAAAATCATGGCAAGCACAATGCCAATCAATCCTACGGTGACGTGAAAGGCGTGCAGACCGACGAGCGAGTAATACGTCGTGCCAAAGAGATTCGTGCTGACGGTCAGTCCTTTGTCAAAAATCAGATGCCACCATTCGCGGCCTGTTCCGACCAGAAAAATAATGCCGAGGACCATCGTGATGAACCACCAAAGTCCAAACGCGTTAACCCTTGCACTACGCAGCGCCCGCACGGCCAGATGAATCGTCAGGCTGCTCGAGAGCAGGCAAATGGTGTTGAAAATGGGAGTTTCGAGGACGTCTTTGGGCATAGGCCCGGATAAGCTCTTGCCGATGTAAAAGATGTACGCGACCACAAAAATCGTGAAGATCGCAGATTCAGCTGCTATTAGGGAAAACATTCCCACGCGCCCGCGCGAAGGAAGAATCCATTCGGACTCTGTGGATGACCGTGTAATCGCCGCGCTGCTCAATTGCGTTCTCCTCTACTCATATTTCCAGTCCGGATCCTCCGGGTGCTTCAGGTCCCAGAGCGGACGGCGGCTCCTGACTACAGGAATAGTCGCAAAATTGTAGTCAGGCGGAGGCGAAGTTGTGGACCACTCGAGCGTCCACGCATCCCACGGATCATTGTCTGCCGGCTCGCCTTTGAAGATTGACCACAGAAGATTGCAGACAAATATCAGGATCGCTGCTGCCTGAAAGAACGCGCCGATGGTGACGATAAGGTTCCAGATTTCCCATCCGCGGCCCGGTTCGTAGGTGTAGATCCGGCGTGGCATTCCCAAAATGCCTGGGATGTGCATGAAATCGAAGGTCATATGGAAACCGATGAAAAACAGCCAGAAGTGCCATTTCGCAAGAGTCTCGTTGTACATCCGCCCACTCATCTTAGGAAACCAGTAGTAGAAGGCGCCGAAGAGGGCAAACACTATTCCGCCGACTATTACGTAATGAAAATGCGCGACCACAAAATAAGAACCGCTGAGCTGCCAGTTGAACGGCGCCGCCCCCAACATGATTCCCGTCAGGCCTGCGATCAGAAATTGGAACAGGAAGCCAGTACAGAAAAGCATCGGAGCACGGAACTGAATTTTCCCGCCCCACATCGTCCCGAGCCAATTGAAGATCTTGATTCCTGTGGGAACAGCAATGGCCATCGTCGTGAGAACGAAGAAACTGTTGCCGTAAGAGCCCATCCCCACCGTGAACATGTGGTGAGCCCACACACTAAAGCTGATAAACCCGATACAGATTGTCGCCGCCACCATGATGGGATATCCGAATATCGGTTTGCGCGAGAAAACAGGGACAATCTCTGACACGAAAGCGAATGCTGGAACTACCAGTATGTAGACCTCCGGGTGGCCGAAGATCCAGAAGAAGTGCATCCAAAGTACTGCCGAACCTCCTGCCTGCGTGTCAAAGAAGTGCCCGCCTAGATAACGATCAATTGAAAGCATGATCTGTGCCGCGGTGAGAGGCGATATGCAAAAAATAACCATCCCGCCTACCACGAGATTTAGCCATGCCAGCAAGGGCATTTTTCCTAGGGTCATCCCGGGGCAGCGCATGCACAGGATTGTTGCAATGAAGTTGACTCCTGTTCCGATACTGCCGACACCCGACACCAGCAACGCAAGAGTCCAGAAATCCGTGCTGTGCCCGACTGAAAATGCGCGCGAAGTAAGTGGCGCATAGGCCCACCATCCAACATCGGGCGCAGTTCCCGCTCCATAAAGCCCATTGCCGCCAATGAAGCTGAAGTAAAGAAGTAGTCCTCCAAAAGCAGTCATCCAAAAACTAAAGGCGTTCAGCCGCGGAAAGGCCATGTCCCTGGCGCCAATCATCAAGGGAATCAAATATGTGCCGAAACCAAACAAGATAGGCATGACCATGAAAAAAATCATTGTGGTTCCATGCATGGTCATCATGCGATTGAAAGTCTGAGGAGAAACGAAATGATTGTGCGGAACCATTAGCTGTATGCGGATGATGATGGCTTCGATACCGCCAATGACGAGAAAGAAAAGCGCGTAGAGGATGTAGAGAATCCCCAGCTTCTTGTGATCGACGGTGACGATCCAATCGTGGAGTTTTTCACCGATCGGCCGACTAATCTCGGCGGTTCCCGCGATCGCAATTGTTTCGGAGGCCATGACTATTCTCTCGCCCTCATCGGAGCGTTTCGAGGTACGCGGTGAGCGCGTCGAGATCTTTTTTGCTCAGCTGCATTGCCGGCATCAACGAGCCTGGTTTGATCGCGTCGGGATTCTTGATCCACAGTTTGAGTTGCTCGGGAGTGTTCGGAGCGGCGCCCGAAGCGATCGTGTCTCGACTCATCAGATGAGTAAGGTCCGGACCGAACCGCCCGTCCGCCACTGTCCCCGAAATGGCGTGACAGTTCACACAGGCCGTGGTTTCAAAGATCTGTCGGCCTTGCTCTGCTGAACCACTAACCAGTGCCGGACCTCTTTGTTCCTGAACCCACTGTTCAAACTGTTCCGGCGAATCAACATATACGCGCAGTAGCATCTTGGCGTGCTGCGTGCCGCAGTACTGGGCGCATTGGCCTAAGTACATTCCCGTTTCATGAGGATCGATCCACATGTGGTTCACGCGGTTTGGAATCAAATCTGTCTTTCCAGCAAGACGCGGCACCCAGAAGCTGTGATCTGTGTCGGCGGAAACTAGCGTCATAAAGGTTGGCGTAGGATGCGCCGGGTTGCTCACAGGTACATGCAGTTCATTCGCCGTGACCACACCCAGGGAGGGATAACGGAACTCCCACCAGAATTGATGGCCGATGGCGACCACTTCAATCGCACCAGGCGGCTGAGGAGCATCCTGGATTGAATGGATCGCCCGCGCCGTGATGAGGAAAAGCACAAGCACGATCAGCACAGGAATCACAGTCCAGGCAAGTTCCACCTGATTGCTGCCGTAAACTTGTGGAGGCTCGCGGCCGTCGTCGTCCCCGCGCCTACGATATTTCAAAATGGCATACACAAGCAGGCAGAAGACAACTGCAAAAATCGCGCCCGTAATTGTCAGCACCACTATCGACAACCGAAAGATCGAATCCGCGGGCGTCGACTGCGGTCTGAATATGCTGGGAATCTGGGAAGGGTCCGCCGGCCCGCCGAAACAAAGTGTTGCAGCGAGCAAGAAACCGATAAGCAATACGCCGATGCCGGCGATCTTGCTTACCAGCCCCCGAGTTTGCCCACTATATCTCATTTGTGTGGACCGTGACCTGCCTTAGGGGACACATGGCCGCTCTAATTCGGGTACGGAACCCGGAGCAGGGTACCCGAGGTCGACGGCAAAACGTAGCGCAGCCCGAAATATACCATGTTGAGATGCGCGTTTTTGGGAGCGTCTGGAGCTACGAACCAGGGCGCGCGGGTCAAATAGGAATACTGAATGTACGACTGCAGCGCCCCATACCTCGTATCCTTCCAGAAGGTTTGCAGCCAATCGAACGTCGCCTGCTGAATGGCCCGGTTATTTGTGTTAGGTGAGCCGGGTCCGCCATATCCGATAATCGTTCCAGGCGCAGCAGTATTTGTGGTATCGGGGAAGAAATTCCGTCCAAAGTAATCCGCGCCATAGTAAACCGCGAAGGCTTCTTTCTCGCTCGCTCTCCATTCGATACCTGCGGAGCCGGCCCCTGCATGCACCATGGATAAACTGATATCAGTCCCGGCATCGTTCGGACGAACCACAAGCTGCGGCCCCGTGGCCACCAGATAGTGAGCGCCGCCGTCACTCCAAAAAATGTTGCCCAGCAGCACAAGCTTTGGCAGTAATTCATAGTTCGCAGCGATCTGGCCGCCACCGCCGATCGTCGAGTGTCGCTTGAACGAATCTTCCCCAACCGGCTTCACGGATGCGTGCGCGCCAGTGACGAACCCGGCCGCTTCCGCATGAAAATGTCTGCCGGAAAAGTCTTGATCGTAGGTGACCTTGGAAAGAATGTCTGGGAAAGCATTCGCGGCGCCGACTTGCGAGCCGTTGTCGAACTGCGGCCCGATGGAGGTGAAAGCCGCTGGCAGAGCGACGAACGTGCCGATGAACTGATTCGGGTTTTCGATGCCCACTCCCATCGCCCAATGTTCGTTGGCGTGGTAGGCGACGCGAAACTCGGCGGCGCGCGTATACGCCAGGCCAACTCCGATGTTCTGATCCTCGTTGTAAGTAATGGCGAGATCGGCAGGGATCGGTCCTATGCCGGTGCGGCTAGGAGTCATCCAACTCCACGTTTGTCCGCCAAGGAACTCCCATTTGCCCCGCCTGGAGTCCCCGAAATACAGCCGCAGCCGGTTAGTGTGCTGGTTCACGCTTTGATAGACGCCGGGAGCGTCGTTGCCGCTGAAATCGCCCTCAACATAGCCGATGATATCGTGGCCGCGATATTTATCCTTGACCATCAGGTTGAGCCGGGAATACTGCGCGGTGGTGCGAAATTCGCTGATATTTCCCTGCGGAGTGTTGCCGTAAGGTATGGAGGCAAAAGACGTGGCGATGTTGCTCTGCGTGTTGGTTGTGCGGAAGATATTCTCGAAATCGACGAATCCTCCGGGAGTCAGGACTGCGTCACCGATCTTGAACCCCTGGGCCGGCGACTGCTCCTTTTCTTGATCTTGCTGAGTTGGCTGCTGCCGGACATAGGCCGCTGTCTGGACCGAGGCAGGCTGAATTGAGGGTGATGCTGAATCTGGGGCGCTTGCTTCACCCTCCGTTGGCAACTGCCCATTTGAAGCCGGGAGCGAGCCGGCGTTCGATCGGGCCTTCAACGTTTCAATTTCCTGCTGTTGAGCAGCCACCTGCTTCTGCGTCTGCATCAAAGCCTCGCGAAGCGTCTTCAGCTCTGTCGCAACATCCGAGTTGTTCGGCGAGGAATCCAGTTTCTCAGGGGTGTTCTGAGCAAAGACAACGCCCGGAGCAATCAACAGTAAACACAAAATACGTAAGGAGAGCATTCTCAAAATTCTTTCTTTTCGGCAGTGCTTCTCAACTCGCGAGGAAACCATTTGTGCCTCGATTCACTCTTGCCGTGAGCGGTGAAGGCTCTTTTTCCGGGCACACCACCGCCAAGATAAGCCCACGACAATTTCCACGGAAACTTAAGCGAACCGATCAAAGGTCATCTTGCATGCAGGCCCGGTTCGCGGCACCAGCAGCACAAGCGGGCTACGATCTATCGAATATCGATCTAGAGCGACTCTATCGCAGCGCCCGTGTGACGAATATTGTTCTCAATTGTGTCCAACACCTCGTCAATATGACCGCCCAGCACCAGCTTGCCCAGGGCCAGACCGAACCCCACGGCCATTTCCGGCACCACATGCGAAGGCAAGGAAAGCGCATTCGGATCGGTCACCACATCAATTAATGCCGGACCAGAATGCTGAAGCGCCTTCTTGATTCCCGACGAGATGTCCGCCGGGTTTTCGATTCTTACCCCCATGATGCCGATGGCTTCGGCGAATTTTGCGAAGTTAGGATTCTTTAAGTCCGTCTGATAGTCGGGTAACCCCGCGACCTCCATCTCGACTTTCACCATTCCAAGAGCGCCGTTGTTGAACACCATGAGCTTGATGGGGAGGTTGTACTGCGTGATCGTCAATATATCGCTCATGCTCATGGCAAATCCGCCGTCGCCGCACATTGCGACGACCTGTCTTCCTGGATAGGCGAATTGCGCGCCAATCGACTGGGGAAGTGCGTTCGCCATGGAGCCGTGAGTGAAGGAGCCGATTATCCGGCGGTCTTTGGTCGGACGGATGTATCGCGAAGACCAGACGTTGCACATCCCGGTGTCAGCCGTGAAGATCGCATCGGGAGCCGCAGCTTCACTCAAAGCAGCCGCCACGGGCTCGGGGTGCATGGGCGTCCGCTTACTAACGTGGTCCACGTAAACATTCAATCCCCGAACGGCTTCTTTCTGTCGCGCAAGCATCGCGTCCAGGAACGACCGATCTGGTTTTGCAGAAACCATCGGCAGAAGCGCGCGAAGGGTCTCGCCCACATCGCCCCACAATCCGAGGTCCAGTTTGCTTCGCCGGCCGAGATTCTCTACCCGGATGTCCACTTGCACGATCTTGGGCTTCGTCGGCAGGAATTTGTCGTAAGGAAAATCCGTGCCCAGCATCAACAGAAGATCGCATTCGTGCATGGCGCGATACGCTGCCCCATAGCCAAGCAGTCCGCTCATTCCCACGTCAAATGGATTGTCGTATTGCACGAACGGCTTTCCGCGGTAGGAATGCCCGATGGGAGATTTCAACTTCTCAGCCAGAGCCATCACCTCGTCGTGTGCACCGGCGCATCCAATTCCGCAGAAAAGAACCACCTTCTTCGCGGAGTTGATCATTTCCGCCAATTCCGCCAGGTCCTTTTCACTGGGACGAATCGTCGGCCGCTGCGAGACCACCGAGCGACGCGATCCATCGGCGGGCAGCTCCGCCCCGGCTACGTCGCCCGGTAGCACGATCACTCCTACTCCGCCTTTTCCGAGTGCGCTCTGCATGGCGATGTGCAACACGCGCTCAAACTGTTTCGGGTTCCAGATCGCTTCACAATAGTGGCTGCACTCTTTGAAAAGGATTTCGGGATGGGTTTCCTGGAAATATCCGGTGCCGACCTCGCTGCTCGGAATGTGCGACGCGATCGCAAGCACCGGAGCATTGCTGCGATGAGCATCGAATAGGCCGTTGATCAAATGAAGGTTGCCGGGACCGCAGCTGCCTCCGCACGCTCCAAGCTTGCCGGTCAATTGCCCCTCGGCGCCGGCTGCATAGGCGCCAGCCTCCTCGTGGCGTACATGGATCCATTTCACTTTGTTGTTCAGGCGTAGAGCATCAGTGACCGGATTTAAGCTGTCACCCACTACGCCGTATATCCGCTCAACCCCCGCCTCTGCGAGCCTTCGAATCAACTCATCCGCAACTCTATGTGGTGCCATCGCTTCAATCCTCCTGTGAAAACTCTTTGTTGCTGAATCCCACTCAATCCGGTTCCGAAACGGCCACAGCAAACCGCTGAAATTCATGCCTACTTCGCTGCGGGCTGAGGGTGTGCGGCGCGTCCCGTCTCACGCAGAAAGAAACTCACCACAATCGATGCCGCACAACACGCAATCCAGAAAATCGCGCCCTTCTGAAAGTGTTGGTTCAAATCTACGGTCGTCCCAAAGTCTCTTCCCACATGGCTTGCGAAGACTGGACCCAGGAAAGCTGTCAATGCGAACACCAGGAAATTGATACCGCCGGTCGCGCTACCCTTCACGTTGTCGGGATTCACTTCCTTGATGATGCTGTAGGGAATCATGGCCGCGCCCGACCCAATCCCGAAGATGAACATGCCTACCTTCGCGGAAAGCGGGAGCGGCTTGAAACCGATTTGAGCGGCCGCCAGGATCATGATTGCGGCGCTCCCCATGATCACCGGTTTTCGCCGCCCAATACGGTCAGAGAGCCAGCCGACTAGCGGGCATCCCACAACCCAGCCAAGCGGGACCATAGATGCAGTGACTACCGCGTTGTGGAAGGTGAGTTGAAGATCCTTTTGAAATGCTGCGACTCCCCAAATCATGTCTCCAATCGTCGTGGGTGCGAACAGAAGCCCGGCCACGGCTCCGCAAAGGTACGACTGAGGATTTGAGAAAACGATTTTGTACGGCTTCAAAAGTGCGCCAAGACCGCCCTCCTGAATGTGTGCGCCCAATTGTTCCCGAGGAGTCGCGACATACAGAAGAACCGCAACGGCTAGAATCACTGCCCCAATCCCGACCCAGAAAACGTGAACGCCCAACCCATGTTCCATCAGGGGGCCAACGACAAACTGTCCAGCCGAGCCTCCGAGCATTCCGACGCATTGCGTTACACCAATCGCAGTAGCGAGATAACGGGCGGAGAATCCATGCGCCGCCAGGTAGACAGCGCCAGTGAAAGCGAATGCCGAGCCGGCACCCTGCAGCAGGCGCCCGCTATTGCCCGCGAGCACTGTCGGTGCGCTGAACAATAGGCAGCCAACACCCAAGATCAGAACCCCGATGGGAACTGTGCGTTTCGCCCCCAAGTGATCGAGGGCAGCGCCAGCCACCAAGCTCATCGTCGAGTAGGTGTAGTAATAGACGCCCAGAATCGCGGCGATCCCCACCGCCGTCGTGCTGAAGTGAGCTTCCAGCCCTGCAATCATTACGGAGGGACTCGACCTCACCGCATATTCGAGGAAATAGAAGACAACGGTGAACGCCCACGCGATGATGAATCCTCGCGTTTGAGCCTCGCTCTTCACCTGCGCTGCGAGAGTCGGTTTCGGTGAAGAGGGCCTTCCTTCAGTAGCAGAAAGAGAATTGCCGGATGCCATCGCCGTGCCTCCACAGCGAGTAAATGCATTCCGTGAACCACTCGGCGCAATCTTCATGTTGCTGAAGCAAAGCGGCTTATTTTCTCTTTGCGGTCTTGCGATGAAACGCGGATGTCAGCATGCGCGCAACTGTGCAGATGCTGACAGCAGGCAAATTAGGCAGGAATCGCTGGTCGTGATTTCTCGCGAGATAATTTGCGAGGTATTTTCAAAAACGTGAAAACGGTCGGAAAAGAATTGGTCTATTGCGGCGTAATTCCCATCGCTTCCGTCATTTCATCGTGTGCCTGGATGTAATCGAGCTGAGCCTGCAGGAACGATGTCTGCGCGTCAAACTTCTGCGCGACAGCATTCTCCGCCTGCGATTGCAGGGCCTCACCCTTCTCGAGCTGTTGCCCCGACACGCGGCTTGCTTCCGTTCGCAAATCCAGAAGTTCCTTTGAGACATTCACCAGTTCCCGCGTGCGCTGCAATTTGTTGTACGCAATCTGCACCTGCAGCTCCACGTCGTCCGTCACGCGAGCGAGATTTTCCCGGGCTTGGGCAAGCTGAGCATTACTCTCCTCAAGCTTTGCCCGACGCCGCCCTCCATCAAAAAGCTCATACGTGAACTCGACTCCGAACGAGCCAAAGTTACGCGCGAGAAAGGGCACCTGATCCGAGTAGCTGTAGCGAGCGAAGGCCGAAACGTCCGGAATGTAGTCCGCCTTGCTCAATTTCACGCCAGCCGACGCCTTCTGCAGCTCTTCACGCGCGGCAATCACCTCAGGATGCGATTCCAGAGCGACCTTTACGCATTCCTCTTGTTTGCAGCTTTCCAACTCCTCCGCCGGCACCGCTTCAAGCTCCAAGCGAGTCGTAAGGGGTAGCCCGACCACGTCGTCTAGCTGCATGGTCAAGTTTGTCAGCAACAACTCGGTCGTCAGCAATTCCTGCTTTGCCTGTAGATACTGAGCAGTGCTTTCGATCATCTCCTGGTCAAGCGCGCTCCCGTACTTCACCTGTTGCACGCGTTCGCTCTTCAGCGCCTCTGTCGCTTTGATCCTCGCCTCAGACGCACTCTGGTGAAGCTGCGCGATCAACACGCTGTAGTAAATCTGATGGACCTTCAGCGCAATCTCGTTCTCAGTCTGCTTGGCATTTGCCCGGCTCGCATCCAAGTCCGCGCGCGCGATGTCATTCGCGGGCTTAATCTTCGTGAAAAGCTGCGTGAGCGGCTGCACCAGCCCCGTTCCACTGGTAACAAGCGTTCGCCCGCCCTGATTGATAGTCGCAGGCTGAGTTGGGATCGGCGTACCGTTCACGGAACCCAGGCTCCCGGGGGCAATCTGAATGAACTGAGTGTCGGTCAGGTGCACGAGGGTGCTCTGGTTACTAATCGTGGGGAAATAGGCGCTCTTCACCACTTCCTTCGCGTGCTGCTTCTCCTCAATCTTCATTTCTGAAATCCGAACCATGTGATTCTGCTTCAGCGCCATTTGCACCGCCTCGTGCAGAGTCAGGCGGCGAACGTTTTGCGCCCCGGTCTGGGCTCGAACCATGCTCGAAGCCCCCAAAAAAAAGACACCGGCTACAAGTACCTTAATACGCGCATTCATGATTTTGCCTCCTGAGGGACGAGCGCCTGAGGCGTGGCCGATGGCTGCTGAAAGGTGCTCAGCTCGCCATAGTTCATCGGCGATCTGCGTAGTAAGGCAACCAGCACCAAAGCAATAACGCACGTCCATGCCACCAAATAAAATCCGTCGATAATGGACAGCGTGTAAGCCTGAAGACGAAGCCGTCCGCTCAAAATTCCCACCGCCCGGCCCGTGGCCGCAGCCATCCCCGAGGATTTTGCGTACACACCCGCCGCGAGCTCCCGGATGTTGGCGTCTGTGATCCAGTTTCCGGATTGCACGTGCAAGCCAAGCAGGTTCGAGTGCAGCTTCTCGCGGTCCGCAAGAAAGTGGCCCATGTACACCGCGCCCGTGGTTCCACCAAACAGGCGAATCACATGAAAGAACGCAGAAAATGTCAGGATCCACTGAGGTTTCATCAAGCCCCCGGAGAACACTCCCTGCAGGATGATGCATCCCACCAGTCCTATCAGAGCAACCGACTGTCCGATGCCCGTGAGCAACTCGGTGCGGTAGTAGTTCGACGCCGACCAGGCCGCAGTCAAATCAGCGTTCAACCACACCGCGAAGGCTGTGCAGGTCAAACCCGCAGCCAGCAGGAGACGCGGATCCAGGTTGCGAACCATCAGAAGCCCAGCAATAAACGTAATCAGCAACAGCGGAACAGCGCTCCAGATCACAGCCGGCCCGATCTGGTCGGCTTCGAAGCCGTGTATGGCCAGCGACTGCGGTATCAGGATGATGGTTCCGGTGAGAGTGAACCGAAACCAAAAGAGCAGAGCGCCCAGCAGGACAGTGTTCCGTTGCCAGAGATAAGGGAGCGCCACCAGCGGGTTGGGACCGCGCAATCGCCGGATGAGTGCGCAAAGCGTCAAAAATGCTCCGGACCAAAACAACGCGTTGAATACTCCAGAGCGCCACCAATCGAGCCTCTCACCCTGTTGGATGGCAGCAAACATTAGTGCCAATCCGGCACTCAGATACAGGAATCCGGCGAAGCTGGGCACAGGGCCGCCCTTTTTGCGAGGAGGGGCTGCCGGTATTCCGAAATAGATAAGGATGATCATCACCGGCGTGATTACCGCTGAATTCCAGAACATCCAGTGCCATGAGAGATGGTCGCGATACCAGCCATAGAACGATGGCGCGATGTTCACTGCTCCATCGATGAAAGTCGCATAGAAAGCCATCGTGAAAGGCAGATATCGCAGCGGACTAATGCGCAGCGCAAAAGTCAGGGTGAGCGGGTAGAACGTGCCCGATGTGAGCCCGGCAACAATCAGTGCCGTAACCAGCAGACTGTAATTGTGTATGAGCGGCAAGAAGGCGCAGGTCACCGTGAATACTCCAGCCGCAAATAGAAGTACGCGCCGTGGCCCGAGCAGACCGCCGAGGTAGACGCTAAAGGGCCCGATAAACATCAGGGACGCGTTATAGGCGCTGTCGAGCCATGCCGCTTGGTCGTAACTAATGCCGACGTGGCCCCGCAGATCTGCCATTCCCAACGAAAGCATGCGACCGGTGAGTGTGACCAGCCCCGCGCCGACGAGGACCCCGAGGATCCCTAAGATAGGCCGGGTCGAGATTCCCAAGGGGATCGCCGCAGCCGTCGTGCGGGCAATCTCCACCGGCGTGAGCGGGCGAGTTGTAACCGTCGTGGAAGCCATCGCGCGCTCCAATCAGTGTCTTGTGCGGACGGTGGCGATAACCGAGAGTCCTGGCTGCAACGAAGTCGCAACGCCCTGATCGTCGAACGCAATCTTCACTGGGATCCGCTGCACCACTTTCGTGTAATTGCCGGTGGCGTTGTCAGGTGGCAGCAGCGCAAATTGTGAGCCGCTCGCCGGAGCAATCTCGATCACTTTGGCGCGGAAAGTTTTTCCAGGATATGCGTCGATACGTATCTCCACGGGATCGCCCACCTTCATATTTGTGAGCTGTGTCTCGCGATAATTGGCCACCACCCACTTGATTTTGTCGACGAAGGGGATCACTTGTGTTCCGGGAGAAACCAACTGCCCGGGCCGCACTTGCCTCTCGCCTACCGTGCCATCGCTGGGCGCTTCGATCGTTGTGTAGCCAAGATTTACTTTCGCGGCAGTAAGTCCAGCCTCTTTGGCGTGAAGGTCGGCAATGAGTTGCATATCCTGCGACTCGAGCACGGCCTTGCCGCGCCGTTCAGCTTCGGCCGCCAATTCGTTGCTGCGCAGCATTGTCTTCGCTTGCTCGAGGTCCGCTTTTCGGCTTGCAGATTGAGCCGCGAACCGCTGCTCGTCGGCCACCGCTTGTTCCACCTTCTGCTGGGTAGTCGAACGCGTTTGAAAAAGCGACTCCTGCCGGGTGCGTTCGTCCTGCGTGCGCACCACATCCGCTTGCACTGCTGCAATACCGGCCTCCGCCGCCGTGATCTGGGCCTTGGCCTGGTCGATTCCCGCGAGTGCTCGCTCGATCTTCGAATCTTGAAGCTCGCGCTGGCGCCGGTTATTCTCTATCGCGGCTTTCCCTGCCTCTACCGCTGCGGTTGCCTGCGCCACCTGCGCCTTGTAGTCGTCGTCTTCCAGTTCAACAATCAGGTCGCCCTTATGCACCTGCTGGTAATCGGAAACCTTTACATCCCGAACGATTCCGGCGACCTTGGTGCTGAGTGGCGTAAGATTGCCGCGGACGTAAGCATCGTCCGTTACCTGCTCGATTCGGCCACCCTCCCAGGAATTCCAGTTTCGAGTGATCGTGAATACAACCGCAGCAGCCAACAACACGACGAGTAAAGGTGTTCCGTACCTCTGCCACGCCGGCTTGGGTACCGGCGGGGGTGGACTGTGCTCAGGCTCCGCGGCTCTCGCTGGAGCCGGTGTACTTGCTGCCGCCGTCATGAATTCGCTTTCTCCATTTCAAGCCGGTGAACAACTACGGTATTCGTTCTGTAACAAACTCCCGCCGAAAGAGCAAGCGCGAACGGCTCCATTGAGGGCTTGCACCTGAGTGACCACGCCCGGCGCGCGACAAAAATGGGTTATCATCTTTGTTTGCAGCGGGCATTGACAACAAATGACAGCGACTCTGTCAATCCTCGTGCAATTGTCAATTAGTGGGCACAAGGAGCCGCAAGAACAACAGACCCGCGAGAGGGTTTAGTCTGAGAGCCTAGAGAGGAATCATGATCGAAATCAAACTCATTCTGTGCCCTCTTGATTTCTCGGAGTTCTCAATAAGAGCCTATCGGCACGCTCTATCGCTGGCCGAACACTATCGAGCCAAGTTAGTCGCGCAGCACATCGTAGAAGTCTGGCGGCACCCTTCCGCTAGCTTTGCCGTTACTGCAAATCTCTATGACGAGTACTGTCAGACACTTCGCGGGAACGGTAAAGAGCAACTGCGGGAATTCGTGAAGAAGCACACATACAATGAAATTCAGCCGGAGCTCGTTGTGGACGAAGGAACCGCTGCGGACGTGATTCTATCGTTTGCACAAGAACGGGAGACGGATCTCATCGTCATGGGAACGCACGGCCTGCGAGGATTCGATCGCCTGATGCTCGGGTCAGTCACCGAGCGGGTCATGCGCGCGGCTTCTTGTCCCGTGCTGGCTGTACGTGAGCCGCCGCACGATCTTGTGGCCCCAGGTCAAGAGAGGCACAGCCCACACCGCCTGAACCGAATTCTTGCTTGCACCGATTTCTCCGAGGATTCAGACCTGGCTTTGAACTATGCATTTTCTGCAACGGCGGAATATGACGCCGAGCTTACTCTGCTCCACGTCTTGGAAAAGGCACTAAGTCGGGGAAAAACCGACGAGGCAATAGCTGAAGCGACAGAACGGCTTGATAAGCTGATTCCAACCACTGGGCCTAAGACCCTAAAGACGAAGACCGCGGTGCGCATCGGGAAACCCTACCAGCAAATCATTCAATTTGCCCAGGAAGCGCAAATTGACCTGGTGTGTATGGGAGTGCGCGGCCGAGGCGCCCTGGATATTGCGGTGTTTGGCTCAACCACCTATCGGGTTATGCAGTTGGGACCCTGCCCTGTTCTTACCGTCGGCGAGACAAAAAACGCTCTAAACGGAATATAATGCGCTCCATGGCTTCCGCCGCCCACGACTCCGATCGCCCCGGCCCGGCCCCGGACTTTCAGCTCCTCATCGATTCGGCTCCCGCCCTCATCCACACCAGTCTCCCTGACGGCTACCTCGATTTTTTCAATCAAAGCTGGCTGGAGTATGTAGGGCTCCCGCTCGAGGATTTACAAGGCTGGAAATGGACGTCAGCCATTCATCCCGATGATGTCGAAGGAATCGTCGAAGTGTGGCGCGCGTCATTGGCCAGTGGAAAACCTTTCCTCCATGAAGCGCGTGTTCGCCGTGCGGACGGTGAATATCGCTGGATGCTGCATCACAAGGTCGCGATCCGCGACGAACACGGAAATATCGTCAAATGGAACGGCTCGAGTATCGATATCGAGGACCGTAAGCGTGCGGAACAGGAACTGCGGCGAAGTGAAGAATATCTGGCCGAGGCGCAAAAACTGAGCCATACGGGCAGTTTCGCCTACGCCCCTGCTGCTCGGAAGACGGTTTACTGGTCCGAGGAACTGTTTCGGATTTTTGGATTAGATCCTCAGCGCGGAATCCCCGAGTATGACGAGACTCGTCGGCTCGTACATCCCGACGACCGCGACAGGGTTTCTGAAAGCTGCTTGGCGGGATTCCGTGAGAAGGTCGAATTTTCGCAGGATTACAGGCTGTTACTGCATGACGGGACTCTCAAGCACCTTCAAGTAATCTGGCGTCCGGTTCTCGACGAAGCCGGAGACCTCGTCAAATACATTGGCACGGCAGCAGATGTCACGGACCGCAAAACGGCGGAAGAACAGGTCCGCCGCAACGCCGAGGAGCTGCAAAGAAGCGAGTTTTATCTTGCCGAAGGGCAGCGCCTTGGACACATGGGAAGCTGGGCCTTCGATGCCGACGGTTTCAACTATTGGTCTCCCGAATTATTTCGGATGCACGGACTCGATCCGGCGAGCAAGCCGCCTAGCATTCAGGAATACCTCGATGTTGTCCACCCACAGGACCGCGAATCCATGGCAGACCTGATCAAAGGGGCCTTGGCGAAAGCTTCGCCCTTTGATGCCACAAAGCGCATCGTTCGTCCCAATGGTGAGATCCGCTACATTCGCTGCGTCGGTGCTCCTCTTGTCGAAAACCAAAGGCTGAAAAAATTCATTGGCAGCGCCATAGATGTCACCGAGCACGAACTTCTGACCCAGGAACTCCGCCGCCGCGAAGCGTACCTGAAGGAAGCTCAAAGGCTCAGTCACACGGGCAGCTTCGGGTGGAAACCTGATACCGGAGAGATCGTTTGGTCAGACGAAACCTATAGGATTTTCGAATTCGAACCTGCCGAGAAACCAACCATAAGCATGGTGTTGCAGCGCACACATCCGCAAGATAGGGCGCTTGTGCAACAGGTCATCGAGCGCGCATCCGCGACGGGCACGAACTTCGAACATGAATACCGTCTGCTTCTGCCGAGCGGAACGGTCAAGCACGTCCGCGCGCTTGCCCAGGCATTTCAGCAGGCATCGGGCAACCTCGAGTTCGTTGGGGCAGTCACCGATGTTAGCGAGCAACGCCGCGCAGAAGCGCTGATCAGAGAACAAGAAGCCCAGCTTCGCGAGGTGATTGACACTATCCCGGCTGCCGTGTGGAGCGCACTGCCGGACGGCTCGAATTCTTACGCCAACAAGCGAAACATCGAGTACTGCGGGCTGACGCGAGAGCAACTCGCCGGATCAGGTTGGGAGGCCGGATTTCACCCCGATGATCTTGGGCGACATAAGGCAAAGTGGTTTGCGTGCGTTGCCCGCGGCGAGCCTTGTGAGGACGAGGTGCGTTTCCGCCGCGCGGACGGGCAATATCGCTGGCATCTGCAGCGTGGCGTCCCCCTGCGAGATGAAGCTGGCAACATCGTCAAATGGTATGGCGTCCTAACCGACATCGAAGATCGCAAGCAGGCGGAAGACGAAATTCGCGGACAAGAGGCAGAACTCCGGCAAATCCTCGATCTCGCACCGTGGCACGTGGCTGTGCTGGGGGCGGATGGGAAAGCTATGTATCTCAACAAGGCCGGGCTCGACTATCACGGTCTTACGCGTGAAGCGTGGCAAGATTATGACCCGCACAGGTTAATTCACCCGGATGATCATGACCGCATCTTGACCGGTGCGGGTCAAGCTAAACTCCTCAGCGACCAGCCGTTCGAAATCGAAGCGCGCTTGGTGAGAAAAAACGGGGAGTCTCGTTGGTTTCTTTTCCGATTTAACCCGCTCCTAGACGGGGAAGGACGCATCACGCGCTGGTACGTCACTTCAACGGATATCGAGGATCGCAAGCACGCAGAGGAGCGGCTTCAAAACGAAAACGTAGCTCTGCGAGAAGAAATCGACAAAGCCTCGATGTTTGAAGAGATCGTCGGAACATCTCAGGCTTTGAAAAGCGTGCTCTCGCGCATTTCCAAAGTTGCGCCGAGTGATTCCACTGTTCTCATCACGGGTGAAACAGGAACTGGAAAAGAGTTGGTTGCACGCGCCATACATCGGCGATCGGGTCGTGCCTCGCGTGCTTTCGTCAGTGTGAACTGCGCGGCAGTCCCACGCGACTTGATTGCCTCTGAGCTATTCGGTCATGAGAAGGGAGCTTTCACCGGCGCATTACAGCGGCGCATCGGCCGCTTCGAACTTGCGGAAGGCGGCACGATCTTTCTCGACGAGGTTGGTGATCTCCCGGCGGAAACCCAGGTTGCACTGCTGCGTGTGTTGCAGGAGCGGGAGTTTGAGCGCGTAGGTGGCAACCAGCTTATTCGCGCCAATGTCCGCGTGATTTCCGCCACGAATCGAGACCTGGAGGTCGCCATCGGCGCCGGCTCCTTCCGAAGGGATCTCTTTTACCGCCTCAGCGTGTTCCCGATCGAGAGTCCTCCTCTGCGCGAGCGTAGAGCAGACATCCCCATGCTGGTGGAATACTTCATCGATCGTTACGCAAGGAAAGTCGGCAAGAGGATACGGAATGTAGAAAAGAGCACAATGCAACTCCTGTCGGCGTACTCCTGGCCGGGCAATATTCGAGAGCTGCAAAATGTCATCGAGCGTTCGGTCATACTTTGCGACGGCGACACCATTTCCGTAGATCCGAGCTGGCTCTCTCTCGAGTCAACCACAGCGCAGCAGAAAAGCCAGCCATTCGGCAAGAAATCTGCCGCTCAGGAGAAGGAGGCAATCGAGGCGGCGTTAGAGAAAACTGGAGGCAGAGTGTCCGGCCCCGCAGGCGCCGCCGCTGCGTTGGAAATTCCTGCTTCGACCCTAGAGTCAAAAATCCGATCATTGGGCATCAACAAGTTTCGCTTCAAACACGCGAGCCAGTAAGTTCCTCTTGGTAAAATTCGCCATTCCTTCGCGAAAACTTCGCGAATTCGCGAAGTTCGCGAATTCATTAAAATCGAAAGCCATTTTTTTTCAGCGGCTTACAGCTGGTGTGCAAATTGCCTTCAGTCGAGCCGAGCATGGGGCGTTGAGAGAAACACGATGCTGAAGATCAAGCGATCCGCCAATGGAAAGATCGTCTTTACACTGAGCGGTCGAATCGAGATCGACGACGTTGCTGAGTTGCAGCGGTTGCTCGCCTTGGAGTTATCCGATCACAATCTGGCATTGGATTTGGCGGACGTCACACTGGTAGATCGGGAAGCTGTGAAGTTCCTGGCAGATTGCGAAGCGGATAGCATCGAACTGGAGAACTGTCCGCCCTATATCCGGGAATGGATTCAACGAGAAACAGGCACAAGCAGTCGGAGAAGACGGCAGTGAACTCAAAGCTGTTCGCTACAGAGAACAGCCACTCGTAATCCTGGAGTCTTGCAATGAGCTTAAATAGTTTTGCTTTACTCGAAATCGATGGCTCGAACCCGCTACATTCAAAACGCAATCCAACCTCTGTGAATTTGGAAATCCTGGAAGATCACTTCCAGGAAAACGAATTCGAAGGGATCGTCGGTCACAGTGCAGCTCTTCGAGAGGTTCTGCAGCTCGTGGAAACAGTCGCAACAGGGAATTCAACTGTCCTCTTGCTGGGAGAGACCGGAACCGGAAAGGAACTGGTCGCGCGCGCAATTCACAATCGCAGCAGAAGAAGAGACCGCGCATTCGTAAAGCTCAACTGTGCTGCCATTCCCGGCGGCCTGCTCGAGAGCGAGCTTTTTGGCCACGAGCGTGGCGCTTTCACTGGCGCGATCGCGCAAAAGATCGGCCGGCTCGAGTCGGCCGATAACGGGTCGTTGTTTCTCGATGAAATCGGAGATATCCCTCTCGACCTCCAGCCAAAACTGCTGCGCGTTTTGCAAGAGCGGGAATTTGAGCGATTGGGAAGCACGCGAACGACGAAGGTCGACACCCGAGTGGTTGCCGCAACCCATCGCGATCTGGAAGAAATGATCTCCAAAGGTCAATTTCGTAGCGATCTCTACTATCGCCTCAACGTATTTCCGATCGTCATACCGCCGCTACGCCAGCGCCCCGAAGATATTCCTCTCCTCGTTCAACATTTTGTGGAAGCGGCATCACAAAAGATGGACAAGACGATCGAGACGATTCCGTCGAGAACGATGGAAGCGCTGGTTGAATACCGATGGCCAGGCAACATACGCGAACTGGAGAACGTGATTGAACGCGCCGTAATTCTGTCTACAGGTTCCGTATTGCATGTGCCCTACCGCGATCTTCAGTCCCGAGTTGCGCCCGGTCACGACGGCGAGAAGCCGCAAACTCTCGCAGACGTCGAGCGTGAGCACATTCGCACGATCCTGAAAGAGACGAGGTGGATTCTCTCCGGGCCAAGGGGCGCTGCAACGCGTCTTGGCATGAACCGCTCAACGTTGTATTTCCGGATGAAGAAGCTTGGGATCGTCCGCCCCTGGTCGTGACGCCAACCAGAGTCTCGATCCTTGTCCCCTTGGCGGTGGGCGCAATCCCTACCGTATGTACGATCCTTATCCATGCGCTCGCCGTAATGGCAACCGTAACCTTTATTCGCCGTGAAAGAAGACTCGGCCGGGCCGGCGTCAACTTTGGGAACGATGTAGGGATCGTTACGCTGGCGATATCATTTGCACTCGCAGCGCACCTCGTCGACATCGCCTTGTGGGCAGTGTTGTTCAGAATCTGCGGAGAATTCCCCGGGCTCGGAACGGCTTACTATCACTCAGCGGTCAACTACACGACCTTGGGTTATGGCGATCTGGTTATGACGCCGTCATGGAGAATGCTGGGACCACTCGAGGCCGCAGATGGAATGCTCATGTTTGGTGTTTCGACCGCCCTCATTTTCGCTCTCACGCAACGCTTGCTTCAAGATAGGTTCATGGATCTCAAGCAGTGACCCGTCCGCTTCGTCGCAGGACCTTCCCTAATCATTCGGGCGTTTCATCAAGCTATTTCGACTTCTCCGATGGAATCGCGCGGAAGCGGACGAATACCAGCACGCCCATCGTATTGCTTCCATAGATGGGATTGAGAAAAGACGGCTTCGTGTACAGCGTGTATTGCCCGCCGAACGCGCTCGACACGTGCGGGATGAAATTGAATTCGCGATCGTAGCCGAATGTGTAGGCCTGTATCCGCGCTAGAAACTTCTCTTCAAATCCCGGCGGCAACGGATTTTCCCCAAGCAGAAGATCGTTCGTGCGATCCACGTTTTCGATGCGCGTCCATGCGTAGTTGTGCTTCGCGAAGCGCACAGTGCTTTCCGCGAGATAGCTATTGAACACTTGCCCGTCGGGGATGTCGCGATTCCGTCCCCAGAGCAGCAACGTGGCCCAGTTTCCGTTTTCAAACGGCCGGTTGTAAGTAACGGACGCAGTCATGCGTAGGGTGTCTTCCGTCGGGAAAAGCTGCTCGGGGCTTTTCAGCCGCGTGATCGAATATTGCCCGCTCCAGTTCGCCGCAGGATTCAAGGTAAGCCGCGCCGACCACGAATCGAGTGGGCCGGTATCGATATTCCAGCGGAATTCGTCCGGTTCGCGGCCGTGGAATCCTGACGCCTCGATGCGCGCGATTTTATACGTGAGTCCAACTGTGACCACGTCGTTCGCGATGTGCGTCGAGTCCTGCAAATGGTGCCCCAGAGGCGCCAGATCGTCCTCGCTGGCGGACGTGCGATGCGCGAATGCCGTCGGCCCCATCGCCGGATCGCCCACCGGCGCGCCGTAAAATGAAAGCAGCGTATTTTCGCCGAGCTTCAAATCGTAGAGCAGTGCCAGCTCCATGAAAAAATCGTGCGGATGCTGGCCATCCACGATCGGATTTCCGTAAGCCGTTTCGCCTACCTGGAAGAGTTCGGGATATCGCCGATTGGTAATTGTCGCGGGATCGAGGCTCAGCATCACGCGTCCCGTAAACGTGCCTGGTCCGAGCGAGCGCTGCACCATTGGCATGAACCAGCTCGTACCAAACACTTTGTCACCGCCGCGCGAGCCCGTCTGCTGCTGCGAATTCACGAAAGCCACGCCGTGAAGCATCAGCATCCACGCGCCTGCATGTTTCATAAGCATGTCATGCGGCGTTGAAATCGGCTCGACGCTGGTTCCAGCGCTGGCGTGCATAAGAATCGTGTCGATCAACGATTCCGGGTGGTTCATGTCCATGCCGGCCATCGAATGCGCAGATCCGTGCTGCATGGTCTGAGAGTCTGGCGGCGCGTTGCCAGTGGCGAATGGCAAATATTCGAACGATGCGCACGCGCAGCAATCGGCGGGTTCGCAAACCCGCCCCGGAATCTCGCCGGCGAGAATCGGCGAACAGAAAAGAAGCGCGGCAATCAAAACCGAAGATCTGCCTGAAGAGATGGCTATTCCTTTAGCGCTCACGACGTCCTGTTAGACTCATCGGCAAGCTGAATCGTTGCTGCGATTTCAGTCGCCGTTCTCAAAGATTCGGCTGGATCGGCATGTCCTGAACCGTTGCGGCACGATCCTCCGCGGTAGCTCGAAGCACGCCGGATTCGTCGGTGTAGTAACTCCGGAAACCGAAATTTCCAGGCCGCGCTATAAGAGTGTAACTCGTCACGCGGCCTTCCGAGTCAGGTTTCCCGGGTGTGTATTGCAGGTTGTAGTGCCCGAGTTGTGCTTTCTGTGCCGCGATTCGAGCCGTGTCTCCGAGCGCCTCGAGAGACGAAGGATAAGCAGCTTCAGCCGATTCGTAAGTCGCGAGTGCCGCCTGAACGGTGGCAATCGCATCGCGAGCGCGCGCTTCCGATTCCGCTTTTGATCCCGACATGTGCCAAGGCACAGCGAACCAGCCCACGGCTCCCAGCGTCACCAGCAGAATGCCGCACGCGATAAGGATTCGTTTTGCGGTTGGCTTCTTCGCCGCGGGCGCCGGCTCGCCAAAGACGTCTGCGACCGGCGAAGTCAGGTCTGCGCCGCAATACGGGCACACTTCGCTACTCGAATTAATCGCTGCATCGCATTCCCGGCAGGTGTACATCGAACGACAATCTTAGCAGGGAAGGTGACTCTGCATCTCTTTCAAGCAACCAAATTCAAGCAACCAAAGCAAAGCTTGTCATTCTGAGCGAAGCGAAGAATCCCAACTGCCAATCTTGGCTTCACGGCGCCAACGCGTCGCTGCCGCACGACCACGATGCTCACTTGAATTCGTTCTTGTAAACCACGCCTTCCTTCATCACGAATTTTACATTCAGCAATTCATCGATGTTTGCGAGCGGATCGCCAGGCACAGCCACCATGTCCGCGAGCTTGCCGGGCTCAATCGTTCCGGAGCGGTCGCTCCAACCCAGCATCTCCGCAGCAACAGTCGTCGCTGAGCGAATCGCCTGCATAGGCGTCATCCCATAGTCCACGTAATAGTGAAATTCGCGCGCCTCGTTCAAATCCGGATCAGTCCACGGAAAACCGCCCGCATCCGTGCCCATCACAATCTTCACGCCTTTTTTCACGCCGAGCCCAAAGGCTTTCTTTTCGGCTTCAACCATCGGCCCCCAGTTTCCGCCGCGTCCGGGCGCCACATACGCGCCCACCATCACCGTCGGGCACCAGTAAGCGCCCTGCTTTACGGCCTGATCGAGCAGCGCCTCGGTGAATCCGTCACCATGCTCGATCGAATCAACACCGGCGCGGAGTGACGCCGCGATCCCATCCGATCCAATCGAATGCGCGGCCACCTTGTGCCCTAGCCGGTGCGTCTCCTCAACGATCGCGCGCGCTTCTTCGTCCGTAAAATTCACATGGCTGTGCAACACACCATCGGTCCCAAAATAATAGCCGCGGTCCGAGTAATACTTGATCCAATCCGCGCCGCGCGAAATCTGTTCGCGCACCGCCAGCCGCGCATTGTCCACGCCGTCCACGAACTGCACCCCGTGCGGCACTTCGATTTCCCACGAGTAGCCAAGTAGCGGATACATACCCGTCGGCGTCATCGCCCGGGTCGAAACAAACATGTGCGGCCCGGGAACTTCGCCGCGATTGATCGCTTTCTTCACGTCCACGTCCGCATACATCGCGCCTTCCGTTTCCAGGTCGCGTAACGTGGTGAAGCCGTGATCCAGCGCAATCTTCGCATTGCGTGCAGCGAGAATCGCGCGATAGGGAATCGATTGCTTCAGAAGCTGCTCGTCATAATCAGCGGCGGTCACGTCGCCCTGCAGCAGCACGTGCGTGTGCGCGTCAGTCAGTCCGGAGAGCACCGTCGCATGCGAAAGATCGATCACCTCAACGCCCGCGGGCGCGCTCCCACCCGGCGTAACCGACGCGATCTTGCCGTCCTCCACGACGATCATCGCGTTCAAAATCGGTTGTTCGCTCTTCCCATCAATCAATCTCCCGGCGCGCACAGCGATTCTTTTCTTGGGCGCCTCCTTCGGCGCTTGCGCATTCAGCGAAACGCAACAGAGAATCAAACCCACAAACACCGCAACTCGACGCGCCATCGATCCTCCTCGAACACGATTCAAATTTGCAGAATTCGAGTGCGACTATAGGCGAACTCGCCGCCACATTACAAGAAGCCGCCGCGCGGAGGTTTGTAGGCCGCGGTTTTAACCGCGGCATCTCAATCGTCCTCAAACGTCGGGCTTCAGCCCCTGAAGTGCGATGTGAATAGAATTGCCACCCTGCGCCCTAAAGCATCGGGAGCGACTACGCTCTCGCCTTAAGTGGCACAGGCACTCCTGCTTGCCCTGAGCTTCGAAGGGTTACCCTGAGGAGCGAAGGGCCCGTGCGAATTTGCACCTCTCCGATTGCTCACTTGCACCGCCGACCGCTCGCTCCCGGGCAACTCACGCCCCCGATTCTAGTATCATTCCTCCCCAGAGGCGCCCCAGCGAAGATGCCAGCCGATAAATCGCGTCGCTTTTCCCCCGCGCTCAACTCCGTCGTTGCGCGCTGCTGGCAAACCGCTGCCATACCTCCCGAGTGGGGCCTCACGCGCGAGCAATTTCAACGCGCGCTCGAACGCAGCGCCGCTCGCCGTTTCCCCGATTCTCTTCCAGACGATCGCATCGTCGCCGGATATCTCGAAAGCCTGCATCTAAGCGACCTCGCCCTCGCGTGCGCCTGCAGCGCCGGCGACAGCGCCGCCTGGGAATATTTCATCGAGCACTACCGCCCGGAACTCCACCGCGCCGCCCGCATGATTCTCTCGAAATCAGGCAGCAACGATTCGAAAGCGCGCGAGATGGCCGACTCGCTCTACGCCGATCTCTACGGCCTACGCGAGTCGTCCGAGGGCTCGCGCCGTTCGCTCTTCGATTACTTCCACGGCCGCAGCAAATTATCTACGTGGCTGCACGCGATTCTCGCGCAACGCCACATTGATGAAATCCGCCGCATGCAAAAAACAGATTCGCTCGATGATGCCGGCAACGGCGACTCAGGCGCGCGCGAATTGCCCGAGACGAAAACGACGCCGCCGGACCCGGAACGCGATGCCTACCTCGCGATCATGCAAGCCTGTGTCACCGTGGCACTTCGTGATCTCGCCCCGCGCGATCGCCTGCGCCTCGCTTACTACTACGTGGATGAATTAACGCTCGCTCAAATCGGCAAGCTGCTTGGTGAACACGAAGCCACCGTCTCGCGCAAACTCGAGCGGACACGTACGGAGCTAAAGCGTTGCGTCGAAGTAGCGCTCCGCGAAGAAAAAAAGTTAACCGAAGCACAAATGAAGCTGTGCTTCGAATACGCACGCCAGCAGTGGCCGTTTGATTTGACGCGCGCGTTGTCAGCGCGTGATTGACCATGGCCGCAGCTAAGCGATCCGCGCTGCATTTTTGCAAGAATTTCGGCCTGGCCCGTTCTAAAGAAGGAGAATAGCGCGATGCCTTCGCACGACAACGAAAACGCAATGGACGGCCTGCTCCGGCGAAGCCTCGCGCGCGATTCCGCCGCTCGCGGCGATTGCCCCGACGCCGAACTCCTGGCCGCGTATTTCGACCAAGCGCTAGGCGCTGACGAAGCCGCAGGATACGAGCTTCATTTCTCCAACTGCACTCGCTGCCGCGAGCAACTCGCCACGATGGTGCGCGCAAATGCAGGCCAGCAGCTTCATCCTGCCGATCTCGTGCTCGAACCAACTCTCGCGGGTGCGCGGGCAGTCCCAGCGGTTGCCTTGAACGCGGCACGCATTCCTGTACAAGCGAAATCCGCTGCATCCGCCGCGGGTACCGACACAAAGCACCCTGAGCGCAAACCGCCTGACGCCCGATGGTTGGATCTGCGATGGCTCATTCCGGTGGCGGCGATGCTCGTTCTCGGCACCTTTGTTTTCATGCGCTACGCGTCGCACGAGACCACCGTCGGAGTGAATAGTCAGGTCGCGATGTCCAAATCAACTCCGCCGCCGCAAGACCAGAGCGTGCTCGAACCCGAAAAGAAAGCCACCGACACTGCAACACCAGAGAAGACCGCGCCGAAAGCCCAACCATCCGCAACGAGCGCACCGTCTCGCTCGCGATCTCCCATCGCATCTGCCACAGGCGCCGTTGCAAATCCGCAAAGAAACGAAGGCGCACCCGCCCCCAGCGCTACAGCGGCCTCAAGAAATGCTCCCGCCGCGACTTCGAGACCGTCGCGAGCAGCTGGCGGTCGGGCCTCTTCTTTTCAGTCGAACAAACAAGTCGCTGGGGCAATTTCAAGCGCAACGGTTCGGGAATACCAGAAAGCCGCATCCGAACCCGCCCCGGCTGCTCCCGCTCCGGAGTTGAATGCGTCAATGGCAAAAATTCCTGTCGCCGCGGCCTCGGCCGACGCTGTAAAATCTCCCGCGCCCGCGCCGCCTCCGCAAGCTGCAACAAAAACACAAGGTTTCGGACTCGGCGGCAGGAATTTCCATACTTCAACCGCAGCGAAATCCACCGCAAAAGCAAAACCAGCCGAAGAGGGCTATACCGAAACCGTAATCTCGACGCCCGATTCCGACGTGTTCTATCGCATTGCCGGCGGCGGCTTCGTCGAAATTTCCGAAGACGGCGGCGCCACCTGGCAGCGGCAGCTCCTGAACCCCTCCGCCGAATTCACCGCAGGATCCGCTCCCGAGCCGCGAATCTGCTGGCTCGTCGGCCGTTCGGGCATCGTCTTCCTCACCGAAGACGGCAAGAACTGGCGAATGCTTCCGTCACCCACATCAGAAGATTTGGTTGTAGTGGTAGCAAAAAGCGCTTCCAACGCCACTGTCACGGCGAATGACGATCGAAAGTGGTCGACCGACGATTCCGGCAAGACCTGGCGCCCCGTGAAATAACACCGCGGAACTTTGCGTAGGATCGATGATTTTTCGTCAGGGCACGGCTTCAGCCGTGCCGCCAATAGCCTGAGCATGAATGCGGCTTCAGCCGCTGAGGGGCGTTTCCTGAGTCAGAAACCGCGCAAGTTTTTCTATCTGGATCGTTCTAACCATCGAAGGATTCTTCTGCCCAAGGAGACAGCCATGCATCCGCTTTCCAACAAAACAATTCGCGTCGGCCTCGCCTTTACGTTTCTCGCCTTTCTACCGCTCGTCGGAACTCTTGCGCAAGCCGGAGGTCCGCAAGCCCAGAAAGAAGACGCCGCGCGCAAGCAGCCCGCCATCACCACAGAAAAAGACCAGGTCGATCTCGCCGTCACAGTCTACAACTCCAATATCGCCCTCGTTCGCGACGTCCGCCAGATCCACTTACCCTCCGGCATCTTCCCACTGCATTTCGAAGACGTCGCCGCCTCGATCAATCCCGCCACGGTTCATTTTCGTTCGCTGGCCGATCCCGCGAAGCTCAACGTCATCGAGCAAAACTACGAATTCGATCTCCTCGATCCCCAAAAGCTCCTCCAGAAATACGTCGGAAAAGAAGTCACACTGGTGCGCGCCGAAAAAGACGCCGGTTCCACGCGATGGGTCGAAACGAAAGCCGTGCTCCTGGCCAATAACAACGGCCCGGTCTGGAAAATCGGCAACGAAATCGTCACGGGCATGCCCGCCGATTCCTATCGTTTTCCGGATCTGCCCGAAAATCTCTACAGCCGGCCAACTCTCGTCTGGATGCTCGAAAATCGCGGCTCAGAATCGCAACGCGTCGAAGCTTCCTACCTCACGAGCAACATGAATTGGAGCGCCGATTACGTTCTGACCGTCGGACGCGACGAAAAAAGCGCCGACCTCGACGGCTGGGTCACGCTCGTCAACAACAGCGGCGTCACCTACTCCAACGCCAAACTACAACTCGTCGCCGGCCAGTTGAATCGTGTCGAGCCGCCGATTGCAAGAGCCAAAGCGTATGCGGGGGCGCTGGAAACAAACGCTGCCGCGCCGCCGCAATTCGGCCAGGAAGCATTTTCCGAATATCACCTTTACACCCTCGGCCGCCGCACATCGATTCAGAACAACGAATCGAAGCAGATCAGCCTTCTCGCCGGCAGCGGCGTACTCGTCGAAAAATATCTCCTCGTCGAAGGCCAGCAATACTGGTTTCGCAATTCCCAGGGAATCGGCAACCCGATTTCGCAACCGGTAAAAGTTCTCTATCGCTTCAAGAACGATGAAAAGAGCAGCCTCGGCATGCCTCTGCCGGCCGGAACCGTCCGCGTCTATCAAGCCGATTCAAAAGGCGGCATCCAGTTCGTCGGCGAAGACCACATCGACCACACGCCCAAAGACGAAACGCTCAAAATTCACGTCGGCAACGCTTTCGACGTCGTCTGCGAGCGCAAAGAAACCGACTACAAGAAAATCTCGAGCAACACCATCGAGCTCGAATACCAGATCACCCTACGCAATCACAAAGACAGTGCGGTGACCGTCGAAGTCCGCGAACCCATCGGCGGCGATTGGGAAGTGCAGAACTCGAATTTCAAGTGGACGAAGCTTGATGCCACAACGCTCGGATTTTCAATTCCAGTCGAGAAGGACGGAACGGCAACGCTCGATTATCGCGTGCGCGTGAAATGGTAAACAGCAGGCGGAAGTTCGTGAGAGAAGTTCGTGAGAGAAGTTCAGCCAGAAAAGTTCAGTGAAAATTACTGCGACGTGTTCAGCGCTTGCAGCAAGTCTGCTTCTGATCGACCAGCACCAGCTCGTGCGCGAAAATCCGGTTCGAAGGGAATTGCACCGAAAGTTCGCTCAGCAGCAAACGCGCTTTCTCGGGCTGGTGCTCCCGCTCGTAAGCAAGCGCCAGCATGATCTTTGCAAACGGGCTCAAGTAGCGACCGTGTTCGGCGGCGGTTGACATCAATTCCATCCCTTTCACCTTGTCGCCATGCACGCCGCCAAACCACAAAAAAGCGCGCTTATAGCTTGGCAATGATCCGATCACGTAATTGGCCATCCCCAGCGCCACGTATGCATCCTGCGACGCAGGATCGATCGAAAGCACCGCATTTGCTTCCGCTTCGCCCTGTTTCATAAAGCTCAGCGCTTGCATCTGTTTTTTCTGGATGAACGCGTCGTAATTCGATTCCATCCCGTCAGCGATCGTAAGCACCAGCAAGCCTTGCACGTCGTGCGAGTTCGCCTTCACGCGTTTCTTCGCCATCTCTCTTGACTGATGAACCGCGTCTTCAAAGGGAGCGTTGCGATTTTGTGATGGACTACCTTCCGCGCCACCCAGGAACCGCTCGTCATTCAAAAAGAACTCCGACGACAAAATGCCCTTCGTATCGAACTGCTGATACAGATAACTCGCGGCTTCCGCCGCTTTCCCCATCGGATCGTCGGGGCGAATTCTTTGATACTCCTTAAAATCCACACGCGCCCCATCGAAATTGAGCTCGTAAAGTTTCCTGAAGCCCGTATCCAGAAGCTGAGACGACGTGTCCGCTTCGAGTACAAGCTCGTGCTTTGCCGCCGGGCCTTCTTGGGCCCTCGCGTGTGCCGCTGGCCACAGCCCCGCCGCGAGACACATCGCCACACATTGATTGACCCGCAATTTCGACCGGAAGCTCATTTTCTCCGAACCCGCGCGGCAGGAACTCTCATCGAACCGGCGGTGTTACCCGCGAGTATATTGGAATATCTCCACCCGCGGCAGGTTGTATCCATCTGTGTTTCCGAATTTATCATCGTCTAAAGATTCTTCAGAAAGAATTCAGTAATTCGCTCAAAAAGCTGAATGCGCGCTGGCGCGTCTCCGATCGGATGCCCGCGCCCCGGGAAAATCATCAGCGCCGCAGGGTAACGGTTGTTGTCAATCATCTGGTTCAGCACTTCCGTCGTATTGGCGAAATGCACGTTGTCGTCACCGGTCCCGTGCGCCAGCATCAACTGCCCCTTTAACTTTGCCGAATCATATCCGGGAGATGCTTGCTTGTAGCCTTCTTCGTTCTCCTGCGGCCTGCCCATGTAGCGTTCGGTGTAAATCGTGTCGTACAGGCGCCAATCGCTCACAGGCGCCACCGCCACTCCTGTCTTGAAAACATCCGCCGCATTAAACATCGCATCGAGCGTCATGAAACCGCCGTAACTCCAGCCCCAGATCCCGATCCGCGAGCCGTCCACATACGGCAGCGACGTCAAGTAATTCACGCCCGTCACCTGATCTTCCAGTTCCACTTTGCCCAGGTGGTGGTATACCGGCGTCTCAAAAGCATGCCCGCGATTGTAGGAGCCGCGATTATCGAGCGCGAAAATAATAAATCCTTTCTGCGCCATCAAATCGAGCCACAGCTCCTCCACGTCGCCCCACAGGTTGCGCACCGTCTGCGCCTGCGGCCCACCGTACACGTAAATGAGAACCGGATATTTTCGCGCCGGGTCGAAATTTGCCGGCTTCATCATCATCGCGTAAAGTTTCGTGCCGTCGTTCGCGGCCACATTCAGAAATTCCACCGGCGAAAAATGGTATTCGGCCAGCTCCCCAACTTTGTTTTCTTCGATCGCGGCAATCCCTTTGCCGTCAATCCGCATCAGGTCCTGCCGCGGCGGCGTCATCGCCGTCGAAAATACGTCAACGAACGCAGAGCTATCCGCCGCAAACATCGGCTGATGCGTGCCTGCCTCGCGCGTAATCCGCGTCACGCTCTTATCTCGAAGCGAAACTCGGTACACCTGCGTCTCGACCACGTTGTCTTTATTCGAGATGAAATAGATGCAATTGTGCGCTTCGTCCACCTGCGGGTGGCTTGCCGTTCCAGGCCCGAAAGCGCCGGTGCCGTTGATGCCCCAGTCGCCGCTCGTCAACTGTTCCACCTGTTTACCAGCCAGATCGTAAATGTAGTAGTGGCGAAACCCAGTGCGCTCGCTCGACCACAGAAACCGTTTGCCGTCAGAGAAAAAATAAAGATCGTCGCTGAGATTGACCCAGTATTTGTCCGACTCGCTCAAAATCGTGCGCGACGCTCCCGTTCCCGCATCCGCGAAAACCAAATCGAGCCTGTCCTGCGCGCGATTCACTCGCTGAATCGCAATCCGCCGCCCGTCGGGCAGCCAGTTCACGCGCGCCAGGTACACATCCGTGTTCGCACCCGTATCCATCCATTTCGTTTCGCCCCCCGTCACCGCCACCACGCCTACGCGCACAATCGGATTCGCCTCGCCCGCTTGCGGAAATCGTGTGTACTGCATCGCGCCGGTCATCGAGCTCATGTCCATGATCGGATATCGCGTCACCGGCCGCTCGTCCATCTCGTAGTAAGCGATCTTCGTCGAATCGGGCGACCACCAGTACGCTGTCGAAGCGCTCAGTTCTTCGGGGTACACCCAGTCGAGCTTCCCCTTCAGAATTTCTTCGCTTCCGCCGCTGGTCAGCGCTTTTGTCTCGCCGCTCGAGATATTCGCCGCCCACAGATTCGAATCGCGCACGAAGCTGATCCATTTTCCGTCCGGCGAAAATTTCGGATCTTCCACATCCTGTTCGCCGCTCACAATCGTCTTCGGTTTCATCGTCCCCAGATCGAGCAACACGAGCCGGCTGCTACCCGCGAACAGAATCGCTTTGCCGTCCGGCGCCCACATGTAGCTTTCCGCGCTCACCCGCCCCAGCCCCGTCGATTGAATCGTCTGCTGCTTTTCAGGCTGCGTCACCGCTTTCAGCGCATCCGCGCCAACGAGCACCTTGCGCTCGCCGGTTGCGCCATCCATCGTCCAAAGTTCCGCCGGCGCATCCGGGCCTGATCCATTGCGCACAATGTACGAAATGTGCCTGCTGTCCGGCGTCCACTCGATCCCATCCGTCAGGTGCCCGCTCAAACTTGGCGCGCTGTAGATGCGCTCCACGGTAAGCTCTTTCGCCGCTGATGCAGATGACTGCGCCCAAGCCGGCTGAGCAACGATGCAAACCGTGCCAAGCGCAACAAACAGCATGCAGGGAACCGTAAAGCGCGCGATCCGATACATTTACCGCCTCCGAGAGAAAACGCGTGAGTTTAACATCCTCATTTTATTTCCTCCCGCAAATAAAAGAGCCTGTGCGAGAGTTCATCTCACACAGGCTCACTTCACCGAACCAAGTTACGTTGTTTGTCTCGCTCTAGTGGCCGTTCCCGCCCCCATCATGACCATGTCCGAACTGGAAAAGATCGAACAGGTCGCTGATCGCCGGGCTATTCAGCGGCACGTAAGGGTTAAACGGCAGCGAAATCGGATTCGGGAAATTGTCCCGGCTCCGTGCCGTCAATGGTTGCAAATTCCAATTGCGCTCGATGAACTTCAATATCGACACGTGATCGGCATAGTTGTGGCTGATATGTCCGCCCTTGGTGAACGGCGAGACGATAATCATCGGAATCCGTGGCCCATCGCCGAAGAAATCGAGCGGTTGAATGTAACCGGAATCGTAATATCCGCCGCCTTCATCCACCGTTATGATTAGGGCAGTGCTGGCGAATAGCTCCGGGTTCGCATTCAGTGCGTCGACGGTCTTTTTCACCATGCCTTCGAAGAGGTCGAACTTCGAGGAAGCCGGATGCCCATCGAGTAGTCCGTCGGGCTTCACAAACGACACGGCCGGTAGAGTACTGTTGCCTATCGCCGCAAAAAAGTCCGTCGCGTCCTTGATATGAGCCGTGCGCTGTGCCGTAACGCCCATGATCGCACTCGCGTAGGACTCGAAGTTGCAGATGTTGCAGTAGGCTCGCCCTACCTGCACTGCCGGATTTGTGCTCGTGGGATCCTGTTCGAGCGCCACAGCGGCGTTGTACGCTCCGCCGTAGTAAGCCCACGAAATGTTCTTGTCGTTAAGAGCTTCGCCGATTGTTCGCACGTTTGTCGGAGGCACCGAGCCGCCGCCGGCGATGCCTTTCGTGTCCACAGTGCCGTCCGGCAGGAAGCCCGGATTGTCATTGTTCACCATGTAGTAGCGATTTGGCTGGCAGTTCGGCTTGGGATGATAGAACAGCGTGGCCAGGTAATTCCTGACGGCGGCGACGCCGGGTTGCGATGGATTTCCGCACTCCGTGAAGTTCCCATCGAAACCGATGTCCACCGTGTACTGGTTGTTTGAGCCGGGCAGCGGATCGGGGTTGGCAATGTGAGACGGCGGCGTGGTTGGATTGCCTTTGCCATCGCTCCAGAAAATGGCATCGCCCGTGCCCAACATCACGTGATTCGCGCCAGTGCCGCCCATCACCGCCTGATGGTAGTTGTCGCTCATCGAGTACTGGTCAGCGAGGCTCTTCAGGACCGGCACGTCTCCCGCCTGCATGTTGTAGAACGCCATCGAATTCCCGCCGCCGTTGTCATCCACTTCGTTGGCGATGGGAAAGCTGAAAGGATCGGGCTCGCTGGTATAGCTCGTGATCACGAAAGGATAGAGGTCATTCAAGCAACCCGACGGATTCTGGAAGGTTGCGTTGCGGATGTTGCAATCCGACTGTTGCCACATCTCGTAAAGCCGGTGCGTGGTGTCTCCGGTATAGGAATCGTACGGAAGATTCGCGCCCTTCAGCGGAAACGGCCCGTTCGGCAGATGGCTGAAGTTCTGTATGCGCGAATCGAAATCGGGAAGTTCCGCGGTTTGTGCGGCCCCGGATGCGCCGGTCGTCAGCAGAACCGAGATCGCCTAGTTCTAGTGACGGCTCGATTGCTGCCAGGAAAGCCGTCGGAGTTCCAGCGGGAAACGGAGGCGGCTCGCCCGTCGCAGGGCTGGGCGAAAAGTTTAGAGTCGGCTCGGGAAGAATGCTGTAGGGAGCCTTGTCGTCGCTATCGAGGCTGATGTAAAACTTCGTTTTGAATGGTGCGATGGCCTGAAACTGCGCCGCTTTCCCGAAATTCTTTCCCGGCGTGCCGTCCGCTTTAATGATCCCTTCTGAAAGAAGGTTCTTCACCGAATCTCTGCTCTGCGGAACGTATGTGGCGAACAAATGATCGAACGTGCGATTCTCTCCGATGAGTACGATCACGTGCTTGATGGGCGTTTCGGTCTGCTGATGATCATTTTTGCCGTCGTTCTTCCCCGGTTCTTGAGCGGAAACTGGACCGGCTGCGAACGGCGTAAGCGTGACAAAGAGCATGCCTGCAACCGCGCGCTCTCGCCACGTCCTTCGTACAGACACACGTGCCATATATATTTCCTCCATTGTTTTCTGTGGATGGGCAGGGCTTTTGCTAACGCTGCGTGAGAGACTGATGGAAGGTTGTTACATTTCAATTACAGAACGATGGAGATATGATTTTTTTTGACGAGTCGCATCACAAAATTGCGGGGAGTCTGGCTCCGCTCTCGAAGTCTCCCAAATATTGTAGTCCGAGGCACTTCGCGCCACACCCGTGCAACCTGAAACACCTTCCCGCAGTCAAACCTTGCTGGATGAGAGACCAAAGGCGATAAAATCGGAATGGTGAGCACAACGAGCTCAGGCTTGCGCGCAAAAACTCCCTGTCGCCGCCGCGGCCAATTTTCGCAGCTCTACTCTCTGATGTTTTTCTGCTCCTGCCTCTCACTTTACATTTTTCCTTCTTTCGCGTTCGCGCAGTCGCAATCTCAGCCTGCTATGCAGCAGGTCGACCCGGTCGCTACTGGCACTATCAGTGGCCAGATCGCGGACAAAAGCGGAGCCGCCATCGTCGGCGCGCACGTGACGCTTAAGCTCGACGGCCAGCCCGCGACGCAGGAAGCTGTCGCGGACAGCAACGGCCAATTCACTTTCACCAATGTTCCGCCCGGCCCGTTTCAACTCACAATTTCTTCGCCCGGTTTCACCACGCAAACATTTTCTGGTGTGCTGCACGCGGGCGAAGTGGACGTTATCCCGATGATCCAGCTGCCGCTCGCTACCGCCGTCACCGAAGTGCACGTGGCAGCCCCTACGGAAGAGGAGGCGCAAGCGCAGATTCAGGAGCAGGAAAAGCAGCGCGTCCTCGGCGTGATTCCGAATTTCTATGTCACTTACGATCCAAACGCCGTCGCGCTCCGCCCCAGGCAAAAGTTCGAGCTGGCCTGGAAGACCACCATCGATCCCGTCACGTTTGTTCTGGTCGGCGCGGTCGCCGGCATCCAACAATCGCAGAACACATTCGGCGGATACGGCCAGGGTGCACAGGGCTACGCCAAGCGCTACGGCGCCGGTTACGCAGACCTCGTCACCGGCACCTTCATCGGCGGCGCGATTCTGCCGTCGCTCCTGAAACAGGATCCGCGTTACTTCTATAAAGGTACCGGCAGCAAAACTTCCCGCGCTCTTTACGCCATATCCATGGCCGTCATCTGCAAGGGCGACAACGGCCACTGGCAGTTCAACTACTCCGCCATTCTAGGCAGCCTGATCGCTGCCGGCATTTCCAATTCCTACTACCCGTCGCACGACCGAGGCGCCGCCCTCACCTTCGAAAACACCGCCATCGGCATCGGCACCACCGCCGCCGCCAACCTTTTCCAAGAATTCATCGTCAAGAAAATCACGCCAAATCTCCCCAAGCACGACCCCAATCAGAATTCCGCCACGCCCTAGCCGATGTAGCGCAGCTTTTATGTAGCTCACCTCTTTAGAGGTGAGGATTTTCCGCTCGAAACGCGGCCCAACTCTAAACTGCGACATATTTGCGCGCGGCTGCCATGCAGCCTTTGGTCATCGGGTTCATCACCGAGTACGGTCTTGCGCGGCTTGCATTGTTTCGGGGGTAGGACGGAGAATCGCGGCGAGCTTCGAGGAGGAACGATGCCGCTCGCTACCAACACGATCGACGGAACACTCAGATTTCTCCGAACGATCCACGGTGTTATTTTATTCGCGATGTTTCTCTATGTTTACGCGGCAGAAGTCGTGATCGCTCACCAGGCGAAGGAACTCAATAACGTTTTGCCATTGGCATTCGGATGCATCAGTCTTGTGGTGATCGGGATGGCTCAGTATTTCCGAATGACAAAGATTCGGCCTGCCTTCGAAACGCTGCAGTCAACGCCGGACGATGTGACGGCACTCCAGCGGTGGAGATTCGGCGGAATATTGACGGCCGTGCTTATGGATGTGGTTGCGCTCTATGGATTCGCGCTACGGATCTTGGGAGCGCCACTCAAGACAGCGTTGCCGTTTTACGCTGTGGGGATTGGTTTGATGCTGCTGTGGTGGCCGCGGCGGCCCTAGCGCGTCGGCGATGGTGAAGCGTTACAACGCCTCGACGTGGGACGCGGGAATCCATCCACGTTCGCCCCGGATATTCCGGACCAGCAGCCATTCGTGGCGTACATCTTCCACTGTAACCTGCTCGCCTGGCTGTACCGCGAGTTCGCGCGAGGAGTAGTCGCAGAGGACGGTAGTTTCCGTCGCGGTTGCGTCCGAGAGCAACTCAACCGGCACCCAGCCTTCGCGACCATTTAATGCCCTGCACCATTTCCAACCGGGGAACTCGTTGTCCTCGCGGCCCACGGCGACCTTCTCGCCGGCCACGACGCCAAGCGCCTCTTTGTATTGGATTCGGTACTCGCGAATTATGCGGGCCGAGCGCACGGTCAAAAATAAAACGCAATCAAGCTGTCGTGAGGTTTCAGGTAGCCACGACGAGCGAATTTTTCGTCGTGGGATTCTTGCCTGGAAAGTTCTCGGCTCTGCAGCAAAAAGCGGAGCGCCCATCGCGCCCCGCTTTTTCTTTGCGCGAATCGCGCAGTTAGCCTGCCGCTTTGCTCGCTGCGCCTTTCAGGTAAGCGAGCAGATCGGCGTTAATCGTGTCGGCGTGCGTCGTCGGCATGCCGTGCGGAAAGTCTTTGTAGGATTTGAACGTGCTGTTCCTCAGCAACTTTGCCGATAGCGGTCCCGCATCCGCGTAGGGCACGATCTGGTCGTCCTCGCTATGCATCACCAGCACCGGCACCGTGATTTTCTTCAGGTCTTCAGTGAAGTCGGTCTGCGAGAAAGCGACGACGCCATCCGAGTGCGCCTTCACGCTTCCCATCATCCCCTGCCGCCACCAATTCCAGATAATGCCCTGGGAAGGTTTCGCGCCCGGCCGGTTGTAACCGTAGAACGGCCCGGACGCCACGTCGAGATAAAATTGCGCGCGGTTGAATGAGGTCTGCTGTTGATAATTATCAAACACTTCTTTCGGCAGCCCGCCTGGATTCGCCGCAGTCTTCAGCATCAACGGCGGCACTGCGCTGATGATCGCCGCTTTTGACACGCGGCTTTCGCCGTGGCGCGCAATGTAGTGCACCACTTCGCCTCCGCCCGTCGAATGGCCAACGTGTATCGCATCCTTCAGGTCGAGATGCGCGGTGAGCGCCGCCAGGTCGTCGGCGTAATGATCCATATCGTGGCCGTCGGCCGTCTGTGACGAGCGGCCATGCCCGCGCCGGTCGTGGGCTATGACGCGATAGCCGTGGTTGACGAAGAACATCATCTGGTTGTCCCAATCATCGGCTGAGAGCGGCCAGCCGTGGCTGAAAACGATGGGCTGACCCTTGCCCCAGTCCTTGTAATAAATTTCAATTCCGTCTTTCGTGGTAATCGTGGCCATGTGATGACCTCCTTGGTTGGCTGGGAATGTGTGGGCCGCCATTATGCACCAGTCGAACGAAATTTTTGTAAATGGGCGATTATTTGTAATGGGCAATGACTAGCGCGGGCGCTCCGTCCAGTGCACGATGGTGGCGTTGGGGCCTACAGCCCACGCGGCGCCGTCGAGGACGGCGATGGCGTTCAGGTTGATGTCATCGTTGCGCGTCCAGTGCGCGCCCTGGTCGGTGCTGATGTCCTCGCCGCCCGTGCCGGCGCTGAGAAGCGTATCGCGATTCAAGAACGCGACCGCGGAGCGGAATCCTGTCGGCGGGCGTATGGCGAGAGTCCAGGTGACGCCGCCGTCGAGCGAGTACGCGGCGGTGCGTTTTGAGTCCGCCTCATCCTTGAAATCCCCGCCGACCACAACGAGCATGCTCCCCAAGCGAGCGATCGAGAACGCGCCCCAGGATGGATTGCCTTTTATGATGGGCGTTTCCGTCACCGTCCAGGTGCGGCCCAGGTCGGGCGAATGAAACACGCGCGCGGCGCCACCGCCGGTGACGAAGTAGATTTCGCGCTTGTCGTAAATCGCGAGGCAGGAATTGCTCGCGGCGAAAGCGCCTTCGCCGGGAAGTGCTGCGGGCATCGAGTCGCGCGGCAGTTCTTTCCAGTTTTGGCCATCGGTGGTGCTGATGAGCACGAATTTCCCGTCCACGGGATCGCTGAGCGCGAAGCACTCCGTCTCGGAGATGCAGGCGAGCGCGTCGAGAAAAAACTGCTGCCCCGTGCCGGAAAATTCGAGCTTCCAGGTTTCGCCGCCATTGTGCGTCTTGTAGATGCGCGACATTTTTCCCGGGCCGCTGGACATCACGTAGGCCAGCTTTTCATTGAAGGCCTGGATTCCGCGAAGGTCGAGCGAATGCGGCTGGGGCGCATTGACGAGGCCGCGTGTGTAGTGCTGCCCGCCGTCAGTCGATCGAAGCGTGCGGCCATTCGAGCCCGAGGCCCAGATCACAGGTGCAGAATGGCGCTGCGGATTGCTCGAGTGAATGGCGACGACGGCGCGCAGATTCGAATCCCAGCCGGTGGTCTCGACAGTCCAGGATTGAGCCGCGGCGGGTGAAACAAAAAGAATCACAAGCAGAAGGGTTCGCACGGGCGCGCATTCTACCAGCAATTCCGAAAGTCCGAGCCCAAAGAGTATGGTCGGGTTATCCCCGGTTTGCCGCCTATTAGAAATTTGCATGTGATTGAAACAGGGCAGGTTGGCGCGATTTTTAATCGCGGAACCGTGTATTAGAAATGCAGTGGCGAGTGACGAGTGACTAGTGGCTAGTGAGAGGCGACGGCCTGAAACTCGAGGCGCGGCCAGAGATGAAGTCGAAGGCTTGCGCGAGAAAGTCAGCGCAAGCGGGCTGGAAGTCCCGTTTTGGGAAGTTGATGTGCGGGTGTACGAAGGGAGATCAAAAATCGTCAAAACGTTTGCGATTAGAAATTTCTAGAGGGCTGATTTTTCTATGAGTTGAGTGGAGTTTTAATTCCAGATTTGCGATTAGAAATTGAAGTCGTCCAGGGACGGCGTGGTGGGTGGCGGCGCACCTGTGCGCGGGCGCGGGGAGTTTTTCTCCCCGCTGAGTGCTTCTGGCCGCCGATAGTGACGTTTGCGTCATCATATAAAAACGGTAAATGGTAGCACGATTTGGGGCGGCTGCATAGCTGAATAACTACGCGGAGCCGAGCAAATTCGCAGATCGTGGCGAGTGGTGAGTGACAAGTGACGAGCAGCAAGGGGCTTGCGCGAGAAATTCAGCGCAAATGGTGTCGGACTACGTCCGAGTCATTTTTTAACTATAAGGCAAAAGCTTGCGTGGGTGGTTCAGCGCAAGTGGGGCGGGACTGCGTCCCGATTCACTTCTTAACAATAAGGCCGAAAGCTTGCGCGGATGAAACACCGCAAGTGGTAGTTGATTCAGTCTGCAGGCATTTAATTACCCCTGAAAGATTGCGCGGGTGATTCGGCGCCCTTCGTGCCTCAGGACAAGCAAGTGGTGGCGGTTTAGTTTTGCAGACGTTTGGATTCGCTGAGACTTGCGCGGGGAATGCGGCGCCCTTCGAGGCCCAGGACAAGCAAGCGGTGTCGGGACTGCGTCCCGAGTCATTTTCTTAACTATAAGGCCGAAGGCTTGCGCGGGTGAGGCAGCGCAAATGGTAGTGATTTGGTTTTGGCGGACGATTCGGAAAGCCGGGAAAGAGAAATAAAAAAGTGCAAAAGCGTCCCACCCTTCACAAATCCCGTGAAGGGTGGGGCGCACGGCAGGAGTAACTGCAGATCCCTCGACTGCGCTCGGGATGGCAACGTTATTCTAATCTGTGGGTGGCGTGGCGCTGGCCAGGGCGAGGATTACGCCGGCGAAGAGGAGGGTGTCGAAGAAGTAGTTGATTCCCTCGATTTTGACTTGGGTGCTTGGGTTGGCCAGGGCGGAGATCAGGATTGGGCCGTAGATGACGACGACCAGCAGCACGATCCAGGCGCCGAGATAGGTTGCGGCGAGGCGCGTCTTTTTGGCCAGCAGGATGGCTGCGCCGGAAACGACGAGAATTGCGCCCGTCAGGTAATTGATGAGCAGGTGCGCGGGAATCCAGTCGGGAATCATTTTCTCGAGCGGGACTCCGGGGACTTGCTGTGGGTGCAGGAAATGTTCGACGCCATAAAATATGGCGGTGATCCCGACCACCACGCGGCCTATGGTCAGGAACGTGGTTTTGACTTGCCCGGTGGCCGAGCTGGTCGTCGTTCCAGTCGTCGACTGGGTCATCTCCCCAGACCATTTTCCCGGTCATCGCGCCCGCCGCGAGAAGCCAGGCGCCGGCGCCGAAGGCCAGTTCGCGGATGGCCAGGATCCATCCAAACCTGTCTCGGGGGTTTTGGAGAGCGCCCGGGATGTCCATCATCGCCACAAAACAAAACATCGCGATGCCGAACAGCAGGCCGGACCAGCGCACCAGAATTTTTGTGGCAATGCTCAAAGACGCGGCCAGCAGCGCAAAGCCGAAGAAATAGGCCCAAAACAACGGCCACGGCATGTACGAGGGCACCATGGTCATGAGGGCTTTTGCGGCCGCAAGATGCAGGGCGCCGAAGACCGCCAAGGGTGCGGCGAAACACAAATTGCTCAAGGCTACGACTTTGTCGAGGCCGCGGGCCTGCGCGATATCGTCCTTGGCAGCCCACAGCGCGACGAAGAAAATCAGGATGCCGGCGCCGCACATCGAAAGCACCGTGCGAGAGATTTCAAAGAATGCGGCGAGAATGGTTAGTTGCATGTGGACGGCAAGCATAACTTGGCGTGCTCCTGAGACACGTTTCCCCGGTCAATACAGCATCAGACTATACAACGAGGAGTAGGTGAGCATATTTTCGGAGAGGGCACCAGGCGGAAAATTCAGAAATTGGAAAAGGGAAAATTGAAAATGGTAAAGCTCCCATCCTTCGCAAAGGACGCGAAGGATGGGGCATTCGTCTGGCAAGATTCAACAAATACTTAGTTGCGTGCCCTTACAGGTCAGGCCGAACCGGCTCGATTTTCACGCCGTCGCTGCGGATCTGTACCCCTAAGTCGCAACCCATCTTGTCAGCCGCGGTCAACGGAACGCAGCTTGCGCCGGGCGGAATCACCGGAGGCGGAAGCATGGGAACGTGTTGACGTGTGACGACCGTGCGGATTTCGCGGCCTTGCTTGCCGAGAACGAATGCGACGTCAATTTCCGACGTGTCGGGGAACAGGATTTTGAACGTGCCCGTGCAATCGGAGCTCACGGTGTACGTGCCTGTCTCCTGGGAGCGAAACCCATTCTTCGTGACGGGAGTCCCTGGTACAGCCGCCGACGTTCCGCTTCGCATCACCCAATCGACCTGTGAGAGGCCGCCTTTGCCGTCAAAATGGGTGATGGCCACGCCATCGGCGGGCAATGGACTCACGAAGGGGACCAGCTTCGGAGGAACCCCCACTCCTTGCGACACGAGTATGCCGAGCGATTCGCCATGAAGCGTGAAGGCGTAGTCGCCATGCAGGGTGGCGGCGGAGCATCCGTCATTGTCGCCGTCCTGAGCCTTTGCTGGCCCGCACATAATGAAAATTAAAAGTGCAGCGGCAGGAACTGCTTTCCATGCGGAACATTTCATCTTGATTCTCCTTTGAGCCAAAATCGTGATTTCATCGCACGCGAATCTCTGCAAAGCTTGAGTTTTCAGAACAGTTGAGGTACCGACCTGGGTCGCATCATCTGCGGGACACGCACCTCTGGCAATGGAGAGCGTCTGAAGAATGACTGAAGAAATTGGAATGGTCGTAAACCCCTGATTTTGTTTGCTTCTATCTCATCGGGACGCGCGGACGTAGAATAGCCTTGGAATCCTTGGGCCCCCGCGATGCCCCTTGAAACCCTACAATTCGAGGATTTCGAGCTCGATCGCAGTGCCTGCGAACTTCGGCGCGACGGTAACGTTGTGCATCTGGAACGCATCCCCTTCGACTTGCTCAACTTGCTGGTCGAGCGGCATGGGGAATTGGTGACGCGGCAGGAAATCCTCGAGCAGATCTGGGGAAAGAACGTTTACGTTGACGCCGACAACAGCATCAACACGGCAATCCGCAAGATCCGGCAGGCCTTGCATGATAATCCGGAGGCGCCGCGCTTCGTGCTTACGGTTCCGGCGAGGGGCTATCGGTTCGTTGCGACGCTAGAAAAGCAACCGCTGCCCGCGGAAATACCTGCAACCGGGACGAATGGAGCCGGGCGTGAAGCGCCCGCGGCGACGGTAGCGCCAAGTCTGGTACTGAACGCAACGAAACGCCGGAAGGCTGTTGCCGCGGTAGCTACTGCCCTTGCAATCGCGGCACTCGCGGTGGCGGCTCTGTTGTTACGTTTTCATCGCGCGCTTGCGCTCTCAGTGAAGGACACGATTGTTATCGCTGACTTTGCCAACTCGACCGGTGATGCGGTCTTCGACGACACCCTCAAGCAGGCGCTCTCCGTGCAACTCGAGCAGTCACCGTTTCTGAGTATCCTTTCCGGCAAGAAAATGACCGAAACGCTGCAGATGATGGATCGCCCGGCTGGCGAACGGGTCAGCGAGAAGACCGCTCTCGAGGTTTGTCAGCGAACCTTGAGTGCGGCGGTACTGGCGGGGACGATCGCGAAGCTGGGAAACGAATACGTGATCGGACTGAATGCTGTGGATTGCCAAAGAGAGAAGGTCCTAGCGGCAGAACAGGCGCGGGTGAGTTCCAAGGAGCAGGTTTTGAGAGCCTTGGACGGAGAGGCTAAGCACCTGCGCGGGCGATTGGGCGAGTCGCTCGCCTCGATCGAGAGGTTCGACACGCCTATCGAAGAAGCCACCACGGCTTCTCTCGAAGCCCTGCAAGCATACAGCCTGGGCTGTCGCAAATTGATGAACGGAGACAATATCGCCGCCGTCGCGTTCTTCCAGAGAGCGATCAGCCTGGACCCGGAGTTCGCGATGGCTTATGCGAGGCTCGGTGCCACCGATTCCAATCTCTGGGAGCTGAATCTCGCCACCGAAAATACGAAGCGAGCGTACGAGCTTCGTCGAAAAGTGAGCGAGCGCGAAAGATTTTACATCGACTCGCATTACCACATGTTCGTCACCGGCAGCATCGAGAAAGGACGGCAGACTTTCGAGCTGTGGGCGCAGGCGTACCCTCGTGACGTCACTCCAATTTTCAATCTTGGAGAATTGCACTCGAACATCGGGCAATACGACAAGGCATTGGAGGAAGCGCATGAATCGCTGCGTCTGGAGCCGGACAGCGGGCTGAACTATGCCACTCTCGCCTACCGCTATCTTATGTTGAACCGCGTCAGCGACGCGCAAACTGTGATGGAAGAAGCAGAGGCGAAGAATCTGGATTCTACAGCGCTGCATCTCGACCTGTATCAGCTGGCATTTTTGCAGAACGATGTGGGAGGGTTGGCCAAACAGGTTGCCTGGGGGGCTCACAAGCCGGGGTCGAGGACAAGTTTTTCGCTCTCGCAGCTGCTTCCGCTGCGTATTTTGGTCGCCTGAGCGATGCTCGAGAGCTATCGCGCCGGGCCGTATTCTCTGCCGAGCAAGCAGAAGAAAAAGAGACTGCGATAGGCTATGAGGTTAACGAGATGGTGCGGGAGGCATTGCTCGGAAATTTCCTCGAAGCTCGAGCACAGCCACCAAAGATGCGCGGTCACTTGATGAGTGAAGATATGCAGTTTGCATGGGGGTTCGCGTCGGCCATCATAGGGGACGCGGCGAGGGGGCAGGCGATAGCCGATGATTTGGCGAAGCGATTCCCGGAGGACACATTCGTACAATTCGTTTACGTGCCGATGATTCGGGCTCAACTTTGGATTGCCCGGCACGATCCCGCTAAGGCCGTGGAAGTCCTGCAATCCGCCACTCCGTACGAAATGGGCGACCTGCCTTTCGTGAAGCTGTATCCGGCCTATGTGCGTGGCGAGGCATATCTAGCCGCACGTGAGGGGACACATGCGGCTATTGCGTTTGAAAAGATCGTCGACCATCGGGAAGTAACAGGCAACGAAATTATCGGTGCACTGGCGCATCTGCAACTGGGCCGTGCTTATGTTTTGCGGGGAGACGCCGTGAAAGCCCGTGGGGCATATCTTCATTTCCTCGCGCTCTGGAAAGACGCTGACCCTGAGATCCCCATCCTGAAGGAAGCCAAAGCCGAATACGCGAAGCTGCAATAACTGTCAGAACTTAGGCCTCAAGCGGAGACCGAGCCCGATAAGTATGGAGAAATCTCCCTACGAAGGTGTGCAACCTTGGACTTCAGGTCCGACAAAGAGTTAGCCAAAAAGTG